>JAPSGB010000006.1:0-142387 GCA_035063585.1 Polyangiaceae bacterium
CTGTCGCTCTACAAGCAGGGCTGCTTCTGGTACGACGCGATTCCGGCGATGCCGGATGACCGGCTCGCGCTCCTCATGACCGCCTACGATGAGTGCGTTCGCGAGCAAGCTCTCCTCCGCGGCGTATTCGGCCTGCTATGAGCGCGAAACGAGGGGATGCTTCAGGCGGCGGCCCCCAAACGGCGACCCCCTCGGTGAGCGCGACGCATCGGCTCTCGAAGCTCGATAGTCCGCTCCGGAGTGATCCGTCCGCGCCTGCGGGGTGGCCCTTCACGAGCGTTCGATCCTGCTCACCTCAAGATCACCCGCGGGCTCGCGCTGGTGAAATCCGCGTGCACGCCGCGCGACTCGCCGGGGCCGAGGGTGACGGTCGCCGACACACGCTCGTCGAGCACGCCGAGGCTCCGGAAGAGCACCGGGTACGTTCCTGGTGGAAGCGAGAGGCCGAGCACCGGAGTCGAGGCGAAGCGTCGCCCGCCAACCATGACGCTCGCGGGCGGCGCGGAGGTCAAGCTGAGCGTAGAGCGCCCAGGGGCCGGTTCGGCCGCGCTCGCGCCGGGTCTGGGGTTGGTGGTCGGTCCGGCGCGCGGCCCCGCGGACGAACCGCTCGGGACGGCGGGCGGCGCGACGGGAGCCGCAGGCTCAGGCGGCGTCGCCGCGTGGTTACCTGACGAAGTGTCAGGAATCGGGGCCAGGGCGAGGTTGGCAGCGGAGTCGCCTGCATCTCTCCACGGCTCAGCCGTGGAGCCCCTCGCCGCCGCGTGACTCGAGCCGAGGCCGGCCGGTGAGCGCGCCGAACCCGCCTCGCGGGGCTGCGCGCCGGACCGCCACCTCTGGCCGATCCAGGCGAACAGCACGGCGCTCGCGACGAGCGCGGCGAGCAGCCCGGCGCGCCGACCAGAGCCGGCCGCGGCCGAAGCAATCGGCGGCGCGCGCTCGAGGCGGCGGGTGGCGACGGGCTCGGCGTTGGGCGAGAGCTTGCGCGTCCACTCGACGAGATCGTCGCGGACGGCGAAGGTACGCGTGACCGGCTCGCCCGCGTGGGTCGCGGGCGCGGGGCGCGGCGGGGTGGCGTCGCCAGGGCGCGGCTCGCTCGCGGGCGTTCGGTCGAGCCACGGCTCGGAGCGCCGCCCGCTCCGGCGCGCGCGGCGCGCGCGCTCGCCGAGCCGGCGCGCGACATCGCCGAGGTCCGCGCTCTTCAGGAACTCGCGGAGCGGGCGGGCGAGGAGCTCGGCGCGCGCCGGGCGGCGCGCGGGCTCGAGCGCGACGCTCGCGGTCACCAGCTCGTCGAGCGGCGCGAGGCGCGGCGAGCGCGCGCTCGGCGGCGGCGGCGACGCGGTGAGCGCGTGCTCACTCTCGACGGCGGTCGCGCGCCGAAACGGCGGCGAGCCCGACCACGCCTCGAGGAGCAGCGCTCCGACCGCGAACACGTCGGTCGCGGGGGTGAGCGCGGCGCCCGCGAGCTGCTCGGGCGGCATGTGCCCCGGCGAGCCGAACACCTCGACGGCGACGCGCTCGCCGCCGGCCGCACTCGCCGCAGGCGCAGCGATCCCGAAGTCGATGAGCCGGACCGCGCCCTCGTCGTCTATCATCACGTTGCGTGGCGTCACGTCGCGGTGGACGATCCCGGCGCGGCGGTGGGCGTAGTCGAGCGCGCGGCAGATCTCGACCCCGACGTAGGCGCCCTCCTCCGGCGAGAGCGGTCCCGTCTCGAGGAGGAGCTCGGCGAGGGTCACACCCTCGCAGAACTCCATGGCGATGTAATAGGTGCCCTGCTCGACTCCGAGCTCGTACACGGGCACGATGTTCGGGTGACCGAGCTCGACCGCGGTCTTGGCCTCGTCGACGAAGCGCCGCACGAAGGCGTCGTCGCTCGCGAGCTCCGGGCGGATCTGCTTGACCACGAGCCGCTTCTCGAAGCCGCCCGCGCCGCGCAGGGTCGCTCGGAAGACCCGCGCCATGCCTCCCGCGGCGAGCTCGGCGTCGAGCACGTACTTGCCGAACATCTGGGGAAACATGCGCGCCCCTCATGGTAGCGCCCTCCTCGCGCTCCTGCTCCTTTCCGGCTGTGGCGCGGGGGAGGCGAGCGAGCATGTGCGCGCGGTGCGGCTCCACGCGCTCGCTGGCTGTCCGCCCGGGCGCGGCTCCGTGCTGGTCCGCGCGCTCGGCGACTTCGACCCGACTCCCACCACCGCCGAGGCGCTCGACTCGACGCTCCGCGGGCGCGTCATGGGGTTCCCTGACGAGACGCGCGCGCTCGTGGCCGAGCTCATCGCACCGGGCGGCGCCTGGCTCGGCCTGGCCGAGGAGGAGCGCCCCGACGGTGATTTCGACGTGCTGCTGTGGCCGAAGGACGAGCGCTGCGAGCTCGGCCACGCGCCGGCATACCCCGCGAGCGCGGGTGGGCAGGCGCTCGGCTGGTCGAGCGCGAGCAGGGTGCTCCTGGTCGCCGGCGAGCTCACGAGCACGGCCGACAGCGCGCGCGCGCTCTACTTCGATGCGAAGCGTGGCGTCGCGAGCGAGGTCGAGGGCGGCATGGTGCCGGGCCGCGCGTTCGCGACCGTGACGCCGTTCGGCGACGCGCTCATCGTGGCCGGCGGGCTCGATCCGCGCACTTCGTCGAGCGGCGCTCCCGCCGATGGGCGCCCGATCGCGAGCGGCGTGGTGTTCGAGCCCGAGACGGGGCGCTTCGATCGCGCGCGGTTGGTCCCGCTGTCGGTCGCGCGCGCACGACACGCGGCCGTGGTCCTGCCGTCCGGCGAGACGCTGCTCGTGGGCGGCGTGGGTGAAGGCGGGGTCGCGCTCGGGAGCCTCGACGCCATTTCTCCGCGCGATCGCGCGCCGCGCGAGGTCGGGCTCGCCACCCTGGCCGAGGCGCGCGTCGCTCCGGTCGCGCTCACCCTCGACGACGGGCGCATCCTGGTCGCCGGCGGCACCGGCCGCGACGGCGCGCCGGTCGGGCGGCTCGAGTTCCTGTCTGCGGACGCGAGCCAGGCGTCGTTCGGGAGCACCAGCGTGCCACCGCGCTTCGACCGCGCGTTCGTGGCGATGCCGGGTGGCGGGGCGCTCGCGGTCGGCGGCTGCGCCACGCGCGGCGGCACCGGCTGTCGCGACGCCTGGTGGATTACGCCCGAGGGCGTCGCCGAGCGGCTTCCGGACCTGCCCGTCGAGACGCCTCACCCCGCGCTCGTGCCCGCCGCGAACGGCGCACCATGGCTGGTCGCTGGGCCCGACGACGCGCGCGAGCTCTTGCGCTTCGATCCGTGGCAGGCGGCCTTCGTGGTGCCGCCCGGACGCCCGCGCGCAGCGCCGGCCGCGGAGCTCCCGGCCCCCTTGGCGCTCGATCCGGGTGCCTTCGTGTGGCTCGCGCGCGGCGCCGAGGGGCTCGCGCTCGAGGGCCTTCGCTTCGACACGCGCGGGCGCTTCGCGTTCGACGTCGCGCCACTCTTCACCGCGCTGCCGCCCGACGGGAGCTTCCCCGTCTCGCAGGCCGCGCACGTCGCGCCGGATCGCTCGCCGGTCCGCGACGGCGCGGAGGCGCGCTTCGCTCCGACGAGCGGCCTCACGCTCGAGGGCGACGACGCGACCGCGCTCATCACCGACGCGCGCTACCTCACCGTGGAGCTCCGCATCACGCTCGGCGCCGGCTCGCCACCGCGCGTGCTCGCGGGCGAGCGCATCCTCGGCGGCGCCGACTGTCCGTGGCCGGAGGGCAGCGAGGAGACGCTCGAGCTCGAGCTCGTCCCGGGGAGCGCCACGCTCACGCGCGGCGCGAAGCGCGTGACGTGCAGCGCGCCCGCCGAGCGGATCGCCTTGGGATTCCGCGCCGGACCGACCCAGAAGACGACTCTACGCGCGGTCGAGGTTCGCCGGGGAGCGCGCTGAGCTCGGCTCAGCGCTTGAAGAGCTTGTTCAGGATGTTGCCGGTGTCGCGACCCTTGTCCTTCTTGTCGGACTTGTCGGTGGCCGCGGCGGCCAGGCGCATCTCGTAGAGGCGGACCTCGCGGGCGGCGTCGAGGTGCCTCGGGTGATTCTCGACGATCCAGCGAAAATCCTTGAGCGCCGCCTTCTCCTTGCCGGCGCGCTTGAGGAGCTGGCCGCGATACCAGTGCGCGCGCAGGTTGTTCGGCTCGCGCGCGAGCGCATGCTCGAGCCGCGCGATGAGACCCGCGAGCGAGTCCTCGCGGTGCTCGGCTGCTTGTGACCGCACCCACGCGTCGAGCGCGATGTAGTCGGCCTGCTCCGGATCACCCTCGACGGCCGCCTTGGCCTCGCGGGCGGCGCCCGCGAGGTCGTTCTTCTTGAGCAGCACCTCCGCCTTCTGGAACGCGGTCGCCGCGCGGAGGACGCGCGTGACCGCCTCTTGTTCATCAGCGCTGCCCAGTCCGCCGGCGGCGAGGAACCTATCGTATTCTGCGCGCCGCTCGACGTCCGAGAGCATCTGGTGCGCTTCGCTGACGCGCGCAAAGTAGCGGGTCAGCTCGTCGTGCACGTCGGCGCACTCGGGGCCGGCGCGGTCCGGATGGAAGCGTTTGGCGAGACGGAAGAAGGCGGCCTGAATGATGGACGTCGACGCCTCCGGCTCGACGCCGAGGAGCTCGTAGTAGTTCTGCTTTCCGGCGCGCTCGGCCGCCTCGCGGACTTCCCGCTTGAAGGCGAGTACCGCGGGGTCGTCGTCGGGCTCGGCCGCCGGCGGCCGCGACGCTGGCTCCACGGGCGGTGTCGCGGGTGTGACCCGCGCCGGTATCGCGGGCGTCCGCCGTGGAGGCGGAGGCGAAGGAGAGGGCCCGGTGACCCCCACCGGGAGCGCTCCCGACACCCCGAGATCGAGGTGTCGGGTAGCGAGCAGCGCGCAGAGCACACGGTCGATGGCCTCAGGCTCGTCGAGCCCGCTCGCTCGGAGCGCCTCGAAACGCCAGGGTTTGGCGCGCAGCACGTCGAGCACTGACTGCTCCTTCGCGTTGAAGCCGAAGCGCGCGACCTGCGCCTCCGGGTGGAGCCGAAGCTCTTGACCAGCGAGGCGCGCTCGAAGCGCCGCCAGGTGCGCATCGGGTGCGGCGCCGCGGAATACGCGCCAAAACAGCGCCAGCGGCCTCGCGGGGGCCGGCTCGCCCGCGCCCCAACGCGCGAGAAAATCCGCGCCTTCGTAGAACCCGTATACGGTCTCGAGGGGCAGCGCGCACATCCACTCGAGCTGACGGGCGAGCTGCTCCAAGAGCCCGCGCCCCAGGGTCACGGCGTCGACCGCACCCTCAGCGAGGAGCACGGCGCCGTGCAGGCGCTGCTCCTTGGCGACCACCGAGAGCGTCCGCGTCTCGGTCGCCTCGTCGATGGCGCCTTGCTCGAAGAGCACCCGGCCTAGATATGCGACGGGCTCGGCCGTCTTCGCCTTGCGGGGCGCGCCGCGCTCGAAGGAGAGCGCGCTCTTCCCGCCGCCCGGGGCCTCGAGCACCAGGGTGCCGTCGAGGCGGCGGTCGAGCAAATAGACGAGCAGGCTCGAGAGCGGAGTTGCTGCCAAGGTGCCGGTGGCGGTCGCAACGGGGGCGGTCATCGGGGGACGGGAGCGTAGCAGAAGCGAAGATGGGGGCGCGGCGGGCGTGACGCGGAGCGCGGCGGGCGTGACGCCGAGCGCGGCGGGCGTGACGCCGAGCGCGGCGGGCGTGACGCCGAGCGCGGCGGGCGTGACGCCGAGCGCGGCGGGCGTGACGCCGAGCGCGGCGTACTACCTCCCTTCGCGAGGTGCCGCTACTCGCGGAGGGCGGTCGCCAGCTAGCTGTCCGGACGAGGTCCGAGTACCGTCGACACCATGCCGCGCGGCCAGCTCCTGTTAGTGGACGACGAGCCGTCAATCCTGAGCACCCTGAAAAAGGCGCTCTCACTCGAGGGTTACGCGGTGGACGTCGCCGGGGGCGTCGGGATCGCGCTCGAGCGTCTCGCCAAGCGAAGCTACGACGTGATGCTGCTCGACGTCGCGCTCCCCGACGGCGACGGCGTCGAGCTCCTCGAGCGGCTACGCAAGTCGGGCAACGACGCGCCCGTCATCATGATGAGCGGACACGCGACGGTCGACGCGGCCGTGCGCGCCACCAAGCTGGGCGCGCTCGATTTCCTCGAGAAGCCACTCTCGACCGATCGGCTGCTCATCGTGCTCGAGAACACGTTTCGCCTCATGCGCGCCGAGGAGGAAGCGCGCGAGCTCCGCGCCGAGGCCGGCTACTTCGACGAGCTGCTCGGCGAGAGCCGCGCGATGGCCGAGCTCCGCGACCAGGTCGGGCGCGCCGCCAAGGCTGCCGCGAGCGTGCTCCTCACCGGAGAGCGCGGCACCGGCAAGGAGCTGGTCGCGCGCGCGGTGCATCGCGCCTCGCCGCGCGCGAAGGGTCCGCTCGAGAAGCTGAACTGCGCGGCGGTGCCCGCCGAGCTCATCGAGAGCGAGCTCTTCGGTCACGAGGCGGGCGCCTTCACTGGAGCCACCAAGCAGCGCCGCGGGAAGTTCGAGCGCGCGAGCGGCGGCACGCTCTTCCTCGACGAGGTCGGGGACATGCCCCTCGCCATGCAGGCGAAGCTGCTCCGGGTGCTGCAGGAGCGCGAGATCGAGCGGGTGGGAGGGAGCGAGACGTTCAAGGTCGACGTGCGGGTGGTCGCCGCGACCAACAAGGATCTGGTCGCGGCCTGCGCCGCAGGGGACTTTCGCCCCGATCTCCATGACCGCCTGAACGTGTTGCCGCTCGAGCTCCCGCCGCTCCGCGCGCGCCGCGAGGACATCCCGCTGCTCGCGCGGCACTTCCTCGAGCAGTCCGCCCGCGACAACGGCCGCTCGGGCGTGCGGCTCACCGATGACGCCCTCGCCGCGCTCGGCCGCCACGCGTTCCCCGGTAACGTGCGTGAGCTCAAGAACCTGGTCGAGCGCCTGGTCATCCTCTCGCCCGACGACTCGATCTCGACCGCCGATGTCGAGCGCTCGCTCGGTATGGGCGTGGCAGCGACCGCTTGCGGGCTCTATCGTCCCGGCGTGCCGTACCGCGTGCTGGTCGATGAGGCCGAGCGCACGATCCTCGAAGAGGCGCTCGCGCACCACGGCGGACAGATGGCGAGCACCGCTCGCGCGCTCGGGCTCGAGCGAAGCCACCTCTACAAGAAGACTCGCGCGCTCGGGCTCCGCGGCGGCGCCGCGGACGAGGAAGAGGCTGCGAGATGATAGACGGTCGAACGGAGGGCGCGACGGCGCCGAGAGGGCAGGTGCGCGCATGGTGGAGCTAGGCCCTGACGACGACGACATCGAGTCGCTGAAGGCGCCGCTCATCATGCGCCTCGCGGGGATCGCGCTCGGGTTGGACGGCGTCTTCACCGTGGTCCTCGCGCTCCAGAATTTCGTCGGGCTCCCGATGCGAGCCCCGTTCATCGCGGTGTCGGCGCTGACGCTCTGCTTCGGCGTGGCGCTCACCCTGATCGGCGTGCGCACCGCGGGCGCGCGCGGTTGGGCGGCCATCGCGGGCACCGTCGTGGCGGGCCTCTTCGCGCTCGCGGACCTCACGTGGGTCGTCTTCGAGTTCGCGCACGGGGTCGTGTCACTCTTGGCGCTCGGTCTCGTCCCGCTCTCGGCCCTGGCCGCGATCCTCGCGGGTTTTGCCATCCCGGCCGGGCTCCAGGCAGACAAGGCTCGCTTTCGCCTCGATGCGCAGGGCTTCAAGCCGGGGTTCTGAGCTGGACCACGGCTCACGCGAGCCTCGCCCCATGGCGCGGGACGACCACGGGTGGGCCGGCGTGAAGCGGTGATCGTGTATAGTGCGCGTCGCACACGCTGTCGCCCGAGGGGGCAGCGCGAGAAAGGAACCGCAGATGAATCCCATGACCCCAGGCGGCCTCCCGCCAGGCGCTCCGCCACCAGGCTCTCCACCCTATGGCTACGCACCGCAGGGCGCGCAGCCGGGCTACGCCCCTCAGCCGGGCGCGCCGATGCAGCCGTCGCCCGGCATGCCGATGAACGCCGGCGTGGGGCTCGCGCGGCTCGGGCACGCGCAGGCCTCGCTGAACAGCGCCGGCAGCATGCTCAAGTACATGCAGATCGGGTTCGCGGCGCTCGGTGGGTTGCTCGCGGTCGGTGGGCTCGTGGCGATAGTCACGGGCAACTTTGGGATGGGGATCGGCCTGGTCATTACCGGTGTCGTGCTCGGCGGGACCGCGTGGTTCACGTTGCCGATGTTCATGGGCCAGCTCAGCGGCGCACAGGCGATGGTCGGCGCGCTCGCCGCAAAGGAGCAACTCGCGCTGACCGGCATGCCGATGACGGCGCGTGTGCTCGCCGCCCAGCAGACGGGAACGATGGTGAACATGAACCCGCAGGTGCACGTCACCCTCGAGGTGCACGGGCCGCAGGGGCCCTACCACGTGCAGACGCTCGCCATCGTACCGCAGTTCAACATCCCCCAGTGCCAGCCCGGCGCGACGGTGAACGTGCGGGTCAACCCGCAGAACCCGCACGAGGTCGCGGTCGTCTTCTGAGCCGTCGTGGCTGCAGCGGCCGGGGTCGCACGCGGACGAGAGCGAGCCGGCGAGGACGGAAACGAGCAAGATGAGACGGTTCACCGAACACGCTCGTGACGCGGCCCCCGTGTTCCGTCCTAGAATGCGAATCGCTCTCGTCTCCTGCTGCATCGTGCTGGGCTCCTGCGTGCGCCCGATGCCTTGCCCCACCACGGCGCCCGCGACGACGCCCGCGCCATCGGCCACCCTCGCCGGCGCTCCGCTGAGCCCCACGCGTCCGGCGCAGCAGGAGCGTGAGAGGATCGCGGTGCTGCCCTTCCAGGACGAGCAGCTGTTTCGGAGCGAGCGGCGCGCGCTGCGCGAGCAGCTCGCAGCGGCGCTCGGCAAGGCGCTGCGTGACTACGAGCTGGTTCCGCTCGCGGAGGTCGACGCGGAGCTTCGGCCCGTGGCGAAGAGTGGGACCCGCTGCGCCTTCGACGGCGTACCAAACCATCGCCGCGTCAGTGGTAAGGGCTGGCTCACGACGGAGCTCGTGCACGTCTCCGGCTTCGAGGAGAAGGGCGACGAGCTCTGGGTACAGGTCAACGGCTGGCAATCCCCGGAGCTCACGCTCACCGCTCCCTGGAACCCGCAGCTTCCTCGTGTGGAGCGCTACGAGAGCGCGTTCACCTCCCTGAGGGCGCTCCCCGCGGGCGCTGGCCTGCTCGGAGGGCTCACAGGCCGCTTCACGCCCCGCGGCGAGGTGAGAGCGGGCACGCTCACGCTCTGCCAGCGGGTGGGCTTCACCGACTGCGCAGCCGAGACCAAGGCTTTCAGCGACCAGGCAGCCGGGATGGCCGCGTGTTTCGCCGGCGCGGATCACGAGCGCCAGCACGTGCTCTTCGAGGGGGCGAGCCGCTGCGAGCTCGAGGACCTCGACGATACGAGCGGGCCGGCCGGCAAGCGCGAAGCGTGCCTGTGCGCGGCGGTCGCGAAGTCGGCGGGCGCGAGCGCGACTCGCGGGCGCTCCCGACTGATCATTGAGCACGAAGCGGAGGATCTTGCGGGAAAATCGCGCCCGGAGATCCGCGTGGTGGAGGCTTCGACCAACCTGCACGTCGACGCCGACTGGCACTCGTCCGACAAGAAGGGGCAGGCGCCGGTCCGCCGGCTCACGGTCGACAACGTCGACTCGGTGGCGCCGGCGCTCGCGCGTTGCGCCCTACCGGCGGGTAGTCTGATCTTGGCAGAAGTGTCGGTCAGTGACGCGGGCGCCGTTCAAGCCGCCCGCGTGCTCAGCGGC
Source organism: Polyangiaceae bacterium (assembly GCA_035063585.1). Taxonomy (GTDB): domain Bacteria; phylum Myxococcota_A; class Polyangia; order Polyangiales; family Polyangiaceae; genus JAPSGB01. The sequence goes on from JAPSGB010000006.1 coordinate 9,764, forward strand.
GACCAGACGAAGCGCGACGGAGCTTGCGTCGAGAAGGCGCTCGCGACGGGGGCGTACGCGTGCACCAGTGACGGCAAGCCCGCGACGGTGCGGCTGGCGCTCGCCTGGCCGGATTGAAAGGTCGATCCGCGGGGGGCGTGACCACCTGCCGACGGTGGAGTCTCGCGCTGGCGGATTGAAGCGGAAGCTCCCGCGCTCGACGAGCGCTCCGACGACGAGGCGCTCGACTCACCGTAGGCGCCCTTCATCATGCGCGTCACTTGCCGCTCGATCGCCGCGTCGACTATCGTGGAACCCGTGCGCCACCCAGCCCCGCGTGAGCCTCGACGGTCCGCGCTCTGTCGATGCGCCCCGCACCTGCTCGGCGTCGCCGCGACGTGCGCGGCGACGCTGCTCGCTACGCCCTCGGCGAAGGCCGCGGGGCCTCTGAGCGCGCCTGCCGAGCCCTCGAGCACGCGATGGTACGGTGAGCAGACGCTCATCGCCGACGGCGCGTCGCTCGCCGTGTTCGGGCTCGGAGCGAGCACGCGGAGCCTGTCGGGCTTCATGGCGGTCGGCGCCATCGGCTACGCGTTGGCTGCGCCCGCGGTCCACCTCGGGCACGGCCGAGTCGGCACGGCTTTCCTCGATCTCGGACAGCGTCTCGCGATCCCTGGGCTGTTCGGACTCGGCGGCGCGCTCGTGGCCTGCCAAGGGGGGAACTCGACCGGCGAGTCGTTCTGCGGGCTCACTGGCTTCGCGCTCGGACTCGGCGTCGGCGTGCCCGCGGCGATCGCCATCGACGCCGCGCTGCTCGCCCGGGAAGAGGTGCCCGCGACGCCCGCGCACACCATGATGCTCGCGCCGATGGTGAGCCATACCGGGGGCGGGCTCGGCGTAATCGGCACCTTCTAGGGTTGGCTTGTTCGGCGCGAGGCCCGGGCGAGGCGACCGCTCACCAGCGCACCACGAGCAAGGCGCGGCGCGCGCCAGGGGTGTACTCGACGTCGCAGCGGACACCGCTCGCGAGCGGCGCGAGCAACCCCTCGAAGGTGCCCGCGAAGACGTCGAGCAGGCCGAGCGAGAGCCCCTGGGACGGGGTGTCCTCGATCCGGATGGTGAAGCTGCGCGCGCCGGAGACCTCACCGGTTATGCGACCATAGTTGCGGTGCGCCTGGCTAAGGGCCCTCGGGAAGATGCGGCTGAAGGTGGCCGGTGTGGCCCCAAACACCAGCCGCGCCCCGTGAATCAGCGCGCGAAAGAGCGGCCGCTCGGCGAGCTCGGCGGCCACCTGGACGTGCAGGGCGCGCCATGCGGCCGGGCCGACCAGCGCGCGCAGCGTGTCGGCGGAGCGAGCGACCGGCGCGGCAGGCACCCACTCGAGCCGCGCGGCCTCGTCGATCTCACGAAGCATGTCTCGATCGAGCGCTGCGACCAGCTCGCTCGAACGCGGCACGCGCTGGCTTCGCAGCTCCGCGACGAAGTCCTTCACCATGGCCGCGCGGATCTCCGGCTCCCGCCGCGGGCGCTCCGCGGCCGCCGGGGAACGCGCCTCCGATGGGCCCGAGGTTCGAGGAGGTTCGGGCATGGTCAGCCGGGCTCCCCAGTAGGGACGAGCGCTCGGCTCGCGAGCGCAGCCCTCAGCGAGACCAACGAACGGACATACATGCGCGCCGCTCCTTCCCCCATGGTAGAAAGCGACCGTACTCGATCCGGCTTGCCATTGAAAGGTCGCGCGAGCGGCCACCGCGCGCGGGCGTGATTCCGACTCTCGCCCCGCCCGAGCTCAGCCGCCGAGCCGCTTCGCCTCCGCAGCGGCGCGCGCGGCCCCGGCCGGGTTCTTCGCCCGGGTGTAGGCCACGGCGAGGAGACGATACACGGCTCCCTTCGCGTTCGCGTCGCCCTTACAGAGCACCGCCGTCTCGAGTTCGAAGACCGCGCGACGCAGGTTCCCCGCGCCGAGCAGCGCCTCACCGAAGAGCCGGTGCAGCTCGAGTTGCTCGAGGCCGCTCCAGAGCCCTCGCTCGCCGGCGAGCACCGCCTCCGCGTAAAGCCGCTTCTCGATGAGCAGTCCCATCAGGCGCCGATACACGCGCGGGTCGTGTCCGTCGAGGTCGACGAGCCGGCGGAGAGCGTCGAGCTCGCCGTCCTTGTCCCCACCCTTGCGCGCGAGGTCCGCCAGAGCCTCGATGGGCTCGCTCTGCGAGGAATCGAAGCGGCTCGCCGCCGAGAACGCCGCCTTCATCGCTCGATCGTCGCCGCGCGCCTCGGCAAGCTCGGCGAGCGCCATCTGGAGCACGTAGCCATCGTGACTCGCGGCGACGAGCTCGCGCAAGAGCGCCTCGGCGCCTGCTTCATCCCCCTTGGCGGAAGCAATGCGCGCCTTCAAATAGAGCGCGTCCGGGTGCTTCGCGTCGAGCACCAGCGCCTTGGCGATCGCCTCCGCCGCCTCTGGCCCCTTTCCATCGCGAAGCAGCGCGAGCGCGTAGCCAACCTGCGCGTCGGCGTCCTTCGGCGCAGCGAGCGCGGCCGCGCGCGCCTGCTCGGTAGGCGCGGCGCGCGTGCGTGGAACGAACTGCGCCCCGTAGCGCGCGAGTCGCGCGGTCACCCACTCTCGAAACTCGGCGTCGAGCTCTCCGGTGCTCATGCCGAGCGTCGCTCGGATCACCTCTGGCGTGCGCTTGCCCTGACCCCAGAGCTCGAGCATCTTGGGCAGCTTCTCGAAGCCGTGCTTCTCGACCAGCATGACCAGGATCTGGCTCGAGGCGTAGTACGCGACGGCGACGTCCTTCAACTCCTCGGCACGGGTGAACGCTTGCGTCATCGCGCCCACCTTGGGCAAGCGATCCGCGCGGAGCGCTCGATAGAGATCGAGGTCCATGTGACGCGACCACTCAGGGCGCTCGGTGAGCGTCTCGTACTCCGCGAGCCCCTCGGTGAACCAGCGGGGAACGTGCGCCTTGCTCTGCTGAATATGGAAGACGTGGCTCACCTCGTGCCACAAGGTCATGCCGAGATTGAAGGTCTCCTTGGCTGGGCTCATCGCCGCGAGCGTGCGCCCGAAGCAGACACCCTGAATGGCAGTGGTCGGCAGACCGTCAGTGCGAATGGCGAAGTTCTGCCGCTCGCCATAGAGCTCGACGCCGACCGGGTGCTCGGGAATGAACCCATACTTCTTGGTGAGCTTCTGCCACTCGAGCTCGAGGAGCGCCGGCACGTAGCGCTCGAGGACTAGCGCCTCGTCCTTGCGGAAGCGATAGGTGAAGTGCTTCCCCGATTGGCTCAGGTACTCGCGCGGGATGGTCTTCTCGTAGAGGTTCAGCGTGTTATAGACGCGCACGTTGAAGGGATCCTTCTGGAACGCGCGCCGGAGCGCGTCCAGGCCGCCGGCTTCGTCTCCGGCGCGAATCGAGTTGAGCCCGAGCAGTGCGAGCGCCTTGGCGTCGTCCGGAGCGAGCCGCACCGCTTCCCGCATCATGCTCACGATCGCGTCGTAGCGGTGCTCCCAGTCGGCGTACTCCGCGATGATGACGTACATGCGCGAGTACTCGCCGTTCAGCGCGAGCACCGCGCGCTTCGCCGCCTCGAACCCGGCCGGATCGTCCGCGAGGAAGCGCACCGCGGCGCGTAGACTGAGGAGCGTGAGGCTCCGCGGGTTCACCTGCGCGCCGGTGGCAATCTCGCGCTCGGCTCCATCGAGATCCTCATCTCGAATTCGGATACCAGCCTTGACGAAATACGCGCCCACGCTCGCCGGGTTCACGGCCAGCGCCTGATTCGCCTCGGCCTCGGCTGCGTCGAAATCGAACGCCTGCGCGAGCTTCACTTCCGCCATGAGAACGTGCGCCGCGGCAAGCTGCGGCGCGATCTTCAAGGCGTCACGGAGCACCTCCTCGGCGTGGCCTGGATCGTACTTGTCGAGGAAGAGCTCGGCGCGATAAAGTAGCAAGTCGACCCGCGACGCGTCACCGGCGGCGCGCTCGGCCTTGTCGAAGGCGTCGTTGGCGTCTTGCGGCGCGCGAAGCAGCGCCGCCGCGCGGCCGACCATCGTGAGCCCCTCCGCGTCGTCTTCGCCGATGCGATCGTCGTTGTAGTCCTCGATGAGCGTCATGAGTGGCGCCTCGGCCGCCGCGCGCTGCCCTTGCTCGATGAGCACCTCGCCGAGGAGGAGCCGCGCGCGCCGCGCCTCGGGCACCTGCTCCACGCGGCGGAGCGCCCGCTCGGCCTCGACGAGCTTGCCCTGCCGCGCGAGCGCGGCGCCCGCCAGCCACGCGGCGGCCGGCGCCGCCTTCGCGCCGGTTCGCTCGAGCTCCTGGGCGGTGGTGAGCGCTGCGGCGTAGCGTCCCGTCTCGAGCTCCACTTCGCCGAGCGCGGCGAGCGCGGCCGCCCGCTTCGCGCCGCGCGCGGCCGCGCGGAGCTGTTTCTCCGCCTCCGCGTAGCGACTCTCTCTGAGCGCCGCGAGGCCGAGCGTGAGAGGGTCACGAGCAGGTGGGCTCGTCGCGGCCGGCGGCGCGGCCCGGGGCGCCGTCCGCGACGCCGGCCGAGCCTTGGCCGGCGCGCAGGAGAGCGCGACGAGCGCGAGCGCGGAGGCGACCGAGAGCCTGCGAGATCCCATCCCCGAAGACTTATCGAAGGCGGGAGCTCGCGCCAGCGTTCGCGCGGCATCGACGAGAGACCAGGCGCGAGTTGCCGTGGAGAGCGGTCCAAGAGGACGTCCTTTTCGTGGTGCTCACCAACCTCGACACCGTCGACGACCTGCGACGCGTGGGGCTCGCCCACTGGAGCTCAGACGGCGCCCGCGCCCTCGAGCCGGTCACGCGGACACTCCGGTCCGCTCATCGCCACAGGGCAAGCGCCCGTCCGACCAGGTACGGATGGACCTCGCTCGGCTCAACGCCTCGCGCGACGACGAACGGCGAACATCAGACCGAGCAACACGCCGGCGAGCGCACCGCTCGACCGGCCCGTCTCGCCGCCCGCTGCGCGACAGCCGCAGCTGCCATCCTCGCCATGCTCCGCGCCGGCTGCCGGTGCGGACCCACCCGCCGAACCCGCAGCTCCAGCATCACCACCCGACCCAGGCTGTCCGCCGCCGATGCCGCCGGTTCCTCCGGCGTTCCCGGCGCCCGCGAGCCCTCCGCTGCCGGCAGCTCCACCCGCAGCCGAGGAGCCACCCGCACCGCTGCCGCTCGCACCACCCGCACCGCTGCCGCTCGCACCACCCGCACCGCTGCCGCTCGCACCACCGACGCCGCCTCCCCCACTCACTCCGCCGGACCCGCCACCCACTCCGCCGGACCCGCCACCCACGCCCGCGCTCCCACCCGCGCCGCCACCACCTGTCCCTCCGTTGTCCTCGAGGTCCGTAATGCTCCTCACCAGAAGCCGCCCTGCGTCCTGATACCCAACGACCGTCCGGTCCGACTCCCCCGCCACGAGCAGGTTGCGCGTCGACTCCTTGCCAATCGTCGAATACGGCCCCGGCACCCCCTTCACCGCGGTCAGCAGGAACGGCGACGACGGACCGCCCGTCTCCGCGAGACTCGCGAGCGACACCCCCTTCGAGTTCTGCCACACGGAGACGTAGCGCTGGCCATTCCACCCGACGACCGTCGCGCCCGGCACTTGTCCACTGACGAAGTGCGCGTCGAAGAGATCGACTGGCGGATTGTCGAGCGCGGACAGGTCGCCGCCGAGACGGATGAGCGCCACGTCGGCGTAGCTCGCCCCTTGCGTTTGCAGCGCGAAGCCGGTCCCACCGCCAGCGAGCAGCGGATCGTCGGACACGGGGAGCCCAAACGCCGAGCGCGGCTTGCTCGTCGTCACCGCGCCGTTCTGGAGTAGATAGTAGAGCGAGCCGGACCGCGCGAGGCACCCGCCGCTCTCGCTGCAGACGAGCTCGTGGATCGTCGTGGTCGAGGTCGTGCCGGGGGAGACGAACACGAACGCCGGATCGACGAAGGTGCCGCCCGGCGCGAGGCGGCGGAAGACCCCGGCGTCGTAGCCGTTGCCGCGATCGATCCACGAGACGACGAAGTTCGTGCCGTCGAACGCCGCCCGCGGCGCCGATTCGTCATATGGTGCGCCGCCGAACGTGACGTCCTTCACGACGGCCCCGGTCGCGTCGAACAGCTTACCGACGACGTTTCGCGGGCTCTTCGTGTCGTCTTCCCACACGACGAGCGCACGCCCGCCACCCGCCGCCGCTACGATGGCGGCGCGCGGGGGCGTCGGGAGCAGCACGCCGTCCCTCGGCCGCACGCCGCTCCCCGCGAGCACCGTGGCGAACACCTGCCAGGTCGCGTACTCGCCGTTGTCCGAGGTGCGGTTGTCCGCGTACGCGACGACGCCGAGCCCGGGGGCCTGCGCGAGCGCGCGACCATCCACGACCGTCACCGACTTGCTCGTGTACGCGCTGGCGAGCTCGGTGCCGGCGGCCTTCACGCGCTCGACCCACGCGTCCGTGTACCGATCGCCGATACTGTTGCTCTTCGGCCCCGGCACGGTCTTGCCGAGCGCGAGCGTCCCGTCCGTCAGCCGCGCGGCGAAGACCTCGTAAGCGAAGTGCGTCCCCGCCTTGGCGAGCGGCCCCTTCGGCTGGCCGTCGAAGCCGAGCGACAGCAGGTCCACGTTGGTCGCGCCCAAACCGCTGCCGCCCTCCCCGACGACGGCCGTGAAGCCGTCCTGCGCGGGGAGCAGCCGCGGCACCTCCGCCCACGACGAGCCCGGCGTCGCGAGCACGATCGGCGTCGCGTCGGGCGACGTCAGGTCGCCGCCGAGGCGCCGGCCGACGACGCGCTGCGAGCTCACCCCGCGCCAGGCGAGCAGCGTCGTTCCCCCGCTGTGCGCCAAGGCGAGCCCATTGGGCAGCGAATATGCGAGCGTGATGCTCGACGTGTCCGCTAGCTCGCCGTAGGTCGCGAGCGGCACGCCGATGGGGTCGAGCGAGGCGCCGGCCGTGTTCACGCGGGCGCCGTAGAGCTGCGTCCCCTTGTAGTTCGGCGCGTCGTAGGTCGCGAACCGCAGGTCTACCCACGCGACGATCCAGTTCGAGCCGTCCCACGCGATCGAGGGGGCGATCTGGTCGTTGGCGGCGGTGGTAAGCCGCACCGACGGGCCGGGCTTGCCGTCCTTCACCGTCGCGACCCAGATGTCCTTGCCGGTGTTCGACCCCGTGCCGTAGAGGCGCAGCGAGTACGCGACGAGGCAGTCGCCGGGCGCCTTGCAGGCGATGGCGACCCGCGCATCGTAGGTCCCGCTCTCGTGCACGTCGCCGAGGGTGATCGATACGTCGACGAGCGTGCCGTCCGGCGCCACGCGCTGCAGCTCGAGCGCCGCGAGGTACTGCTTGGTCCCGCTCGGCGGCTGCGCGGTCAGCGTCGCGAGGAGGAAGTTGGTGCCATCGAAGGCGACGGTCGACGCGAAGGTCTGGCGACTCTGCGGCTCGCCGATGAACGACAGATCCTCGTGGAGCAGCGTGAGCTTGCCCCCGCCCGTGAGCACCGCGATCGTGCCGCCGCCGGCGGCGAACGACGCGATGGGCTCGGAGGTGTAGCTCGACGGCACGAAGAGCCGCGGCGCGACGTCGATGGGCGGGGAAGCGACCGGCGCGGCGACCGCGGACGGGGCGAAGAGCAGCAGAGCGGAGAGGGCGGTCAGCGGCGCACGAGCGGTCATCGGGATCCTCCGGACAGCCGCACGGCGCAAGCTTGCTCCCGCGGCATGAGCTGCCTTGGTCGAGGCCGCGCTCGGCCGCCGCACGGGACGGCAACGACGGCGCGAACCCCCAAGTACGATAAGACGAACGCAATATGACTTCGAGCCCAGGGGCTCGTCAACTCGCACCGAGCATCCAGCATGCTTACCGGCTCACTTGCGGCTCACTCGGCCTCGCGTCGCCCGTGCGCCGCAACTACCCGGACGTGCAGCCGGTCGTCATGAACACGCATCGGTGCGTCGGGAGCGGCGCCGAGCACGCGTTCCACCGAACCGCCGCGCGCCGCCTTGCAGGCGCAGCAAATCCGCCGCCTTTTCGAGCTCGCTCAGCGACCGAGGGGCCGACCGGATCTCCTCGAGTAGCGCCTCCGGCGGCGTCGGCACGAGCATGGCGATGAGTGCGTCGTGGTCCGCGCGGAGCGGAGCGCTGGCGCGGTCGGCGCGAGCGCGAGCGTCGCTCGGCGGCAGGGTCCCGCTCCGCGAGCAGACCGCCGGGCACAGGAGCTTCGCGGCGAGCCCTACGAGCACGCCGGACGCTTCCAGGAGGGCCACGAGCGCGACGATGGCGCTCGCCTCGAGTGGAACTGCGCGACCGACGCGTGCCGCGAGCGTCAACGCACCGAGCGATGCGATCGACTCCACGGCGACGACGGCGCGCGCGAGGCCACGCGCGGGTGGCTTCACGTCGCGCCGAGCGACCGCGACACCGAGGACGGGCGCCGGAACGAAGCGGGCGGGCCGACTCGGGAGGGTGTCACGCGTTCAACGACACCTCGGCTCTCACGAGAGACTGGAGCCCTTGCTCGGCAGGCCGCACGTCACGTTGCACTCGGCCGCGGTCGTGCAGGCTGAGGAAACGGCTCACGTGGGCATCGGCGCGAACGCGAACGCGAGCTCGCCGCTCGCGAGCGGGCTTCGACGTAGTGGCCGCGCGGTCGTCCGGGCGACCCACGAGGCCATCGCGGGCGGCTGCGCGCGAGGGCGAAGCGCTGAGCGCAAGAAAATCGCAAGACGCAAAGAAAACCGTCCCGAGAAAAGGGAGCTGGTGAACGTCTGGCGGAGGGGGAGGTGCGGAGCGCGAAAGAGCGAAAGAGAAGTACGAAAGAAAAGATCGTCCTTGACTATTTCGGGAGGTCCGGGCGATTATGGATGAATGTCAGAATTGCGCTCGCTGGCTCGGATACTTCCCCTACCTCTCATGATGCTCGCGCTGCCTACCGTGTCCGGGTGCGCGACGGTGGACCTCTGGGGTGGCTACTACCTGCCCTCCGCCAAAGACCCGAAGACTCCCGTCGCGAACCAGGCCGAGATGTCGGTCGATGCCTCGTGGGGTATCGGGATCGGGACTACCGTGTTCTACGATCACGACCAGAAGCTCCGGATCGGAGCCAGCGCCAGCGCGAACTACATCCCGATCAAGGCCGAGAACGCGCCGGACAAGAGCTTCACCGACGGCTCGATCGGCCTCAGCGGTCACTACGCTCTCACCGGCGAAGAGACCAAGCTCTTGGCCGCCCTCGCGCTCGGCTACGGTGGCGGCACCGCGCTCGGCACGGAAGTCAAGGTCATCAGCGGCTGGGCCGGCGTCGCCGCGGGCTTCTACGGGGGCTCGGGCTCGTACAATGCGCTGCTGCTCGGGCTTGGGGTCCGCTACATCAACGCGTCCCAGAGCGACGACACCGCCGGGCATCGAGGAGTCGGCATGTGGGGGCCCGAGTTCCGAATCGGCGTCCCGGTGGCTTACCTGTTCGGTGGCGGCGGCGGCGGCAGCGGCGGTGGCGGCAGCGATCTGAACGGCTGGACCGTCGATATCGGAAGCGACAAGAATATGATCCCGGCACTCGCGCAAGGACTCCGGAGAAAAGGCTGCACTGTCAAGGAGGAGTCGAACGCCGTGTTCGGCGGCTGCGAGGCGGGAGCAATTGGGTACGTCCAAAAGGGCAGCCAGGTCCTGATTGCGTGTACCGATGACCTGTCCGAGAGCCAGTGCCGTCAGCTCAATAGCGACGTCATCGAGGCCGCCAAGCGGTGATCGTGCGCGGTCCCCGGAGCTCGGTGCGCCGACGCTCTGGTTCATTGCCGCCGAGCTGACGGAGCATCAGGGCTCTGGTGAGCCCTCGACGACGACCTCGGCGCCCGCGCCTACGTCGAGCAGGTCCCGGGCGCTCCCGCCACGACACGCGATCTCGAGCGTGCCGACCGAATTCACGAGCGCGACCAGCGCGCCCTCCGCGACGTCCGCGTAGGTGGCAGCCAGCGGTAGGCGACGACCCGCAATCGCTACGCTCGGCGCCGCGACGTGCGAGAAGAGCTCAGGTTCCAGATCGGTGATCAGGTTGCCGAAGTGATCGACCACGACGACGTGACCGAGCGCTCCCTCGGTCGAGCGAGCGGGAAGCCCGCACTCGAGCGTGACCAGCGCGCTCGCGGGCGCCCCGAGGCGCGGGAGCTCGAGACGCCCTGCGGCGAGCTCGGCGGCCGCCGGCGCGAACACGTCGCGACCATGAAAGGTGCGGCTCGGCGGTGAGAGCGCGAGCGCGTCGAGGTCGATGACGCGCGCCTCCTCGAGCGCGATACCGGAGAGCACGCCGTTGTCCGGCGCCACGAACCAGTGCTCGCCTGCGCGCGCCGCGAGCGGAGCCCGAGCGGTCCCCACCCCGGGATCGACGACGACCAGATGCACCGTCCCGGGGGGAAGCCAGCGATAGCTGCGCTCGAGCCAGAACGCCGCGGCTGCCACGTCCTGCGGTGGGAACCCGTGGGTGACATCGATGATCCGAGCGGCCGGGGCGCGCGTGAGGATCACCCCCTTCATCACTCCGACGAACGGATCGGCGAGCCCGAAGTCGGTGTAGAGCGCGACGACGCCCGACGGGGTCACGATGAAGGCTCCGCGCGCCAGCGCGTGACTCGCCGCGGCCACCGCTCGACGGGCTCGGCAGCGTGCGCGCGCCACAAGGCGCGCAGCGCGGCACGAGCCGCTTCCGAGAGCCAGGCAGGCGGCGCCTCACCGGGCCAAGGCGCGAGGGTCACCGCGCCACCCTCCCGCTCGACGCGCGCGACCGAGTGAAACTCCGCGTCCGGTAGGTAGAGCGTAAGCTCGAAGCAGAGTGTTCCGGCGGCTTCGCTGGTGAGCCGCACGACGTACCGTCCGCCGCGCTCCGGTCGCACGCTAGGGACCCTAGCACGCGCGCTTGCCCGGCGAGCGCGCGCGTGCTGTCGTTCGCTCTGTGCCGACCGTGGTATTCGCTCAGGCCCACGACGCGCGCGTCGAGCCCGCGAAGGTCGTGACTCACGCGCGGAGCTACTTCCTCCACCTCCTCGTGGACATCCTCGAGGAGCGCGGCGTCGAGCCCGACGGCGCGGTCGCCTCGTCCACGACGCTCCGGCTCGAGCTCACCGCGGCCGAGTACGTCGCGCGGTTTCGCATCGAGTCGCGGGCCGCCACCGACGATGATCGCGCCCGCGCCCGGCGCGCGGAGGAGCGCGGGCGCGCCGGGGGCATGGCGGAGCTCGCGGCGCGCTGCGGCTTCGTCTGGCACATCGAGCTCGAGGCTGGGCCCGGCGACGCGCTCGGCGCGCTCGCCGTCCATGATCTCTCCGCTCTCCTCTCGACCATCGCGCTCGGCCCGGTGATGCCCGCCGAGGGAGATACCCTGTTCGGCGTGCGCGGCGCGCGCGAGCGAGCCGACCGCATCCGCAAGGAGGAGCGCGCGCGCCGCGAGCACGTGAGCACTCAGAAGGCGTAGCCGAGCGTGGCACCGAAGCTCGCACCGCCGCTGGTGGACTTCCGCGCCTGGTAACCACCGCGCGCTGCGGCGTGAAATCCGCTGCCGAGGTCGGCGCCAAGCTCGGTGAGCAACCGGACACCGAAGGCGTTGGCGTGCGGCATGTCGGTGACCTCGATGATGGGAGACACCCGGACCCGCTCGCCGGGGAGGAGGTCGAGGCGACTGTACACGCGCGTTCCGAACACCTCGATGGTCTCGAAGCCGAGCGCCAACTTCGCGCCGAGGTGATCGCCGAGCTCGATCGCGCCGCCGCCACCCATCGCGAACCCGGCCTCGGTGATGCTGGTCAGGACCTCCGCTTGGAGGTGGATGAAGTCGCTCGCCCGCACGGTGATGGTCGGCGCTCCGTAGTTCAAACCGACCTGATTTCGCTCTCCCTCGTCCGACTCGGAGAGGCTCACGGGTGAGCGGCCCCGCACCAGGCCGAGCCGCAAGCTGAAGTCGGCGACGGTGCGGAGTGGGCGATAGGTGTAGGAGCCCTCGAGACGGTAGAAGCTGTCGTCGACGATCCGCGGGTCGCCGGTCGTAGGATCGATGGTGCTCCCGGTGCTTCGTCCAAACGATACGTACTCGGCAGACGACGTGAATTCCGAGCGCCGCCCGCCGAGCCGAGCCGCGAGCGCCCGCTCGCGGAGGTCGGCGAGGTCCTCGGGGATCAGCACGCGGAACGGCTCCCCGCGAGAAGCGAACGCGGGCTGCCGGGTCCCGTCGAGGCGCTCGATCTCGATGAGGTACTCGAGCGAGGGCGAGACGACGGCAGACTCCGGGATGGTGGCGGCGTAGCTCTCCGCGCGCTTGAAGTCGGTCTCGAGGTAGACGGTGTCGCCGCTCCTTCGATAGATGAGGAGCGCCCGCTTCACGAGCTCCGGGTGACGGATGTCGGCGACCACGGTGAGCGCGCGGTGCGCGGTCGCGACGCTGACCGGCGCGTGATGGAGCGACGGCGCGGGGGCGGACGACGCGGGTCTCGCCGCGGGCACCTCGGGCTGGCTCGCCTCCCCGGTGGTCGGCTCGGCGCGAAGCGTGCGACCGAAGAGCGCGAGTGTCCCAAAGAGCGCGAGCGCGCTCGTGTTCTTGAAGCTCACCATGTGTAGCTCACCGCCCCTCCGAAGCCCGGCCCTGCGTGGTTGATGGTTCGACCCTGGTAGGAACCGCGAGCCGCCACCACGAGCCCCGGCAGCATGCGATAGCCGACCTGCACGATGGCGCGCGCTCCAACCTCGCCCTGCTCGGTCGAGGTCTGGCCCTGCTCGGCGTTCTCTTCCGCTGGGCGCACGCTCGCGACATCGGTGCTCACGCCCGCCGGCTGGTTGGTGACCTCGGTGCGTAGGACGATGGGCACACGCTCGAAGGTGAGGAGCTCGAGCTGGGTGATGCCACGCATACCTACGCCGCCGAGCACCTCACCACCGATCAGCAGGTTGGTGGTGCGATCGCTGCCGATACGGAGGAGGGTCTGCGCTCCGCCGCTGACCCCGTCGTCGCGGAGGCCAAGCACGCCGCGCAGCACGAGCGACGTCATCGTCCCGAGCACGACCTCGCCCTCCAGATAGCCGTAGGTGAGCCCCACCGCGCGCGGCGCTTTGTGCTGTTGGTCGAGCTCCTCGAGCGAGCCGCCGATCCCGCGATAGACGCCGAACCCAGACCGTACCGCGCGAATCCCCGAGTCTCCGAGCCGCATGCCGAACGCGCCCTCGGTCTGCCACACGCGATCGTTGGCGCGGCGCGGATCGTTCCAATACGCGAAGTCAGTGACCAGGCTCGCGGTCGTCTCGTGACGCGCAGGCTGCGTGGCGACCGGGATGGCCTCGACGTCGAGGCGTTTCGGCGCGGTGGAGGTCCCCACCAGAGGGAAACTCGCGCCCGCCGCGTCGGTGGCCTCGATGAAGTAGTCGAGCCGCGGCTCGCGCAGCTCGGTGCCGGGCACCGTCAGCACGAAGTAGCCGCGTCCAGCCGCGCGCATCGGCGTCGAGGTGAACGCGACGTCGCCCCAGCGACGGGCGTGGAGCACGGCTCCCGACGCCGTACCGGTGACCTCGACTCCGAAGGAGAGCGGCTGCCCGCCGAGCGCGGAGCGCGGAGCCGTGAAGTTCACGAGCCGCGGCGCGCGCGGTGTGGCCTGCGTCCGTTCCCGCGCGAGCAGCGCGCGGAGCTGCGCGGCCTCCTCGTAGAGCACCACCGCGAAGCGCCCGCGAGGATGCGCTGCCACGTAGGCTTCGTAGCGGCGGATCCGGAGCGCGGGCTCCGCGCCGGTGAGCGAAGCGAAGAGCCGCGCGACCTCCGCCGCTTCCACGTCGCTCTCGACCGGCAGCGGCTCCGCAGTGGGGGGGTGGGGTTGGCTCGGCGCGGAACCACCCGGAGCGCTCGCGCTCGGCGGCGCGGGAACCGGAGCCACCACCGCACGGAGGAGGACGATGTCGCCGGCCTGGGGCTCGCGCGCGAGCTCACCCACCGGACGCGCGAGCGACAGCGAGTCGCGCACCTGCGTGAGCCGCAGCTTGCCGATGAGGAAGCGGTCGGTGATGACGCGCCTGGTCACCGGGTGGCGCACGGTGATGGGCCGCCAGAGCTCGAGCTCGTCCCCGACGCGAGCACCGCGCGCGCTCGCCAGGTCGACGACGAGGTCGCCATGCGATAGCTCGACGACGTAGCCGGTCGCCTCGCTCTCCGCGTCCTCAGCGGCCCACGCCGCGCGCGGAACGCCGAGGAGCGTGAGCCCGAGCGCCGCGACGGCCAGCTGGGCTCGGACCCTGCCGCCGGCCGCGACGCGCTGCCACCCCAACCTCCCCCGGGCTCGATTCGTGGTCTCCGTCACGTCGAGGACCGACTGCAAGGCCCGAGCCAGCGCAGAATGCGCGGATCCTGATCATTTCGCCGCCGAGGTGTGGCGCGCCAGCGTCACCCGAGCGTTGCGCGGGAAGCACAGAGGGCCGCCGCCATCTGGTCGGCACCCTCGTCTTTCGCGAGCGCGACCGGCGGGGGAAGCGAGACCGCGTCGCGCGCGGCGCAGACGCGAAGCTCCTCGCGGCTCAGCCCGTACCGGCGCGCGCGGACGCCTCTTCCGCCTGCTCTCGCTCCGTCTCGGCGAGCGCCTCGAAGGGGTCCTGCCAGCTCTCGTACTCGAGGATCCCGAGCGTGGCGAAGCGCTCGCGTTGCCTCGGCGAGAGGAGCCCGATGCGCTTTACGGCCGGGACGATCTTGCTGAAGAGGATCTGACGGAACTGCCGCTGCCCCTCGTTGTCGAGCGCGATCCGCGCGCACTCGTCGACCGGCATGCCCATCTTCTCCCACACCTGCTGGAAGAGGAAGCGATCGCGCATGAGCACGGCGGACTCGTAGACGAAATCCTCGCGCTCGCGCACCTCGCGCTCGCTCACGTCCTTGTAGTAGTCGCGGAGCGAGAGCACCCCGTAGGCGACGTGGCGCGCTTCGTCCTTGATCACATAGGTCGTGAGCGACTTCAAGAGCGGCTCGTAGACCGTCTGGCGAGTGACCCCGAAGGCGGCGAGAGCGAGCCCCTCGACCATGATCTGCATCCCGAGGAGCTTCATGTCCCAGCGAGAGTCGGTGAGGATGAGATCGAGGAGCTGCTTCAGGTGGGGGTTGATCGGGTACGAGAACCCGACCTTCTCGTGAAGATAGCGGTCGAACACCTCGACGTGCCGCGCCTCGTCCACCACCTGGGTTGCGGCGTAGTACTTCGAGTCGATGTCCGGGACCGAGTTCACGAGCTGCGCGGCGGCGAGCAGCGCGCCCTGTTCTCCATGGAGGAACTGAGACTGGATCCACGCGGCCAGCTCCCACTTGAGCCTCTGGCGCTCGGGTGGCGTGAGCTTCGCGTAGAGCTCCGATCCATACAGTGGGTGCATGAACTCGGGCATGTTGTCCTTGTCGAGATCGACGTCGGTAGACCAGTCGAGCCGCTCGTCCGCGTCCCACTGCGCCTGCTTCGCCTTGCGGTAGAGGTCGCGCAGCTCCGCGCGCGTCTCCTCGTAGCCCCAGTTGTAGGTGACATCGAGAGTCGCCTCGATGCGTTCGAGGTTCAGCGGACGAGTAGCGATCGACATGGAATCCAACTCCTCACGGGCGAAGCGCGGAGGCGCAGGCAGCCGCACCTTGACCCATGTCAAGTATAACCGGAAACCTCACGCAATGACGAGCCGCGCGCGGCGAGGGTTCCAGGCGTCCGGGCCGTCATCGCTGAAGCGTCCGGGGAGCCGCGCGCCGCAGCGCCGGCATCGGCTGCCGTCGAGCCGATAGCCGCGGAGGCGGTATCCGTCCCGCTCGACGAGGAGCTCCCCGCACGTCGCGCAGGTGCTGCTCTGTCCGCCCGGATCCCGGATATTGCCCGAGTAGACATGGCGGAGGCCGTGCGCGAGCGCCTGCGCGCGCGCGCGCCGGATGGTGCCCGGCGGGGTCGCGTCGTGTCCGGTCAGCTTGAAGTCGGGGTGAAAGGCGCTGAAATGGAGCGGTACCTCGGGCCCGAGCTCACGCGCGACCCAGCCGCACAGCCGATCGACCTCTTCCGGGGAGTCATTCTCACCCGGGATGAGCAGCGTCGTGACTTCGAACCAGACGCTCGTCTCCCGCTTCAAGTAGCGGAGGGTCTCGAGCACCGGCTCGAGGTGAGCAAAGCAGAGCTTCTCGTAGAAGCGGTCGGTGAAGGCCTTGAGATCGACGTTGGCCGCGTCCATCACCGAGAAAAACTCACCGCGCGCCTCCGCGGTGATGTATCCGGCGGTGACCGCCACGGTGCGAACCCCGCGCTCGTGGCACGCCTTGGCGGTGTCGATCGCGTACTCGGCAAAGATGACCGGGTCGTTGTAAGTGAACGCGACGCTCCGGCAGCCAGCGGCCACCGCGGCGTCCGCGATCTGCGCCGGGGTCGCGCTGTCGGTGAGCCGCTCGACCGCGCGCGCCTTCGAGATGTCCCAGTTCTGACAGAACCGACAGCCAAGGTTGCAACCCGCGGTGCCGAACGAGAGCACGCTCGAGCCCGGATAGAAGTGGTTGAGCGGCTTCTTCTCGATGGGGTCGATGGCGAACCCGCTCGCTTTGCCATAGCTCGTGAGCCATACTTCGTCGCCGGCGCGCTGGCGCACGAAGCAGAACCCGCGCTGTCCGTCGTTCAGCTTGCAGTAGCGCGGGCAGAGATCGCACTGGACGCGCCCGTCCGACAGCGCGTGATGCCAGCGCCCGCGCGCGAGCCCCGGCGTCTCGGCCGGGCTGTCGGCGGCGCGACGCGACATGTTCTACTAATTTGTGCACAGGACGGCGCGCGCGCAACACGACGCGCGCGCCGAGCCCGCCCCGGAGGAGGCCGGGGCGCGAGCGAGCTCAGAGCCGGCTCCGGTCGACCCCTTGCCTCTCTAGGACGGCGTCCTGAATCTTGGTGAGCGCGGTCACGCCCTCGAGCGCGAGATCGATCATCGCGTCGACGTCCGAGCGCGGGACGGCCTCGCCCTCGGCGGTGCCCTGAAGCTCGACGATCGCGCCCTGGGCGGTGGCGACCACGTTGAGGTCGACCCGCGCCGTGCTGTCCGCGGCGTAGTCGAGATCGAGCACGAGCTCGCCGCCGACGTGCCCGACGCTGACCGCCGCGATCTGATCGCGAAGCACTTTGCGGTCCAGCCGACGAACGCGGTGGAGCCGGTCGAGCGCGAGCGCGAGCGCGAGCCAGCCGCCGGTGATGGCGGCCGTGCGCGTCCCGCCGTCGGCCTCGAGCACGTCGCAGTCGATGACGATGCTCCGCTCTCCGAGGCGCTCGAGATCGATGGCGGCACGGAGCGCGCGACCGATGAGCCGCTGGATCTCGCGCGCCCGGCCTCCCAGCGGGCGGTCGCGCCCGTCGCGGTTCTCACGGCGCTTCGGGTTCGAGCGCGGGTGCATCTGGTACTCGGCGGTGATCCAACCCTTGCCCTTGCCTCGGAGGAACTCGGGCACGCTGTCGTCGATGGAAGCGGTGCAGAGCACCACGGTCTTGCCCGCCTTGTAGAGCACCGAGCCCTCGCTCATGGTGTGAAATCCGGGCAGCACCTCGACGCGCCGAACTTCCCTCGGGCCCTTCCGCACGCTCTCGTCGTTTGTCATTCCGGAGCGTATCTAACACACTCCGCGCATGACGACCGCCGCCGCTCACGAGCTCCGCGTCTCGGAGATCTTCGAGAGCGTGCAAGGCGAGGGCGCGAGCGCGGGGCTGCCTGCCATCTTCGTGCGACTCGCCGGCTGCAACCTGCGATGCAGCTGGTGCGACACGCCGTATTCTTGGGACTGGCAGCGCTATCGCTACGAGGACGAGGTTCGGCGCATGAGCGTCGGGGAGGTTGCCGACGCGGTGCGCGCGTCAGGAGCGCCGCGCCTCATCGTTACCGGCGGCGAGCCGATGCTCCAAGCGGCGGCCGTGGCCGCGCTGCTCGAGCGCCTCCCCGCCGAGCTCGCGGTCGAGGTCGAGACGAACGGGACCGTCAGGCCGGAGCCGCCGCTCGCGACGCGCGTCGATCAGTGGAACGTGTCGCCCAAGCTCGCGAGCGGAGGCGACCCGGCGCGGCGCCGGCTGAAGCCGGACGCGCTGGCGTCCCTCCTCGCCACCGGACGGGCGTGGCTGAAGCTGGTGCTCGAGTCGGAGCGGGAAGTCCCCGAGCTCGAGGCGCTCCTCACGCTCACCGCCTGGCCGCGCGAGCGCGTCCTCATCATGCCGCAGGCGCGCACGCGCGAAGAGCTCGCCGAGCGCGCGCCGGTGATCGAGCGTCTGGCCCGCGAGCTGGGTGTGGGCGTATCACCGCGGCTCCACATCGAGCGCTGGGGCGGCGAGCGCGGGCGCTAGGCGCGCAGCCGGCGGCCCGACACCGGGCGCGACAGGCGCTCGACCACCAGCACCGCGACGAAGCCGAGCGCGACCGCCACCCAGAGCAGCGCCCGCGCCGAGGCGTCGTCACCGCGCTGCTCGGCGCTGAAGATGGCGAGGCTCAGCGTGCGCGTCTTGCCCGGCACGTTGCCTGCCACGATGATGGTCGCCCCGAATTCCCCGAGCGCGCGCGAGAAGCCGAGCACCAGCGCGGCGAGCAGCCCTCGCCGCGCTACCGGCAGCGTGACCCGCGCGAACGCCGTGGCCGGGCCGTAGCCGAGCGTGCGGCCCATCGCCTCGAGGCGCGGGTCCACCGCCTCGAAGGCGACCCGCGCCGTCCGCACCATGAGCGGCCAGGCCATCACCGCGGAGGCGACCACCGCGCCCTTCCAGGTGAAGAGGACGTCGAGCTCGACGCCGAGGGAGCGCGCGCCGAGGATGCCGTCTACCGCGAACAGCTCGAGGAGCAGATAGCCGATCGCGGTCGGCGGCAGCACGAGCGGCAAGCTCATGAGGGTCTCGACCACGCTCTTGCCGAAGAAGCTGCGCCGCGCGAGGCCGTACGCCACCAGCATGGCGGGGACGAACGAGAGCGCGATCGCGGTCGCGGCGACCTCGAGGGTGACGAGGAGGGTGCTGCCGAGGTCGCTCACTTCTCGAGCATACCGAACCCGTGGGCGCGGTAGACGGCGGCGGCCTCGCCGCTCTCGAGATACTCGAGGAGCGCGCGCGCCTCGGTCGGGTTCGGCCGGCCGGCGATGAGCGCGATGGGATAGCGGATGGCCGGCCCGGAGCTCGCCGGCACGACGTAGAGGGCCCGGAGCCGGGCGTTCGCGCGGAGATCGGACGCGTAAACGATCCCGACGCGTCGCGGATCCGCCGCGACCGCGGCGAGCGCAGCGCGCACGTCGAGAGCAGGGACCACCCGCTCCTTCACTCCGGCCCACAGCCCCTCGCGCTCGAGCCACGCCTTGGCGTAGCGACCGGCCGGCACCGCGTCGGGATCGGCCAAGATGAGCTGGTCGTAGCTCGCACCGGTGAGGTCCGCCGGCGCCTTCACGCGAGCGGCGCCGTCGTTCCGAGCGACCACCACGAGCTGGCCGGTGAGCAGCGCGCGGCGCGTACCGGGAGTCAGCAAGTGCTTCTCGTCGAGAAAATCCATCCAGGCCTCGTCGGCCGAGAAGAAGACGTCAGCGCCGGGCGCGCTGGCGAGCTGGCGGGCGAGCGCGTTCGACCCGGCGAAACTCGCCACGACCCGCACGTTCGGGTGAGCTGCCTCATAGCGCGAGGTGAGCTCCTCGAGCGCATCCTGCAAGCTCGCGGCAGCGAACACCGTCAGCTCGACCGAGCCCGGCGCTGGTGAGCGGCACGCGCCCAAGACGAGCGCGACGCAGAAGAGGAGCAGTCTGCGCCGCGCTTCCACCTCAGAATCGCACCCCGACGCTCTGGGTAGCGCCGGCGGCGACGTTGACTCCGCGGACCTGCCGGGCGCCATCCGGGCCGATGAAGATGACCGTGTGCGACCCGGGCTTGACCTTGACGCCCATGACCGGCGTCGACCCGAGCGGACGGCCATCGAGGACGACGTTCGCGATCGGGATCGAGTTGAGGTTCAGATGCGCGACCCCGTCGGCCGCCGGAGCGGGTGCGGGTGCGGCGGGGCGCGCCGGCCCGGAGCCTGCGCGGGGCTCGGCCGGAGCCGCCGGCTTGGGCGCCGTCTCGGTGAGCGTCATGACCGGGGTGTCGTCGGCCTTCGAGGGGGGTCGGTCCGGCGCGGTCGCCGCGGGGCGCGGGGCGCGCTCGTCGGCCTTGGCGATCGCGCCCTTCTCGGCGGTGAGCTCGACGTGCACGACGGCGTCCTTGCCGTCGGTCACCTCGACCGCGCGCGAAGCCGTGGTCTCGTAGCCGGGCGCCTCGACCTGCACGAAGTGGGCGCCGCCCGGGAGGTTGTCCACGCGGCACGGCGCGCTCTCACAGCGCAGGGCGCCGTCGATGAGGATCTTCGGCTTCGAGACCTCGCCGCCGTTCTGACCCGCGACGCTGACCACCACGGTGCCGCCAGAGCCGCCGAAGCCGAGCGCCTTCGGGCGCGCGATGAGCAGCCCCGCGGTGACCAGCAACATCGCCGCGGCGGCGGCGAGGAGCGGCGTCGCGAGTCGCCGGCTCGGCGGCGGCGCGGGGACCAAGGAGACGGCTGACGCCGGCGCGAGCACCGCCGGAGGAAAGCTCGCCGTCGCGGGAGGCGCCGACGGGCGTGGCTCGGGCGGTGGGGGACGCGAGAGAGACGGCGCAGTCGGGATCGACGAGCGCGGGGGCGGCGGCACGGACGAGCCGAGCGCGCTCGGCGGCGGCCTCGAGCGCTTCGCCGCCGCCGAGGGTGACATCAGCGCGTCGAGCGCCGACGAGCCGCCGCGTGACGGCGCCAGCATCTGGGTCGGCGTCGCGTCGAATTCCTCGTCCTCGTCATCGAGCGGCTCGATGGGCTTCCGCTCGTGATCGGCTGCGGCCGGAGCCGCGGCCTTCAGCGCGGGCTCGGTGATCGGCTGCTCGGCCGCGGCCGGCGCGGAGATCGCGGCCGCGTCCACCCCGTCCGCGACCATCACCGACGCGGAAGGCTCCTCGAGTCGCACGGGCGCCGGCGGCTTCGTCGCAGGGCCATGTTGCGAGCTGTTCGGGAGGCCCGGAGTGTCGTCCTCGATCGGCTCCGCCTCGATCACGGGAGCGGCGCTCCGCTTGCTCGGCGGCGGAGGCGGCGCGCTCATCGCGGGCGCGCTCCGCTTGCTCGGCGGTGGAGGCGGCGCGCTCACCGCGGGCGCGCTCCGCGACACCGACGGCGGCGCGGGCGGCGCCTTGGAGCGCGAGAGCTCGGCGAGGCTCGCCGCGGTAGGCGGCGGAGGCGGGGGCGCGGGCGGTCTCGAGTGACGCACCCCGGTGCCGAGCGGCGGTAACGCCGGGGCTCCGCCGGGTGACGACGCGCGCTCGCCGCTCGGCGGCACCTGCGAGGTCACGGACGTCTTCGGGCGCGCGAGCTCCGGAAAGAGATCGTCGAGGGTGGCGTTCTTGCTCGACTCGTCCGAGGTGGTCGACATGGCGGTATCCTTCGAACCCATGGCCCCGAGGGAGACGGGGCGAGGGCCGGCGCTGGGCGAGGCGCCGCGGGGGACACGGCGTCGCGCGCGCAGTCTGCGGTGAGCGAGCGAAGTTTGCAACGACTTGGCTTCTCACACGAATTTTTCACGGGTCCACGGGTACGGGTGTTCAGCGCGCTTCCTCGGCGTGCGAGGCCGCGTATCATCGCGGCCAGTGTCGATTCGGGAGCGAGGTTACGCGCGAGGACGGCTCGTCTCACGGTACGCGCTGGTCGCGCTCATGGGCGCGTCACTCGCTGGCCTCGCGTCGCTCGGCCGCGCCGAGGCGCCGCAGACCGTCGCGCCCGCCACGCTCTCGGCCGCGGATATCGGCGCGCGGCTGCGGGTGTTCGCGACCCCCGGCGACTACAAGCTCGATAACGGCGCAGTGACCGCCGCCGTGCGCCGGCGCGACGGCTGGCTGACGGACTTCTGGAGAGATCGCGAGACGCTGCCGTCGTCGCCCGCGCTCGGGGCCATGACCGCGATGGACGGGCTCTGGCAGCTCTACCCGATCGCGCACGACGGCAAGACCGAGGTGCCGTTCGTGAACAGCCGGGTGTCGCTGCTCGCGGACGGCATCGAGACGGAGGGGACTGCGCGATTTGCCTCGCTCACGCTCCGCGCGGTCACCACTTATCGACTGGAGCGGTCGCTACCACGGCTCCACATCGTCACGCGCGTCGAGGTCGTGTCCGGGCGAGGCGTCGCCAAGCTCGGCCTCGGTGACTCGGTGCGCTGGGGCAACACGCGCGCGCTGGTCGATGGTGCGGTGAAGCGCCAGCTGAAGTGGGACGGGAGCGCACGTTGGGTGGGGCGGCGGGGCGCGGGCGGAGATCTCTCGCTCCGCGCCGCGACTGGCGCTCGCTTCGAGCTTCACCTGAGCGGACGGAAACCGGGGTCGGTGGGCGCGCTCCGCGCGATCTTCGCGCGAGGTCCCCTCTCGCCTGGCGGCTCGCTCACCATCGCACGCGTCCTCTCGTACGGCGAGATGCCTGCTCCCGCGCCGGACCGACCCACCCCGAAGGGACGCCTGGTGGTGAAGGTGACCGACGAGCGCGGTCGACCGCTGCCGGCCAAGATGCGGGTCGAGCGCGAGGGCCGGAAGGAGCCGCTGTTCCCCGAGGACGGAGATCTCGACGGCGCCGATCATTTCATGTGGACCGGTAGCGGGCACCTCGAGCGTGAGCTCGAGCCGGGGCGCTACGCGCTCCTGGTCACCTCCGGCATCGAGCGCGACGCGGCGCGCCTCGCGGCGACCATCACCAGCGGCGGGCGGGTCGAGCTCGACGCGAGGCTCCCAAGGGTAATCGACACTCCGGGGATCGTCGCCGGCGATCTCCACCTCCACCAGGCTCCGAGCGTGGACGCCGACATCTCGTTCGCCAACCGCGTGGTCGCCATCGCGGCCGAGGGCGTCGAGTTCGCGGTCGCGACCGACCACTACGTGGTGACCGACCTCGCGCCTACCGTGCGCTGGCTCACCGAGCGCGGTGTGCTCACCCGCGCCGTCCACACCGTCAGCGGGACCGAGGCGAGCACGCTCGGGCGACGATTCGGCCACTTCAACGTGTTCCCGCTCCGGATGGGCCAGGCGGTCGTCTCCACCGACACCACGCCGGCCGAGCTCTTCGCGAGCGCGCGGCGCGCGGCGCCCGCGGGCATACTCCAGGTAAACCACCCGCGGATGGAGCCGGCGCTCGGCTACTTCAACTACTACGGGATGGACGAACAGACCGGCGCGGTGAGCGTCGCCGGGTTCGATCCCAACTTCGACACGCTCGAGGTCTATAACGGTGACGAGGCCGCCGAGCTCGAGCAGGTCGAGCGCGTGCTCCGCGACTGGCTGCACCTGCTCGGCCGCGGCGCGCGCTACACCGCTACCGGCAGCAGCGACTCGCACAACCTCGCCTTCCTCGACCCAGGTCTGCCACGGACGCTCATCCGGTATGCGAGCGGCGGCGACGACGACCGCGACGTCGAGGCGCCGACGGCGGCGGTGATCACCGCGCTGAAGTCGGGTCGAGTGACGGTCACCAGCGGCCCGATCATAGACGCCCGCATCGGCGAGGCCGGGCCCGGCGACACCGCGCGGGTGAGCGGGGGTCGCGCTAGGCTCCACGTCACCGTGCGGGCAGCCCCATGGATCGACGTGCGCTGGGTCGAGCTCTACGTCGGTGGGAGCGGGAACGCTCGCGAGCGGCTGCCCGTGCGTCCCTCGCGCGAGGTGGTGCGCTTCGATCGCGACGTATACCTACCCGTGTCGGGGCCGACGTTCGTCGTGGTGGCGGCCAAGGGTATCCGCGAACTGCCGAACGTGTCGCGCTCGGGCACCCAGCCGTTCGGGTTCACGAACCCCATCTGGATCACTCGTTGAGCCGGCTCAGCGGAGGTCGCCCCACACGGTCAGGGCGGCCGCCGTGTCGAGGTCGATGTCCGCTGGCTCTCGCATCACCTTGTGACCCGGCAGAAGCTCGGCAGACTCGACGTCGTAGGTCCAGCGCCAGAGCGCCTGGGCCGCGATGGGATTTTCGCCGAGCACGTCGCTCACGCACGACGGATCCACGTCGAGCGCACAGAGCCGTGGCGCGCGCCCGAGACGCCCGCGCAGCATCCACGTGCCGATCAGCGTGGCGTAGGTGTCTCCGAGCGTCGCGACCAGTGGTCGCCCGATGACCGGCGAGATCCCGTTCGCGGTAGACCACAGATCGACGCCTCCTACCGAATCGGGGACGCGCAAGTCGAGCGCCCGGAGCACGGTGCGCGCGATGTCCACCGCGGTGGCCGGCCCCTTCGCCTCGACCCCCGCGAACTTGCCTTGTGGAAACTTTACCAGGAGCGGAACGACCAGCCGATCTTCGGTGAGTGGTCCGGCGGGCTCGAAGGGCACCCCGCTCAGCTCGCCGCTGGCGACATCGCCGACGAAGACCACCAACGCGTCGTCCCAGGCATCGTGACGCTCGAGCGTGTCGAGCACCTTGGCGAGCCCCGCGTTCTGCCGGAGCATCACCGCCGTCTCGATGGCGCGGAGCCGCGTCCAGTCGGCCGGCTCGAGTCGGTGCGGCTTGCGATCCGAGCCGCCCCTGACACCGGCGAGCAGGATGCCGCCGCGGCGCGCGTCGACCACACCCTCGTATTCCTCGGGCGGGAGCTTGGCTACGGCGTCGCCGTCGAGGTCCCACGGTGGATGCAGCCCGCGCTCGTGGATCACGACGAAGCGACGGGCAGGGCCCTGAGCGAGCTCTTGGTCCAGCCAGCGCGCAGCGCGTAGGTACGGCTCGGTCGCCGGTAGGTCCTGAACCGGGGAGACGAACTCGAAGCGATCCCACCCGCTCTCGAAGCCGAAGGCGGTCGAGGTGGTGGGAACGCCCGTGAACATGGCAGCGCGACCGCTCGCCTCCTTCACGGTCTCCGCGATGGTGCGGACGTTCGCCGGCAGGCGCGCCGCGGGGTCTTCGAGCGTGTGAGCGCGCGGGTCGAGGCCGGTCAGCATCGACGCGACGGCTCCAGCGGGCACCGTGATGGGCGCGCGGTAACCGCTGAACGCCGCGCCTCCCCGCGCGAGCTCGCCGAGCGCCCCCAGGCCCTCGATGGGTCCCCACGGTGGCACCAGGCGACGCTCCATGGAGGCGGCGATCACCAGCACCACCGTGCTCGCGCGCGGCAGCGCCGGGAGCTCTCGTCGAGCGTGCTCGATCACCGGATCGCCGAAGAGGACCCTTCCGCCCTGGCTAGCGTCGGTGACGCCGAGCTCGAGCACTATGAGCTCGGACGCGTACGACCCGAGCGCGACGTCGATGGGCGTCCAGGTCGCGCCCGGTCCGCCGGTGACCCTGCGCTCGGCCAGCGTCACCGGCGCCTCACCGTCGCGGAGCACGCGGAGCTCGGCGGCTCCGCGCCCGTCACCCCAGTAGCCGAGCGCGACTCGCAAGCGCGCGTCGGCCGCCGGCCGAAGCGTACAGCGCACCGAAGAGGCGGCGCGCAGCGCGATCGAGCGGCGCGGCTGGCCGTCGAGCGGCTCGTCCACGACGATGTCCTTCAAGGTGGGCGCCGAGTAGGTCGCGCTGAGCTCGTCCCCGGGCCCGAGCCGCGCCCAGTCGAGCTCGGCATAAGGCTCACGGTTGCCGCCGGTGGCGCGCCCGCCCGATAGGCGCACGGTGAGCGTGTGGCGACCGCGGGCGAGCGTCGTGCTCGAGCCAGGCAAGTCGACGACCCGGGTCTCGCCGGTCGTCAGCTTCGCGGAGCCTAGCCCCTGACCGTCGACCTCCGCGCCGAGCCGCTGCGCGACGCCGCCGTGCACCCGCACCGAGAGGGTGACCTTCTCTTCCGGCTCGTCGAGCCAGAAGTCGTAGGATGCGCGGCGCGCGAACAGACGCTCGAAGGTCGCGCCCTCGCGCTCGACGTCCGCGCTCGCATCGCTCGGGCTCGACGACCACCCCCTCCGGCTGCGGAGCTGCGGCGTGCCGAAATCGAACGAGAGCCCGCGATGGCGGACCTCGCAGCGCGGGAGCTCGTTCACCAAGTCGAGGTGATCGGTGCCGAGTCGCGGCGCGCTCGCGAGAGGGGGAGCGCCCGCGACCCGCGGCGCCGAGGCCGAGGCGGGCGCGGGGGTTGGCGAAGACGTCGAACGACCGCACGCGTAGAGCGCGAGCGCGAGCGCGCCTGCGCCCGCGCCGAGGGCGACCAGAGTCCGCGTCCGCACTCGCTCCACGACCACCCCGCCCTAGCGCGAAAACCGCTCGCGCGCAGGATCTCCGGTCACTCTCCGACTATTTCGCGGGCGCGGCGAGCGTGAGCTGGGCGCGGCGCCCGGCGCTCACGGTCACGGTGTCCTCGCGTGCCGAGCCCGCGTCACCCGTCTTGACCGTGTGGCTGCCGGGTGCGAGCGGGACGCGCCGAAGCGGACCGCGCCCGACGAAGGTCCCGTCCACGTAGATGACCTCGTCGCCGGGCGTGTTCACCTCGAGCAACCCCTTCCCCTCCCCGAGCTCGAACCCGGGAGGCAGCGGAAGCTCGGTGAGCGCCGCCGGCGTCGGGCTCGTGCTCGGATCTTTCACGCGTGCAGGGCTCGGCGTGGTCGCCGCGGCGCTCGCAGGCCCGCTCACGGTCACCTTCGCCGCCGGCGGCGCCGCCGCGCCGGGCTCGGCGACGAAGTGGCTCACGCCGAGGTAAGCCACCGCGCCCGCCGCGCTCGCCGCCAGGATGAGCTTCAGCGCGCCGAGCGGCTTGCTCCCCGCGTTCGCTCCGGAGCGCGGCGCTTCGTCGTCCGCTGGCGTGCGCTCCGCGCTCACGTCGCCTTCCGGCGCACGCTCTTCACGCGCACGCGAGGGTGCCGGGCGAGCGCCGGAACCGACGGTGGGGGCGCGGCGCGGGAACTCGATCTTGCGCGTCGCCGGGAGCGCGACCTCCGGCGCCGCGGCGCGCGGTTCCGCGCCGCCCCGACCCCCCGAGTCCGCCTCATCGGATTCCCCATGGAAGTCCGGACCGGGCTCGCTCGGCTCGGCGTGCGCGGCGGGACTCGGCTCGCTCGAGCGCGACGGCGTGGGCTCGTGCGAGCTCGAGCCGATGGCGTCCGGCTCGGGGGTTGGCGGTTCGGCGCGGCCGGCGTCGGGGCTCGTCGGTTCGGCGCGGCCGGCCTCGGGGCTCGTCGGTTCGGCGCGGCCGGCGTCGGGGCTCGCGGGGCGCGGTGGCATGGTGACAGGGCGCACCGCGAGCTGAGGCGGCGACGCGTCACGAGCGCTCGCTGGCGCGGGTGACGGCTCGTGCTCCTCCGCCGGCTCGGACGCCCCTGCGAGGAGACCGCGCGGCGGCTCCGAGAGCTCGGTCGGCGGCGCTTCGGATGACTCGGTCCACATGTTCGGTTGCTCCTCCGGGGCCAGCGCAGCGGCCTCGACCGCCGCTTCCGCGCCGGGCGCCGGTGCGTCCTCGATCGACTCGGCCTCTCGGGACGGCGCCGACGGGAACGCTTCATCGGTTACTTTAGTATTGACGGGGGCGACGTCACCGATCCCCGGCTGCGTGTGCTCGCGGCTGAAGCGCTCGGCGGCGGCTCGCTCGGGGTCGAGCGCCGCGCTGGGCGTCACGCCCGTGCTGAGGGGTAGGGGCGAGCGCTCGTACTCGCTGACCCGAACCTCGTCCCAACCCTTCGAATCGACCAGCTCGGAGGTCGCAGCGGGAGGCTCGGGGGACAAATCGAAGCTGAACACCGCCGGCGCGACCGCTGGCGCGGCGGCGACGAGCGCCGGTGGAGGCGTACGGGTGTGCTTGGCGGCAGCGATCAACTCCGCGTCGACGACCGCTGGCGGCGCGGCCGTCACGTCGAGTTCCTGGCCGTCTTCCCGCACCACGCGACCGACCGCGCCATGACGAACCAGATCCGTGAGCACTCCGTCGAGCAGCCGCGACGAGATCCCCGACTCGAGCAGCGCCCGAGGCGAGGCTCCGTCGGCGAGGCGTCGAAGGACGGCCGCGGCGTCGCCCGGCAAGACGGCGGCGTAGCCGCCCAGCTGGGCGAGGTCGACCTCGAGGCGGGCGATGCGGAGGAGTGACGCGGCCGAGAGCGCGCGCTCGGCCTCGCGCGCGCGACCGATGGAGCCGGCGAGCACCTGATCGAGCGCACCATCGAACTCGAAGCGGCAGGGCGCTTGGTCAGGCGCAATGGCGAAGCGCCCCGCGCTCACGCCAATCAGCGCATCGAGGACGCGCTCGCCACGCTCGAAGCTACCGTCGGTGGCGGTGCGGACCGCGGCGCAGAGCGCTCCGTCGCGGATCTCGACCTCGTAGAGATAGACGGCGTCGCGGAAGCTCACCCGAAGATCACCGCCGCGGCGGCACGCGAGCTGGAGAATGAGCCGAGGGGAGAGACCGTCGAGTCGCCCTCGCACTACCCCGCCCATGGTGATGCGCGCCTCGACGCGCGCGCGCGGCCTGAGCACCTCGCGGACCCGCTGGATCACCTGCGACGCGGTCGCCTCCTTGCGCAGATAGCCGTCGGCGTCCGCGCCGAGCTCGCGCACCCGCTGCAGGAGATCTTCCTTCCACGAGAGCAGGATGACGGGAACGTCGCGAATGGCAGCGTCGCGCTTGATCTCGCGGCAGAGCGCGAAGCCGTCGAGCCCCGGCATGAGCACGTCACTGATGACGAGATCGGGCCACGCGCTGCGGGCGAGCTCGAGCGCGCGCTCACCGTCGTGAGCCTCGAGCACCTCGGCGCCCGCTGCCTCGAGCAGGCCGCTCAAGAACCAGACCACCGCCGGGTCGTCATCGACGACCACCACGCGCCGCCCCGAGATCGGGATGCCCTCGTCGTCGCGCGAGCCCCCGAGGGCGCGCTCGCCAGCGCTGCGCTCCGCGCCCGTCCACGGCGCGAGCGGAATGGCGCCCTCCGGGCCGTCCGGCTCGAAGCGCACCTTGCCTCCCGAGCGCATGGTCACCAGCTCGCGCACGCGCGCGACCGCCGACCACACCGCAGCCAGCACGTCGGTACCTTCGCCGAGCGGAACGGTCGACATCGCGGCCTCGGTCTCCACGCTATCGGCGAGCCCGCGATGGATCTCGGAGGCGATTCGGTCGGCGAGCGCGGACACCGTGACGTCGCCGAGCGGCTCGCGCGGCGCCGGCGTGGACGGCCCCCGCTGACAGACCTCGAGCACGGTGCGCCGGAGCGTGCCGGGCGTCACCGGCTTCGGCAGGACCCGCGCGACGCCGAGCCCGGCGAAGCCGGCGGCCGCCTCGGGGTGATCGAAGGTGCCGATCAGCACGAACGGAACCGGATCGACCAGGGGATCGTGCGAGAGCAGCTCGACGAGCTCGCGCGCGCCGCGACGGTCGGCGTCGACGAGGATGACGTCCGGTCCGGTCACGCGCGCCAGCTCGCGCATCTCGCTCGAGTCCTCGGAGCGCACTACCTCCACCGGTGTCTCGTCCGACTCGAGCGCAGCGGCGAGGGCCGCTCCACCGAAGACCATGGCGACCGTGGGCCAGCCCTCGGCGTCCAGCGCGCTCGGCTCGACGCGAGCCGGCGCGGGCGGCGGCACGCTGACCTTCGCGCCCCAGGCGAGCGAGGGCAGGAGGTCGAGCGCGCGGGACAGCTCGGCCAGCTCCGCGGGGCGGGTGACGCCCTCGGCCGCCGCGCGCTGGAGCGCGGCCTCGGCCGTCTTCAAGGTCTCGGCGAGCGCGTCGAAGCCGAGGACGCCCGCCGCGGCGCCCATGGCGTGAATGCGCCGCTGGAGCTGCGCGCGCCGGGTCGGGCTCCGCGGCTCGGCCTCGAGCGTCCGGAGCGCGCTACGGAGCGCGTCGAGCCGACGACCGAGGCTGGCGACGAAATCCGCGCGCGCGCCTACCGAGGCGGATCGCTCGCCGGTGCTCGTCTCGTGCGCCTCCATCATCCCGGTCGGCCCTAGCACAGCCGCCGGGGATGGCAGAGTTTTCGGCGACGGCGCAACCGGCGTGCCGGCTCGGCTCAAGCGCCCGCGAGCCGCGCGCGGACCGCCGCGCCCGCCGCCCGCGTACCGAGCTCGCCGCCCACGTCGCGCGTACACTCGCCGGCCTCGATGGCCTCGCCGACCGCGCGCTCGATGCGTGCTTCCTCTCCGGCGAAGCCGAGGTGGCTCAGCATCATCCCAACCGTGAGCAGCGCGGCCATCGGGTTGGCGACGTCCTTGCCGGCGAGCGGCGGAGCCGAGCCGTGGACCGGCTCGAACAACGCGACCCGCCCCGGGTCGGCCGGATGGATGTTGGCGCTGGCGGCCATGCCGAGCCCGCCCTGGAGCCCGGCGCCGAGATCGGTCACGATGTCGCCGAACAGGTTGTTGGTGACGACCACCTCGAACTGTGACGGATCCTGCACGACGAGCAGGCACATCGCGTCGATGTAGAGGTGCTTGGCGTCGAGCTCCGGGTAGTCGCGCTTCACCTCGTCGAACACACGCAGCCACAACTCGTGCGCGTGCCGCATCGCGTTCGACTTGTCTGCCATGTGGACGCGCTTCTTGCCGGTCTTTCGCGCGTGTTCGAAGGCCGCGCGGATGATCCGCTCCACGCCCTTGCGCGTGTTGATGTCCTCGTTGATGGCGACCTCGTCCGCGGTGCCGCGCTTGAACTGCCCGCCAAGGCCCGCGTAGATCCCCTCGGTGTTCTCGCGAAACACCACGAAATCCACGTCCTTCCGACCGCGGGCCTTGAGCGGCACCAGGCGATCGGACAGCGCCTTCACGGGGCGGACGTTGGCGTAGAGGTCGAAGCCGAACCGCATCCCGAACAGGATGTCGCGCGCGTGCTCCAGGCCCGGCACGCGCGGGTCGCCCAGAGCTCCGAGCAGCACCGCCGCGCACTCCCTCTCGATGGCGTCGCGGATCTCCTTCGGGAAGGTCGTCCCGTCTCGGAGGTAGCGCTCGGCGCCCAGATCGAGCTGCCAGAGCTCCAAGGGCAGACCGCGCTCGGCGAGGTACCACTCGAGCAGGAGCGACGCCTCTCGAGTGACCTCGGGCCCGATCCCGTCACCGCCAATGACCGCGATCTTCTTCGTCTCTGCCATGTCAGGGCGCTCATAGTTCGATCCGCGCACCGTTTGAAGCCGAGCCGAGCAACGCGGCGCGTCACGAGTCGCGGCGGCCGGCCCCGGCGTCGAGCGCGCTGCGAAGCAGCGCGGCGATTTGCGCCGGATCCGAGTCGTCGAAGGCGCCGCTCAGCGCGAGCGCGGCGAGCACCGGGATGCCGTGCACCGCGGCGGCGGCGGCGAGCGCCTCGTTCGACGCCGCCGCGGGGAGCTCGACGATGAGCGCGGTGCCGGGGAGCGTCAGCCCCCAGAGCGGCGCGTAGGCGTCGAGGGTCGGGAGCCCGACCACATCGAGGTCGACCTCCTCGGTGACGCGTAGGGTGGCGAGCAGGTGGGGGACCGGCGCGGCCGGCGGCGCGTCGGGCGGCGGTGAGGCGTCGACGAGCCGCCGCACCGAGTGCGCGATGGTCGCGATCTGCTGCGTCGACCCAGCCAGCACGAGGCGCACCGCGCCCGTGAAGCCCGGTCGCACCATGCGACGAACCAACGCGCCGAGCATGGCGAGCTGCTCGGGCGCGGCGAGCTCCGCGCGCGCGACGCCGCGGCTGATCCGGCGCACCACGCCGCTGTCGAGGAGGCGCGCGAGCGCGCCGATCACCTCTAGATCGGTGCCGGGCACCTCGTCGAGCAGCTCATCGAGCGAGAGCGGCGCGGTGAGGGTCTCGGCGACGCGACGCACCAGCTCCGGCGCGTCGTCCGGGGGTCGGCCCACCGCCAGCAGAGCGTCCTCGTCCAGCGCGAGCGCGCGTCGCTCGCGCCGGAGCTCGTCGTTCTGGCGAAGCCCTTCCATGAGGAGCGTGCGGGTGGGCACGCTGATCCGCCGCATGGGTGCCGCCGCGCCCCCCGCGAAGGCGAAGCTGCCATCGGACTCGCCGAGCACCCGATAGAGGGCCTTCTCGGCCTCGAGCCGCCGGTAGACGGCGTCGACGATCTCTCCATCCACCATCCGAATCTCGCCGGCGCCGGCGGCGGTAGTGACGCTGAGCACCCCCGTGCGCCGGTTCATTTCGAGGAGCTGCAAGAGATCGACCACCCCGACCTGCGCGAGGTCGCCGCGGAAATCTCCTCGCTCCGCGGCGACCGGCGCGCCTCGAGGCGGCAACGAGAAGACCTGGAGCGCGATCCCGTCGGGATCCGATAGGGTGAGCTCGCCCTCCCGCTGCTCGCTCGGCGCGCCGGCCACCAACGTGATGCGCGGCAGCCTCGCGAAGGACGGCTCGGCGAGGACCCGCCCGACCGCCTCGACGTCCGCGGCGAAGTCGGAGGAGAGCAGGAGCGCGTCGAGCTGGACGCCGCGCGCCCGGCGGAGCGCGCCGTCCTGCCCATCGGCGACCAGGACGACCAGCCCGCGCGCACGTAACTCGGAGGCCAGCGTGCCGAGCTTGTCGAGGTCCGGCTCGATGAGGAGCACCGTGCGCATCAGTCGAGGAGCCTCACGCCGGTGGCGTCCCCGAGCCGTTGCAGCATGAGATCGACCAAGAGCGGGTCGCCGGCGTGCACGGCGCGCACGACGCCGTGCTCGACGCGACCGAAGAGCGCGTACACGCCATGCTCGGCGACGATGGTCAGCGCCTCGAGATCGCCGCAGCCGGGCAGGTCGGTGACGTCCACGACGTCGAACTCTACCGCGTCGCGGTCGCGCCCGAGCGCGGCACGAAGCGCATTGCCGATCGACAGGCCTGCGTGCTGGGTCGCGACCACGCGCGCGCCGCCGCCCCGGCGAGCCTCGCCGAGGGCGACCACGGCGAGGTCCGCGAGGTCGACCAGCGGCAGCTCGATCAGCCGGCACGCGCACGCGCTCGAGGCATGACCGTGGAGGTCACTCGCGTCCCAGAAGAGGGCGTCGACCAGCTCGGCGAGGCTCGACGCCTCGATCCGCAGCCGGCGGACCAGCGATTCAGCGGAGCGTTCCGCGCGATGCCGCGCGACCGCGAGTAGGCTCGAGAGATCGGCGCCGTCGTGCGGATAGGTCGCCGCGCCGATGCTGACGCGATGACCGGTGCGCGCGCCGCGGCGCGAACCGAGCGGCCCCTCGAGCGCGTCGATGATCCGACGCCGGCAGGCGTGCGCTCCGATTCCGCCCGTCTCGGGCATCAGCAAGTAAAACTCGGCTTCGTCCACCCGCGCGAGGATGTCCGTGTCGCGCACCGCGGTGAGCACGCGCTCCACCGCCTCGACGCCCGAGGCGCGTCGGGCCGCTCCGGCCTCGCCGGCCTCTCCAGGTTCGACGGTGATGGTGGCGAGCGAGAAGCGCCGCCCGTGACGGCGCGACTGATCGATCTCACGGCCCGCGACGTCGACGAAGTACGCAAAAGTGTAGGCGCTCGAGTTTGGATCCTTCATGACGCCGTGCTTCGACTGCTCGCGCTCCATCAGCAGCGCGAGCACGGTCGCCGCGTGGAGGGTCACGACCTCGGGGGACGACAGCGCGCCAGCCCGCTCATCTGCCACGAGGAGCCCGACGTGCTCGTGCTGAGCGGTGAGCCGGAAGACCTCGAGCTCGTGCTCGGCCGCCCAGCGCATGAGCTCGAGATCGTCGCAGAACGTCGGCGGCTCGTGCGCCACCCCGCGCATGCTGGCTCGGAAGAGCTGCCGTGAGCCCGCGCCCGCACCGAGATAGAGGAGCGAGGTCGAGATCCCGACTCGCTCTTCGAGCAAGGCGAGCAGCCCCTCCGCCGCCTCGCGACTGCTCGCGCATTCCGCGAGCCGCGCGACCTGCCCCACGAGCTCGGCTTCGCGTAGCGCGCGGCTCGCTTGCCGTTCGAGCGCGCGCCGCGTCGCGAGCTCCGCCTGGCGCGTGCGAGCGTCGGACAGAGCGACGAGGAGCTCGTCGCCGGAGAGCGGCGTCATGAGAAACCCGGCGGCGCCGAGCGCGATCGCTTGCACGGCGACGTCGGGCGCCTCCGGCGGGACGAGCGCGTACACGCGAACGTTCGGCGCCAGCGCGTGCAGATGATGGACCACGGCGAGGCCGGCGCGGCTGCCGACCGTGACGTCGACGATGACGACGTCGGGCGCCTCGGCCGCGGCGCGCGCGAGGCCCTCGGCGAGATCGGTCGCGAGAGTCACCTCGTCACCCCCGGAGGCGAGGATGCGCAGGATGAGCTCGCCGATAGCGCCGTCCTCGACGATCGCCATGACGTGGAGTCGGGGCGACGGCTCGTCGAGCTCAGTCACTCTCACGTGAGCTCGAGCTCCCCCCGGAAGACCCGGCGGGCGGGTCCGCGGAGCCGCGCGCCGAGCGTGTCATCGGCGACGATCACCTCGAGCGCCCCGCCCGGCAGACTGACCTCCACCGGCTCGCCGAAGGCGACGCGGCCGGCGAGGGCGGCCGCGAGCACCGTGGCCACGGCGCCCGTCCCGCACGCGAGCGTCCGCCCCACGCCGCGTTCCCACACGACGAGCTCGATGGCGTTGGCTCCGGTGAGACGCGCGAACTCCACGTTCGAGCCACCCTCGATGAGAGCCGACACCCGCGGACCGACCTGATCGGCGAGCGCGGGCTCCAAGGGCGCGTCGAAGGTGATGGCGTGCGGATTCCCCATGGAAATGCGCGCGAAATCGTACGAGCGGCCGTCCACCTTCGCGACCAGCGTCCCGAGCGGCGCGCCGCGGCCCATGTCGATGGCGACCTCCGCGCGATCGGCGTCGCGCTCGACCTCGCACCCGCGCAGCCCAGCATCGGTCTCCACACCGTAGGTGGCAGCGACCGCGTCGTCAGCGAGTGCCAGGTGGAGCGCGACGCAGCGCAGGCCATTTCCGCACATCTCGGGGCGGGAGCCGTCCGCGTTCAACACCACCATCCGCGCGCGCGCTTCGAGCGAGCTCGGCGGCAGCACCAGGAGCACGCCATCGGCCCCCACACCAAAATGGCGATCACAGAGCTTCACGGCGAGCTCAGGTTCGAGCCATTCGGTCGCGGCGTCGACGACGATGAAGTCGTTGCCGAGCCCCTCGTACTTCCCAAACGTCAGCGAGCGCATCGCGGGCCGATCATACCGCGCTTCCCGCGCGAGGGGCTCCGCCGCCGCCGAGACGGGCGCGGAGCGTGGCCGCGTCGAGGCCGGTCACCGCCAGGAGCTTCAGGCGCCCGGTGTCGCCGGTGACGATCCGGAGAGCGCTCCGCGCGACCCCGAGCCGGCGAGCGAGGAATCCGAGGAGCTCCTGGTTCGCCTCGCCATCGACCGGGGGCGCCGCGATCGCTACCTCGAGCGCGCCCTCTCGGACGCCCACCGCTCGGGTCCGCGAGGCCCGCGGCTTCACCCGGACGCGAAACCTGAGCGCGCCGTCTGCGGCCCCGACCTCGAGGTCCTCCATGCCAGCAGTCTTAACACTTTCCAGGGTCTGGCGGTTCGGCGCGCGGTCGAGGGCTGCGGCTCGGTGCGGCCCGCGCTATCATCGGCGCATGCGTGGAGTCTCGAGCGGGATCGTCCCCGGTGGCTTGGCGTGCGTCGCGCTCTTCTTCTCTTCTGCGACCGCGAGCGCGCAATACGGCCAGCAACCCGGCTACGGCCAGCAACCCGGCTACGGCCAGCAGCCCGGCTACGGCCAGCAGCCCGGCTACGGCCAGCAACCCGGCTACGGCCAGCAGCCCGGCTACGGCCAGCAACCCGGCTACGGCCAGCAGCCCGGCTACGGCCAGCAGCCCGGCTACGGCCAGCAGCCCGGCTACGGTCAGCAGCCCGGCTACGGTCAGCAGCCCGGCTACGGTCAGCAGCCCGGCTACGGCCAGCAGCCCGGCTACGGCCAGCCGCCGCCACCGCCGGCACCGAAGCAGTCCTCGGGCTTCGAGCGCCCCGAGCTCTCGGCGCGCATCGATCCGCTGAACTGGCTCATCGAGGGGCGGCTGGGCCTGGAGCTCGAGACGGCCGTCTGGAGCTTCATCAGCTTCGAGCTCGTACCCGTGTTCGTGGTGAACTCACAGCCACCGTTCATGAACAACGTGAGCGGGCTCTCAGGCGTGGAATTCAGCCAGCACTCGAACGGGCTCGGGTCGCTCGCCGGCGCCAGCATCGGCGCCGGCTTCTGGCTGGATGGGAAGCCGTTCCGAGGCACCGTCCTACGCGTCATCCTGACCAACTTCGGCTACACTTATCGCACCACCGACAGTGCGGACGCGACGATCGACGAGGTCGACCACACCGACCGCCACCTCTACGGGTACATCGGCTCACACATGCGCTGGGGCTTCTTCACCATCGCCGGTGGGATGGGGCTCGGGGTAGAGCTCAACAAGCAGCAGCGGTGCTTCCCCGACGGGACCCTCGAGAACGCGTCGAGCTCGGGGTGCAGCGGGAAATCCTTGCTGATGGCGACGAACCGCGCCAACCCGAACAGCGCGCCGGTGGACCTGAACGGAGGCCTCTACCCGGTATATCTGATGGGTCGGCTGTCGCTCGGCGTCGTATTTTGAGCGGCCTGCGAGCGAGCGCTGGGAGTACCGCTCACCCCATGGCGAGGCAGAACGTCACCGTGGTCACGGGCGCCTCGGGGAACCTCGGCTCGGCGGTGGTCCGCGAGCTCGTCGCGCTCGGGCACGCCGTGGTCGCCCTCGTCCATGAGCGGAGCGCGGAGCGAGCGCGCGCGCTCATCGGCTCCCATCCCGGCCTAGTCGTCACGGGCGACGCCACCTCGCCCGAGGTATGGGCGAAGCTGCTCGACGAGACCTCGCGCGGCCTGGGAGCGCCGACCGGAGCCGCGCTCATCGCCGGCAGTTGGCGGGGTGGACGCGACGAGGCCGCCTGGCACGCGATGCTGGAGGCCAACCTGGACACCGCTCGCCTTGGCCTCGACGCGCTCTTGCCGGGTATGGTCGAGCGCGAGAGCGGGAGCGTGGTCCTGGTCGGCTCGCGCGCGGCCGTTCGGCCCTGGGAGAGCGCGAAAGCCGCCGCCTACGCCGCGACCAAGGCCGCCGTAGTCGCGCTCGGGAGCGCCGCCGCTGCCGAGGTCCTCGAGAGCGGCGTGCGGATAAACACGGTGCTGCCGAGCACCATCGGGACCCCTCAGAACCGAGCGGCCATGCCGGACGCGGATGCCTCGCGCTGGGTCGCGCCGGAGAGCATCGCTCGCGTCATCGCGTTTCTCTTGTCGGAAGGCGCGCGCGACGTGAGCGGCGCGGCGATTCCGGTGTACGGTCGCGCCTGACGACCGTAGACTGAGAGAGCTATGAGTCGTCCGCGCGCTCCCGCTCCGCCGTCCTGGGACGACGAACCGACCATCGTCTGGAGCCCGCCCGACTGGGATCCGGAGGACAGCAAAGCGCCAGGGCCCGCGCCGGTCGCGGCCAAGCCGCCCGAGAACGTGATCGAGGTGGACGTTCGGGAGATCCCGAGCTCGGTGGCGCTCGGGAGCTACGCGCGCCGCGCCTACGAGATCTGGACCAAGAACCGCATCTACGCGCTGAACGCGCAGCTCGAGTGCATCGAGGTCATCGATCTCGCGACCGGTCAGAGCGCCCCGAACCACCCCTTCATCGGTGCACGTGCGGCCGGGGGACAGCTCCGGAACGAGCGAGAGAACTCGATCTCCTTCCCGCTCCCGGTCCCCGGTGGCGAGGCGGTGTTTCAGCGCCGCGACGCGCAGTCACGCATTCGGCTCTCGGTCACGTCGACGGTAGCTCGCGTCGTCATGCACGTGCACCGCGTCTCCATCGCGACCACCGACCGCGACGGCGCGTGGAAGCGGATCACGCGCTACTGAGCGCACTCACCAGTACTTCTCGACGGTGATGTGCCCCGGCTTGCGGACTCGGTGACGCTCGAGGCCGACGGCGTGGAGCGCGGCCGTCATGTCGGTGATCATGCCGGGGTTGCCACACAGCATGACGTGGGAGCGCGTGCTCGACAACGACACGCCAGCCCGCGCTTCGAGCTCTCCGCTCGCGAGAAGATGTGGAATTCGCCCGCGGAGCGCGCCCGGGACCTCCTCGCGGCTCACCACCGGAACGCGGATCAGCCGAGCCTCGTGCGCGAGCGACAAGGCGTCGAGCTCGTCCGAGTAAGCGAGGTGCGCCGCGTGCCGCACGCCGTGAACGAGGACAATCTTCTCGAAGCGCTCCCACACCTCCCGGCTCCGCACGATCGACATGAAGGGTCCGAGCCCGGTGCCGGTCGCGACCATCCAGAGTTCCTTGGCCTCGGGGACGTAGTGGAGCGTGAAGAATCCCTGCGCGCGGGTCTCGACCTCGACGGGCGCACCGTCGGGGAGCGAGAGCAGGGTGGGTGTCAGGGCGCCGCCGTCGACGACGGTGAGCAGGAACTCGAGCGGCGCGCCGGGCGCCGACGCGATCGAGTAGGCGCGGCGGATGAGCTCGCCGTCGATCTCGAGCGCGAGGTTCACCCACTGCCCCGGCTCGAACGGCTCGATGGCAGCGGCGAGGCGGAACGTCGCGAGCCCATCGGCCCACACCCGCCGCTCGACGATGGTTGCGCTCGTCCAGCCGCTCATGCCCCTGTCGTAGTCGAAGCTCAGGGGCGCTTCCAGTCCGGAGGGTCGGCGCTCCGACGCAAGACCCTCGGTTGACGAAGCGTCACTTCGACCAGGTGGGCGCGTCCGAGACGATCAAGAGCAGGTCGCCCACTTGTCCACCGACTCGAACCTCGAGGACGTGCCGGCCTGCGTCGAGCGACAGGACCGCGCCGCCCCCGGCAACCGAGAGCGGCGCGCCCGATCGCTCCGCCGTGGAGACTCGCACCGTCGATGGCCGAGCCCCGGGCGACACCGCGAGCACGTGCACGCGTCGAGCCCGGGGTAGCTCGAGCGCATAGAAGGTCCCCTGCTCCGACGGCTCGGGCGCGTCCACGAACGGGAGCGCGCCGATTTCGAGCGGGACGCGCTCGCTCCGCTGGCCGGGCGGCGCAGGCGGCTCCGGGTCGAGCGCGGCGTCCGCCTCGAGCGCGCGCCGCGCGCGATCGAGCGCGTCCAGACTCACCAGATTGCGCACGTTGTAGCCGTGCTCGAGCCCGGCCGCGCGGAGGTCGCAGGCGTCGAAGCCGAGCCTCCCCGCGTAGGTCGAGGGGTGGATCCCGAACTTCGTGAGCCCGTGTCGTGGCACGGACTCGAGCGCGCGGTGGTAGTCGACGAACGGGACCGCGCGGCGCATCGCGACGCCGCGCACGATGGCATTATAGCGCGGCACCCAGGTGTCGCGGCTCGGCTTGTCGAGCCGCGGTGGGATGGAAGAGAGGAGCGGGATCGTCCCGCGCCGGGTGAGCACGTCGACCACCTCGAAGAGATCGCGCGCGTAACCCTGGGGGTTCTGCGCCTCGAGGTCGTTGGTGCCGTACATGACCAGCGCGAAGCGCGCGCGCGTCCGGTGGAGCTCGAC
Organism: Polyangiaceae bacterium; assembly: GCA_035063585.1. Taxonomy (GTDB): domain Bacteria; phylum Myxococcota_A; class Polyangia; order Polyangiales; family Polyangiaceae; genus JAPSGB01. The sequence goes on from JAPSGB010000006.1 coordinate 49,104, forward strand.
CTCGAGCGGGGTGGGCGCGCCGCGAAGGAGCTTCCAGGCGCTCCAGCCAACCGCCGCGGCGCGGCTCTCGCGGAAGAAGGGGTCGCGACCGCCCGCGTCTCCGCGTCGGAAGAACTCGAGGGTCGGCGCCAGGTCGCCGCGCTCGCCGAGGTCGACGTGATGGAGGCGATGCCGACGCGAGAAGCAATAGAGGAAGTCTGCGCTCGCGGTGATCGAGTCGCCGAGCTTCGCGAACACGTCGGCGCGAAGCGAAGGATCCCGCGCGGCGATTTCCCGGAGCGACGCGGCGACCCGAGCGGTGATGGGCGACTGAACGCGATCGGCCGGATACCAGACGAGACGCGCGCGCTGCTCGCTCGCGTCCGGCACCGGCGTCGCGGTCGGTGGACGGGCGCGCGCCGGCGCTGGGGGCGGCGCGCTCGGCAGCGGCCCGACCGCACTAGGCGCCGAGAGCGGCGCCGGGGCGGGCGCGGAGCCGGACGGCGCGGTTCCCGGAGCACGTGACGACGAGTCGTCGCATCCGGGCATGATGAGCACGAGCGCCATGGTCGCGACGCGCCGCGGCAGACTCGCCGCGCGGAGCACGCGCCGAACCGACATCCCTAGTAGACTGCTCGGCTGGGCGTCAGCTCGGCGCCCGCTCGATTTGCTCGACGGCCACCTGTCCGACGAGCTCGAGCGCGTCCACGTCATGGCGACGGAAGCCGTGGCCGCGGCGGCCGAGCTCGATGAAGGCGAGGAGCTCTCTCTCGCGGAGGATCGGCAGCATCGCGACGCCGCTCAGCTCGCGGACTCCGCCGGTGAGGCGCGCGGCGACGGCGCGATGCACGCCGGTCGAGTCCGGGGCGCCGAGGACGATCCGCCGGGCTCGGGCAGCGCCGAGCGCGAGATCCGACGGCGCGATCCGCGCGCCGAGCAGCCCGTGGGTCCCATCGCCGTGCGCGGCGCGCGTGATCGGTGACTCCCAGGGACTCGCGAGGCGATGCGCGAACCCGACCTCCGCGCCGGTGGCAGCGACCGCGGCGTGGAGCGCGAAGAGCAGCACCTCGCCGGTGTCCCGCCCGTGGCGGATGAGCCCCGCCGCCTTCACGCCGGGGCGCTCGAGCGCGTTCTGCACGCCGCCGCCGAACCCCTGCGCGCGCCGAAGCGCGGCGACCTCACGGATCTCACCGAGGGCGCGCCAGCTCCCCCAGGTGAGCTCGCGCACCCAGCAGTCGTCGGGCACGCGCCCGTGAAATACTCCGCGGAGGAGCAGGTCGGTGCGGACCGGACCGACCGTGGTCTCGCCGTTGCTGACGAACCAGAGCGGCGGGGGTTGGCGAAGTTGGATGGGGCGGGAGAGCTGCACGGCGAACCTCCTGGTGGGCTGAACGCGATTTTCCCGCGCCTCACCTCCAGCGGGCCAACTACCGTGCAGCTCTGCGCTCCGCGGGGCGCCGCCGGGCCCGACCCCGTCCGTCAACGACGACGACCGAGCCACGCGAGCCCGAGGAATGCGAGCCCGAGCAGCGCCGGCGATGACCCGCGCGGCACCTCACCCGCGCGGCACGAGCACCCCGAGTCGTCGCTCGCGGCGCTCCCCGGTTGCGACGTACCACCCGGGGAACCGCCGCTGCCTCCAGCGCCACCCGGCGGGCCGCCGGCCGCCGCACCCGAGCTCCACCCGCTCCCCGCGCCGGCGGCGACACCCGCCCCGCCGCCGGCGCCGCTCACTCCGATCCCGCCCGCGCTGCCGCCCGTGCCCGCGCTGCCGCCCGTGCCCGCGCTGCCGCCCGCGCCGGTGGGAAGGCACAGCGAGGTGTGGACCGGTCGCGTGTCCGCACAGTTGGTCGGCGACGCGCAGTGCGGCTCGTCGAGGTTCGGCGGCGAGCCGCTGCCACCGACCTCCGCCGGATCGGGGTATGCGAGCGCGACGCTCGTCCAATAGGGAGTCGTTCCTGGTGGATACTCGATATATCCGAACACCTTCTCCTGATACGGCGCCGAGCCGCCGACCTTCGGATTCCACACGCCGCGGGTGGAGGCGTGCACGGGGTTCGACGGGTTGTTCGAGTAGGCGAGGCCGTTATAGGCCCAGACCGCGGTATACCAGTCCTCCACGATGCTCGGCTGGTTGTCGCCGACACAGTTGGTGGCTCGCCACTTCCCCACCAGGATCTGGGTGCCGGTCGCGAGATTGTAGGTCGGGTCGGAGGCGACCCGCGCGCGATCGAAGCCGGGCGTCTCGCCTGCGTGCATCCCGCTCGTCACCTGCCCGACACCGTAGCCGCAGTCGAACGAGATGATGGTGCGCGAGGGGCCGCCGACTTGATCCGCCGGGGTGTCGGGCACACAGAACTGCCGCCACCCCGACTCGACCATCGCGATCGCCTTCAACACTTCGCAGGGAAATCGCGCGGGCACGTTGTGTAGCGGCTCGGGCCGCCCGCAACCCTGCCCGATGTCGCCGACCGGCGGCCCCGCGCTTCCCCACCCGCTCGGCCCCTGCGAGACGAGCGCGAAGATGCCCTGCCACTCCTCGATCGACGGATTCGTCCCGCCTGCGGCTTCGACGCCGCAGGCGTGCGAGTTGTTCGAGCTCGACGCCGTGTAGCACGGGCAGTACGCGCTCGCCGCCGTAGGCGCGAGCGTGATCGAGAGAAACGCGAGGACGCGCCTCATGGCACGAACCCCGCGACGTCCACCCGCTTGCCCGCCGGGAACGCGAGCGGGAGCGCCTGCCCCGTCTCGGGTGAGAGCACGAACGGTACCGGCAAGCGCCCAGGGAGCTCATGCACGAGCGCCGCCCACCGCCCGTCCCGGTCGAGGGCGCGCACGCTGTCGACCCCCGCGCCGAAGGGCGCCGAGATCGCCGCACCCGCGCCCATGAGCTTCGAGAGCCCACGCGCGCCGTCCTGGTTGGCGACCACGCCGCCGCCCGGCCACGCGTGCGGGACGAGCGACATCTGCTTCGACACCGAGAGCCTCACCACCGCACCGCTCACGAGGTCGCGCCGCTCGGCGACCCACGCTCCGCTCGCGGGATCGCGGTTCGCGTACACCAGCGCGCGAGCCGCGGAATCTACCGAGAAATCCCGCGCAAACGCCGGTATCTGAGCGGCGATCACGCGCTCCGCGCCGCTCTCCGTGTCCACCGCGACCAGATCCGCGTGCGCGAAACCTACTCGATAAACGATGAGCTCGCGTCCGAGCGCGCCCGCCAGGAACGTGATGTATCCGTTCCATGTGTAAACGGTGCGGGTCGCGCCCGTTCGCGGCTCGACCTCGTCGATCTCGAGGGCGTCCACCCGTAGCTTCCCCGCGCGCGCGTCCGCCGGCGCCGGCTCCTCACCGGCGCGCCCGCGCGCAACGAACACTCGCCCGTCCTCCAACACGAGCGGACGGGTGGCGTGGTACACGCGATCCACCAGCTTGATCGGCGACTTCCCCGGCTCGAGGCGCATGAGCCACGCGCCCCACGAGGGTTCGCTACGCGGCTCCATGTCCGCCACCGCGACGACCGCGCTTGCGCCGGGAAGGGTCCGACCGCGCACCTCGCCGCCCGGGACGTGCTCGAGCACCGCGGCGGGCCGCGCCACGGCGGACGCGCCCGCTGGCTGAAGGATGAGCTCGGTCCGCGTCCCACCGGGCTCGCTGGCGAGGAGCGCGACGGTCGGCCCATATACCAAAGTATCTGCTTTGGTTTGTCGGTCCGGCGCGGAACCGGGCGGCTCGCCCCCGTCACTGCACGCGGCCGCGACGACGACGAGCGGCAAGAGAGCTCGTGGGAGTCGAACGCGAATCACTCATGAAGAATACGCCAGAAGCGGCCGCGCTTGAAGACGCCGCGCCCGCTGCTCCGCGCGGTTCCGCGCCGAACCGGCACCCATCCCGAGAACGGGGTGGCCGAACACGGCGAGCGCGCGCGGCTCGCCGTGCTCCGAGGCTCAACGACTCTGCGACGCGCTCACGGCTGAAAGACTAGGCTGCCCTTCGCTCCGTAAAACACGTACTTCCCGTTGGTCTTCTCGTGTCGCGTGCAGACCCCGAGGTAGTAGTCGTCTTTCGGGAGATCGGTAACGGTCGCCGAAAGATGGACCATGCGCTTCTCCCCAAGCGATGCCGCTCCGTCGGCCGCGACCGGCACGCCGCCGATGATCACGGGGGAAGGTGTGGAGGCGGCGACTGGCATGTAGCAAATGGCAAAGTCGAGTCGGTAGCCCGACTGGGGCAGCCCGCCTTCGGGATCGTAGCCGACCACGAGATCAGCGGAGACGTGCGCGATCGAGGCGTTGCTCGCGAAGAACAAGCGCACCGGCTTCAGGATGGCGCTGCACGATCCGCCGGCCGGCTCGATGAACGTCCACTTCGAAGTGGTGACCTGCGCGCTACACGTCTGGTTGTCGACGAGCGAGTAGAGACTCCCTGGGCCGGGCGGGCCGACGGGCCCCTGCGCGCCAGGCGCACCGGTCGCACCGGTCGCGCCAGTCGCACCGGTCGCGCCAGTCGCGCCGGGAGCGCCGGGAGCGCCATTGCAGGCGTAGGTCGTCGCGCCACCGACGGTGAACGCTGCGCCGCCGTTCGGGCAGTTCGGCCCTGGGGCGACGCTCATCGCGACGACGGAGTCACCCTTGGGTCCCGTCGCGCCGGTCGAACCCGTCGCTCCGGGATCGCCCTTGTCGCCCTTCGGGCCGGGAGCGCCGGTCGAACCCGTCGCTCCAGGATCGCCCTTGTCGCCCTTCGGGCCGGGCGCGCCGGTCGAACCCGTCGCTCCAGGATCGCCCTTGTCGCCTTTCGGGCCGGGCGCGCCGGTCGAACCCGTCGCTCCAGGATCGCCCTTGTCGCCCTTCGGGCCGGGCGCGCCGGTCGCGCCTGCTGCGCCGTTGCAAGCGTACGTCGTCGCGCCACCGACCGTGAAGGACACGCCCCCCGTCGGGCAATCGGCACCCGGCGCCACGCTCATGGCGATCACGGACTCGCCAGCAGGACCGACGGCCCCGGGGGGACCCGCTGGACCTTCGGGCCCCTGTGGACCGGTCGCCCCGCCCGGAGATCCGGGCGGCCCCTCGGGACCTTGCGGCCCCGCCGGACCTTGCGGCCCCTCGGGACCTTGCGCGCCCGCTGGGCCGCTCGGACCCGCCGGCCCGGTCAAGCCCGAGGGATCGCCGACCCACTGCCCATTCTCGTCGATGACCGTCTGCCCGCCGACGCTCACCGTGCGCGGGGTGATATCACCGACCGCGTTGCCGGCGACGAGCGCGTACGGCACCGAGACGAACCTCACGCGCTCCATCGGCTCGTCCTGGTCCACGGTGAGCTCGAGCCAAAGCTCGGGCGCGGTCGTGACGATGGTAGGGTCGAGCGCCTCGACCTCGCCGAGGTTCACCGAGAAATGGCCATTCGACACCGCGAGCGCGCTTGCGCCGTCGCGCACCTCGACCCAGAGCGCGGTCGTCGAGTCCTTGCTCGCATAGAGCGCGAACACGACCGGCACGCTGCCGTCAATCAGCGCTCCTTCGCTGTCCGTGAGCTGCCCTTGGACGGGAACCAGCGGCGGCACCGCGGCGCGCGCTCGAGCCGAGCTCGTGACGATCGCGAGCGCCAGGAGGGCGAAGAGGCTCCGCAGCTTCATCGCGCACCTCCGGAGCGATTCGGGGTCACGCCGAGCTCGGCGCGATGGCGCGGGCTCTTCGCGGATCCGGCGATCGGCGGGCCGAGCGTGAGCGTGGCGCGATAATTCTTGGACTTCAGCTCATGGCTGCTCGTCGCGGGCGCGATCCAGTCGCCCACCGCGGGCGCGCAGGTACCCGTCGTCTCGCACGCCCTCGGCTTCCGCGCCTTCTCGTCACCGGCGCAGCCGGCCACGAGAGTCGACAGGAACAGCGCAACCATCCCATATCGGTTCAAATATCCCCGCATCATCACTCCTCCGTCGTCGAAGACAAGCAACGCTGCGCGTCAGCCCCGCGCCCGCGGCCTCGACGCTAGGCTTCACTCGCGGCGCGCGTCAATCGGCGCCGCGCTCGGCGCGTTCGCCGAGCGCTCTAGGCCGGTAGACGACGACGGCGAGCGAGCGCCAGCGCGAGGATGAACGCAGTAAACACGAGCGTGTGAGGCGCACCATGAGCGCCGGCGCGCACGGCGCACCCGCCGTCATCCTGCGCGTCATCCCCGTGCCCACCGCTGCTCCCGGACGCTCCCGCGCCGCCACCGCTCGACGCGCCACCGCTCGACGCGCCACCGCTCGACGCGCCACCGCTCGACGCGCCACCGCTCGACGCGCCACCGCTCGACGCGCCGCCGCTCGACGCGCCGCCGCTCGACGCGCCACCGCTCGACGCGCCACCGCTCGACGCGCCACCGCTCGACGCGCCACCGCTCGACGCGCCACCGCTCGACGCGCCACCGCTGCCACCGACGCCGCCGTCGGGCGTGCCAGGTCCTCCGGCGAGCTCGTAGGCGCCGATGTCGAGCGCGCCGTCGTCGGGACGCGGTTCGGCCGTGCCCGGCGCGATGAGCGTGCGCCGCGGCGGGTGGAAGAGCGGCCGCGGGAGCGGCGCGGGGAACTCGTGACCCGGCGGCGAGGTCGTCGGAAGGGCACCCTCATCGACGAGCGCGCTCCCCGCGGCGGGGCGAAAATCATCGCGAGACGCGTCGATGAAACCGGGGCTCGCACCGGTGATGGTGCTCGTCCACGCGCTCGGCACCGCGCCGGCTCCGGTCACGACGAAATTGTTCTGCCCAGCGATTTGTTCACCGGCGACCCAGGACGCCTCCGCGGTGCGCGTGATGTTGAACGCCCCGCCGTCTCTCCAAAACACGTTGTTGTGCATCTCGACGGAGTCGACGCCGTCGAATATGCGAAATGCGGTCGAGCCCGAGCCGAAGCCGATGAACGTATTGTTTACGAAGCGGTAGCGCCCGTTCGTCTCGCCGGTTCCGTCGCCGCCGACCCGCACGAAGGAGAAATCCCGCCGTTTCACCAGCACGTTGCCGACCACGTCGGAGTCTTCTCGGCGCAGAGACGCGCTCACGCCGCCGTCTGGGTCGGGGCCGATGAGCTCGAGCTCATGGTAATATGCCCCCTCTATCCAATTATAATAGATCTCGTTCCGCTCCGCGCGCGACTTGACGTTGTTGCCGCCGTTTCCATCATGGACGTAGCAGAACTGCATGCGAAATACCGCGCCGGGGTGCGCGGACTCGTCGGTCGCCATGTAGATCTGATGATCGCGATCTCCGCCGCCCGAGCCGTAAAACTCCGAGTACTCGAGCAGCAGCGAGCCGGAGTCATTATCGGCGCCGAGCAGCCCCTGCTTCGGGCAGTCGTGAATGACGCTGTCTCTGATGGTGATGTCGTCGGCGTGATGAAAGAAGCAACGTGAGCCGCCGCCCGTGATCTCGAGGCCTTCGAAGACGTAGTGATCGGCCGACGCGTCGATGGTGTTCGTACCGCCGTTCAAGATGGGGCGCCTCCCGCCGACCTTCAGGCCGCGGATGGTGATCTTGGCCCCCGCGTCACCTGGGCGTGTGAACCGCACGGCCGGGTAGGTCGCGCCACCGTCGACCTCGACCACGTCACCGGGTGACACCAGAGCCGCGATCGCCCCGAGGTCCCGGTACGTCCGCGTGGGCCCGACTTGGTAGGTGGCCGCGCTCGCGAGCGACGGGATGAGCGACGCAAACCCGCCCGCGAGGGCCATCAGAGTGACACGACCTGACATTGACGTTCCTCCCTCGAGCGAGGTTCCGCGCCGGACCGACATCAGCCCGGCGCGGCTTCCCCCGCGTGAAGCTAGAGCTTCAGCGTACCACGGTCTTCGAAGGTGCGCTGCCGCTCGCCCGTGTAGACTTGGCGCGGGCGGTGGATTCGATATCCGTGCGGATCGTTGCGCTGCTCCATCCAGTGCGCGATCCAACCGGGCAAGCGCCCGAGCGCGAACATGACGGTGAACATCTCGGTCGGGATGCCCATCGCGCGGTAGATGATGCCACTGTAGAAATCGACGTTCGGGTAGAGCTTGCGCTGGATGAAGTAGTCCTCGCTGAGCGCCGCCTCCTCGACCTTCTTCGCGAGATCGAGGAGCGGATCGTGGATGCCGAGCTTGTCGAAGATGCCGTCGGCCGCAGCCTTGAGGAGCTTGGCGCGAGGGTCGAAATTCTTGTAGACGCGGTGGCCGAAGCCCATGAGCTTCGCGCCCGAGTCGCCGCTCTTCACGCGCTCGAGGAACTTCCGGTAGTCGCCGCCGTCCGCCCGGATTTGCTCGAGCATCTCGATCACGGCCTGGTTGGCCCCGCCATGACGCGGACCCCAGAGACCGCAGACCGCCGCGGCGATGGAGGCGAAGAGATTCGCCTCGCTGCTGCCGACCATACGCATGGTGGAGGTGCTGCAGTTCTGCTCGTGGTCCGCGTGCAGGATGAGGAGCATGTTGAGCGCCTCTTCGAACGGCTTCGCTACCACGTAGTCTTCGGCCGGGACCGCGAACATCATCCGCAGGAAGTTGGCGGGCCAGCTCAGATCGTTGCGCGGATAGATGAACGGTTGCCCCACCGACTTCTTGTACGCGAACGCCGCCAGTGTCTTCGACTTGGCGAGCATGCGGATGATGTTGAGATTGAGATCGTGCTCGTTCTCCGGATAGAAGGTCGAGAGGGACGCGATCATCCCGGCCATGATCGCCATCGGGTGGCTCCCGGCGGGATAGCCCTCGTAGAACTTCTTCATGTCCTCGTGGAGCAGGGTGTGCCGCGTCATCTGATCGCGGAACTCCACGAGCTGCGCCATGGTCGGTCGCTCCCCGTAGATGAGGAGGTAGCAGACCTCGGTGAAGCGCGCGCGGACCGCAACCTCTTCGATGGGGTAGCCGCGATAGCGCAGGATCCCCTTCTCGCCGTCGATGAAGGTGATGGCGCTCTCGCACGAACCGGTGTTTCCGTAGCCCGGATCGAGCGTGATGAGCCCGGTCGAGGACCGGAGCTTCGCGATGTCGATCGCCTTCTCGCCCTCGGTGCCTTCGACGACCGGGAACTCGTATTCCTTCCCATCGTAGATGAGTCGCGCTGTGCTCATTTTGTCCTCCTGAACCATCTGCTCATGTCCTGGACGCCGTCGGCGCCTCGCCGGCGATCCGCCCCGCGCCCGAAGACGCTGGAGACTCGCCACGCTCGCCTTCGCCCGTGCGGGGTCGGGTATGCTCGGGTCTCCCTACCAGATCCGGGGCTGCATGTAGAGTGGTCGTTGCGGTCTACGCCCGCGGGAAATGGGTCGAACGGTGCGCAGGCGTCCAGGCTTCTCAGGGGCGAGGCTCGACGCTCTCGGAGAGCTCCTCGAGGAGCGCTGCGGCCCGCTCCTCGTCTAGACCGAGGCCCTCGCAGAGCTGGTCGTAGAGCCGGGACTCTTCGGGTGTGACGGCGCCGTCCGCGACCGCCACCGCTGCGGAAAGCAGGATGGTGGTCTCGGCGCGGACCGGGTCGTCCGCCAGACGCGCGATGACGTCCTCGAGGCACCGCTCTTCGCCGACCTCGGCGACCCGCTTGGAAGCGGCGTCGATCATGGCCTCCATATGAGCGGTGCGGACGCGGCCCTTCGAGAGGACGTCCAGCGCGCCCCGCATGACCATGCGCTCGACGTTCAGCACGCGCTTGTCAGCCGCCATCATCAGGTACATGGCCTCGCACATCGGGCCATACTCCTCGACCACCTCCATCGCCTCGATCAGGGCGGCGTTCGTGGTCGGGAAGGCGACGGACCTCCGCGAACCACGCCGCTCGAGCTCGTCGCGGAGCCTCTCGAGCCGGGGCATGGCGTGCTGGAGCATGTGCGAAGGAGGATCCCGTGGAGGTCCGGAGCATACACCCCGCGCGGAAGATCCGGAAGCCGAGCTAGAGTCGCCCCCGTGGAACCTCGCGCGTCCGTCCTCGTCACCGCGCTCGCAGCGACCGCGCTGGCGAGCTGCGCGCGCAGCGCCGAACCATCCGAGCGCGCGGCTCCCAGCGCCGCCCCGTCGGCGACGGCCGCTCGACCGGTCCGTGAGCCTGCCCCGAGCGAGCCCTCGCCGAGCGCGCCGTTCGTCGCGCCGCTCGGCGAGGCGGAGCGGGGGCTCGTCGAGGACGTGCGCCGCACGCCCGGGCTCGCGAATCATGCCGCCCTCATCAGCGAGCACTTCGGCGCTGCCACGACCCTCGCCGTGCAGTCCGTCGCGCTCGGCGAGGCGCGGCGGTTCGTCCTCCTTCACCGCGCGCACGGCGCGCCCGAGCCGCTCCTGCTGCTGCTCGGCGCGGGTGACGCGCTGGTCTGGGAGAAGCGGCGACCGCTCGCGGGGATCGTCGCGGCGTCCGAGCACATGGCGATCACCGGCGGCCCCCACGGGAACCTGGTCATCTTCTTCTGCGAGACGTCGACCGGCCTGGTCGGGCAGCGGGTGTGGGGACGCGACGGCGACGTGTTGATGGACGCGGAGGTCATGGGGCCCACCCGGTGCGACGCGCTCTCGGCGCTGCATTGGCCGGGCCGAGGCTTCCTCGTCGCGGTGGCCACCGAGGACTCGGCCAAGCTCGAGCTTGCGGGAGAGGACGGGCGAAACCGCTGGGGAGGCCGCGAGGTCGGCTTGGCGCGCTGGCGAGCCAGCGCCCCGCTCTCCCTCGCGGTGGACACCGACGAGAGCTTCATGGTGTTCGAAGTCGGATACCTGGCCGCGATCCCGGGGAAATCGCTCCCCGACCACGTCTTCGCCATGCGCTACGACGCAGAGGGGTTGCCGCTCTGGGCAGGGCCGCTCGACGTCGGGCGAATCTCCGGACGGGTGAGCCCGGAGCGCGCACGGATCGCCGTCGGCCGCGTGGGCCCCGGCAGGGTGCGGGCGATCCTGCCGGGCACCGATTTCGAGGTGGTGGTGAGCTCGATGGGCAAAGTTGCGCGCGACTAGACCCCGGTGATGTCGTAGGATTGGCGCCTCTCATCGGCCCATTTCGGCCGGACAGCGTGGAGGACCTCCGTGCGCACGACCCATCGCTTCTTCCAGTCGCTCATCACTCTCGGCCTGGGGCTCGCCCTCTGCTCGTCATTCGTCGGGTGCGGAGGCGACGAGGGCGACGAGAGCGGCGAGAGCACGGGCGGCCCCCTCCTCGACGGCGACTGCGATCCGCTCGTACCCGAGCACTGCGGCTTGCCCTTCCCGTCGAACGTGTACTTGGCCAAGGACGAGTCCGGCCTGAACCCGTCGGGGATGTCGGTGCGCTTCGGCGCCAAGACGCTCCCGGCGACGCTCGGCCAATACCCGCTGGATCCGAAGCACTTCTATGGCTCCGACGGCTTCTCCCCCGGCCAAGCCGCGATGACGCACCTGCTCGGTGCCACGGACGCAGGGCTCGCGACGCCGGACACCATCGCGAGCACGGTGAGCGCAGATTCACCGACCATCCTGCTCGACGCGAGCAGCGGGGAGCTCGTCCCGCATTGGGTGGACCTCGACTACACGGCCCGCAACGACGACGAACGGGCGTTCATGATTCGTCCGGCCGTGCGCTTGAAGGATGCTACCCGTTACATCGTGGCCATCCGCCACGTGGTCGACGAGGGCGGCCAGGAGATCGCGCCATCCCCGGCATTTCGAGCGCTCCGCGACGGGACGTCGAGCCCGGAGAAGAGCGTCGGGCGACGCCGCGCTCTCTACAAGGACATCTTCGCGAAGCTCGCCGCCGCGGGCGTCGACAAGAAGGATCTCCAGATCGCGTGGGACTACACCACCGCGTCACGCGAGAGCAACACGCGCTGGATGGTGGCCGCGCGAGACAAGGCCCTCGCCTCGGTCGGCGACGACGGGCCCACCTTCAAGGTGAAGACGGTCGAGGAAGCTCCCACCGCGCACACGCTTCGCCGCATCACGGTGACCATGACCGTTCCGCTCTTTCTCACCAACGGTGAGCCGGGCGACCAGCAGTTCGCACAGGGCAAAGACCCCGCGCGGCTCGTGCTCGGCGACGATGGGCTCCCGGTGGAGAGCGGCACGATGGAGCAGGACGTCCTCATCATCGTGCCGAACAGCGTGAACAACGGGAAGAAGCACGGGCTCCTGCAGAACGGGCACGGCCTCTTCGGCTCGATGCGTGAGGGTCAGGGCGGCTACATGGCCGAGATGACCGATCTCTACGACTGGATCGGCTTCTCCACCAACTACTTCGGCTTCTGCGAAGACGACGTGAACCTCGCCATCAACGCGCTCGGCGCGCGGCCGGACCTGTTCTTGAGCTTCTTCGATCGCCAGGTGCAGGGTCAGGTCAATCAGCTCCTCGTCATGCGCATGATGATGGGTCGAGTCGCCAAGGAGGGTATCAAGGACGCGGACGGCACGGTGCTGCTCGATCCCGCTTGGATCGACCCCTCGCTCCGCGCCTATCGCGGCGACAGCCAAGGCGGCATCATGGGCACGACCTACATGGCGGTCTCGACCGACGTGACCCGAGGCCTCGTGGGAGAGCCCGGGATGCCGTACAACCTGCTCTTGAACCGCAGCAAGGACTGGCCCGCCTACGGCTTCGTGCTCGGCGGAGCCTACTCGAACGCGCTCGACCAGCAGATCATGCTCGGCCTCATCCAGATGGGCTGGGATCGCTCCGAGCCGAACGGCTACGCGCCGTACATGACGGACAACACGCTGCCGAACACGCCGCCGCATCACATCCTCATCCACGACGCCCTCGGGGATCATCAGGTGACGACGTTCGCGGCCCACATCATCGCGCGCGCGGTCGGCGCGGTGAACCTGAAGTCGAACGACCCCGCGCAACCGCTCGTCCGCGACGTCTTCGACGTGCCGTCGGCGGCCGCGCCGGTGAAGGATCAGAACGCGATGGTCGAGTATGATTTCGGCCTGCCGGCGGAGCCCTTGCACAACCTGCCGGCCGCGGCCGGCTGTGACCCGCATGATCGCGTGCGAGTCCTCACGGCCTCCTACGAGCAGTCCGACCGGTTCTTCCGCACGGGAACCATCGACTGGTTCTGCGACGGCGTGTGCAATTGTGACGGCTTGAAGCCGGAGGACGGCTGCGACAAGACCTGTCAGTAGCGGGCGGCGCGCTCAGGCGCGAGCCGGCTCGAGCCGCGCGCGAACCAACACGGCGTCGTCGGCCGCCCGGAGTTCGACGGCGAACCCGCTGGGGCTGCCCGCCGGGCGCCAGCCGAGCGCGCGTAGGCGCTCCCCCATGCGCGCCTCGCGACGGTACTCGATGAAGAGCTTACCGAGCGCCGTGCTCGCCGGGGTCGCTGCGCCCCCGCGCTCGTGGTCGAAGAGCGCTCGGGTGTCGTCAGCGAAGTCGATGTAGCGCGCGTGGTTCACGTGTCGAAAAACGTCGAGGTCCGAGGCGACCACGACGATCGCTCGCTCGAAGGCGTCGGCAGGCGCCGGTTCGTCGAGGCCCGGGACATCGACCGGCTCGCTCGGGCTCACGAGCTCCCTCACGCGCTCGGGAATCACGCGGGGACTACCCTGATCGTCCAGGCGCACGATGGTGCACGAGCCGACCGCGAGCGTGCGCCCATCACCGTCGACGATGGCGTGACCGAAATCCATGCTCGTGCGCCCGACGCGCGCCACCCAGCCCTGCGCCTCGAGTTCCATCGGATACGCCGCCGGCGCGCGACTCTCGATGCGCTGGGCGCGCACCACGCCGCGTCCGAGGTCGACTCCGAGGGTGGCGCCGGCGGCTCGGATGGCCTCCCAGCGCACATGCTCGAGATGACGAGCGAGGGTCGCCAGACCGACCTCGGCGCCCGCGCTCATTTCGTAGCCGCGCACCGAGAGACGAACCGCGACGCGTCCGGAAGGCTTCATCCGGAGAGCTCCTCCAGCCGGCGCCGGGCGAGCGCTCCCGTCACGAGCCGCGAATCGGCACGCAAGCCCGGGGTGCGCGCGCTCACTTCGGGTTGGTCGGCTCGATACACACGCCGACCTCGAGGAGGACGTACATGAGCGCGGCCTCCTGGGGAAGGTATGGCGAGGTCGGCTTCGCGTTGCCGGCCTCGGTGTGATAGGTCGAGAAGAGCACGCGGCCGCATTGGTACTCGAAGCTCACCGTGGTCGGCTTCGGCCCGGAGCTGCCGATGTCGCCCTCGACCCACACCTTCGGGGTCACGGTGACCGGCTTACCCTCGTCGTCGATGGTGTCGACGGGGTTCACCTTGTCGATCATCGTCCAGCTCGCCTTGACGTCGAAGGTCGTCACGCCCATCGCCGCGAGCCAGTCCTTCATGCCCTGGTCTTTCACCGTCGCCGGCGCGTCGTAGGACCCTCCCTGACACGCCGAGCCGAGCGCGGCGCCTTGCCCGACCCAGTCCACGTAGCCCGGGAACGGCTGGCGCACGAACTCGTAGGAGTAGTCGGTCACGTAGATCTTGCCGCCCATGGCGACATAGTCCTGAAGGTTCTTCTTCACGGTCGCGTCGCCCGGTACGAAGTCGTTGCAGGTCGTGCCGTCGCTGCCGGAGCAAGGGAGAAACACGATGTGATACTGCGAGAGCCGGTTCATGTCCTTCAAGAACCCGAGCTTGTTCGTGATGATGTCGAAAGAGGCGGTGCCCGGCTTGACCTGGACGCCCAGGTTGAACGGCCCCGGGATGATCTCGCCGAGCCCGAACTTCGCGAGCGAGACCTCGATCTGATCCCACTGACCCTGGATCACGGCCATCTTCGGGATGTTGTCGCCAGCCGCGGGATCGGTCTTGCGCGGCATCGTGGTCAGAGCCGCCGGCACGTCTTGATCGCCGGCCACGACGTCGAACGTGCGATATCTCCTGAACTGTCCCTTCTCGACCACCAGCGTCTGCGGACCGGTCGCGTAGGCGTCGAGCTCGAAGCTGCCGTCTGGGTTCGAGAACGTGTAGGGAGTGCCGTGCGGCAGCGCGACGCACTTGTCGCAGTAGGCGTGATCCGGGATCGGTCCCGGCGTGCCACCCGACAAGAAGACCAGCGCGCCCGAGATCGGCATGACCCCCTGGGGTGAGTAGACCTTTCCCTTGAGGCGCGCGACGGTCGGTCGCGCGTCGTCACCCGCGTCGAGCGAGATCCCGCCACCGCTGCCGGGAGCGCCTCCGCTGCCAGCCGCGCCGGACCCGCCACCGCCCCCCGCGCCAGACCCATTGTTCGAGCTTCCGCCGCTCGCCGAGCAGGCGACGAGGCCGAGAACCAATCCGAGGACGATGAACGCGGAGCGCATGGCGAGTATCTGACACGGCCAGCCGGCCTCGGACAGGGCAAAATGTCAGCGCCTGCGGCCGCCCTGGGCGGTCCTGGCGACGAGCCGCCAAGGCGAAACGTGGTAGGCCTTGAGCGAGTCAGATGACATCCTCACTCGAGGAACTCGCGCGAGTACCGAAGAGCGAGCTCACGGCGCTCTACGACGCGGGCACGCAGCCCGAACCCGCGTCGCTCGTGGACTGGGAGTTCCGCGGCTATAATCGCCCGTTCTTGACGCGGGTAGGCGGCTTCCAGAAGTTCCGGAAGGGGTTCTATCGTCACGAGGGGGCCTTCTGGGGGTACAACATCAACGTAGTCCAGGGCGCGCTCGAGCGGCCGTGGTCGAGCCGGCCGTCGGACGACGCACCGCGTCGTTTCGGCTTCTTCTCGGTTCGCCCGGTCGGGCCGCGCGAAGCCGAGGGGCGCGAGCCCGGCTCGCTCCTCTTCAACTACGCCGACGCGAAGAACCGTCTCCTCGAAGGCAGCTTCCTCCGCGACTACGTGAAGCTCGTCGAGGCGGGCAACCCGGATCTCCTGCTCGGGAAAGCCTACTCCTCGATCGCCGGGGCGGAGCTGATGCCGACCTGGTTCATCATCCAGCGCGATCGGCCCGCGCCGACGCCGGTGGTTCACCCCGGATGAGCCGCGACGCTCAGGGTGAGCCGCTGAGGAGCCGGATCGGGTAGTAGACGACGACCGCGATGAGCGCCGCGGCGGGGATCGTGAAGACCCACGCCCACACGATCCGTCCCGCGACGCCCCAGCGCACCGCGCTGAGCCGCCGCTCGACCGCGCCGACCCCGACGATGGAGCCGGTGATGGTGTGGGTCGTCGAGACGGGGACGCCGAGCAGCGTGGACATCGCGAGCGTGATGGCGCCGGCCGTCTCCGCGCAGAATCCTCCGACCGGGCGGAGCTTCGTGATCTTCATTCCCATGGTGCGCACGATGCGCCAGCCGCCCGACAGCATGCCGAGCGCCATCGCGGCCTGACACACGATCACCACCCAGAACCGCGGCTCGGCGGCCTCGGTCCGCTCCTGTATCCCCGACGTGATGAGCAGCAGCGTGACGATGCCCATGGTCTTCTGCGCGTCGTTGCCTCCGTGCCCGAGCGAGTAGAGCCCCGCTGAGATGAGCTGGCCTCGCCGGAAGAAGCGGTCCACCTGCGCTGGGCGCCTCCGCGCGAAGATGAACCTCACGAGGTACATGAGGAGCCCTCCGAGCACCATGCCAAGCATCGGGGCGACCACGATGAAGATCACCACCTTGCCGAACACCGCCGCGTTGAGGATCGACAGCCGCGGGGTGTTCGCGAGCGCCGCGCCGGCGAACGCGCCCATGAGCGCGTGCGACGACGAGGACGGCAAGCCCCACCACCACGTGATGGCATTCCAGGTGATCGCGCCGATCAGCGTGGCCAGGATGACGTTGTGCGTCACCGAGGTGAGCTCGATGCCGTGCGCGATGGCCGCCGTCACGTTGTGCGGATAGACCAGAAACGCGAGGAAGTTGAACGAGGCGGCCCACACCACCGCTGCCCGCGGCGAGAGCACGCGGGTGCTCACTACCGTCGCGATGGTGTTGGCAGCGTCGTGAAACCCGTTACTGTAATCGAAGAGGAGCGCGATGGCGATGATGAGGATGAGGTACGCATCCATCACGCGTGCTCCAGCACGATCCCCTCGATGATGTTGGCGACGTCCTCCGCGCGATCGGTCGCCGTCTCCATCGCCTCGAGGATGTCGCGCCAGCGCATCACCTCGATGGGGTCGGAGGGCTCCTTGAAGAGCCGCGCGACTGCCCGCCTGAACACCACGTCCGCCTGGTGCTCATGCGTATTGATCGATACGCAGAGGTCGAGGACGGGCTGCGGATCCTTGAGCTTGTTCAGGTGCCCGACGGCCTTGGCGACGTCCTCGGCGGCGGAGCAGAGGCTGCTCGCGAGCTCGATCGCTTCGGGGCGCGCCGTGGTGATTTCGTAGAGCATCACCCAATCGCTGGCGGCCTCGACGAAATCGAGCACGTCGTCGAGCGCGCTCATGAGCGCGTGGATTTCCTCGCGATCGAGCGGCGTGATCCAGATCTGATGGAGCGCCGACATCGTCTCGTGAGTGATGTGGTCGCCTTCTTTTTCCGCGCGGCTGATCTCGCCCGCCAGGATCATCACCTGGCTCGGATCCTCGAGCATCGCCTTCAGGTTTCGTGTCGCCTGAACGGTGAGATCTGCGTGCGACTGGAAGGCCTTCCAGAAGACGGCATCTCGTGTCAGTGCCATGGTCGCGGGCGCATAAGACGCACGCGGCGGAGGGCACGTCAAGCGAAACCAATGCGCGGCTGACAATCGCGAGACATTGCGCTCGCCTGGGGCGTTCTTGGGGTCGGGGCGGCGCGGGAATCGCGCGGCTCGGCCGGGTCTCGGCGCGCGGCGCGTCCATGGGTGCGCGCGGCGCGCGGGCGAGCCAGCCGGGCTCGCGCCGGACCGGCATGACTCAAGTCACTTCTTTAGCATGGCCGCGTCGTTACGGAGTGAGGCCGGGGAACTTGGGCAGCCCGTTCAGCCCCGCCTGGATGAGCTGGGCGCTGGTGAGGGTGCCGTCGAGCTGGAACGGCACCTCCAGGTTCACGCTCTCGCCGCCGACCGTGGCGCGACCCGCGAAGCGATACGGCACGGGCTTTCCCGAGAGCGCGAGCGGGGCGAGCGCGGCGAGGTTGGTCCAGGGCAGCTTGACGTCGCTCGCGACTCGCTGGTCGGCGTTCGCCGGGATGGAGAGCGCGGTGTCCACGGTCGCGCTCCCGAGGTCGACCGAGCCGCTCACGACGAAGTTGCCGCTCACCTTCTGCACCACGAGCGGGAAGCCGTTCGGGTTGTGGACGTCGAGGTTCACGCGGAGCCCGACCGCGGTCGGACCCACGCTGGTGACCTCGATCGAGATCGGGGTGATGGTGGGAGGTTTGGGGCGCGAGCAGGCGGCGACGAAGACGAGAGCGGCGGAGGCGAGGACGCGGCGCATGCCCCACTCTGCCATCAGGTCGGGCGCGGCGCATGCCGTGCGCGGCGCGAGCGGCCTCTGCCGAGGACGCTCCGGGGGCCGCGCGACGGGCAGCGGGCCGGGTCCGGCTTACCGGCGCCCGGCGCTCGCGCTATGGTCCGCGGTGCCGACGATGGAGCTCTTCGACCACCCCTACGCCCGGTTCCTCCACGCGGTGGAGAAGCCGACTCGCTACACGGGCGCCGAGCACGGAGCGCGCGCGAAGGACTGGGCGAGCGTCCGCGCGCGCGTCTGCCTGGCTTTCCCCGAGATTTACGACATCGGGATGAGCCACCTCGGGTTCCGCATCCTCTACAAGATCCTGAACGACGACCCGCGCACGCTGGCGGAGCGCTGCTACGCGCCGTGGGTGGACATGCAGCGCGAGCTCCGTAGCCACGGAGAGCTCCTGCGGTCGCTCGAGAGCGCGCGGCCGCTCGCGGACTTCGACGTGGTGGGCTTCAGCCTGCAGTACGAGCTCACCTACACGAACGTGCTCATGATGCTCGAGCTCGGCGGGATCCCGCTCCGGAGCGCGAGCCGCAGCGACGACGATCCGTTGGTCGTCGCAGGCGGTCCGGTGGCGACCCACGCCGAGCCGATGGCGCTCTTCTTCGACGCGCTGCTCATCGGTGACGGCGAAGAGGCGACCACGGAGCTCACGCTCGCATGGGCGGAGGCGAAGGCGGAGGGTCTGACGCGACGCGAACGGCTCGAGCGGCTCGCGCGCATCTCGGGCGTCTACGTGCCCTCCTTGGCCAAGACGCACCTCGACCCGGAGACGGGGCTCGAGGTGGTCGACGGGGTCCGCATCGAGCGGCGAGTGCTCGGAGACCTCGACCGCTTCCCCTTCCCCGACGACGGGCCGGTGGGCGGTCCCGAGGCGATCTTCGATCGAATGAGCATCGAGGTCGCGCGCGGCTGTACCGAGGGATGCCGGTTCTGCCAGAGCGGCTGGACGTACCGGCCGGTGCGCGAGCGTGATCCGAAGCAGGTCGTGGAGACGGTCCTCAGCGCGCTCGAGAAGAGCGGCTACGACGAGGTGAGCCTCACCGCGCTCTCGACCGCGGACGTGAGCTGCATCTCGCCACTCATCAAGACCTTGGTGGAGAAGACGGCGCCCGAGCGCGTGAGCCTGGGAGTCGCGTCGCTTCGCGCGTACGGCCTCGGCGAGGAGCTGCTCGACGCGATGCGGACGGTCCGCGCGAGCGGGCTCACCTTCGCGCCCGAGGCGGGCACCCAGCGCATGCGTGACGTCATCAACAAGAACGTCACCGAGGCGCAGCTGCTGGAGACTGCGGAGCGGGTGTTCTCGCGGGGCTTCGACAAGATGAAGCTCTATTTCATTGCGGGGCTGCCGACCGAGACGGACGAGGACGTGCTCGGCATCGTCGAGGTCGCGAAGAAGACGGTCGCGGTGGGCCATCGCCTGGGCCGACGCCCGAGAGTGACGGTCAGCGTGAGCGTGCACGTCCCGAAGCCGCACACGCCGTTTCAGTGGTGCGCGATGGATCCGCTCGACGAGATCAACCAGAAGCAGGAGCTACTCCGCCGCGCGACCCGTGGCGTGAAGGGGCTCGAGCTTCGCATGCACCACTCGCTGTCGAGCGCGCTCGAGGGGATCTTGGCGCGCGGCGATCGCCGGCTCGGCCCGGTGATCGAGCGCGCGTTCCTGCGGGGCGCCCGCTCGGACTCCTGGGACGAGCACCTCGACATGGACGCGTGGCAAGAGGCCCTCGAACACTTCGAGATCGACATTTCGGCGTACCTGGGGACGCTGCCGGTGACCGCGCGTCTACCGTGGGACCACATCGACGTCGGGATCGAGGACGGCTTCCTCGCGCGCGAGTACCGAAAGGCGCTCGCGAGCCGGCTGAGCCCGCCGTGCTCGAAGGTCGCGGGCACCTTCGTCCACCACACGAACCTCGCCGACGCGGACGCGGATCGCCGCCGGCTGGTCTGCTACGATTGCGGGATCGCCTGCGACATGACGCGGACTCGCGAGAGGCGGCTCGGCTTCTTGAAGGAGATGGGCGCGCTCGAGCCCACCCTGCCGCGCGTCACCCCGGCGCAGCCGGTCGAGGGCGCCGCCGCCCCGGGAGAGGCCGAGCGCGCCCCGCGGCGTCGCGTGAACCCGGAGGCGCTCCGTCCCGTGCGAGCTGGCGGCACGCCGGCGAGGTTCCGGCTGCGCTTCAAGAAGATCGGCCCCGCGGCGCTGCTCGGACACCTCGATTTGCTCCGCGAGCTCCCGCGGGTCATTCGCCGCGCGGGAGTGCGAATCGACTACTCGCGCGGCTTTCGCCCCAAGCCGGAGCTCAGCTTCGGGCCGGCGCTGTCGCTCGGGATCGCGAGCCTCGACGAGCACGCGGACGTCAAGCTCATCGACGCGCCCGAGGATCTACTCGAACGTCTCAACCGGAGCACGAGCGGCGGACTCGAGTTCATCGAGGCGCGAAGACTCACGGACGGCGAGCCCGGGCTCAGCCGCATCATCACCGGAGCGCGCTACGTGATCGCGCTCGCCGAGACCGCGCTGCCAGGCCGCGCGTGGCTCGAGGAGCGAGTCGCAACCTTCCTGGCCAAGGACGAGCTCCGGGTGCGCCGCGAGATCCGCGGCTTGGGAAAGCTGGTGGACGTGCGAAGCTATGTGCTCGCGCTGACCGTGGGCGGCGAGCCAGAGCTCCGCCTGCTCCGCGAAGCAGGCTTGGTCGGGAGGATGCTGCCCCTCGACGTGAGCGTGCGGATCGGTGCGACCGGTGCCGTCAAGGTGAGTGAGCTCGTCGAGGCCGTGACGGGCGCCCCGGATACGCCGCACCAGGCGGTCCGCGCGGCGCTCTTCGGCGAAGGGAGCGTCCCGCTCGCGAGCCTCGCGGAGCGCGACGAACGCGAGCGCGCGGAAGTGGAGCGAGCGCGGGCGGCCGCACCCTGAACGACGGCGGCGCGGCGGCCGAGCGTCGCGCGCCAGTGAGCTTGCCGCACGCGAGGACTCGCGCTAGCTCGCGGGGGAAGAAATGGTGGAGGACGCTTCCGACCCCGAAGCGTCGGAGCACGAGATCGCCGCGCTCGCGAGCGACGAGGCTCCGGCCGAGGCCGCAGTGGAGCGCGCCGACCCCGAGGCGCTCGAAGGCGCCGAGCACGCCGAGACCGAGACGGAAGAGACGCAGACCGCCGCGCGGCTCCGCGGCGTGAGCCGCGCGCGCGAGCCGCTGGAGGGCGCGCCACCGAGCGTGCCGCGCATCTCGAAGCGGACGCTCGGCATCAGCGCGGCCTTGGTCGCGCTCGTGAGCGTGATCGGGCTGGACATCGCGTTCATCCTGCGGGACGCCCCGGAACGCACGGCGCTCTTGGCGAGCGCCTCGGCCGCGCCAGCGCTGCCCGCACCGGTGACGCCCGAGTTGCCCGTCGCGCCGGCCGCGGTGGCGCCGCCCCAACCTTCGCTCGTCGAGGCTCCCAAGCCGCCACCGGATGAGCCGCCCGCGGAGCCGCCGAAGGCGGCGCCCCGCGTGATCGCGGGCACCGTCGAGCAGGCCGCGCGGCGGAGCTGCTTCACCGGCAGCGTCGACGCGCTCAGCCGACAGATCATCCGTCAGACGAGGTGCATCGATCCCGCCGCGTTCGTCCCCGTGCCGGAGCGCCCGAACCTCGCCAAGCGCTCCAACGTGTTTCTCTACATGGCCGCGCCCGCGCGGGACCACCTCCTGAAGGCGCTCGACGCAAACAGGAACCTGACGATGACGGTGAACAGCTCCCTCCGCACCGTCGCGCAGCAGTATCTCTTGTGGCGCTGGTACACGGGGCGCCGGTGCGGCATCCGCCTGGCGTCACGCCCCGGAGACAGCAACCACGAGACGGGGCTCGCGCTCGACATCGCCGAGGCGCCCGCGTGGCGTTCGAAGCTCGAGGCGCACCGGTTCAAATGGCTCGGAGCGATCGACAACATGCACTTCGATTATGTCGGCCCCGGCGCGAGCTCCCGATCGAGCGTGGACGTGAAGGCCTTTCAACAGCTCTGGAACCTCAACCACCCCGAAGATCGCCTGAAGGAAGACGGGCTCTACTCGCCGGCCACGGAGGCGCGACTGAAGAAATCCCCTGCCGGCGGGTTTCCGAAGGGCTCCCGCTGCGGTCGCTGAGCCTGCGCTCGGCGGGTTTGCATCCCGGCGAATTGACCAGGCGCAAGGTTCGGGTTTTGGTATGATGCCTGTCATGCGCGTCACCCGAACCGTCGATTTTCGGATTTGGCTGCTCATGTCGCTCGGAGTCGCGCCGCTCGCCTGCGGCGGAGAGACGACGTTTCAGAGCGGCACCGGCGGCTCGTCCGGCACCGGCGGCTCGTCCGGCACCGGCGGCTCGTCCGGCACCGGCGGCTCGTCCGGCACCGGCGGCTCGTCCGGCACCGGCGGCGGCGTCAACGCGCCCGACTGCAAGAACCCGGTCGAGGTCGTCCCAGGCTCGGGGTATTTCCGCTGCGAGGGCGGACGCACGCATCGCGAGGCCATAAAGGACTGCCCCACCAAGCTCCCACGTGACGGCTACACGTGCGCGGGCAGCGGCGGCGGAGCCGACGCCTGCAGCGTCGACGCTGACTGCGCCGAGCAGCCGAATGGCTACTGCTCGATACAAGGCGGCATGGCGGGCTGCTTCTGCTCGTACGGCTGCATCAAGGACGCCGACTGCGGCGAAGGGCGCATCTGCCAGTGCGGCGATCCGGTCGGCCGTTGCGTGGCCGCCACGTGCAAGAGCGACCTCGACTGCGCCCCGAGCCAGCTCTGCGCGGACTACGACGCCTCGGGAGGCTGCGACTCCATGACGTACGCCTGCACGGCGCCGGCCGATCAGTGCTTCCTCGACTCGGATTGCAGCGCGGGCGAGCTCTGCGCCATGGGGAACGCGGGGACGCGCACCTGCCAGTCGTGGTCGTGCGCGATCGGCCGCCCGTTCATCGTGGAGGGCGTGGCGCGGGTGGCCCCGGTGATCGCGCGGAGCGACTGGAGCGAGCTCAGCCTGACACCCTCGCTCGACCTCGAGCCGGCCGTTCGCGCGGCGCTCGCGGCGTGGTGGCAGCGCTCGGGTGAGCTCGAGCACGCGAGCGTCGCGGCGTTCGCGCGCTTCACGCTCGAGCTGCTCGCCCTCGGCGCGCCGCCCGAGCTCGTGTCGGCTTCGCAGGAGGCCGGGCTCGACGAGACGCGCCACGCGCGGGTGTGCTTCACGATCGCGAGCGCGTTCGCCGGAGCGCCCATCGGCCCCGGCCCGCTCGACATCCAGGGCGCGCTCTCACCCGCGACCGATCCGGTCGCGCTCGCGCGCGTCCTCTTCCACGAAGGGTGCGTCGGCGAGACGGGCGCCGCGCTCGAGGCCGCCGAGGCCGCCGAGTTCGCGGTCGATCCGGTGGTGCGCGACGTCCTCGCGCGCATCGCCGCCGACGAGCGGGAGCACGCCCTCCTCGCGTGGCGCTCGGTGCGCTGGCTCGCGGAGCGCGACGAGCGCGTCATCCCGGCGCTCCGCGAGGAGCTCGCCCTCGCGCTCGCGCCTACCGCTCCCGCGGCCGCGCTCGAGCTCGGCGAGGAGCTCGCGCGACACGGGGTCCTCGAGCCGCGGCGCTCCCGGGCGCTCCGGGCAGCGACCCTCCGCGACGTGGTCGCGCCCGCCATCGACGCCATCATGGCCGAGCTCCCGGGTGATGTCGGTCCGGCGCGGGCTCAGCCCTCCGCGCCGAGCGCTCTCAGCGCGCCCTGACCCCCGGGCGGCGACCGGCTCGCTGGGCGGCTCGAGCTGTGGCAGCGGCGCGCCCCCTCCCCCCGCGTGGACGGCGCGACACGGCCTCGTGGACACGCCGACACGGGCTCCCGACAAATTGCGGCAATTTCGTGGCGCCTCCGGTGGCCCACGGCTTGCTGGGAACGTTCCTCGACGGGCGCTGTCACGAAGTGATGGGCTCACCCGTTATGGAGACGGTGCCCACGGGCGAGGAGAAATGACGATGAACAAGCGCAGCTCGGTTCGGATGTTGGTGGCAGCATTGGGTATGGCGACCGCGATTGGGGCGAGCACCCGGCCGGCGGCGGCCTGTGGTGACGTCTGGGTGCCGTATATGGACAACGGCATCGACTACCGGCCGCAAGGGGTCTCGCGAGCGGAGCAGGGGTTCGATGACGGTAAGATCTACGCCTCGGCCGCCAGCGTGCTTCGCATGATGCCGCACGTCCGCGCGCTCAAGCCTGCGAGCGCGACCATCGTGGCGCGCGCTCAGCGGATGCTCGCGCTGGCGGTGGCGCGCTCGAACGGGGCGCTCCCCGTCGAGGGGCAGGTGCCGTGGTGGGTCCAGGGGCGCTGGCTCGGCGGGACGGAGGCCGACCGCGCCGCGAACCTCGAGTGGGCGGTGACCACGCTGCGCGGCATCGCAGACACCAAGGCGAAGGACCCCGCGAGCATGACCGATCTCGGCGAGGCGCTGGCGCGGGTGGACGCGCACAAGGCCGAGGCGCGGTCGGTGCTCGAGGCGCTCGCCAAGAAGGACCTCCTCGCGACGCCGGAGGCGTACGCCGCGCTCGCCGAGCTCCGCGGCGAGTCGGGGGACGCGAGCGGCAAGAAGCTCGCGCTCGCGCGCTGCCAGTCGATGTCGAACGGCGCGGCCGTCTGCCGCGACGCGACCGCCCACACCGGCTGAGCGCACCGTGACGTCGCGCGCGCTCTCGCTCATCCTCCTCGCGCTCGGGCTGCTCTCCGTCGGCTGCAGCACCGAGCGCGACGAGGCGCGGCCGTCCTCGAGCGCGGCGCCGTTCGCGAGCGCGGCGCCCGCGACGCTCGCGCCGGGAGCGGCGGAGCGCGCCCCGGGGGACGTCGAGCGCGGGCGGGCGCTGGCCCTGCGCTTCGAGTGCAACCGCTGTCACGAGGGGACCGGGCTCGCGGCACCCGAGACCGCCAAGGCGTGCGTCGGATGCCATCAAGAGATCATCGCGGGCACGTTCAAGGCGCCGAAATCCGCGCTCGCGCGCTGGAGACCGAACCTGCTCGGGGTGGAGTTCGCGCCGTCGCTCGCGGCCACCGGCAAGCGGCTGCGTCGCGACTGGATCGAGGCGTACCTGCTCGCGCCGCGCGATCTTCGACCCGGGCTGGTGTCCACCATGCCGCGCCTCGCCTTGAGCCGCGCGGAGGCGCGCGATCTCGCGGCGTACCTCGTCCGCGACGCCGGCCGCGCCGAACCGGCATCTCTCGAAGGCGCCGATCTCGGGCGAGGCCGTGAGCTCCTCGAGACCAAGGCGTGCGGCGCGTGTCACACCTTCAGCGGAGTCGAGGCGCTGCCCATCGCGCCGTCGCCGGAGGCAGGCCGGGGCTCGGCGGGGATCGCGCTCGCGCCCGATCTACGCTTCGCGCGCGAGCGGTTCGAGCCCGCGCGGCTCGTCGCGTGGTTGCTGGATCCTCCCGCGGTGAAGCCGGGCACGCCGATGCCGAAGCTCGGGTTCACCAAGGACGAGGCGCGGGATCTCGCCGCCTACATCCTCGAGACGCCGCTCGCGCCGCTCGCGCAGACGCAGCTCCCCGCGCGGCTCCCGCTGCTCGACCGTCCCGTGCGCTTCGCTGAGGTGCAGGAGCGCGTGCTCGGCAAGATTTGCCAGCACTGCCACGGCAACCCGGACGTCGCGCTCGGGGATGGCGGCCCGGGGAATACCGGCGGATTCGGCTTTCGGCCACGACGGCTCGAGCTCACCAGTCACCGCGCGGTGTCGGCAGGCTTGCTCGACGACCACGGCGAGCGGCGGAGCGTGTTCGAGAAGACGGCGGACGGGACGCCGCTCCTCGTCGCTGCGCTCCTCGCGCGACGCGCGGAGGAGGCCGGGAAGTTCGATCCTGCCGTGCGCGGTATGCCGCTCGGGCTCCCGCCGCTCCCCGCGGAGGACATCCAGCTCGTCGAGAGCTGGGTGGCGCAGGGGCGACCGCGGTAGCGAGGCTCAGGAGACGAGCAGCGAGCAGCGCTCCGCGACGTCTTTGGCGCGCGCGTCGCCTCGACAGTTCACCCAATCGATCGTCTTCGGCGAGATGGCGAGGAGGGCACGCGTGAGGTCGCCCGAGGCGCCCCACAGCACGACCTGCGCCGCGGCCGGCAGTTCGTCGGCGAGCGCGGCGAGCGCGGTCGCGCGGATCGGCGGAGAGCGGCAGTCGAACAGGATCGCCACGCGCTCGCGGCCGACCCCGTCGAGCTCGTCGAGCAGGCGCCGGAGGCCTCCGACCGGGACGGCCACCGCCTGCGGCTCGAGCCACGCGCTCAAGCGCTGCACCGTGTCGGCGTCTCTCGACAGCACCAGCACCCGCGGGAGCTCGGCCGGCGCGGACGACGCAGGCCACGACGATACCGACACCGGAACGACCGGCGTGCTCGCATCGGCGCGGATGCGGCCGATCCTCGTCTCGCCCGACGCCGACCCCGCGCCGAGCGGCTCGGCCGGCGGCTTGGTGATCGGCCCCGACCACGGCGGCGGCGTCATCATCGCCTGCTCCATGGCGCGGAGCGTCGCGGGGCGCGGGCTCGGGCGCCGCTGCGGCGGACGTGATGAGCACGGTGAGGTGCGGACCGCGCGGAGCTGAGAGCTCACCGAGCTGCGACGCTTGGGCCCCGGGTCGGCGCGACCCAGGGCGTCGGTGAGGCGCGCGATCTCGTCGAGCACCGCGTCGGCGAGCGCCGCTCCCAACCCGCGCTCGAGCACCTGCCGGAGCGGCCCGTCCGAGAAATCACGGAACGCGCGCGGATCGCTCGGGATCTCGTCGATCGAGGCGTCACGCAGCGCCTGCACGAGCATCGCGTCGCGCACCGTCGGAGAGACGACGCTGTCGAGGGTCTCGCGGAGCGCGATGGAGATCGGTGGTTCCACGACTAGGCCGAACCGACGCCGAGCTGGCGTCGCGCAGTGACTCTTCGAGTTTAGTCACGAAACTGGACGCACGCCCGAACATCCGAAGTCTCTCGGCTTTGTCCGGCTGGCCGAGCCAGGCGCACCCAAGCTCATGGAACTCTGCGAAGTTTCATGGCTTTGTTCGCTGATTGCGGCGGAGCCACCGGTGGTTATGGTGGAGCCCTATGACGAATGTCGTATTGTCGTGGCTGATCCTGAGCGTGTCGGTCTGGATCATCTCGCGCGTCCTGCCTGGTTTCCAGGTGAAGGGGTTTGGCGCAGCGATCGGGGTGGCCGCGATCTTCGGGCTCCTGAGCTGGCTCATCGGGTGGCTCCTGTTCATCGTGATCGGCATCGGCACGCTCGGGGTCGGGTTCCTGCTCGCGTTCGTCACGCGTTGGATCGTAAACGCAATCTTGCTCAAGCTGACGGACGCGCTCACGGACAAGCTCACCATCAAGAGCTTCTCCACGGCGTTGGTCGCCGGGCTCTTGATGAGCGCGCTCGGCACGCTCGGCCAGTGGGCGCTCAGCGGCTTGGTGTGAGCGCGCGCGCCGTGCTTGAATGAGCGCGCTGATGGCCGAGCTCTACCTGAGACAGCTCCTCATGGGTCGCGACGTCGCCAAAGGGCAGCGCGCCGCGAAGATGATGCAGAACTTCGTGTACCTGGTCGGAGATCGCGACGCCGGCGAGTGTGTCGTCATCGATCCGGCGTGGGACGTGGCCGGGATCCTCGAGATCGCGCGGGGCGATGACATGAAGCTGGTCGGAGCGCTCGCCACTCACTATCACCCGGACCACGTCGGTGGTTCGATCTTCGGGCTCGACATCGAGGGCCTGGCGTTCCTCCTCGGAGAGAACCCCTGCAAGGTCCACGCGCACAAGCTCGAGACGGCGGGGATTCGCCAGGTCACCGGCCTCTCGCCGTCGGATTTCGTCGAGCACGACTCGGGCGATCGCATTCGGGTCGGCGGCGTGGAGGTAGAGCTCTTGCACACGCCCGGTCACACGCCGGGCTCGAGCTGCTACCGCGTGAAGGACGCGCTCCTCGCCGGAGACACGCTCTTCTTGCAAGGTTGCGGGCGGGTGGACTTGCCTGGTGGAGATCCCGACGAGATGCGCCGGACCCTGACCCAGCGCCTCTCGACCATTCCGGGTGATACCATCCTCTATCCGGGGCACGCCTACGGCGGCGAGCACGCGCCCATGGCGGAGGTGCGCCGCACCAACCCATACCTGCAGATGGATTGAGCCGGGCGCTCAGCTCCGCGACAACTTCTTGTACTTGATGCGCCGCGGCTGATCGGCGTCGGTGCCGAGGCGCCGGTGACGATCCGCCTCGTACGCCTGATAGTTCCCCTCGAACCACACGACCTGACTGTCGCCCTCGAAGGCCAGCATGTGGGTCGCGATGCGATCCAGGAACCAGCGGTCGTGGCTGATGACCACCGCGCAGCCCGGGAAGCCGAGCAGCGCCTCCTCGAGCGCGCGCAGGGTGTCGACGTCGAGATCATTGGTGGGCTCGTCGAGCAGGAGCAGGTTGCCGCCTTGCTTCAAGAGCTTGGCGAGATGGACGCGGTTCCGCTCTCCCCCCGACAGGCTCCCGACGCGTTTCTGCTGATCACTGCCGCGGAACCCGAACCACGAGCAGTAGGCGCGCGAGGAGACCTCGCGCTTGCCGAGCTCGATCTTCTCCTCGCCCCCGCTCACCTCTTGCCACACGCTGTTGTCTCCGGAGAGCGCCTCGCGACTCTGATCGACGTAGGCCACCTGCACCGTCTCGCCGACCACGAGCGCGCCCTCATCGGGCGCGTCTTCCCCCACCAGCATGCGAAAGAGCGTGGTCTTACCGGCGCCGTTCGGGCCGATGACCCCCACGATTCCGCTCCGCGGCAGGCGAAAGTCCAGGTGATCGATGAGCAGTCGCTCGCCAAACCCCTTGGTGAGCCCCTTGGCTTCGATGACCAGATCGCCGAGTCGAGGTCCGGGCGGGATGCCGATCTCGGTCGGGTCGCTCGGGCCCTTGTTCGCCTGCGCCATGAGGTCCTCGTAAGCCGTGAGGCGCGCCTTGCTCTTCGCCTGACGCGCGCGCGGCGAGGCGCGCACCCAGTCGAGCTCTTGCTTCAGCTTGCGCTGCCGCGCGCTCTCTTGCTTCTCCTCGACCGCGAGCCGCGCCGACTTCTGCTCGAGCCAACCCGAGTAGTTGCCCTTGAACGGGTACCCGTGGCCGCGATCGAGCTCGAGGATCCACTCGGCCACGTCGTCGAGGAAATAGCGATCGTGGGTCACCGCCACGACGGTACCCGGGTAGTCATGCAGGAAGCGCTCGAGCCAAGCGACGCTCTCGGCGTCGAGGTGGTTGGTCGGCTCGTCGAGCAGGAGCATGTCGGGCCGCTCGAGCAACACGCGGCAGAGCGCGACGCGCCGCTTCTCACCTCCGGAGAGCGTGGCGATCGCTGCGTCACCCGGCGGCAGACGGAGCGCGTCCATCGCCTGCTCGAGGTGTGAGTCGAGGCTCCAGAGATCGGCCGCGTCGATGGCGTCCTGGAGCGCGCCCTGCTTCTCGAGCAACGCGCTCATCTCGTCGTCGCTCATCGGCTCGCCGAGCTTCATGCTGAGCGCCTCGAACTCGGTGAGCAGCGCACGCTTCTCGCGCACGGCCTGCTCGACCGCGTCCTTCACCGTGACCGCGTCGCCCAGCTCTGGTTCCTGAGCGAAATATCCTATCTTGGTCCCAGGGTGCGGCGCCGCCTCGCCGAGGAACTCGTGATCGACCCCGGCCATGATCCGGAGCAGCGAGCTCTTTCCCGAGCCGTTCGAGCCGATGACGCCGATCTTGGCGCCCGGGAAGAACGCCAGCGTGATATCGGAGAGGACCTTCTTGTCCGGCGGGTGGACTTTGGTCACCTCCCGCATCGTGAAAATGAACTCGGGCATGGCCGGGCGGAGCATATCCGGTTCCCTTCCCGGCGCCAGCCGCCGGCGGCGAGCCGGTGCGCCCGCCGCGCGGCCGCGACGAGGCGCGCGTGGTCACTACGCGCAGTCGGGGAAGACCTCGCGAAAGAGCGCCGCGCCGACGAGCGCGTGTCCCCGCTGTCCCCAGTGCACGGAGTCGTCCGCGAAGCGGCGGTATGCCGGGCAGAGCTCGTCCGGATCCCCGCAGGAGAGGAGCGGATACGTATCGAGCGCGTGGTCGACCGCGCCGATCGCGGCCTGCGCGCGGATCCAGACGTCGAGCGAGCGCGTCGCGGCGAGGCGACGATCGTCGACGCCGCGGAGCTTGCCCCAGGGCGCAATCGTCAGCGCCACCACCGCGACGCCGCGCTCGCGTGCGGTGCGATACATGGCCCGCAAGTTCTCCTCGATCGCCTTCACCCGCGCGTCGCGGATGCTCCCGGCGAGCAGGTCATTGACCCCGCCGAGGATGAGCACGTGCGTGTACGCCGGCTTCGGCGCCACGCCGCCGGCCGAGCCGTCACCGAACACGTCCCGCGCGAAGCGGGCGCGCATGTGGCGAGTCTGCTGCCCGCCGATCCCGTAAGCGTCGAAGCGACTCTCGGGGCAGCGCAGCGCGAGCTCCTTCAAGTAGAGCCCGCCGCCGGCGCGGGGATCGGTGAGGGAGTCTCCGATGGCCGCGACGACGTAGCGCTTCTTGGGGGTTGGTCGGTCCGGCGCGGAACCGCGGGGCTCGCCCGCGCCCTCGGCGTTCGCGCGCCCCGCGAGGAGGCCGGTCGCGAGCGCGAGGAGCGCTGCCGACCGGAGCACGGGCCCGCCACGCAACATGACCTGATGAGGATAGCGTTCGGCGGCGCGCCCGACCAACTTCGAGGCTCCGCGCGAACGGCCGCGAACGGCCACGCGCGAGCGGCCACGCGCGAGCGGCCGCGCCCGAGCGGCCGCTCCCGCGTCGACGTGCCGACCGCGGAGGTCACCATCTGGTCGGTGAAACGCCGGTAGGCGCGCGTCGAACCGCGGTTCCGCGGCGGACCGACCAGAAGACCCCGAGAGACCTGCAGCGGAGTCTCGCAGGGAGAGGCGCGATTGCGGAGCCGCGAGCGCGGGGCGTGTCGAGACGCGCCTCAGGCCGCGCTGGCGCTCGCGCCGCTCCGGAGATCGCCGAGGATGGCGTCCACGTTCTTCTTCGCGTCGCCGAAGAGCATGCGAGTGTTGTCTTTGTAGAAGAGCGCGTTGTCGACGCCGGCGTAGCCGGCGGCCATGCTGCGCTTCATCACGACACTCGTCTTCGCCTTCCAGACCTCGAGCACGGGCATGCCGTAGATCGGACTCGACGGATCCTCGAGAGCGCCGGGATTCACGATGTCGTTGGCGCCGATCACGAGCACCACGTCCGTCTCGGGGAAATCCGCGTTGATCTCCTCCATCTCGAGCACGATGTCGTAAGGGACCTTCGCCTCGGCGAGCAGCACGTTCATGTGGCCCGGCAAGCGACCCGCGACCGGGTGGATCGCAAAGCGCACGTTCGCTCCGCGCTCGCGCAGGAGCTCAGCGACCTCGTAGATCGGGTACTGCGCGTGTGCGACCGCCATGCCGTAGCCAGGCACGATGACCACGCTCTTGGCCGCCAGCAGCAACTCCGCCGTCTCACTCGCGGTGATCGGCACCACGCTGCCCTGGGGCGCGCCCGCGGACGCCGCCGGCGCAGCGCCCTCGTCGGCTCCAAACCCGCCGAAGATCACGTTGACGATGGAGCGGTTCATCGCCTTGCACATGATGGTGCTGAGGATCGCGCCGCTCGAGCCGACCAGCGCGCCGGTGATGATCAAGAGATCGTTGCCGAGCATGAAGCCGGCGGCCGCTGCGGCCCAACCCGAGTAGCTGTTGAGGAGCGAGACGACCACCGGCATGTCGGCGCCGCCGATCGCCATCACGAGGTGCGCTCCGAGCACGCAGGCAAGCGCCGTCATCACGCCGAGCGACACGAGCGCGGACTCGAGCGGCGCGCCGAGGAAGCGCGCGCCCATCCACACGCTCGCGGCGACCATCGCGAGGTTCACCCAGTGGCGCCCGGGGAGAACGAGCGGCTTACTGCGGATCTTTCCCTTGAGCTTGCCGAAGGCGATGACGGAGCCAGTGAAGGTGACGGCTCCGATGAACACCCCGACGAAGATCTCGAGCTCGTGAATGGTGCGTTCGACGCCGGTGAGCTGGTGCGACTCGTCGAGGAAGCTCGCGAAGCCGACCAGCACGGCGGCCGCGCCGACGAAGCTGTGCAGGATCGCGACCAGCTCGGGCATGCTCGTCATCTCGACCCGAGCCGCGAGCACCGCGCCGATGAGAGCCCCGAGCCCGAGCGCGACCGCGAGGATCCCGTAGCCGTGGACGCGCTCGGCGCCCGCCGTCACGACCAGCGCGATGATCATGCCGATCATCCCGAACGCGTTGCCCCGCCGCGCGGTCGTCTGTCGCGAGAGCCCGCCCAGGCTCGAGATGAAGAGCACGCCGGCGGCGATATAGGCGACGGTGATGAGACCCTGGGGCATCAGGTCACCTCCGGAACATCCGTAGCATTCGGTGGGTCACGAGGAACCCGCCGGCGATGTTGATGGTCGCGAGGAGCACTGCCGCGGCGCCGAGCACAGTCACGGCGGTGAGCGAGTTCGAGCCGAGCTCGAGCATGCCACCGACCAGGATGATGCCGCTGATGGCGTTGGTGACGCTCATCAGCGGCGTGTGGAGCGCCGGGGTCACGTTCCAGATCACCTGCCAGCCGATGAAGCAGGCGAGCACGAACACGGTGAAATGAGCCAGAAACTCGGGGGGCGCGGAGAGCCCGAGCCCGATGAGCCCGAGCCCGAGCGCGCCGAGCGCGAGGACGCTCGCGAACCCGGAGGATTTCGCCGCCTGCTCTGTTGCCCCTTCCTTGGGGTGGTGCGCGACCGGCGGAGGCGGCAGGCTGCGCTGAGGGAGCGGCTGCTCCGGGGCCGCCTTGGGCGGCGGCGGCCACATGAGCTCACCCTTCAGGAGCACGAGCGCGTCGCGGACCACGTCGTCGTCGAGGTCGACGTGCCAGTTCGCAGAGCCGCCCATGTCGGTGAGCAGGTGATAGAGGTTGTTGCCGTAGAGCTGACTCGCCGTCGGCGCGAGCCGGCTCGGCAGATCGACGTAGCCGATGATGGTGACATCGTGCGCGCGCGTCACCTCCTGGGGCTTGGTGAGCGCGCAGTTGCCGCCATTTTCGGCGGCCAGATCCACGATCACCGACCCCGGCTTCATGCTCGCGACCATCTCCTTGGTGATGAGCACGGGCGCCGCCTTGCCGGGGATGAGCGCCGTCGTGATGATGATGTCGACGTCCTTGGCCTGCGCGGCAAAGAGCTTCATCTCGGCTTCGATGAACTCCGCGCTCATGGTCTTCGCGTAGCCACCCTCCCCCGTGCCGTCCTCGCGGAAGGAGAGCTCGAGGAACTCCGCGCCCATGCTGATGACCTGCTCCTTCACCGCCGGACGGGTGTCGAAGGCGCGCACGATGGCGCCGAGGCCGCGCGCCGCGCCGATGGCGGCGAGGCCGGCGACCCCCGCGCCGATCACCAGCACCTTGGCGGGCGGGACCTTGCCGGCGGCGGTCATCTGACCGGTGAAGAATCGTCCGAAGAAGCTCGCCGCCTCGATCACCGCGCGGTAGCCGGCGATGTTCGCCATGCTGCTGAGCGCGTCCATCTTCTGCGCGCGGGTGATGCGGGGCACCTGGTCGATGGCGATGACGGTCGCCTTGCGCCGGGCCAGGCGCTCGACGAGCTCCTGGTTCTTCGCGGGCCACAGAAAGCTGATGAGGGTCGTGCCCTCATGCATGAGGTCGGCCTCGTGACGGCTGCGGTTCACGTCGAGCTCGGGCGGCTGGACCTTCAAGAGGATGTCGGCCGCGGCCCACACCTCCTCGGCGCCCGGCAAGATGGTCGCGCCGACCTCTTGATAGGCCGAGTCGGGAAACGACGCCCGATCACCCGCGCCCGCCTCGATGAGGACGTCGAAGCCGAGCTTGATGAGGCGCTTCGCGGTGTCCGGCGTGGTCGCAACGCGACGCTCGCCAGGGTGGATCTCGCGGACGATGCCGACTTTCATGATCGAGTGAGGGACGAAGCGAGGCGCGTCGCGTGCGCGACGGTCGCGGAGCGGTCGGAAGCGGACTCTCCGACCGGCCCCTCCATAGCGCACTTCGAGCAGCCGTGGGGACGCTCCGTACCTCAGGCCCGACCCAGCGGGGCGAACGAGGCCTGGTTTCGGCTGGAATGTCGGTCCGGCGCGAAGCCGACCCGGGTCGGCCGCGCGGTGAGCCGCGTCAGTAGGTCAGCAGCTTCTCGAACGTGGTCGGGTCTGGAGGAGGGCCCATCGCGACGCAGAGGACCTTGTTGTTGGTCCAGTACACCTCTTCGTCGTAGCCGCCGCCCGTGACCGAGACCCGCACGCCGATCACGGCCTGCTGCTTGTCGTAGACCGTCTTGCGCTCGATCTTCTGGCCTGATTTTCGTTTCGCCAGGGAGCTCGTCCAGAGGTTCTGGATCGCGTTACTAGCGCCGGACTTGGTCGAGAATGCGTAGAGGAGGTGGACTACCTTCGTGCCGCCGGAGGAAACGTAGACCGCACCGATGTTGTCGACCACCCCCGCGGGGACCTCCTTGATCGGAGAGGTCCCGGCGAGCGAGTAGCCGCCGACGTCCTGCTTCAGGAGGCTGCGGAGCGAGCCGCTCTCAGGGACGCTGCTGGTGCCGTCGTCGGTGCCCGTCGTGCCGGAACTCGGGGCCCCGGAGCTGCTCGGTTCACCGAAGAGCCCGAAGAAGACGATGAGAACGACCACCAAGCCGACGGCGACCATGACGCCGAGGCAGCCCGCGATCCCGCATCCCCCGAGGAGCTTCATGCCGCCGGAGTCCTTCGCGGGCGGCGGAGGAGCGAGCGGAGCCGCGCCGGGCGGCATCGGGATCCCTCCCGCAGGCCCCGGATACCCTCCGCCCCCGGGCGGACCATACCCGGGCGGGGGCCCGCCGACGGGCGGCCCATAGCCGCCCCCGACCGGAGGCGCGTAGCCGGGCGGCGCGCCTGCGGGCTGCTGAAAGCCTCCGCCAGCCGGCGGCCCGTAACCTCCGCCCGCCGGCGGCCCGTAGCCTCCGCCAGCCGGCGCAGGGGCGGCGCCGGGCGGCTGCCCCAGCGTGGTGCCGCAGTTCGCGCAGAAGCGCGCTCCCGGCTCGAGCGCGCTGTGACATCGAGGACAGTGGCTCATCACGACTTCCCTCCCGGCCCGAGCGCGCTCCGACGTTCGACGAGCGCGGCGCGGATCTTCGCCACCTCGGTCTCGGTTCGAGCTCTCCTCGACGGTTCCGCTTCATCCGCGAGGCGCGACTTGGCGAAGGCGAGCTGGACCTGCGTGTTGTGCAGGGCCCTCGAGCTCAGGAGGCGCCCGAGTTGGAAGCCGAAGAACAGCTTCGCGTATGCCGCTTGACGCGCGAAGACGCTCTTCAGGAGCAGCAGATCCTCGGCACTTACCGACCCCGTCTGGACTTCGTCGTCCAAGAACGTGCGAATCGCGCGGCGCTCGCTCGCCAAGGCATAAGCCGCGATGACGGCGAGCCCGAGGAGCGGCAAGAACAACGCGACATTCGCGCGGAGCGCCCCGAGATCGCCGAGCGAGTCGCCGCTTCGAAGCACGACGTAGGAACCCTCCGCCACGATCGCACCGAGCATCGCCAAGACGGGAAGAGCTCCTCGCGAGATCGGCGCCTTGGCCTCACTCGCTGCGCCGAAGCCCGCGCCGATGATGGCGCCGATGACGCCGTCGGAGAGCTTGGAGAGCGCGAGCTTCCCGAAGCCCGCGGCCACCGGCGCGGCGATCCCCGGGAGGCTCACGTTGGCAAAACTCAGCTCGCTCACCAACTGCTCACCCACACCGAAGCCGAGGCCGGCGCAGGTCCCGTACACGATGCCGTCCATCGTGCCGTTGAATTCCTCCCAACCGCGCCGCTGACCGTAGAGCACCAGCACGCCCACGCCGGCTCCGATGGCGAGGAATTTTACCAGCTCCTTGCTGGCGGCGCCGAGCCATACATGAAGACCGAGGGTCGTCTGACCTACGGCCGTCGCGACCAGCGCGCCCCCCACCGCACCGAGAGCGAATTGCATCAGCATCGCCCACAGCGGCTCCTTCTCGTTCATGTCTACGAAGCGCACGACCAAAAAATAGAGGATCGTGAGCAGCAGCGTAGAGGTCAGCGTGGACGTCATCGGCGATACCCCATTCCCTTCACCGTCGGACCGACTCGAGACGCGAACGGCGCGATTACACTCCACCCCGTTCAGGTTTGACCAGCACATTCGGAGGGCGGCACACCGAATTCGCGGCGCCCTCCGCTTTCGATCCGAAATCGGGCGGCGCGCCGCTCAGCCGCTCCCTCTCGCCGAGCGGGCGAGCGCGCCGACCAAGCGCCGCACCGCCGTCAAGTCGAATGGCTTCTCGAGGCGCGGGTTGGGAGAGCTGGCGAGAAACTCGGCCGCGCGCGGAGTGAACGCCCCGCCCGTCATGAAGACGACCCGTTTCTCGATGCCAGTGCCTCGTGCGGCGAGCTGCTGATGGAGCTCCATACCGCTCATGCCGGGCATCAGGAGATCGCAGAGCACCACATCGAAGGTCTCCCCGGAAGTCAGCAGCTCGAGGGCCTCGCGCGCGGAGGTCGAGACGCAGACCTCGTGCTCGTCGCTGAGCACCAGGCGGAGCATGGACGCGACCGGGAGCTCATCGTCGACGATGAGCACTCGCGCACGACCGGCCAGGCTCGGCGCGGGGGTGGTTCGGCGGCGCTCCGGCGCCACCGACGCGGAAGTGTCGACGGGCAGCGTGACTCGAAAGGTGGTCCCTCGCCCAAGCTCGCTACTTGCCGTGATCTCTCCGCCGAAACCCGCCACGATTCTCTGACAGATCGACAGGCCCAAACCGGTGCCGATCCCGGCGGGCTTGGTGGTGAAGAACGGCTCGAAGACGCGTGCGAGCGCCTCTGGCGCGATCCCCTCGCCATCGTCGGTGACCTCCACCGCGACGTGCTCGACTCCGGCCGAACGAATCGCCACCCGCACCTCATGATGCTCCGCGCCGCCTTCGGGCAGGGCCTGCGCCGCGTTGATGAGCAGGTTCAAGAAGACCTGCTCGAGACGGGTCGCCTCGGCATGAACCGGGCGCACGGGGTCGAAGTCGCGTGTCAGCCGCGCGCGGCCGGAGAGCTGCGGACCCGCGACGCGGAGCGCAGAGGAGACCACCCGCTCGAGGTCCACCGGCCCGGTCTTCTCGGCGTCGGTTCGCGAGAACGCGCGCAAATCGCGCACGATCGTGCCGACCCGCTCGGCGCCGTGGCGCGCCTCTGCGAGCCGCTGGGCGAGATCCCGAAGTCGCTCCGGATCCTGCACGGCGCGT
The DNA here is from genome assembly GCA_035063585.1 of Polyangiaceae bacterium. Lineage (GTDB taxonomy): Bacteria > Myxococcota_A > Polyangia > Polyangiales > Polyangiaceae > JAPSGB01. Next base: position 86,649 of record JAPSGB010000006.1, read on the forward strand.
GGTACCTCGCGCATGACGTACTCGAGATTCAAGAGGACGTAGGCGAGCGGGTTATTGATCTCGTGCGCGACGCCCGCCGCCAGGGTGCCTACCGCGGTCAAGCGGGCAGCTTGGACGAGCTCAGCCTGGAGCGCCTGTCGCTCGCTCAAGTCGCGGCCGATGAAGAGCACGGCGTCCTCGCCACCCCACTCGATCTTCATGGTGATGACTTCCGCCGAGAATTGCCGGCCATCCCCGCGCGTCACCCGGACCTCGAACGGCGGTAGGCGCGCGCCTCCCTCGCGCACTTCCGCGGCATACTTGCGAACCCGCGCGAGGTCATCCGGGTGCAGGTGCTGCTCCGGTGAGACTCGCTCGGCGTCCCCACGCTCGTCGAGCATGCGCCGGAGCGCGTCGTTCACGTAGCTGAGGCCGCTGGCCGTGGAGACCGCGATGGCATCGGGAGCGGCGTCGATGAGCGCGCGGAATCGCGACTCGGAGTGCCGGAGCTTCTCCTCGACGACGCGCCGCTCGAGAGCGTCGTAGAAGAAGTCGACGCGGGCCGGGGCCCCGTCGATGAGCACGCTGCTCGAGGCGGCGGAGACCGGCCAGAGCGAGCCGTCCTTGCGCGGAAGCTCGACCTCTCGCGCGCCCGCTCGTCCTTCGGCGCTCACTTGACCGATCAGCGCGGCGGCGGCGCGCTCCACGCCCTCGTCCGGCACCGTCTCTCCCGACTCGTAGCCGAGCAGCGCCCCCGCGGCGTGGTTGAGAAATCGCGCGCGACGCTCGCGCCCGTCTCCGCTGGTGACCACGATCCCGATACCCGCGTACTCCGCGGCTCCGATGATCGCCCGCGCCATGTTGCTGAGCAGAGCCGGCGACGATGACTGACGGAGACTCCCCACGCGAGCGACTCTACCAGAACTTCGCCGCCTTCGGCGCGCGGCGCCGTAGAGCGGCTCCGGGGCCGCGCCGGAGGGCGTCCGAAGAGCGACGAACGCCCTCCTGCCGCGCCCTCCTCTCACCAGCACGCCGGCTGCGGTGCTCCGTCGTCTGCTTCGACGATCGGTCGAGCCCGTCGGTGGATGCGGATCGCGCCGGCTGCTACCGATCCGGGACGACGAACTCGGCGAGCTTCTTTCCGTCGGGAGTAAAGAACGCGATGAAGTGCGGAGCCACCTGGACGAGACGATCGGGTGTGACCCACAGGAGGCCGCCTCGGTTTACTGGCTGCGGAACCGACGGATACCCCCGGTAGTAGTCGGGGAGCCCCGCCGGGATCCCGGGCGTCGAGGCGGCGAACGCGGCGCGCAGGGCTCCCGATTTCGCGTCATGCACGCGAACCTCGCCGTCCTCCAGCAAGATCGCGACCGCATCGCCCGCGGGCGTGGGGGCGAGGGCGGACGTCTCGGGGATACTATGCGAGCGCCCGGGCAAGCGCGACGCGAGGTCGAGCGTTCTCACGAGCCGCCCGCCGCGCACGAGATCGACATGGCTCTCCGAGCGCTTGCCCGGACGCGGCTCACGTCCACCCTCGGTGTGCATCACGAAGAGCGAGCCGTCCGGGGCCCAGACACCCGTCCGGGTGCGGGGTAACGAGGGCGTGACGGAGCCGATACGGCGGCCGTCATCACCATCGAAGAAGACGACCTCGTCGACGTTTGGAGCGATCGGGTGGCGTCGAGCGCAGGAGCGTCCGTCGCTTGACCAGTCCATCCCGAACGAGGCCGGAAGATCGCCCATGGGGACCTGATAGACGAGCTTGCCACGAACGGGATCGAACGCCGCGATCCCGTTACCGACACGGCCGACCACTGCGCCGATGGCGGCATTCCACTCGATCTCCTCGAATGCAGGGGCTCCGATCATCGGGGAGAGATCGAACCGGCGATCACCCGGATGAAGCTCGAAGAGCGCGCCGGTGTCGGCGAAGATGCGATCGCCGACCCAGACGTAGCCGACCCCGCTGTCCCGTGTCTCGTCTGGAAAGGCGACCCCGACGAAGCGCGCATTCTCGAAGAGGCCGATCCCGTTCAGGCCCATGTTTGCCGCAAGGCGCCGGCCGTCCGGATGCCAGCGTAAGAGGTCCTTGTTCTCGCTCCAGCCGGCGCTGTCCCCTTCGCCGATCACCTGCGTCGCCGTGCGTATCGTTCCGAGCTCCGCATCGAAGACCAAGATGTAGGCTTCCCCGCTCGATGCCGGTCCCTGCTCGCTCTCGTCGCGCGCGTCGAGGGCGTCAGCAGTACATGCGGCAGCGAGCCAGGGGCGTGACGGGTGGATCGCGACGTTCTCGATCAAGCATCGACGGGGCCAGCGAGCGTTCGGTTGCACCGGCCAGCCTTCGTCTCGCGGGCTACCGTCGTCCGCGGCGCGCTGGGGCTTCTGCTCGCTCATCGAGGGGCCCGTCAGCGGGGTCGCCGGGCGAGGGATTTCTGCGCGGCGGCAGGCGCCGAGCGGCGCCCCGGCGAGAGCGATGGCGAGCGCGCGAGCGACCCGACACCATATCGAGTCAGGATTTCGGAGGTGTGGTCCGCGGTATCGTCGCAATGGGGCCCCTGAAGGTTCGCGCCGGCGGCGCTCATCGCAGCATCATGCTCGGCCAGGCCGCCGTCGTCGAGAGCCTCCGCCTCAGGCGTGGCAAGAGGGCTCGCGGCGAGCGCGTCTCCCCAAGGATCGACGGTGCGGCTCGGGCTCGCGACCTCGCTCGACGAGCTGGGCGCGTCGGAGATCGTGAAGATGTACGGCCGTCGCTTCACGGTCGAGGAGACGTTCCGCGACGCGTACGGCCTGCACTTCCGGATGGGCCTGCGCGCGACGTACATCGGCACGGCCGAGCGCCGCGAGTCGGTTGCCGTTTCTGGCGGTACTCGGCCACACCTTGCTCACGCTTCTCCGCGCAGCGAGCGAGGCCCCGAGGCCCCGCCGTGATCTCAAGGCGAACACCGCCAAGCGGCGCACCATGTCGCGCTATCGGCAGGGGCTCTACTGGTACGAGTGCATCCCCGACGTGCGCGCCGATTGGCTGCGCCGGCTGATGGCGGCTCACGACGAGAGCGTGGGCAATCATCCGTTCTTCAGCGCGTTCTTCGCGCCGCGGGGCCGATCGATGAGCTCGGATAGAAGCGAGGCGATGCGTGCGCAAGCTCCGCCGTTCCCATGTTCCTGCGCGCCTTGGTCACCGCTGCGGACGCGCTCACCCGCTCCCTCGGCTGCCTCGGCGAAGGCCCAGAGCCTCCACGGCTCGCTCCCCCGAGGAGGCCCCGGTTGGTCATCAGCCCCGCGCCACGGCAGAGACTCAGCAGCCTCGGCGGAGACTCCAACGGGCAGATGGAGAGGTTCGCGGGGTGGCGCGCCCTCGCCGCGGTCGCGTGACATGCGGATGTGCGTCTGGTCGCCTCTGCAGCGGCGACCAGGGCGGCTCAGCCGCGTGCGTCGATGACCTCGGATGCCGAACCGAGCCGCCTTCGGGCGTCGTTCGCCCCGGTCGAAGCCTTCCGCAGAGGACGTCCGCTCTTGCTCTCATCTCCGCGCCGACACGCTGCTACGCTGTGCGCGCGTGAGCGAGACGGGACTCCCCGACTGCGTCGCCCGGCTGCTCTGGGACATGGACGTCGAGCGGCTCGATCTGGACCGTGCCCGCAAGCTCATCATGGAGCGGGTGATGTCGCGCGGGGGCTGGGAGGCGATGAAGTGGCTGCGCGCGCGATCTTCGCGCGAGGAGCTGGCGGAGTATCTGCTGCGCCGCGGCGCGCTGCGGCTCAGCCCCCGCGATCTCGCGTACTGGGCGCTCGTGTGCGACCTGAACGTCGAGGTCGGCCCGGGCGGCGGCCGGCCGCCGTGGGCTGGGCCCTGAAGGGGATCACCGCCGAGCAGCTCGCCGTGCTGAGCCGCCTCGGCCCCGCGCTGGAGCCGGACACCTACCTGGCAGGCGATGTCGGTGTGGCGATGATAGTGGGCCATGGTCGCTCGAATGACCTGGATCTGTTCGTGCCGCGTGAGTTCGACGCCGCGAGGCTCGAAGAGCGGATCGCGGCCGTCGTGCAGGGTGCGAAGGTCGTCGGGCGCGCGCGGCACGCTGCACCTCGAAGTGGACGCGACCCCCGTCAGCATCTTGTCGTATCGATACGGTGCGGTTTCGCCCGTGACCGAAGATGCGGCCCTGCCCGTGCCCCGGGCCTCGCCGGAGGACGTGCTCAGACCATCAGACGGGCGTTTACAACTGCGGGAGCTGCGGCAACGTGTGCCTGGCGGTCGACTTCCGCACGTGCGTGTCGGGGGTCTGCGTCTGCGACGCCGGAAAGAGCGACTGCGGGCAGCCAGGCTGCGTCGACCTCACGACGAACGAGAAGCATTGTGGCGCATGCAGGCAACGCCTGCGGCGCGGGGTTCGTCTGCGCGGGGGGACAGTGCCTCGGAAGAACGTGCACTTCACCGACGCCAGCACTGGCACGGTGAACGCCGTGCCGAAGGCGGGCGGCGCGATCGCGGTGCTCGGGGCGCCGATCGCGTCGGATGGCCAATACCTCTACGACGTCAACGGCGCGAAGCTCGTGCGCGCTCAACGGTAGCCCACCTGCCCTCGCTGCTCACGCCCTACCTCATGCACAGCCTTCTACGACAGTTCATCGAAGCGTTCGGCGCGGCCGGTAGTCTCCGGATTCGACGTCACGCCCAGGTTGCGGTAAACCCGCGGCGGTCGTTGGGCGCACCCACCCGGAACCATGATCCTGGCGTTCAGTGCATCCCTGAGGGTGGCGAGTGGCAGCGGCTGCTCGTCGCAAACCACGCCGCGCGACGGCGACCGGCAAGGGCACGCGCGGCCGCCTGAGGAAGCGCAGCCATGATGTGGCTGCCGGTGGGGATCACGCTGGTGGTGATGCTCATCGTCGCGGCAGCCTTCCTGAGCCAGGGGCGCAGCAATTGGGACTTGGGAGACCTGTCCCTGGTGCTGGTCATATCGGTGTACGTCACCGGGCTCAGCATCGGGTTTCTCGTCACGGCGTTCGCCTCGCCCACGCTCGAGACCTGGCCGTGGGCCATCGGCGTGCGCGCCGCTTGGCAGCTCGGCGGTACGCTGCTCGTCCTCGCCCATATCTGGCGCTCCAAGGGCATGAGTTGGCGTCGCGGCGGCCGTCCCGCGTGGGCGTTGGCAGGTATCGCCTCCGCGCTGGGGCTCGCAGCCGCGTACAACCCCGTCCGCGATCTCGTGGCCGGTCCGGCCGTGTTGCGCGTGACCGACTTTGACGTGGCGCACGTGCGCGCGGTCTACCGCCGGGGCGGGCCGGGAGAGAGCATCTTCGCCACCATGCAGGCGAGCAGTCCCGATGGACGACCGCGCACGCTCGACTTGGCGGGCTGGGGCGCGAACACGGCAGAAGAGATGCTCGGTCAATGTGAGTCCCCGGTCGGGGCCACCGTGACCGTGCTCGCGCATGTGGAACGGGTGCTCGAGGTGCGTTGCCCTGACGGAGCGAACGAATAGGGCACGGTGCCTGCTGCCGAGGGACACGCGTGCCCATCCGAACGCGATCGCCCGCGACCGGCAAGCGTAGTTCCAGCCCCCTTGATGAGCCCTTCCATAGCGGCTCCGCCGCGCGTGTGGCTCGGCGCGGGCTCCAAGCGTCCCGCACCGGAGGGATCGCCCGCGATGCTTCGCATCGAGCTAGCGCCAATCGCCGACCTCGATGCTGAAGTAGGCTTCGTGCGGCCCGCAGCTAGCGTGGGATGGTTCAGGTAGGCGGCGCTCGATGAGCGCGGCCCGGAGGGCGTCGGGGCGAGGGCGCGGTCGTTGCTCGCGCTGGTCGTCTCGCGGAGCTTCCTCTTCTTGCCGCGGCGCCTGGTGGCGCGCGACGCTCGCCTGGTCTAGAACGCGGGCGTGAAGCTCACCCAGGCCGCGCAGCTCGCCTTCGTGCTGGTCGCGGCCGTGACCGTCTACTCGTTCGTCTCGACGGCGCGCGACGGCGAGCGGCGCCGCATCTGCACGCCGCTCTGTGCGCTGTCACCGACCTACGCGGGCGTGAACCGCACGGCACCCGATTTCGAGCTCACCTCGACCGATGGGGTCAAGGTTGCGCTCTCGAGCTATCGCGGCAAGGTCGTGCTCCTGAACTTCTGGACCAAGACCTGCGGCCCCTGCTTGAAGGAGCTGCCCTCCCTCGCCGAGCTCGGGCAGATCCTGCGGAAGCGCGACGACATCGCGCTGCTCACGGTCTCCACGGACGAGAGCGCCGAGGACGTTCGCGCGACGCTCGCTTCGGTGCTCGGCTCCGAGCGGCCCGCGTTCGTGACGCTGGTGGATCCGGACGCCGCCGTGGTGCGAGAGCGCTTCGGAACGCGTCTATACCCGGAGACGTGGTTCATCGACGGCGAGGGCGTGATTCGAGCCCGAATCGACGGCGCGCGCGACTGGACGTCCGCGGCGGCGGTCGAGTTCGCCAAGAGCCTGAGGGATCCGCAGGCGTGCTCCATCGAGTACTCGCGCGGCTCACCGGTCGGTGCCTTCGCCAGCCTGTGCCAGGACTACGGCGGTCAGCGGGGAGCACCATGAAGACCATCGTCTGCCGCTGCGAAGACGTGAGCCTCGACGAGCTCGAGCATGCGATCGAGCTCGGGTACACGGACATCGAGTCGCTCAAACGCTACACGGGGTTCGGGACGGGCTGGTGCCAGGGCAAGAGCTGCCTCGCGCAGTGCGCCCGCGAGCTGGCGGCGCGCGGCGGAGATCCCGCGCAAGGGTTCACCCCCCGACCGCCGTACCATCCGGCCACGTTGGCGGAGCTCGCGGGACTCGATCCGGACTGGGAGTGAGCGCCCCCGCGCGAGGGATGTCAGGTCCCCTCGTATTCGCAGCGCGAATCGCACGTCTCGTGGACGGTGACCCGGACCAGCGACGGCAGCTTCGGCCGGAGCCGCTCCCAGACCCAGATCGCGAGGTTCTCACTGGTTGGGTTCGAGAGCCCTTCGACCTCGTTCAGATACCGGTGATCGAGCAGCTCGTGGAGCGGCTGCCACAGGTCGTCCACGTCCCCGAAGTCGATGAACCAGCCGGAGGTCTGATCGACCGGCCCCGCGATCGTAAGGTCCACCTTGAAGCTGTGTCCGTGTAGCCTTTGGCACTTGTGCCCGGGCGGCACGCTCGGGAGGCGATGAGCCGCCTCGAACCTGTATTCCTTCACGAGCCGGACGTTCGCCACGCCGCCAGGCTAGCACCGTTCAGCCGGGCAGCAGCACCCCGGGGTTCATCACGCCGGAGGGATCGAGCGCGCCCTTCGCCGCCGCGAGCGCGCTCGCGAAGAGCGCGGGTCGCTCACGCTCGTAGTAGGGCCGAACGTCGCGGCCCACCGCGTGGTGGTGCGTCACGGTCCCGCCGTGCTCGAGCATCGCGCCGGTGACGGCCGCCTTGATGACGTCCCACTGGGCGAGCTCGCGCCCCCGCTCGGCCGGCGCGATGACCGTGAAGTACGGGGCCGCGCCGTCGGGGTACGCGTGCGTGATGCGGCAGGTAACCAGCGCGCGAGGCGCGCCGGTCTCCCGCGCCGCTCGCGCGGCGGCCTCACGGACCGCCTCGTGCAGGCTCGCGAAGCGGTCCCAGGTGGTCGCCGTCTCGAAGGTGTCGATGAGGACGCCGAGCCGAACCAGCTCGTCGCGCAGGTAGGGCGCGCGCAGAAACGCGCTCCGCCAGGCGGCGGCGTCGCCGTCGCGCAGCTTCTCCTCGTGGCGACCGAGCCTCACCGCGCCCTCGGGGAGCTCCCCTCCGGCCTCGCGGCAGAGCTCGGCGGCGCGCTCGATGAAGGGCTCGAGCGGATGATCGGCGGACTCGAAGCCGACCAGGAGCACCGCGCGCTCCCCGCCGCCCGCGCCGTTCAACAGGGCCTCGAGCGGATCGACGAGGCGACAATTGGCAGGGTGAAGCCCCGACTGCGCGATACGCCTCACCGCCTCGGCGCCCGCGAGAAACTCGGGGAAGCGCGCGCTCAAGCTCGCGCGGAAGCGCGGGCGCTCGAACACCCGCATCCAGGCCTCGGTGATGACGCCCAAGATGCCCTCCGAACCGATGAAGAGCCGCTCCGGGCTCGGGCCCGCGCCGGACCCGGGGAGCCGCCGCGTCTCGATCGGACCCGCCGGCGTGAGCACTCGCAGCCCCTCGACGAGCTCGTCGATGTGCGTGTAGAGGGTGGCGAAATGCCCGCCGGAGCGGGTGGCGATCCACCCGCCGAGCGTCGAAAACTCGAACGACTGCGGGTAGTGCCGGAGCGAGAGGCCGTGCTCGCGGAGCTGGTCTTCGAGGATCGGCCCGAGCGCGCCCGCCTGAATGCGCGCCGCGCGGGAGACGCGATCCACCTCGAGCACGCGATCGAGCCGCGTGAGGTCGAGGCTCAGCGTTCCGGCGAAGGAAGGGCCGACCTTCGGCTCGACGCCGCCGCACACCGAGGACCCGCCTCCGAAGGGGATGACGGCGAGCCGCGCGTCCGCGGCAAAATCGAGGAGCCTCACCACGTCGTCCTCGCTACCGGGGAAAGCGACCAGGTCCGGGGGCTCGTCGAACGAGCGCGCGAGCGCCCGCACCACGTCACGATACGATTTTCCGTAGCTGTGCGAGGCGCGTGAGAACGGATCGGTGCGGATGAGCCCCGCGAGCGAGGCGGGCGGCGTCACGCGAGGTGCGCGGAGCGCGAGCTCCTCGAGCCGTGGCACGGGCGCGCGCGCCACCTGCTCGAGCCCGAGCATCGGGGCGAGCCCGGCCTCGACGAGCGCGAGCTGAGTCGCGTCCGGTCCCGCGTCGTCGTAGCCCCAGCCCCAGAAGCGTCGCGTGCTCACGCCGCGAGTATCGTCTCGGGGGCTCCGCGCGGCAACGACCCGCGCGCGGTTCCGCGCCGGACCGACATCCCTACCGGAGCTCACTCTCGCTCACGGATACGCCGGCCCTACCGTGGCGTGCGCGGCGCCGAGCGCGCTCCGGAAGAACCCGACATACTGCGCGTTCGCCTCGGGCGAGAAGATGAGCTCGCCGTGGGTCGCGAGCTTGCCGCCCTCGATCCGATCGAATTGCGAGACCACCATGGTCGCGCCGTTCGGGCCGTTGCCGGTGAGCGGCGCGCTCGCGACGGACATCCCCGAGATGGGATGAACCTCGTGCTCGAGCTGCATCCCGAACGCGCGCGCGAGCGCCTCGGTGGTCGAATTCGGCACGATGGAGTCGGCGTGGACCTCCTGCAGGAGCACGTCTCGCGGGGTCCACTCGGCCACGCCATCGAGCGGCTCGCCGGCCATGTAGCGCGCAAAATTCAGCGGATCGCCCGGATCGACGATCGCCTGGGTCGCGGCCATGAAGCGCGCCACCGCGCCATAGGGAGTTCCCGGTGGAACAAATCCCTTCACGACCAGGTTGAACGTGTTGGAGTCGCGAAGCAGCATCATGAGTCCGGCCCCGCCCACGTTGAGCGTCGCGGCGGTGACCTCGGGCGCGACGGCGAGCAGCGTGGCCGCTTGCACCGAGCCGAACGAGTGTCCGATGTAGAAGATGCGCGAGACGTCGAGGTCCGGCACGCCGTCGGGATCGGGGTTGCCGCTCGGGTCGAGCGGCAAGAGATCGAGGCTCGCGAGGGACCGGATGAACCGGACCAGCTCGAGCTGATCGGAGGCCATTTGGCGGAAATTGTCCCGCGCGCGCTCGATGTCGAAGTCGTTGCTCTCGGCGTCGATACCGAAGAACCCGTAGACGCTGTTGATGACGTTGGTCTCGCCCTTCGCGCGGGAGCCGTGCTCCGGCGAGTCGATCGCGAACACCGCCACGCCGTCGGGGCCGACGCCGGCGAGCCGCTGCGTGGTCCCCCAGCACCCGTCCTTGTCGCCACCGAGACCGTGCTGATAGATGACGACCGGGCGGGGCCCGCTCCGGGTCGCGTCCGAGAAGGCGAGGAAGGCCTCGAGATCGACGGTCTTCTCGGCGATCGGCGCGCCGTCGGCGCCGAGCGTCCACTTGCCGTGTGCGAAGGCGAGCGATTCGCCGGGAGCGCGCGGCTTGCGATACTCGGGCGCGGCGTAGGTCGCACGGAAGCGCACGCGGGTATCGGGCGCGGTGCGGGGCGTCTCGATCGACCACGGGGCGGTCTCGGCCGGGGGCGCGGCGGCGCGATGCTGCTTGGCCATGGCCACCACGCCGTCCTCGACGCTGGCGGTGGTGAACACGGTCGCGCCGACCACGTGTCGCCGCGAGACGCCGGTGCTCTCGGAGACTAGCTCGAGCGCGTCGCGAAGCTCGCGACCGTAGTCGTCGCTCGGACGCTCGAGGAGCTCGTGCATGTCCGGCGAGCGCCCGACCGGCGTGCCGTCGGCAGCGAGCAGCCGATCGGTGACGACGAGCGCGTAGCGCCGGTGAGACGCGAGCGGCACGGCGGGGGTCGCGAGGAGCGTATACTCGTCGGTGGTGTAGTAGTCGTCCTTGGCTTGCGCGTAGTAGGTGGGGACGAGCCCGACCACGCTGCCCTGCTCCGGCGAGCTCGGGTCGACGTCGACGAGCAAGAGCGGTGAGTCGGCGCCGGCGTAGTCATTCGCGTCGCGCACCGGACCGAGCACGGGTGGGTCCGCGTCCGGCAGCTCGACGAGCCCACGCGGATCGATGGGGGCGCTGAGCCGCACGAACACCCCGCCGGTGGGGGAAAAGCCGTCCATGGCGGACAGCTCCTCGGCCGCGACCGGGTAGCGCTCGATCAGCTCGTCGGCGGTGGTCTCCGGGGTGATCTCCACGCGCCGTCCGGTCCGCGTGGCGGGGTCGGTGGCCGTGTAGCGATCCGACGGATAGAGCGTGAGCTCGGTCTCGGCGCGCGGGCCGTAGAGCACGACCGACGACGCCGGACGCGGCGATGCCTCCTCGCCGCCGGAGCAGCCCACGAGCGCCGCCCCGAGCGCGAGCCCCAACCAAACGCAGCGTCGAGCCATGTCGAGCACGGTATCCGAACCGGCCGGCCAGACAACCACTCTCTGCGACGACGGCGACGACGCGCGCTCGGCGCAGGCCGCCCGGTGGAGCGCCCGGCCGTCGTCGCGCGAAGGGTGAAACCCGCTGAATTTGCGCCACAAGTGAGCGTTCCCCGGCTCGCCGCGATAGGCTCCGAGTCCATCAGCGATGCGCGCTCGCAGGCCTGCCCGCCGCTACCGACGCCCGTGGGACGTCCCGCGGCTGGTGGCGCGTGCCCTGTGCCTGCTGTTCGGCCTGGTGGGCGCCCTCCCTCTGCTCGGCGGCGTGCTCCTACGCTCGGAGCCGGTGCGTCGCTGGGCGGCCGCCGAGACGGCGCGAGTCCTCGAGCGGGAGCTCGGCGTCACGGCCACCTACCAGGTCGAGGTCACGCTCTGGCCGCTCGCGGTCTCGGTCCACGATCTCGAGGTGCCGTCGCTCGACGGTGGCACGCCGGCGCTGTCGATTCGGCGCGTCTCGGTCGCGCCGCGAGTGTTCGCGTTGCTGGCGGGGCGACTCGACGCGGGCGACATCGAGATCGACGCGCCGAGCGCGCGGCTGGTCGTCAGGGACGGCGCGCTCGTCAACGTCGCGTATCGCGTGCCGGAGCAGCGCGCACCCGCTCGCGAGCTCGAGCAGGCGCCGTTCTCGTCCATCTCGGTCACCGACGCGCGGCTCGACCTCGACGTCGACGGCGTGCGGGTCGTGACCGGGCCCACGGACATCGACGTCTTCGCGGACAAGGGGCCAAGCTTCGAGGTCGCGCTCCGCTCCGGCGCGACCGAGGTGACCCGCACGCGGACCGTGCGCGTCGAGGCGAGCCCGAACGCGAGCGAGCCGAAGCTCGAGACCGACGCCGAGGGCCGCCGCTTCGAGCGGCGCCGAGCGGTGGACGAAGACGTCCTCTGCCGCCTCGATCTACGCGCCCGGTACGCTCGCGGCGAGATCCTCGTTCGACGGCTGTCACTGCAAGGCGAGGCGGATCGCGATCCCGCACCAGGCACCAGGCCGAGTTGCCGGGCCGGCGCGGCCGGCGGCGAGGGTGAGTGGCACCTGGCGGCTCGGCTCTCGGAGCTGCGCTTCGGGAAGCGCGCAGGCGAGCAGCCGTTCGTCGACGGACAGGTGATGGCGCGCGCGCCGGCTGGCCTGGTGAACCGCTTCGTCGAGACCAGCACGGTCTTCGGCTGGGTCGGCGTGAGCGGCGAGCTTCGCTACGACGGGACCACGAAGCTTCCAAAATTCAAGGGGACGGTGCAAGGCGGCTCGCTCGGCCTCGATGTCTATCACCTCGCCAAGACGCTCGCCGCCAGCGTCGAGCTCTCGAACGAGCAGGTCCGGATCGCTCGCTTCGAGATGGAGTTTGCCGACGGTCACACCGTCTTGACCGACGGGCTCATCGAGCCGCTCGCGGCGGGCGCGCCGATCCGGGTGGCCAAGGTCGAGAGCGCGGACATGACCTTCGAGGGGTTGATGCGAGATCTCGGCGTGACGCCGGGCACCGTCGTAGCGTGGCGCCTACGCAAGACGCGGGTTACGAAGATCGGCGGCACGCTCGCGCCGCTCCGCATCGACGCAGAGCTCGCCGCGGAGACCACTGGTTTCGAGGTCTTCGATCGGGCGTTCCACGATCCCGGTCGAAAGCACATGGTCGGGGTGCGCGCCGCGAACGTCAAAGGCCGGATCGGTGTCCGCCCCGACGCCTTCGAGATCTACGACACCCGCGCCGACTTCGGGAAGAGCTCGCTCTACACGCGCCTGGTCAGCATCGGATTTCACAACGACATCAGGGTCGTGGTGGACAAATCCTCCAAGCTCGACCTCGCCGACATCTCGCCGCTCGTGAACATCCCCATGGCGGGGAGCGCCCAGCTCGACGTGGACATGGCCGGCAAGAGCGGAAATCCGCTGCTCACCGGCAATCTCTCGATCCAGGGCTTCGAGTTCGGCGGGTTCCCCATCGGAGACCTCAAGGGAGCGAAGGTCACGTTCCGTCCGCTCTGGCTCGCGATCACCGACGCGCGCGGCAAGAAGGGGAAGAGCGAGTTCCGCGTGCCGAGCGCGCGGCTCGACTTCGACACGCGGGCCTCCGTCGTGGTGGACGCCGACGTCCAGAGCGAGCGCTTCGATCTGCGCGATTTTCTGGCCATCTGGCTCTTCGACACCGATCCGCGCTGGGACGAGGTCAAGGGCGAGGCCGCGGTCGGCGCCCGCGTCCACTACGTCCTCGGAGGGCCCGAGGATCGCTGCGGTGATGGAAACCTGCGAGTCACCGGCCAGGCCAGCTTCAAGCACCTCGACTTGTTCGAGGAGCGCTACGACTCGGGCAAGGCAGACTTCGACTTCCGCTGGGCGGACGCGAGGGCGAGCTACCTCGGCTTCGATCTCGCTCTGCCGAGCGTGAGCCTGGTGAAGGGGAGCGGTACCCTGCTCGGTTCGGTGCGGGTGACGCCGGGCGGCGTGGTCCGCGGGAACCTGGTGGCCACCGCGGTGCCGCTCTCCAAGCTCGACGCGCTCGGCGCGCTCGGATACGCCCTCGAGGGCGAGGCGAGCGGCGTCGCCGAGGTCGGCGGGACCATCGACGCCCTCAGCTTGAGCGCGGACGTTCGTGTCTCGCCGCTCCGCGTGGGCGGAGCACGTCTCGGCGGCTCGAACCTCGCGGTCCGGCTGGTCCCGCGCGCGCGCGCGCGCCGGAGCCTCGGCACCACGCGGTGCGGGCAGCCGATCCCCGCGCCCTTCGAACGCGCGGAGTTCGAGCGCGACGAGCCCGACGGCGTCTTTCACGTCGACGGCCGGATGTTCGGAGGACAGGTCGCGCTCGCCGATTTGCAGGTCACGCGCCAGCGAAAGAAGCATGTCTTCGGCGACGTGGACTTCGCCTCGCTCGATCTCGGCGCGGTGGCTCAGCTCGCGCCGGCCTTGGCGGCCGTCGACTCGCCGCCACGAGGGCGGCTCAGCGGGAGGCTGCACCTCGCGGATCTCCCGCTCGACGATCCCGCGCGCGCGGACGCGACCTTCGCCATCTCCACGCTCGAGGTGAAGCGGGGCGAGCTGGGCGCGAGGCTCTTGCCCGACACGCGCCCGGTGCGACTTCACGAGTCCACGCTCGAGTTCCCGGCGCTCACCGCGGCGGTGACCACGCCGGGCGGCCAAGAGACGGTCTTCGACGTCCGCGGCCGGGTGACGAGCCTGGCCACCGCCGCCGAGGTCGACGCCAAGCTGGTGATGCGCCAGGTGGAGCTCTCTACGCTGACGGCGGTGTCTCCGCGGGTCGAGCGCGCCTCGGGCAGCCTCGGCGGCGAGCTTCGCGTGACCGGGCCGCTCCGCTCGCTGCGCTACGAGGGCGGCTTCCGCCTGTCGAACGGCGAGCTCGGCTTGCGCGGGCTGCCCTCTGCCATCACCGACATCCAGCTCGGCGTCGTACTCGACAGCGGCGAGCTCCGGATCACCCACGGGACGGCCAACGTCGGCGGCGGCACCCTGGCGGTCTCGGGCAGCGCTCCGCTGCGCGGCTTCGACATGGGTACCGCCCACGTGACGCTCACTGCTCGTGGGCTCGCCTTCCCGGTGGACACCGGCGTCCAGGCGACGGTCGACGCAGATCTGGTCGCGCGCTGGCAGCCGCCGAGCGAGGGCGCCCCGCACACCCTCCCCCACGTCTCGGGCACGGTCACGCTGCGATCCTTCGAATATACCCGACCCGTGACCATGACCGCGGATATCTCCGCGCTCGCTCAGCGCGGCAAGCGCACGCAGTTCGAGTCGTACGATCCGGCGGACGACAGCGTCGATTTCGACATCACCCTGCTCGCGCCGAGCCCGATGCGAATCGAGAACAACCTGGTCGACGCGGAGCTCACCATCGACCGTGACGGGCTGCTCCTGGCCGGCACGAACCAGCGGTTCGGCCTGCGCGGCACCGTGAAACTCAAGCCCGGCGGGCGACTCCGACTCCGTCGCAGCGAGTTCGAGATTCGTCAGGGTCAGGTGCGCTTCGACGATCTCACGCGGATCTCGCCGCAGGTCGACGTGACCGCCGACACGGACTACCGGCGCTACACCGAGAACCCGGGCGCCGCGGGCGGCGCCGCCGGTGGCGGCGCGTCGGCCGCGACCGGCGGAGCGACCTCCGCGCGCGGAGGGCTCTGGCACGTCACGCTCCACGCCTACGGCGACGCGGAGCGGCTGCGGATCGACCTCACGAGCGAGCCGCAGCTCGCGCAAGACGACATCTTCCTCTTGCTCACGGTGGGGCTCACTCGCGCGGAGCTCGACCAGGCGCAGTCGGCGAGCGTTGGCGAGAGCGTGGCGCTCGAGGCGCTGGGCACGCTCACCGGAGCCGACAAGGCGGTCACCGACGCGGTGCCGGTCATCGACGAGTTCCGGTTCGGGAGCGCCTATTCTTCACGCACCGGCCGCACCGAGCCGACCGTCACCATCGGCAAGCGTCTCGCCGAGCGCATCCGCGCGAGCGTGACCAGCGGCCTCAGCGACTCCCGCGAGGTCCGCTCCAACGTCGAGTGGAGGCTGAGCCCACGCGTCAGCGTGGAGGGCTCCTATGACAACGTGAACGACATTTCGAGCTCCAGCCTCGGCAATCTCGGCGCGGACATCCGCTGGCGGCTGGAGTTCGAGTGAGGCTCGACGGGCGCGAGCGCGGGCGCCGCTCACTCGACCAGGTAGGTCGCGGCGACTGGGAAATGGTCGCTCGCCTCGGCGACCGCGGCCGAGTGGAGGATGGACACGGTGGACGGCTGGAGGAGCGCGGCGGCGCGGCCCCCGAGCGCCTGGTTGTCGATGAGCTGCTCGTCCCCTTGATAGACGAAGCTATAGCGCTCACTCGCCGGAACGAACGAGCCGACCAGGGTGAGCTGCTTCGGCGGCGCGCCGACCAGGGCGAGCATCGGCGGGGAGTCCGGCGTGGCGTTGAAATCACCGAGCGTGATGACGGCAGCCGCCGGCTCGGACGCCTCGAGCGCGAGCGCGATGGCGCGGGTGCGCTCGGCCTCGGCGAGCCGCTTTTCCTGGCTCTTGGTCTCACTGCCCGCCTTGAAGTGGATGCCGAGGAGCACGATCTTCCGGCCGTTGACGGTGAGGTGCACCTCCAGGCAATCGCGAGCGTACTTGTAGGTGTCGAGGCCGTTCGTCGAGGGTGAGAAGTAGTCGTTCTTGTGACTCACCACGCTCTCTAGCGGAAACCGGCTGAGCACGGCGATGTCGATCCCGCGCGGGTCATTGCCCTGGCTCGTCGTGTGATGCGGGTAGCCGCCGAGCTTGGCCGCGAGATCCGCCGTGACGTGCTCGTTCTCGACCTCGACGAGCACGGCGAGATCCGGCGCGAGGCTTCGTAGCACCCCCGCGACTCGATCGAGCTTGTCGCGATACTCCGCCGTCGAGAGCACCTGCTCGTTCGCAATCTCGGGGCTGTCACGCCGGTCGTTGAAGAAGTCGTGGGTGTTGAAATTGGCGATTTTGACGGGCAATGGGACCGGCGGGGCCACGTCGGGGGCCGCGTCCGAGCTCGCACCTCCCGAGCCCTCGAGCGCCGCGTCACTCGAGGGGCCGTCCGTCATCGAGTCCCCCGCCGAGCCGTCGGGCGGCCGGCTCTCGGCGTCCCGCTCGTCGGGCTCCGAGAAGTCCCGAGCCGCCCCGGGGCAGCCGGTCACGGCTACCAGGAGCGCGAGCGAAGCGAGGGCCAAGCGGGGGCGCGTCATCCGAGAACCCTAGCTCGATTTCCCAGCTTTTGCTGGCGGCATGGCCGGTGGCCTGTGCTAGGAGAGCGCCCCCGCGCACCGACGCCGGGCCGGCCGAGCCGCCGGAAGCAGCACCCATGCCGGCAGACACGACGACGGAGAGCGGTGATCCGAGCCGCGCGATGCACGCGCTCGAACGAGCGGTCGCCGCTGCCGAGCGGGGTGCCGTGGATCGCCCCATCGTGCTGGCCAGCCCGGCGGACGTCGCGGCGCTCTCGCCGGCCGATCTCCGCCGCGAGCTCGACCGCGTGATGATGGCGCCCCATTCGGACGATGGGCTCGACGCGCTGCTCGCAGGCGGCGTCCTCGACGCCATCTTGCCGGAGGTACGCGCGCTGGTCGGCTTCGGGGACGGCGAGTGGCGTCACAAGGACGTGTGGAAGCACACGAAGCAGGTCGTCTGCCAGAGCACCGAGCGGCTCGAGGTGAGGTGGGCGGCGCTCTTCCACGACATCGGCAAGGTGCGGACGCGGAGCATCTCGCCGGAAGGCGAGGTCCACTTCTTCGGCCACGCGGAGGTGGGCGCCCGGATGTTCGAGAAGATGGATCGCCGCCAGAAGCTCTTCGCGAGCGACGACGCGCTCCGCCGGGAGATCCATTTCCTGGTTCTTCACCACCTGCGCGCGAGCCAGTACGACGGGAGCTGGACGGACAGCGCGGTGCGGCGCTTCGCGCGCGAGATGGGCCCCTACCTGGAGGACCTCCTCTGCCTGTCCCGCGCCGACATCACGACCAAGCGGCCCGAGAAGAAGCGTCGCGGGATCTCGATGATCGACCAGCTCGCAGACCGCATCACCACGCTCGCCGCCGAGGACGCGGTGGTGCCCCCGCTCCCGAGCGGCGTGGGCAACGAGCTCATGACCAGGTTCGGGCTCCCACCGTCGCGCAAGATTGGCGACATCAAGCGCGCGCTCGAGGCGGCCATCGACGCGGGTGAGCTCGAGGGCCACCGCGAGCCCGCCTACTACGTGGAATACGTCGGCGCGAACCCGGCGCGCTTCGGGCTCGATTGAGCCGCGCGCGCGGAAGCTCCTCGAGAGCGCGCCGGGTGCGCGCGGCTCACGCGGTGGGCTCGGGCGCGGGCGGCGCTGGCTTCGACGCCGCCATCATCAGGAACGCCCGAGAGGCGAGCGGCATCACGAGCTTCGGCAGCCCACCGCGCGGCGCGAGCAGCCCGACGAGCCCAAACAGGAGCACGAGCGTGCGCTCGACGTAGAAGTAGCCCTCTGGATACTCCACGCTCCGCATGAGCTGGCGGAGCCGGCCGCGCACGCGCTCGTAGCCGACCAGCTCCTCGACCGTCTTCCGATCGATCTTGGAGAAGTCTCGGATCTTCACCTCCGAGAGCACCGTCAGGTACTCGCGCCCCACTCGCGCGAGGAGCTCCTTGTCGCCGCCCTCGGCGACGAACCCCATCCGCTCGAGCCCCTCGAGGATCTGGACGTCATTCTGGGTGATGGCGCCGAGCACCACGGTCTGCATTCCCTCGGCGAGGGGCGGCGTGACCTCCTCGACCGCGCCGTAGTCCAAGATCACGAGCGTCGGGCCCGGGCGCACCAGGAAGTTTCCCGGGTGAGGATCGGCGTGAAACACCCGCCGCTCGAACAGCATCTTGAAGTAGCAGTCGACCAGGAGCCGGGCGACGGCCTCGGTCTCGATCCCCTGGGCCGCGAGCCCAGCGACGTCGCTGATCTTGGTGCCCTCCTCGAAGCTCATCACCAGCACCCCGGCTCGGGTGAGCTCGTCGATGACCTCCGGAACGACCACGTCGTCGCGATCCTTGAACACGTCGCGCAGGCGCTCCACGTTCTTACGCTCGTTCGCGTAGTCCGTCTCGTGCGCGAGCATCTCCGCAAGCTGATCGAGCACGCGGTCGAGCCGCGAGACGACGATGAGGCGCTTGACGATCGGCAGGATCGAACGGAGCACGGCGAGATCGCGCCGAATGAGCGTCTCGATGCCGGGGTACTTCACCTTCACCGCGACCCGCCGCCCGTCCTTCAACCGGGCGCGGTGGACCTGCGCCAGCGAGGCCGCAGCGAGCGCCTCGCGCTCGAAGTCCTCGAAGTGGCGGAGCGGGTCGGCTCCGAGCGCCTCCTCGAGCCGACCCTCGATCTCCGGGAACGGTCGCGGCGGCACCTTGTCCTGGAGCGTCTCGAGCTCCTCCCCGTACGCCGGGGGCAGGAACGTCCCGACCACGCTCAGCACCTGCCCGACCTTGATGAAGACCCCGCGAAGGCGCACGAACCCGCGGACCAGGCGTCGCGCGTTCGCGCGGTGGACGCGCGCCCAGCGAGCCTCGAGCCGGCGCTCGCCGAACAGCTTGGTGAGCAGCCACTGGAGTCCGTAGGACGCGAAGAGCGTCCAGAAGAGCAAGAGCGCGCGAAACGAGCGGAGCACGGCCCGCGGAGGGTAGTCCAGGCGAGCGGCTGCCTGCCGAGGTTTGTGGGGGGGCGCGCCGCGCTCCGGGCGCGCCGCGGCGCTCGCGGGGCGGCGCCGAGCCGGCCGGGGAGGGCGAACGGAATTTCGGGAATCTTCGCGACCGCTCGCGCGCTGAGGAAAGCGGCCGGGGTAGATTGGGCTCACCGTGTCGGAATCGGAGCATCCGAGCGACCTCGGCATCTACCGGCGGGCGCTCACGATTGGCGTGCTCGGCGTCGGTGCGGCGCTGGTGGCGGCGCTCGCGAGCGCGAGCCGCCGTCCGCGCATGCCGCCGCTCGACCACTTCGCCCCGCCAGAGATCCCGACGCTCGCCGCGGCGCCGCCCAAGCGCACCCTCGAGCCGCTGACACCCGAGCTGCGTCGCAAGGGGTTTCATGAGTGTAACCCGCACGATGCGCTCGGGCTCGGGCCATATCGCCCGTACCGCAACCTCTCGATGGGTCGAATCCTCATCCCGCAGAAGGGCGGTCACGGCGCCGACATGGGCTACGACGTCCTCATCCACTTCCACGGTCACGAGCCCGCGCGAAAAGTGCTCGTGCAGGTAGCGCGCGGGGTGACCTTCGTCGGAATCGACAAGGGGCTCGGCAGCGGAGCGTACTCGAACGCGTTCCAGAACCCGGACGTCTTCCCGAACCTGCGCCGCTCGATCGAGCGCACCCTGCAGGCCGAGAGCGGGGATCCGCGCGCGCACATCCGCCACCTCGCGCTCTCCGCGTGGAGCGCCGGCTACGGGGCGGTGAACGAGATCCTGAAGCGGGGCGACGAGGGCATCGACGCAGTCGTGCTCCTCGATGGTCTGCACGCCGGTTGGAAGCCTGGGCGACCGCACAAACAGGTCAGCTCATCGGCGGACGCCGCGTTCGTACAGCCCACCTTCGATTTTGCGCGCCGCGCGATGCGTGGCGAAAAGATCTTCATCTTCACCCACTCCCAGATCGATCCGGGCGAGTACCCCGGGACGGCCGTCACCGCCAAGCTCCTCCTCTCGTCTCTCGGCCTCGACGAGACCCCGCACGATCCGGGGGGCGATCCGTTCGGACTCATCGGCACGACCGACGTGAAGGGACTTCACGTCTGGTCGTATCGCGGAGGGAACGAGGCCGCGCACTGCTCGCACCTCACGTACCTGGCGGCGGCGGTTCAGGATCTCATCGAGCCCGCGTGGCACACGCCTCCGATGGATCGCAACGTGCCTCCGACGCCGGCGCCGAAGCTCGGCGGCGAGAGCGCCGGTGAGCCAGCGCTCGCGCCTTCACCCGACGCGGACGAGGCGGCGACGCCGCTCGCCGAGGGCGCCGCCACCATCGAGCTCCTGCCGCGGCCGGGCGCGCCGCCGGCCGCGCCGGAGCGACCCAGGCCCCCGGAGCCGGCAGAGCTGCTCGGGCTCACGCCGAACCTCGCGCCCGCCCCGGCGCCGCCGCCCGCCTCGACGACCGCGCCAGCGCCCAGCGAATGAGGAGGCCTTCCGGGGCGCTCGGCAGACAAAAAAAGGAGCGCCCGGTGCTGCTCGGGGAGGGGAGGGTGGGCGCAGCACCGGACGCTCGGGAGTGTCTCGTCGACTCGGCGTCTCATGGATAGTTACGTTCGAGACGCCGAATCGGTTTCTCGTGAGGGCTCAGCTCGCCTTCGGCTGGGCGCGCTTGCCCTCGTGATGCCGCCCATGCCCGCGCTTGCCGCGCTTGCCGTGACGGAGAGACTGCTCGAGCTTGGCGAGCTCGGCGGGCTTCAGGATCTTACCGAGCTCGGCCCGCTCACTCTTGCGGATGGTGGCGAGCTTGCCGCGGTTCGCCTCGAGCTCGGCGCGCAACGCCTCGCGGGCCTTGTCGTCCTTGCTCTTCCGCGCCTCGCGGAGCTTCTTCATCGTCTCGCGCCGCTGCTTCATGATGGGCTCGCGCTGGGCGTCGAACCGCTTCATGACGCCGAGCGCCTGCTTGGCGCGGTTCGCGTCGACGCCCGCGGCGTCGAGGGCCGCGGAGCGCTTCTGCTCGCGGAAGGCGGCGCGCTCCGCCGGGGTCTTCTTGGCGTGCTCGGCGTGCCGGGCCGAGGGCGCGCGACCCTCGGCGGGCTCCGCCAAGGCAGGGACGGCGACGAAAGACGCGGCAAGCAGGGCGGCGATGAGGTTCGGTGAACGCATGGTGGGGCTCCTTGTTTCCTTCTCTTCTTTATGTCGGGGCGGCGCGGAACCGCTCGGCCCGTCGCTCGCTGTCACGTCCGAGTCATGCCGCCCCGGAGGTGGGCGTTAAGCGTGTGGGCTCGGGCCGCGAGCTCTCGAGCGCTCCCGCGAAAGGGCGCCCCGCCCCGGCTCAGACGAGCCCCTGACGGCGGAGCTGCTCGACACGCTCCGCCGGCGCGGCGGCCACCCGGAGCGCCCGGGCGGCGTCGGTGCCCTCGAGATCGGTCGCGAAGACGACGAAGTCGTCCGTCCGCGGGAAGTGGGGCGGCCACGCGGCGCGGTTCAGATCGGCGGCGACCTCGTCGAGGAGCTTGCGGACGCTCCTCTCGGGCGAGGCGCGGGACCGGAAGAGCTCGCCGAGCAGCTGACCGGCTGCGAGCAGCTCGGGCGCGTCGAAGGTGAGCGCGGGCACGTCGAAGTGACGGTACGAGGCGGGGTTCCACGCGTGCTCCCGCGCCCGGGTGCCGTGCTCGCGCAGCCACGCCGCCCGCTCGGACGCGAGCCCGACGGCGAGCAGCGGCGGGAGCGAGCCGCCGTCCTCCGCGTCGGAGACGAGCAGGACGGCAAACGCCGGCTCCTCGAGCGCCAGGCACCCGACGAGCTCCGGTACCGATTCGATCAGCCGCTCGCGCACGACGGCGCTGAGCGAGGCGAGCGTGGGCCGCGATGCCGGTCGCCGAAAGACGGTGCGCGCGTAGCCGTTCGGGTACACGTGCTGGACGCGCCCGAGGACGCCGAGCTCGTCGTACTCGACCGCGACGTCGTACGGCGCCTCCTGACCGTCGTGCGAGCGCTGGTTCACCGCGACCGCGATCGGACGCGCGCCGCGGTATTCGTAGAGCTCCGTCGAGCTGCCCTCGACGGCGTGGGTCGCGGTCTTCACGACCCGCGCGCCCTGCACCGCGCACTCGGTCACGGCGAGGAGCCGGTGCTCGGACGAGTAGTCGAAGCGCGCGCGCTCGAAGCCGTCGTCCCGGTACGCGAAGAACTCCTCGTAGGCGCGACTCCGGTCGACATGCTCTCGGATGACCGAGAGCCGACGCCGCTCATCGAACCCGTACTCATAGGCGCCGTCCGGCGTCGCCGGCGGCTCGCGGAGGCGCCGTCCGCGCTTCAGCTCGCTGCGCTCGATGGCGAGCGGCAGCGCCTCGTGGAGCGGGCCGGTGGCCCACTCCCAAGTCGTCACCTTCGCCTCGGCGGCGGCGCGCGCCTCGGCCCAGGCGCCCGCGAGCGCCTCGAAGCGAGCTTGCGCGAGCGCGCTCAGGTCGGGCTCGGTCGCCATCGGTTCGGTCAGGGTATCATCCCGTCGAAGCGACGCTCGCTCGGGCTCGGGGCTCGACGTGCTAGCGTCGGGGCTGCATGGTGGAAGAACCGGCGGCGGACGAGAAGGCTGCCCGTCTGGCGCTCTTGAACCAGGCGTTCGCGGACGGCATCCCGCATAACCACGCGCTCGGGCTCCGCATCGTGGACTTCGCCGAGGGCAGCATGACCATGCTCCTGCCGTACGCCGCGCACCTGGTCGGAAACCCGGAGACGGGGGTGATGCACGGCGGCGCCATCACGGCGACCCTCGACGCCTGCGCGGGCGGGGCGGTGTACATGCGCCTCGGCGATCCGACCGGGATCGCGACGCTCGACTTGCGGATCGACTACCTGAGGCCCGCGACGCCCGGGCGAGACGTCGTGTGCCGCGCGGAGTGCTACCGGACCACCAAGAACGTGGGCTTCGTTCGCGCGCTCGCCTACCACGAGCGCCCGGACGACCCCATCGCCGCCGCCGCCGGCGCGTTCATGATCTTCCCGAAGAGCGGGCGCTCGCTCCGCGAAGGCGAGGCCGCGCCATGACCCCCGTGGTCGCGCTCCTGCGTCACGCGAAGGAGGCGGGCGATTTTTCCGCCGTCGCAGCCGCGCTTCCCTACGCGCGCTGGCTCGGGATCGGCGCCGTCATGGTGGGTGGCGAGCCGCTCGGGAAGCTCACGTTCGCGCCGCACCTCATCGGCAACCCGCTCTTGCCCGCGCTCCACGGCGGCACCATCGGCGCGCTCCTCGAGTCGACCGCGATTTTCCAGCTCCTCTGGCAGGCCGAGACCCTCATCCTGCCGAAGACGATCAACCTGACGGTCGAGTATCTCCGCTCGGCGCGGCCCGCGGACACCTTCGCGCGAGCCGTCGTCACCAAGCAGGGCCGCCGCGTGGCCTCGGTGCGCGCAGAGGCGTGGCAAGACGACGAGCGCCGCCCGGTCGCCAGCGCCAACGCGCATTTTCTCATCGTGGCCGCCGATCCCGACGAGGGAGCGCACCGCGAGCCAGACGCCTGAGCGCGCATCTCCGGCCACCGCCGGCGTTACGACGCGCCGCGGCATTCACGGAGCCTCGCCCCTCGCCGCGAGGCGTGTCCTATACTCGGAAAATGTCCGCCGATAACGAAAACGAGAGCCTCGTCTACGACTGGAACGAAATCGCCCGCAAGGGTCGCATCATCCCGAAGACGGTCGAATTCCTCGACGAGACGCTGCGCGACGGGCTGCAGAACCCGTCGGTCACCGATCCCAAGATCGAAGACAAGCTGCGCCTGCTCCACCTCATGGACGACATCGGCATCCACGAGGCCGACATCGGGCTCCCCGGCAGCTCGAAGCGCGCCTTCGAGGACTGCCTCAGGATGTGCAAGGAGGTCACCGAGAGCAAGCTGAAGCTCAAGGTCACCGCCGCCGGTCGCACCGTCGCGAGCGACATCACGCCGATGATCGAGCTCTCCCAGCGCGCAGGCATCCCGGTGCACGTCTACGCGTTCGTCGGCTCGAGCCCGATCCGGCAGCTCGCCGAGGACTGGGATCTCGAGCTCATCAAGCGGCGGAGCGCCGAGGCCATCGACGTCGCCGTGAAGGGCGGGCTCGAGGTCGCCTACGTCACGGAGGACACCACCCGCTCGCGCCCCGAGGTGCTCTCGGAGCTCTTCAAGCTGGTGGTCGATCACGGCGCTTCCCGCCTCTGCCTCTGCGACACCGTGGGGCATTCCACGCCGGACGGGGTACGAAACCTGATCCAGTTCACGCGCAACATCATCGCGGGAATGGGCGCCACGGTGCAGATCGACTGGCACGGCCACAACGATCGCGGGCTCGGCCTCGCCAACGCCATCTACGCGCTCGAGTGGGGCGCCGATCGGGTGCACGGCTGCGCGCTCGGGATCGGCGAGCGCGTCGGCAACACGCCGATGGAGCTCCTCCTCTTGAACCTGAAGCTGCTCGGCCTGCTCGAGCACCAAGATCTCACCCACTTGCTCGAGTACTGCCGGGTCGCCGCCGAGGCAGTCGGCTGGCAGATCCCGATCAACTACCCGCTGGTCGGCCGCGACGCCTTCCGCACCGCGACCGGCGTCCACGCGGCGGCGATCATCAAGGCCAAGGCCAAGGGTGACGAGTGGCTCGCGGATCGCATCTACAGCGGCGTGCCGGCCGGGATGTTCGGCCGGCACCAGGAGATCTGCATCGGCTACATGTCCGGCGCGTCGAACGTGACCTACTGGCTCAAGGAGCGAAACCTCGAGCCGAACGAGCAGCTCGTGAAGGCCATCCTTGCCCGAGCCAAGGAGGCCGATCACATCCTCCACGACGACGAGGTGATGGCGGTGGTCCGCGCCGGCGGCTGACGGCCACGCGGCGCGGGGATGGGGCGAGGCAGCGTGGTCACTCGAAATATCGACACCGAGGCGTCACACTCCGGGGCGGCCGCGCGATCGAGGATCATGCTGCTCCGCTGGGCGCTACCCCTCGCTCTCGCCGTCCTCGCCTGCGGGCGCGCGAGCGCGGAGGGCGCGCCCGCGCCGCGCTCGAGCGCGGCCCCGCCGCCGAACGCGACGGCGTCCGCGGGGTTCCGCGCCGCCCCGACACCCTCATCCCATCCCGCGCCCGCTCGGGCGAGCGCCGCCGCGCCGCGCGCGCTCGAGCGCTCCACATATCCGTGGCTCGACGACGCCTCGCTCGAGCACCCAGAACCCACCGAGACGCTCGAGGCGCGCTTCGCGCCACCGCCCGGCGGGAAACGAGTCCATGTGGAATCGGGGAGCTTCGCCGCGTGGCTCCGCGGGCTGCCGCTCGCGGCGGAGGGCACGCCGGTGAGAACCTATGACGGAAGCGTGCTCCACGAGGCGAGCGATCCACGCATCGCCGCGGTGGTGGCGCTCGACACCGGCTCCGCGGATCTCCAGCAGTGCGCCGACGCGGTGATGCGGCTCGACGCCGAGTGGCGATGGTCGAAGGGCGCACGCGACATGAGCTACCGGGCCGCGTCGGGCGCGCTCTTGCCGTTCGCCCGCTGGGCGCGCGGCGAGCGGCTGGTCGCGCGCGGGCGCGACGTCGTCTGGCAGCCGCGGGCAGCGCCGAAGAGCGACCACGCCGCGCTCCGGAGCTACCTCGACGCGGTCTTCGCGTGGGCAAATACCGTGAGCCTCGAGCGCACGGCGAAGCCGGTCGCCGCGAAGGAGCTCCGGCCGGGCGACTTCTTCATCATGGGCGGCAACCCGGGTCACGCGGTCATGGTGCTCGACGTAGCGGAGCTCCCGGATGGACGCCGCGTCGCGCTCCTCGGTCAGAGCTACATGCCCGCGCAGAGCTACCAGGTGCTCCGGAGCCGCGCGACGGGCGCGTGGTTCGTGCTCGATCCCGACCGCGACGTCGCCACGCCCTTCTGGAGACCGTTCCCCTGGAGCTCGCTCCGCCGCCTCGAGTGAGGTCGGTCCGGCGCGGCCGGCGTCGCTGCGAGAGAATTCACGGAAAGTCGCGCGCTCGCGCGCCGACCCGGCGCGACGCGCGGAAGTCGACTAGATTCGCGCGCGATGAAGCCGAGGCGTCCTCCCGCCGAGCCGCACGTCGAGCGGCGTGAGCGGCGCGCGCTCTCCCACGTCGGCGGCGAGATCGAGACCCGCGGCGACGAGACGCTCGCGCGCGCGCTCGAGAGTGCCCTCGCCGTCGAGCCGGACGAGGCGAGCGTGATGGCGCACGTGCACGGGTTTCACAGCTACCCGGCGCGGCTCCACCCCGAGACGGCGGCGCGGCTCGTCGCCGCGCTCTCCCCCGAGCGCGGGCGCGTGCTCGACCCCTTCTGCGGGAGCGGGACGGTGCTCGTGGAGGCGCGCCGGCTCGGCCGCCGCGCCATGGGGCTCGACGCGAACCCGCTCGCCGTCGAGCTCGCGTGGCTGAAGACCCGGGCGACCTCCCCGGCGCGCCGCGAGGCGCTGGTCGCGACGGCCCGCGCGTGCGCGGAGAGCGCAGACGAGCGCCGACGCGCCAAGGCCGGCCCGACGCGCCGCTACGAAGCGCTCGATCGGGACACCTTCGAGGTGCACGTGCTCCTCGAGCTCGACGGGCTCCGCTCCTCCATCGCGCGCGTCGAGGAGGAGGACGTGCGGCGCGCGCTCGGGCTCGCGCTCTCGGCCATCCTCACCAAGGTGAGCCGGCGCCCCGGCGACACCACGGCCCGTCGCGAAGCGGGCCGCCGGATCGCGGCCGGCTACGCCATCCGGCTCTTCGTGAAGAAGACCGAGGAGCTCGCGCGACGACTGGAAGCGTACGCCGCGCTCCTCCCGCCGCGCTCGCCGGAGCCGCTGATCGTGCTCGGCGACGCGCGGCGGCTCCGCGAAGAGCGCGTCGATCTCGTGCTCTCGAGTCCGCCTTATCCAGGTGTATACGACTACGTGGAGCATCACGAGGCGCGGCTCAGGTGGCTCGGCTTCGACGCGAAGCGCTTCGCGCGAAATGAGATCGGCTCGCGCCGCGCCCTCCGCGGGCTCTCGTTCGAGCAGGCCGTGACGACCTGGCGGAGCGACTTCGGCGCCGTGCTCGACGGCATCGCGCGCGCGATTCGGCCGGGCGGCAAGGCGGCGCTCGTGATGGCGGACTCGGTGGTGGGCCGGCGCGCGCTCTTCGCCGACGATCTCATGAACGTGCTCGCCCCGAGCCACGGGCTCAGGGTCGCAGCGCTCGGCAGCCAGGCGCGCCCGTACTTCCACCAGCCGACCGAGCGAGCCTTCGCGAAGCGGGCGCGCCGCGAGCACGTCGTCGTGCTCGTGAGCGCACCCGTGGAGCCCGAGAGCGGGCCGGGCCGCGCCTTGCGCGCCCGCCGGCCCGGCTCTAGCTCCTAGCGATGCCCGCGCACCAGAATCGACTCGCCGGCGAGACCAGCCCGTACCTCCTGCAGCACGCAAGCAACCCGGTCGATTGGTATCCGTGGGGGCCGGAAGCGCTCGAGCGGGCCAAGCGAGAAGACAAGCCGATCCTGCTCAGCATCGGCTACTCGGCCTGCCACTGGTGCCACGTGATGGAGCGCGAGAGCTTCGAGGACGAGGGTATCGCCGCGCTCATGAACGCGCACTTCGTGTGCATCAAGGTCGACCGCGAGGAGCGCCCGGATCTCGACGACATCTACATGGCCGCCACGGTGGCGATCAGTGGCAGCGGGGGCTGGCCGATGACCGTGTTCCTGACGCCCGACCACGAGGCGTTCTTCGCCGGCACCTACTTCCCGCCCACCGACAAGTACGGGCGCCCGGGGTTCACCACGGTGCTCACCCGCATCGCCGATCTCTGGTCGACCGGGCGCGAGCGCCTCCTCGCGCAAGCGAGCGAGCTTACTCGCCACCTGCGCGACCAAGCGCGGGTCACCGCGCCGGCGCCGGTCGGCGCGAGCGCCATCGAGGCCGCAGTCCGCCAGCTCGCGCGCGATTTCGAGCCGCGCTTCGGCGGCTTCTCGTCGGCACCGAAATTCCCCGCGCCCGCCGCGCTCTCGCTCCTGCTCAGGAGCTACTCGCGCTCCGGCGACGCCGAGACGCTGCGGATGGTCACGGTCACCCTCGACGGAATGAAGAACGGGGGGCTCTACGATCAAATCGGCGGCGGTTTTGCGCGCTACAGCACCGACGAGCGCTGGCTCGTGCCGCACTTCGAGAAGATGCTCCCCGACAACGCCGGCCTCGCGCGAGCCTACCTCGAGGCATACCAGGTGACCGGCGACGGCGAGTATCGCCGCATCGCGAGCGAGACGCTCGACTACGTGCTCCGCGAGATGCAAGGCGACGAGGGCGGCTATTTCTCCGCCACCGACGCCGACAGCGAGGGCGTCGAGGGGAAGTTCTTCGTCTGGAACCCGGAGCAGCTCACGCGCGTGCTCGGGGCCGAGGCGGCCGCCCGGTTCGGGGCTTATTATGACATATCTGAGGGTGGCAACTGGGAGGGCATGAGTATCCCGAGCACCCCGCGCCCCGAGCCGGCCGAGGCGCGCGCCCTCGATGAGGCGAGGAGATTGGTCTACGCGGCGCGGAGAGAGCGCGTCCCGCCGCTCCTCGACGACAAGGTGCTCACGAGCTGGAACGCGCTGATGATCGGCGCCATGAGCGAGGGCGCGCGGGTGCTCGGGGATGCCCGCTATCGAGTGAGCGCGGAGCGCGCGGCCGGCTTCGTGCTCTCGCGGCTCCGCCGGCCCGACGGCGGACTCTACCGCACCGCGCGCGCGGGGAAGGCGCACCTCGACGGGTACCTGGAGGACTACGCCTATCTCGCCGACGCTCTCGTCGATCTCTATGAGTGCGGTGGGAGCGCGGAGTACTTGAGCGAGGCGCTCCGGCTCGCCGAGCGCGCGCTACGCGACTTCGGCGAGCCGGCGGGCGGCGCGTTCTATCACACGGCGCACGGACACGAGGCGCTCCTGGTACGCACCCGCGAAGGGCAAGATGGCGCGCAGCCGAGCCCGAACGCGGTCGCGGCCCGCGCGCTCGCGCGGCTCGCGGCGCATTTCGACCGCGCCGACCTGCGAGAGCGCGCGCTCGGCGCGGTGCGCGCCTACGGCGCGCTCATCGAGCGGCACCCGCGCGCCTTCGCGACTGCGCTGGGCGTGGTGGATTTCTTGGAAGGCGCCCCGGTGGAGCTCGCGTTCATCGGAGCGCCCGTCGCGCTCGAGCGTGAAGTCGCGAAGCACTTCTTGCCCAATCGGCTCATCGCCCATGGGCCGGGCACGCTGCCGCTGCTCGAAGGAAAGACCGCCCCCGGGCTCTATGTGTGCCGGAACTTCGTCTGCGAAGCGCCCATCACGGAGCCCGGCGCGGTCGCCGGAGCGCTCGCCCCGGGCGCGGCGAGCCCGCGCGCGCCGCGCCCCGAGCGGCTCGCGGGCGCCGCGACGCCGGAGGGCACCCGCTCGATCGCCGCGCGGCACGCGATGCTCGGCTACGCCCCGCTCGGGCGCACCGGGCTCACGGCGAGCCGCTTCGGCTTTGGCGGGTACCGGATCGATGACGGCGACGGCGAGCATCGCGCCGCCCTGACGAGCGCGCTCCGCGGGGGCGTCAACCTGCTCGACACCTCCAGCAACTACACCGGAGGGCGGAGCGAGCGCCTCATCGGACAGGTCCTCGGCGCGCTCACGAGGAGCGGAGAGCTCGCGCGCGAGGAGGTCATCGTCGTCTCCAAGATCGGCTACGTCGAGGGCGAAGATCTCGCGTTCATGAGGCAGCACGAGCTCCCCGAGACGGTGA
This sequence comes from Polyangiaceae bacterium, assembly GCA_035063585.1. Classification (GTDB taxonomy): domain Bacteria; phylum Myxococcota_A; class Polyangia; order Polyangiales; family Polyangiaceae; genus JAPSGB01. The sequence continues at coordinate 116,474 of JAPSGB010000006.1, forward strand.
AGCTCGGGGAGCAGCACTGGCACTCGATCCACCCCGACTGGCTCGCGCGGCAGCTCGGCCGCTCGCTCGAACGTCTCGAACTCGAGACGCTCGACGTCTGCCTCTTGCACAACCCGGAGTACCTCTTCGAGGTCGGCGCGCCGAGTCGAGACGAATACTACGGGCGCCTGGAGCGCGCGTTCGCTCACCTCGAGCGCGAGGTTGCGCGGGGCCGGCTCCGCGCCTACGGCGTGTCGAGCAACACGGCCGGTCTCCCCGAGACGCACCCGCGCGCGACCTCGCTCCCGCGGCTGCTCGAGGCGGCGCGCCGTGCCGGAGGCGCGGCGCATCACCTCCGCGTGCTCGAGCTTCCCTTGAACCTGCTCGAGCCGAGCGCTGCGCTCGCGCGCGACCGCGCCGGCGAGACGGTGCTCGACTGCGCGGCGCGGGAGGGCGTGGCCGTGCTGGTGAACCGGCCGCTCAACGCCATCGTCGATGGCCGGCTGGTGCGGCTGGCCGAGCCACCCGCGCTCGATCGAGCGCCGCCGCTCGCGGACGGCCTCGACGCCGTCGCCGAGCTCGAGCGTGAGTTCGCCCGCGAGCTCGCGCCGCAGGTCCCGAGCGCCCGGGGAGAGCCGCCGGCGTCCGAGCTCTTCACCTGGGCGGCCCGCCTGCGGAAGGCCAGCGAGTCGCTCACGAGCCTGGGGTCGTGGCGTGAGCTCGAGGGGCGCGTGATCGCGCCGCGGATCTCCCAGGCATTCAGGCGGCTCGACGCGCGCCTCACGGGCGAGTCCGCCGAGCGGTGGCGCGACTGGCGCGGCCGCTACCTCCGACGGCTCGATGACCTCATGGCGTCGCTCGGCGCGCTGGCGGCGGAGCGCAGCCGGGAGGAGCTGCGTCGGCTCGCGCGCGCACTCGACCCGCTCTTGCCGGAGTCGCGTCGCGCGGAACCGTTCGTTCGCAAGGCGCTCTGGGCGCTCGCGAGCCTGCCCGGCGTGAGCGCGGTGCTGGTCGGCATGCGCCACCCGAGCTACGTCGCCGACGCGCTCGAGGTGATGCGGTGGGGCGCGCTCGAGGGAGCGACGCAGGCCTTCTCGTCGACCGGGCGTGAGGCGTAGAGTCTCGGGGCGAGCCATGAGGACCACCGATCGGCCGTCCGTCGCCCTGCTCCACCGCCCCAAGCGGATGCGCCGCCACACCGCGCCGGGCGCGCCACCGGGCACGCTCGCATCTCCCCCCGGCGCCGAGGCCCCCACGGTCCGAGTGATCTCCTACGGCGAGTCGAGGATGCTCGAGCGCACGCTCGACACGCCCGAGGAGCTCGCGCCGATGCTCGACGAGTTCCCCGTCACCTGGATCGACGTCGACGGGCTCGGCGACGTCGGCGTCATCACCAAGCTCGCCGCCGTGCTCCACCTCCACCCGCTCGCGCTCGAGGACGTGCTCTCGAGCCACCAGCGCTCGAAGGTAGAGCAGTACGAGAATTATCGCTACATCGTCATACGCATGGCGTCGATGAAGGACGGCGCGCTCGTCACCGAGCAGCTCAACCTCTTCCACGGCGCGAACTTCGTCGCCACCTTCCAGGAGCAGCCGGGCGGGGACTGCTTCGGCCCGATCCGCCAGCGGATCCGCCAGGGTGGGAGCCGGGTCCGGAGCGCGGGCGCGGACTATCTCATGTACGCGCTCATCGACGCGGTCATCGACAACTATTTTCCGCTCATCGAGAAGAACGGCGACCTCCTCGAAGAGCTCGAGATCGAGGTCATCGAGGCGCCAGCCAAGACCACGCCGGCGAAGATCCTCGGCGCGCGCCATGATCTCATGCAATTTCGCCGCGCGATTTGGCCGCTCCGCGAGGCGCTGAACACACTCCTGCACGACGAGACGAAGCTCATCGCGGCCGAGACGCGAGTCTACCTCCGCGACTGCTACGACCATGTCATCCAGCTCATCGACATGGTCGAGACCTATCGCGAGGTCGCCGGCGGGCTCATGGACGTCTATCTGTCGAGCGTCTCGAACCGGATGAACGAGGTGATGAAGGTCCTCACCGTGATCGCGACGATCTTCATCCCCCTCTCGTTCGTGGCGAGCCTCTATGGGATGAATTTCGATGCCGGCGTCTCCTCATGGAATATGCCCGAGCTCAGGTGGCGGTACGGCTATCCCTTCGCGCTCGGCTTGATGGCCGCGATCATGCTCGGCCTGCTCGGCTATTTTTGGAAGAAGGGGTGGCTCGGCGACGGCGCTCCGCGCGACCGGTGAGCGACGAGGAGGGCTCGCTCATCTGCCGAGCAGGGAGTCGAGCACGACGCGGGCCTCGGCCGGCGCGTCCGCGATGACGACCCCGATGAGCGCGCCGTCCCGCCGCTCGTACGCGCCGCGCTCTTTCTCGAGCTCGACCTCCCAGAACTCGTCGGGCGGGACGTAGACGGTCACGGTCACGCTCGTGCCGACCTTGGTCGCTCCGGCGAGGACGGTGCGCTTGCCGTCGCTCGACACCTCGCTCGCCATGGTCACCCGCCAGCCGCCTCGAGCGAGCGCGGCCGCCAACTCATCCTTGCTGAGCCTCGAGAGCGGCGAGGCGAGGCGGCCGGCGCGGAAGGCGGCGCGTTCGGCGGGCGCGGCGGCCGGCGGCGGGTTCTCGGTGATCCCGCTGCGTGTCGAGCGGCGGCACGCGGCGCTCGACGCGAGGCTCGCGAGCATGAAGATCATGAGCGCGCGTCTCATGCGAAATTCCCTTCGGAGCCTGCCACGGAGCGACCGCCCACGCTGGCGCCGCGCGCAAGCGAGCTTGCCGCGCTGCACCTTGCAAGACACTGACGCATCGCGTAGGAGGCCTGAGGGGCGGTTACGCGCCGCCCCGACATCCCCTCTCGAACCTCTCGGAGTCCGCTCGAGATGCAGTCGCTCGTCTACGCCGTCCCCGTCGCGGGGCTCCTCGCCCTCGCGTTCGCATTCTGGAAGGCCGCCTGGGTCCATCGGCAAGACGCCGGCAGCCCCGAGATGCAGAGCATCGGCGACCTCATCCGCAAGGGCGCGATGGCGTTCCTCGCGCGAGAGTACAAGGTGCTCGCGGTGTTCGTGGTCATCGTCGCGGCGCTGCTCGCCGTCGCGAACCTGAAAGACGAGCCGGGTCACAGCCCGCTCATCGCGGTGTCGTTCGTGGTGGGGGCGTGCGCCTCGGGGCTCGCGGGTCTCTTCGGCATGCGCGTCGCGACCGCAGCGAACGTTCGCACTACGGCTGCCGCGCGCCACGGGCTGGCGCAAGCGCTCGCGGTGGCGTTCAGCGGCGGGTCGGTGATGGGGATGAGCGTGGTCGGCCTCGGGCTGCTCGGGCTCGGCGGGCTCTATCTCATATACACGCAGGCGGTGTTTCCGGGAGCGGACGGGCTCACGACCACCATCAACGTCATCACCGGCTTCAGCATGGGCGCGAGCTCGATCGCGCTCTTCGCGAGAGTCGGCGGCGGGATCTACACCAAGGCCGCCGACGTGGGCGCCGATCTGGTCGGCAAGGTAGAGAGCGGGCTACCGGAGGACGACCCGCGAAATCCCGCCGTGATCGCCGACAACGTCGGGGACAACGTCGGAGACGTGGCCGGGATGGGCGCGGATCTCTTCGAGTCTTACGTCGGCGCGATCGTCGGCGCGATGGTGCTCGGCATCGAGGCGAGCGCGATCAAAGAAGGGCACTACGGTCCGGTCACGCTGCCCCTCGTGATCGCGGGGGGCGGCGTCATCTGCTCGATCCTCGGCACCTTCGTGGTCCGCACCAAGGAGGGCGGAAACCCTCAGGTGGCGCTCGACACCGGCTCGTTCGGCGCGGCGGCGGTGATGGCCGCGGCGACCTTCTGGTTCGCGAGGGTGATGTGGCCCGAGGGCGGCACCGAGCTCGGCGGGCAGCACGTCTCTTGGTTGAACGTGGGCGTCGCCACCATCATCGGGCTCGCGACCGGCGTCGCGGTCGGAGTCATCACGAGCTACTACTGCTCGATCGGTAAGGCGCCGGTGAACACGGTGGCCGAGCAGAGCAAGACCGGACACGCGACCAACATCATCGCCGGCCTCGGTCTCGGCATGCAGTCGACCGCGCTGCCGGTGCTCTGCATCGCGGCGGGAGTGGTCGGCAGCGCCTGGGTCGCGGGGCTCTACGGGGTGGCCATCGCCGCGCTCGGCATGCTCTCGACGACCGGCATCCAGCTCGCGGTCGACGCCTACGGCCCCATCGCCGACAACGCCGGCGGCATCGCCGAGATGAGCCATCAGCCGCACGAGGTTCGTGAGCGCACCGACCGGCTCGACGCCGTGGGCAACACGACGGCGGCGATCGGCAAGGGTTTTGCCATCGGCTCGGCGGCGATGACGGCGCTCGCGCTGTTCGCGGCGTTCAGCCAGCAGGCGCGTATCGGCGGCATCGATCTCACCAAACCACTGGTGATGGCCGGCATCTTCGTCGGCGGGATGCTCCCGTTCCTGTTCTCGAGCATGGCCATGCGCGCGGTCGGCGAGGCGGCCATGGATATGATCGAGGAGGTGCGCCGGCAGTTCCGCGAGATCCCGGGGCTCCTCGAGGGCACCGCGAAGCCAGACACCGCGCGCTGCGTCGACATCTCGACCCAAGCCGCCATCAAGCGCATGGTGCTGCCGGGGGCGCTCGCGGTGGTGACTCCGGTGCTGGTCGGCTTCACCGCCGGCCCCGAGGCGCTCGGCGGCCTGCTCGCGGGGGTCACGGTGAGCGGCGTGCTCCTCGCCATCTTCATGAGCAACGCCGGCGGCGCGTGGGACAACGCCAAGAAGTCCTTCGAGGGCGAGGGCTTCAGGATGCGCGACGGCTCGCTCCACCCGAAGGGCAGCGACGCTCACAAGGCGGCGGTGGTCGGCGACACGGTGGGCGACCCCTTCAAGGACACGGCCGGGCCGTCGCTCAACATCCTGGTGAAGCTGATGAGCGTGGTCGCGTTGGTCATCGCGCCGCTCATCGCGCTGGCCGCGCGCTGAGCGACGAGCGGGCCGCTCAGCCGCCGGGCGCGCGGCACGCCGGCGTCGCGCCGGCCCCGGCCCCGGGCGCGCCGGGCCGCGCTGGGCCGCGCTGGAAAAATTCCCGACGACCGTGTAGCGTCCTCGCATGAAGATCGAGACCGCGACCATCCGACGCTTGCGAGACGCCTTGCTACAGAGCGGCCGCCGTCCGAGCACGGTGCTGTCGAGCGCCTACGAGACGCTCGCGCGGGCCGGCATGCTGAGCCCCGAAGAGAGCCTGGCGCTGAACCGCGTCGATCCTCTGGCCGAGACGATGTTCCTCATGATGTCGGCGGACGGCAAGGTCGAGGAGGCCGAGCTCGACGCGATCCGCGGCGCGATCCGCGGCCTCACCGACAACCTGCTCCGCAGCGGCACCATCAACGTGATGCTGGAGAACTACGCGGCGCGCCTCGCCGAGCAGGGCAGAGACGCCCGCCTCCAGGAGATCGCGGAGGAAGTCGCGGAGGAGCCCTCCGAGGCGGAGGGCGCGTTCGCGCTCGCCGCGGCAGTCGCGCTCGCCGACGACGAGATCGCCGATGAAGAGAACGAGCTCATCAACCAGCTCGCGGAGTGGTTCGGCATCGCCGAGGAGCGCACGAACGAGATCCTCGATCAGCTCGAGGAAGACGGCGACGACGAGGACGGCCTCGAAGACGAGTAGCGGAGGCCGAGCCACGCGAGCGTGGCGGCCACGGCGCCGGTCAGCCCGAAGGGGAGATCCGAGAGCACGCGGAGCGCCGTCCAGAAGCTGGCGCCGCAGAACATCAGCATGAGCAGCAGCATCACGCTCCGCGCCGCGTACATGACGACCAGCGCGGGCGCGAGCCGCGAGGCCTGGTCGCGGTCGAGCCGCGTCGCGAGCGCGCCGATCGCGACCAGCTCGGCGAGCACGTACTTGTAGCCGAGCGCCGCGCCCACCAGCCACTCCGGGACGTGCGGATCACCGAAGCCGGCGACGCCCCAGTCCATCGCGCCGAAGTCGAGCGCGCCCTGGATGCCCATGCGCTGGACGAACAGGAGCCCGAACACGAAGCTCGCGAGCAGGAGCAGGTTGGGCACGCTGTCGGGAGGGGTCGGTTCGGCGCGGGAGAGCGCGACTCCGACGCTCTCGGCGATGGCTACCGTGCAGAGGAACGGTACGATCTCGAAGTCGCGCGAGACCCAGGTGTAAGCGATGACGCCCGCGGAGACCGCGAGGTGGGAGCGACCCGAGAGCGCCGCCACGGCCGCGCCGACCGCGGTGAGGAGTAGGAGCGCGCGCCCGACCATCGGCGGGGCGACGCGGCGCGCGAGGAGCGAGCCCACGGCCACCAAGACGAGCAGGCCGAGCAGACGTCGTGAGCGGCGGTCGCCTCGCGCGACGAGGAACGCGGTGAGCGCGACGCACGCGACCGCGAGGAGGAGCCCCGGATGCTCGTAGACGAACCGCGGGAACGGCCGCTCCGAGCGCGTGCCCACCGGAAAGAGGACCGCCAGCATGGCCAGGAGCGCGGCGAAGTGCACGCGCGAGAGCCCGAGCCGCCCGCCGCGAAGCAGGGACGGCGCGGCCGCGCGGAGCCCTCCCGCGAGCGCGACGATCAGCGCGCCCACCGCGACCGCGACGTACGACTCGGGCTGCGTGTTCGTCGGGTAGCTCGCCACCAAGAGGCCCGGGAGCAGCGCGGGCGCGAGCGCGGCGTGTCGCTCGAGCCACGCCGCCGCGCGCCCCGGCCAGAGCAGGGTGAGGAGCACCCCGAGGTTCACCGCGCCGAAGAGCACACCGCGCGTCACGTTGGGCCACGCGCCAGGCAGCCGCTCGACGAAGTAGAGGAGCAGGAGCCCGAGCGCGCCGACCAGGAAGCTCGCCGGCAGGTAGCGCGCGATGCTCGCCCCGAATACCGTGAAGGCGATGGCGAGCGCACCGAGCACGATGACGCTCGCGGCGAGCCAAGCGGCGCGCGAGCCGAGCCCGGTCGCGTCGGTGACGACCGCGGAGACCTCGCCGGCCACTCGACGCGCCGCGCCGAGCGCGACCTCCGGTTCCGCGCCGGACCGACAAACCTCGAGTGACGAGCGAGCGGCCTCGAGGGGCGCCGCGCCGACGGCTACCTCGCCGTAGCCGTACGCGCGCTCCGCGTCGTTGCACGCGACCCGCGCGCGCTCAGCGGGCGAGAGGTCGAGCCAGTCGACCAGGAGGTGACCTTGGCCGTGGGCGGGGGCGGCCACCCCGAGCAGGGTGGCGAGGGTGCCTGCCACGTCGGACTGCGACAGTGGGCGCTCGGGGTGGACTCCGCGCGCGATACCCGGTCCGTACGCGTAGAAGGGGACTCGGCGCTGCACGGGCACGTCCGCGCCGTGCGTGCCGCTGTCCGCGGCGCCGTGATCGCTGGTGACCACGACGGTGGTGTCGGCCGGGACCTCCGCGAGGAGCGCGCTCAAATCGCGATCGAAGGCGTGGATGCTCTTCGCGTAGCGCGCCGACGAGATGCCGTAGGCGTGCCCCTGGTGATCCGGCGTGACGAAATGCGCGATGAGGACGTTCGGCTTCCGGGCGAGGAGCCTTCGCACGCCAGCGAAGGCCTGCGGGTTGAAATCGACGTCGATGGCAGCGCCGGGCGGGTCGAGCGCGTGCGCGCGGAGCCACGGCCCGTACATCTCGACCCAGGCCGGGTCACCGACGATGTCGACGTCGAGACCCGCCCGCGCGGCGTTCTCGAGCCAGGAGTCGTAGGCGACCAGGCGGGGGTTCAGGTTCATCACGATCTGCTCGAGTCGCCCGGGCTGCCCGGTACCGAATTCGAGGACCGCGCTGGTCGTCATCGAGACGCGGCCTGCCCACATCTCGGCGCTCGAGTGCTCGCGCATCGCACGGGCGAAATGGGGCATGCGCGCGGGATCGGTGGCGACGTCGTAGCGAAGTCCGTCGACGACCACGAAGAGCAGGTGCCGAGCGAGCGGGCGAGTCACCGGCGGGCGGAGCGGTGTGTCGGGCGGCGCGGGCGCGGGCAAGACCACGCGGAGCACCGCGAGCACGATGCCGACCGCGAGGGCGGCGACCATCGCGAGGACGAGGAGCGGGCGACGCGTCACGCTCGTCCCTCAGCGAGCGCCGGTCACGCAGCGAAACCCCAAGGCGCCGACTCGATACGTCCACTTCGAGCCCGCGCGGAAATACGGGTGGAGCGAGGCCGTGCTCCGGTTCCAGCCGCCGCCGCGGAGCGAGTGAACGTAGCAGTCGCCGCCGAGCCGCGGATCGCCGGCGGGCGCCGGATCGACGAGCTCACCGGCCGGGTAGGGCAAGTAGCAGTCCTCGACCCACTCCCACACGTTGCCGCCGAGCTCGTAGAGGTCCCCCGCTGGCCACTTGGATGCGCCGAGCGGAAATGACCGCACCGCGCTGGTGCCGCCGCCGTAGCAGCCGACGTCGCCCGCTGGATCGCGCTTCGGCGCGCCGCCCGGCGTGAAATCCGCGGTGTGATTCTCGCAGGTCGGGTTGGGCGAGTCGCCCCACGGCCAAGCGCGGCCGTCGCCGTGCCCGGCCGCCCACTCGAACTCGGCCTCGGTGGGCAGGCGGCGGCCGAGGCTCTCGCAATAGGCCTTCGCCTGCTTGTAGTTCACCATGTTGAGCGGGTGATCCTCGCGGTGATAAATCGAGCGATAGTTGGAGTTGATGTCGTTCAGCTGCGGGAGGGTGCAGGTGCCGGCCTCGACGCACCTCCGGTACGCGGCGACCGTCACCTCGGTCGCGTCCATGCAGAACGGGCGGGTCAGGATCACACGGTGCTTCTGGTCGAAGGAGCCCGGCGGGCCGTGCCCCATCAGGAATCCCTCGGGCCCGGTCGAGGGAACGTAGACCTGATCATCGGGGCAGGCGGGCACGCAGCGACCAGCCTCGCAGCGCTCGACCGACGCGCAGGACGGTGAGCAGGTCGACGCCGCGGGCGCGCTCGCGGCGCTCGCGGCGCTCGCGGCGCTCGGCGCGCTCGCCGCGGCGCGCGCGGAAGCGCGCGGCTGCGCGCCGGCCCCGTCATCCCGAGACCCGCGGCAGCCCGCGAGCGCCAGGCCAACGGCCAAGAGCCAGCGTGTCCTCATCGTGAACCCTTGGATTTTCCGCGGGCAGGCGGCGTGAGCGGGACGCAGCTGAAGCGACCACGTGCTCCGAGCGAGGTGCCTCCGACCGTGAGCGAGAGCCGCGCGAGGCGCGACTCGAAGAGGCGCTCGCGCGCCGCCTGCTCGGGCCCCGCGAAGAGGACGGGCTCGCTCGCGAGGATGTGATACGGGCACGCCTCGACCTCGCGCCGGCCGTCTCGGTGGAAGGTCAAGCGCGCGAAGAAGCCCATACCCGTGGACTCGTAGTCTCGGTGCATGCCAAATACCAGGTTGCCGAGACTGTAGAACACCGGCCGCTCACCGAACCACCCCACTCCGTGCGGCACGTGCGGGTGGTGACCGATGATCGCGTCGACGCGCGCTCGCATCACCGCGCGGACGAAGTCTCGAGTCCACTGCATCGGCAGATCCACGTACTCGGCGCCTCCGTGGTACGCGACGAGGACGAGGTCGTTCTCCTCTCGCGCCCTCGCGAGCGCACGCTCGAGCGCGTAGAACGCCGCCCAGGCCACATGGAACCGCCCCTCGTGCTTCTCGATGGGGGGCTGATTCCAGATGTGCGTCACGGAGAAGAGCGCGATCTTCCAGCCCTTCACGCGCAGGATGCGTGGGTGATACTGCTGGTTCGGCTGGCGACTCACCCCGGCGTACGCCACACCGACCCGGTCGAGGTTGTCGAGGGTCTCGAGCATGGCCTTCTTGCCGTAATCCCAGATGTGGTTGTTCGCGAGCGAGACCGCGTCGATGCCGGCGCGCGCGAGCACGTCCGCGCCGCCGGGCGGACCCGTGAACACCAAGGCCTGCCCGGGCTTCGCGGTCTCGCCGTGCTGATCGCTGAGCGGAGATTCCTGGTTTACGATGCGCAGATCCGCCGCGGCGAGCAGGGGCGCGACGCCGCGGAACGGGTCGTAGCTCGGGTCGCGGAGGATCCGCTGGCCGGTGCCGCGCCCGAGATCCACGTCGCCGCCGGCGAGGATGACGATCGACTCGGCGGGCTCCGCCTCGGGCCCCGCGGGAGCCGGCGTCGCGGGAGCGGCCTCGGGCGGCGGGCGCGCGGCGCGGGACGACGGCGCGCTCGGCGAGGCGGACGCCGCGCTGCCCGCGGCTCGAGTCGGCTCCGAGTCGTTCGACCGGCAAGACCACGCAGCCAATCCCACCACGTGCACGCACACCGCGAGCACGGCGAGAGCGGGGCGGTTCCAGGCGGCGGCCATCCGAGCGGACGAGCAGTCTGGCAGAGAAGCGCCGTGACGGAATATTTCTCCGGGACCCGGGCGCGCGGGACGGCGCGGCGCGCGGCGCGGGTCGCCCTCGGGGGACCGGCGTACCGGCTCGACATCACGATAATTCGCGGCTAAGCCCCCTCGTCGTGAAGATCGCCGTGGTTGGGACGGGATACGTCGGGCTGGTGGCCGGCGCGTGCTTCGCGGACGCCGGGACCCAGGTGATCTGCGTGGACGTCGACGAGGCGAAGCTCGATCGCCTCCGAGCCGGCGAGGTGCCGTTCTTCGAACCCTTGCTCGAGGAGCTCGTGAAGCGCAATTGGCCTCAGCGGCTCGAGTTCAGCTCGCACCTCGCCGACTCGATCCGGGGCGCCGCGGCGGTGTTCATCGCGGTCGGCACGCCGCCCAGCGAGGACGGCTCCGCAGACCTCTCGCACGTGCTCAAGGTGGCCAAGGATGTGGCCACGGCGGCCGAGCACGAGCTGTGCCTGGTGCTGAAGAGCACCGTCCCGGTCGGGACCAACCGGCGGGTGCGAGAGGTCGTGAAGGCGCACGCGAAGCACCCGATCCACGTGGTGAGCAACCCTGAGTTTCTGAAGGAGGGCGACGCGATCAACGATTTCTTGAAGCCGGATCGCGTCGTCATCGGCACCGACGACGATCGCGCCTTCGAGACGTTGTCGCGGCTCTACGCGCCGTTCATGCGCCAGCGAAACCGGATCCAGCGCATGGCGCCCGAGAGCGCCGAGATCGTGAAGTATGCCGCGAACGCTCTCCTCGCCACCAAGATCTCGTTCATGAACGAGATCGCCGGCCTCTGCGAGGTGGCGGGCGGCGACGTGGAGGACGTGCGGGTGGCGCTCGGCTCCGACGAGCGCATCGGGTTTCAGTTCCTCTACCCGGGCCTCGGCTTCGGCGGGAGCTGCTTCCCCAAGGATCTCCGGGCGCTGGTCCGCACCGGGAGCGAGCTTGGCACGCCGATGCGCATCGCGGAGGCGGCGGTCGCCGCCAACGAGATCCCGGTGCCGCGACTGGTCGGACACATGGAGCAGGACCTCGGCGGGCTCGACGGCAAGGTGATCGCGCTCTGGGGTCTCGCCTTCAAGCCGCGCACCGACGACGTCCGCGAGTCCGCTGCGATCCGGCTCGCGGCGAGCCTGGTGGAGAAGGGCGCGACCGTGCGCGCCACCGATCCGCAGGCGCTCGAGACCTCGCGTGAGAGGTTCGAGCACCTCGGCGTCCTGGATCGCGTCACGCTGGTGGCGGACGAGTATGCGGCCTGCGAGGGCGCAGACGCCCTGGTGCTCGCCACCGAGTGGAGCGAGTTCCGCTCTCCGGCGTTCGATCGCATGAAGACGCTGATGCGCGGACGACACATCTTCGACGGCCGCAACGTGCTCTCGCCGGAGGCCGCGCTCGACGCCGGGTTCCGCTATCGCGGGATGGGTCGGCGGCGCTGAGTCTCTCGGCGGCCTGGCGCAGCGGCTAGGCTCGTCAGGATTCGACTCGGCCGTGCGCGAGCGGCTCGGTTCGACGCACGCGGCAGAGGTAGCAGACGCGCAGCGGCAGCCACGCGAACGGCAAGGCGCGTTGTTCTTCCACGTGGAATCGTGAGCTCACCAGGCGACGAAACTCGTCGGGCGTCCATTGGTGGAGGCGCTCGCCCGCCGCGCCGAGCAGCTCGGTGTCGAAGACCCAGCCGAGCGGCGGGCTGGTGAGGACACGCTTCACGCCGCGGGAGAGCGGAGCGTTCGCGACCGTCACGATGGCGCGCCCGCCGGGCTTGACGAGCTCGGCGATCCGTTCGAGCACGCGCTCGGGGTGCTCTAGATGCTCGAGCACCTGGGTGCAGATGACCCGGTCGAAGCTCCGCGGTGAAAATCGCAGGCTCTCGAGGTCGCCTTGCACGAGCTCGACGTCATGATCCTTGAGGTTTCGCCGCGCGAGCTCGAGGAGCTCGGGGTGCGAGTCGACCACGACGACGTGCGAGTGGCGGAACATACGCGCCACGTGACCGGCGCCGCTGCCGATCTGCAGGATGCGGTGCCCGGGATCCTCTGCGACGAGCTCACGGATCGCGCGGAGTCGCTCGCCCTCGAACCAGCGCAGAGGGAGCGACCCTTCGAAGTAGGCCAGGCGACCGGCGCGAGCGGGGGCGGTGAACGAGGGCGTGCCCGTCGAGGATGAGCGGGGGTGCGAGGACGTCGTGGGCAAAATTGCGGCGACGATAGCGCCGCCTCGCGCGCCTGGCGAACCGTTCGACCGCGGAGGTCGGGTCGCGCCGGATTTTTTGGCGGACTGTCCGATTCGCACCGCGCTGGATTGATGCCAGAAACTCGTGCTTTCGGTTTGCGCGGCGAGCGCGACCCTCCTATCGATAGCGGGTGATCCTGGACGCTCGACGAGGGGTGCTCACGCTGGCTTGGGTCACGATCGTCGCGAGCTCCGGGTGCGCGGCGCCGGCTCCGTGCGCGGAGACGACGGAGACGCGCGCCGCGCTCGGCGCAGCCGCTCGGCCGGTCGCCTGGTACGTCACGCTCCACGGCGCGCCCGCAGCCGAGAAATACGAGCCGCGCGCGCCGTCGGCGTCGCTCGCCCGCGTACGGGCGCGGCTCGCGTCGCTCGAGGCCGAGCACGCCGCCGTCCGCGTCGAGCTCGAGGCGCTGGGCGCGCGGGTGGCGGGCGATTTCGTGCGCCTGGCGAACGTCCTCGAGGTGCTCGCTCCGCCGTCGGCGGTCCGCTCGATGCGAGCGGTGCCGGGGGTGGCGAGGGTCGAGCGGGTGCCGCTGCGCTGGCCCTCGCTCGGGCGTGCGGTGCCGACCATTCACGCGCCGGAGGTGTGGACGCGCGCGATCCCCGAGACCGGCGACGGGGTCCGCGTCGGCATCATCGACACCGGCCTCGACTACACGCACGCAGACTTCGGCGGCCCGGGCAGCGCCGCAGCGTACTCGAACAATGACTCGGCCCGGATCGAGCCGGGCTCCTTCCCGACCACGCGGGTCATCGGCGGGTACGATTTCGTCGGGGACGACTACGACGCGTCGAACCCGGCCACCGGCTTCCCAGAGCCGGATCCCGACCCGCTCGACTGCGCTCGCTCCTCGAACGGCCAGTCCATCGCGGGCGGTCACGGGACGCACGTGGCGGGGATCGCGGCGGGCAACGGGGTGCTCCTCGACGGCTCGGCCTTCCACGGCCCGTACACGCAGAGCCTCGAGCCGAGCGCGTTCGCGGTGTATCCCGGCGTAGCGCCGACCGCGAAGCTCTACGCGCTCAAGATCTTCGGCTGCACGGGCGCGACCACGGCGCTCGCCGGCGCGCTCGAGCGCGCCTCGGATCCGGATGAGGACGGGGATTTCAGCGATCGTCTCGACGTCGTCAACGCCTCGCTCGGCACCTCCTTCGCCCCGGAGACCGCGGCGGAGGCCGAGATGGTCGCCAACCTCGACCGGGTCGGGACGCTCTTCGTGGTGGCCTCGGGCAACGACGGAAACACCTTCTATTCGACGAGCTCTCCGGGGAGCTACCCCGAGCCGCTCTCGGTCGCTGCGAGCGGGACGGGCGACTACCTCACGCTCCAGGTGGACTCACCGGCGGCGGTAGCGGGCGACGTGCCGGCGGCCGAGGCCACCTTCACGCCTCGACTCGGCTCGATCGGCACGGTCGAGGGTCGGCTCGTCATGGCCGAGCCGGCGCTCGCGTGCTCGGTCCCGACCAACGAGGCGGAGCTCTCGGGCAGGATCGCGCTCATCGACCGCGGAACCTGCACCTTCCTCAGCAAGGTCCAGAACGCCGCGAGCGCTGGCGCCATCGCCGCCGTCATCGTCGACAACCGGGACGGCGAGTCTCCGTTCACCATGGCCGACGACTCCGGGAGCGCGCCCATCCCCGCGGTGATGATCGCGAAGTCCGCGGGAGCGGCGCTGAAGGGCGCGCTCGGCGAGACGGTCACCGTGACGCTCGACGGGAGCGCACGCTACACCGGCCCGGGCAGCGAGCTCATCGCGGGGTTCAGCTCGCGGGGGCCGAGCTCGGCGACCGGCGCGCTCAAGCCCGAGCTCTCGGCGCCTGGGCTTTCCATCCTCTCGGCCGGCGTCGCCAGCGGCGGCGGCGCGGCGAACATGAGCGGCACCTCGATGGCCACGCCGGTCGTCACCGGCGCGGCCGCGCTGCTGCGCGGCGCGCGCCCGGAGCTGTCGCCCCGTGAGGCGAAGGCGCTCCTCATGAGCACCGCCGCGCCGCTGACCGACGGCGCGGGAAAGCTCTTCCCAGCGTCGCTGATGGGCGCGGGGCGAGTCGCGATCGATCACGCCGTCGAGGCTCGCGTCATCGCTCGGGCGGACGGCTCGGAGAGCTCGCCCGCGCTCTCGTTCGGAGCCATCGTCACCGACGTGCCGGTGAGCGCGACGCGGACCATCACGCTCGAGAACCACGGAGCGAGCGCGGTCACCTATCGAGCCGGTATCGTGACGGGCTATCCGCTCCCCGGAGTGGCGGTCACGGTGGCTCCGAGCGAGCTCGTGCTCCCTGCCGGCGGAGCCGCGAAGCTCTCCGTCGAGCTCGAGGTAGACCCCGCCAAGCTCGGCGCACCCGGTCCCGATCCCGCGACGCCGACCGAGGTGACGCTCGGTTACGGCGGGCAGACTCAACCCCGGCAGTTCCTCGTCGAGGCGAGCGGGGTCGTCCGCTTCGAGCCGCCCAGCGCCGGCGAGCCATCGCTCGTCGTGCCGTACAGCGCGGTGGTCCGCGCCGCGAACGATCGCAAGGCCGCCCCGCCCGAATGTGTCCCGGTAGCGGACGCGACCGACCTCACGATCCCCATCATCGGCGACGCCTTCGCTCCGAAGCCGGTGGTGTCGGCCTTCGAGCTCGGCGAGACGAGCCCGCGGCGCGACGAAATGGACAACGATCCGAGGCACCTCGTGCTCGACGTGCTGGCGGTCGGCGCCGCGAGCGACGTGGCGACCGCGAAGGATTTCGCGAGCGCGTCGGCGTACATCGGGATCGCGGTCGCGGGTGACTGGACCACTCCGGCGCGAGGACAGGTCTCGCTCGCGCGCGTGCTGCTCGACACGAACCTCGACGGCGCGGCGGACTTCGAGGTCACCGTGGAGCCGCTGACGCGGCAGGGCCCGTACGCCGACGTCCTCGCGGCGACGGCATATCACCTCGACACCGGTCAGCCGACCTCCTCGCGGCGCGTGCTGAACGGGATCACGCCGGACAAGGTCCGGACCGAGGCGTTCAACAACAGCGTGATGGTGGTCCCCTTCATCTTGTCCGCGGTGGGGCTCACCGAGCAGAACGCCCGCTTCGCGTACATGGTCCAGACGCAATCCGTAGAGCTCGGCGCTCCGACCGACTTGACGGACTGGGTGCAATTCGACGCGAACCGCCCGACCCTCGACACCGCGGTGAAGGGCGTCGAGGGCCGCCCGCTCTTCGACGGCGACTCGGTGACCGTCCACGTGAATCCTCCGGCGGATCGCGCGGCGCGGCTCCCCGCGCTCCTCCTGCTTCATCACACCAACGCGCCCGGCAAGCGGGTGGATATCGTCGACCTGAACGCGGAGGAGCCCGGCCAGCTGTCGCTCTCGGGCGAGCTTCCCGCGAGTGCCGGCGCGGACCAGGAGAGCGAGCTCCGCTTCACCGTGAAGAACGACGGCTCCTCCGCGCGAGAGGGCGTCGAGCTCACCGCCGCGCTCCGTCGCGGCGCTCCACGCGCGGCCGAGACTGACCGAGGGAGCTGCGTCATCGACGATGGGATCTCGTGCGAGCTCGGCACGCTCGCGGCCGGGGAGAGCGCGACGGTGGTCGTCCGTGCGGTCGCGATGACGGGAGCCGACGCGATCGACGTAGCGGCGACGATCAGCTCGCCAGGCGGCTGCGAGGTGTCGCTCGACGACGACCGGTTCCACGGCACCATCGAGATCACGCGCCGCCCGGCCGCCGTCTACTCGGCCGTCGGAGGCTGCGGCGGCTGCCGCGCGGCCGCGACCGGCCCCCGGGGCGTGAGCGCGGCGTGGCTCGCCGCGCTCGCCGGCTACGCGGTCGTCGCGCGCCGGCGACGGCGTCGCGGAGGCGCGGTTCCGCGCCGAACCGACACCCGCTAGCCTGGCACCAGGACCAGCACCCCGAGCGGCGGGAGGCGGAGCCCGAGCGACTGCTCGAAGCCGTGCATCGGCACCGGCTCGGTGTCGACGTAGGCGAAGGTCTCGAAGGAGCTGCCGCCGTAGCGCGAGTCGTCACTGTTGAAGCGCTCGACGTAGCGACCGGCGAGCGGCGCGCCGATTCGGTAGCTCTCGCGAGGCACCGGGGTGAGGTTCATCACCACGAGCGCGCGCTGGTCGCCGCCGCGACGCTCGTAGCAGAGAACCGAGTTTTCGCGATCGTTGCAGTCGATCCAGTGAAAGCTGTAAGGGTCGGGGTCGCTTTGCCAAAAGCAGGCGCGCTCGAGGTAGAGCGCGCCCAGCTCTTCGAAGAAGAGCGCGAGACCTCGGCGCTCGGGGTCTTCGGACAGGTGCCAGTCGAGGCTCGAGTCGAAATCCCACTCGCGCCACTGAGCGAGCTCGGCGCCCATGAAGAGGAGGTTCTTGCCGGGGCGCGTGTACTGGTAGGTGATGAGCGCGCGGAGGTTCGAGAATTTCTGCCAAGTGTCGCCCGGCATCTTCTCGATGAGCGAGCGCTTCCCGTGAACGACCTCGTCATGGCTGATCGCGTTGATGAAGCGCTCGGTAAACTCGTAGAGCATCGAGAAGGTGAGATTATCCTGATGGAACTTGCGATGGACCGGATCGCGCGAGAAGTAGAGCAGGGTGTCGTGCATCCAGCCCATGTTCCACTTGAAGGTGAAGCCGAGCCCACCGGAGTCCGGTGAGCGTGTCACGCCGGGCCACGAGGTGGACTCTTCGGCGACCGTGAAGGCGCCCGGGAGCTCCTCCTTGATGATCGTGTTGGTGGCTCTGAGAAAGTCGATCGCGTCGAGGTTCTCGCGGCCACCGTAGGGGTTCGGGAGCCACTCGCCGTCTTTTCGGCTGTAGTCGAGGTAGAGCATGCTCGCCACCGCGTCGACCCGGAGCCCATCGATGTGGAACTCCTCGAGCCAGTAGAGCGCGTTGGCCATCAGGAAGTTTCTCACCTCGGCGCGGCCGAGGTTGAAGATGAGCGTGCCCCAGTCCGGGTGCTCACCGCGCCGAGGGTCGTCGTGCTCGTAGAGCGCACTGCCATCGAAGCGCCGGAGCGCGAAGTCATCCTTCGGGAAATGCGCCGGGACCCAGTCGAGGATCACGCCGAGCCCGTGCTGGTGGCAGTAGTCGACGAACCAACGGAAATCGTCCGGCGAGCCGTAGCGCGAGGTGGGCGCGTAGTAGCCCGTCACCTGATAGCCCCACGAGGCGGTGAGGGGGTGCTCCTCGATGGGCATGAGCTCGAGGTGGGTGAAGCCGAAGCGTTTGGCGTGCTCGACCAGCCGCGGCGCGAGCTCCCGATAGCGGAGCGAGCGGTTCCCCTCCTCGGGGACGCGCGCCCAGGAGCCGAGATGAACCTCGTACACGCTGACCGGCTCGCGAGTGATGTCCCGCGTCGCCCGGTCGGCCAAGTAGGCCGAGTCGGTCCACGCGAAGCTCGAGCGCTCCACCCGCGAGGCCGTATGCGGGGGATGTTCCATCTCCCGCGCCATGGGATCGGTCTTGGTCCGGAGCAGGCCAGCGGCCGTCTCGAGCTCGAACTTGTAGAGCGCGCCCGGGCCGACTCCGGGGACGAAGAGCTCCCAGACGCCAGAGCTCCCCATGCTCCGCATCGGCATGAGCCGCCCGTCCCAGCCGTTGAAGTCTCCCACCACGCTCACGCGACGCGCGTTCGGGGCCCAGACCGCGAACGCGACGCCCTCCACGCCTTCCATGGTGACCACGCGGGCTCCGAGCATCTCCCAGAGGCGCCGGTGGGTACCCTCACCGAAGAGGTAGAGATCGAGCTCTCCGACGGTGGGCAGAAACCGGTAAGGGTCTTCGCGCGTCCAGCGGTTCCCGTCCGCGAAGTGAAACTCGAGGCGATACGCGAGCGGTGGCGAGCGACGCGGGACGAACGCCTCGAACACACCTTCTCCGAGCGGGGTCATCGGGTGCGGTTCACCCCCGAGTTGGAGCGTGGCGGCCTGCGCGTCCGGATGGAACGCCCGCACCACGGTGCCCTCGACGCCGTCGCGACGAGCCACGTGAGCGCCGAGGATGCGGTGGGGCTCGTGATGCCCGCCGCGGGCGAGGCGCTCGAGTTCGAATCGGTCTAGATCCGTCATGTCGGTCCTCGGGTGCTGCCGGTCCGTCGCGGCCGGCGGCGCGCGCTCGGTATCGCACCGCGCTGGCCCGGGGCGCAAGACGCCGAGCCTATCATGCCGAGCTCGCTCCGACGCGCGCCCCGACTTCAGCGATGCTGCTCGAAGAGGAGCAGGCCATGCGGCGGCACGCTCACCACGCTCGTGCGCGGCTGACGCTTGGGCGGCTGCGCGGTGTTGACGAGCTCACGCCAGGCTCCGCGCTCGGGGAGCACGGGCAAGGTGAAGTCCTGAGCGCGGGCGCCCGCGTTCATGACGAGGAGCAGCGTCCTGCCCTTGTTCGGGCGACCTCGCTCGTCGACCTCGTCGGAGGCGTCGCCGTGGACCACCATACCGAGCACGTGGTTGTCGGACGTGCTCCAGTCCTGCATGGTCATCTCGGCGCCGTCCGGGCGGACCCACTGCACGTCCTTGACGCCCTGATCGTTCACCGGGTCGCCAGCAAAGAAGCGGCGGCGACGAAACACCGGGTTCGCGCGCCGGATCCGGAACGCGGCCCGCGTGAAGGCGAGCAGCTCACGCTCGCGCGCGCCGAGGTTCCAGTCGAGCCAGGTGAGCTCGGAGTCCTGACAGTAGGCGTTGTTGTTCCCGCGCTGGGTGCGCCCGAGCTCGTCGCCGTGGCTGAGCATGGGGACCCCCTGCGAGAAGGCGAGGGTCGCGATGAAGTTCTTCATCACCCGGTCCCGTAGCCGCTGGACGGTCGGGTTGGTCGTCTCGCCCTCGACGCCCCAATTACGGCTGAAGTTGTCGTCGGTGCCGTCTCGATTGCCCTCGCCGTTCGACTGGTTGTGCTTGCTCTCGTAGCTGGTGAGATCGTTCAGTGTGAAGCCGTCATGGCAGGTGACGAAATTGATCGACGCGTACGGTCCGCGGTCGCTTCCCTGAAACACGTCGCTCGAGCCCGACAGCCGCGACGCGAGCTCCGGCACCTGCCCGGTGTCACCGCGCCAGAAGCGACGCACGGTGTCTCGATAGCGACCGTTCCACTCCGCCCAGTCGGGCGGAAAGGCGCCGAGACGGTAGCCACCCGGCCCGAGATCCCACGGCTCGGCGATGAGCTTCACGCGGCTCAGCACCGGATCCTGGCTCACCATGGCGAGGAATCGCGCGAGGCCGTGGAAGCCGCGCTCGTCGCGGGCGAGCACCGGCGCGAGATCGAACCGGAACCCGTCGACGTGCATCTCGGTGACCCAGTACCGGAGGCTGTCGAGCACCAGCTGGAGCGCGCGCGGGTGGCGCACGTCGAGGGTGTTTCCGCACCCGGTGAAATCGACGTACTCGCGCGGATTTCCCTCCGCGAGCCGATAGTAGGTGGCGTTGTCGACGCCGCGGAGGGAGAGCGCAGGCCCGAGGTGGTTGCCCTCGCCGGTATGGTTGTAGACGACGTCGAGGAGGACCTCGAGGCCGACCCGATGGAACGCCTTGACCATCGTCTTCAGCTCGTCCACCTGCTGCCCTCGAGCACCCGAGGCGTACCGAGGATCGGGCGCGAAGAACCCGATGGTGGAGTAGCCCCAGTAATTATCGAGCCCGAGGTCGGCGAGTCGTCGCTCGGTGACGAAATGCTGGATCGGCAAGAGCTCGATGGCGGTCACGCCGAGGCCGAGCAAGTGATCGAGGATCGGATCGGACGCCAGACCGAGATAGGTGCCGCGCAGGCGCTCGGGGACGCCCGGGTGGCGTGCGGTCATCGCCTTCACGTGAGCCTCGTAGATGACGGTGCGGCTCCAGGGCGTCTGCGGAGGCCGATCGTCTCCCCAGGTGAAGGCGGTGTCGACGACCACGCTCTTCGGAATGCTCCGCGCGCTGTCCGTCGAGCTCGCCTCGAGGTCGAGCGCGGCGCTGCCCCGCACATAAGGGAACACCTCGTCCGACCAGCTCACGGTGCCGCTGATCGCCTTCGCGTAGGGGTCGATGAGGAGCTGGTTCGGGTTGAAGCGGTGGCCCTTCTCCGGATCATACGGTCCGTGGACGCGATAGCCGTAGAGCTGCCCGGGGCGCGCGTCCGGTAGGAACGCGTGCCAGATCCCGGCGTGGCGATCCTTGAGCTTCACCCGCGCCACCTCGCGCGACGGGTCGTCGCCGTCGAACAGGCAGAGCTCGACGGCGGTCGCGTGCTCGGAGAAAATCGCGAAGTTTACCCCTTCGCCGTCGAAGGTCGCCCCGATCGGGTAGGGGCTCCCGGGCCAGAGCCGCAGCTCGGTCACGCGAGCCGGCTCCGCGAGCCGAGCCGAGCGCTCGAGCTCGTCACCTGGAGCTCTGCTCCGGCGCGGGCTGGCCTGACACGAGGAGCAGGTGCGCGACGCGCACCGCGGGATCGAGACGGACGTAATTGTCGGAGCCCCGCCAGACGTAGCGCTCCCCGGTGAGCAAGTCCTCGACGCCGAACGGCCGCTCGGCGTCGAGCCCGAGCGCCTGGAGCGGCACGCTCACCATGGCGTCGTGGGCCTCGTGCGGGTCGAGGTTTACCGCGACGATGAGGCGATCACCGAGGGTGTGCTTCGCGTAGGCGAAGATCTGCTCGGAGCTCGTCTCGCAGAGCTCGAGGTTCGCGAGCTCCGCGAGCGCCGGGTGCTCACGTCGAATGCGGTTGATGAGCGCGATGTCCGACTTGATGTTGCCGGGTGCGTCCCAGTCGCGCGGCCTGAGCTGATACTTCTCGGAGTCGAGGTACTCTTCGCTCCCCTCGTGGAGCGGCACGTTCTCGCAGAGCTCGTAGCCGCTGTAGATGCCGTAGGCGGGCGAGAGCGTCGCCGCCAGGAGCAGCCGGATCCGAAACGCGCTCCGCCCGCCTCGCTGTAGATACTCGTGGAGGATGTCCGGCGTGTTCGCGAAGAAGTTCGGTCGATAGTACTCGACCATCTCGGTCCGCGTGAGCTCGGTGAGGTACTCGGTGAGCTCTTCCTTGGAGTTCTTCCAGGCAAAATACGTGTACGACTGCGAGAAGCCGAGCTTCGCGAGCCCGCGCATCCTATTCGGACGGGTGAAGGCCTCGGCCAAGAAGACCGTCTCCGGGTGCTCGCGCTGGACCTCCGCGATCACCCACTGCCAAAACGCGAACGGCTTCGTGTGCGGGTTGTCGACGCGAAAGATGGTCACGCCGTGCGCTACCCAGTGAAGGAGGACATCCCGACAGGCTCGCCAGAGCGCGTCTCGCTCGTCGCACCAGAAGTCGAGGGGGTAGATGTCCTCGTACTTCTTCGGAGGATTCTCCGCGTATCGAATCGAGCCGTCCGGTCGCACGAAGAACCACTCCGGGTGCTCTCGGACCCACGGGTGATCGGGCGAGCACTGGAGCGCGAAATCGAGCGCGATCGCCATTCCGTGGGCCGCAGCGGCAGCGACGAGGTGATCGAAATCCTCGAGCGTCCCGAGCTCGGGGTGAACCGCGGTGTGTCCGCCGAGCTCGGAGCCGATCCCCCAGGGGCTCCCGACATCGCCGGGCTCGGCCGAGGGCGCGTTGTTCTTCCCCTTGCGATGCGTGGTCCCGATGGGATGGATGGGCGGCAGGTAGAGCACGTCGAAGCCGAGCTCGGCGAGCTCGGGCAGACGCCGCTCGGTGTCGCGGAAGGTGCCGTGAGCCCCAGGGACGCGCGCCTGCGAGCGCGGAAAGAGCTCGTACCACGCGCCGCGAGCGGCGACGGCCGCGTCCACCACCACGTCGAGCACCCAGTCGTAGCGGGTCGCCTCGGCGGGATCGAGCGGACCCGGGACACACGCGAGGGCGTCCTCCGAGAGCGCGAGCCGCAGCCGCTCCTCGAGCTCGAGCCGCGCGTCACCGACGCGGCTCGCCAGGAGCTCGGCAACCTGGCGCGACCCGGCGCCGAGCCGCTCCGCCGCGCGCGCCAGGAGCCGCGCTCCCTCGAGGAGCTCGCCGCGGACGTCCTGCCCGGCCTCGAGGCGCTTCTCGAGGTCCAGACGCCACGAGTGGAAGTGCGCCGGCCACGCCTCGATCGTAAACTGCCAGCGCCCGACGCGATCGGCCACGAACGAGCCGTGCCAGCGGTCCGGCGCGTAGTCGTAGGTGAGCGGCGCCGCGCGCCAGCCGGACTCCTCGTCGGCGCGATAGAGGATGCGGGCGAGGATCTGGTCGTGACCGTCCTTGTAGATGTCCGCGCCGACCTCGATGGCGGCGCCCACCGTCCGCTTGACGGGATACCGCCCGCCGTCGAGTTCCGGACTGACGCGCTCGATGACGAGCCGCGGCAGCCGACGTCCTAGGGTGCTGATGAGCGCCTCCGTGAACGAGAGTGACGTTACGCGAGCGGCCACGAGTCTCGTCGTCACCTCCGATCCCGTCAAGCCTTCGACCGGCGTGAGCGCCGTTTCCCCCCGCACTTTCCGGGCGTCGCCGGCGAGGCGGGCGGCGAGACCGCACGTCGAGCTCGGCCGGGCCTCATCTGACAGACTGTCAAACTGGCAAACCAACGTGCATTATTGGCACGGTGCCCGTCATCTTGTCACCTTGCCGAGAATTCATGTCGGTTCGGCGCGGAATCGTCAGGGTGGCGCGCGCTGCGCTCTTCGTGCTGGCTCCCCGCGCTCTGCCTCGACCGAGGGGCGCGCCCGTGACGAGCAGGGCGAGCGTCCGGGCCCGGCTCGGCAGCGATGAAGGTCCATTCGCTCGCGCTCGACGCGAGCGACGCGAGCCTCGCGTCCCGGGAGACGGCGTACGCGGTGGAAAATACGAGCGTATCGCGCTCTCGCCGCCCTTGTCAGGTGGGGGCGCCGGGCGGCGCGTGCGGCTCCTCGTCCGCCCGGTCGATCGCCCCGCTCGCCTTACCTGGCGCGGCGCCGATGCGAGCTCACCCCAGCCCGCCGCCGCGCCGCGGTAAGCGCCGCTGCCGCGAGGAGCGCCGCGAGGGACAGCCCACCCGAGCGCTCATCGTGCCCGCCGGCCACGCGGCACCCGCACGAGCCCTCGTCCGCGCTCGCGCCCAAGTCCACGCCCGCTTCCGAGCCTGACGCATCCGCCGCGCCGCCGTGCCCACCGCTGCCGTCCGTCGCCGCACCGTCCGATGCCGCGTCCGCGCCCGCGTCCGTCTCCGCATCTGCGCCCGCGTCGGCCCCCCCGTCTTCGCCGACGACGCACGCGCCCGCCACGCACCCATACCCGCTCGCGCAGTCCGCGTCCGCCTCGCAGCTCGTCTTGCACGCCGCTACGTCGCACGCGTACGCCCCGCAGCTCGCCTGCATCCCCGCGCTGCACGTCCCCGCCCCGTCGCACGTAGACGCCGCCGTCTCGGTCCCGCTCGCGCACGACCCCGCCGCGCACTCGGTCGTCGCATCCGGAAACACGCACGCGGCCGCGTTCGCGCCGTCGCACGCCCCCTGACAGGCCCCCGTCCCCGCGCAGGCCGCGCGCCCACCCTTCGGCGCGCCGCTCACCGCCACGCACGTCCCCCCGCTGCCGCTCTCCGCGCACGCCTCGCACTGACCGTCGCACGCGCTCTCGCAGCACACGCCGTCCACGCAGAACCCGCTGGCGCACTGATGGTCACCAGCACACGCCGTCCCCTGCCCGAGCTTCGCCGTGCAGACCCCGCTCGCGCAGAAGCTCCCGCTCGCGCAGTCCGAGTCCTGTTGGCAATCGCCGTCGCAGGCCGTCGCCCCGCACAGGAACGGCGCGCACGGCTGCGTCTGCGCCGCCGGGCAGCTCCCCTGCCCGTCGCAGCTCGCCCCGAGCGTCGCCACGCTCGTCGCCGCGTCGCAGCTCGCGTCGCGGCAGCTCGCCGTCGGGTAGACGCATCCGTCCGTCTTCGCGCCGTCGCACGCTCCTCCGCACGCCGTGCCGTCGGTCGCGCAGGCCGTGCGGCCATTGTGCGGAGCGCCCGTCACCGGCGAGCAGGTCCCCTCCGACCCGCTCACGTCGCACGCCTCGCACTGCCCGGTGCACGTCGTGTCGCAGCAGAACCCATCGACGCACGTGCCGCTCGAGCACTCGGCCGTCGTCGTGCAGCTCCCGCCCTGAGACGCCTTTGGCTTGCACGTGCCGTTATCGCAATAGGCATTCGCCGCGCAGTCGCTCGCGCTCGCGCACGTCGTCGTGCAGGTGCCGCCCGCGCACAGGAACGGCCCGCAATCGACCGGCGTCACCGCCGGGCACGCCGGGGTCACGCCGTCGCACGTCCCCTGCGGCAGCGCGTCGCCGCTCGCGTCGCACGACGCGGCCGCGCCGCATGCCGTCCCCATCGCCTTCGGCGCGTACTGACAGCCGAGCGTCGCGTCGCAGGTCGGCGCCTGCTGGCACGCATCGGCGGCCGCGCAGCTCAGCAGGTTCGAGCCGGTGCAGACGCCCGACTGGCACGCGTCCGTCTGCGTGCAGACGTTATTGTCGTTGCACGACGTGCCGTTCGCGCGCGGCGTCCAGGCGGTCGTCGAGACCGCCGAATCGCACTGCTCGCACGCGTTCGCCGGGTTGAGCGTGCCGGCGCCGTAGAGCTGCCCGCCGATCAGACACTTCGCGCCGCACGAGCCCGCCTGGCACAGCTGCCCCGCGCCGCAGCTCGTCCCGTCGGCGAGCGTCGCATGTGCGCAGACGCCCGCGCCGTCGCAAGCGTCCGACGTGCACGCGTTGCCGTCGTCCGCGCAGGCCGCGCCGCTCGACTTGTTGACAATCGTGCAGCCGCCGCTCCCGTCGCACGTCGAGCTCTGTTGGCAATCGCTCGCCGTGCAGGTGTACGCCGCGCCGCCGCAGACGCCGCTCGTGCAGACGTCCGTCTGCGTGCAGGCGTTGCTGTCGTTGCACGCGCTGCCGTTCGCCTTCGGCGGGTTCGAGCACGCACCCGTCACCGGATTGCACGCGCCCGCGACGTGGCACTGGTCGCTCGCGCTGCACACGACCGGATCGCTCCCCGCGCACACTCCCGCCTGACACGTGTCGCTCTGCGTGCAGGCGTTGCTGTCGTTGCACGGTGTGTTGTTCGCGGCCGGCGGGTTCGAGCACGCCCCCGTCGCCGGATTGCACGCGCCCGCGACGTGGCACTGATCGCTCGCGGTGCACACGACCGGATTGCTGCCCGTGCACACTCCCGCCTGGCACGTGTCCGACTGCGTGCAGGCGTTGCTGTCGTTGCACGCGCTGCCGTTCGTCTTCGCCGGGTTCGAGCATGCACCCGTCGCCGGATTGCACGTCCCCGCGACGTGGCACTGGTCGCTCGCGGTGCACACGACCGGATCGCTCCCCGCGCACGCCCCCGCCTGACACGTGTCGGTCTGCGTGCAGGCGTTGCTGTCGTTGCACGCCGTGCCGTTCGCCACGTT
>JAPSGB010000007.1:0-158392 GCA_035063585.1 Polyangiaceae bacterium
CCCGTCCCGCCGCTGCCGCCAGCGCCACCCGTCCCGCCGCTGCCGCCAGCGCCACCCGTCCCGCCGCTGCCGCCAGCGCCACCCGTCCCGCCGCTGCCGCCAGCGCCACCCGTCCCGCCGATGCCGCCAGCACCACCCGTGCCGCCAGCGCCACCCGTGCCGCCAGCGCCACCCGTGCCGCCAGCGCCACCCGTGCCGCCAGCACCACCGCTGCCCGAGCTTCCGCCGCCGCCACCCGAGCCCGAGAGCCCGCCGGTGCCCCCGCCGCCACCGCCGGACGCACCTCCTGCGCCCGCAGCTCCGGCCGTACCGGCGCCTCCGCTGGCTCCGCCCGCCCCAGAGGCGCCCGCGCCGCCGGCCGCGCCGCTGAAGCCAGCAGCCCCCGCGCTTCCCGAGGACCCGCCGGCGCCGCCGCTGCCGCTCATGCCGCCGCTTGCGGAGCCGCCGCCACCGCTCATGCCGCCGCTACCCGGTGCCCCCGCGCCGGCGTCGGCGCCCGCCGCGCCGCCCGTGCCAAATATGTCCTCGTTCGAGCCGCCGCACGCGGCGACGGTCACCGAGACGAGCGCGAAACAAGCAAGACTGCCCAGTCGAAATCGTCGCATCGAAAGACCCTCCGGTTCGCTCAGTAAACCACGCCTTTCCGGGTGTGAACAGGCCGCGCGAAAAACTCGGGTCGGGCCGCACGCTGCTAGCCGAGCGGTCCGACCCGCGCCTCGACCGCCTCGATGAGCGCCCCCGACTCGATGAGCTCGACCGCTCGCGCGATGTCCCGGTAGAGCGCGCGATCGTCGTCGAGGGTCGGGACCACGCGCCGCACGGCGGCGTGAGCCGCTGCGACGCCGCCGCCCGGCACGAGCGGCGCCCGCTGATCGAGGCCCTGCGCGGCGGTGAGGAGCTCGATGGCGAGGCTGCGTCGCACGTTCTCGACCACGGCGACGAGCTTCTTCGCGCCGATGCTGCCCATGCTCACATGATCTTCCTTGCCGGCGCTCGACGGGATCGAGTCCACGCTCGACGGGTGGCAGAGCACCTTGTTCTCACTCACCAGCGCGGCGCTCACCACCTGCGCGATCATGAAGCCGCTGTTCAGCCCGCTCTGCCGCGCGAGGAACGGCGTGAGCCCGCTCGAGAGCGCGGGGTTCACCAGCTGCTCGACGCGCCGCTCGCTCACGTTGCCGAGTTCGGCGAGCGCGATGGCGGCGAGGTCGAGCGCGAAGGCGACCGGCTGACCGTGGAAGTTGCCGCCGCTCACGATGTCGGCGTGACCGGCCGCGTCGACGAACACGCTCGGGTTGTCGGTCGCGCTGTTCATCTCGCGCGTGACGACCTCGCACGCCCATCCGAGCGCGTCGCGGGAGGCGCCGTGCACCTGAGGCATGCAGCGGAGCGAGTACGGATCCTGCACCTTCCCGCAGTCCTTGTGACTCTCCATGATGTCGCTGTCGGCGAGGAGCGTGCGCAGGTTCGACGCGACCCTCGCCTGCCCCGGGTGCGGCCGGAGCTGCATCAAGCGGTCTTCGAACGGGTGAGCGGAGCCCTTGAGCGCCTCGAGGCTCATCGAGCCGGCGATGTCCGCGACCACAGAGAGCCTCCTCGCGTCAGCCAGGCTGAGCGCGCCGGACGCGGTCATGTATTGCGTCCCGTTGATGAGCGCGAGCCCCTCCTTGGCCGCGAGCTCGAGCGGCGCGATGCCGGCGCGCGCGAGCGCGTCGCCCGCCGTGAGCAGCTCACCTCCGTAGCGCGCCTCACCCTCCCCGATGAGCGCGAGCGCGAGGTGCGCGAGCGGAGCGAGATCCCCCGAGGCGCCCACCGAGCCCTGGCTCGGCACGCGCGGCGTGACGCCCCGCTCGAGCATCGCGAGCAGGCGTTCGACCACCGCGCGGCGCACGCCCGAGTGCCCGAGCGCCAGCGTCTGCGCGCGCAGGAGCAGCATACCGCGCACGATGTCGTTCGGGAGGTCCGGACCAACGCCGGTCGCGTGGCTCCGCACGAGGTTCTGCTGGAGGCGGCGCACGTCGTCGGCGCCGATCCGCGTCTCGCTGAGCGCGCCGAAGCCGGTGTTCACGCCGTAGACGCGCGGCGCCTCGTCACCGGCGCGCGCGATGCCTTCGACTGCTTCCCGCGAACGCTCGATAGCCGCCGCGGCTCCCGCGTCGAGCGTGACGCCGCGACCTCGACGCGCGACGTCCTCCAGATCGGACAAGCCGAGCGCTCGGCCCAACCAGATGGGTTCCACGACCGCAGGCTATAGCAGCAGGCGCTGCAGCGAGGCGCACGATTGCTTTGGACTCCCGCCGGCGACAGAACTACTCTGCCGGCCCGTGGGCCGTAAATTCTCGGTATTTCATTCGCTCCTCGTGCCCTCCGCTCTGCTCGCCGCGGGGCTCTCGTGGTCGCCCGCGTCCCGAGCGCAGCCCGTCGCCGACGGCGAGCCGCGGACCGTGCCGCCGCCGCCGCCGCCGTCGGACCAGGCGGCCGGCACCGCCTTCGAATCGCGCTTGGTGCTCGACACGGGCCGCGCCCCGGTGAAGCCTCCCGCGTCGGACCTGCTCGAGTTTCAGATCCACGGCGAGTATCAGGTCCGCGCCTACGCGCTCACCGACCTGCCGCTCGCGCCGTTCGGTCTCGCGCCCGACAGCGCGCACCTCGGACAAACGGTGCGCGTGCTGCACTGGCTCCGACTCACGCCGCGCCTCGACGTCGGAGCGAAGCTCGCCGTGGTCGCGCAGCTCGACGTTCCGAGCGGGTTCTTCGCGGGGCAGGAGACGCTCCATGTCGACGCGGCAGACGAGCCCTACGACCAGCGCAACCCGCTCCGGCTCGCGCCGCGCTGGCTCTACCTCGACTGGAAGAGCCCGATCGGGCTCTTCCGCGTCGGCCAGCAGCCGTCGCACTGGGGGATGGGCATCATCGCCAACGACGGCGATCACCCGCGCGTGTTCGGCGATTATCGAGGCGGCTCGCGCGTCGAGCGGCTCCTCTTCGCGACCCGCCCCGGCGGCGAGTCCTCGCCGTTCAACGTCGCGGTCGCTGGGGATCTCGTGTTCAAGGATCAGAACGCCGATCTGCTCGACGGCGAGCGCGCCTGGCAGGGGGTGGTGGCTGCATTCTACGAGAACCGTAAGGAGGACATGGTCGGCCTCTACGGGGTCTATCGTCATCAGACGCGTGACGGCGCGAACGCCCCCGGCTTCACCGAGAAGCTCGAGGTGTGGGGCGTCGACTCGTCCGGGCGCTATAGCCAGAAGATCCCGGGTGACCTCGGCCACGTGTTCGGCGAGTACGAGGTCGCGTATCTGTTCGGCTCGACCGACTTCGTTCGAACGGTCGCGCAGACCTCGGGTAACGAGCGCGAGCGCCTGAGCCAGCTCGGCGCGGCCGCGCGGCTCGGCGCGGTGCTCACCTCCGGCGCGGGCGATGAGCGCTTCGGGCGCTTCGTCAGCTCGCTCGAGTGGGGCTACGCCTCCGGAGACGCGGACCCGAACGACGGCACCACGCGCCGGTTCACCTTCGACCCGAACCACACCGTCGGGCTCATCTTGTTCAGCGAAGCGCTCGCCTGGAAGACGGCGCGCGCCGCCTCGGCGGCGCAGGATCCGAGGCTCGTCGCTCGCCCCAACCCGGGCACCGATCTCTTGCCGAGCAACGGCGGGGTCTTTGGCGCGACCTACCTCAACCCGACCTTCATCGTTCGCCCCGTGCGCCAGCTCGATCTCAAGGCCGGGGCGGTGTTGGCGCAGACGACCGCGGACTTCGTCGATCCGGTGCGGCTCGGCACCACCGGGCAGTTCCGCAACTACGACGGCGGCAGCGCCCGAAGCCGCGATCTCGGGCTCGAGCTCGACCTCGGCGTCGAGTACCGGCTGGCGCTCGAGCACGGAATGACGCTCCAACTCGGCGCGCAAGGCGGCGCGCTCTTTCCCGGCGGCGCGTTCGACGACGCGAGCGGCAACGGGCTCGGCACCCAATACCTCGGCGTCGGCCGCCTGGGTCTTCAGTACTGATCGAGGAGACGCGACGTGATGCTCATCCGAACCAAGCTCATTGCGCCGATGGCGCTGGCCCTCGCCTGCGGCGCCCTCGGCTGCTCGTCCGGCGACGCCCCGGAGGGTCTGGCGCGAACGCCCTCCGGCGATGGTCCGACCGTCAACTTCGACCTCTATCACCAGCCGCTCCCCGAGATCCCGCTGCCGAACGACGCCGCCATGTGGCCGGACCCGACCAGCCGCACCGGGCTGCGGATCAACTCGAGCGTGGTCGCGCCGACCTCGCTCGAGTCGGTGCTCAGGAAGAAGCTCGACACGCTGGAGGGGTGGGGCACCTTCGCGCCCATCACGGTCAGCTTCCGCAAGAAGGACCCGAACGACCCCCGCGCCGCCATCGATCTATCGAACGTGCTCGCGCGACACCGCCGCGGCCAGGGCGGCGCCGACGGTGGCGCCAGCATGGGCGCGTACGATCCCGCTGACGACGTCGTCTACCTCGTCAACCTGAGGACCGGGATCCCGGTCCCGCTCGACCTCGGACAAGGCGCTTTTCAGTACATCATCCCGCGCAAGGACAAGTACTGGCGCAATGACACGCGCGTCACCGAGGAGACGCTGCTCTGGGAGACGGCGGACGAGACCGTCGATCCGCTCACCGGGCAGCGCGATCCGGCGCGCACCGGCTACCGCCCCGAGTACGACACCGACTTCGACGGGGTGCTCGATCGGCCGAACCTGCTCGACCCGACGGGCTGCCCGAACCAGGTCGAGGTCGCCGGCGACGCCGCCAAGACGCTCGCTCGCGATCAGTGCATCGCGGACAACCTGCTCACCTGGTACGAGCGGCAGTCCGACACGCTCATCATCCGTCCGCTCATCCCGCTCGAGCAGAAGACCGAGTACGCGGTCGTGCTCACCGATCGCCTGGTGGATCCGGACGGTAGCCCGATCCGCTCCCCCTTCGACACCACCTATTACCCGGCCCAAGAGCCCCAGATGGCGCGGCTCCGCACCATCCTCTCGAGCTCGGACCCGGAGAAATCCGGCTATTTCGGCGATCTCGCCGGCTCCGGCCTCGCGCACGTGGCGTTTGCCTGGACGTACACCACCGAGCCCGTCCAGGAGGATCTGGTGACGATCCGCGACGGCCTGTACGGTCAGGGCCCGCTCGCGCGCCTCGCCAAGGATTTCCCGGCGCACGCCGAGATCGCGCGCGCCGTCGGGCTCGTCGACTCCGAGGCGCTCGCCGCCGGCGCCGAGGAGCCGGCGGACTGGAAGACGCGCCCTGCCTGCGCAGGCAAGGTCGAGAACTACCGAATCCTGAAGCTCGATCAATTGCAGGGCACGCTCGCGAGCCTGGTAAACCAGGGCTTCGGGCTCAAGGGCCCGTCGGCGCAGGCGATCCTCGACTCGTTCGAGAGCATCGACTACTTCGTCGCGGGCTCGTTCCGCTCGCCGTGGCTCATCGAAGGCGGCCCTGACAACAACGACCCGAACGCCTCGTTCCAGATCGATTTTCGAACCGGCGAAGGGAAGGTGTCGAGCGACGAAGTACAGTTCGTGGTCGCAGTACCCAAGCCGACCGCTGGACACGCGCAGCCATTCCCGGTCGCGTACTACGCGCACAGCTATACGAGCGGAAACTTCGAGATGCTCGGCTTCGCAGGGTATCTGGCCCAGCAAGGCATCGCCTCGGTGAGCATGAACGCCGTGTCGCACGGGCTCGAGCTCGAGCAAGCGACCTACGACATCGCCCACAACCTCTTCACCTCGGCCTGCGAGGGTCCGTTCGGCAGCGCGTTCCTCAGCGGCCGCATGAAGGACCTCGACAACGACGGCAAGCCCGAGAGCGGCGGCGACTACTGGACGGCGTATCTCTTTCACACCCGCGACGTGGTCCGCCAGACGGTCACCGACTCCTTGCAGATGTTCCGGATCTTCAAGAGCTTCGACGGCAAGCGCCGGGACATCCACCAGGCGCACGAGGGCGACGAGGAGTCGCTCGCCGGCGATTTCGACGGCGACGGGACGCCCGACATCGGCGGCCCCGACAACCCCTACTTCGCCTGGGGCCAGTCGCTCGGCGGCATCATCTCGCCCTTCCTCGTCGCGCTCGATCCCGACGTGGTGGCGGGCGTGCCGGGCTCCGGCGCGGGCGGGCTCATGGACGTCGGCTCACGCACCATCAACGGCGGCGCCTTCGAGGGCATCTTCCTCAGGGAGTTCGGCCCGCTCGCCGAGGGCGTCCCGCTCTCCGAGCTCGGCTCCGCGCCCACCTCATGCACGGACGGCGAGGTGAGCCTCCGCTTCCAGCTCATCAACGTGAACCGCACCGGAGACGTCGAGTTCGGGTGCTTCAACCCGGTGAAGAGCACCGAGGGCGACGGCCTCCCCGCCGGCGCGACCGTGCTCATCACCAACGCGAAGAACGGCAAGATCCGCTGCGCTCGCATGGACAAGGACGGCCGGTTCCGCATCGGCGTCCCCACCAGCGTGGGCGACAAGCTCGAGGTGCAGATCTGGGACAAGCCGGACGCCATCGACACCTATGACGGGGACCACGGCTGTAACATCGACCCGGCGCGCGGCGCGAAGCGCATCGCGCTCATCAACACCTGGGGTCGCGGCGTCATGGGGGTAGGCTCGGAGGATCCGACCGGGCGCGTGGAGGGCTCGGTGTGCGACGAGCCCGACGGCTGCACCCCCTTCCAAGGGCGATACATCCCCGCGCACAGCCCGCTCACGGCGCTCGTGGACGGCCTCGGCCTCATCCGCCAGACGCCCGACGTTCGCCGCTTCTGGACGCTCGCCGGCAACGTGGTCGACCCGGGCGACCCCATCAACTACGTTCGCTATTACGCGCTCGACCCGCTCCCCGATCCCTGGGGGAAGCCCCAGCCGCCGAAGGGAGTCATCAACTTCGTCACCGTGGGCGATCCCGACGTCCCCTTGAACGCGGGCGTCAGCCTCGGGCGCGCTGCCGGCGCGGTCCCCTTCCTTGCCCCTGACGCTGCGACGCGTTATCCCGCCTGGGCCGACTACGCCACGCCCGACGCGCTCTATCAGCAGCTCGGCGGCAACACCCCCCAGGACATCTACGTCGATCGCCACGTGCTCGAGGGCGAGTCGCGGCTGTTCCGCGAGTCGCCGCCAGCCGGCACCTGCCAGTCGAACGAGGTGCCCATCACCGCCGCGGACACCACCTGTCACCCGAACTGCTCCCCGGGCGGCGACACCTCGGCCTGCCTCAGCGACGACAGCGCGGGCTCCGAGCGCCAGTACTGCAACGCCAGCGGCCGTTGCACGCAGAACCCGCTACCCGACACGCCGCAGCTGGCCGACAAGTGCCGCGGCACGCTCTTCGATCCGGACTGGCTCGGCGAAGGACATGATCTCTGGGGCCAGTCGCACCCGTCCATCCCGGTCCGCTCCGCGCGCGTCGCCGCGCCGGTCGGCGCGGGTGACCTCTCGGAGCGCTGGGCTCCGCGCCTCATGGGCACGCCGGCCGCGCCCGACACGGCGGGCTGGACGGCCGATCAGCGCGTCCTCGCCCAGCTCTTCGTCTACGTCAACCCGACCGGCGACCACGGCTTCGACACGGTCGATCCGTGCCAGAACTTCCAGGTTCATCGCTACATGCCGAGCCTCATCGCGCGATTTTTCGCGACGCGCGGCGCGGACGTGTACTACCTGTCCCACCCGTCGAGCCACCGCTGTCTCGACCGCCCGCTCGGCAAGGGCGCGTGCTCCTTCGTGCTCCCGCCGAGCGGACCCTGAGGCGCCGGGGTGTTGGCGCGGCGCGGAATCACGAGATGAGGTACTTCGTCACCATCGATGACGTCGAGCGCACGGTCGACGTCGAGGAGCTGCCCGGCGGCGGGTTCGACGTTCGTCTGGTCGACGAGAGCGGCGCGCGCCAGCCGGCGCTCGACGTCGACGTGGTCGCGCGCGGCGGCCTCTTGAACCTGCGGATCTCGGGCCAGGTGATCGATCTGGTGGTCGACGGCGCTCCGCCGACGCTCGACGTCTATGCGAGCGGACACCGCGCGACGCTCACCGTGGAGAGCGCGCGCATGCGGGCCGCGGCGGCGGTGCGCGGCGCGCGTGCGGGCGGCAGCACGACGGGCGCCGTGCTCTCGCCGATGCCCGGAAAGATCGTGAAGCTCCTGGTCGCGGAGGGGGCCGAGGTCGCGGTCGGTACGCCGCTCGTCGTCGTCGAGGCGATGAAGATGGAAAATGAGCTCTCGGCCGAGCGCGCCGGCATCGTCAAGGAAGTCCACGTGGCACCCGGCGACAACGTCGACGGCGGCGCGCGCCTCATCACCATCTCCTGATGCCGCCTCGCCTTCGTCTCGCGCACCTGCCCACGCCGCTCTGGCGGAGCGACGCGCTCGACGCCCTCATCGGCGCCGAGGTGTGGGTCAAGCGCGACGACATGACCGCCGGTGCAGCGGCGGGAAACAAGATCCGCAAGCTCGAGTACCTCCTCGCCGAGGCTCAGGCGAAGCGCGCCACGCACGTCATCACCTGCGGTGCGGTGCAGTCGAACCACGCCCGCGCGACGGCCGTCACGGCCGCCTCGCTCGGCCTGAAGAGCCTCCTCCTCCTCCGCACCACCCGGAGCCCCAGCGCGCCGCACGCGCCGGTCGGAAACCTGCTCATCGATCGCCTGGTCGGCGCGGAGACGCGCTTCATCACCCCCGCCGAGTATCGCGAGCGGAGCGCGCTCATGGAGCAAGCCGCCAGCGCGCTCGCCGCGACCGGCGCGCGACCGTACGTCATCCCCGAGGGCGGCTCGAACGGCCTCGGCGCGCTCGGCTACGTCGAGTGTCTGCGCGAGGTCCGCGCGCAGCTCGAGCTCGGCCTGGGCGGCGGCCCAGCGCCCTTCGACGCGGTCGTTCACGCCTGCGGCTCCGGCGGCACCGCCGCGGGCGTCGCGCTCGGCGCGCGGCGCTTCGGGGTCGCGCCCGTCGTCCACGCGATGGCGGTGTGCGATGATCGCGCCACCTTCGAGGCGAGCACCGGCCGCATCATCCTCGAGGCGACTCGGCTCGCCCCCTCTGCCGGTCCGCTCGCCGACCTCGTCATCCACGACGCTTGGAAGGGGCCCGCCTACGGCGTCCCGAGCGACGCCCAGAAGCGCTTCATCGTCGAGGTCGCCCGGCGCACCGGGCTCATCGTCGACCCCGTCTATTCGGGCAAGGCGCTCTTCGCGCTCGCGCACCTCGAGCCGAAGCCGGCGCGGGTGCTCTTCATCCACACCGGCGGCCTGCCCGGACTGCTCGCCGAGAGCGAGCTCTTCGGCGACGCGCTCGGCTGAGCACGCTATTTCGGCACGGGGCGGACGACGACTTCGCGCAGCTGGCGCCGGAACGCCTTGAAGCGGTCCATCACCTTCGCCTTCATCGCCTCGTCGTCGAGGAGATCCTTCTTCTCTGCGGGATCGCTGGCCAGATCATAGAGCCCGAGCGGCCGCCCGCTCGAAGCGATGAGCTTCAGGTCATTCTCTATGAAGGCCTGGCGGTCGGCGTTGTTCGGGCCAGCGCTCATGTCGATGAACACGATCCG
Source organism: Polyangiaceae bacterium (assembly GCA_035063585.1). GTDB lineage: Bacteria > Myxococcota_A > Polyangia > Polyangiales > Polyangiaceae > JAPSGB01. The sequence continues at coordinate 9,558 of JAPSGB010000007.1, forward strand.
CGCGGCGGGAGTGTAGCCGGGCGGCATCAAGAGGTCGGGCAAGAGCGTCTCGCCGCTCACGAAGTCACTCGAACCCTCCGGCGCGCTCGCTCGACTCGGCGGCAGCGGGAGGCGAAAGAGCTCGAGCACGGTCGGCACCAGATCGATCGCGCTCCGGCGCACCGTGACGTGATGAGGCTGGGCGCCCGGGACGTATACGATGAACGGCACCCGCACGAGCTCGTCCCACAGCTCGAAGCCGTGGCGAATGAGCCCGTGCTCGCCGAAGGCCTCGCCGTGGTCCGAGGTCACGACGATGACGGTGCTCTTCCCGAATTTGCTCTGCTCGATGAACTCGATGAGCCGTCCGACCTGCCGGTCGGTGAAGGCGACCTCACCATCATAGAGCTCGCGGCTGGCGCCGCCGAAGTCGAACTCCTCGTGGCGCACATACTCCGCGTGCGGATCGAGGTAGTGGACCCACATATAGAAGGGCCTATCGACGTTGGCCGGATCGGAGAGCTGCGCGATGGCCGCGTCGGAGAGCTTATCGCTGTTGACCGTGCGATCGCCCTCTTGCTGGAGGACCTTTGGCGCGGCGCTGAGGTCGAGCACGTCGAAGCCGCGCCCGATCCCGGTGTTCTCCTTGAAGTACCAGTGCCCTTGCACGCTGATGGTGCGAATGCCGGCCGCCTTCAAGCGTTCCTGCACCATGATGTCGTCCTTGGTGTAGGAGTTGAAGTGGCTCCAGCCGCGGTGCGTCTCGCTCGAGTACTTGCCGCTGAGGAGCGGGCCGATGCTCTTGCCGGTGTAGGAGGCGAGCGCGTACATCTTGTCGTATACGACGCTCCGCTTGGCGAGCGCGTCGAGGTTCGGCGAGAGGTTTCGCGAGTTGCCGGCGTAACCGAGGTCGTAGCGGAGGGTGTCCACGGTGATGAGCACCACGTTCAGCGGCTTCGGCAGGTGCGCCTCGAGCCACGCCTTCGCGTCGGGCGGCGCGGCCGGCGCGGCCGGCGCGAGCTCGACCGCGACGTCGTCGGAACCCGAGCAGTCCTCGTCGACGGCGTTGCCCGGCACGTCCTCCGCCCCCGGGTGGATGGCGGGATCCCGGTCGTTGCAGTCGCCGCCGCCGAAGCGCCGCGCGAAGCCATCCCGGTCGCGGTCATCGAGCCGCCGCGCGAGCCCGAGCACCATCTTCCCGAGCGGCGCGCCGCGCTCCACGGTGAGCGCGAGCTTGCGCTCGTCGAGCTTGGCGGCGCTCCGCCAGAAGAGCGCGAGCGGCGCGAGCGCCAGGAGCGCGCTCGCGAGCGCCGGTACCCGTGACGCGAGCGCGGCGGGGGCGAGGTACGCGCCCAGCGCGATCACGAGCAAGAGCGCGGGAGCACGGAGATCCAGCTCGGCGCGCTTCAGCACACCGAAGATCGCGTGGACGCCGCCCGCGCCGCTCGGGGTCCCCGAGGCGACCGCCCAGCCGAACCACGCCGCGCCGAGCGCCCCGCCCACCACGAGCAGGGTGAGCGGGCTCGGCGGCCTGCGCACCCAGACGGCGCCGAGCGCGCGGCCCCCGCCGAGGACGAGCGCCCCCACGAGGAGCCCCAGGCCGGCCGCGGCGAGGCCGAGCCCCGCGCCGGCCGCGGCGCTGCTCGCCTCGGACGACAAGAGCGCCAGCGCGGCGCGCGCGGTGAGCACCATCCACCCCACCGCGCCGAGCGGCGCGAGGAGCGCGACCCCGGCCACGCGGGCGCGCGCGGGGCCCTCCCCTCGCGCGAGAAAACGCGCGAGCCCGCGCGGCGCCGGCGGGCCGCTCGGGTGGAGGAACCAAGAGAGGACGGCGACGCCGCCGCCGACCGCGAGCGCCGCCGGCGTGATGAGCCCGAGGTCGGTAAGGAAGATGGCGGAGACCGGCGGCGGCTCGCTCGCCACGCTCGCGGCCCACCGGCTATCGAGTAGCGCCGCGACGACCGCGAGCGCGGTCGCACCGAGGAGGGAGGCCGAGAGCCGGCGCGCTATGGAGGAGGTCGGAGCCACGGTCGGCGGTGGTTCTGCCAGAGCCGGACGCCGAAGACAAATCCGTCAGAAGTCGGCGCTCCCCGGGGTGCGCGGATAGGGGATGGCGTCGCGGATGTTGGCGAGGCCGCACACATAGACGATGAGGCGCTCGAGCCCGAGCCCGAAGCCGGCGTGGGGCACCGAACCATAGCGACGCAGCTCGCGGTACCAGCCGTAGTGGCTCGCGTCGATGCCGAGCTCGCCCATGCGCGCGTCGAGGACGTCGAGCCGCTCCTCGCGCTGCGAGCCGCCGATGATCTCCCCGATGCCGGGCGCGAGCACGTCCATCGCCGCGACGGTGCGCCCGTCGTCGTTGACGCGCATGTAAAACGCCTTGATCTCGCGCGGATAATTCATCACGACGACGGGGCGCTTGAAGTGCTGCTCCGTGAGGTACCGCTCGTGCTCGGTCTGCAGATCACGGCCCCATCCGACCGGAAAATCCCACTTTCTGCCAGCGCGCTCGAGGATCTGGACCGCCTCTCCGTACTCCACCCGCTCGAAGCTCGAGTCCACCAGCCGCTCGAGGCGCGCGATGGCGTCCTTGTCGACGCGCTCCGCAAAGAAGGCGAGATCGTCGCCCCGCTCCTCCAGCACCGCGCGGAACACCGCCTTCAGGAAGTCCTCGGCGAGCTCCGCGTCCGCCGCGAGATCGGCGAACGCGAGCTCTGGCTCCACCATCCAGAACTCCGCCAGGTGCCGGGGCGTGTTCGAGTTCTCGGCGCGGAAGGTCGGCCCGAAGGTGTACACGCGCGAGAGCGCGAGGCAGTACGCCTCGACCTCGAGCTGCCCGGACACGGTGAGGAAGGTCTCCCGGCCGAAAAAATCCTTGGAAAAATCCACACCGCCCGCTTCCGTGCGCGGCAGATTGGCCAAGTCGAGGGTCGAGACGCGGAACATCTGCCCGGCGCCCTCGGCGTCGCTCGCGGTGACGATGGGCGTGTTCACCCACACGAAGCCGTGTTCGTGAAAGTAGCGATGGATGGCGTGGGCGACCGTCTGCCGGACGCGGGCGACCGCGCCGAAGGTGTTGGTGCGCGGGCGGAGGTGCGCGACCTCGCGGAGATACTCGAGGCTGTGGGCCTTCGGCTGGATAGGGTACGTCTCCGGGTCGTCGACCAGGCCGAGGACCTCGACCCGCGAGGCCTGGATCTCGAGGGCTTGCCCCTTGCCTTGCGAGCGCACCAGCTTGCCCGTGCACACGACCGAGCAGCCGCTCGTGAGCGCGAGCACGTCGCGCGCGTAGTTCTCGAGCTCACCGGGAGCCACCACCTGGACGGGCGCGAAGCACGAGCCGTCGCTCACCTGCACGAACGAGAGCCCAGCTTTCGAGTCGCGGCGAGTACGTACCCACCCGCGCACCGTGACCTCCGCGCCTTCCTCCACCGCGCCCGAGAGCGCCTGCTTGACCGTGACCAGCATCTTCACTTCTCCGCTCGAGGCGGCGGATGATACCGGAAATGAGCGCGGCGGCGAGGGCCCGGAACCGTGTGTCCCGGCCCTCGCCGCCCCGGCCTTCGGCGGGCCCGCGTTCCCCGCGAATTCGCCCCGCGCCGCGACTACTCGGCGAGGCCGTGCGCTGCGTCGCGACCGACGGCGACCTTCGTCTCGCCCCAAACGTGCTCGATGACCTTGGCGCCCCCGATCGCCTCCGCGGCGCCCTTTTTCGCGAACCCGTGCGTCATGAGGACCGCGTTCTCGGCCGCGTCGATCGCCACCGCGCCGTATTCGCCGCGGTGCTTGTGGACCGCGTCGACCGTCGCGTCATAGCGCGCCATGGTCGCCGTGAGCTTGGCATCGGCGTCTTTCGCCCGCCCGACCGCGCGCTCGAGCCGCCCGGGGTCGTTCGCCTGTCGGGCGCGCTCGACCTCGCCGGCGGCCGCCTGGTACTCCTCGTAGTCCGCGTAGGCCTGCCGGTAGAGCCCGTCGGCCTTCTCCTGCCGCGCGGTGTACTCCCCGGCCAGGGCCGCGACGCCGTGCTCGGCGAGATCGGCAGCCCGGTGAAGCGGCTTCGTATCCCCGGTCACCGCGACCTCGACCATCGCCGCCGCCATGGTCGCGACGGTGCCCGCGGCGGACACCGCGCCCACCACGAACTCCCCGTCGCGCGAGGTGCGCGGCATCTTCATGTAACGCTGCTTGGCGCGCTCGAGCTCGCCGGTGAAGTGGTGGAGCCGCCCGGCCGCATCGAAGCCCTCGGCGGGCAGTGGGGCCGCGCCCTCGCGCGTCGCTTCGGCGCGCGCCGCCGCCGCGTCTTCGGCCTCGATGGCCGCGAGCGACTCGCGCTCGAGCTTCACCGCCGCCCCGACGCTCGCGCCCATCTTCACGGTCGCCGCGATGTCGAGCTGCTGCTCGTGGGAGAAGCCGCGCACGGCGCGGATCGCCCGCTCGGCCACCGCTAGCCGCTGCATGCCCTGGGTGCCGCTCCGCGCGACCTCACGCTCGACCACCTCTCGCTGCGGCTTCGGCAGGCCGCGCGTCCGCATCGCGATGGCGCGATCGGCGAGCCCAGGGTCGCCGGTGAGCGCGGCGCGCATGAATTCGAAGCGCGCGAGCGCGGTGAGCTCGCCCTTGCTCATCCGCGCGTACTGCGACGCCGCGTAGCGCGCGGCGAACGCCCCGACCTCGGCGCCCGCGCCGGGCAGCTCTCGGGCGATCGCCTCTGCCGCTTGCCGCGCGGTCACCACGCGCTCGCTCGCCTGCCGCGCGACGTAGCCGGCGCGCAGCCTGCCCGCGCCCGGGCTCGCCGCCGAGCTCTCGGCCGGCGCCGCGGCGGCTCCGCCGGTCGCGCCGGACGCCGGCCGCGCCGGGCCGGCACCCTCGGGAGCAGCGGGCGCGGGCTCGCCGGAGAGATGGGGAGACGGGGTACCTCGAGGCTCGATTCGCGTCGTCATGGGGCCGGGTTCGGCGCCGCCCCGGCCCCGGTTGCGGGAAAACGCCGTCAGCGCCGGTTGGGCTTGGCGAGCGGATGGGCGGCGTCGTAGGCGGCGAAGAGCTGGTCCATCGACAGATGCGTGTAGCGCTGCGTGGTGGACAGGCTCGAGTGCCCGAGCATCTCCTGGATGGCGCGCAGGTCGGCGCCCCCCTCGAGCATGTGGGTCGCGCACGAGTGGCGGAGCGCGTGCGGATGCAGATCGGGGCGGGCGGCGCCGAGCGCTCCGTAGCGATGCACGAGCGTCTGGATGCGGCGCACACCGAGCCGCGCGCCGCGCCGGCCGACGAAGAGCGCGCGCGGGTCGAGCGCGCCGGTCTTCGCGTCGGCGAACTCGCTCCGCCGCGCGAGATACGCCTCGGCGGCGCCGAGCGCCGCGCGCCCGAGCGGGACGATGCGCTCCTTGCGGCCCTTGCCGAGCACCCGCACCTGCGCGCCCGAGAACGAGAGGTGCTCGACGTCGAGGCCGGCGAGCTCGCTCACGCGGAGCCCGGAGCCGTAGAGGAGCTCGAGCATGGCCGCGTCGCGCAGCCGCTCGCGCTCGCACGCGCCGGAATAGTCGGCCGGCGCGCGCATCACCTCGGCGGCCGCCTCCGCGCCGAGGAACGCGGGGAGCTTCCGCCGCACCTTCGGCGAGGCGAGCAGCCTCGCGGGGTTCTTGCGGAGCGCGCCGCTTCGCTCGAGCCAGCCGAAGAGCGCGCGGATCGCGGCGAGCTTGCGGCCGATGGTCGGCGGGGAGCGGGTGCGCGCGAGCTGGCCGAGCCAGCCCCGCAGCAGCAGCTTCTCGACGTCGTCGACGGACGGCGCGCGGCCGAGGCGCTCCTCTGCGAACGCCTCGAGGCCGCGCAGATCGCGACGGTAGGCGTCGACCGTGTGCGGCGAGGCGCGCCGCTCGCTCGCCAGGTGATCGACGAAGTCGTCGATGGCTCCTTCGAGGCTCCGCGCGGCCATCGAGCCCGAGGCTAGCTCGCGTGAGCGCCCACGGCCAAGCTTCCCTCAGGCTTGCCATACGGCGAGGAGCCAGCACGCGACGCCGACGAGCGTCACGACGAGCCCCGCCCGCGAGCGCTCGGCGATGAGCTCCCCGCCTGGGCCCACAGCGCGCATCCCGAGCAGGCCCAGCCCGAGCGCGGAGAGCACGAACCCGAGCCCCAGCACCAGCACCCACTCGCCTCGCGGCGCGGTGTCGCGCCCGAGCTCGGCGAGCGCGCGACGCTCGTCGGCGCCGAGGCGGTCCGAATCCTCCGGACCACCCGCCGCGGCGGCCTGGGCGCGAGCGGCGAGCCGCGCCAGGTTCGCGTTGGCGCGCTCTAGCTCCGCGCGTCGCAGGATGACGAGCGTCCGCGTCTCGAGCGCGGCGCCGCGCACCGCGCGCCACGCCATCTCGGCGATCCGCGGGCGCCCGGTCGCCTCGGCTCCGGTAGCGATGGCGATGAGCCGCGCGTAGGCCGCGTCGACGTGCGGCGCGCCGGGCGCGTAGAGCACCGCCGCGCGCCGCGCGTGGTCCATCGCCTCGCGCAGGTGCCCTTGATCGAAGGCGGCATCGCTCGCCTCGAGCTCGCGCCGCCCGTCACGGACCGCGCGCGCGGTGAGCGCCGCGAAGGCGATCACCGCGAGCATCAGCCCGAGCGCGACCCCGCGAAGCCACCTCACCCGTAGCGCCTCAGAGGAAGTCCCGCCGCCGGAACACCAGGCCGGCGAGCGCGATGAGCCCCACCGCCCACGCGACGGCATGAAGCGCGGCGATGAGGAGATACTGGCCGAGGCCGCTCCCGGCGGCTTCGCCCGTGAGCAGCGGTCGCGGCGGCACGTAGAGCATGAGGTTCGGGAACACCTTGCCGAGCACGACGCCGGCCTTCTGGATCGCTTGACCAAACACCCGCGCCGGCATGTGCGCGAGCGTGTCCGCAGAGCGCCCCACCAGGAAGACGCCGAAGGTGAGGACCGCCGTCAAGAACGGCGACGAGAACGACGAGAAGAGCGTGGCGATGGCCGCTACGATGCCCACCTCGCACAGGGTGAGCGCCGCCGAGCCGACGATGACGCGGCGATCGTCGGGCGCGTCCGCCGCGAGCCACCAGCCGGCGACGCACACGAGCGCCGCCCAGAGGATCGGCAGCGCGATGCGGAGCCGCGCGACTCTCCACCCGAGGACGAGCGCCACGAGCGCGCTGCCGACCCCGACACCGAGCACGAGCTCCGCGCTCCGCCCGCTCAGCTCCGCGAGCGCGAGCAGGAGCGCGCCGGAGTTGGCCGCGATGAATACCCCGAGGGTGAACACGATGCCGAGAAACTTCCCGATCAGATACTCGCTCCGCCGAATCGGGCGCGCGAGGATCGGGAACACCGTCTTCAGCTCCAGCTCCCGATAGAGCGAGGTCGACGCGAGCACCACGGCGACGATGATGCCGTAGAGCGAGATCGACGCCGCGCCGAGATCGCTCACCACGCGCAGCTGCGCGCGCACCGCATAGGCGCCGACCACCAGCGAGTACCCGGCGGTGGCGAGCGCGAGCGCGAACAAGCCATGGAGCACGCGTGCGCGCACGGCCTCGCGGTAGGTATTCATCGCGATCACGCCGACGCGGGAGAACATGCCGGCGCGCAGGATACCGCGCCGGACCGACAAAACCCAGGGCTCCCGCGCCCGCGTTCGCGTTCGCCACCGGAGACTCGGGATGCCGGTTCGGCGCGGCCGGCGGCGCGGACGCCCGCCGGCGCTTCCCGCCTCGCGACCCTGCGCGGTCGCGGCGGGCCACCTCGCCGCTCATCCCGCCCGGGCGAAGAGCGCCGCTACGAGCGCGAGCACCGCTAGGAGCGCGACGAGCCCGGCGACGAAGAGCGCGATCTTGAGCGCCGACTTCGGGGAGGAGCCGAGGATGATGGACGGGTCCTGGCCGTGCACCACTACCCGATGCAGCCGGTCTCGGTAGCGATACGCGAGGACGTAGCTCGGAAATGCGAGCCGCCGCGTCGAGAGCTGCCGGAGCAGCACCGCCACCTCGAGCTTTCGGTACCGCGAGCCGGGGATCCACGCGACGGCGTCCGCCGCCGACTGAGCTTCCACGGCGCGCGCGACGATCTGGCGGGCAGCGCTGCGCTGCACGTCGAAGCGCTCGATCACGGCGCCGGGCATCGCGTGGGGCGCGGCGAGGAGATCGCCCGAAGCGTAGCCCGGCGTGAGCGCGGAGGTCTCCGCGAAGGTGAGCCCCCGCGACGCGCTCACCACCAGCGAGCGCAGACTGAGCGGCGCCTGACCCGAGTGCGGGGCCCAAGCCGAGCGATGGGAGCCTGCGTTCGAGTCCGCGGCCCAGCTCACGAGCGCCTCGGCGTCGATCATCCAGGCGACCCACCAGGTCGGGACCAGCGACTGGACGGTCGAGTGACTCACGAGATCGGACGGCCTGAAGAACCCGCGCGTCCCGAGCCAAGCGCGAAGCGCACCCTGCGCGGTCGCGGGGTCGACGCGGAACGGCACGAACGACTCGGCCTGCTCGATGGGGTCGAGGCTCTGCTCGAGCGCTACCACCGAGCCGCAGAACGCGCAGCGCGGCGCCTGCACGCGCACGTCATACTCGATCGCGGCGCCGCAGCCCCTGCACCGCATGATGACGGCGGACGCCTGCAGCGCGACCGAGGCGTCGAACGGCGTCGGCAAGCTGCAGATCGCGCAACGCAGATCGCCGGCCTCGATGGGGCACGCGCAGCGCGAGCACGGCGCGAGGCTCGCCGTCACGAGTACTCTCCGAGGAGCCAGATGGCGGCCGCGGCGCCCGCCAGGACGCCGAGCACGAGGAGCACGGCGACGATGACCCTCAGCACCGACACCGGCGCCTTGCCGTAGATCCTGCCCGTCTGCCCGTTGACGAGCAGCCGGACCACCGGCTGGTCGGGCGCGTAGCGCACCGGGAGCACCCAGATCGGTAAGAGGGTGAGCGCGAGATCCTCGTGAGCCATCCCCGTGCGCCAGGTGACTTCGCCGTGGCGGTCTCCGGGAAGGAACTGCGCGAGGCGCACGCCGACCGCGGCCTCCGCCTCCCGTCGAGCGAGCCCTACGCACTCCTCGATGGTGAGCGACGGCTCCTCGGCGGCCCAGCCGCTCACGACGTCGGCGCGGTAGCGGCGGAGCGCGCGCAAATCGTAGGGTTCGATGCCCTCGAGCTCGTGATTCGGGATCCCGCGCGAGGCGGTCACCACGCGATCGTTCACGTAGAGCGCGAGCTCCCCGCGGAGCTCCCGCCACTCCGTCTCGACGCGCGAGCGTGTTCGCGTGACCGTCCGGCCCTGGCTGTCGGTCGTGGTGTAGGTCTCGGTGACGGTGTAGTCCTCGCCGATCGAGGCCGAGTAGCTCGTGGAGGTGGCGGCCGAGTAGAGGTAGACGGGCGCGTAGAGCCCGGTGATCTCGTGCGGCGCGGCGCGGCGAAACGCGCCCGGCGCGAACAGAGGCCGCTCGAGCCACGCGCGAGCGAGCTCGAGCGCGCGCTCGGGCGTGACGACGAAGCCGACCACGAAGGCGGGCGGTGGACGGTCCGCGCTGGGCGGCCGCTCGATGACGGAGGGCGACGCGCAGTACGGGCAACGCGCGGAGCGCTGCCCGGCGCCGGCGACCAGGGCCGCGCCGCAGTTCCGACACTCGAGGGAGAGCCCGCTCACGAGGCCCGCAGTCTACCGTAGGCGCGGGCGAGGCCGGCGCCCATGGCGAGCTCCCGCGCGCCGAGCGAGCATGGCGCTGGGATCTCAGGGCTCCGCCACGAACACGTCGAGCGACCACTCGCCCGAGCCTCCCCGATATCCGTCGACCTGCACGAAGTACTCGCCGGCGGGGAGCAGCAGCGAGAGGAAGCTCTTGTCTTGATAGTAACCGGCGGCGCAGGCGGCCGCGAGCTCGGTGCCCGGGCAGGTGTCGGCGCGGCGCACGTCGAGGAGCGTGTCGTAGCCGCTGCCCTTCATGTCGAGGACCACCCGGCGCGGGCGCGAGAGCTTCAGGCGGAGCATCTGGTCGGGCGCGCCGCCCGCTGGTTGCCCACCGAGATCGCAGCCGGCCTCGTAGTCTGCGCTCGCGTTGGCGGTATTGCCGAGGAACCGCCCGCCGTCGGCCGGGATGTCGATCGCCGTCTCGCAGGTGTCGGCGAAGGGCACGAGTACGGGCGGGCGGGCCGGCCGCGTATAGGCGGCGAGCGTGACCGGTGAGCCATATTGCGACTCGACGACGGCCCGATGGCTCCCGGGAGCGACCCCCCGAGCGACCGCGCGCACCGGGCTCGCCCATGAGGTGCCGCACGAGAGCGCGCCCCCCACCCGGCACTCCGGGGGCGCGAGGCCGACCGCGCCGACGTCGCCGCTCGAGATGCGCTCGACGAGCAGGACATCCGAGCGCTCGGTGAGGTCGAGACGATACGCCGCGTCCGCCGCGCCGGACAGGCAGCCGAGCGAGATGTCGTCGGTGTGGCCCGCGAGCGACACATTCACTGACTTTCCAGCCTCGAGCGGCGGTGCGCCGTCGCAGAGCTCGTCCGCGCTCGGCGAGCTCGGCGCGCCGACCCGCGCGAGCACACGCACGTCGCTGGGCGCGTCGGCCGACACGCTCACATAGAGCGTACTCGGGCTGCTCACCCGCACGAAGAGGTGGGCGTTGTCCGCGCTCTGGCAGGTGCGCTCATCGGCGAGCCCCGCGCAAGCGCCGCCCCGGAGCGAGAGCGACGGCGTCCCGAGGCCGTCCGCCGAGGTCGCGTAGAGGTCGACGTCGGCCGCCGCGGAGAGGGTGAGCGCATACACGAGCTCTCCGGCGCTGCTGGTGCAGGCCGACTCGAGATCGCGCGCGACCCCCGCGAGCCGGGCGAGCACCGGCTCCCCGGGCTCGAGCGGGAGCGCGGTCCCGCAGGTCTCGTTCGAGGGCGCCGGCGCCGCCGGCAGGTACTCGACGCGCAAGAGGACCTCGCTGCCCGCGAGCCCGAACACCGCGAGCGGGTAGGCGCCGGGCCCGAGGCCGCGCGCGCGCACGCGGGCCACGTTCCCCGTCTGCCGCACGTAGGTCGGGCTGCAGGCGAGCTCACTCGATGCGACGCCGCACGTCCCGCTCACCGCGAGCGCCAGCCCCGGATCGGTCGAGGTCGCCACGACGTCGATATCGACGGGCGGCCCTTCGGGGACGACGAGCGCGGCTACCACGTCGCGGAAGCTACCGCCCGACCCCGCGCAGCTCGCCGAGTAGTCGCTCGACGCCGCCGCGAGGCTCATCGGGTAGCTGCCGGACGCCGTGATCTCGAGCGCGTCGGCGCAGGTGTCGTGGCGGGGTGAGCTGCAGTCGTCCTCGTCGAGCTCACCGTCGCAGTCGTCGTCGACCCCGTTTCCGCAGATCTCCGGCGCGAGGCTCGACACGTCAGGGTTGCCGTCGTTGCAGTCCCCACCGCCGCAGTTCCATGGCGGATCGCCGTCGCCGTCAGCGTCGCGCGGCGCGTGGGCGCAGGAGCGCGTCGCCTCCACGCAGGTGTCGATGGTGCAGGTGTCGTCGTCCGAGCAGCTCACCGGCTCGCCCGCGATGCAGCCACGCTTCGCGTCGCACACCTCGGCGCCGTTGCAGTACACGCCGTCGTCGCAGCGCGACTGCGCGGGCTCGTGACGACAGCGACCGAGCGCGAGATCGCAGCCATCCGTCGTGCAGTCGAGGCCGTCGTCGCACTGGCCGTCGTCGACGCATGGCCCGCCGACCGCGCCGCCGGCGGACCCGTCGCCGGCCGCGCCGCCCAAGCCCCCGGCGCCCTGCCCGGCCGCGCCCGAGGCACCCGCGGCGCCCGAGTCGAGGAAGGGGCTCCGCGACGACGACTGCGAGCCGCACCCAGCGAGCGTGGCGGCGAGCGCGAGGAGCGCGAGACGGCGAAGCATCTCGCTCTGGTGTATCACGCGACGAGCTTGCCGCCGCTCGGAGGGCAGGCCGGCCGGCGACGGGCCCGGCGACCTGCGCTCACGAAGCCAGCATGATTTTCGGAGCGGGAGAAGGGATTCGAACCCTCGACGTCAACCTTGGCAAGGTTGCACTCTACCACTGAGTTACTCCCGCAACGGGCGGAGGTTCTTAGACCTCGGCGCGCGGCCTGTCAAGCTCCCGGCGGGCTTCCGCGCCGGACCGACAAAAACCCCCTCGAGCCCGGCGGGCTGCGGCCCTGCCCCGTCAGACCCGCTCGACGCCGACCACGCCCCCCACCTTCTGGAGCGCCTTCATGACGTTCTTCAGCTGGGTGAGGTCCGACACGAAGAAGGTGAAGACGTTACACGCGCGGCCGTCATCCCCGGCGCGGCAGTTCGCCTCGCTGATGTTGATCTTCTGCGCGCTGAACGTCTGGCTCACGGTGGCGAGGATGCCGGGCTTGTTGGCGGTGGTGACCCGGAGCTGCACCGGACGGTTGATCTTCGCCTTGCTGTCCCAGCTCACGTCGACGCGCCGCTCGGGATCGGTGTCGAAGGCCTTCTGGCACTCGCGGCGGTGGATGGTGACGCCTCGACCGCGGGTGATGAAGCCGATGATGGCGTCACCAGGGAGCGGGTTGCAGCACTTCGCGTAGCGCACGAGCACGTCGTCGATGCCGCTCACCTTGATGCCCCCGACGTCCTTGCCGGTGGCCTTTCGAACGAACTGCTCGATGCGCCCGGTGCGGAGCGAGGCGGGAGGCTCGCTACCGCCGTCCGGCTGCCTCGCGCGGAGCCCGCCAGCGACCTCGTCGGCGGCGAGCTTGCCGTAGCCGATGGCGAGCAAGAGCTCTTCCTTGCTGCCGAGGCGGTGCGCCTCCGCGACGCGGCGGATCTCGTCTTCGTTCTTGAGGAGCTTCGAGAGGCTCATGCCCGCCGCGTGCATCTCCGTCTCGAGGAGCTCACGGCCGAGGTTGATGCTCTTCTCGCGCTGGTCGGCGCGGAGATAGGCCCGGATGCGCGAGCGCGCGCGGGTGGTGGTGGCAAAATCGAGCCAGTCCTTGTTGGGCTGTTGGGACGGCGAGGTCATCACCTCGAGCACGTCGCCGTTCTTCAGCTTGTACCGGAGCGGGACGATCTGCCCGTTGGCGCGCGCGCCCGAGCAGTGGTCGCCGACCTCGGAGTGGATGGCGTAGGCAAAATCGATCGGCGTCGCGCCGCGGGGGAACACCCGCACGTCCCCCTTCGGCGTGAAGACGTAGACCTCGTCCGGGAAGAGATCGATCTTCACGCTCTCTAGGAATTCTGCCGGATCCTTCAGGAGCTTCTGGTAATCCGCGAGCTCGCGAAGCCAGGTGAACTTGGCCGCGTCCGCCGGATCGACGCCGCCCGAGACGCGCTCCTTGTAGCGCCAGTGCGCGGCGACGCCGTGCTCGGCGACCCGATGCATCTCGTGCGTACGGATCTGGATCTCGATCCGTTGCCGCCCGGGCCCGATGACCGCGGTGTGCAGCGACTGATAGTTGTTGGGCTTGGGGAGAGCGACGTAGTCCTTGAAGCGCCCGGGGATGGGCGTCCACTTGGAGTGGATGACGCCGAGCGCGGCGTAGCAGTCGGCGACCGACTCGACCCCGATGCGGAAGGCGATGACGTCGAAGAGTTGCTCGAAGTCGACCTGCTGCTCGCTCATCTTGCGATAGATGGAGTAGATGTGCTTCGCGCGCCCGGTCACCTCGGCAGCGAACCCGCTCTCGGCGAGGCGCGAGGTGATGGTGCGACACACGCCCTCGATGTAGCGCTCGCGCTCCTTCTTGCTCTTGGCGAGCTTCCCGATGATGCTGCGATACGCCTCCGGCTCGAGGTACTGGAAGCTCAGGTCCTCGAGCTCGCTCTTCAGCTTCTGGATGCCGAGGCGATTGGCGAGCGGCGCGTAGATTTCCATCGTCTCGCGAGCGATGCGCTCCTGGCTCTCTGGCTTCATGAACTCGAGCGTCCGCATGTTGTCCAGGCGATCGCAGAGCTTCACGAGGAGCACGCGGATGTCTTGCGACATCGCCACCACCATCTTGCGGAAATTCTCCGCCTGGTGGTCCTCACGCGAGGTGAAGTTGATCTTGCCGAGCTTGGTGACCCCGTCGACCAGGTTGGCGATTTCCGCCCCGAACTCCCGGGCAAGATCGCCGGTCGTCGCGGCGGTGTCCTCCACGACGTCGTGGAGGAGCCCGGCGCACACGCTGGCGGTGTCGAGCCGCAGCATCGCGATGATCCCGGCGACGCTCGCCGGATGAATGAAATACGGATCGCCGCTCTTTCGGGTCTGCTCGCGGTGGGCCCACTTCGAGTAGGTGTAGGCGCGGCGGATGAGCTCGATGTCGGCCCGCGGGTGGTAGCCGGTCACCCGGTCGACCAGTTCTTCGACTTCCAGCATGGGATCGCCCTGGCGCGAGCGCCCGGACCATGGAAGGTAACACCGGCCCATGAACCCCGCAAAGCCGGCGCTCGAGGCGCCTTCGGTCTCGAGGCCCCCGGGCGGCGCCGACCGAGCCGGCGTGTACGTCCATTTCCCCTATTGCCTCGCCAAGTGCCCGTATTGCGACTTCTACAGCGTCGCCGCCGACCGCTCGGCGATCCCGCACGCGGCCTACGCCGACGCCGTCATCGCCGAGCTCGGGCGGCGCGTCGCGGAGTGCGGCCCGCGCGAGGTGCGGAGCGTGTTCTTCGGAGGCGGCACCCCCTCGCTCTGGGAGGCGACCGAGCTCGGGCGAGTGCTCGACGCCATCCGGGCTGCGTTCCGCGTGGCGTCCGAGCTCGAGATCACCGTAGAGTGTAACCCCACCAGCTTCGACGCGGAGCGCGCGAGCGCGCTCATCGACGCGGGGGTGAGCCGGGTGAGCATCGGCGTTCAGTCGCTCGACGCCGAGCGCCTCCGCTTCCTCGGCCGACTGCACGACGCGCCCGGGGCGCTCCGGGCGGTGGAGACCGCGACCCGCTTCGACGCGCTCCGCGTGAGCGCGGATCTCATCTTCGGCGTCGCCGGCGAGACGCCAGACGAGGGCGCGCGCGAAGCGGCGACCCTGGCCGAGCTCGGCGTCACACACCTCAGCGCGTACGCGCTCACCATCGAGCCCGGGACGCGATTCGGCGTCCTCGCGCGCGCCGGCAAGCTCCCGCTCTGCCCGGAGGACGCGGTGGCCGACGGCTACCAGGCGATCGCCGACGCGCTCCGCGCGCGCGGCTTCCATCACTACGAAATCAGCAACTACGCTCGCGACGGCGCGGTCGCCGCGCACAACGTCGGCTACTGGCGGGGAGAGGACTACGTCGGTCTCGGCGCCGGCGCCGTCGGCACCATCCGGCTCGGCGAAGGCGCTCCCGCGAGGGCGTCCCGTGAGCTCCTCGCCGGCAGGCGGCGCGTTCGCTACAGAAACGCGCCCTCCCTCGAGCGTTACCTCACCTCGCCGGGAGCTCCGGCGGGAGAGCTCGAGCTCATCGATGGCGAGACCGCGCTCCGCGAGCGGCTCATGCTGGGGCTTCGCATGGCCGAGGGGGTGGATGTCGCCGAGGCGGCGCGGGCCACGGGGGGCCAGGCTTGGCCGGAGAGGCGCGCGCGCGCCGCGGCGCGCCTCGTGGCGCGCGGCCGCCTCGCGCAAGACGGCGATCACCTCGTCATCCCCGAGTCGGCCTGGCTGCTCGCCGACGGCACCATCGCCGAGCTCATCTGAGCGCGAAGGGCGCGCTCAGCCGAGGTCCGTGCGGGCGCGCCACTCGCTCAGGTCATCGAGCGCGCGCTGGGCCATCGCTTCGTAACGCGCGCGCTTCTTGAGGCGTGTCCCCTCCCACGGCGGGAGGTGGGAGAAGGTGATGTTCGAGGGCTGGTACGACTCGGCGTCGCGGGCGAGGTGCGCGAGGAGCCCGCCGTGCGCGGTAGTCGGCGGCGGCAAGAGAGGCTCACGACCGGCCAAGCGCTCCGCGATGAACCAGGCCGCGAGCCAGCCGCCGGCCGCGCTCTCCACGTAGCCCTCGGTGCCGATGAGCTGCCCGGCGAAGTAGATGCCCGGGCGCGCGCGGAGCTGGAGCGTCGCGTCGAGGAGTCGCGGTGCGCAGAGAAAGGTGTTGCGGTGCACCGCGCCGAGCCGCGCGAACTCGGCGCGCTCGAGGCCGGGAATCATACGGAAGACGCGCTCCTGCTCGGGCCACGCCATCCGGGTCTGGAAGCCGACCATGTTGTAGGCGGTGCCCGCCGCATCCTCCTGACGGAGCTGAACCACCGCCCATGGGCGGTGGCCCGTCCGCGGATCCACGAGCCCGACCGGCTTCATGGGACCGAAGGCCAGCGTGTCCTTGCCGCGCGCCGCCATCACCTCGATGGGCAGGCACCCCTCGAAGTAGCGAGCCTCCTCGAAGGCGCGCGGCTCCACCTTGCGCGCCGCGAGCACCTCGCGCACGAAGGCCTCGTACTCTTCCTTGCCGAGGGGGCAGTTCACGTACGCGGCGCGCGCCTCGTCGCTCTCGCCCTTGTCCCACCGCGAGGCGCGAAACACCTTGTCCCAGTCGATGCTGTCGGCCTCCACGATGGGCGCGATGGCGTCGTAGTAAGCGAGCGCGCCTTCGCCGAGCTCGCGCGCGAGGTCGAGGGCGAGAGCGTCGCCGGTGAGTGGTCCGGTCGCGATGAGGAGCGGACGCGCTTCGGGCACTCGCTCGACGAGCTCGGCGCGGAGCGTGATGCGTGGCTCTTCGAGCACGCGCCGAGTCATCTCACTGCTGAACCGTTCGCGATCGACCGCGAGCGCGCCCCCCGCCGGCACCCGTGTCTGCTCGGCCACCTCCATGACCACGCTGCCGAGGCGCCGCATCTCCTCCTTCAAGAGCCCGACCGCGTTCGAGAGCGCCGCGCCGCGGAAGGAGTTCGAGCAGACCAGCTCGGCGAGCGTGTCCTTCGCCTGCGCGGGGGTGCGCGCGAGCGGCTTCTGCTCGAGGAGGGTGACGTCGACGCCGCGGCGCGCGAGGCCGAGCGCCGCCTCGCACCCGGCGAGCCCGGCGCCCACGATGGTGACGCTTGCCATCCTGCGACGCCTACGGAGACGCGGCGACCGGCGAGTCCTCTTTCGGCGCCCCGCGACCGGCTGCCTTCGCCGGCTCGAGCTCGAGCGCCGGCAGGTCCTCGAGCGGACGCGAGTAGCCGCACTCCTTACCCCGCGGGCAGACGAGCTTCGGGTTCTTCTTTCCGCCGCCGACCACGAGGAACGGGTGCTGGCAGTTCGGACAGGGCGTGGGCACCGGCTTCTGCCACACCTTGTAGTCGCACTCGGGGTACTTCCCGCAGCCGTAGAACGTCTTGCCGCCGCGCTTCCTGGAGCGCACCTCGACCAGATCGCCGCCGCACTTCGGGCAGGGAACGCCCAGCGGGACCGGGCGCGTGTTCTTGCACTTCGGGTAGTCGCTGCACGAGAGGAACTCCCCGAAGCGCCCGGTCTTGACGATCATCGGCCTACCGCACTTGTCGCACGCGTAGTCGGTCAGCCTCGGCGTCTCGGGCGTGGCGCCGTCGGCGGTGAGATTACGCGTGAACTTGCACTTCGGGTAGGCCTCACAGCCGAGGAACCAGCCGTTCTTGCTCCAGCGCTTGAGCAGGCGCGAACCGCACTCGTCGCACGTGAAGTCGGTCGGCTCGGGCTCCGGCGTCCAGCGCTTGTCCTTCTTGGCGCGGTCGAGGACCTCGCGAAATCGCTGGTAGAAGCGGCTGAGGAGCTCCACCCGGTCGAGCCGACCGGCCTCGACCTCGTCGAGCTCCTCTTCCATCTTCGCGGTAAAATCAGGATCCATGAAGTCGAGGTGGGTGGAGACCAGCCCGTCGATCACGAGCTTGCCGAGGTCGGTCGCCATCATCTGCCCGCCCGGCAGCTTCTCGACGTAGTCCCGCGCCTGCACCTTGCTGATGATCTCCGCATAAGTGCTCGGGCGACCGATGCCCCGCTTCTCGAGCTCACGCACCAGCGAGCCTTCGTTGTAGCGAGGCGGTGGCTGGGTGAATTTCTGCTCGGTGATGACGCCCGGCGGCTTCACGAGGCTGAGCGCCTCGCCCTCCGCGAGCTCGGGCAGTGAGCCGTCCGCGTCGTCTTCGAGGCTCGGGACCTCGGCGGGGGCCGCGCTCGCGAGCCGGCTCGACTCGGGCTCGGCGTCCTCCTCGCCGGCGAGCGCGGCGGGCGCGTCGTCGCCGAAGGGCTTGCCGGTCTTGTCGCGCTGGTACTCGGCGAGCCAGCCGGCGAACTTCAGCACCTTGCCGCTCGCGCGGAGCAGGTAGCTCGCGTGGCGCGGGCCCGCACGCCCCGGCTTCGCCTCGATGTCCACCCCCGTCTGGTCGTAGATGGCGCTCGTCATCTGAGAGGCCACGAAGCGATCCCAGATGAGCCGGTAGAGCTTGTACTGCTCGTCGGTGAGGTGGCGGCGAACGTGCTCCGGCGGGTACTCGAGTGAGGTCGGACGGATCGCCTCGTGCGCTTCCTGGGCGTTCTTCTTGGCGCGGTAGAAGTTCGGCTTCTCGGGCAGGAACTCCGCGCCGAACTGGCTCGCGATGTGCTCGCGCACCGCGGCGATCGCCTCGTTGCTGACGCGCACCGAGTCGGTCCTCATGTAGGTGATGAGCCCGACCGGTCCACCGTCCTTCTTGAGATCGACGCCCTCGTAGAGCTTCTGCGCGATGTTCATGGTGCGCTTGGTCGTAAAGCGCAGATGGCTGCCCGCGTCCTGCTGCAGCTTGCTGGTCGTGTACGGCGCGGGGGCGTGGCGCTTCTGCTCGCGCTTCGACACGCCCGCGACTCGGTACGCCGCGCTCTCGAGATCCGCGCGGACCGCCTGGGCGGTGTCGCCGTCTTTCACCTCGAACTTCGCGCCGTTCGCCTTGGCGAGCCGCGCGAGCACCCGCTCCGGCTGCTTGCCGCGCAAGGCGACGCCGACGTTCCAGTACTCCTCGGGGACGAAGCGCTCGATCTCGCGCTCGCGCTCGACGATCAGGCGGAGCGCCACCGACTGTACGCGCCCGGCGCTCAGCCCGAAGGCGAGCTTGCTCCACACGAGCGCCGAGACGTCGTAGCCGACGATGCGGTCGAGCACGCGCCGAGAGCGCTGCGCGTCGTAGAGCGACTCGTCGAGCGCGCGAGGGTTGGCGAGCCCGTGCTGCACGCCCTTCTTCGTGATCTCGTGGAACTCGACGCGCTCCACCGCGAGCTTCGGGCGGCGAAGCTCCTCGGCGATGTGGAAGGCGATGGCCTCGCCCTCACGATCCGGGTCGGTGGCGAGCAAGAGGCGGTCGGCACCCTTGGCCGCGGACTTGAGCTCACCCAGGATCTTCGCCTTGGCGTCGATGACCTCGTACGTCTCACGGAAACCCTGCTCGACGTCGATCCCCATCTTCTTGGGCAGATCCTTGACGTGACCCTTGCTCGCGAGGACCTCGAACCCGGGACCCAGGTACTTCTTGATCGTCTTGGCCTTGGCCGGAGATTCGACGACGACGAGGGTCTTGCTCATGAGCTTCGGCGGTTCCTTTCGTCCTACCTGGATGTGGCCCGGAGGCCCCCCGCGCAACCCGGCCGATCCCGGGCCACCACGCAAAAGTCTGTAAATTCAGGTGTTTCTGAGCATCAGACGCCCAGACAGGTCGGCTACTAAGACCCCTTCGAGGGTCAGCGTCAAGAGGAGTTCTTGCAATCGGGCGACCGAGAGCCCCAGCTCCGCGCAGAGCTCGTCCGCGTAGACCGCCCCGGCCCGGAGCCGCTCGAGGACTCGCTCGCGCGCAGGATCCCGGGCGGATTCGGGGAGTTCCGCCGGCCGCGCCGGGCCGGCATCCCGGTCCCGGCCGGCTCGCCCGTCTGAAGCCATCATTTCTTGTCGGCTCGGCGCGGAACCGGGCCCGGCGCGCCGGCACGGCGGGGCATCGCCGCCCCCGCGAGCGTCGCGCGCGGGGGCGCCCGCGGGGACGCGCGCGGCGGCGCGCCCGGGCGCGCGGGCACGAGGCGCGCCGCAGGCGGGAGCGCGCGCCGCGCCCGGCGCCGGTCGCCAGAGCGGCGGCGGGGGCGCGGCCCGCCTCGCGAGCGGGTGCAGCCCGCGCTCGGCGAGCAGGCGGAGCACCTGCCGCGGCGACTCGAGCGCGCGCGCCCCGAGCCGGAGCTCGACCGCGGCGCCCGCGCCGGGCGGGTTCCACGGCGGGCTCGGCGCGACCAGCAGCGGCCGCCCGAGCCGACGAGCCGCCGCCGCCGCGTTGCGCGCTCCGCTGCGATACGGGGCCTCCACCAAGATGACGAGATCGGCGAGCGCGACGAGCACCGCGTTGCGAAGGAAGAAGGCGCCGCGGCTCGCCGGTACGTCGCCGGGGACGAGCGAGAGGTAGGCGCCGCCGCGCTCGACGACGGCGCGGAAGAGCGGCGCGTTCTCCCGAGGGAACGGGCGCTCATAGCCGCTCGGCGCGACCACGAGACAGGACCCTCCGGCGTCGAGCGCGCCCTCGTGCGCGGCGGCGTCGATACCGACCGCGCCGCCCGAGACGATGGTCACACCCGCGCGACCGAGCGCGGACGCGAGGCTGCGCGTGTAGCCGAGTGCGCCAGGGCTCGGCGCGCGCGTCCCGATGATCGCGACCGCCGGGGCGCGCGCGAGCTCACCGCGCAGGTAGAGCACCTCCGGCGGCTCAGGGAGATCCGCGAGCGCGGGCGGGCGGGCCGCGCCGCGGAGGCAGCGTTCAGACGGGCGCACGAGCGCGCCCTTCGGCCGAAGCGGCGGCCCGGTTGCGGGCTACTTGCGGTACGCCTGCGCGCCCGCCATCCCCTGCCCGCGGATGACGTGCATGTCGATCTTCACCGTCATGGGGAGCGGATACGGATTTTTCACGCACTGCTCGTTCGGGCCGATGACCGGCGCGGGGCCGTCCGCCGCGCTCTGCGCCAGCACCTGCGGGGGCAGCGGCGGCTCGGTGATGAGGTTCATCTGATACTGAAACACGCCGAGCCCGGCAAAACCGATGATCGTGTAGCAGGCGCCTGGCGCCAGCGTGACGGTGCCTTGAGCGTGGCCGTCCTGCTGCAGCTTGGCGCTGAAGAGCTGCCCCTCCGGCTTCATGCCCTTCGCGTTCGTCTGAGCTTGGTTCTTGATGCCCGCCTGGATGGGGCCGAGCTCGCCGCCGGTGACGCCGCCGAGCGACGCCGCCGCCCCCGCGAGCGCGCCCGCGACGATGCCCTGCAGCGTGTTCGGATCGGAGAGGATGGCGCCGAGCGCGGGGACCTGCCCGGGCTGGCTCGCCGCCCCCGTACCCGAGGGAGCCGGACCCGGCGTGCCCGGCTGCGCGGTCCCGGGCTGGCCCTGAGGAGGCTGGCTCGTGCCGGGTTGTCCCTGCTGGAACCCCTGCGCGTTCTCCGCGGGCTTGTCGCTCTTCTTGCAGGCAGAGGCGACGAGCAGGGCGGCGAGCGGCGCGACGAAAAGGGTGTTCCTGGTCATGAGCGGATCCTCTCTCTCTTCCAAACCACCGAACCGCCGGGAGCTTACACCGGGCGCGGCCGAGCGTACCAGGCCTGTGCTAGGACCGCCCCGATGCAGCTCGTCGTCGCGACTCATGGCCACTGCTTCGACGGGCTCGCGAGCGCCGTGCTCTTCACTCGGCTGGTGACCGCGCTCGGGGGCCCCACCCGGAGCTTCACCTATCGCAGCTGCGGATACGGGGCAGGACAGCTCCGCCCGGACGCCTCGGTGCTCACCGGCGACGAGAACGCGATCCTGGATTTTCGCTTCAGCTCCTCGCCGAACCTGACCTGGTATTTCGATCACCACCGGACCGCGCTGGCCACCCCCGAGGATCAGGCGGTGTTCGAGGCGAGCCGCGGGAACGGCCGCTATTTCCTCGACGCCGACCACAGCTCGTGCACGAAGCTCATCGCCGGAGTGGCGCGCGAGAGGTTCGGCGTCCACGACCCGTCGCTCGACGAGCTGGTCGCCTGGGCGGATCTGGTGGACGCCGCGCGCTTCGCCACCCCCGACGACGCCATCGACCGCAAGGATCCCGTGATGCGCCTGGTGAGCGTGGTCGAGCATTACGGCGACGACCGCTTCCTCGCCCGCTTCGTCCCGACGCTGCTCGAGCGCCCGCTCGACGAGGTGGCGCGCTCGAAGGCGGTGGAGGACCGCTATCGGCCGCTCGGCGAGAAACACGAGCGGTTCATCGAGCGGGTCCGCGCACGCGCCGAGCGTCGCGGCCGTGTGGTCTTCGTGGATCTCACCGACTCCGTGCTCGAGTCGGTCGGAAAATTCGTGACCTACGCGCTCTTCCCGGACTCGGTGTACTCGGTCGTGGTCGGGCTCTTGAAGAACGGCGCGAAGGTGAGCGTCGGATATAACCCCTGGTCCGGCCAGCAGCTCGACACCGATATCAGCCGGATCTGCGCGCGCTACGGCGGCGGCGGGCACCCGGTGGTCGGGGGGATCGCGTTCAAGCCGAGCGAGCTCGACCGAGCGCGCACCGTCGCGCGCGAGATCGCCGAGGAGCTCGCGTGAGCAGACCCGCCACCGTGCTCGCCTGGCGGCGCGGCCCGGAGTCGCGGCCGCTCGTGCTCGGGCACCGGGGCGCACGGCATGCCGCACCGGAGAACACCCTCGGGGCGTTCGAGCTCGCCGCCCGTGAGGGTGCAGACGGCGTGGAGCTCGACGTGCGCCTCGATGGGGACGGACGCGTCATCGTGCTGCACGATCGCACGCTCGAACGGGTGAGCGTGACGCGCGACCCGCGCGACGTGGAGCTCCTCGGTGCGCGCGAGCTCGGAGCGCTCGAGCTGGGCGGCGGCGAGCGCGTCCCGCTCCTCGCCGAGGTGCTCGACTGGGCCGCGCTTCGAGAGCGCCGGCTCAACATCGAGCTCAAGCACGACGTGTCCGATCGCGCTGCGCTCGTGCGGGGCGTCGTTTGGCAGCTCGCGAGGCGCCGCGACGCCGCCGAACGGGTGCTGCTCTCCTCGTTTCACGCGGGCATCGTCTGGCAGCTCTCGCGCGCGCTCCCCACGCTGCCGGTTGCGTGGCTCGTGCATCAGGGGCAGCGGCTCGCCCGGCACGCCCGCTTCTCTTCGCTCCTCGGGGCGAGCGGCGTAAACCTCGAGCACGTGCTCATCACCGGTCGGCTGGTGCGACGCCTACGCGCGCAGGGCGTCCTGGTCGGCACCTGGACGATCAATGACGGCGTGGAAGCTCGGCGCGTCGCGCGGCTCGGCGTGGACGCGATCATCACGGATCGTCCGGGCGCGATGCTGACAGCGCTCGCCCGGTGAGGCGCTCCGCGACGGGAGGCACGCCCGGCTACGGCGAGACTCGTCGGCCGCGGCGCGTGTCCGGTCCGGTCGTGCTCGGCGCCGGGCGCGCGCTCCTGCGCGTGTCGGCGATGGCGCTCAGGATCTCCTGGAGCACGGTCACCCCGACCATGGCCGTCATGCTCGAGTGATCGTAAGGCGGCGCGATCTCCACCACGTCGAAGCCGACGATGTCCGCTCCCACCAAGGCTCGGAGGAGCTGTTGGAGCTCCCAGGTAGTCATACCCCCCGGTGACGGGAGCCCGGTGCCTGGCGCGTAGGCGGGATCGAGCGCGGACACGTCGACGCTGACGTAGATCGGCTGGTCTCGCACGACCTTGCGGAGTTGGCTCACCGCGGCGTGCAGATCCCATTTCACCTCGTCGATACCGACGATCTCGAAGCCGCTGCCGAGCGTAAAATCGAGGTCTGCAGCAGACGAGTATGGCCCGCGGACCCCGATCTGAATCGACGCGTCCTTGCGGACCAAGCCCTCGTCCACGATGGCGCGCACCACGCTCCCGTGGTGAATGTCTCGACCCCAGGCGGGGCCAGCCGTGTTGCTGTGGGAGTCGATATGGACGAATCCCAGGCTCTTCAGCTTGGCGCGGTGGATGCCCCGGAGCGCCCCGAGGGTGACGGTCTGATCGCCCCCGACGTATCCGCCGATCACTCCCGAGCGCGCGATGGCCTCGGCGCGCGCGCTGAGCGCGTCGAGGGCTTGGTCGATGTCGTGCGGAGAGGTGACGATGTCGCTGCCGTCCGCCACCCGCAGTTCGTCGAAGATGTCGACCCCGAGCGCCGCCGAGAAGCGGCGCGCCAGCGCAGAGGCGTCGCGCACCGCGCGCGGGCCGAACCGCGCGCCCGGCCGGTAGCTGGTCCCGCCGTCGAACGGAACGCCGCTGAGGAGCACGTCCACCGGCGGCACGCGGCTCGGGTCGTCGTAGACCGGCAACCGGAGGAACCCCTGGACGCCGGCGAACCTCGGCATCGTGCTCGACGGCGCGGGGTTCGGCGCCGGCAGCGCCGGCCGGCGCTCCGACGGACGAGTCTTTGGGGCCTGCTTCGCTCGCGGTCCGCGCGCCTGCTTCATCGAACACCTCCTCGCGGTTCAGTCGGTGCACCGGGCCTCGGCGACGCTCACGCCGGGCGGGGGGCTCTGGCGAAATGCGCCTTCGATGAGGGGTGGATTGTGCGCCACCTCCTCGTCGATCAAGATGAGATCCTGCTCGGTGCCGGGGACCTCCAAGCGGATGCGACGAGGGATCTCGGCCGTACACGCCGGGCCGCTCGGCGGGACGTCCGGGTCGAGCCCGTCGGGGTCGACCAGTGGCCCGGCGGTACGCGCCGGCGCGTGACCATCGAGGACCGCCCGGTAGAGCTCGGTGCCCTTCTGACTCACCGCCACCTCGCGCACCCGCACGCGCTGCTCTTGCCAGGGGCGGTCCCAGTCCGCGACGAGCGGCTCGAGGTGGAGCTCCTCGTGCGCGTCCCGCGTGCTGTCGAGGTGGATCACGTACTTCCCGCAGCTCCACTCGATGCTCGACTGCTCCCGCGAGTGTACGAGCACCGGCGCCTCTCCGCGCAGGAGCTGCGCCAGGGCAAACGGAGGGACCGGCACCTGGGTGAAGCGCGCCACGTTGCAGGTGCTCGCCGGCCCATGGAGAAACTGCTTGTTCCGAAGATCATAGAGCGCAAAGTCGCGACCATCGGAGGTGAGCGTGGAGATGATGGCGCCGAACGGGCTGAACACGTCGAAGCGGAGCTGGTCCGGCAGCGCCGCCAGGTAAAGGACGTTTCCGCGGACCCGCCCCTCCTTGCCGAAGTAGTCGAGCTTCGCCTCTCCTTGCACGCCGCGACTGCACGCGTAGCTGGCCCGCATGCGGTCGAGCGCGTCGTCCGCGCTCGGAAACTGCGAGGGCGGCGCGGCGCGACAGCACCCGGTCAACACGACCGCGAGCGCAACCGAAGCCCGCCGCCCAGACATCAGCCGCCGCGCAGAGTCTCGAGGAGCTCGAGATCGGGTAGAGCGAGCGATACACGCGTCGAGGTGACGGCGACGCCGTGCTCCTCGCACAGCCGAGCCAGCGCGATGCCGTCGATGAGCGTGCAGGGCGCCGCCCCCGGCGCGGCGGCTTCCTCGCGCGCGCCGCTCAAGACCTGGCCCGTGGTGACGAGCCACGCCGCCTGCGCCGGACCGTAGTGGTGGAGCGCACCACGGACCTCGGTGACCCGCTCACGACCGAGTTCCCGGCCGTCGCGGCGCACCACGACGGCAACCCGAAGCTCACCGAGCGGTCCGGTGGTGCGCCCCGACAAGTGAAGCTCGCTCGAGGCGCTGCCCGGACGGCGGACCACCTCCAGGCTCGTCACCCCGAGGCGCTCGAGCAGGAGCATCACGAGCTCGCCGAGCCCACGCGGCGGCAGCTCCTGCAGGCGCCGCAAGAGCAGGCGCCGCGACGCCTCCCGATAGCGGTCGACCAGCGCGCCGAGGTCACGTTCGAGCCGCGACAGCTCGCCGTCGAGCAGCCAGTCGGTGAGCGCGACGCGGCTTCCCTGGACGCGGAAGCGCTGCCGCTGGCCGGCGTCCGCACGGCGCAGGTTGTCGGCGCGCACCGCGGCAGCGAGCGCACCGGCGAGCTGACCGGCCTCGCCGGACGACGGATGCCGCCGCTGCGCGAGCTCCGCCAGCTTGTGGAAGCCGACCGGCCCGCCGCTCCGATCGAGCGACGAGAGCAGCTCAGCAGCGAGATCGGCGGCGTCCCGACCCGCGAGCTCATCGACCGAACCGCTCCGCCCGCCACGACGCCCTTCGCGCTCGCGGCTGTCGCGCTCGCGGCTGTCGCGCTCGCGGCCGTCACGCTCGCGGCCGTCGCGCTCGCGGCTGTCACGCTCGCGGCCGTCGCGCTCGCGGCTGTCGCGCTCGCGGCTGTCGCGCTCGCGGCCGCCGCGCTCGCGGCCACTGCGCTCGGGCGCAGGCTCGCCGGCGTCGACCACGAGGTCCGTGGGAACATCCGACACCGTGTAGGCCGGCAGCTCGCCTCCGCCGCGCTCATCCTCGGGTCGACGGTGTCGCGGTCGGCGACGGCGACGCCGCCCCCCTTCCGCGCCCGTCTCGTCGTCCCCGGTCGCCGCGTCCCCAGCCTCCTCAGCGAAGATGGGCAGGTCGTCGTCCTCCTCGGGCGCGAAGATCTCGCTGGCCTTGGCGGCCATCTTCGCGCGCGTGAGCTCCTCTTCGTCGGGCGGGGGCGCCTCCTCGTCGAGCGCATCGTTCGGTCGTGACGCCTCCGGCGGAGCGGGCGGCGCGGCGACGTCCACCGCGGCCGCCGCGTGGGCGGCGATCCGGTCGAGCGCCGGCGTCCGATCCGCGAGCCCTCGATCGATGGTCCGCTGGTCCCACTCGCGGAGAGCAAACACGCCCGGCTTGATGCGCACGAGCGGGTTCTCCTTGTCGTTCTTCTTGACGAGCGCGGCAAGCCGAGCGCCCATGGTCACTTCAGGGCTCTTACCGACATGGCTGAGCAGGTTCTGCTCGATGGCGACGTCGGTGATCTCCTTGTAGTGGAGCGGCTTCCCGACGAGACGCAGCACTTGCGCCGCTGCTTCCGTAAACGTCATTCCGGGTCTTCTCTTCCGTTGTGGGAGCGCGAGGCTCCCGCTCTTGACGGGCTACCCTGCCGGGGAAGCGCACATCGCTCCCTCGCCGGGCAGGAGCCCCGTCTGCCGCGGCGGCATAGCACGGGGTCCGGTCGACGAAAACCCGAGGAACGCTCGGCGGGCCGCCATTCATTCGGCGGGGCCGGTGATGGCTCGGGCCGCCTCCCGATACGCCTCCAGCGTCGGCTCATCGAAGAGCGCGAAGCGCACGAGCCGGGGGCAGTCCCCGGTCAGCGCCTCGCCGAGCGCGCGCAAGGCGACCGGCGCGGCCTCGAGCGCCGGGTAGCCGAAGACGCCCGTGCTGATCGACGGGAAGGTCACCGACTCGACGCCGTGCTCGCGACAGAGCGTCACCGCGGCCGTGTAGCAGCTCGCGAGCAGCGCCGGAGCCGCGTCCCCCTCGCGGTCGTAGATCGGTCCGACGCAGTGGATGACGTAACGCGCGCGGAGCCCGAACCCGGGGGTCATCACGGCGCGCCCGGTCGCCAGCACCCCGCCCGGGAGCTCCCGCTTCAGCCGCAAGAGTGCCTGCTGGAGCTCGGGGCCCGCGGCGCGGTGGATCGCCCCGTCCACGCCCCCTCCGCCGACCAGCATCGAGTTGGCCGCGTTGGCGACGGCGGTGGTGTCGGAGCGGGTGATGTCACCCTGCACCAGCTCGAGCATGGCGCTGCCGAGCGCGAAGCGGTCCATGCCCGCTAGCTAGCGTCGGGCGGCGCTGGGGTAAAGCCGCATGCCCAAAGGCGAGCTATTCTCACTCGGGTGGACCCCCGGCAGCTCCTCGGCGAGCTCCGCGCCGCAGCCCTGGCGCTCGGGGTCGAGGTGCGCGCCGCCCCGTTCACCGCGCGGGGCTCGAGCGCGGGGGGCCTCTGTCGTGTGCGCGGCCGCTCGGTCATCGTGCTCGACGCGAGCGCCAGCTCCATCGAGCAGGCCGCCGCGCTCGCCGAGGCGCTGGCGAGCTACGACCTCGCCCCGGCGCGTCTGGCTCGGGAGGCGCTGGATTTTGTCGAGACGGCGCGGAACCGCGCCGCGCATCACCGGGCGTCGCCGTCGACCACCGGCGGGCCGCCTCGGGTCGCCACCTTGCCGCTCCCCAAGCCCGGCTTGCGCTCGACGCGCTCGCGCCGGAGCGATAAGTAGCCGGTGGTGGAGCTACTCGAGGAGATCCCGCTCGCGCCGCTCACCACCCTCGGCGTAGGAGGCGCCGCTCGCTTCTTGGTGGAATCGCGGAGCGACGCCGAGCTCACCCGGGCGCTCGAGTGGGCGGCGCAGCATCGGGTCGGCGTCCGCGTGCTCGGCGGCGGGAGCAACGTGGTCGTGAGCGACAGCGGCTACCCGGGGCTCGTGCTCCGGCTGGCGTCGCGCGGCGTCGAGCTCACCGACCGAGGCGACCACGTCGAGCTCACGGCCGCGGCCGGCGAGCCCTGGGACGCTCTGGTCCAGCTCGCGTGCGACCGCGGCTTGACCGGACTCGAGTGCCTGAGCGGGATCCCGGGCCAGGCGGGCGCTACCCCGGTGCAGAACGTCGGCGCCTATGGGGTGGACGTCGCCCGCCGGATCGTGGCGGTGCGCGCGGTCGAGCGCACGACCCTCGAGCCGGTGGAGCTCGGCGCGACCGACTGCGGGTTCCGTTATCGCGACAGCCGCTTCAAGAGCGGCGAACCCGAGCGTTTTGTCATCACCGGCGTGACCTATCGGCTCGACAAGGGCGACGCCCCGGCGCCCGCGTACGCCGAGCTCGCGCGGCACCTCGGCGCGCGCGGGCTCGCGCGACCCACGGCCAGCGAGATCCGTGAGAGCGTGCTCGCGGTTCGGCGCTCGAAGAGCATGGTGCTCGAGGCCACCGACGAGAACCGCCGGAGCTGCGGCTCGTTCTTCCTGAACCCGGTAGTAGACGCAGAGCTCGCGGACGAGATCGCGCGGCGCGCGGGCAATGAGCCCATGCCGCGCTACCCGGAGCGCGACGGGAGGGTGAAGCTCGCCGCCGCCTGGCTCATCGAGCGGGCGGGCCTGAGCAAAGGAGAGCGCCTCGGCCCGGTCGGGCTCTCGACGCGCCACTCGCTCGCCCTGGTGGCGCACGACGGCGCTCGCGCGAGCGACGTGGTGGCTTTCGCGCGGCGCGTGCGCGCCCGGGTGGCCGAGCGCTTCGGCGTTCGGCTGATCCCCGAGCCCGCGTTCTGGGGGTTCGCGTCGCTGGACGACGGGCTCCCGGATGAGCGCACCTGAGAGCGGTCAGTCCGCGCTGCCGCCCTGACCCGCCCCGGAGGAGGAACTCCCGCCGCAGAGCTCCCGCGACGCGATGCCGCTGCCGCTGCCGCACTTACCCTCGTCGCAGCGGTCCCCTTCGCACGCTTCGTCAGAGGAGCACGCCGCGCCGTTCGGCCGCTTCGCCTGGCACTTGCCGGCGTCGTCGCAGTAAGCGGTGCGCTCGCAAGCCATACCTCCATCGCAGGATGCGCCCACCGCGGCGCGCGCGACGCAGGTCCCCTGCGCGCACCAAGCGCCGTCCACGCAGCTCTCTTGGGTAGTGTCGCAGCTCTCCCCGGCCGCGCGCAGCGGCGCGCACTTCCCTTCGGAGTCGCAGTAGAGGCCGTCGTTCGTGTAGCAGCTCGTGTCGGGCGTGGCTCCAGCGCCGCTTCCGCCGATCGGCCCACCGCTCATGCAGGAGGTCGATGCAGCCATCTCGGTGCAGGTCGCGTTGCAGGCGGCTCCCCGGGTTCCCCGCGGAGAGACGACGCACGCCCGCTGGCCGGAGCCATCATCGGAGCAATAGGCTGAGCCGCCCGCGGGGGACGCGCACTCCGAGCTGCTCGCGCACGCGGCTCCGGCGCCCTTGGTCCCGGTGAAGACCCGCTCGCAGTCTGCGGCCACCATATTCAGATCGTCGCAGCTCGCCACCGCCGCGGAGATCGCCTGGAGACACCGTCCAGCCGCCGCGGCGTCGTACTGCACCGCAGCGTTCTCGACCATGCTGCGAGCGCCCTCACCGGCCACCGCCGCGCAAGCCTCACGATCGAAGGGGTAGCTCTGCTCGCGGCAACAGGGCTCGAGCCTTCCGCAGACGGCGTCCGTGAATTTCCCGGCGAACGCGTCGCGCGCCACCGGCGCGCTCCCCGAGTCCGTCGAGCCACCGCACGCGACGCCCGCGAGCCACGCCGACGCCACCATCACCCCGATCGCAACGACTCGATTCAAGCTCATCTCGAACGACCCTCACGCTAGAGAAGTGCGCTAAGAGTGACGCCGAGTATCCCGGTGTCAAGCTCGGCCGCGAGAGCGGCGCCCGCGACGCGAGCCTCGAGGGTCGGCTCTCGAGCACCCACCGCCGGCCGAAACCGGGGTGCTCGAGCGGAAGGCTAGCTGACGCTCGAGTAAATGGCCTCGATCGCCTCGGCGAGGCGCCCGGGGTTGGTGCCGCCGGCCTGCGCCATGTCCGGCCGCCCGCCACCCGATCCGCCGACCAGCTCGGCGATGGGTCGGATGAGGGTGCCGGCCGGGAAGCGGCCGCCGAGCGACTTGCTGACCGTGAGCACGAGCTGCGCCTTGCCTTCCGCCTCCGAACCCACGAGGACGACGCTCTCACCGAGCTTGTCGCGAAGCTGCTCGGCCAGCTCGCGGAGCGCGCCGCGATCGGCCACCTCGGCGTGTACGCCGAGCACCTTCACGCCTGCGATGTCTCGCGCACGGGAGAGGAGCACCTCGAGCCCTCCTCCACCGCCGCCGGTCGCCAGGCGCCTCTGCAGCTCCTCCACTTGCTTCTCGAGGGCGCGCTCGTGAAGCGCGAGCTTCTCGATCTTCTCGACGAGGTTCGAAGGAGTTGCCTTGGCCGCCTCGGCGGCGCGAGACAGCCCGTGCTCGAGCTCGCGAAGGTAGGCGAGTGAGCCCTCGCCGGTGGTGGCCACGATGCGCCTCACGCCAGCCGCGACGCCCTGCTCGGCCGTGATCTTGAAGAGCCCGATGTCGCCGGTGGCGCGCGCGTGGGTGCCGCCGCAGAGCTCCATCGATTCCCCCATGGTGAGCATCCGCACCACCTCGCCGTATTTCTCCTCGAAGATCATCATGGCGCCCCGACGGCGCGCCTCGTCCATGTCCAGGATCTCGGTCTGCACGCGGTGGTTGTCGAGGACCGCGCGGTTCACACGATCCTCGATCTCGGTGAGCTCGCCGGCGGCGAGCGGCTTGCCGTGCGTGAAATCGAAGCGCAGCCGCTCGGGGCCGACCAGCGAGCCCTTCTGCTGCGCGTGCTCGCCGAGCACCCCGCGGAGCGCGTGGTGCAAGAGGTGCGTCGCGCTGTGGTTCCGGCGGATGGCGTCACGACGCGCGACGTCGATCTCGAGCGCGGCGCTCTCCCCGACGCTGATGGCGCCGTCCGCGACGGTTCCGCGATGCACCGACAACCCCTGAATGGGCTTGCGCGTGTCGGTGACGTCGATCTTCGCGGCCGCAGTTCGGATGACGCCGGTGTCACCGACCTGGCCGCCGGCCTCACCGTAGAACGGGGTGCGCGTGGTGACGACCTCGACCTCGTCGCCCGCCTCGGCGCGCTCGACCAACCGCCCGCCCTGGATGAGCGCGACGACGTCGGCGCGCTCCTGCTCCTTGTCGTAGCCCGTGAAGACGACCGCTCCGCCGGGAACGCGCGCGAGCGCCTCGCGGTAGACCCCCTCGACCGCCTGCTCGGCGCCCTTGAACTCGGACCGCCGCCTCGCCTCGCCGAGCGCGGCCTCGTAGCCCGCGTGGTCGACCTGGTAGCTCCGCTCCGCGCAGATGACCTCGGTGAGATCGAGCGGGAAGCCGTAGGTGTCGTAGAGCGTGAACGCCTCGGCACCACCGAGCGTCTTCGAGCCCGTCGCGTCGAGCCGCGCGAACTCCGCGTCGAGGAGCCCGAGCCCGCGCTCGATGGTACGACGAAATCGCTCCTCCTCTTGCAGGGAGACGCTCAGGATGAGGTCGCGGCGCTCGCGAAGCTCCGGGTAGTGGTCACCCATGAGCTCGATCACGCGATCGGCGACCAGGTGGAGGAACGGTTCGGTGATCCCGAGCCGATGGCCGTGGCGGATCGCGCGGCGCATCACCCGCCGGAGCACGTACGGGCGCTCGACGCGATCGGGGAGCACTCCCTCCGCGATGAGGAAGGCCGTGGTGCGCGCGTGATCCGCGATGACGCGCATGCTGACGTCGTCCGGGGCCATGCTCTTCGTGTACGGCTTCCGGGCGAGCTCGGCGGCGCGGTCCACCAGCGCGCGGAGCAAGTCGATTTCGTAGTTGCTGGTCTGGCCCTGGAGCACGCTGGCGAGCCGCTCGAGGCCCGCGCCGGTGTCGATGCTGGGCGCGGGGAGCGGTGTGAGTTCGAACTGGTCGCCCACCCGGCTCCGCTCGAACTGCATGAAGACGAGGTTCCAGATCTCCATCCAACCGAACCCCTCGCTCGTCTGCTCGGCGCCGAAGGTGGACGGATCGAAGCCCGGACCGTTGAAAATGTGGAGCTCGCTCGACGGACCGCAGGGACCGGTGTCGCCCATCTGCCAGAAGTTGTCGGCCATCCCGAGGCCGATCACCCGGTCGTCGCCGAAACCGGTGACCTTCTTCCAGAGCTCCCGCGCCGCCTCATCGGCGGGGAGCCCGTCCTCACCGCGGAAGTAGGTGCACACCACGCGATCCTTCGGGATGTCGAGCTCGCCGAGCAGCTCCCAAGCGTAGACGATGGCCTCCTCCTTGAAGTAGTCCCCGAAGGAGAAGTTCCCGAGCATCTCGAAGAAGGTGTGGTGGCGCGGCGAGGGGCCCACCGCCTCCAAATCGTTGTGCTTCCCGCTGATACGGATGCATTTCTGGCTGCTCGTCGCGCGCTTGTAGGAGCGCGCTTCGCGACCAGTGAAGAGATCCTTGAACTGCACCATCCCGGCGTTGGCGAAGAGCAAGGTCGGATCGTTCGGCGGGACGAGCGGCCCGCTCCGAACCACCTCGTGGCCGCGCGCGGCGAAGAAATCGAGGAACGCGCTACGAACCTGGTCGATGCTGCGAGCCATGGGGCGGCTTTCCTAGCACAACGCGACGCGGCAAAGGAGCCCGGGAAGCGCGCGAGCGCGGGGCCGAGCCCCCTTGATCGCGCGGGCAGTCGTCGCTACGTCCCGGGCGTGAGCGCGCGC
Source organism: Polyangiaceae bacterium (assembly GCA_035063585.1). Classification (GTDB taxonomy): domain Bacteria; phylum Myxococcota_A; class Polyangia; order Polyangiales; family Polyangiaceae; genus JAPSGB01. The sequence continues at coordinate 42,536 of JAPSGB010000007.1, forward strand.
GGAGCTTGGTGGGGGGAGTTCGCGGTGGCTCGCGGGATGACCGCGAGCTTCCAGGTCGGGCCGCTCCGCCTCACGGTGGAGCACCACGGCGGGGAGTGGCGGCTCATCCGCACCTTCGACGGCGACGACACCGTGGTGCGGGTCGAGGTGCCCGCGCCCGAGCGCGCTCTCGAGGCGGGCGCGGTCATCTCTCGCCACGGCACCAGCCACTCCGACGACCGGCTGTCGCTCACCCCGGTGCTTCCGGACCGGCCGGTGGTCACCCGGCCCGAGCACCCGGTGAGCGTCCCCCCGCGAGACGCGGCCACCATCTACGTGGGCTCTCCGCTCTGGGTCCGCGTCGCGCACCGCTCGCCGCCGATCACCCTCGAGGACCTGCCCTGCATGGCTCCCCTCACGACCTGGTGGGGGCCGGACACGACGACCGGCGAGCTCTGCTACGCGACGCGGACCTTCGGGCGCCTCGACGAGCGACAGATCGTGTTTCATCCGCATCGAGTGATAACGGCGGTCCGCATCGAGAACCGCGCCGACGCGCCGCTCCTCTTCGAGCGGCTGTACCTGCCGGTCGGGCAGCTCTCCGTCCTCGCGGACGAGGAGCATCGCCTGTGGACGGAGGACGTGACGCTCGAGCACGTGGCCGGCGAGGAGGCCGAGCTCACGCTCGGGGACGCGCGCGATGGGTTCCAGCGCCTCACCGGTCCTCGAAACGCCGCGCCCCACCGGCTCTTCCGAGCCTTCGGCTCGCTGTTCCGCTAGACGCACATGGAAAGCTCGCTCACGGCTCACCTCGACGACCTGCTCCCGAGCGGCAGCGTGATGCCGCTCGTGCACGCGCTCGTGATCTTGGCGCTCGGGCTCCTCTTGGCACGCGCTGCGCGCCGCGCGATCGGGCGGGTGTTCGGGCGCCACGGTCCGCGCAGCGGAGCGAACATCCTGCGCCTAGTGAGCTGGCTCATCACCGGAACCGCCAGCGTGTGGGCTCTGGAGGAGCTCGGCTTCAACGTGGGTGTCCTGCTCGGCGCGGCCGGCGTGGTCACGGTCGCGGTTGGCTTTGCCGCGCAGTCCACCCTGTCGAACCTCCTGAGCGGACTCTTCCTGCTGGCCGAACGCCCCTTTTCCATCGGCGACGTGATCGAGGTCGAGAAGGAGACCGGCGAGGTGCTCGCCATCGATCTCCTCTCCACCAAGCTCCGCACCTTCGACAACCGATATGTCCGAATCCCGAACGAGGTGACCTTCAAGACCAAGGTCATCAACACCACCCGGTTCCCAATCCGTCGCGTCGACATCTTCTTGCCGGTCGCGTACGAGACCGATCTCGCGAGACTGAGGCCGATCATCCTCGAGGTGGCGGCGCTGAACCCGCGCTGCCTGGCCGAGCCGAGCCCGCTGCTCTTCGTCTCACGCTTCGAAGACTCCCGCGTCCTGATGCAGTTCTCGGTGTGGTGCGCTACCCCGGACTACTTGAGCCTCCTCACCACCATCCAAGAAGAGGTGACCGCGGCGCTCACCGCCGCGGGCGTGCAACCCGCCCTGCCGCGTCGCGTGCTCGTCGACCAGCGATCCAAGCATGACTGACCGAGCGCGAGAGCTCGCCGAAGACCAGGGGCTCGGGCCGGTGGAGGCGATGATCGGGCTCGACGCGACCCGCGAGTCCCCGGGCGGAAAGCGGGCGAGCTCCGTCCTGTGTCTCTGCGAACGCGGGCTCTTGGTCGTGACCACGAAGCGGGGTGTCCGAGAGGAGCTCCTCGACGTCCTCGATGGACGGCCCCTGAGCTACACGCGTGGGCGGCTCCGAGATCAGCTGACGATCGGCGGTGCGCGCTTTGGCGTGCCGCGGCGCGCACGCGCGGCTGCCGAGCGCGCGCTCGCGCTCGCCCGACTCCGCCGCGGGGGGCAGCCGGAGCGCGCCGCTTCGCTCGCGGGCTGGCGCTACGTGGACGAGCTCGGAATCGTCGCGGAGACGTGGCTCGTGAGCACGCTCGAGACGGACGAGGTCGTGCTCGCGTGGCTCTCCACCGGGACCACGCGCCTCGTACCGTCGTCGCTCGGGGACGCGTCTTCGGGGGCGCTGCTGGTCCTGCTCACCGACCGGCGCGCGCTCACCGTCGCGCTCTCGCCCGTGGGCGACGCGCGCGTGGAGTCGCTGCCCGAGGTGCCGCTCCGCGTCGATGAGCGGAGCGTCCGCGCCGGGAACGCATGCTTCACCGCCGATCGCTCGACCGCGGCGCGCCTCGGCGAGCTCGCCCCGCTCTTCGCGCTCACGCCGTGCGATCGACTCCGCGAGCTGGCTCGCCTCGAGTACGAGCACCGACGAAAGCGGGCGGCGCTCGAGGCCGCACGACGCCTGCTCGCCCTTGCCGCGAAGCGCGGCGACCTGCGCTCCGAGGTCGCCGCGTATCTGCTCGCCGTCGAGCGCAGCGAGCCGCCGGCCGAGCTGCCACACTCACTCGCGGGGCTCGAGGCGAACGCGCTCGCGACGCTCTTCGAGCACTGGCGGGTATCCGCGCGCGCCGGGCGTGTGCTCGAGTCTGCTCTCGAGGACCGTGGAGACGCCGGAGAGCCCTGGGCGCTCGAGCTGCACGTCGCGGTGCACGCGGCCGCGCGCCGCGAGGGCGGAGATCCGCTCGAGCTCGCGCGCGGGGATCTCGCCCTCGCAAAGCACCTGCTCGACCGCGGGGCTCCGAGCCGCGCGCGCCCCATCCTCGAGCGGTGCCTCACCGAGCTGCCGAGCGAGGCGTTGGACGACCTCCTCCCGCCCCGCGACGCCGATCTCACCGAGGGAGCCGGCGGTCAGGCGCTGCGGATCCGGCTCTACGAGCTGCTCGCGCGAGCGCGTCCGGGCGACGGCGGGCGCCCCGACCCGATGGCGGCGGCGGAGCTCGCGCGCCTGCAGCCGCTGGTCGTCTCGCGGACCCGCGTGCTCATCGGGGTCGCCGAGCCCGGGCTCCGTGCGCGAGCGGTCGAGGTGGCGCGGGTGCTCGAGGTGGGAGGGCTAGGCCCCTGCCCGGGCGGCGCGCCGCAGACGGACGTGCGCCCGCTCCCGGAGGCCATGATATCGGGCCTGCTCGAGCATCCGCTGGTGCGCGAAGGGGGAGCGCTGCTCGGCCGGTTGCAGGCGCTCCTCGCCGAGGTCCCGAGACCGGACACCAGCGCGATCCGTGACTACTGCGAGCAGCTCTCGGTGGAGCGCCACGGTGACTTCGCGCGGGTCCTCGCGGACGCCGCGCTCATGCTCGGCGTCCCGCGCCTCGAAGCATACGTGTCACGAGGGGACAAGAGCGTCGGGCTCCGCGCCTACGATGGCGATCCGCCTTTCGTGCTGGTCGGCGGCCGTCACCTCGAGCCGGGCGAGCTCGCCATGACGCCGCGCGAGCTCGCCTTCGCCATCGGCGCCGAGGCCGCGCACCTCCGCTTCGGGCACAGCCGCGCCACCTCGAGCGAGGTGTGGGCCGGCGCGGTCGAGAAGGCGCGCCAAGGCCTCGACGTCGCGCTCGGGATCATGCCCGCATGGAAGGGCGTCAAGCTCGCGCAGCGGGCGCGGGGCGTCATGACCGCGCTGCGCGGCGCGCCCGCCGGTCGCTCGCTCGCCGGCGCGCTCGCGCCGAAGCTCGCGCCGCGCGCGGCGACTCTACGCCAGGAGCTGCTCGGTCCCATCAACGAGGAGCTGGTCGCGGCCCATCGAGTGATGCAGCTCACCGCCGATCGCGCCGGTCTGGTCCTGTGCGGGGAGCTGGGCGCCGCGGTACGCGCCATGCTGCTCGTGCGCCGCGACCATCACGCGGAGCTCGTCCGCGCGGAGCGGGTCGGGATCGCGCCGGTCTTGGCGCGGCGCTCACCAGGCGGAGCGATCGCGCTCCAAGACCTCGCGATCCGGGTCGCCGCCCTGGTCGCCTTCTACTTGTCGGACGATTTCGCGCGCCTGTACGGCAGCGCCCATGGAGCCTGAGCGGGCGCCCCGAAGCTGCGCTCAGAAGGTCGGCTCGGGGCGCTTCTTCACCGCGGCGACTGCGTCGGCGAGCGCGCCGTCGCCGCGCATGCACGGGAAGCAGTCCTCCTTCTTGCTCGCTCCGCAGCCCGTCTTCGCCATCATGGGCTGGAGGACCCGGAGCGAGCGGGTGTCACCGCTCAGCGTCACGCGTGGCAGGAGCCGCTTGAAGTCTTCGCACGACTCGGCCTGGCGCAAATCGAGCGCGATCGCCAGGGCGGGAGTGATCTTGGCGCGCTCGTCCGCGCTCGTCACGAGCTGCTTGGCGAGCTGAGTGATGGTGGTCTTGGCCTTGGTCGCGACCCACACGTCATAGAGGATGTCCGCGCCGGAGCTGCCGAGGCGGCGCGACGCCACCCTGAGCGCCTCCTCCGCCGACTCGTCGCTCGTGGCCGCGCGTCGCACGTGACGGAGCAGGGTCATGTCATTGGCGAGGGAAGGGTCCAAATCGAGCGCTCGCACGTACGCTTCGAGCGCGAGCTTCGGGTGACCGAGCTCCATGCGCCCGCGCGCGAGCGCGACCCATACCGCCACGCTCCGCGACGCGGCCGGGCGCGCCTCGAGCTCGGCGACGGCGTCCGTGTCGCCGGTCGACGCGCGGGCGATGACCGGCGCAAGCTCCGCCGGATCGGCGAGCGACGCGGCGCTCGGCTGAGTGGCGGGCGCGGCCGGCGCGGCCGCCTCTCGAACCGGCGCTCGCGGGCCGACGCCATACGCCCAGAGCACGACGCCGCCCACGCCGAGCGCCGCGAGGATGAGCGCCGCGCGCAGCCCACCGCGCGCCGGCGGTCGAGCGGCGGGCGCGGCGCTCGCGCCTGCCGCGTCGAGCACACCCGGGCGGGTGGTGTCAGGGCTCGAGCGCAGCGCGTCGGACACGATGCTGATCGACGAGAACATCTCCCGAGGCGATAGCCGCTGCAGCACATCCTCGAGCAGACCCCGCACCTCGGCGGCGGTCTGGAGGCGATCCTTCGGATCCTTCTCGAGGAGCTTCATCACGATCCCGGCGAGCCCTGGATCGACCGTATCGGGCAGGGGCGGCGGCGGCTCGTTCATCTGCAGGGTCAGCACCTTTCCGACGTCCTCGTCCTGAAAGGGAGGCTGCCCGACGAGCATCTCGTAGAGCATCAAGCCCACCGTGTAGAGGTCGCATCGGTGGTCGACCTCCTCGCCGGCCGCCTGCTCCGGCGCCATGTACTGCGGCGTGCCGAACACCATGCCGCGCCGGGTGAGGAGCGCGCTCCCCTCGGGCTGCTCGTCCATCGTGACCTTCGCGATCCCGAAGTCGAGCACCTTCACGAAGTCGCCCTCGCCGGGGCGCTCGACGAGCATGATGTTCTCGGGCTTGAGATCACGATGCACGATCCCGGCCTGATGCGCGGCCGACAGCGCGTCGGCGATCTGCGCGGCGATCCGCGCCGCACGCGCCTGAGGGACCGCGCCGTTGTCGAGCAGGTCCGCGACGCTCTGCCCCTGGACGAACTCGAGCACCAGGTAGAAGGAAGCGTCGTCGAGTCGCCCGAAGTCGATGGCGGAGGCGACGTGAGGGTGCTCGATACGCCCCGCCGCGATCGCCTCGCGCTCGAATCGCGCGGCGATCTCGGGCAACCAACCGAGCTCGCGGTGGAGCACCTTGATCGCGACCGGCCGGTGCATGAGCACGTGCTCACCGCGGTACACGACGCCCATTCCGCCGCGACCGACTACGCCGGTGACTCGGTAGCGGTCGGCGATGACGGTCCCGAGCAGCGAGGGCTCTCGAGAGGGCCGAGAGGATGGGCGGTCCGGCGCGGAATCGCCGGGGTCGCCCTCCACCAGCGCGGGCTCGGTGGGCGCGCGCTCCACGTCACCGTCACGGCCGGCGCTCACGGGTGGCGCCCTGTTGGCGCTGGCCACACGCCGGCGCGGCGCGGCCGACCTGAAAACATGACCACGAGGGAAGCTTAGAGCGACTCGCGCGCGGATGGAACCGCCGCGAGCGGCGCGCGTCTCGTGACCGCTCCCCGGCGCGACTCGGGCGGCGGACACCTCCTCGGTTCGAGCCTACCGGCGGCCTCCGTGACGCCCCGCACCGCTCGTGAAGCGCGCCGCGCCCTCGAGCGCGGCGGCGAGCACCTGCGCGCCGCGCTCACCCTCGAGCCGGAGGCCGTCTGCGACCGGTTGCCCGAGCCCGTCGAAGAGCGAGGCGCGATCCGCGAGGACGCACGCCCAGGGATGCTCGGCGATCTCAGCCGCGAGGCCGAGCGCTGCCTCGAGCGCCTCGCCGTCTTCCACCACGCGATCCACGAGCCCGATCCGCTCGGCCTCGCGCGCGTCGATCGCGCGTCCCGTCAACACCAGGTCGAGCGCGCGGCCAAGCCCAACGACCCGGGGCAGCCGCTGCGTCCCGCCGTCGATGAGCGGAACCCCCCAGCGACGCTCGAGGCATCCGAAGCGCGCGCTCGCGCCGGCGACGCGCAGATCGCAGAAGAGCGCGAGCTCGAGCCCTCCAGCCACGCACCAACCCTCCACGGCGGCGATGGCGGGCTTCGATGGAGTCAGTCGCGTGAAGCCCATCGGACCTTCGGGCGCGAAGACGTCGTTGTCCATCGCCTGCAGGTCCGCGCCTGCCGAGAAGGTCCCGCCGCGCCCCGTCAGCACCAGCACGCGCGCCTCCGGGTCCGCCTCGAAGCGACGATAGGCGTCGAGCAGCGCCGCCGCGGTCGCCCGATCCACCGCGTTCCTCCGCTCGCTCCGATCGATGGCGAGCACCCGGACGGCGCCTCGAACCTGGTAATCGACCAGCGACCGCGTCATCGCGCGTCGATCCCGAGGTTGGCGAGCCGATCCGCCTCGGCGTTGTCCGCGCGCGGGACGTGCACCAGGCGCACTGAATCGAAGCTGGCGAGCAGTCGTTGCGCCTCGTCATAGAGCGGCCTCAGCCCGGCGTTCTTCACACGGTACTCGCCCTTGAGCTGGCGGATCATGAGCTCCGAGTCCGCCCGCACCTCGAGCTCACGGACCCCAAGCGCCTCGGCCCGCCCGAGTCCCGCGAGGAGCGCCCGGTACTCGGCGACGTTGTTGGTGGTCGTACCGAGGTACTCGCTGTGCTCGGCGAGCCGCCTCCCCTGCCGATCCTCCAGCACCGCACCGATCCCGGCGGGACCCGGGTTACCTCGGGCAGCGCCATCGCTCCACAAGATCGCCGCGACCACGTCGCCGCGCGCCGCAGGCCGCGCGCGCTGCGAGCGAGGCGCGCGGCTCGACGCAGCGCGGCCCTCGTCGGTCGAGTCCTCTCCGTTCCTCTCCGCGAATAGGCGCGCCGTCTCCTCGAGCACCGCACGCTCCTCGTCGTCGAGGTCGGCTCGCGCCAGGAGCCGCTCGATCACCTTCACGTAACCCACCGAGGTCTTCATCCGGCCCGAGTTCCCTCCCCGGAAGGGGCCGCTGTCAAGCGCCGCGGCCTCGACTCGCGAGCTCTTCGTAGAGTCGCTCGTAAGCGCCGGCGATGACGCGCGCGTCGTACCGCCGCCGGATGGCGGCGCGCGCGGCCTCGATGGTCCGTGCGCGTGTGGCCTCGTCGTCGCTCACCGCGAGGGCGACCCGCACCAGAGCCGCGTCGTCGCCGAGCGGGACCTTCGTCGCGCCCTCGAGCTCCGCGAGCGGCCCGTGGTCGAGCACAACCACCGGGACGCCGAGCGCCATCGACTCGAGCAGAACGATGGGCAGGTCGACCTTGCCGTGGAGATCGTCGACGGGAAAGAGCACGGCGCGCGCGCCGGAGATCAGCGCGAGCACATCGGGGAGCTCACGAACCAAGCGCACGTTCGGGGAGCGCAGGCGGCGCTCGAGCGCCTCGGCGATCCGAGCGGCCGCGGCGGTCTTCTCGCGATACGCGAACACGACCACCGCGTCGGGGTGCGCCTGTACGAGCGGCGCGACGCATCGCGCGACGGCTTCCGCGCCGCCGCTCGTCTCGAGATCCCCCGGGTATACGAAGAGTGGCGCTCCCTCGCTGATGTCGAGCTGATGACGGACTCGCGCCGTCGCGTCGGCGCTCCGCGCGAGCAGCGCTCCGACCGGCGGCGGGATGATCTCGACGCGGAGCGCTCCGCCGCCCTGCTCGGTGATGCGCTCGCGAGTCCAGCGGCTCTGAGCGACCACCACGTCGCCGAAGAGCAGCCGCCCGAGCCCCTCGAAGCTCCGCGGGGGCGAGGCCACGGTCTGCACGACCGGAACCCGACGGAGGCTCGACAGCGTACGCCCAATCATCGAGGTGCGCGGGTTCGGCGCGAACACGAAGTGCCAGACGTCCGAGTGCGAGCGCGTGAGGAGCCAGAGCGCCGCGCGCGCGTTGTCAGCGAGGGAGGGCGCGAAGCCGCCCGCCCCCGCGTACACCGGCTCCGCGCGAACCCGCGCGCCCGGCGGCTCCGCTCCCCGCACCGACATCACGATCGGCTCGAAACGCTCGAGGTGCGTCGCGACGTCGCGCACGAGGCACTTGGTGCCATCGTGATAGGGGGGCGCGATCGGCTTCGAGACGAACAGCACCCGGGGCGACATGCCGGCGATGATGCCCAACTATTCGGCGGCGTGCATCAGCGCCTCGGGGGCGCGGCGGATCGCGCTGTCCACTGCCGCCACCAGGACCGCGTGTCGAAGCTCGGCGTCGCGGCGGCGATCACGGGCCTCCTCCGGGCTCGCCTTGGCGCTCGCCGAGCCCGAGACGGTGCCAGCGATCGACTCCTCCGGCATCCGGTGCACGACGTACTCGACCCGCGCCGAGTACACGATCTCCACACCTTGCCGCGAAGCCTGGAGCTTCTTCAGGCGACCGGTGACCATCACCACCGGTGGCTTGCGCTTTGCGGCCGCAGCCTTGTAGTCGTCATCATCGGTGAGCACCTGGACCCCCGGCAGCTCGCCGAGCCGATCGCGCGAGGCGCGCTCGACCTCGACCATGAGCGTGCCGGAGCTGGTCCCGGCCCCATCGCGGATCTTGCCGAGCTTCACCAAGACCTTGGGCTTGTCGGCGGCGCCGGCCTTCTCGAGGGCGCCGATGGTCGCTTTCACCTGGGCGCGCACCGCCGGAGACTCGTCCGCGGCGTGAGCCTTGAGCGCCGGCAGGGCCCGCCGATCTCCGAGCGCCTTCAGCGCAGCGGCCGCGGCGGCTCGCACCGCGGCGTTGCCGTCGTCGAGCGCGGCCTCGAGCGGCCGGCGCGCAGCCGCGCTCCGCGTCTTGCCGAGCTCGAGCGCGGCTTGCACCCGCACTCGGAAATCCGGCCCCCGCTCGAGCCGCTCGATGAGGGTGGGCACGTCCGGCCGAGCGCCCGCTGGGACCGTCACCACGAGGGCGAGCGCCAAGAACAGCCACGAGAGAGAGCGAGACATCTCAGCAGAACCGCACGCCGGAGCGACTCTAGCTCGCCTACGCGTCGGGCGGCGGAGATCTCCCCCACGCAACGAGCGATTGGTGTCACTCGCGGGCACATCCGCGCCGCTCGGCGCACCTTGGCGCACCTCTCGGCGGCGCTGGACTATTCGGCTGCGAGCGCTTCGATCTCGGCCGCGAAGGTGCGCTCGTCTCCGGCGCGGTAGCCGGCGTGCACGAAGCGCACCACGCCGCGCTTGTCGATGACGAAGCTGGTCGGCATGGTGATGGGCTGGTACTTGCCGGCGACCTCCTGGCCCTTGTCCCACGCGAGCGGGAACTTCGCGCCCGTCTCGCTCGCGAAGCCAGCGATGCCGCTCGAGTCCTCGTCGACGCTGATGCCGACCAGCACGAGCTTGTCGCCATATTTCTCCACGAGCTTCTGGTAGACCGGAAAGGACTCCCGGCAGGGCGCGCACCAGGTCGCCCAGAAGTCGACGATCATGACCTTGCCGGCGCCGTCGGCGAGCGAGACGCTCGGCGCGCCCGACTGAGCCTCGAGCTTGAAGTCCGGCGCCGGGGCCCCGACGAGGGCGCTGTCCTGGCCGCCGCTCTTGGCGGCCGGGCCCATCGCGAGGTTGCACCCCGCGAGCGCCCCCCCGCTCGCGGCCACGAGCCCCCAAACTCCGAGGGCCAACGCGCCGAGCAGGCTCCGGACGCCCGCCAACTGCGAAAACGAGGACAATCGCGCCATCACTCTCCCTTGCCCATGAAAGGCTTCACGCAAGCACGGTCCGCCGCGCGAGCCTACTACTTCTCGGTGGCCCCGCCCGTCTTGATGCACACGGTCCGGCCTGGCTTGGCGCCCGGCTCGCAGAACGGCGCGCGCTGCTCTTCCCAGCCCTTCGGCGGCTTGAAACCCTTCGGCGGCGTATCCGGGCAGCCGTCGTCGTCCTCGAAGCCGTTCCAGGTCTCGGGCTCGCCGTCGCACTGATCCTTTTCGTCGGGGACGCCGTCGCTGTCGTTGTCCGGATCCGGGCAGCCGTCGGTGTCGTCGAAGCCGTCGGTGTCCTCGGGTTCGTTCGGACACTGGTCACGCGAGTCGGGCACGCCATCCCGATCGCTGTCCGGCTCGTCGGGGCAACCGTCGTCGTCCTTGTAGCCGTTCTTCGTCTCGGGCTCGTTCGGGCACTGGTCCCGGTCGTCGGGGATGCCGTCCTTGTCGGTGTCGCGGATCGGGCAGCCGTCCGCGCTCTCCGCGCCGCCCGGCTCGGTCGGGCACCGATCCCGATCGTCGGGGATGCCGTCGCCGTCGCGGTCCGTTGCGGGGCAACCGTTCAAGCTGGGGTTCGAGCTCGCGACCCCGGCCTCGTCGGGACACGCGTCGTTGTGATCGGTGATCCCATCCTGGTCGCGATCCCCTCCCTCGTGGACGTACATGACCCCGAGGAAGGCGCGCAGCCGCGGCACGCCGATGCCTTGGATCAAGCCCGTCCCGGCGCCGGCCTGGATCACGAAGGGCGAGTCGAGCGGCGTCACCTGGATGCCGCCGTCGATTTCCATGCTGTTGGTGCCGTTCTTCGAGCTGAACTTGGTCGCGCCGTAGTCCTCGACGACGATGCGCAGCACGGGGCTGACGTTGAAGCCGACGCCGATGCCGTAGCGAAACTCGGGCCCCAGGGTCGTGGAGCCGACCCGCCCGTCACCGCGGTAGAGCGCGGCGAGGTTGCCGCCGACGGTCAGCGGCCCGGCGGCGCCGTCGAAGATGCCGCGAAGCCCCGCGGTCGGGGTCTGATCTCCGAGGTAGTTCCCCTTCGCCGTGGCGTGTCCCAGCGGGCCCGTGACGAACGCGCCCACGCCGGCGACGAACGGGTCGTCCGGTGCGCCGCTCAACCGGAACTTGCCTTCGAGCTGAGCGTCCCCGAGCCCGACGGCGCTGAGGCCTGCCGGATCCCCGAGGCCGCTCTCGGTGAGCCCCTGCCCCTTCACCCAGGTCACCGGGACGCTGAGGCCGATCTGCAGTCGAGGGATCGGCGTGAGCGACGCCAGCGCGACCCCCGTGACCATGTTCTCGACGACGTTTACGTCCTGCTGTGTGGCGTTCGGGTCGCTGCAGTTGGTCTCCGACTGGCAACTCCGGACGACGAAGGGCAGATAGGCGTAGTTCACCACGAGCCCGCCGCTCCAGCTCATCTCGCCGTCGGTGCGGACCCCGCGAACCGAGAAGTAGTTGCGCGGACCGGGCGCGGGATCGAACCGCTGCACCGAGAACTCGCCGTCGGTCGCCTGGGCCTGAGCAACCGCGGGGACGAACAGGACGCCGGCCGCGCCAACCCAACCGAGGAGCCTGGCTCCGGAGCTGATGAGCTCAGGCACGCGCCGAACGATGACGGGAAGAAGCTGTGCTTTCATGGGGACCCAACCGAGCCAAACTCGCCGAGAATTCCGAATGGGTATCAGGCTCGCACAAGCCAGGCACGGTTCGCAATCATCATCGAGGGGAAGGCGCCCCGCGCCCCCGAACGCGCCCGCGACGGGCGCCGTGCGGCGCGCGTCCGTCCGGCCGGACCTTGGGCGGAAGGCCGCGCGGGGTTAGGGTCCGGCGGTGGCGGTCTGTCTCAGCTGCCGGAGCGTCATCGAGGACGCGGCGCGGTATTGCCCTCACTGCGGGATCTCGGTGTCGCGCCCGAGGCCTGCCTCTCGCATCACCTCGGGCTCCGAGCTCGAGCTCGGCTGGGGCAAGGTCGTGGTGGGCGGTATCGTCGGCGAGGGCGGGATGGGCGTGGTCCACCGCGGCTGGCTCTATTACGACCCGGACGGGCCCCGAGGGGCGACGCCGCCGCACCCGGTGGCGATCAAGGTGCTGAACCCGCTCCTCAGGGGGCGCGAACGCGTGCGGCGGCTGTTCCTCGGTGAAGCGACCGCGCTCGCCCGGCTGTCGCACCCGAACATCGTGCATTTCTTCGCGCTCTATCAGGAAGACCAGCTCGCCATCGTCATGGAGCTCGTCGAGGGCGAACCGCTGAGCTCCACCATCGACCGGCACCGACGCGCGGCCCAACCGGGCGGCATCCCCTGCATGCCCTTCATGCTCGCTTGGCACGTCTTCTCACAGCTGCTCGGCGCGCTCGCCGCGATCCACGCGCTCGGGATCATCCACCGCGACGTGAAGCCGAGCAACGTGCTGGTCCGTCCCGACGGCGTCATCAAGCTGACGGATTTCGGCATCGCGCGCGTGCCCGCCGACGAGGCCGCGAACACCGGAGGGATGGCGCCCGGCACCGGCGCCTACATGGCCCCCGAGCAGGTGCTCGGGCGCGAGCTCGACCCTCGCGCAGACCTCTACGCCGCGGCCATCGTCCTCTTCGAGATGCTGACCGGGGTGACTCCCTTCGACCGGCCCGAACGCAACGAGATGATGGTGCGGACCGCGCAGGTCGAGGAGACGCCCCCCCCGCTGACCCGACTGGTCCCGCAAGCGCCCGCGGTGCTCGACGTCCTCATTGCGCGCGCGCTGGCCAAGGATCCGGTCCACCGATTCGGCTCGGCCGTGGAGCTCGGGGAGACCTTTCGGCGGTCCCTGCAGCTCCCCGAGTCTCCCGGCTGGCTGGCGCAGCAGAGGCTGGCCGACCACGCGGTCGCCATCTCGCAGGTGGCGCTCCCGGCTCACCCTCGCCCGGCCCCGACCGAAGCCGATCACGCCGAAGCGCTGCGAACCGCGGTGATGGCGGCCTATCGCAGTTGACAGTTCGAACCGCCGCATGCGAAACCTGCCCGCGGAACTGCTGCACTTTTAAGCGGAGATCCGCGCTCATGCCCAAAGGGTCCGTCGTCTCGCTGCTCGCCCTGGGCGTCGTCCTGGGCGCTCGTACCGCAACCGCACAGCCCGCCCCTGCGGCGCCGCCGGCTGCCGAACCTCCGCCCGCCGGAGCGCCGGCGCCGGCGCCACCGACCGACGCACCCGACGCCCCCGCGCCGGACAGCGCGACCGTGGCCGAGCCCGACGCGCCAGCGACCGCGCCGCCGACCACCCCGCGCGCGGGCGCCGGGGCCGGCTTCACGCCGATGCCGCGCTGGTCTCAGCCGAGCGCCGAGCCGAGCGAAGCCGGTCGCGGCTCGGGCACGGTCGCATCCGATCCGAAGCAGGCCGACGCCGAGCGGGTGTACGCCGAGGACTGGTGGTCGCACGCGCGCCCCATCGTCGAGCTGCACGGCTACTACCGGCTCCGCGCGGAGATGTTCTACAATTTCTCGCTCGGTCGGATCGACGCGCCCTCGAACGCGCTCTGGCCGATGCCGATCGACAACCGCTATAACACGATCTACGGCCAGGGCTCCTACGGTCCCTCGCTCTGCACCGGCGCGGACTCCGTGGAGGCGCCGAACGACAGCAGCGACCCGGCGCAGGCCAAGTGGCCGTGCAAGAGCAAGACGCAGGCGGGCGCGAACATGCGCTTCCGTCTCGCTCCCGAGCTCCACATCTCGGACAACCTGAGGGTCATGAGCCAGATCGATCTGCTCGATGACCTGGTGCTGGGTTCGACGCCGGAGGGCTACGCGAACGCGCCGTCGTCGAGCGGCGGCTACGCGGTCGTGAAGCGCGGCGGCTACGCGCCACTCGGGGCCTTCGACGTGACCCAGGAGCCGCCCAGCGCCGGGCTGAACAGCGTCCGCGACAGCATCCGCGTGAAGCGCGTCTGGGCCGAGTACATGACGCCGGTCGGGCAGCTCCGGTTCGGCCGCATGCCGAGCCAGTGGGGCCTCGGCATCCTCGCCAACGCCGGAGATGGCTACGACGACGACTATCAGAGCACCGCTGACCGGCTCATGTTCGTCACCGGTATCAAGTCTCTGGACCTCTACTTCGCGGGCGCGTGGGACTTCGTGAACGAGGGCCCGACCAGCGAGAGCCAGCAGCAGGCCGAGGGCCAGCCCTACGATCTCGCTCAGGGCGACGACGTCGATCAGTACGTCATGGTGGTCATGCGAAAGACCAGCCCCGAGCTCCAGAAGCTCACGCTGGCCAAGGGCGGCGTGGTGCTGAACGGCGGCATGTACGTGGTCTATCGGGCCCAGAAGCTCGCCGCCGACCAGAGCGGCGCATGCACCGGCGCCGCGGCGCTCGGCTGCCCGAGCGACACCATCGCGCAGGGGTACGTGCATCGCGGAGCGCGCGCGTGGATCCCGGACCTCTGGCTCCAGGTGCTCTACAAGAAGTTCCGCTTCGAGATGGAGGCGGTCACGCTCCAAGGCTCGATCGACAACACCCAGTTCAGCGGTGGCGGCAGCGACTACAACAACACGCTCGGGGACGACGGCTGGAAGATCCGTCAATATGGCATCGCGGCCGAGCTCGAGCAGCGCCTGGTGGAAGACAAGCTCCGGCTCGAGTTCAAGTGGGGCTGGGCGTCCGGCGATCCGGACGTCAACAGCCCCATCGCGGGGGGCCTCAGCCCGGGGTTCAACGGGCTCCAGCCCCAGCTCGGCGACCGCACCATCTCGACCTTCCGCTTCCACCCGAGCTACAAGGTCGATCTCATCCTGAACCGGAACATCCTGAGCCGCGTCCAGGGCAGCTACTACTTCCGACCGAGCGTCGACTACGACTTCCTCCGCAACGTCGACGGCCAGCGGCTCGGGGGAGGTTTCGCGGCGATCTGGACGCGAGCGAGCGAGTTCATCCAGACGCCCGGGCACGACGCGAACCTCGGAATCGAGCTCGACGGCACGCTCTACTTCCAGTCGAAGGACGGCGCGCTGAACGACGACCCGAACCAGAAGGGCGGGTTTTACACGGCGCTCCAGTACGGCGTGCTCTTCCCGCTCGCGGGCCTCGGCTACCAGCCGAACGAGGCGGCCCGGCTCCAGCGGGACCTGAACGCCGGCGCGGCCGAGACCAGCGCGGCGCAGATCCTACGCTGGTACCTCGGCGTATTCTTCTGAGCGGCGCGGCCGGCGGGCTCCGCCGCTCAGTCTTTCCACGCGAGCTCGAACTCGCACGCCGGGCCGCCCTTGGCGCGGCACGCGAGTTCGGTGACCCGCACCTCGCGCCGCGGGACGAGCTCGAGCGAGCCCTGCATCCAGCCCGCGATGGTGGCGCAGTGCTCTCGGCGCGGCATCGGGAAATCTACGATCGCCACGCGGAGCCCTGAGCTCCCCGCCGGCCGGCTCACCAGGCGGCCGCGATCATAGTGATGGCTCCACAGGCTCGACGCGAGCGACAGCAGCGTGGCTGGGCGCAAGCGACGCATGATGATCTGACGCCACGGGCCGACCTCATACGACGCGGTGAACCGCCCGCTCTCGAAGATGAGGTCGCCGCGGCGGTCGTCGAACGTCCGCTCGAGCAGGGTCAGCGCCTCGACGAACAGCGCGAAATCGGCCCAGCCGCCCCGCCGGTTCGCCGGCTCGCCCGCGAACAGGCGGATGAGCTCCGGCGACGCGGCGTCACGGTAGCGACGAAGCCCCTCACCCCCGAAGCGATGCCGCACGAACGCCTCGCGAGCACGGATCGTCGCGGCCTGCACCCGGCAGCTCACACCGTCTTCGACTCTAGCCATTCCCCACGCCCGCCGGCGCTCACTTCGCGGCGCCACTCCTCACTATAGCGAAAATCGACCGAGCTGCTATCGGATCGGAGGCCATGCGCTCGCTCTACGACGCCGACGAGGCCGCTCGATTCCTCTCCCGCTACCGGGCGGATTTCGGCGAGGAGCTCGCGCTCCGCGTCTACACCTCGCGGCTCCTGGGTCGAGAGCCGGCGCTCGTGCTCCACGGGGGCGGCAACACTTCGGTCAAGAGCGAGGCGCGCGAGCTCACCGGCGAGTCGGTCTCGGTGCTCTTCGTCAAGGGAAGCGGCTGGGATCTCTCCGACATCGAGCCGCGCGGTTTCCCGGCGTGCCGTCTCGAACCGCTCCGTCGGGTGGCCGCGCTCCCGGCGCTGACCGACGAGGACATGATGCAGGCGCTGCGCGGGCAGATGCTGGATCCCGCGAGCCCCACCCCCTCCGTGGAGGCGCTCCTGCACGCGCTCCTGCCGGCTCGCTTCGTGGATCACACCCACGCGGACGCGGTGCTCGCGGTGGTCGATCAGCCGGACGGCGAGGCGCGGGCGCGCGACGTCTGGGGGGACTCGCTCACGTTCGTACCGTACGTGATGCCCGGCTTCGCGCTCGCCCAACGGGTCGCAGCGCTCGTGCCGCGACTCGCGGACGCGCCGACGCTCATCCTCGACAAGCACGGCATCTTCACGTTCGGCGAGACGGCGAGGGAGAGCTACGAGCGGATGCTCGAGGCCGTGAGCGCCGCCGAGCGCGCCATCGCGCGCACCGCGCTCGCGCTCCCCGGCGCGCCCGACGCGGCCGCCCGACGAGAGCGCCAGCGCCAGCTCGCGCCGCTGGTTCGGGGCGCGCTCGGCCGATCCGAGGGCGGCCAGCGCTTCATCCTCTCCTGGCAGGACGAGCCGGCCGTGCTCACGCTCCTCGCGCGCGCCGACGCCGAGCGGCTCACGCGGCTCGGCCCGGCTACGCCCGATCACGTGATCCGCACCAAGCCTGCGCCGATGTGGCTCGACCCGAGCGCCGAAGCGCCGGCGGTCGAGGCTCGAATCGCCGAGTACGTCCGGTGGTACGAGGGTTATTTCGAGCGCGGCGCGGAAGCCCGCGGGCGGCACCCGACCCGCCTCGACGGGCTGCCACGCGTCATCATGGTTCCGGGCGCCGGCGCGCTCACGGTGGGCAGCACGCTGCGGGACGCCCGGATCGCCGGCGATCTCACCCTGCACACCGCTCGCGTCATCCTCGACGCGGCCGCGCAAGGCGGCTATCGCCCGGTGAGCGAGCTCGACTCGTTCGACGTCGAGTACTGGAGCCTCGAGCAAGCCAAGCTCACGCTCGGCCGTCGGCCGAGCGGGCCGCTCGAGCGACGGATCGCGCTCGTCACCGGGGCCGCCGGGGGCATCGGCCTCGCCACCGCGCGCCGCCTGCTCGAGGCGGGCGCGCACGTCCTGTTGAGCGACCGCGCCGCCGAGTCGCTCGACGCCGCCGTGCGCGCGCTCGCGCGGGAGTTCGGGGCGGCGGTCGCGGGCGAGGTCGCCGATGTTCGGAGCGCCAGCGAAATGGCGCGGCTCGTCGCCCGCGCGGTCGAGGCCTTCGGCGGCCTCGACGTGGTGGTCTCGAACGCGGGTACGGCGCCCGGCGGCCGGCTCCACGAGCCCGAGGGCGAGGCGGCCCTGCTCGCCTCGCTCGAGACGAACCTCCTCTCGCACCAGTACCTCGCGGCGGCCGCCGCGCGCGTGATGCTCGAGCAGGGGCTCGGCGGCTGCCTGCTCTTCAACGCCTCGAAGAGCGCGTGGAACCCAGGCCCGGACTTCGGGCCTTACGCGGTGGCCAAGGCCGGGGTCGTCGCCCTCATGCGGCAATACGCCGTGGATCTGGGCGCGCACGGCATTCGCGCGAGCGCGGTGAACGCGGATCGGATCCGCACCGAGCTCTTCGGCGGCGGCGTGCTCGAGGCGCGCGCCAAGGCGCGCGGCGTCGGCGCGGACGAGTACTTCCGTCAGAACCTGCTCCGGCGCGAGACCACCGCGCGCGACGTCGCGGACGCCTTCCTCTTCCTGGCGACCGCGGAAGGCTCGACCGGCGCGGTCGTCACGGTCGACGGCGGGAACCCGGCCGCGTTCCCCCGCTGAACCGCAGCGTCGTCAGAACCTCGCGGTGACGTCCAGGCGCGCGCCCTCGAAGGGCGGAAACACGCGGCACACCCCCGACACGCAGCGCAGCGCGCCGCGCCGCTGACCGACGAAGAGCGCGAGGCTCGAGTCGCTGGTGAAGTTGTAGCGGACCTGCCCGTTGAAGTAGCTGCCGGGCACGCTCGGGCGCGTGTCGTACTCGACGCCGGCCGCGACGATCCAGCGAGGCGCCCACTGGAGGCCGGTGAGATGCTCACCCTCGAACCAGGGCTCCCCCTCCGCCTGCGGTTCGAAGCGGTAGCGGTGCCAGCCCTGGAGCTGGAGCGAGAACGGTCCCGTGAGCCAGGCGATGATGTCGTAGCGCCCGTACTCTTCGCGATAAAAGACCCGCGTCGGGCCGGCGTTGCTCGCGTGCACGACGTCCGTGCGATCGTCGCGCGCCCCGAGCACGACGTTCGCGCGCGAGCGCCTCCGGTTCATGGTCTTCTCGACCCCGACCGCGACGTCCCACACGCCGTTGTGATTCTCGGAGACCGTATCGCAGGTGGTAAACCCGGAGAACTCCGCCCAGGTGTCGTAGCGGCCGACCCAGGCGTAGACCGTGTCGTCGTCGCTGACCGCGACGTCCGTCTTCACGCGACCGCCGGTCACGCAGGTGTTGAAGTTGTTGAATTCGGTGTCGGTGTAAATGGACTCGGTGGTGGGCGGCGCGTTGTACTGGACGAGACGAAACTCGCCCGCCTTCGTGTCGTCGATGTTGGCGCCGAGCGGGTAGAATCCACGGTAGTGCTTGCCCTCGAGGAGCACCGTGACCGGCTGCTCGATGAGGCTCAGGCTGCCGTAAATCGCGTTGCCTGGCTCGGGATCCTCGCCGATACCGACGGACCGGCGCTGCTGGTGGGCGATCTCGAGGTAGGCCGCGCCGTAGCCGCCGAGATCCGGCAGACTCATCGACGCGCCGAAGGTGCGGGCGTCCGTGCGGCTCACCGGGCCGCTCGACGGGTTGTCGCGAAAGAGAAACGCGCCGCGCGCGCCGATCATCACCATGCGGGTGCCTGCCTCGAGTTGGCCCGCGGCCACGCGATCGGTGAAGTAGGTAGTGGGCGCGCCGTCGCGGGGTCGCGGCATTCCGGCCTCGGCGAGCTGCGTCAGTCCGTCGTCGAAGCGACCGAGGAGCCGCCCCGACGGCCGCACGGTGAGCACGCGGCCGCTCGCCTCGTCGATGCGAAGCGGATTCAGCGCGCCGCCGACGGCGGTCGCGTCGAGGCGGAACGCCCCTTCGCGAAGGTGTCCGGTGACGCGCCCCCCGCGCACCGTGACGTCGCTCGAGATCTCGTCGTACTTTCGTACGCTGAGCACGAGCCCGCGCCCGAGCTGGGCATATACGTCTCCAACCGTCGCGTCGAGGTCGGGCGTCGCGTAGGTGAGATAGTATTTCGCCGGATAAAATAGGTTCTGAAAGCGCGTGTCGAGCTGCTGCGTCTGCGCGGCCGCGCGCTGCGCTTCATAGTAGGCTCGATCGTCTCCGGGCGGGCGGAGCTCACCGGCGAGCGGAGGCGGACGGTGCTCGAGCATTCGCTCCGCGATCTGATCCGCGCTCCGGGACGTGAAGAACCAGACCGCGTCGAGGCGGAGCCCCGCTTGCCATTTCCCCCAGCTCGCCTGGAGGTTCAGGCGGTTATAGAACATGCCCCAGCGGTCGTCGGCGGCGGTCTCCGCCTTGCCGGCGCGGAAGTTTCGATTGTCGAAGTTATAGAGCAGACTCCCCGCCTCGGTGATGTCCACCGAGACGGGCTCGCCCGCGAGCGCTCCCGGCTCGAGCGCGCGTGCTCCACGCCCGACGGAGAGGACCGCCGCGCACAGCGGAACCACGGCGAGCAGTCGCTTCACGGCTACTTCTTGGCGAGGGCCTCGGCGAGGTCATGGTCGAGCGCTTCTGCGCCGCCCGAGGTGTACCCCTCCCGCTTCAGCAGGACGCGGCCGTCGCGACCGATGAGCACGCTGTAGGGCGCGCTCGTCTTCGGATTGTAGAGCGCCACGACCCGCGTCTCCTGATCGAGCAGGATCGGGAAGGTCACTCCGAGTTTTGCCACCTCGGTCTTCACCTGCGCGACCGAGTCGGGTCCGTCGATCGAGACGCCGAGCACGACGAGCCCTTGGTCCTTGTACTTCTGGTAGAGCGCCTCGAGGTGCGGCATGGCCGCGAGGCAGGGATCACAGTAGGTCGCCCAGAAGTCGATGAGCACGACGTCCTTGCCCAGATGATCGCCAAGCCGGACGGTGTGTCCGTCGATCGTGTCGAGCTGGAAGTCGGGTGGGCGGCTGCCCTGCGTGCCGTGCGCCGCGCCCCCTGGCGCCGTCGCGCCGCCGCAGCCCGCCACCGCTTGGCCGAGACCGAGTGCCAGAAGTGCGCCCAGGAGCCGCCGTGTCATCTCGCTCGTCATTATCGAACGCACGCCGGAAGGCAAGCCGCACCGCGCGAGCGACCGCACAAAATGCGCGCGCCGCCCGAGCAGAGAGCCCGCGCGGCGCGAGGGGCCGGCGGCCGCGGCTACTTCGCGCCCACGACCGCGTCGACCTGATCCCAGAGATCGGAGCTCGACGGATCGTAGCCGAGCACCTTGGCAGTGATCTTCATGGTGCGGGTGTCGACGACCATGTTGAGCGGCGTCGCGTCTGCGCTGAAATAGGCGCCCATCTTGAAGCCCGGATCGATCAGGAACGGGAATTCGACCTGATAGGTCTGCGCCCACCACTGCACATCCGCCGGCTTCGCGGGCTCCTGGTTGGCGTCCTCGAAGAGCACGCCGACGAACTCGACGCCCTTGGTCTTCAGCGACTCGTACCGGCTGCTCGCGCGGAAATCCGCGTACTCACCCTTGCACACCACGCACCAACGCGCCGACACGTTGATCATGAGCGCCTTCACCGACTTCGACCCATCCGGGTTGTAGTAGTCCGACAGGCGAATCGGCTGGAACTTGGTCGGGTCGTAGCCAGCGGCCGCCGGGTTCTGCCAGCCGAGGAATTCGAGGTTCTGAACCGTCGAGCCAATCTCGGAGCCGTAGGGGCCGGCCGGATAGGCGGCGGTTCCGTTGTTGCCGTTGCCGCCGCTCGTCGCCCCTGCCGCGCCGTTGTCGAACGACTTGCCTTCGTCCGCCGAGGAGCCACCGCACGCCGCCAAGAGCGATGCCAACGAAACGACGCACGCACCCGCCAACCAACGATTTTTCATGCAGAGAGCTCCCGGGAAAGGCCGACCTTGCCGAGCTTACTTTCGGGCGCGCGCCCGTCAAGCCACCTGAGCGCTTCCCAAACGCTCGACCTCGGGGTACTACGCCGCAGAGCCGGGCTCGGTTTCGCGCCCCAATCGCATTGACCCCACCACTTTTTTTTGACGCGACTGGATAGGGCCACGCACGAGCCCCGAGGGAGTCGAAGATGAGCGCATCGAACACGTCGAGCCGGGGACCGAGGGCGCGCGCGACCCGTCGTCTGCTGCGGTGGTCGCTGGCGCTCGCGCTGGTCCTTCCCCCGCTCGCCGCGACGGCCTGCTCGAGCGACGACGGGGGCTGCGCCGGGGTGCTCGTCGACGGCGAGTGCCAGAAGCGGTGCGTGGACAGCGCCTGCTCGAACGGCGCACGCTGCATCGCCGACGGCGATCTGAACAACGCCTGCGCCGCCCCATGCACGTCGCAGGCCGACTGCGCGCTCGGCAAGAACTGCGTCACCTGGGGCTTTCCCGACGGCAGCCAGGGGCAGGTCTGCGCGCGGCTGCCCTACAGCGCGAAGGGCAATTCGGGACAGCACGTGGCCTGCACGTCGAAGGCGACGTGCGACACGATGCGCGGCTTCCTCTGCGTCGGCGGGCAGTGTGAGCTGCCTTGTCGAAGCTCGAACGACTGCGGTGCGAACGGCGTCTGCGACCCGAGCGCGACCGACGAGACCGGCAAGAAGGTCGGCCGCTGCACGGCGGACGACCAGCCGCGCGGCCCCGGTCAGTTCGGCGCTCGCTGCCCGAAGGGCGACGAGTGCGACAAGGACGCCGGCTTCGCCTGTCTCGGTGCCGGCGAGGGCGATGTGGACGCCTACTGCACGCTCCGGGACTGCTCGGCGGACTCCGACTGCCCCGCGGACTACCGCTGCGCGCTCGAGCGCACGGCGACGCCGCCCTGCGAGGCGAGCTGCGGGCTCGCGGCCGGTACCGGCGCAGACTGCGCCGCCGCGGCCGACATCGGCGCGGGTAAGAAGTTCGAGTGCGGGCCGGTCAGCCTGCTCCGTCACATCTGTGAGAAGCGCGAGTTCTGCGACGAGTGCCAGACCGACGCCGACTGCACCGCGGAGCCCGATCAGATCTGCGCCAAGGATCAGAGCGGTAACAAGTACTGCACGGTGCCTTGCGATCCGAACACCGACTCGTGTCCGTGGGGTACCGCGGCGCGCTGCGGCCTGTGGGATCAGGAGCGCGGGATCCCCACCTGCGCGCATCGCTTCGGTGCCTGCCACGGAGAAGGCAAGAGCTGCCAGCCGTGCCGCGACGACGCGGACTGCCCGGGCGGCCTCTGCATCGGCTCCCAGTTCACCCTCGAGAAGTACTGCGTCGACTTCGCGGCGAGCTGCGACTGCACCGGCCTCGCGATGCAGCAGAACGCCATCTGCACCGGCGGCGGCTGCCCGGACACGCCGGGCGGGCTCGCGATGACCTGCTACGGCGGCCCGGCGGCCTCCACCTCCGCGCTCTACGGCAAGTGCGTCGGCGCCAACATCGCCTCGCTGCTCAGCACCCCGCAGACCGGCTGCTGGCCGAAGTGAGCGCGAGCCCCCTCCCCGCGAGGCGGCGGTAGGGGATTGGGGCCGGTCCGGCGCGGAACCCTGCGAGCCACGAAAAAGCCCCCCGGCGCGGGCGCGCCGGAGGGCTCTCTCGTCTGCGGCTCGGGAGCGCGTCAGCCCGCGCTGCCGTTCACGCTGGCGCTGGCGCTGACCGACACGTTCATCGACGCCGACGCCTCGCCCATGATGTTGAGCGAGCCCGTCATGCACACCGCGCCGGCTGCGCTGATCTCGGCAGCGGCCTTGATCGAGGCGCCGACCTGGCCCGCGAGGCTCGCGATCGGATCCTTGAGCGCGATGGTCGCGTTGAGGGCCGCGGCGATCGCAGGGCCGTTCGCGGTGAGCGCCGCGTAGAGCTCGGCGTCACCCTCGACGTTGATCTGCGCGTCACCGCCGCAGGTGACGCTCGCCGAGGCCTGGCCGTCGCAGGAGGCCTGGCAGTTCGCGTCGACGTCGCAGTCCAGCTTACCCTCGCAGTGCGGCTCCTTGTAGGTCACCGAGCAGCCGCCCTTGCAGGAGCCCTCGCACTTGGCCGGCGACACCGAGCAGGAGCCGCTGCACGAGCCCTTGCACGCGGCCTCGCACTTGCCACCGCTGAAGTTGCCCGAGCACTGAGCCTCGCAGCTCCCCTTCGCGGTGCCCTGGCACGTGCCCTCGCACTGGCCCTTGCACTCGCCGCTCGAGTCCTGGCCATCGCACTTTCCTTCGCAGGTTCCTTCGCAGGTTCCGCTGAAGTTCGCCGAGCAGCCCGCGTCGCAGGTGCCGCTCCAGGACGGCGCCTCGCAGGTGCCCTCGCACGTCCCGCTGCACTCGGCCTCGCAGGCTACCGACGGACCCTCGCAGGAGCCGGTACACTCGGCCTCGCACGAGCCGGACAGCTCGCCGGGATCGCACGACGCGGCGATGTCGCAGCCGACCGAGGCGGCGCACTGACCCTGGCACTTGGCCTCGACGCTCACGTCGGCCTGGCACGAGTAGGTCGCGGAGACGCTCACCGTCACGCCGCTGTCGAGCGCCGCCTTGATGCGGGCGTTCAGCACCCCGCAGGCGCCCGCCGCGTCGGTCTTGCTGGTGTCCTCGCCGAGGTCGGCGTTGATGGCGTTGCACACCGTGGCCCACTGGGCCTCGACCTTGAGGGCGGCGTCCTTCAGGGCGACCGCGGCGTCCGCGAACGCCTTGACCGTCATGTCGGCCTTCGCCGAGACGTCGAGCCCGTCACAGCCCTTGGCGGCGTTGGCCAGGTCCTTGGCGCTGCACCCGCCGCCCACGAGCGGCAGGGCCAGGGAAGCGGCGAGCACGGGGCCGGCCAGCAAGCGAAATCCGTTCGTCTTCATGTCAAAGCTCTCCTTGTTCGTTCCAGCTAGCGGGCAGGCTCTCGTCATGCCGCCAACCGCGTTGGACGGACTACACCCGCGACCGATGCAAGGATAGAGCGGGTTCGGGCGCGGTCAAAGACTTTGCGCCAGCGAGCGGCGGGGGGAAGGATCGCCGACTTGATCAATTATCAGCATTTTTCGGGCAGTACCGGGCCTCCGACGCTCGGGTACGGCGGTTGACAGCCGAGGAGTCAGGGCCTACGGGGAGCGGCGATGAGCACCGAGAACACGAGCGTGAGCCAGGCGCCGGCGATCAGCGGGCGGAACGTGCGCGCGGACGACCCGGTCCCGGGCGCGCAGAACGTAGTGGTCGTGATGAGCGGCAAGGGCGGGGTCGGCAAGAGCACGGTGACCACCAACCTGGCGCTCGCGCTCGCCAAGCGGGGCCTGCGGGTGGGGCTCCTCGACGCGGACATCTACGGGCCGAGCATCCCCACCATGATGGGGATCACGGGCCAGCCGATGAGCAACGGCAAGCAGATCGCGCCGCTCCAGCGCTTCGGGCTCAAGCTGATGAGCATCGGGTTCCTGCTCGAGGACTCGAAGACCGCGGTCGTGTGGCGCGGACCGATGCTCCACGGCGCGCTCATGCAGTTCTTGAAGGACGTGGACTGGGGCGAGCTCGACTTCCTCTTGCTCGATCTGCCGCCAGGCACCGGCGACATCGCGCTCACCCTGTCGCAGAAGCTCGCCACGACCGGCGCCGTGATCGTCACCACGCCGCAGGAGGTCGCGCTTCAGGATGTCTACAAGTCGGTGTCCATGGCGCAGAAGGTCGGCATCCCGATCCTCGGCGTGGTCGAGAACGAGAGCTATTTCGTGTGCGACGGCTGCGAGAAGCGCCACGAGCTCTTCGGCACCGGCGGCGGGCAGAAGATCGCGGAGTTTGCCGGAGCGCCTCTGCTCGGCCAGCTCCCCCTCGATCCGGCCGTGCGCGAGTGGGGCGACTCCGGGACGCCGGTGGTGCAGGCTGCGCCCGGCTCGGTCGTGGCGAAGGCCTTCATGGAGATCGCTGATCGGGTGATTACGGAGGCCGACCGCGCCAACTCGGCCGCCGGAGGGCTCCAGATCGATCGCAGCGGCGGCGTGAATCGGCATCTTCCGATCTCGCGCTGACCCCGCGCGGCTCTGGTTGGCAGCGGCGAACAGTCGAGATATACGCATCCCCGACTCGCACCGCTCCGCACGTCACATGAGCTCCGATCCCACCACCACCCCGGAACCCTCCTCGACGCCCGCCGAGGGCACGCCCGCCGAGGGCACGCCCGCCGACGACGCGTCGTCGGCGCCGCCCGCGCTCGCCAGCGAGACGCCGCCGAGCGGCGATGACGCCGACGGCGCACCAGGAGCCTCCCTGGAAGGCGCCGCCGATGACGGACCGGCCGAGGGCGGGGCCGCGCCCGAGGACCGGCCAAAGAAGAAGCGCCGCCGAAAGAAGAAGCCGGGCGCTCGCGCCGAGGGCGGAGAGGGCTCATCACGCGGGCCGCGCCCCGCGACCGACCGGGTCCCCTTCCACGTCGGCGAGGAGGTGTTCGGCAAGGTCACGGCGGTGCTCGACGACGCGATCATGATCGACCTCTCCGGCAAGGCGCTGGCGGTGTTCGATCGCTCGGAGATGGCGGCGGACGACCTCGTCCCGACCGCCGGCGACCGCTTCGTGGCCGCGGTGCACAACGACGGCGGGCGCGGCGGGCTGGTGGTGCTCACCCGCAAGCCCCTCCGCGAGGAAGAGGCGAAGCCGCTCGTCGAGCAAGCGTTCAAGGACGGGACGCTGGTGTCGGGGCTCGTCACGGGCGTGATCAAGGGCGGCGTCGAGGTCGACATCGGCGGCCTGCGCGCGTTCGCGCCGGCGTCAGGCATGGATCTGCATCCGGCCAACGCGAACTTCACCGCGCTGCTCGGCACGCGACTGGAGTTCAAGGTCGTGGAGTTCAAGCCGAACGGCCGCGACGTGGTGGTGACACGCCGGCCGATGCTCGAGGCGGAGGCTCACGAGCGCCGCGTGCGGGCGCTCGCGCTGCTCACCGAGGGGCAGAAGATGACCGGCGTGGTCCGGACCGTGGTCGAGTGGGGCCTCTTCGTCGCCCTGCCCGAGGCCGAGAACCTCGAGGGTCTGGTCCACGTCACCGAGGCCAGCCACGATCCGCGCGCCAACCTCGCCGAGCTCTTCAAGCCCGGAGAGAGCGTCGAGGTCCAGATCGTCCGCATCGACGAGAAGGGCAAGATCTGGCTGAGCCGAAAGGCGCTCGTCGAGGATCCGTGGGCGCAGGCCAAGCAAAGATACGCGCCCGGCTCCGAACACCAGGGCAAGGTCACCCGAGTGGAGCGGTTCGGCGTGTTCGTCGAGCTCGAGCCGGGGATGGAAGGGCTCATCCACGTCTCGGACCTCGGCCTGGACCGCGCAGCCGAGCCGAGCAGCGTCGCCACCGTCGGCCAGGAGCGGGCGGTCGTGGTGCAACACTTCGACGCCAAGACGAAGAAGCTCGCGCTTCACCCTGCGCTCCCGCCCGAGCGCGCCGACGAGCCGCGGCAGAAGGTCGTGCGGGGCGCGACCGTCACGGTCGAGGTCGTGAAGGCGGAGGGCAGCGCTGGTCTCGTGGTCCGGCTGCTCGGGGTCACCGGCAAGGCCGGGCGCGGCTTCATCCCGTCCGGTCAGACGGGCACCCAGCGCGGCACCGATCTCCGCAAGCACTTCAAGCAGGGCACCCGCCTCGAAGCCAAGATCATCGAGGTCGATCCGCGGCGGGGTGAGCCGAAGCTCAGCCTGCGCGCGCTCGCCGAGGACGAGGAGCGGACCGCGCACCGCGAGTACCGCAAGGCGCTCGCTCGCGAGGGCGGCTTCGGCACCCTCGGCGATCTGCTCGCCAAGAAGCTCGGCGGCGGCAGCAAGTAGCGGCGCCGGCGAGCTACTCTCGTCCGAGCGCCTGGATCGGATCGAGCCGGGCCGCGCGCCGCGCCGGCAGGAACCCGAAGCCGACGCCGACCGCGGTGCTGGTGGCGAGCGCGACGGCGAGGGCGCGCAGCGAGAGCCCCATCTCCCAGTCGAGCGCGTGCGCGACGCCGGCGACCGCGAGCGCGGCCACCAGCGCGCCGGCGGCTCCCCCGGCGACGCACAGCACCACCGCTTCCACCAGGAATTGGAGCATGATGTCCCCCTCGCGCGCGCCGATCGCCATGCGAATCCCGATCTCGCGGGTGCGCTCCGTGACGCTCACCAGCATGATGTTCATCACGCCGATCCCGCCCACCAGGAGGCTGATCGCCGCGACGCCGAAGAGCAGCGCCTGGAGCACGCCGAGGATCGTCTCCTGCATCACCCGGAAGTCTTCCTGGCTGTGCAGCTGAAAATCGTTCTCCGCGCCCTCGGCCAGGTGATGACGCTGCCGTAGGATGGCGGTCACCTCGCGTTTCATCCGCGCGCTCCCGGCGCGACTCTTGCCGCCGATGAGGAGCCGCCCCGCCTGCCCGGGGCGCCCTTGCACCAGCTTCGCGCGCAGCGTGGCGAGCGGCATCACGACCACGTTGTCCTGATCCTGCCCGAACGCGCTCTGCCCCTTCGGCTCGAGCACGCCAATCACGGTGAACGGATACCGCCCGATCCGCACCGAGCGGCCCACCGGATCCTCGCCGTGAAAGAGCTCGCTCGCGACCGTGCTGCCGATCACGATGAGCTTGTCTCCGAGCACCTCCGCGGAGTGGCCCCACAGCTGCCCGGCGGCCGGCTTCCACGCGCGCACCTCGAAGAACCCGAGGGTGCTGCCGATGACCTGCGCGGTCGTGTTCTCGTCCTGCCACATGAGCTGCGAGAAGGTGGTGATGAGCGGCACCGAGACGCTCACCTCGGACGCCTCGCGGGCGATGGCCTCCGCGTCGTCATCGGTGAGCGCGGGCAGCGCGCTCGCGTCGCGTACGCCGCTCCGCGCCGTCTCGAGCGGGGTTACCACGAGGGCGTTGTTGCCGATGCTATCGATGCGGCCCGAGACGGCGCGGCTCGCGCCGTCGCCGAGCGCGACGACCAGGGTGACCGCCGCCACGCCGATGAGGATGCCGAACGCGGTGAGCGCGCCGCGCAGGAGATTCCGCCGGAGCGCACCGAACGCGACCAGGAGCGCGGTCGAGAGGAATCGTAGGGTCCGGCTCACGCGCGGCCTCGCCGAACTGCGCGAGCGAGGCCGGTCGATGCCGGTCCGGCGCGGAACCGCGCGGTCCGGCGAGCGCGGTTCCGCGCCGGACCGACATCCCTCGCATCACGAGCCCCCGCGTCACTCATGGCGGAGCGCCTCGATGGGATCGAGCGCGGCCGCGCGCCGCGCGGGGAGGAAACCCGACGCGACGCCGATCACCACGCTGGTGCCGAGCGCGATCCACACGGCGGTCGCGCTGAGGGCCAGCTCCCAGTCGAGCGCGCGACCGAGCGCGAAGATGAGCCCCGCGGCGAGCGCGAGCCCGGCGACGCCGCCGCCGAGCGTGAGGGCCACCGCCTCGGCGAGAAACTGGAGTTGGATGTCCCCGCGCCGCGCGCCAATGGCCATGCGGATGCCGATCTCACGGGTGCGCTCGGTGACGCTCACCAGCATGATGTTCATCACCCCGACCGCACCGACGAAGAGCGCGATGCCGGCGACCGAGACGAGGAGCAAGGTGAGGACGCCGAAGATCGCCTCTTGCGTCTTCTGGAACTCTTGCTGCGTGCGGATCTTGAAGTCGGACTCCTCGCCCTCGATGATGCCGTGGCGCTGCCGCAAGATGGCGTCGATCTGCCGCGCGGCGGGCCCGACGTAGGCGGTGCTCCGCGCCGAGGCCATGATGAGCATGACGCGATTGCCGAGCGTCGGCGACACGCGCGCACGCCAGCTCCCGATCGGCATGATGATGCGGTCGTCCTGATCTTCGAAGGGCGACTCGCCCTTCGGCACGAGGGTGCCGATGACGAGGTACGGGTGGCGGCCGATGCGGAGGTATCGCCCGACCGGATCGACGTTACCGAAGAGCTTGCCGGCCGCGGTGCGCCCGATGAGGCACACTTTGCTCTTCACCTGTTCCTCGCCGAGCGTCCACGCGCGACCGTTCGCGACCTCATAGCCGCGCACCGGGAAGTAGTCGTGATCGACGCCCATCACGCCAATCTTCGCGTTGCCGAACTCGCTCACGATCTGGCTGGAGACCTCGGAGTACACGGTGACCGCGGTCACCGCGGCCGCCTCGCGACGGATGGCGTCCGCGTCTGCGTCGGTGAGGCCCATCTGGGCGCCGGCGCGGCCCTTGGCGCCGCTCTTCATGACCGGCATGCTGAACACGAAGAGCAAATTCGAGCCCATGCTCTCGATTTGTCCGCCGATGCGCGCGCGCGCGCCGGTCCCGAGCGCGGTCACCACCACCACCGCGGCGATGCCGATCAAGATGCCGAGGGCGGTCAGCGCCGCGCGCGCCTTGCGCGCGAGGAGCGACGCGAACGCCAGGCGGAGCGAGGCGAGCAGCGCTCTCACGCGGACGCCTCCGGCCTCCCGCCGAGGAGCGCCTCGGCGGAGACGGGCAGGTTCGGGTGGTCCGACTCCACGCGGCCATCGCGCATGGTGACGATCCGCGACGCGCAGGCGGCGATGTCGGCCTCGTGGGTCACGAGCACGATGGTGATGCCGACCCGAGCGACCAGGCGCTGGAGCAAGGCGAGCACCTCGTGGCTCGTCCTGGTGTCGAGATTGCCGGTCGGCTCGTCGGCGAGCAAGAGCGGCGGCTCGGTGACCAGCGCGCGGGCGATCGCCACCCGCTGCTGCTGCCCGCCCGAGAGCTGCGCGGGCGTGTGCCCGGCGCGCGCCTCGAGCCCGACCTCCGCGAGGGCGCGCTCGGCGCGCCGACGGCGCTCGCGCCTGCCCACGCCGCGATACACGAGCGGCAGCTCGACGTTGGCGAGCGCGGAAGTGCGCGGGAGCAGGTTGAACCCCTGGAACACGAACCCGATGAGGCGGTTCCGAACCACGGCGCGCGCATCGGCCGAGCGCCGCGTCACGTCCACGCCGGCGAGCTCATAGCGGCCTCGGGTGGGCCGGTCGAGGCAGCCGAGGATGTTCATCAAGGTGCTCTTGCCGGAGCCGCTCGCGCCGACGATGGCGACCAACTCGCCCTCGCCCACCTCGAGGTCCACGTCGATGAGCGCGCGAACCACCTCGGGACCGGTCGCGTAGTCCTTGGCGACCGCGGAGAGCACGATGAGCGGTGTCACGAGTGGCCTCAGAAGAGGTGGAAGCCCTTCTTCTCGTCGCCCCGCTGGTCGACGATGACCTCGGCGCCGAGCGTGAGGGCGCCGTCCGTGAGCGCCGTCCACACGCCGTCAGTGATGCCGACCCCGAGGAGCTTCTCGATCGCGGCGGCCTCGGCGGGCGGCCCGCCACCGACCAGGTAGACGCGCCCCTCGCCCGCGCGGAGCGGCTTCACGGGAGGAGCAGCCTGCTTCTTGGCCTCATCCTCCTTCTCGTCCTCGTCGGGGTCGAGCGGGCGAAAGCGGAGCGCAGCGTTGCGCACCGCGAGCACCTGACGCGCCTCGCGCGTGCGGATGCTCACGGTCGCCGTCATCCCCGGGCGAAGCTTCAGCTCCGGGTTGTCGACGTCGATCACCGCCGAGTAGGTGACGACCCCCGCCACCGTGTTCGGGCTGTAGCGCACCTGGGTCACGGTGCCCGCGAACTTCTCGCCGGGGAAGGCGTCGACGACCACCTCGGCGCGCATCCCCTCCTTCAGCTTGCCGACGTCCGCCTCGTCGATGTCGGCGAGCACCTGCATCTTCGAGAGATCCTGCGCGATGACGAAGAGCACCGGCGCGGCAAAACTCGCGGCCACCGTCTGGCCGGGGTCGATGCTGCGCGTGATCACCACGCCGTCGATCGGCGAGTAGATCCGCGTATACGCGAGGGTGGTGCGGGCGCTCCGGAGCTGCGCGCCGAGCTGGCCGGTCTGCGCCTCGGAGGCGGTGAGATCCGCCTCGGCGACGTCATACTCGCCCTGCGCCTGATCGACCTCTGCTTGCGAGACGAGATGCTCGGCGAGCAGGCTCTTCCGCCGCGCGAGCTCGATGCGCGTCGTCTCGAGCCGCGCCTTGGCGCGCTGCACGGCCGCGCGCGCCGCCTTGAGCTGTGCGTCGGATTGGCTCACCTGAGCCCCGAACAGGCTCGGGTCGATGACGGCGAGCAGATCGCCCTTCTTGACCGCGCTGTTGAAGTCGACCTTCACCTCGACGATGCGGCCGGAGACCTGGGCGCCCACCTGGACCTCGGTGAGCGGCTTGACCGAGCCGGTCGACTGGACCTGCTCGACGACGTCGCGGCGCTCGACCGCGGCAGTCGTGAAGCGCGGCGGCGGAGGTGGCGCGGTCTTCTTGCGCCAGAACACCAAGCCGGTGACCGCGGCGCCGAGGAACGCGAGCACGGCGAGCCGCCGGAGCCAGCGCCGCCCGCCGAGCGCGCCGAGCTCGCGCTCGAGCTCGCGGACGGCGTCACCGACGAGCCGCGGCGGGTCGGCGTGTTCAGGCTCAGGGGACATCGACGCTCGCGCCGCCTGTCGGGGGCGGGCCCCGTGGGCGTAGCAGAGATCTCGGGCAGCGGTCAGGCCCGCTCGCGAGAGCGCCGAACGAGGGGGCGGTCCGGCCGAGGTCACGCCGTGAAGATCCCGCAGATCCACTGGCAATTCCCGTAGTAGCTACCCGCCGCCCCAAGGCCGAGCGGCGCTCGATTGTCGAAGGGGCGGCCGATGCACTATCTTGGAGGACCGCGGGCGACCTGGCCCGACGCGGGACGGCCGGTCGCTGTCCGTGTACCCGGACGGGAATGCCCAAGAAGAGCGATCGTGAGCTGGTCGATGCGGCGCGGACGGGCGACGCGGAGGCCTTCGGCGTCTTCGTACGGCGCCACTATGAGCGGGTTTATCGGCTCGCGCTCCACATGCTGCGCGACCCCGCGGAAGCGGAAGACGTGACCCAGAACACCTTCGTCCGCGCCTACGGGGCGCTCGATCGGTTCGACGGCCGGAGCGAGCCGTTCACGTGGACGTACCGTATTGCGGTAAACCTCTCCCTCAACGCGATCCGCGCGCGCAAGACCACCCGCCGCGGAGCCGCCGCGGACGACCCGCACATCGAGGGCCTGCTCGCAGAGCAGCGCGGGGCTGGCGCGAACCCGAGCACGCTCAGCGCGGATCGCGAGCTCGCGCTGGCGCTGTCGGACGGCATCGATCAGCTGAGCGAGACGCTCCGCTCGACGCTGCTCTTGGTGACGATCGATGGGCTCAGCCACGCCGAAGCCGCGGAGACCCTCGGGTGCCCGGAGGGAACGGTGGCCTGGCGCGTGCACGAGGCGCGGAGGAAGCTGCGCGCATACCTCGCGACGCGCGGATACGGCGACGACGTCACGGAGAAGCGGTCATGACGGAGAGAGACTCGGCCGGACTGCCGAAGGACGCCGAGCGCCTGCTCGCGGGATGGGCCGCGACGACGCGGGACGCGGCGACGCTGGAGGAGCTCACCCGTCGAACCGACGCGCGCTGCGCCGAGACGGCGCCCGGCTCCACGCCCGACGAGCTGCTCGCCGCGCCGCTGCCGGAGAGCGCGAGCGACGGCTCGCTCGCGGCGCCGGCCGGAGCATCGCCCGACTCCCTGCCCGCCCCGCGCGCGAGCAGCCCCGGGCTCGCCGGGATGAGCCTCGCGGCGCTCGCCGCGAGCGTGAGCGCGCAGACGCGCCCGGAGACGGAGGCCGACCTCGCGCGCGAGAGCCTGTCCTTGGCCTCGCAGTCGCGCCCGAGCGCGCGCGAGATCGCCGCCAGCCTCTCGGCGCGCCGCGCTGCGCCGTCGGTGCCGCCCGCGCCGTCGGCGCAGGTGCCCGCGAGCACCGCTGCACCGGCGCAGGCGGCGCCTCTGCCCGCTGCGGCCGCATCCGGGCGGAGCGGGTGGCTGATCGGCGGCGCCGCGCTGCTCGCGCTCGCCGCGGCGCTCGTGCTCATGCTCGGTCGCCGAGCGCCCGCGCCGTCGGCGACCGCGATCGTGCTCGCGAATGCCAGCGCGCCGGCCGCATCGGCGCCACCCGAGCTCCTCGAGCCCCCCGACCAGGGCGCCGCGACGCCGAGCCCGCCCGGGGCTTCACCCATCGCCGCGGCCGGCGCGAACGCGCCGCCGACCGCGCCGCGCGCGGCCGCCCCGGGCGAACATGTCGTCGCGGCCAAGCCGGCGGGCTCGGCGGGTCCGAGCGACCAGGAGCCGACGCCAGAGAAGATCACGCTCGCGGAGACCCCGGAACCCGCGAACCTCGCCCCCCGGCCAGCCGCTCCCGCGGCAAAGGAGGACGAGCCGGAGCCCGGCACGCCCGCGGCCGGCGAGAGCGCGCCCGAGAAGCCGTCATCCGGCGACATCCAGGCCGCGATCGCCTCGGTGCTCGGCGGGGCGCGCGCCTGCGTCGCGGGGCAGGAGGCGCCGTCCAAAGCCACCATCGTCTTCGGCTCCGACGGCCGCGTCCAGAGCGTGACCGTTACCGGTCCAGCGGCCGGCACGCCGTCGGCGGACTGCATCCGCGCGGCGCTCAGCCGGGCGCGGGTGCACCGATTCACCCGCCCGAGCTTCTCGGTCGGGACCGCCATCCGCCCCTGAGCCCGCGCGGAGCGCAGCCGCGGGGCGTCGCGGCGCTCGGCCGAAGCGAGCGGCGAGCGCGTTGACAAGCCCGGAAGCTTCGCCCATATTCCGCCCTCCCGCGGGGTCGCGGAGTGTGTCTCGAGGTTAGAATCGATGGTTTCGTCCACCCAGCAGACCGAGCGTCGCCGCAAGATCAACAGCTCACGCAACGGGCGCGACAAGAAGCGCGCGCGCGCCAAGCACAGCACCCAGGCGTTCGCCGTGCACCCGGCTGGCTACGACGCCGCGGCGCCGGACGCGCGGAAATCGACCCAAGGATCTTGAACGATGGCAAACCACCCTTCCGCAGCCAAGCGCAACCGCCAGCGGCTCGTCCGCGCCGAACGCAACAAGTCGATCCGCAGCGCGGTGCGCACCGCGGTGAAGAAGGCGCGTGCCGCCGCCGTGCGCGGTGACGAGTCGGCGAAGGCACTCATGATCGCGGCCGAGGGCGCGCTCGCGCGCGCGGCGAGCAAGGGCGTGCTGTCGCGCAAGAGCGCCTCGCGCACCACCTCGCGGATCAACATCGCCGCGAACAAGGTCAAGTCGGGCTGAGGCGCGGCGAGCCGGCGGCGCCGGCTCGGCTCGGAGCCCGTGCTACCCTGCGCGGTAGCTCGGAATGACCGATCGGGACCCAGAGGACGACCCGCTGGTCGGCGCGTCCGTCGGGAAGTACCGTATCTCGGATCGCATCGGCCGAGGCGGCATGGGCGCGGTGTATCGCGCCGTCAACACCGAGATCGGCAAGCGCGTCGCGCTCAAGTTCCTGGACCGCGAGGCGGCGCGCGATCTCGACGCGGTGAGCCGCTTCCAGCGGGAGGCCGAGGCCGCGAGCGCGGTCGACAGCGCCCACATCGTCCAGATCTTCGACTCGGGTCGCGCGCCCGATGGGCGCCCGTTCCTCGTAATGGAGCTCCTCACCGGCGAGGATCTCCGCGCGCGCCTCCGGCGCGAAGGGCGACTCGCGCTCCCGGTCGCGCTCCGCATCGCCGACGGCGTGCTCCGCGGGCTCGCGCGCGCGCACGAGGCCGGGATCGTGCACCGCGACCTCAAGCCCGACAACGTCTTTCTCTGCCGACGCGACGACGATCCGATGTTCGTCAAAATCGTCGATTTCGGGATCTCGAAGGTGCAGCGCGCGGAGGCCGCCGCCGACACCCTCACCCGCCGCGGCACGGTGCTCGGGACCGCGTTCTACATGTCGCCCGAGCAGGCGCAGGCCTTCCCGGACATCGACGGGCGCGCAGACCTCTTCAGCCTCGGCGCGATCCTGTTCGAGGCGCTCGCGGGGCGGCCGCCGCACACGGGCTCGGTATACGAGGCGGTGCTGGTCGCGCTGTGCACCAAGGACGCGCCCGACGTGCGCTCCTTCGCGCCGGAGGTCCCCGAGGCGGTGGCGCGCGTCATCGCGCGCGCGCTCGCGCGAGATGGCGCCGAGCGCTTCCAGAGCGCCGAGGACTTCCTCGCCGCGCTCGCGGCGAGCGCGACCCGGGCGCCGCGAGCGCGCGCCTGGGCGCTCGGGCTCGTCGCCGCGCTGGTCGCGCTCGCGCTGGTCGCGCTCGGGCTCGCGAGCGCGGGCGCCCCCGACGCGCCGCACGCGCCCACCGGGCCGGGGACGAGCGCGCACTCGGTCGCCGCGCTCGCGGCGAGCGCGCCTTCCGCAGCCGAAACGTCCGCGCGCGCGGGCACCCTGCCGAGCAGCGCCCCCCTCCCGCCGAGCGCCGCCTCGAGCCCGAGCGCAGCGAGGCCGACCCCCGGACGCACCGCGCCGCGGACGCGACCGGAGGCTTCCGCGGCTCACGGCCCCGCCCCGGGCGGCGTGGCGAGCGGCCTCGAGCTCGACACCTCCGGGCCGTGACGCCGAGCGCGGGGCGCGACTAAGCTCGCGCCTCATCCGATCATGCGGCGGCGAACCCTGACGAGAGCTCGAGCGACGCGGCTCGCCGCGCTGGCGCTCACCGGGGCGCTCTCGCTGACCCGCGGCGCGAGCGCGCAGGGGGCTTCCGCGCCGGACCAACCAACCCCCACCTACGACGAGCACGCGGAGGCGACCCGACACTTCGAGCTCGGGGTGAAGCTATATCGCGACGGTAACTGGGCAGGCGCGCTCGCCGAGTT
This sequence comes from Polyangiaceae bacterium, assembly GCA_035063585.1. Lineage (GTDB taxonomy): Bacteria > Myxococcota_A > Polyangia > Polyangiales > Polyangiaceae > JAPSGB01. The sequence continues at coordinate 78,536 of JAPSGB010000007.1, forward strand.
CGAGGCGACCTATCGCCTGAAGCCCGGCGCGTCGTCGCTGCAGAACGTCGCGCTCTGCCTGAAGCAGCTCTTCCGTTACGCGGAGGCCGCCGACACCCTCGAGCGGCTGCTCGCGCGCCACGGCGCCGAGCTCGACGACGCGCAGCGGCGGAACGTGAAGGCCGCCATCCTGGAACTCTCGAGCCTGGTCGGGTCGATCGTCATCTCGGTGGTGCCGGCTAGCGCCAAGCTCAGCGTCGACGGGCGCGCGCTGGACGCGACCCTGCGCGCCGCGGGCGTTCGCCTGAACGTCGGCGAGCACACCGTGGTGGCCGAAGAGGATGGCTACCAGCGCCTGACGACGGTGGTGCGAGTGGCCGGCGGTCAGCGGCTGACGCCGGTAGCGCTCGAGCTCGTGCCGACCGGCGGGTTCGTGACCATCGAGACCGGGGACCGCGACGCTGCGATCGCCGTCGACGGCAAGCCGCTCGCGTTCCACGAGTGGCGCGGACCACTCCCGGTCGGACGCCACTACGTGCAGGTGTATAGGCAAGGCTACGTGACCTTCGAGCAGGTGTTCGGCGTCGCGCTCGGCGAGACGATCTCGGTGACCGCGACCCTCGAGCCGCTGCCGCCGGACGATGACGAGCCGGCGCGCGCCCCGAGCGCGGCGCCGCCCGCGCTCCTCGGCTGGTATGGGCTCGCCGTGCTCGATTTCCTGGGGCTCGACGGCGCCCCCGGCGGCATCAGCCAGGGCGGCCCCGAGGAAGAACGCGGCGGGCTCATGGGCGGCGTGCGCGCCGGCTACCGGCTGTGGACGCCGGTCGGCGTGGAGCTCATGCTGGAGGCCGGGCGACACCGCGTGACCGACGCTTGCGTCACCGAGCAGCACCACTCGTGCGCGGACGGGATCACACGCAGCTACACGTTTTCCTCGTTTCGGCTCGGCCCAGCGCTCCGCATCCTGAGCGGCGGTGAGCGGCTGCGCTTCACCTCGACCCTCGGCGCCGGCGCGGTGCAGCACGAGCTCGCCTATGACGCCCCTCGGCAGGGCGGCGCGGTGAGCCCTGCGACGCGCGCGCTGCGTCAAGACGACGCGGCGCAAGGCTGGGATCCGTTCTTCTCGCTCGAGGTCGGCGCGCAGCTGAACCTCGGGCACTGGCTCGTCGAGGCCAACGTGACCGCGCTCCTCGACGGGGCGAGCAACGTCGAGGCGGCCGGCTGGCGCCCGTACGAGGCCACCGGCGGGCTCAAGATGCTCGGGCTCGGGCTGCGCGCCGGCTGGGGCGAGTGGGTCCCGTCGGGCGCGCCCACCACCCGCTCCGCGTACAGCCACGCGCCGTCCTTGTGGTAAGACGAATCGTCCTGCACCACTCGACGAGGGGCTCCACCATGACAGACGATCCGAAGACGATCTCGACGTTCTCGAGCGAAGAGCGACACTTCGAGCCCAGCCCGGAGTTTCGCGCGCGCGCGCGCATCAAGAGCGCCGCGGAGTACCAAGCGCTCTATCACGAGAGCATCGACCACCCCGAGACGTTCTGGGAGCGAGAGACCAGCGAGCTCGTGTTTCACACGCGCGCCCGGGCGATGCTCGAGTGGAACCTGCCCCACGCGAAGTGGTTCGTCGGCGCGACCCTGAACGCCAGCGAGAGCTGCCTCGATCGCCACCTCGCGACCGCGACCAAGGACAAGATCGCGCTCGTCTGGGAGGGCGAACCCGGAGACAGCGCGACGTTCAGCTACGCCGAGCTCCACCGTGAGGTGGTGGCCCTCGCCGCCACGCTGCGCGGCCTCGGGATTGGAAAGGGAGACCGGGTCGCCATCTACATGGGCATGGTGCCGGAGGTGGTGGTCGCCATGCTCGCCTGCGCCCGCATCGGCGCGCCGCACAGCGTGGTGTTCGGCGGGTTCGCCGCCGAGAGCCTGCGCGATCGCATCAACGACTGCGGCGCACGGCTGGTCTTGACCCAGGATGGCGCGTGGCGCCGCGGGCACGTGGTGCCGCTGAAGGCCACCGTGGACCGCGCGCTAGAGAGCGCGCCGAGTGTGGAGAAGGTCCTCGTCTTACGCCGGATCGGCGAGGAGCGGGCCCCCATCGACATGAAGCCGGGGCGCGATCTCGACTGGGAGGAGGCGATCCGCGCAGCCGACCCGGCGAGAGGCGAGGCTCCCGAGATCGTGGACGCCGAGCACCCGCTCTTCATCCTCTACACCTCGGGCTCCACCGGCAAGCCGAAGGGCGTGCTCCACACCACGGCCGGGTTTCTCGCTGGGGTGCACGTCACGACGAAATACGTGTTCGATCTGCGCGACGACGACGTCTACTGGTGTACCGCCGACGTCGGCTGGGTGACCGGGCACAGCTACACCGTGTACGGTCCGCTCTCGAACGGCGCGACCGCGGTGATGTACGAGGGCGCCCCGAATTTCCCGGACTGGGGCCGCTTCTGGGAGCTCATCGACAAGCACCGCGTGTCGATCCTCTATACCGCGCCGACCGCGATCCGCGCCTTCATCCGCCAGGGCACCAGCTACCTCGAGAAGGCGGACCTCTCCAGCCTGCGCCTGCTCGGCTCGGTGGGGGAGCCCATCAACCCGGAGGCGTGGATCTGGTACTACGAGAACGTCGGTCGCAAGCGCTGTCCCATCGTCGACACCTGGTGGCAGACCGAGACGGGGATGATCATGATGACCACGCTCCCGGGCGCGCACTTCGCGAAGCCCGGCTCGACCGGGCTCCCGTTCTTCGGCGTAAAGCCCGCCGTGGTGCAGAGCGACGGCACCGAGCTCGGCCCGAACCAGGGCGGGCTGCTCGTCATCCAGCGGCCCTGGCCGGCGATGCTCCGCACCATCTGGGGGGATGACGAGCGTTACGAGAAGCAATACTTCTCCGAGGTCTCGAACGCGTACTTCAGCGGCGACGGCGCGCGACGCGATGAGGACGGCTACTTTCACGTGGTGGGCCGCATCGACGACGTGCTCAACGTCGCCGGACACCGCATCGGCACCGCAGAGATCGAGAGCGCGCTGGTCGCACACCCGGCGGTGGCCGAGGCTGCCGCCGTCGGGCGGCCCGACGACCTCAAGGGGCAGTCGCTGGTCGTGTTCGTCACGCTCAAACCGCCGGCCGAGGCGAGCGACGAGATGCGCGCCGCGCTCGCCGAGCACGTCGGCGCCGAGATCGGGAAATTTGCGCGCCCGGACGAGGTGCGCTTCGCGGACGGCCTGCCCAAGACGCGGAGCGGGAAGATCATGCGTCGGCTACTCAAGGACATCGCCGCCGGGCGCGGCGCGCAGGGCGACCTCTCGACCCTCGAGGACGCGCGCGTGCTCGACGAGCTCAGCCGAAGCGAGGAGTGAGCTCCCCGAGCACGCCCTGGGCCGGCGCGTCGCTCGTGGCGCTGCTGGCGCTCATCGGCTGCGACGCGCGGCGCGCGGCGCCGACCACGTCCGACGCGCCCTCGCTCTCCGGCGCGTGGCGGATCGGCGCCGGGACGAACCCCGACGGCAGCGGCTATAGCGGCCGAGTGGAGGTCCGCGACGCAGGCGGCAACTACCTCATCGCGTGGGAGGTTGCCGGGATCCTGCCGTATCACGGGGTCGGGCTCCGGCTCGGAGACTGGCTCGCCGCGGCGCGCGCGCCCGGCGACGACGCGGAGCTCATCGCCTACGAAGTCGACGGCGGGCACCTGGTCGGACGGAGCGCCGCGATGAGAGCGCCGGGCAAGCTCGGCGTCGAGACGCTCGAGGGACGCCCGGGCGTGAGCGGGAGCTACCGGATCGTCACCGCGCGTGCGGCGGGCGGCGGCAGCTACGCGGGGCGCGTCACCATCACGCCGACGGGCCCCTCGCTTCGCCTGCGCTGGGAGCTCGGCGCCGCCACGCTCGAGGGCGTCGGGCTACTCGAGGGGCGCATGCTCGTCGCGGGGCGAGCGTCCAGCGGCGCGGGTGTCGCGCTCTATCATCGCGCGGGAGCGTCCCTCGAGGGCCGGTGGGCGACCTCGCGGAGCGCCACGCTCGGCAGCGAGACGCTCGAGCGATCGGACGCCGCCGCCGACTGAGCCGGCACCGCCGGGGGGGAGCGCGCCGCGCGACCGGGCTCAGACGAGCTCGATGAGCTCGCGCAGGATGACGAATCCGTCCTCGAAGTCGCGGAGCTTCGCCTGCTCGTTGGGGGCGTGATAGTAGATGCTGCGGCCGAACCCGGTGATCTGGACGTCGAAGCCGCTGCGCTGGAGATCGCGCACCAGCGGCAGCGAGCCGGTCATGCTGTACGGAGCGACCGCGTCGGCGCCGCGAGCCGAGCGCATGGCTCGCTCGAGCGCGGCGAGCCCCGGCGACTCGAGATCACAGGCGATGCCTTCCATGAAGCGGCCCTTCTGCGTGAGGGCGAGGTGCCCGGACTCCCCGTTTACGGTGCGGGTGCGCGGGAAGCCCGCCGGCGGATCGCCGCGCTGGATCCGCTCGTCGAGCTTTTTCACGAAGTCGATGGCGCCGGCGACCGCCGCGTTCATGTCATAGAAGGGGACCAGCCGGATGTCGCCGCTCACGGTGACGGCGCCAGGGATCTTCGACGTCTTCTGGTTCGCGGCGTTGATGACCGTCGCCTTCAGGGTGCTCGAGGAGAGAAAGCCGTAGCGGGCCTCGTCCGGGTGCGTCGGGAAGGCTCCCCGGAACCACTCGCCCAGCGCGAGGGTGGTCGCCATGGCGAGCTCGAGCGCGTTCACGCAGTTGTGGGTGAGGCCCGAGTGGCCGGGCACGCCCTCGACCGCGAGCTCCCACATGCACATGCCGCCGGTGCCGACGGTCGGCCCGAAATCCGCGCTGTCGAGCCAGTAGATCGGCCCGCCGCGGAGCGCGTCGAGGTGCCCTGCGCCGACCACGTAGTCGAGCCCGATCTCGGGGAGCGGCGCCTCCTCCTCGTTCGAGATGAGGACGACCGAGACGGTGCGGCGCGGGCGGCGGCCGCTCTCGGCGAGCCAGCGGAGATACTCGGTGAGCAGCGCGACGTGACCGAGGCAGTCGGTGACACCGCGAGCGTAGAGCGTGCCGTCATCCTCGACGCGCAGCTCGAACGGATCGTGCGTCCAACCCTCCCCCTCGCGGTCCGCCGGGACGACGTCGAAGTGTGCGCCGACCAGCCCGATGGTGCCCGCCTCGGCGCCCGTCACGGTGAGCATCAGGTTCGGGCGCGCCTCATGGCCGGGCGCCGCGAGGCGCTCGGCGCGTATGAACCCGCGCTCGATGTGCGGGCGAAGCTCCTCGAGCACGACCTCGGCCGCCAGGCGCTCCTCCGGGATGAGCCCGACCCCCGGCGAGTTCTGAAGCCGCGGCGTGAGCGCGATCAGGCGGCGGAGGATGTCGATGAAGCGGGCCCGGTCCAAGGTCTCGGTGTTCACGAGTCGAGTGCCGATCTGCCAGGATCCACCGGGATCCGTCAATCAATATGCGCCCCGGAGGGCGGCCCCTCCGGGTCTCGGCTATGCTCGGTCGAGAGATGCGCGCCATCATCATCGGCGCCGGACGCGGAAGCCGGCTCCGCCACGAGACCGATCACATCCCGAAGACGCTGGTCGAGGTCATGGGCCGCCCGATGCTCGAGTGGATCCTCGAGGCGCTCGCGGCGGCCGGCATCGAGCGGCGGGACATCATCTTCATCAGCGGCTACGCGGAGGAGGCGGTGCGTTCGCGCTACCCCGAGCTCACCTTCGTCCGTAACGCGGACTGGGAGAAGAACAACATCCTCCTCTCGCTCCTCAGCGCGCGTGAGTTCCTGTCGGAGGGCTTCCTCTCGACCTACGCCGACATCATCTATGACGGCGAGGTAGCGAAACGGCTCGCGAGGAGCCCGCACGACATCGTGCTCGGCTGCGACACCGCGTGGCGGCGGCGCTATGTGAGCCGCAGCCAACACCCGGAGACGGACGCCGAGAAGATGCGAGTCGACGGCGACCGCGTGCTCGAGGTCGGACGGACCATCCCGAGCGAGGCCGCGGATGGCGAGTTCATCGGCGTCATGAAGCTCTCTCCTGCGGGGGCGCGCGAGCTCGTGCGAGCCTTCGACGCCGCGCGCGCCGAGCACGCGGGCCGTGTCTGGCGAGAGGGCCGCACCTTCGAGCGGGCTTACCTCATCGATCTCCTGGCGACCATGCTCGAGACCGGCAGCGTGATGCACCATGAGGACACCCCGGGCGGCTACATGGAGATCGACACGCTCGAGGATCTCGAGCTGGCCGGCGGCTGGTGGAACCACCGCGCGTGAACGAGACCATCAGCGACGCGCGCGCGCTCATCGAACGACTCGCCCGCGCTCGCGCCGGCGGACCGGGCGCGCTCGTGTTCGACGCCGACGGCACCCTCTGGTCCGGGGACGTGTCGGAAGACACGTTCGAGTACGCGGTCTCGCGCGGACTCTTGCGCGCGGCTGCACGAGACGCGCTCGCCGAGGACGCTCGGGCCCACGGGCTCGAAGCGACCGGCGATGCGTCACTGATCGCGGGGACCATCTTCCAGGCGTATCGTGATGGGCGCTATCCCGAGCGCGACGTGTGCAGGATGATGACGTGGTGCTACGCGGGCTTCACGAGGGGGGAGCTCGACGCGCTCGGGCGCGAAGCGCTCGAGGCCGCAGGACTCGAGGCACGCACCAACCGCGCGCTCGAACCCGTCATCCTGTGGGCGCGGCGCGAGGGGTTCCAGCTCGCCGTGGTGAGCGCCTCTCCCGCGCCGCTGGTCGCGCTCGCCGCTCCCGCGCTGGGCTTCTCCCTGGGTGAAATCGCCGCCTCGACCCCGCGCTTCGACGCCGCGCGCATGGCGCCAGCGCTCTCCTTCGAGGTGCCATACGCCGAGTCCAAGCTCCCGGCCGCGCGCGCGCTCATCGGCGACGCGGACTGGCTCGCGAGCTTCGGTGACAGCGCCTTCGACGAGGCGATGCTCCGCGCCGCACGCGTGGGCGTCGCGGTGCGCCCGAAGCCTGCGCTCCGCGCGCGGCTCGGCGAGCTCCCCCACGTCGTCATCTTCGACGCGGAGAGCTAGCCCTCAGGAATTTTCCGCCGCGAGTCGAAGCAGGCGGCGACGCGGGCCGGAGCGGTTGTAGCCCCGCGCGCGGAGCGCTACTCCTCTGGCCTCGATGACGATGAGCGCACGGCGAACTCTCGGCGGCTGGGCCGCCGCCCTCTCCCTCCTGGCCGGCTGCGGCAACTCCACCCCGCCCCCGAAGGCCGCGACCGAGGACGTCGCGCCGCAGCGGGCTCGCGGGGGTCCGGTCCCCGAGGTCAGCGCCGAGATCGGCGCCCTCGACGAGGACGCGGTGACCCGCACCTTCGCCGCGTCCCTCGGGAGCCTGCAGCGCTGTCTCGAGGCGGGCGCCAGGCGCGTCGAGTACCTCGGCGGCTCGGTCGGCTTCGCCCTCGAAATCGACCAGAGCGGGGCGCTCGCGGACGCGCGCGTCTCCGAGTCCACGCTCGGGAGCCTCGAGACCGAGCAATGCATGCTCGACGCGCTCCGCAAGCAGAGCTGGCCCAAGCCGGTGGGCGGAAAGAAGGGGCTCGCCGGAAAATCGTTCGACTTCGAGCCGCCGAGTGACGTGCGTGCTCCCACCGAGTGGTCGAGCGACCGCGTCGACGATACGCTCTCCAAGCTCTCGTCGAAAATCGCGAGCTGCAAGGAGAGCGCGGGCGGGAGCTTCACCGCGACGGTGTACGTCGACACCAGCGGCAAGGCGCTCTCGGTCGGCCTCGCCTGGTCCGAGCGCGGCGGCGAGGAGGCCGTGGAGTGCCTCGCCGCGCTCCTCCGCGAGGCGACCTATCCGTCGCCCGGGAGCTGGCCCGCCAAGGTGAGCTTCTCGCTCTGACTCGCGCTCTTCCATGCTCGATCTGACCGGCAAGCGAGCGCTAGTGACCGGCGCCGGGCAGCGCCTCGGTCGCGCCATCGCCGAGGCGCTCGGCGCCGCCCGCATGCAGGTCGCCGTGCACTATCACGCGAGCGACGCGGGCGCGGCGGCGACCGCGAGCGTCATCACCGCGGCCGGCGGGCGCGCGGTGACGCTCCGCGCCGATCTCACCGATCGCGGCGCGGCGCGGCGGCTGGTTGCCGAGAGCGCGGACGCGCTCGGCGGGCTCGACTTGCTGGTCTCGAGCGCCGCCAACTTCGATCGCGTGCGCTGGAGCGAGGTCGATGACGCCGCTTGGGACCGCGCCCTCGCGCTGAACCTCACCGCTCCGTTCGAGCTCGCGCGCGCGGCGACACCGCTGCTCCGCGCGAGCCGAGGCTCGATGGTCTTCATCACCTGCTCGAGCGCCACCGCCCCCTTCGCGAACCACGCCCCGTACGTCGTGTCGAAGGGTGCGCTCCGGGCGTTCATGCGCGTGCTCGCGCTCGAGCTCGCGCCCGAGGTCCGTGTGAACGCCGTCGCGCCGGGCACCGTGCTCCCTCCCCCGACGATGAGCCCGGACGCGGTCGCGCGGGTCGCCCGGCAGGCGCCGCTCGCGCGCGTCGGCTCCGCGGCGGACGTCGCCGAGGCGGTGCTCTACTTCGCTCGCGCGCCGTTCGTCACCGGGGAGGAGCTCCGGGTCGATGGCGGCCGCGGCGTCGCGCGCGTCCAGCCCCCGGGTGAGCGGTGAGGCCGGCTCGGCGCCGGGCCGGCGCGTCCGAGGCGCGGCGCCCCGAGCCGCTGGCGCTCACGCGCTGCGTCCTCCACACTCTGCGCCCATGAGCGAGCGGGCCCGCGCCGGCTGGTACGGAGACTACGGAGGTCGCTTCGTCGCCGAGACGCTGGTGCCGGCGCTCGAGGAGCTCACCCGCGCGTTCGAGTCCGTGGTAGGGCGCGCGGATTTCCAGACCGAGTGGCGGGGCCTCCTCGCGAGCTACGTGGGGCGTCCGACGCCGCTCTATCGCGCGCGACGCCTCGAGGAGACGCTCGGTGGAGACGTCGCCGAGCTCTGGCTCAAGCGCGAGGATCTCTGCCACACGGGCGCGCACAAGATAAATAACGCGCTCGGGCAGGTGCTGCTCGCCCGAAGGCTGGGCAAGACGCGGATCATCGCCGAGACGGGCGCCGGGCAGCACGGCGTGGCGACGGCGACCGCCTGCGCGGTGCTCGGGCTCCCGTGCGAGGTCTACATGGGCGCGGTGGACGTCGAGCGGCAGGCGCCGAACGTGCTCCGCATGAAGCGGCTCGGCGCGCGTGTGCTCCCGGTGACCAGCGGCTCACGGACGCTCAAGGACGCCATGAACGAGGCGCTCCGCGACTGGGTCACCCACGTCGACACCACGCACTACTGCGTCGGCTCCGCGGCAGGGCCACACCCGTACCCGGCCTTGGTGAGCGAGCTGCAGCGGGTCATCGGCGACGAAGCGCGCGAGCAGGTCCTGTCGGCGTCGGGCGCGCTCCCCGACGCGCTCATCGCCTGCGTGGGCGGCGGTTCGAACGCGATCGGGCTCTTTCGCGCGTTCCTCGACGACCTCGAGGTGAGCCTCTACGGCGTCGAGGCCGCCGGCGAGGGTCTCGACACCGGCCGTCACGCGGCGACCCTCGGGGCAGGACGGCTCGGCGTGCTCCACGGCGCGCGCACCATGGTCCTCGCCGACGACGACGGCCAGATCCTGGAGGCTCACTCGGTGAGCGCCGGGCTCGACTACCCGGGCGTCGGACCGGAGCACGCCGCGCTCGCGGCGAGCGGCCGCGCCACCTACCTCTCGGCGACCGATCGCGAGGCCATCGCCCAGACCGAGCTGCTCGCTCGTCGCGAAGGCCTGCTCATCGCGCTCGAGACGGCGCACGCCTTCGCGCGCGTCGCCGACGTCGCGAGGCGCGAGCGAGCGCGGCGCGGCCGCCCCGCCCGGCTCGTCGTCAACCTGTCGGGACGGGGCGACAAGGATCTCTCGACGCTCGAGGCGCTCGCGTGACGAGCGCACGCATCGCGGAGTGCTTCGCGCTCGCGCGCGCCGAGCAGCGGACGGCCCTGGTCGCCTTCCTCACCGTCGGCGACCCTTCGCCGGAAGACACCACCGCGTGCGCGCTCGCCGCGCTCGAGGCCGGCGCCGATGTCCTCGAGCTCGGCGTCCCGTTCAGCGATCCGACCGCGGACGGGCCCGTCATCGCTGCCGCCGCGCACCGCGCCATCCGCCAGGGCGGCTCGCTCCGCGCGGCGCTCCGCGTCGCCGAGGCGGTGCGCGCGCGCTCGGAGGCTCCGCTCATCCTGTTCTCTTACATGAACCCGATCATCGCGGCCGGGGAGACGGCGCTGCCGGCGCTCGCCGGCAGCGCCGGCGTCGACGGTCTGCTGGTCGTGGATCTGCCGCCGGAGGAGGGTGCCGCGCTCCGCGACGCGGCCGACGCCGCCGGGCTCGCCATGATCCCCCTCGTCGCGCCGACCACCGGGCCCGAGCGCGAGCCGCGGGTTCTCGCGCGCGCCTCGGGATTCATCTATTACGTCTCGCTCACCGGCGTGACCGGCTCGGCCGAGGCGCCGCTCGCCGAGGCAGGCCGCCGCGCCGCGGAGCTCGCGCGAAGGAGCACGCTGCCGGTGTGCGTCGGGTTCGGTATCGACTCGCCCGAGAAGGCGCGCGCGGTCGCGGACACGGGGGTGGACGGCGTCGTGGTCGGCACCGCGCTGGTCCGGGCCATCGCCGCCGAGCCGACGCGGGCCCGCCGCGTCGAGGCCGTCGCTCGGCTGGTGGCGCGCCTGCGCCAGCGGCTCGACGAGCGCTAGCTTCGAGCCTCGACGCGCCGGCCCCGCCCCCGCCCCTCGGCTGGCTAAGCTCGCTGCGCGCCGCGTCGGCGCACGCGTCAGCTCCGGAGGGTCGCCGCGAAGAGCGCGACGAGCTTCGCGTAAGCGCGCTCGGCCGCGTCGCGCTCGTACGCCGGGCTCCCCGGCACCGTCCAGCCGTGGCTCACGCCCGGATAGAGCTCGCTCTCGTAAGCGCCGCCCCAGCCGGCGAGCGCGCTCTCGAGCTCGCGGATCGCGGACCTCGGCATCGAGCGATCTCCCGAGGCGTGCGCGAAATAGAGTCGAGCGCGCACGCGAGGGAGCACGCGGTGCGGGCTCGACGGCTGCTCGGTGACCAGATGCCCGCCGTGGAAGGACGCCGCCGCGGCGATCCGCTCGGGGCGCGCGGCGGCGGTCCGTAGCGCCATCGCGCCGCTGAAGCAGTACCCGACCACCCCGAGCGGTCCCGGTCTCGCGCCGGCCTCGCTCAAGAAATCGATGTACGCGCTCCCGTCGGCTTCCATCACCTCCGGCGTGAGCGGGCCGCGCAGCTCGCCCATCCGCTTCAGGGTGCGTGGCTCGCTGAAGTTCGGCTCGAACTCGAAGACCGGCGAGCGGCGGGTTCGGAAGAACAGGTTGGGCAGGAGGACCAGATACCCTTCCCCGGCGAGCCGGCGCGCCATGTCGCGCTGCGCGGGGCGCACTCCCATGACATCCGGGTAATGTAGGATCCCGGGCCAAGGCCCCTCGCCCTCCGGCGCGAGCAGCACCGCGTCGACCACTCCGTCCGCCAGGGTGAGCTCGACGTCGCGTTCCATCATGACCGACCCTTATCACGACTCATCGGGAGGGATGTCGGGGCGGCGCGCCGCCTGGCGCGCGCGCTCGATGAAGCGTCGCACCCGCTCCGCGTCCTTCTGGCGCGGCGACGCCTCGACCCCGCTCGCGACATCGACACCGAAAGGCTCCACCGCCGCGATCGCGCGCGCGACGTTGTCCGGCGTGAGCCCGCCCGCCACGATCACGCGCCGCTGGCGCGCGAGCCCTCGCACCAGCGCCCAGTCGAAGCTCGCGCCGGTGCCACCGAGCGCGCCCGCCACGCGCGCGTCGCAGAGGAGGCGCTCCCCGCCGTAGCCCGCGGCCCGGGCGGCGTCCTCGGGGCCGCCGATCCGCACTGCCTGATAGGCGCGAGGCAGGAGCGCCGCGACCGCGCTGGGCGGCTCGTGACCGTGCAGCTGCAGGGCGTCGAGCGCGAGCTCGGCCAGGAGCGCGCGCGCCTGCTCGGTCGCAAGATCGGCGACCACGCCGATGAGCTCGACGCGCCCGCGCACCGCGTCGGCGACGCGCCGCGCGGTGGCGCGGTCGAGCGCACGCGGCGAGCCCTCGATGAAGTTCAAGCCCAGCGCGTCGGCGCCCGACTCTGCCGCGAGGAGCGCGTCGCCTACCGTAGTGACTCCGCAAATCTTGATCCACATCGAGTACGTCAGCTCACGCGCACGCCGCCGCCGCGCGCGACGGTCCGCGCGGTTCCGCGCCGGGCCGACCTCCCCTTCCCCGGACGCTACGCGATCTTGAGGAGCTCCTTCACGGTCGCGATCACCTGGGGCGCCTGGATCGGCTTGGTGATGTAGGCGTTGGCCCCGAGCTGGAGCGCGCGATGGCGATCTTCTTGCGAGCCCTCGGTGGTGATGATGACGATGGGCGTGTCCTTGTGCACCGGATCGCTCCGCACCCGCTTGACGAGCTTGAGCCCGTCCATGATCGGCATGTTGATGTCGGTGACGATGATGTCATAGCGCGCCGAGGCGAGCTTCCGGAGCCCATCGACTCCGTCGTCAGCCTCGGTGACGCGCAGGTTCTTCACGCGGGCCAGCGCAAACACCAAGAGCTGCCGCATCATCGGGGAGTCTTCAACGATCAGGCAGGAGAATTCAGCCATGACAACTACACACTCAGGTCGATGAAGGCCTCGAGGCCAGGGATCTTGCGCTCGGCCTGCTCGAAGAGGCTCGCGGCGACGAGCGCGCTCGCCGCGTGCTGGCCGAGCAGCTTGAAGAGCTCGAAGTCTACCGTGTCGAAATGCGTCTTCTGGGTCAGCGTGCTGAAGATGACGATGACCCCGACGGTCCGCTCGTCCACCCTGAGCGGGACGATGGCGACCGGCCCCGCGGCGCCGCCGTCGGCGGGGCTCCCGTCCTCTTCGACGAAGGCGCCGCCGGTGCGGAGCACCTCGGCGAGCCGCCCCTCGACGCGGAGCGGCGCGAGGCGCTCACCCGGGACGCCCTCCGAGGCGATGGGCACGACCTCGTCGCCCTGCGCGCCGAGCAGATAGACGCCGTAGCGCTCGGCGCCGACGAGCTGCGCGAGCACCTCCTTCACGCGACGCATCACGCCGCGCGGAGACAGGCTCGAGTGGAGCTGGTTCGACGCCACGAAGAGGTTCGCGAGGTTCGCGAACTCGTTCTCGACCTCCTGGAAGCGCTCGCTGATGTCGGTCGACTGCCGCTCCGCGTCGCGAAACCGCGAGAGGAGCTCGCGCTTGTCGCGCTCGAGCAGCTCGATCTTGTCGAGCAACTCGCGCACCGCGTGGTCGGCCTCGAGGGTGGCCCGGAGCTTGGCATTTTCCTCCTCGAGCTCACCGAGCCGACGCTGGAGCCGCTGCTGCTCCTGCACGAACTCCTCGGTGAGCCGGGCTCCGCGAGAGAAGTTCTGCAGGAACTCGTCGCGCTCCTTCCTGAGATCGGGCGGCTGCGAGTCGCCGGAGCGCGCCCCCTTACCCTTTCGCTCCTTGTTCATCTCTCGCCGCTCCGGGGGTCCGACCGCCCCAGGGCCGCGACCGTACCATGGCGAACGAGGCCGGTGAAAGGCTCCCGGACGAGCCCCGCGAGGCGCCTCGCCCCGGGGGCGCCCGAACCCCGCTCGGTTTGCCGCCGAGACGGCTCCCCTGGTAGGCTCCGCCGCATGGCGAGCCCGCCAGGCTACGACTGGATCGACCGGCTCCTCGAGGCCGGCGACTTCGAGGGTGCCCGCGAGGCGCTGAAGTCCGTCCCGGCCGACGACGACGCGTTCGTCGTCCTGCGAGTCAAGCTCGGGCTCTACGAGGGCTCGCTGCCGCCCGGCGCGGCGCAGCAGCGGCTCATCCAGCTCATGCGTCGCGACGCGGGCGTCCACGGCGCCAAGGAACTCTACCAGGAGGCGTCGAACCTGTCGTTCCGCGAGCGGCAGTCCTCTTCGTCGCACTCGCACCCGCCGCCCCCGCCCAACGACGACGACCACGAGAAGCAGTGACCGACCGCTCGCTGCGGCCCGCGCCGTTCCTCACCGGGCTCGGGCTGGTGACCGGAGCGTCGCTCGCCCTCGAGGTCCTCTTCACCCGACTCTTGTCGGTGCTGACCTGGTACTCGCTCGCGTTCCTGGTCATCGCCATGGGCCTCTTCGGGCTGACCGCCGGCGCCGTGCGCGTGTACCTCGCCCCGGACGAGTACGCGCCGGCGCGTCTCCCGTCGTCGCTCAGCCGCGACGCGCGGGCCCTGGCATGGTCGATCCCGCTCTCGTACGTGCTCCTGCTCATCGTCCCATTGCGGGTGGAGCCGGTGCTGACCACGCTGCCGCTCTTCGTCTTCTTCAGCGCCGTCATCGCGCTCCCGTTCTACCCCGTCGGCAAGCTGGTGGCGGCGGCGCTCACCCGCGCTCCGCTGCCGGTCGGCCGAGTCTACGCGGTGGACCTCGTGGGCGCGGCCATCGGCGCGCCGCTCGTGCCGCTCCTCATCCGGCTGGGCGGCGCCGCGGCCATCCTCTCGCTCAGCGTGCTCGCCGCGCTCGCCTCGGTCTGCTTCGCGTGGGCCGGCCGGGATGGTGGGTCGGTCCGGCGCGGAATCAAGCTCGGCGCCGGCATGCTCGCGCTCACCGTCGTTGGTGGTTCGAGCTCGGGGCTCGCCCCGCTCTGGGTGAAAGGTCAGGCGGAGGACCGTTCGAACCTCGAGCTCGAGCTCTGGAACAGCCACTCGCGCGTGCAGGTGATGAAGCCGGTCATCGCTCCGGCGGACTTCTGGGGCAAGGGCGCGCGCTGCGGAGCGCCGCCGGTCGCGCAGCGCACCATCGTCATCGACGGCCACGCCGCCACGCCGCTCTACCTCGCGCCGCTCGAGCAGCTCGGCTTCCTCTCCTGCGACGTGACCAACCTGGTGCATGCGCTCCGTCCGAAGGGACCGATGGCGGTCATCGGCGTGGGCGGCTCGCGCGACATCCAGGCCGCGCTCCTCGCCGGGCACTCGCCGGTCGTCGGGCTCGAATTCAACGACCGCCTGCTCGAGATCCTCGAGGGGCCGCTCGGCGCGCCCACCGGGATCGCCCAGCGCCGCGACGTGCGCCTGATCCACGACGAGGCTCGGAGCTGGCTCGCGCGCAGCCCCGAGCGCTTCCAAGTGATCCAGGCCTCGCTCATCGACACCTGGGCGGCCACCGGCGCCGGCGCCCACGCGCTCGGGGAGAACGGGCTCTATACCCTCGACGCCTGGCGCCTCTTCCTCGACCGGTTGGAGCCCGGAGGTATCTTCACCGTCTCGCGCTGGTCCACGGTGGAGACCGCCCGGCTCGCCGCGCTCGCGGTCGCGTCGCTCATCGATCGCGGCGTGCGCGATCCCTCGCGGCACATCGTGATCGCCGCCGGCGACAAGGTCACGACCCTGCTCCTCGCGCGGGATCCGCTCACGGAGGCCGATCTCGCGCAGCTCACTCGCGCGGCGCAGACGCTCGGTTTCAACGTCATCGCCTCGCCCGGGCGAGCGCCGACCGCGGCGCGGCTCGCGGCGCTGCTCCACGCCTCTAGCCGCGCCGAGCTCGAGCGCGAGACGCTCCTGCCGCTGCTCGATTTTCGCCCGCCCACCGACGACCGCCCATTCTTCTTCAACGTGATCCGCCTCGGCGCGCTCTGGCACGAGCTCCCCGGGGTCACCCGAGGCACCATCGAGGGCAACCTCCTCGCGACGCGCACCCTCGGGCTCGCGGTGCTCGCCTCGCTCATCCTGGTCGCCATCGCCATCATCGTGCCGCTCCGCCGGCGGGCTCGCCCGGAGCGCCGCACCGGGCGCGGGCTCGGCGCGGCGCTCGCCTATTTCTCCCTCATCGGCGTGGGCTTCATGCTCGCGGAAATCGCGCTCCTTCAGCGCATGAGCGTGGTGCTCGGCGAACCGAGCTACAGCTTGATGGTGGTATTGTCGAGCCTGGTCGGAGGAGCCGGCATAGGCTCGCTGCTCTCCGATCGGCTGCCGCTCGACCGCGCGCCCTTCTGCTACCTCTATCCCGTCGCGCTCGCCTCGATGCTCGCGCTCCTCGCGCTCCTCTGGGGGGATCTCGCGCCCGTCGTCGAAGCCGCGCCCACGGGCACCCGGCTCGCCTTCGCCGCCGCGGTGGACGGCGTCGTGGGGCTCGGCCTCGGAGTCGCCTTCCCGGCCGGGATGCGCCTGGTCCGGGCCCACCACGACCCCGAGACGCCGTGGCTCTGGGGCGTGAACGGTGTGGGCAGCGTGCTCGCCTCGAGCGCCGCGGTGCTCATCGCCCTCGTGGGCGGACTCACGGTGCTGCTCTTGGTCGCCGCGGGCGCTTACCTCCTGCTCGTGCCGGCCATCGCGGGCATCCGCCGCGGCGGGGCGGGCGATGGGGCGCCGCGCGAGCCCGGGCGCGACGATAACGGTAAATAGGATGCCTTAGTATTCGAAGCCGCTCCCGCCGATGAATTCGCGAAGGATCGAGGTGGGAGGCACGTGATCCGGATAGATGGTCACGAAGCGATCGAGGAGCTGGAGCAGTCGAAATGCCGTACCCCAGGCGGCGGTGTCTTGCGGCACCTCGAGCAGGTATCGCTCGGCGAACACCTTCAGCACCCCGAGCTCGTAGAGCAAGGACGAGTCGAACACCGCGTCCGCGTTTCGTTGAAAGGGGAAGATGTGCTCGCGCTCGCCCTTGCGGACGCTCGGCCAGCGCTGGATGTTGTCAGCCGCGCGCGACCCGCGCGTGTGACGATCCCGCACGATGCGGCGGATGAGCCGAACGTCCGAGGCGTGCACGCGGGTGAGCGCATCGAACGGGAGCTGCGCCAGCGGACAGATGAAGATGCGGAACACTCGCTCCGGCTCGACCGTGCCGAGCAGGCGCGGGTTCAGTCCGTGGATCCCCTCGAGCATGAGCAGGTCGCGCGCCTCGAGCGCGAGCTCGTCGCCTCCCTCGGGGGAGCTCCGGCCGCTCTCGAAATCGTATCGCGCGGTGCGGACCCGCGCGCCGGAGAGGAGGCGCTCGAGGTGCTCGGCGAGGAGCTCGCTCCGGAGCGCGTCGAAGGACTCGTAGTCGTAGTCGCCGTCCGCGTCGCGCGGGTTCAGCTCGCGGTCGACGTAGTAGTCATCGAGCGACAGGCCGATCGGGTTCTTGCCGACGACCTGGAGCTGCACCCGGAGCCGCTTGATGAAGGTCGTCTTTCCGCTCGAGCTCGGGCCCGCGATGGTGATGACCTTCACCCGGTCACCGAGCTCGTGGATCCGGTCCGCGATGCGGCTGATGCGCTTCTCTTGAAACCCCTCCGACACGCGGATGAGCTCGGCCACGTCACCGTCGATGCAGGCGGTGTTGAACGCGCCGACGCTGGTGACCCCGAGGGTGTCGAGCCAGAGCTCCTGAGCGGTGACCATGAGCGTCGTCTGACGTGAGATCGCACGCGCCGCCTCGGCGCCGGCGCTCACGCGCCCGGGCGCGGGCGGCGCCAGGCTCTCGCTCACATACGGCGGAGGGTGGCGCGTGCTCGCGCGCGGCCCGTAGACGAGCAGGAGCCCGGAGTCGTCCGGGACCAACGCGAGCTCTGCGAGCGCGCCGGTCCGCGAGACCAGCGGGCTCAGGCTGATGGCGAAGACCTCGCCGTAGCTCGCGAGCGGGACCGCCGGATCGCGCCAGGTGGCGAGGAGGCGAACGGCGTCGCCCCAGCCGGCCGCCTCGAAGTGCTCGCGAGCCTCATCGACCGTCCACCACTCCTCGCTGAGCGGTCGATCACTGTCGACCAGCTCGTGCATCGCCTGCTCGAGGGCGCGCGCGAGCTCGACGAGCTCGAGGCCGCTCGACTGCGCCAGCTCGACCTTCTGCGCGAACCCGACCGACGCGCCGAGCCGCAGGCGAAGCGTCGGCTCCACCCGCCGCGCCGCCTCGAGCAGGAGGAGCCCCAGGCTCTGGCGATAGACGCGCTGCCCCTCCCAGTGCGCCGTGGTGAGCGGCTCGAGGCGGCAGTCGCTCGAGAGCGGGGTCGAGAGCGAGGCCGCCTTCAGATCGACGAGCGCGGCGACCACCGGGCTGCCCTCGACCGAAGAGGGCAGGAGCGTGCCCGCCCGCGTGCCCATGTGCACGCGCCGCGTCTCGCCCCCGAGCCGCACCGCGATCATCGAGCGACGCGGGAGCGAGCGCTCCGAGAGCAAGGTGGTCATGCCCTCGGTCACCTCGACCAACCGATCGGCGACGCTCCCGAGGAGCGCCTGCAGGAGCTCGAGCGCGAGCTCCGGCGCGCCGGCGGAGAGCTCCATGTACCGCTCCACCGACAGGCGCCCGAGCTCGAGCTCGGACTCGGCGATGATGCTCGCGGCTCGCGGCCGCTTCGCGATGAGCGCGAGCTCGCCAAAGTGATCTCCGCGGTGCACACCGCCGATCCGCACGTCGCCGCGGACGAGCCGCCCATGACCGGACACCACGAAGTACATCGCCCGATCGCTCGCGCCCTCGGATACGATCGCGTCGCCGCGCGGAACGGTTACGGGCTCGAGCAGCGCGGCGAGCGCGGCACGGCCGGCCGCGGTGAGCCCGGCGAGCGACGGGCTGTCTTCGAGGGCCGCGGCGAGCTCGGAGGCGGTGGACATGATTGCCGTCGACCTAGCCTCGGCTCGAGCGCCGGGTCAACCGGGCGTTCACCGGCGAGGGGGTCCGTCGCGCACCCAGATCTGGAGGGTCGCCTGCCCGCCGAGGAAGCGGGTCGCGAGGCTCCGGTCGAGCCGGTAGCGCCCGGGCAGGAGCCTACGCTCCACGAAGCCGATGAGCTGTTCCGCTCCGCTATCGCGGCTCCAGATGCGGAAAATTCGCTGCCAGGCCGCTGGTTCGGCCGGGTGGAGCACGATGACCTCGGGTGGCTCCGCGATGAGGGTCGCCTCGTCGCCGGCGACGAGCCGGCGCGGATACTGGTCGACGAACACGATGGCGCCGCGGAGGGCGGGTCGCGGCCGACCGATGAGCGCCGCGAGGTTCACGTCCTCGGGTAGCACCAGCACGGTGCCGTCGGGGCCCGCGAGCTCACGGACCCGGAGCGCTACGCGGACCATGTCCGCTCCCCGCGGCGACACCTGGAGCCCGGCCCAGTAACCATGCCCTCCCACCGGCGTGCGCGCTACGAGCGCCCGGGCGAGCTTGTTGCCAAATAGCGCGCTCATCCCGACTGCCACAGCGAGCGCGAGCGCCCACCCGAGCCGCGCGCGCCGGAGCGCCACCAGCACCATGAGCCAAGACAGGGGGATCACCGGGTTGTTGTCGTAGAAGGCGCGCAGCTCGGGCGCCGAGGTGTTGTGCAGGAGCGAGATCCCGAGCGCCGCCAGGGTCACCGCACCGAGCGCGTGCCCGGAGCGGAGCGCGCCCTCGCCGACGCCCTCGGCGGCGCGCCGCGAGTGGGCCACCAAGCTCACCGCGGCGAGCGCGAGCCCCACCGAGGGGAGGAGCCGCGCGGTGTCGAACACGCGGACGAGCTCCGGCGACAACACCGCCCCCGGCGCTCGGAGGAGGAGCGCTGCCCCGGCGAGCGGCACCGCGATGGCGACCGCGAGCCCGAGCACACGCGGCCGGTCGAGCGGTGCCCCGCGCCGGGCCTCGTCCCCGAGCTGGAGCCGACCTTCGAACCGCGCGACACGCGAGCCCACCCAGACTACCGCCACGAGCGAGACGAGCGTCGCCGGAAACGTCGTGTCCACCACCACATAGTCGAAGAGGTTGTCGAGCAACGACGCCGTGCCTCCCTTGAGGTCGGGTCCGTCGGCGAACACCGCCTGGAAGAAGGCGCCGAGGCTGCTCCCGAGCGAGAGGACGAGGAGCGCGACTGCGGACGCCCCGACCAGGAGCCCGGCGGCGAACGCGCCCGCGTCCCGGAGGACGCGCCGCGCAGACTCGCGCCGCCCCGACACCCCCTCCCCCCAGCCGCGATCCAACACGCCGAGATAGGCGAGCGCGAGGCCGCCGCCAGCGACCGCGCCGAGGCCGGTGCTCTGCTTGAACGCGAACACCAGCCCCGAGAGCGCGCCCGTCGCGAGCCACCACGCGCGGCGCCGCCCGGGTTCGGCCGCCAGCGCAGCGCGTGCGAGCGCGGCGACCGCGCCCCAAGCGACCACCTGCGCGGTGTGATCGTAGGCGCATTCCTTGTTGAACACGACCACCGAGATTAGGCTGAGCGACGCCACCGCGAGCGCGAGGGCGCGCGAGGCGAACTTCACGGCGATGGCATACGCCGCGAGCGCCATGCCGAGATGACAGGCAGCGTTCAACCAGAGCTCATGCAGGAGCAGCGGCCGCCCGGCGAGCTTGGCGACCAGCGCGAGGATGGCGAAGCTGCCGGGCGGGATCGGCAGTACGAAGTCCACGTAGGGTCGCTCTCCGGCCGCGAGACGCGCGCCGATGGGCCCGCTCCAGCCCGTGAACTCGACGTCCCCGTACGAGCTATTGACGAGGTGCGGGACGAGCGCCGCGACATAAGCCAAGAACCACGCAGCGAGCCACGCGAGCAGGAAGAACGCGAGGCGCCGCTCCTTCATCGTCGCACCCACACCTCGATGAGGCCCTGATCGAAGAAGTAGAGGCAGCGGAAGCTCGCGTCACGGCGGTACCGACCCGAGCCCAGCTCGCGGTCGACCGCCTCGACCAGGCGCGCGGCAGGCGCCTCGTCGCCGACCGCACCGAACACTCGTCGCCAGAGCTCGCCGTTTCGAGCCATCCTCACGATGATCCGCGGCGGATGGTCGCGGAGCGCCCGGAGATCACCCTCGACGAGGCGCGCTGGGTAGGCCCCGGCGAACACCAGCCCCCCGCGCAGCGGCGGCGCGGGCCGGCCGATGAGCGCGCCGAGCTCCGGATCACCCGGCATGATGAGCACCGTCTCGCCGGGCGGCGCAAGCTCTCGCACGCGCTGCGCCAGCCGGATCAGCTCCGCGCCGCGCACGCTCACGTGGAGTCCGTCGAAGTACGGCGCCCCGTTCGCGCGCGCCGAGGCGAGGGCCGCGCGCTCGTAACCGAGCCCGAACAGGGCGCTGAGCGCGCCGACGAGCGCAGCGGTCTGGGCGCCGCGGACGGCGGCGCGCTCGAGCGCGACGAACAGCGCGAGGAGCGCGACCGGGATGAGCGGCCCGTCGAGCGCCGTCGGTGGTGCGGCAGGCTCGGCGAGGCCGCGAGCGACCCCGACCGCGACGCTCACGAGCGCGAGGGTGCGCCACACGCAGCGCGCCGGGCCACGCGCGGCGAACGCAAAGAGCAGCGCCAGCACGAACCCAAGCCCGACCAGGTTCCGAAGCGCGTCGGCCCCGCTCATGAGCGCGCGTGGCAGCTGGCTGCCCCGGAGCACGCCGAGCGCCGCCGCGGCGAACATGGCCGCCGCGAGCGCGGCCACCACCGCGAGCCCGTCAGGCCGCGTCTCCGAGGGCTCACCCGGGTCGAGTGAACCGCGCCTCCGCGCGACCCTGAGGGCCAGCGCGGCGAGCAGCGCCACCACCGCGAGCGAGGCCGAGAGCGCGCGCGCGCCGACCGCGCTGCTCGCCGCACGACCGAGAACGCCAAACCAACCTCCGAGGAGCTCCCAGCCGTCGACCACCACCGCGCGCACGGCGGCCACCGGATGCGCGCCGATGGCGAGCGCCACCCCGGTGAGCGACCCGAGACCGCCGAGCACACCGAGCCCCCACGAGCGACGCGCGCTCCCTTTGCCGAAGCGCGCGAGCGCGATGAGCCAGCCCGCGAGCGCGCCTGCCCCGGTCGCGGTGTGGAAGCCGAGGGCTGCGGCTGCCAACCAGCCGGCCGCCAGGAACCCGCGCCGGGCGGCCGGCTCCGGCGCGAGAAACGCCCGCGCCCCCATCGCGAGGCTGACCATGACGAGGAGCGCGGCGAGCGGCTCGTCGGCGGACTCGCGGGTGAGCCCGACCGTCAGGGCGAGCGTACTCGCGAAGACCAGGAGCCCGGTCCGGCGAGTATCGAGCTGCTCCGCGAGACGCGCGGCGACCAGCGCGGTGCCGAGCCGCGCGAGCGTCACTACCGCCAGCTCCGCCGCGAGGACTGGGCGACCAACCATCCGCTCGATGAGCCCCATGACGAAGATGGCGCCCGGCGGCATGGTGACCACGACGTCTTGGTAGAGACGCGCGCCGCCCGCGAGGCGCGCGGCGAACGCGCCCGCCCAGCCGGCGCGATCGACGTCGCCCATCAGGTCACTATGGACGCGAGGCACGACGACCAGCGCGTAGCCGACGAATGCCGCCGTCACGAGCGCATACGCGAATCGGGGACGGAGCTCCACGCGGTGTGGCGTGCTCATCGCGCCTTCACGATCAGGGTCTGCCCGGGCGCCGGGGGAGCCACCCGCTCGTATTGCCCGGCGCGCCAGCGAGCGAACACGAGACGGCCGCCGGAGACGGGCCAATTGAAGTGAAAGCGCGCCGCGACCGGCCGCCCCGCGTGGTCGATCTCGGTCACGGTGATGAGCGCGGCTGGTGCGTTCGTCGTCTCTCCGACCCGCATCGGGTGGCTCGCGTCGCGGTAGATGCGATTGAACGGCTCGGCGAGGAAGCTCCCGGCGACGCGCACGTCCAGCGTGTCGTCGGTCACGCCGGTGACGCTGACCGGAGCCAGCGTCCCCGTGACGATGAGGGTCGGGGCTGGCGAGTGCCCGCTCGAGATGCGGGTGAGCAGCATCATGGTGGCGAAGTAGAAATCGGGCGCGTCGAGCACGACCAAGGTGTTCCGCTGGGTCGGCGCGAGCGCGTAAGCAGACTCGCGCGCACGGGCCAGCCGCGCCTCGTAGCGCGCCATGGTCAGGCTGCGGAACGGCAGGAGCAGCGGCGCCGCGACCAGATGCACCACGAGGAGTAACCCGGCGACGGCTCGCGCGGCGCGCCGAGCGCCGGAGGCCCCATCGCTCGAGGCGCTGAAGGCGACCTCGCTGAAGCGCGCGACCAGCGCGAGCGCCCCGGCCCCGGTGAGCAGCAGCAACCGATCCTCAGGAAAAGCCGCGATCACCGGCAAGGCCGACAGCGCCGTGCCGAGGGCCCAGAAGCGCGCGACTCGATCGCGACCGAGCGTGGCGGCCATCGCGACGACGATCACGATGAGCACCGCCAGCGAGGCGATTGCGACGAGAGAGAGCGAGGTGGTCTCGCTATAGAGATCTGCCGGCGGCCCGCCGAAGGCGCTCGCGAGGAGCACCACGACCCGCGCGGCGCCCGCGGTGACGAAGTCGCCCGGCGCGTGGAGCGGATCGAGATAGAGCCCGGAGCCGCTGACCCCATGTCCGAGCGCGTGGTACCCGAGCGCCCAGGCGGCGACCACGACGAGCCACGGGAGGCTGGCGGCGAGGCGGCGAGGCCGCGAAGCGCGGTCGATGAACACCGCGTGCGCGACGAGGTACCCGACGGCGCCGAGCGCCAGCTCCGAGCCGAGGAGCCCGAGTCCGAGCGCGCTCGGCGCGAGCCACGCGCCCGCCCGCCACCCATCACGCCGCCAGCGGTCGTGAGCAGCGATCGCGAGGAGCGAGAGGCTCGCGCCGATGAGCGCGTTTCGGTTCGAGATCCACCCAACCGGGTGCCCATGCGCGTCATCGACCGCATAAAGTAGCGTCGCGAGGCCCGCGACCCAGGCGCGCGCCAAGAGGCGGCGGTAGAGGAGCCCAGCGGCGAGGATCGTGAGCCCGTACCAGAGCACGTTCTGCAGGTGCATCAGCGCGGGCCGGTTCGGATACAGGGAGAACTCGAGGCGGTGCGTGAGCGAGGCGAGCGGTCTAAAGAACGACACGCTGAACGCCTCCGAGGTGACCCACGGCGTGAGCCCGCGCTGGCGCTGCCCCCGCACTCGCTCGCGGATCGCCCTCTCTGGCAGCCGGCCATCCCCACCCCACAGGTTGAAATTTTCGAGGCTCACCGGCGTCGCGCGAGCGACGTCTCGGAACACCCAGTCCTCGGTCTGGAACCCGCCCGGGATCGACGGCGCGACGAGCAGGATGCCGAGAACCGCTGCCACGAGCGTGAAGCGTCGCATCGCGAGCGCGCGCCCGAGCGAGGCGAGCCGAGTCACACGGGCTCGGCTCCCGGCTCTCGAAACGCGACCGCGGCCACCGCCGCCACCACGTACAGGCTCACCCCGAGAGCAGACACCAGTTGATACCCTCCGAGCAAGGACGCCGGCACCGCGACCGTGGTCGCCAGCACGGAGGCGAAGAAGTTGATGCCGACGCTCCACGCGACCGCGGTCGGGCGGCGCGCGGCGAGCCAAGCGAGGCCCGCCGGGAACGGCTGACCCATCGCCAGCCCGGCCGGCGCGACGAACACCACCGCCCAGAGCATCTTCACCGGGAGCGACGCGCCCCAGGCCCGCGCGAAGAGCGGTGGGAGCAGGAGCCGCCAGGCGAGCACGACGAGGATCGTGCCCACCACTCCGAGCCAGATCCGCTGGCGGGGGCTGAGCGAGGAGCGAGCGCCGAGCGCGGCGCCCGCGCCCGTCGACACGAGCAGCGTCCCGAGCACCGCGCCGAGCGCGTAGGTCTGGTGTCCGAGGAACATCGCGAGGCGCTGGAGAAACCAGATCTCGAGGAACAGATAGGCGAGACCGACGCAGCCGAAGAAGGTCAGCGTCACGAAGCCTCCGCCCCGCTCTTCGCGTCGGCGCGCTGCCCACACCGGCAGCAGCACGAGCCCCGCCGCGAGAACGACGACGCTGGCCAACATGTCGATGAGCACGCGCACGTGCGGCGCCTCGAGCGCCTGCGCGCGGTCATACCGAGTAGTGTCGAAGAAGAACGGGCGGTCATCGGTGGCCGGCGCGAGGTTGGCGGGGTAGCTCTCGGCGAACCTCGCGAGCGTTCCCTCCTTCACCGCGGAGAAGAAGCGCAGAAACTCCGGGTCCGACGCCTCGCCCGGGGCGTAGACGAGCACCGGACGTACCGACAGACGAAAGCCGAAGACCTTGAAGAACCGGATGTCCGCGCCGCGAAACGGGCGATCGTGGAACCAGAAGCGTCTCCCCAAGGCGCTGAGCCGCGCGGCGTCCCAGCCGCCGCTCCGGCGCACAATGACCCCGTAGATCCGCGCATTTCTCAGCACGACGACCTGCCCTTCGGGGCGCGGCTCCCCGAGCTCGCCGAGCGCGGCCACCGCGGTCGCCGCGAGCCGGAGCGCCTCGGCCTCGCCAAAGCGGATGATGGTCAGCACGCCGTCGGGCTTCAAGCTCGTGAGGTAGTCCCGGAACGCCTCCGCGGTGAAGAGGTGGTTCTCCGACAGCGCGAGCGCGCCGGTCGAGAGCATGCTCTTGGTGTCGACTCCGCTCAGCTGCACGAGATCGTAGGACGCGGGACGAGCGCCCCGTGCGAAGCTGCGACCATCTCGGAGGTGATACGCGACCCGAGGGTCACGACCGATCCCGCCGAGCCAGCGGTTGAACGGGCCGCGAATCGCCGAGATGCTGGCGGGATTGATCTCCACCGCGTCCACGCGACGGGCGCGGTGATAGAGCGCGCACTCGACGTCCACGCCGCCGCCGACGCCGATCACGAGGACGTCGTCGCGATGCTCCGAGTACCCGCTGGCGAACACGGTCTCCCCGCAGAGCGCCGGCACGGGGTGGTTCACGTCGCCGAGCGGCGCCTGCGATTCGTCCCGGCCGTCCCAGCGCGCCATCATCGCGCCCGCGGTGCTGTCCTGCGCGTAGAAGAGATACGGGTACGGGTGCGGGCCGCCAGGCACGCGGTCGAAGGCGTAGACTTCCACGCGACCGGTCATGTTCCAGCGGTCGTAGACGCGTCGCATGCCGAAACCATCTCGGTCGGCCTGACGCTGGATGAGCCCGACCTGTCCGTGCGGCTCGGGCTGAAACGCGAATACGCGGGGCGCAACCGCGAGCGCGAGCGCGGTCAAACCCAGGCTCGCCGCGGCGAGCCACCCGAGCCAGCGCGGCCGAGCGCGCGCCGCGCGCAGAAACCCAAGCGCACCTACCCACCCGACGAGCGCGAGGAGCGCGAGCAGCCGCTCGCCACCGACACGCTCGACGAGCAAGAGCGGCGCCAGACAGCCGAGCCCGGCGCCGAGCAGATCGGCCGCGTAGGCGCGACCGACCCGCGGCCCCGCCGAAGCGAGCGCCAGGGTGACGACCGCACCCGAGGTCAGGAACGGCAGGGTCAGGAGCGCAGCTCCGAGGAAGGTGAGCGCCGCGACGTTGGCGTCGAGCAGCGGGCCGAGCCGTGCGAACGCCGCATAGGCGACCACGATGCTCACCGGGTAGGCGAACGCCCACGCCGCGATGACCACCGGCGTGTGCTCGGGCTCGAGCCACCGGCGACGCACGGCCACCAGGCTGCTCGCGGCGCCAAAACCGATCATCGCGACTCCGAGCACCAGGTAGACGAGGAAGGTCTGCACCGTGTACGCGAGGACGCGAACCAGGAACACCTCGAGCGCTAGCGAGGACAGCGTGATCGCCGCGAACGGCGCGAGCGGGACGCGCAGGGTCGAGGGACCCATCATGGACTCTGCTCGTAAACCATCGGGTCCGCCGCTCGGTGCGTCCGTCGCGCGAGCGCTCACGCGAGCGCATGATATCAGGCGCGCGGAGGCTAGGAGCTAGCACGGAGTAGATCAATGCTATCTTCGGGCTTCATGCCGGTGCGCACCGACCTCCTGGTGATTGGCGCCGGGCCGGCTGGCGCAGCGGCCGGGATCGCCGCCGCCCGGGCCGGAGCGCGCGTATGCGTGGTCGATCGTGCGGTCTTTCCCCGACCGAAACCGTGCGGCGACGCCCTCTCGAACGTCGCGGCGGCGGTCATCGGCGAGCTCGGCGCGGGCGAGCGCCTCGAGCGAGCGCCCCGCGCCGTCGTGCGCGGAGCCGTCGCGCTCTTTCCGGACGGTACCCGCCTCACGCGAAGCTATGGCGCCGAGCCGGGCTACATCGTGCCGCGCACCGCGCTCGACGACCTCCTCCGGCGTGAGCTCGAGCGAGCCGGCGCCGAGATCGTCGAGGGGGTAAAGGTGCGCCGGCTCCTACGGGAGGCTGGGCGATTCTGCGGCGCGGAGGGCGACCGGTTCGTTCGACGCGCCCGGGTGGTGATCGCGGCGGACGGCTCCGGCTCCCTCGCCTGGCACGCGCTCGGGCTCGCGCCGCCCCGAGAGCGACATCAGGGCCTGGCGGTGACCGCC
Organism: Polyangiaceae bacterium; assembly: GCA_035063585.1. Taxonomy (GTDB): domain Bacteria; phylum Myxococcota_A; class Polyangia; order Polyangiales; family Polyangiaceae; genus JAPSGB01. Next base: position 105,669 of record JAPSGB010000007.1, read on the forward strand.
TACGCGAGCGGCGTGCGGTATGACGCCGACGCAGAGTGGAGCGCGCACTATTTCGAGCGCTTTCTGCCCACGGGCTACGGCTGGGTGTTCCCGCCGGTCGCGGGGCTCAGCAACGTGGGGGTGTACCTGCGGTCGGACCGTTATCACGCGAAGAGCGCGAGCCTCCGCGAGCTCTTTCAGCGCTTCGTCGACGCGCACCCGGCTCGGTTCTCCGCGATGAAGTTGGAAGGGCCGCTGCGGACCTGGGCGCTGCCGCTCGCCGGCATGAGGCCTCCGCCCGCGGCGCCCGGGCTCCTCACCGCAGGAGACGCCGCGCGGCTCATCGACCCGCTCTCCGGCGAAGGGATCTGGCACGCGCTCGCCTCGGGGCGCATCGCCGGTGAGCTGGCCGCCGCCTCCCTCGGCACCGGCGACGGCGCCGCGCTCGCGCGTCGTCACCGCCTACGCGTGGCGCGTGAGGTGGGCTGGCCGACCGCGCTCCGCGTCGGCATCACGCGCGCGGTCGAGGTGGTCGTCACGCGGGGCCTCTATCGCTCCGCCGCGGTACGCGGGCTGTTCGGGTGGGGCTACCGCGGCCGTGCGTTCGAGCTCAGCAAGCGCACCGCCTCGTGAGGCTCGCCCGGCCGCGTGCGCGACGCTTCAGTGAGCGTAAGCGTTGTAGAGCTCGAACGAGCTCGGCGGGTTCGCTATCCGGATGAACCCGACGCGATCCTGCGCGACCGGGAACCGCTCGACCTCGCAGCCCGGCCGACAGCGCAGCGGCTCCATCCAGTGAAAACGGACCACGACGTCCCGATGGAGCGGATCGGCGCTCGCGTCCTCGATCTTTATCGAATTGAGGCGCTGCGAGGCGATCCGACCTCTGCCCCGGTAAAAGTAGCTCGGAGCGATGTTCGTCCGATAGATCCTGACGCCCTGCACGCTCTTCGCAGGGATGAGCAGCTCGCGACGATAGTCGAGCGGACCGAGGTCGCCGCTCATCACCACGTACCCGACCGCGTATCGGGTGAGATAGTCGCGGAGGGCCTCTCCCGGTAGATTTCCGGTCGGCTCGAGCCGAAAGAGGTTGGCGTCGACGTGCGGCACGTTCCGCTCGCGGATCCCGCCGAGGATCGGCAGACGGCTCGTGGCGGCGAGATACTCGCCGAGCGGCCACTCGAGCACCAGCACCCGCCCGTCGTTCGCGGCGTGCGCGGCGAGCCAATCGCGCACCCCTTCGTAGCGCGGCGGCGGGCCCTCGTGACGACGCACCACGGGGAACGGCTCACCTGGGCCCACGAGCGACGACGTGAAGAGGTCCTCCTTCCCATTGATGGCAATTCGAGGCAGAAGATCCGGGATGAAATAGAGCACGGTTCGCACGGCGCGCGGCGCGACGAGGACCAGCGCGAGCGCCAAGAGCAGCCGCGCTGGCCGCTCGAGCCGGCGCAGCGCGGACGGCGACAGCGCCTCGCGAAGCACCACCGCGGCTGGGATCGCCGCCGCCAGCATGGCTGGCCCGATCTGGCGATACGGCTGCGTCTGACGCGCAAGCCACAGGTAGCCGCTCAGATATGCGATCGCGAGATCACCGAGGATGAAGACGCCGAGCGCCAGCGCGCGCCGGTCACCTGCCCGCCACCAACGTAGCAGCGCGACGCCCCCCGCCGCGAAGGCGAGCGTGCGAAAGAGGGTGCGGACCGGCGCGCCCGTGTTGCGCGCGTCCTTCATCAGATCGAGCGTGTCGAACCAGAGGTATTCGAGCCGCGGGCGAAAGAAGACGTCGACGTCCCCGATGTAGTGACGATACCGGAGCGTGGGAAAGATCCACACGAGGGTGGTCGACGCGGCGGCGAGCGCTCCGAGCCACAAGAGCGCGTGAGTGCGAAGGGCGAGGCGCCGCCACGCCCTCGCGTAGAGCGCGACCACCGGCGCGAGCACCGCGAAGACCCCGAACGGGTGGATGAGGGTGATGACGGCCGCGACCAGCCCGAGCAGCAGGGGCCAGGCGAGCCGCTCTTCCTCGACCGTGCGCCACATGAGGCCCACGAGGAGGACGCTCGCGATGCACGTCGCCGACCACGTGATCATCCCGACCCACCAGCACCAATGCATGAACGAGTCGAAGAACCAGAGGAGCACCCAGAGCAGCGCCACTACGGTGGATTCGCCCGGAGTGAGCCGGAAGAGGCGGCCGGCCGCGTACGCGGCCAACGGCACCGCGAGGTGGACCAGCACGATGAACAGGTTGAAGGCGAGGCCGGCGCTCACTCCGAGCGCGCCGGCGCCAATCACGAAGAGCTCGGTGCCCTTGCTGGTCAAGTCCTCGACCACGCCCGCGGGCTGTCCGGCGAGCTGCTGCGGGTCGTACCCCCAGAGCGCGCCCCAGCCGGCAAACGCCTCTCGGGCCCGCTCGACCTGATAGACGTGGAGTGAATAGTCCGCGGTCATGACCGGCGTCTTCGAGAAGAGCAACGCCGGCGGAGCGAAGTACGTGAGCAGCGCGAGGTGCAGCGCGACGACGGCGAGAAGCGCGCTACCTTGCCCGAACCGGCTCACGAGTCACGCATATACCTTGCGGCGGCCGAGAAATCGACGCTAGCTCACGGGCGATGTCGCGAGGCGGGCTGCGTCGAACGCTCCTCATCGTCGCGGTGATCGGGCTCGGCGTGCTCCTGCATCGTCCCGGGCTGTCCGCGGGGCTGGCCGCCGACGACTATCTGCAGCGCGCGATGATCGACGGGAGCTATCCCGTGGGGCGCTCGCCGCTCGACCTCTACGCCTTCGTGGACGCGAGCCGTGGTGAGCTCCCGCGGCTCATGGACGCCGGGATCTTCCCGTGGTGGGTCCACCCCCACCTGAAGCTCACCGCGCTCCGACCGCTCTCGAGCCTGCTCGTGTACTTCGACGTCCGGGCGCTGGGCTCGTCGGACCTGGCGGCGCACCTCCACTCGCTCGTGTGGTTCGCGCTGCTCCTAGCCGCCCTCGCGCTCCTCTTCCAGAGCCTCTTCTCGGAGCCTATCGCGCTCCTGGCGACCGCGATCTACGCCTTCGATCCGCTGCACGTGATGCCGGTCGCGTGGCTCGCCAACCGGGCGGCGCTGGTGAGCGCCACCTTCGCGCTCCTCGGCCTGTGGGGCCACATCCGCTGGCGCGAGCGCGGCTGGCGCCCCGGCGCGCTCGTCAGCGGCGCCGGGGCCGCGCTAGCGCTCTTGGGGGGTGAGTACGGCATCAGCGCGCTCGGGTACCTGGCGGCCTACGAGCTCTCGGCCGGTCCCGGGCGGCGGCTCGACCGGCTGCGGGCGCTGGCGCTCGCCGCCGTTCCCGCGGCGCTCTACGCGGGAACCTACCTCGCGCTCGGCTACGGCGCTGAGGGCTCGAGCGTCTACGTCGATCCGTTTCGCTCGCCAGGCTGGTTCATCCTCTTGTCCTCGGTGCGCCTGCCGGCGCTCTTGGTCAACGAGTTCCTCTCGATCCCTGGTGAGCTCACGAGCAGCGCCCTGATCCTCGGTTACGGGCGCGCGCTCATGATCCTCCTGCCGCCGCTCGTGCTCCTCGGCGCGCTCGTGCCGGGGATGCTCCGGCGCCTTCGTTGGGACGAGCGGCGCATGCTCGTCTTCTTGATGCTCGGCAACGGGCTCTCGATCGTGCCCTTGCTCGGGACCATCCCCTCGCCGCGCCTGCTGGTAGTCCCGGCGATTGGCGGGGCGGTCCTCTTGGCCCTGCTCATTCGAGACGGCGTAGCCCGGGTCGGCGAGCGCGCGGCGCGGTTTCGAGTCGGCACCTGGTGGCGCGCGCTCATGGCGCTCTCACTCGCGCTGGCGCACCTGGTCGTCTCACCCATGACCACGCTGTCCTTCGGGACCGGCTGGAGCACCGGGCAAATCCTGGTCCGAGCCCTCTATCAGCGCGGCGACATCGATGATCGCGAGGTCGCTCACCAGCAACTCATCCTCTTGAACTCCTTCAACCACGTGTCCGCCATCTACCCGCCATGGGCGCGTCACCACGCCGGCAGCCCGCTGCCGGGCTCGTGGCGCGCGCTCACCACGAGCCCGGCGAGCCAAGAGCTGACTCGCACCTCGACCGACACCTTCGAGCTTGCCGCGGTCGGCGGCACGCTGCTCGATCTCGCCGCGACGGACCTCCTGAGGAGCGCGGACGCGCCGTTCCGGAGCGGGGACCGCGTGACGCTCCGCGGCCTCTCCGCGGAGGTGCTCGAGTCGAGCCCGTGGGGACCGAGCCGCGTCCGCTTCCGCTTCGATCGGGCCCTCGACGACCCGTCACTCGTCTTCCTCGAGATGGGCGCGGACGGTGTGCGCCGAGTCAGCCTACCGCGGATTGGAGGGACACTGGCGATCCCAGGCGCGCCGCTGCCGAGCGTCAGCCCGCCTCCGCAGCCTTGACCGCGGAGCCGAGCGCCTCCGGTACGTGCTCGCGAGCGTGGCGAACCACCCAGAACGACAAGACGAGCGCGAGCACGTAGAAGCCGGCTCCGATCAAGAGCGTCGCAGTGATCCCGGCGTGCATGGTGGTGAGCGTCGCCAGCACCGAGCCGAGCACCGAGGTGCCGCTGTTGACGCTCCACAGCCAGGGGACCCGCGCCCGCGCGCGCAGCGACACCTCGCGCAGCAGCGCCGGCAGCGGCAATCCGAGCAAGAGCCCGAGCGGCGCGATGAGCGCGACCGCGAGGAGGGCACGCAGCGCGGGCCCCACGCCGCGCGCCGACTCGAGCCAGCGAGGGCCGAGGAGAGCGAACGCTGCGATCGCGACCACCAGCAGAGCGAGTCCGATCGCGAGGACACGCCGAGGGCGCTCGACGGGCCGACCGAGCACTCGGCTGCCGAGCGCGCTCGCGACGAGCAGCGTCAAGAGCACCACCGACAGGGTCGAGGTCGGGTGCCCGAGGAACACGCTGAAGCGCAGCACCAGCCCGAGCTCGACGAACATGAAGCCGAGGCCGAGGCACGCCACGTAGCCGAGATCCCAGAGCGCCGCTCCTTCGCCAGCGAGCGCCTCGCGACGGCGGACGAGGAGCGGGACGAGCAGGAACACCCCGACCACCAGCACCGCGACCACCGCGACCTTGGCGAGGATGGCGAGCCCGTTTCCAAAGAGATGTCCGGGGCCAGCACCGAACAAGGCGCGACCGAGATCGCGCAAGCGGTTCTGGTAGAAGAAGAACGGATGGTCGTCGGTCGTCGGTGAGACGTCCAGCGGCCAGCGCGCGCGGGCGTGGTCGAGGGCCGCCGCGTCACGGGTCGAGAGGATGGCAGCGATCCAGCGCTCCTCCAGCGAGCGAGTCGCGGGCGGGAGCCCGGGCAAGTACACGGGCCTGAAGCCGAGCTCGCGCACCTCCCGAGCCACGCGCGCTACCTCGAGGTCGGTCCAGCCATCGGGGCGGATCAGGACCTCGAACATGGTGGCGTCGCGGGTGGCGAGCCAGGGCGTCGACACGACCAACACCGCGCGAGACGGGTCCTTTCCACGAGCCGCGACCGCGGCGCGCGCGATCGACGCGAGCCGCGCACCCACCGCCAGGTCCGGCAAGCTCACCGACGCGACGCTGAGGACGCCGCCGGGCGCGAGGCTACCGGTGAAATCGATGAAGGCGTCGGCGGTGTAGAGACTGTTCTCGGTGAGCGCGTAGGCGCCCGCCGCGGTGGCAGCGGAGGTGTCCACCATGCTGAGGTTGATGACGTCGAAGCGCCGTTCGGCCTGCCGAAGCGCGGTCCGGCCATCTTCCACGAGCACCGTCACGTCGTCGCGCAGGTAGAGCCCGCCCGAGAACTCGCGGTACTTGTCGCGCATCACGTCGTCGACGATGAGCGGGTTGATCTCGACGGCGGTGACGTGACGCGCGCCTGCCGCCAGCGCCGCGAGCACGTCCTTTCCGCCCCCGGCTCCCACCACGCACACCTCCTTCGGCTCCGGGTGCGCCCGATACGACAGCGCGCTGAGATCGAAGGTGGTGTAGCGAACCTCCTCGAACGCGCCCGTGAATCGCGTCACCGTGGTCATCGCGTTCATGTCGATGACCAGGGTCTTCTGCTGCGGGATCGGCCCTCGGTACTCCGGCGACAGGCCCCAGCCGCGAAACCCGACCTGGGGCAGCACGGTCACCATCGAGAACGAGTTCCATCGGTTATACTCGGGCGGGCGCGCGTCGAGGTGGATCCCCTTGGCGATCCGCACGCGAAAGAGCCCGGACTGCGGCGCGGTCGCGCCGAGCACCGCCACCGCCGCGAGGGTCGCCCATGCGGCTCGGCGGGCCTCGCCGAACACGAGCGCGCCGAGCGCCGCCAAGAGCGCGGCGGCGAGCAGCGCGAGGGGCCCTCCCAGAGCCGAAAGGAGCGGCACCACCAGCGCGCAGCCGACGCCCGCCCCGAGCAAATCCATGAAGTAGAGCCGATGCACGAAGGTCGCGTGGCGGGTGATGGCGAGCGCAATGGTGAAGCCGCCCGCGACGAACGGCGCGGCCGCCATCAGGAACACCACCAAGAGCTTGGCGGTCAGGCGCGTGAACGGGACGTTTGCGTCCGCGCCGAACCAGTCGGGTGAGAGGTTCAAGAGCGCGAGATCGACCAGCACGATCGACACGCAGAGCGCGAGGGAGCTCCTCGCGAGCCAGACCTCCGTCCTTGACGGCAAGATGCGGTGCTCGAGCAAGTGGACAGCGAGCGCCGCAGCGCCCATCCCGAACAGCGCCACCGAGATCGCGAGGAAGGCGAAGTGATACCAGACCACCACCGAGAAGATGCGCGTGACCACGAGCTCGCTGGTCATGAGCGCCATGCTCGTGCAGAGGACGCCGAGCGCCACGCGGCGAGGCACGGGCGCGGTCACTGGCCAGGCACGCTCGGTGAGGCGGCGTCGGGACCGGCAGGGCTCGGCGGCTCGGGGGCGCCCGCCTCGGGCGCTCCGATCACGGAGCGCAGCTCGGCGCGCACCGCGGACACCACGGTCAAGAACTGCTGTTTGCCCTTGGTGTCGTAGGCCGAGAGCTTGAGCGTCGCCGCCTCTCCGAGGCGCGCCGAGAGGATCACGGCCGTGAGGCGGTCCAAGGTGAGCTCACCTTCACCTTCTCCGCGAAACTGCTCGAGCATCGCCACCGCGTCGGGATCCATCGGGTTTTTCACCTCTTGGCGTGGCGCGGCGAGCTGAACCCGGATCCGGATGGTCACGGTCCGGTCATCCATCGCGACCAAGGTCATGTCCGACACCTGGATGGTCCGCACGCCTTGACGCTCGGTCGGGTCCGAGAAGCGCCAGTGCGCCCCGATCCCCACCGGGCCCGGGGGAAGTCGGAAGGGGAAATGACGCTGGGTGGCCCAGAGGTTGTCGATCATCTGCTTGATGCGAGCCGGCGGCACGACGCCGCCCACCGTCTCGGTGTCCACCTCGACGATGGCGCCGTCTTCCCCGACGAGCTGGCGCATGGTGGTGCCCACCAAGGAGGAGAGCGCGTCGTTGGTCTTCTGCAGCAGCTCGGGCGGGGCGCTCGGGTTCCTCACCTCGAGCGACTCGACCACCGCGCGCTCCTCCACCAAGCGAGCACCGCCGTCGGGGCCGGGCCGAACCACCGGGTCGGCGGTGCCGTGTAGCACCTCGAACCGCACCTTCATCACCGCCGACGGCGGGTTCGGCGCCGGCGCGCCTGCCGCGCTGACCGAGGTCCGATTGGTGAGCTCGCTCGTGTACACGAGACCAGCCCATCGCCCGACCGAGATGGTGACGAGCGGTGGACGGCCGGCATCGAGGAGCTCGACGCTCGCGACCTGGGCGTCACTCTGCTCGACGGCTGCCTGCTTCTTGCCGCAGCGTGAGCTGCACGACGAGAGGACGAGCGCCGGGGCGAGCCACGCGATGATGACGAGCGGGCGCGCTCGCCGACGGCGCGGCAGGGAGTGCTCCGGATCGCTCATGACTCACTCCAGCTCATCCTGCGGGGCGCTTGCCGCTGAGCGCGATCCACTCGGAGAGCTCGCCGCGGATGATCCGGGGCGCGGCGCGTAGCCCAGCGAGCTCGGCCGCTCCTACCAGCAGCATGGTCGTGCGAAGCTCGGCCTCGACGCGTTCGAGCAACTCGAGCGCGCCGGCGCGCCCGCCGCGCTCGAGCGCCTGCAGTACCGGGCGCGCCAGCCCGCCCGCGCTGGCGCCGAGCGCGATCGCCTTGGCGACGTCGAGCCCGCTCTTCATGCCACCGGTCGCGAAGATCGTCTCGAAGCCGTGGGGAGCGACCAGCGCCACGCTGGCGGCGGTCGGGATACCCCACTCGCGGAACACCTCGCCGAGCGCCTTATGACCGGCCTCGGCCCGATGCATCTCCACCGCGACCCACGAGGTGCCGCCGGCGCCGGACACGTCCACGTGCCGAACCCCGACCGAGCGCACGCGACGTGCCACGCCGCTCGACAAGCCGCAGCCCGTCTCCTTGACGACGATCGGCACGGGCAGCTCCCCGACGAGCCGCGCGAGGGTCTCGAGCCCGCCCTGGAAATCCCGGTCACCCTCCGGCTGCACGACCTCCATCGCGGGGTTCAGATGCACGCAGAGCGCGTCGGCCCCCACGCTCTCGACCAACTCGGCGAGCTCGAGCGAGCTCATGGCGCGCGCCTGCACGAGCCCGACGTTGCCGAGCACGAGCGCCTCGGGGGCGAGGTCCCTGACCGCGTACGTCACCCGCGACGCCCGATCCTTGTGCATCGCGCGCTGGCTACCGAGCCCGAACGCGTAGCCCCGCTCTTCGGCGATGGAGGCGAGCTCTCTATTTATGTCCTGCGCTCGAGCCGTGCCCCCCGTCATCGCGGCGATGAGGAGCGGCGCGCGGAGGCGCTTTCCGAGCACCCGGCACGAGGTGTCGATCGCGTCGCAGTCGAGCTCCGGCAGCGCGTCGTGCACGAGCCGGACATCGTCGAAGAGGGTCGTCGTCTCGTGAAACGCGACGTCGCCCCGAGTCGCGAGCTCCAGGTGATCGGCCTTACGCGAGGAGAGATCCGCCATCGTTCGTCCGAGCAGCTCACGGGTCTTAGCGGAAAACCGCCCGCGACGCACCGCTCGGGAGCGGGAGCTCGTCCAATTGACAGGGTTCCCCTGGGTCCATACCCTAGGCGGACAAAATGCCTTCGAGGTCGGGGACTTCCAGAGGTGATGCGGGCGGCCGCCGCGGGCGCGGGCCGCACGCTAAGCCGCTCGCCTCGAACCCTTTCGTGGCGCTCCTGCAGGAGGTTCGCGGAGACGTCGACCGACGCCTCGAGCGCTTCCTCGACGGGCAGCTCGCGGAGGTGGTCCGGCACGGGCCGGAGGTGGTGACCATGGTCTCGGCCATCCGCGATCTGGTGCTGCGCGGCGGCAAGCGCCTCCGACCAGCCTTGCTCGCCACCGGCTATCGCGCGATGAGCGCCACCCTACCCCTCGAGCCCGCGCTCGGCGCCGGCGTGGCGGTCGAGCTCCTGCAGGCCTATTTTCTCATCCACGACGACTGGATGGATCAGGACGACCTCCGGCGCGGCGGGCCCGCGGTCCACGCGCTGCTCGCCAAGCGCTTCCGCTCACGCCGCCTCGGCCATGCCTCCGGGATCCTCGCGGGGGACTACGCCGCGGCGCTCGCCACCCTGGCGCTCGCGACCGTCGACGCGCCGCCCGCCGCCGCGCGGCAGGTCTTCACCGCCTTCGCTCGCATGCAGCTCGATGCCGTGACCGGTCAGCAGCTCGACCTCATCGGCCAAACGAACGACATCGAGGCCGCGTACACGTTGAAGACCTCGAGCTACACCGTCCGCGGCCCGCTCGGCCTCGGCGCGCTGCTCGCTGGCGCGACGCCGCGCAAGCTCGCGGTGCTCGATCGCTACGCGCTCCCCATCGGCATCGCCTTCCAGCTCCGTGACGATCTCCTCTCGGCGTTCGGTGATCCCGAAGAGACCGGCAAGCCGTTCGGAAGCGACTTGAAGAGCGGCAAGCGCACCGTCCTGCTCACCACCGCGCTCGAGCGCACCCGCGGCCGCGCGCATCGGGTGCTCGCCGGCGTGGTCGGCAACCCGCGCGCGACCGAGGCCGAGCTGCGCCGCGCGGTGAGCGAGCTCGAGCGCTCGGGCGCGCGAAGCGCGGTCGAAGAGCGGATCGACGCGCTCCGCGATCAGGCGCTCGCGGCGCTTTCGGGCGCGCGGCTCTCCCGCGACGGACACGCGCTGCTCGAGGGCGCCGCGCGCGCCATGACCGAGCGAACCAGCTGACGATAGCCATGGGTCGCGCTTACGGAAAGGTCATCCTCCTCGGAGAGCACGCGGTCGTCTACGGCGTCCCCGCGATCGCCGCCGGGCTCGATCGCGGCGCCCACGCCAGGGCCACGCTCGACGAAGCGCCCTCGCTCGTCATCGCCGGCGCGCCGGTGACCCCGAGCGACGGCAGCGAGCTCGGCCGCGCGTTCGGCGCCATCCTGGAGTCGCTCGAGGCGCCGGCGCTCCGCGTCGAGCTCGACCTCGAGCTCCCCGCTGGGTGCGGGCTCGGCGCGTCGGCCGCGATGGGCGCCGCCACCGCGCGCGCCGTGCTCGAGGCGCTCGGCCGCGACGCGACTCCGCGCGCCGTGCTCACCGCGACCGAGGCCTGGGAGCGGGTGTTTCACGGAAACCCCTCGGGCATCGACGCCGCCGCGGCCACGCTCGGCGGCTGCCTCGTCTTCTCGCGCGCCGATGGGCCGCGCGCGCTCGCGGTCGCGCGTCCTCTGAACCTCGCCATCGGCCTCGCCGGTCCTCCAGCCCCGACGCGCGCGATGGTGGAGAGCGTCGCCCGCCTGAGCGAGCGCCGGCCGGCGTTGGTGGAGAAATCACTCGAGGGGATCCGGTCCCTGGTGACGGGGGCTTGTCTTGCCATCGCGGCCGGCGACGCTGCGAGCCTGGGCAAGCTGCTCGATTTGAACCAGATGCTCTTGGCCGGCCTGCTCGTGTCCACCGAGGAGCTCGAGCTCGCGTGCCGGATCGCGCGCGAGGCGGGCGCGCTCGGTGCCAAGCTGACCGGCGCGGGCGGCGGCGGCGCCGTCGTCGCGCTCACGGGCGCGAGCCCGGAGCCGGTGCTCGAGGCATGGCGGCGGCGCGGGATCGAGGGATTTTCAGCCCGAGTAGACGCGAGCGGAGCACCATGAGCGAGCCCATCGGCAGCGCGCGCGCGGTCGCGTGCTCGAACATCGCCCTCGCCAAGTACTGGGGAAAGCTAGACGTCGAGCGCAACCTGCCGGCGGTCCCGAGCCTGTCGCTCACCTTGGCCGGCATGCAGACCCGCACCCGGGTCACGTTTCACGCTGGCGCGGGGGCGGATCGCGGAACCCTCGACGGGGCCCCGCTCACCGATCGGCCGCTCGCTCGCGTGACGGCGCTCCTCGATCGGGTCCGCGCGCGCGCCACGCTCACCGGGTGGGCCGAGATCGAGACCACCAACGATTTCCCGACCGCCGCCGGGCTCGCCTCGAGCGCGTCCGGCTTCGCCGCCCTCGCGCTGGCCGCGAGCCGCGCCGCCGGGCTCGAACTGCCTCTCGAGGAGGTGAGCGCGCTCGCTCGAGCCTCGAGCGCCTCGGCGGCGCGCTCGCTCTTCGGCGGCTTCGCGGCGCTCGCGGCGGGGGCCGATCGCGCGGAGCGGGTTGCGCCGCCCGACTACTTTCCGCTGGTCATGCTGGTCGCGGTGACCCAGCGCGGCCAAAAACCAGTCGGCTCGACCGAGGGCATGCAGCTCACGGCGCAGACGAGCCCCTACTACCCGGCGTGGCTAGACCGCGCGCCGTCGCTCTTCGAGACGGCGCGCCGCGCGGTGCTCGCGCGCGACCTGCCGGCCCTCGGCGCCGCGATGGAGCAGAGCACGCTCATGATGCACGCCTCGATGCTCGCCGCCTCACCGGCCGTCATCTACTTCGCACCTGCGACGCTCGCGGTCATCGAGCGGGTACAGAGGCTCCGCGCGGGCGGTGCGCGCGCGTGGTTCACGATGGACGCCGGACCGCACGTGAAGGTCCTGGTCGAGCCCGACCGCGCGGACGACGTGGCGGCGGAGCTCGAGGCGGTGAGCGGGGTCCAGCGGCTCATCCGCTGCGCTCCCGGCCCCGACGCGGCGCTCGTGGAGGAGGGGGCGGCGTGGTAGTCGCGCGCGCGCCGGGCAAGCTCGTCATCTCTGGCGCGTACGCGGTACTCGACCGCGCGCCCGCCATCGTCACCGCGGTCGATCGCTACGTCGAGGCCGACAGCGAGCGAGCCGCCGAGTTTCTGACACCCGAGGTCGGCGTGGCGCTCGCCGGCGCGCCCGCGCCCGGCTTCGACGCCGCTGCGCTCCGCGCCGACGGGCGGAAGCTCGGGCTCGGCTCGAGCGCTGCCATCCTGGTCGCGTCGCTCGCGGTGCGCGAGCTCGCGCGGCGACCAGGGCTCGATGATCGCGCGCTCGCGGACGCGGTGCTCGCCCCCGCCCTCGCTGCTCATCGCCAGGCGCAGGGCGGCGGGAGCGGCGTCGACGTGGCTGCGAGCGCTCGGGGCGGGACGCTCATCGCCGCGCGCGACGGCGAGGGCCTCTCGCTCGAGGCGGCCGCCCTCCCGCCGGGGCTCGTGCTCGAGGTCTGGGCCGCCGAGCGCCCGGCGTCGACCGCCGACCTCATCCGTCGCGTGTTCGCCCTCGCGGCGCGGGACGCGTCGCTCTTTCGGCGCCTCCTCGACGCGCAGGCCGACGCCGCCGAGCGCGCCGCCGCCGCGACTCGCGCCGGTAGCGCCGAGGCCCTCCTCGACGCGCTCGCGCGGCAGGCGAGCTGTCTCGCCCGGCTCGGCGAGGCCGCCGGCGCGCCGATCGTCACCCCGGAGGTCGCACGCCTCGGGGCTCGCGCGCGGGAGGCGGGCGCCACCGTGCTGCCCGCCGGAGCGGGCGGCGGCGACGTGGCGCTCTACGCCGGGCTCGCGCCGCCCCGACCCCAGCTGCGCGAGCTCGCGGAGACGCTCCGCCACCGCCGGCTCGACGTCACTCTCGGCGCGCGAGGAGTGCACGCCGCCCCCGAAGCGCGCTAGATCGCGGGCGCGATGACCGACGGCTCGCGGATCCCTGGATTTCACAAGCTCCCTCTCGACGAGCGGCGCGCGCGCGTCTGCGAGCGTGCCGGCGTCGCCCTGGAAGAGCTGGCGCGCGCGGTCGAGGGCGGCGGGCTCGATGCGCGCGCCGCCGACAAGGTGGTCGAGAACGTACTCGGCGTCTACGGGCTGCCGTTCGGCGTCGCGCTGAACGTCCGCGTGAACGGCGTGGATCGCCTGGTGCCGATGGTGGTCGAGGAGCCGAGCGTGATCGCCGCGGCGTCCAACGCAGCACGGATGGTCCGCGCGAGCGGCGGGTTCGAGGCGGAGATGCTCGAAGATCTGATGACCAGTCAGGTCCAGCTCTACGACGTCGCCGACCCGCGCGCGGCGCTCGAGGCGCTCACCGGCGCGGCGGACGACCTCCTCGCGCTCGGGGCCCGCGCGGTTCCGGGTCTCACCCAGCGCGGCGGCGGTCCGCGCGCGATCGAGGTGCGCGATCTCGGCGAGGGCGCGGTGGTGGTGCATGTGCTGGTGGATTGCCGCGACGCGATGGGCGCGAACCTCGTCAACACCATCGCCGAGACCATCGGGCCGCGCTGCGCGGAGCTCTCCCGAGGCAAGCTGGGGCTCAGGATCCTCTCGAACCTCTCGGATCGCCGCCGGGTCCGGGTTCGCTGCCGCGTCCGCGCGCGCGAGCTCGCGGTGCGGCGCCGCTCGCCGGGCGACGCCTCCCACGACGGCTCCGCGGTAATCGACGGGATCGTGCAGGCCTCGCGCTTCGCCGAGCTCGATCCGTACCGCGCCGCCACCCACAACAAGGGCATCATGAACGGAGTCGACGCGGTGGTGCTCGCTACCGGCAACGACTTTCGCGCGGTCGAGGCCGGCGCCCACGCCTACGCCGCGCGGTCGGGCCGCTACTCGCCGCTCGCCACCTGGCGCCGAGACGGAGACGAGCTGCGCGGCGAGCTCGAGATGCCGCTCGCGCTCGGCACCGTCGGCGGTACACTGCGCGTCCACCCGGTGGCGCGCCTCGCGCTCGCCATCCTGGGCGTCGAGCGGGCGAGCGAGCTCTCGCTCATCGCCGCCTCGGTGGGGCTCGCCTCGAACCTGGCCGCGCTCCGCGCGCTCGCCACCGAGGGCATCCAGCGCGGGCACATGTCGCTGCACGCGCGCTCGGTGGCCGCCGCCGCGGGCGCCATGGGCGACGAGGTCGAGGCGATCGCCGCGCTCATCGCCGACCGCGGGGCCATCACGCTCGAGGCCGCCCAGGCGGCGCTCGAGGAGCTTCGTGACGGCTGAGCCCTCGCTGCTCTCGCGGCGGCCCCGCGCTAGACTCCGCGCCTCATGAAGACCCTGATGGAGCTCGTCGCCCCCGAGCTCGGCGCGCTCGGCCCGTACGTCCCGCACGCGGGCCGGTTCGCGGTACGCCTCGACGCCAACGAGGCGCCGCCCCTCTTCTCGCCGGAGACGCGCGCGCTGCTCGGCGAGGAGGCCGCCCGGTGCGCCTGGGAGCGCTACCCGGACGCGACCGCGAGCGAGCTCCGACGAGCGATCGCCACGCACGACGGCGTGACTCCCGAAGAAGTGGTGGTCGGCGTAGGCAGCGACGAGCTCATCGCGCTGCTGCTCACCGTGCTCCGCGTCCCGCGCGGCGCGGCGCCGAGCGCGCGCCTGCTCACCACCACGCCCACCTTCGTGATGTACCGGCTGAGCGCGCGAGTTCGCGGCGTCGCGGTGATGGAGGTGCCGCTCGACTCCGCCTGGGATCTCGCCGAAGAGAGCCTCACGCGCGCCGTCGAGATGTCTCCGCCGAACCTGGTGTTCATCGCCAGCCCGAACAACCCGACCGGCACCATGGCCACGCTCGAGCGCCTCGAGCGGCTGATCCAGGTCGCGGAGGGCGCGCTGGTCGTGCTCGACGAGGCGTACATCGACTACGCGGCGAGCCCGAACGCGCAGCGCGCGCTCTATCGCAAGTACGACAACGTCGCCATCCTCCGAACCCTCTCGAAGGTCGGGTTCGCCGCGCTCCGCGTGGGCTGGCTCATCGCCGCCCCCGCGCTCTGCCGGGAGCTCGAGAAGGCGAGGCTCCCCTACAACCTCGCCACCGTCTCGCAACGGCTCGCAACGGTGGCTCTCACGCGCCTCGCGGAGGAGCGCGCGCGTCTGGCCGCGAGCGTCATCGGCGAGCGCGAGCGCGTCACGGCGGCGCTCGGCGGGCTCGCCGGCGTCACGGCGACCCCGAGCCAGGCGAATTTCTTGTGGGTTCGCACCGAGCTCCCCGCGGGCGAGGTGTTCCAGGGCCTCGCCGAGCGCGGGATCTTGGTGCGAAGCTTCCACGAGCGCGGCGGCCGGCTCGCCCACCAGCTCCGCGTCACCATCGGTACGCCGTCCGAGAACGACGCCTTCCTCGCGGCGCTCGCCGAGGTGACGTGAGAGCGCGCCTGACCATCGGAGCGCTCGCGCTCGCCGCCACCCCAGCCTGCCTCGGTGGTGGCGCCGTGACGCGCGTGGTGTCGGGGGAGGTCTACGAGGGGCGCTTCATCTCACCGGAGGCCTACGCGAGCGTCGCCGAGGGGGCGCTCCTCGAGGCGCAGGGCGACTTCGCTCACGCCGAGCGCGCCTACCGGCGGGCGAGCGAGCTCGATCCCGGGAGCGCCGAGCTCTGGACGCGGCTCGGCGCGCTCGCCTGCCGCGCCCGACGCGCGGGCGCGCGCGCGGACTTCGCCCGCGCCGAGGCGCTCGACGACTCCTACGCGCCGCTCGCTCGCGAGCGCGCGCGCTGCGCCCGCGCCGAGGGGCACGCGAAGGAAGCGCTCGCGCTCGCCGAGCGCGCGTTCTCGCTCGATCCGCTGGACGAGGACACCAACCTGCTCCTCGCCGCGCTCCATGACGCTCTCGGAGACCACGCGCGGGCCGAGGCGCTCCTCCGCGGCCTCGTCTCACGCTCACCGCGCTCGCGCGCCGGTTGGCGCGCGCTCGGCGAGCTGGCCGCGCGGCGCGGCGATCGGATCACCGTCCGGGAGGCCGACGCGCGCCTGCGCGAGCTCGAGTCTCCACGCGGCCCGGCGACCGCGCTCGAGGTCGATCGGGCGCTCGGCGCGGGGGATCTGGTGGCCGCGCGGCGCGCGGCGCGGTCGGCCGGGATGAGCGCGAGCGGGCTCGCGCTCCGCGCCGTGGAGCTCGGGCACGCGTCGCTCGCGCTCGAGCAGGCGCGCCTGGTGCTCGGCGCGGACCCCGGTGATCCGGACGCGCGCGTGGCGGCCCTCCTCGCGAGCGAGCTCACCCGGGACCCCGCCGGCTTCATCGAGAGCCTGCGCGGGCTCACCGAGGCTCGGCGCGCGGTGGGCGAGCGGGCCGAGCGACTCCTCGGCGCGCTCCTCGCGCGCCGCGTCGGGCCCGACGCGGAGCGCGCGTGGCGCGACGCCGGCCGCGACGGACCGGCAGAATGAGCGAGCTCAGCGTGGCGCCGCTGGCAGGGTGGCTGGCGGGGCGGCGCCGCTCGGCGCGGACGGCGGCGGGGGCGGCGCGCCAGCGCGCGCGGCGTCGTACTTCGCGCGGTCGAACGAGATCACGAGGTCGACCCGGGCCGTCGCGGCGGACACGATGGTCACCTCCTTCTCGGTAGTTCCGAGCGTCGCCGGGAGGAACGCGCTCACCTTCACGGGGCCGGCCGGGATGCCGTCGATCCGGTACTTTCCGTCGAGGCCGGTGACGGCGAAGGTCGGGAACTTCACCACCAGCACGTCCGCGTTGATGAACGGGTGCAGCGTGTCGGTGAGGACGTATCTCCCCGGCTTGGGCGGATAGAGGTGCACGGCGTTGGAGCCGGGGATCGCGACCATCTGCGAGGCCATGCCCGCGCCGAGCAGCTCGGGCAGATAGGGCCTGCCATCGCGGCTCTTCACGTCGATGCGCTGCCCAAAGGTGAGCGCGATGGTCCGCGAGTCCCAGGCGCAACGCCGGGCCTCGACCAGTCGCTCCGGCGCGCGAGCGGGCACGAACCCCCGGTAGCCGGTCACCGCGACCATCACGTCGGCGAGCGCGCGGTCGTTGCCCTCGCGGAAGAGCTTCCCGTAGACGGCGCTGGCCGCGAGGCAATCGCGCCCGATCTTGGCGGTACTCTCCGGCTGGTCCGGCGCGGGGTCGCCCTCCACGCGGATGGTCCCCTCGAGCGCGCCGATCGGCCCCGAGTACACCGGCTCCTTGCCAGGATTGACGACCGCGCGGATCGTCTCCTCGGGGATCGGCGCCGGGACGTTCGCCGCCTCGGCCGCGCTCGCCGAAGCCGCCGGCCCGTTCGGCGCGGTCGACCGCTTCCCGCACCCGCCAACCGAGTTGGCAGCGATGACAACCAAGGTGGCGAAGTGGGCGGTGTTCAAGCGCATCGTCGAGCGGGCTCCTCGCCCAGAGCTAGGACAGGGACTCTGCCGCGCGCGCGGTCAGCGCGGCAAGCGGAGATGATTCCACGGGATTCTCGTACCAGGCGGGTCCCCTCCACGCCAGCAAGCGTCGTGCCAGCCGAGCGCGATACTGGTTCCTCAGAAGTGGAGGCCGGCCGCCCGGCCTACACGTCGATCTCGAGCTTAGTGTCAGTCGTAGAAGCTCACCGTCCAGTCGTGTACGGTGCACGCGACAGGGGCGGCGGCTCTCAAGAAAGGTAGTGACGACATGATGACTCGGGGAGGCGGCGCTACGGCCGTCGGATGCACCATCCTGATCGCGGGCGCGCTGCTCGCCTGCAAGAAGGGCTCGTCGTCGAGCTCGGGCCCGAGCTCGACCACCGCGGCGACGGCTACCGCCAGCGCGGCGGCAGCCCCGGCTGCGCCCACCGACAAGATCTACAAGGAGGGCGAGACCGCGACGGCGACCGACTACAAGCTGACGCTCGAGAAGGTCGAGGAGTGCAAGCCCAAGTCCGTCTACTTCAAGCCCAAGAAGGGAACCATCTGGCTCGGCGCTCAGGTCACCATCCAGTCGACCACGAGCAAGACGACGTACCCGAGCTCGGCGAACTTCAAGATCACCGACGGTGAGGGCGTCGTCCACAACGTAAGCTACAGCTCATCCAAGAATTGCGATCCGGCGCTCAGCGGCTCGCAGCTCGCGCAGGGCGAGAAGCTCAAGGGCTGGGTCATCTTCGAGCTCCCCACGGCCGCGAGCGGCCTGAAGCTCACCTACAATCCCATCTCGTTCGGGCAGCCGCAGACCTCGAAGTTCGACCTCGGGCGCTGACCGCATGCCGCGCCTCCGCCTCGCCGTGCTCGCGGCGGCGCTCCTCGCGCTCGCGGCGTGCGAGCCGAGCTCCGCGGGCGCGGCGGCGAACGGCTCCCGCGACGGCGTGGCGGGCACCGGCTACCTGCTTCGCGTGCGCGGGACCCGAGAGTGCGCGCCGACCGCGCTCTATCCGGCGCCGCGCAGCCGCCGCTGGGTGGGCGTCGAGCTCGAGCTCGAGGCGACCGGCGCGCACGCGGTGCCCGCGAGCTTCTACTACGCGCGCGTGGTCGACTCCGCGGGGCGAAGCTACGAGAGCGCGCCCGGGCCGTGCGCCCCACCGCTTCGGCACGCGCCGCTCACGCGCGGCGCACGCGCGCTCGGCTGGGCGAGCTTCGCGATCGACACGCAGGCGACCGGGCTCGAGCTCCGTTTCGCGCCCCGCCTGCCGGTGGCGCCCAGCGAAGAGCTCAGGCTCGCGCTCGGCTCGTGACGGGCGCGCGCCCGGCCGCCGCGGGCTAGACTCCTCCGGGTTCGCGTGACGCTAGTGCTCCCCTCTCCGGCCAACCCTCGCAGGGTCGCGCTCGTCGCGCTCGGCGCGCTCGTCGCGCTCGGCGCGCTCGGCGGCGGGTGCAAACGCGCCGCCCGGCGTTCCCCAGCGGACGCGCCGAGCGCGAGCGCCGCGCCGGTCGCGCCTCCTCGGCCGGTCCCCGCCGCCGTCGACTCCGCGCCCGCCGCGCGCGTCGAGCCCGGTGCGGTCGACACTCACGCCCCCGGGGAGGCGGTCACCCTGCCCGACTACCGCATCACCGTGCTCGACGTGAAGGAGTGCAAGCCGCGGAGCTACTACCGCCCGCGCGAGGGCAACCGCTGGCTCGGCGTCGAGCTCTCCATCGAGGCGACCACCGAACGCGAGGTCCGCACGAGCCCGTTCTTCGCCCGAATCATCGACCGCGAGGGGCAAGGACACTCGGCCACCTTCGACGGCTGCAAGCCCGAGCTCCGCGCGAGCCGGCTGTCGAAGGGCGACCGCGTGAAGGGCTACGTCACCTTCGAGGTGCCCGCGTCGGACACCGCGCTCCGCCTCGAATACGATCCGTTCGTCATCGGCGGGGGCAAGCAACCAGTGGCGTTCCTGGTCGGGCGCTGACCCGAGCGGGCCGCGAAGGCAGGTGGGAGGTCGGGGCGGCGCGGCCGGCGGCGCGGCGCGCGTCACTCACCGACGCCGAGGCCCGGCCACGCCTCGAGCAGGGCGCGGCCCTCCGCGGCGCGAAGCTGGGCCGCCTCGCGGAGCGGTGCGTCGAGCGGCCCGTACTTCGCGAAGCGCCCGAGCGCGGGTTCGAGCTCCTCGGGCGGCGCCCAGCGGACGAAATACTCGAGGAGCGCGGCGCGCTCCTCAGCCGGCAGCTCGGCGCGAGCGAGGAGCGACTCGGCGAGCGCCAGCGCGTCGAGCCGGCGGCCCGCGAGCTCTGCCAGTCGGAAACGGGCGAGGGCCCGCACGGCGGGGTCGGACGCCCTGAGCTCGGGAGAGCGCGCGAACCGGCGGACGCGCTCGAGGAGCTGCCCGAGCTCGGCGGCAGCCGCGAGCCCGGGCCTTCGACGCTCCGCCTCAGCGAGGAGCTCGCCTGCGGCGTCGAGGTCGAGCGCATTGAGCGAGAGCTGCGCGGCGCCGACGCAGTCCCAGGCCGAGCTCCGGTCTTCTTCGCAGAGCTTCCGCAACACGGGCAGCGCTGCTTCGTAGCGTCCGAGCTGCGCCAGCGCGCGCGCGGCGTTGCTGAGGAAGATGGTCGACCGACCGTTCGCCCGCCGAGCGGCGCTCTGGTAGCTGGCGAGCGCCTGCGGGTAGAGGCCCGCACGAAAATAGAGGTTCCCGAGCTCGTTCGCCGGTAGGCCGTTGCTCTTGGGCGTCGCGCGGTACGCCTTGCCCCAGAGCCGCAGCTCGCTCGACCAGTCGTTCAGCCGCTCGGCCGTCCCGGCGCCGAGCGCGACGACGACCACGGCGCCCGCGAGGAGCGTCGGCCCGGCGCGGCGCCGAGCTGCGCGCTCGACTGCCGGCGCGATCATCAGGGTGAGCGCCGCGAGCGGCAGGTAGAGAAACCGATCCGCGGCGACGATATTGACCGAAATGGGGATGACGTGCGCGACGAGGATGATGCCAGTGAGCCCCGCGACACCGGAGACTCGCGTGAGGAGGCGCCGCTCGCCAGCGACCGCGCCGCCCCGCCGGTGAGCCACGAGCGCGCCAGCGAGCAGGGCGAGTAGCGCCAGCGCTCCGAGCGTGACGAAGCGCTGGTCCGGAGCTCCGAGGAGCCCTTGCTGGAGCCGCGGCGGCCACGGCAGCGCGAGATCCCAGGCGCTTCGCCCAAACGCCTCGAGGATAGCGAGCGCGCGCTCCCGAAGCGAGAGCGGCGCCGACACGGCCGAGGCGCCCCGCATCGCGTAGAATCGGAGCGCAACGTAGGCCACCAGGCCGACCAGCACCGGGCTCTGATGCCCGAGCGCTGCGCGGCTCGGGCGGAGGCGTCCGTCTTCGCTGCCGAGCTCCCACACCAGGACCGCGATCATCCCGGCCAGCGCGACCTCCTTCGCCAGCAAGCCGAGGAAGAGGAGCGCGGCCGCTACGCTGCACCGCGCGAGACTCCGCGGCCGAAACACCAAGAGCGCGAGGAGCACGAAGGACGTAGCGAGCACGTCGGTGCGCCCGGAGATCCAACCGGCCGCCTCCGTGAGCCGAGGATGAAGCGCCCAGCCGAGCGCCAGGAGCGCCGCCGCCAGCGTACCCGCGGTCCACTTGCGAAGGAGCGCGAAGAGGAGCGCCGCGTTGAGTACGTGGAAGATGACGTTGGTGAGGTGGTACCCGGCCGCGTTCGTCGCGTGGAGCCGGTAGTCGAGCACGAACGAGAGCGTCGTGAGCGGGCGAAAATAGGCGCGAACACTCTCCGAGGCGGCGTTCGTCCAGAACGGCTCGGTGAAGCACGAGAGGAGCGGCCTCCCCTCGGTGACCGGCGAGCCCTCGAGGATGAGGTGCCGATCGTCCCATACGAACGGCGCACCGAGCGACCGCGCGTAGACCGCGAGCACGCCGACCACCACGATAGCGAGCGCCCAGCGACCCCAGCGCGCGTCGAGCGGCTCGGGCTCCGCCGCGACGCTCGACCTCGGAGCTGGCTCGGGAGCGGAGTCCACTACGCTCGCATTATCCTAGCGGCGCGCTCCTCGGTCCAACGCTTTCGCCTCCCCCCTCGGAGCGCCTCACTCCGGCGCGCTCGCCGCTCGTCAACCGCGAACGACCGCGGCCACCACCAGGTCGAGCGAGTCCCCGGGGATCACGCCGAGCACGATCACCAGTATCGCGGAGATCAAGAGCGCGGCCGCCACGTAGCCGCTCTTCATGGGGACCGCGAGCGGCGCTCCCGGTTCCGGCTCGCTGAAGTACATGACGACCAACACCTTCAGGTAATAGAAGGCCGCCACGAAGCTGTTGATGACGGCGATGACTACGAGCAAGGTGAAATCTGCGTCGATGGCCGCTCGGAAGATATAGAACTTGCCGAAGAACCCGGCCGTCGGCGGGACTCCGGCGAGCGACAGAAGGAACAGCGTGAACGCGAGCGCGGCCGCAGGGTGACGCCGGCCGATGCCCTTCAGGTCGTCGTAGCTCACCGACTCCGCCCCGCGACGGCCGCAGAGGATGAGCGTCCCGAACGCGCCCACCGTGGAGACCGTATAGGTGAGCAGGTAGAAGAGGACCGCGCTCTGCGCCTCCGGGCTCGCCATGGTCGCCGTCACCCCGACCAGCATGTAGCCGGCGTGCGCGACCGACGAATACGCCAGCATGCGCTTGACCGACTCCTGCCGGACCGCGATGAGGTTCGCGACCGTCATGGTGAGGATGGCCAAGGTGGCCACGGCCGGCGGCCATCCGCTCCCCCAGCTCTTCAGCCGCGGATCCCCGAAGGCCAGCAGGAGCACGTGCAACAGCGCACCGAACGCGGCGCTCTTGACCGCTACCGCCATGTACGTCGTGGTGGGAGTCGGCGCGCCTTCGTAGGCGTCGGGCGTCCACATGTGGAAAGGCACTGCGCTCACCTTGAAGCCAATGCCCGCCAGCATCAGGACCAGCGCGATGAGGATCATCGGGGCGCTCACCGTGCTCGCCGCGGTGCCGACCCCGGCCATCGCCCGGCCGATCCCCGCGAGATCGGTGTGCCCGGTCGCCCCATAGAGCAGGGCCGACCCGAACAGGGTGAGCGCCGCGGCGAAGCTACCGAGCAGGAAGTACTTCACCGCAGCCTCGATGGCCCGTGCGCTGCCCCGGCGCAGGCCGACCATGCAGTAGACGCCGAGCGACATGGTCTCGAGTCCGAGAAACAGGCTGAGCAGGTCGCCCGCGGAGGCGAGCGCCATGGCGCCGAGCGTCGAGAGCACGGTGAGCGGGAAGAACTCGCTCCGATCGATGCGGTACTCGGGCAGATAGCCGCCCGCGAGCAGCGCGGACAGCGCGCCGCCCAGACAAAGCACGAAGCAGAAGAACATGCTGAAGCGGTCGACGAGGAGATACGGGGCGACGAACTCGAGCCCCTCGAGCCGCTCCGGGCCGTACAGCCACACCCCGATACTCAGGACCGCACCCGCGAAGAGCACCACCGCGCTGCCGAGCGCGAGCTCGGCGGCGCGACCCGAGCCGGCGTCGGTCGGATCGATCGGCTCGCCCTCCCGGGCGACCGGGCGTCCGAACGCCTCGGCGAGCATCAGCAGCAGCGCGCCGAGCCCGACGATCAAGAACGGTGACAGACCGAACACCCAGCTCATTCTGCCTGGCCCTCCACGGCGGCGGGGCTCGGAGCTTCGGGCGGCGCGTCAGCGCCTGCCTGGGCTCGCTCCTCCGGAGACTTCGGATAGCCCCGCTCGAGCGGGCCGCCGCGCCGCGGCGCGAGGCGCGCCTCCTTCGCGTCACCCATGTCGAGGTACATCATGCGCCCCTCGCGGTAACGGTCGAGCAGCGCGTCGACGCTCGGGTTCATGCGGTCGGTAAAGAGCGACGGGAAGAACCCGATGAGGAAGATGAGCGCGACCAGCGGCGCGAGCGCGACCGTCTCGCGCACGTTGAGATCCGAGAGCACCTTGTTCTTCGGGTTGGCGAGCGGCCCGAAGAACATCCGCTGCACCATGGTGAGCATGTAGACGGCCGCGAGGATGACTCCCACCGCGGCGAGCACGCCCTGCACCAGCCCCATCCGGCCCAGCGAACCCGAGACGAACGTCCCGGTGATGATCATGAACTCGCCGATGAAGCCGTTGGTGCCGGGTAGGCCGATGCTCGCCATCGTCACGATGACGAAGATCGTCGCGTAGACGGGCATCACCTTCGCCAGCCCGCCGAACTCGCGGACGTCGCGCGTGTGGCGTCGATCGTAGATGACGCCAATGAGCAGGAAGAGCGCACCGGTCGAGATCCCGTGGTTCACCATCTGCAAGATGGCGCCCTCGACCCCGCCCCGAGTCGCCGCGAAGAGCCCGAGCATGACGAAGCCGAGGTGCGCGACCGACGAATACGCGATCAGCCGTTTGATGTTGTCTTGCTTCCAGGAGACGAGCGCGGCGTAGAGGATTCCGCCCCCGACCGCGAGCCCGGCGAGGTTCGCTCCCGCCCACCACGCGACCCCGGGGAAGAGCCCCATACAGAACCGCATGTACCCGTACGCGCCGAGCTTCAAGAGCACCGCGGCCAGGATGATCGAGCCGCCGGTGGGCGCCTGCACGTGCGCGTCCGGCAGCCACGTGTGGAGCGGGAACATCGGCACTTTGATGAAGAAGGACAGCGTGAACGCGGCAAAACACAGGATCGCCGCGCCGTGCGGCAGCATCACGCGACGGAGCGCGAGATAATCGAAGGTCACGTAGCCGGCGAGCTTCTGGTGCTGGAGCACCAAGTACAGGATGGCCACCAGCATGAGGACGCTGCCCGCCATCGTGTAGATGAAGAACTTGTAGGCTGCCTTCACCTTCTCGTCGCTGCCCCAGACGCCGATCATCAGCATCATGGGCACCAGCATCAGCTCCCAGAACACGTAGAAGAGGAACAGATCCATCGACACGAACGCGCCGAGCATTGCGCCGTGCAGGAGCAGCATGGAAAACGCGAGGTCCTTGGTGCTGCGTCGAATGGAGCCGAAGGCGACGTAGGCGGCGATCGGGGTGGTCAGCGTGGTGAGCAAGATCAGCCACATGCTGAGGCCGTCGACCGCGACGTGATAGCGAATGCCAAAACTCGGGATCCACTCGTGGATGTACTGGAAGTGCCACCCGTTCGACATCGGCACCGACAAGAGCCAGAGCGACACCAAGAGATCGATGAGCAGCACCGCCATCGTGAACCGCCGAAGCAGGTTCGGGGCTTGACGCGGGAGGAACAGGATCGCGACCGCGCCAGCGAACGGCAAGAACACGATGACGTTCAAGAGGTGCGGCCACTCGCGGGGCTCGGCGGCAGCGCTCTCGGCGCCAGGCCAGAGCCCGGTGACGAGCGTGACCGCGAGCGCGCCGATGATCCCGAGCGCGACGCGCTCTGGCCAACCCTGGCGGCGCGGCATCGCCGCGCCGACCACGAAGGCCGCGACGGTGGGCCAGAGTTCGAAGATGAGCTTTCCGAGCGGGCTCACTTTGCTGCCCCCTGTCCTTGCTGACCGAGCTGGCGAAGCAGTTGCTGCAGTTGTTCCGGTGCCGCCGTGTTCGCGGGCTGCCCCGGCGCTCCTTGCGGGACACCGACGGGTCTGCCGTCCGCGCCCTGCTGCAACTCGATGGTCGTCATCCCAGGCGCCGAGCGATCGGGCTTCGGGTGATGGACCGGGTAGACGCGCTCACCGATGCGACCAAACGCATTCTTGACCTGGAGCTTCACGGGGAGCGTCTTCCCCGCCTCGACGGTGAGCTCGATCACGTCCTTGGCGTCGAACCCCTCGGTGTCCCACTTCCCGTCGCCGTCCGCGTCCCAGCGGTATCCGTAGCCGAAGCCGGGCTCCGCGGTCACGGTGTACGTCCCGGCGAGATCGTCGCCGTGGACCGACGCGGCCGCGTGCGGCGTGACGAAGAACCAGCCGAGCCCGCCTACTCCGACGACCATCACCGCGGCGTAGGCCTGGGTGCGGCCGGTCTGCAGATGGCGAAGGACGGTGCCCGAGACCGATACGACGAACGCGCTCAGCCGAGCCAGCACGCCATCGACGAGCCACTTGTCCGCCCACACGAAGAACTCGGCGAGGGAGTCTACCGCGCCGAGGATCGTCTCGTCGTAGAGCTCATCGATCCGCCACTTGTCCGAGACGAGCCGGTAGAGCCTGGGCCACGCCTCGGCGAGGCGACGCGCCGGCTCGCCCTTCTGCATCATGTACATCCAGTAAGCGACGCCCGACCCGACCGCGAAGAGCACCACCGCCACCCCGAGCAAGGGATACATGACCTTGCCGGCGTCGGTGACCGCCGTGACCGACGCGGAGGCGTGCTCGAACACCGGCT
This sequence comes from Polyangiaceae bacterium, assembly GCA_035063585.1. Classification (GTDB taxonomy): domain Bacteria; phylum Myxococcota_A; class Polyangia; order Polyangiales; family Polyangiaceae; genus JAPSGB01. The sequence continues at coordinate 131,411 of JAPSGB010000007.1, forward strand.
CGAGCCAGTGCTCGAGGCTCTCGAGCTTGAAGAGCGGCGCGTTCAGCAACCCCGCGAAGAGCGAGAGGACCCCGAGAATCCAGAGCGGAGCGGTCATCTGCCACGGCGACTCGTGGGGCGCCGGCCCGTCGAGCGGCTCGCCGGGGGCGTGCGCCTCGTGCGCGTCGTGGCCGTGCGCGCTGGCAGGCTTCCACTTCTTGACGATCTTCCACCCCTTGAAGTCGCCGAAGAAGATGCCGATGACCAGGCGGGTCATGTAAAAAGCCGTCAGCACGGCGCCGAACGCCCCGAGCCCGTAGAGGACCGAGGGGCCCCACTTGGGCCACTCGAACACCGGCATGGCGCCGATCTGGCCGCCAGCGACGGGAGAGGCGATCGCCGACGAGTACGCCTTCAGCAGGATCTCGTCCTTCGAGAAGAAGCCCGCGGTGAGCGGAAAGCCGACGATGGCGGCCCAGGCGAACACGAACGTCCAGAAGGTGGACGGCATGTACCGCTTGAGCCCGCCCATGTTGCGCATGTCCTGCGACGCGTCCGAGTCGTGGATACGCGCGTGCATGGCGTGGATGATCGAGCCCGCGCCGAGGAAGAGGCACGCCTTGAAGAAGGCATGGGTGAGGACATGGAAGAACCCCGCGGTGAACGCCCCGACGCCAACCCCGAGGAACATGTACCCGAGCTGGCTCACGGTGGAGTACGCGAGCACCTTCTTGATGTCGTTTTGGACCAGCGCGATGGTGGCGGCGAACACCGCCGTGAGCCCGCCGATCAGCGCCACCACGAACATGGCGCCGGGGCTCAGCACGAACACGGCGGACATACGACACACGAGGTAGACGCCGGCGGTCACCATGGTAGCCGCGTGGATCAGGGCGCTCACCGGGGTCGGCCCCGCCATGGCGTCGGGGAGCCAGACGTACAGCGGGATCTGCGCGCTCTTACCGGCGCACCCGAGGAAGAGCGCGAGCGCTACCAGGGTGGCGCGTGAGACGTAGTGCGGGCGGTTGATGGCCGCCGCCCAGCTGTCCGGCATGAGGCCGGTGAGCGGCACGTGTCCGCCGAGCGGCCAAATCTGCTGCGGCTGGCTGAGGAGGTTCATGCGCCCCGCCTCGATGCCGGCCCAGTCGAGTTTCCCGACGTAATAGACGAGCAGCCCCATCGCGACCAGGAGCCCGAAGTCACCGATGCGGTTGGCGATGAACGCCTTCTTGCCGGCCGCCGCGTTCTTGTCGCCCTCGAACCAGAACCCGATGAGCAGGTAACTGCAGAGCCCGACGCCCTCCCAGCCAACGAACAGCACCGGGAGACTGTCCCCGAGGATGAGGACCAGCATCGAGAAGATGAAGAGGTTCAGGTAGGCGAAGAAGCGGTAATAGGAGGGGTCGTCCGCCATGTACTTGGTCGAGTACAGGTGGATGAGGAAACCGACCCCGGTGATGACGAGCGCCATCGTCCCGCTGAGCGCGTCGATCGAGAAGGAGAGGTCGATGGGCAGCGGCATCTCGCCGGCGGTCGGTGCTCCGGAGACCGCCGTGGCGGACAGCGTCATCCAGCGCCAACCGAACCAGGTGAAGCGCGCGGCGTGCTCACCGTGCTGAGCCGCCGAGAGCATCACGAACGACAGGACGGCCAGCACGAAGGACGCGCCAACGGCCACGAGGGCCATGAGCGTCACGCCCTCCTTACCGAGCCGCTTGCCGAAGATGCCGTTCACCAGCGCCCCGAGCAGCGGCAGGAGCAAGATCGCCGCGAGCAGGGTGAAGTTGTTGGCCGGGAAGAGTGCCTCTAGCGTGTGCATCACGGGGGTGCCTAGTGCCGCAGCGAGTCCGCCTCGTCACTGTTGACCGAGGAGCGCAGCCGGTAGAAGGAGAGGACGATCGCGAGCCCGACGGCTGCTTCGGCCGCGGCCACTGCGATGATGAAGAAAGCGAACATTTGGCCGTTCATGTCCGCGCCGTGGACGCGGTTATACGCGACCATCAAGAGGTTCACCGAGTTCAGCATGAGCTCGACGCTCATGAGCTGAACTATGATGTTTCGTCGCGCCAGAAACCCGATGACACCGATGACGAAGAGCGCGCTCGCGAGCAGCACGTAGTGCTCGACGACCTGGCCGAGAAGGTTCATCGCGACCCCTCCTTGGGAAGCGGGCGCTCCGCATCACGCGGGTGAAGCGGGCCGTGAAACAAGCGGCGGGTCGCGTGGGTGACCGCGGGCTTGCCCGCCCGCTCTGCGTGGCGCGCGCGCGCGACCGCCACCGCGCCGACCACCGCGACCACGAGGAGCGCCGTCGCGAGCTCGAACGGCACGAGGCCGGTCGTGAAGATGAGGTGACCGACGGCCTCTACGGAGCCGTGCTCGATTCGCGCCGGCTGGAACGGCACCGGTGTGGCCGACGCGCGACCGACGAGCGGGACGGCCACGCCCGCCAGCACGGCGGTCAGACCCGCGCCGAACCAGCGCGCCGCTCGAGCCTTGCCCGGGCCGGGCCGCTCGGCGTCGGGGCCGAGGAGCATGATCACGAACACGAACAGCACCACCACCGCGCCGGCGTAGACGATGATCTGAATCGCCGCGAGAAACTGCGCGTCCAGCTTCAGGAACAGCCCGGCGATGGCGAGGATGGTCGCGAGCAGCCCGACCGCGCCGCGGATCGGGTTGCGAGCGCGCACCGTCACGATCGCGCCGACCAGCGCCGCGATGCTGCACACTGCGAAGAAGATGCTGCCGGTGCTCATGACACGACCAGGGTGCGGGTCTGATTGGCCCCACCGTTCAGGATGTAGTCCTCGAAGTGCTTGCGATAGCGCCGGATGAACGCCATCGCGGGCTGCGCGGCGCCGTCGCCGAACGCGCAGATGGTGTTGCCGGTGATGTTGGAGGCGACCTCATGGATGAGATCGAGCTCACGGATACTGCCCTCCCCGGCGACGATCTTGTCGAGGATGCGATCGATCCAGCCGCAGCCCTCGCGGCACGGCGTGCACTGCCCGCACGTCTCGTGTTCGTAGAAGCGCATCACGTTGTTCAGGGCGAGCACCGGGTCGGCGGCGTCCGACAGCACGATGGCGCAGCAGGTGCCGAGCATGCTGCCGGCCGAGCGGAAGGTGTCGACCCCCATCGGCAGGTCGAGGATGCTCTTGCCGTTGTACGGTGCGAAGCGCTCGTCGCCCGGAACGTCGACGAGCTCGTCCGGCAGATGGATGGGGCAGGAGGAGCCCCCCGGGATCACCCCGAGGATCTCGCGATCACCGAGGACCCCGCCCCCGAGTTCATAGATGAGCTCGCGCAGGGTGAGCCCGACGGCACACTCGTAGACGCCGGGGTTCTTGACGTGCCCGCTCACGCCGAAGAGGCGCGCGCCGCCGTCGTTGAACGAGTGGAGCGCCGAGAGCTGGCTGAAGGCGTCCCCGCCGACCCTGAAGACGGTGGGCATGATGGCGATGGTCTCGATGTTGTTGACCGTCGTCGGCATCCCGAACGCGCCGTGCTGCGCGGGGAAGGGCGGCTTGATGCGGGGCTCGCCGCGCTTGCCCTCGAGCGACTCGAGCAGCCCCGTCTCCTCTCCGCAGATGTAGGCGCCCGCGCCGGTGTGGACGTAGACCTCGACCTCGTACGGCTTGCCGAAGGGTGTCTTGCCCAGGTAGCCCTTCGCCTTGGCCTCCGCGATGGCCCCCCAGAGCCGCTCTTTCGAGAGGTGCAGCTCATCTCTCACGTAGATGTACGCGGCGTGGGCGCCGATCGCATAGCAACCGATGATGCAGCCCTCGATGAGCGCGTGCGGGTTGCGCTCCATGATGGTGCGGTCCTTGAAAGTGCCGGGCTCGCCCTCGTCGCCGTTCACGACCAGGTAGTGCGGCCGCTTCACCTCCTTGGGCATGAAGCTCCACTTGGTGCCCGCATCGAAGCCCGCGCCGCCTCGCCCGCGGATATGCGCCTTCTTCGCCTCCTCCACGACCGCGTCGCGGGTCATGCCGAGCGCCTTGCGCGCCGAGCCGTAACCGCCCTCTCGCTCGTAGAGCGCGAGCGCCCAGCTCTCGGGCACGCCGTAATTCTTGCTGAGATATTCAGTACGCTTGAGCATCGGAGGCCTCGGGCTCAACCCTCGTAGAGGAGGCGATCGAGGATGCGGTCGACCTCCTCTACCGTGAGGTTCTCGTGGTAGGCCTTGTCGACCTGCATCATGGGCGCGGTGCCGCACGAGGCGAGGCACTCGGCCGTCCGCAGGGTCACTCGACCGTCCTTGGTCGTCCCGCCGGCATCGACGCCGAGCTTCTTCTCGCAGTGGTGCAGGAGCTCCTCGCCTCCGCGCAGCGCACACGAGAGGGAGTGGCACACCCAGACCTGGTGCTTCCCCGGCCGCTCCTCGTTGAACAGCGTGTAGAAGGTGACGACCCCCTTCACGTGCGCCGTCCCGAGCTCGAGCCGCTCGGCGACGAACGCGATGACCTCATCGTCGATCCAGTTGTCGTGCGCTTCCTGGCAGAGATGCAGGACCGGGATGCACGCGGCCATCTTGTTCGGATACCGTGAGAGGATCTCCTGGAGCTCCCGCTCACGCTCCTCGCTGAGGGCGAATGCCATGAATCTTCCGTGGTTTACTGATCGGCGCGCCCGGTCTGCGAGGCCCCGCTGGGCGCCGGAGCTCGGACCGCCATGGCTGGCCCGGGCTGCCGGGCGTGCGCACCGTAGTGAGGTGCAATCGGCCGTGTCAATAGCGCACTCCGGCGGCTCACCTCGTGCGAGCGCGGCGCGTCGCCCGGCCACGCCTCCCGGACGCGCCGTGGCGCGCTACGCAGGCGCCGGCAGCAGCCCCCGCGCACGGATGCTCTTGAGAATTGGGAGCGGAGGCGTGTAGGCTGGCGCCCCTCGCCACGGTTCTGGCGGGACGGGAGGTGACGCGTGTTTTGCCCGAACTGTGGGACGCAGAATCCGGATACTTCAACGACCTGCTCGAAGTGTGGCTTCAATCTGAAGGGCGCGGCGGCTCCCAAGTTCAAGGGCACCATGCTCATGATGAACGCCCCGCCGGCGGCTCCACGACCCGAAGACAAGCCCGCCGCGCCGAAGCCGGCGCTCAAGGGGACGATGCTTGGAGTGGCGCCGCCCTCCGCCGGTGGCTACGCGCCGCCGCCAGGCGCTCCCCCCGCGGGTCCGCCCCCGGGCGCACCGCCGGCTCCCGGCGGCTTCGCTCCTCCCGCGCCGGCGATGCCCGCGCCCCCCGCTGACGTGAACCCGCTCGGTGGCACGATGGTGGCGGAGCCAGGCGCTGCCATGGCGGGCGTCGCGGGAATGGCGGGCGCGCCGTTCGGCGCAGCTCCGCCCGCGCCGCCCCCCGGCGGCTTCGGCGCACCTCCCGCAGGCCCGCCCCCGGGCGGCCCTGGTCCCGTGGCCGGCGCGGGTGATTACGGCCCGCCCCCCGACGGTCCCGCTCCGGGCGGCTTCGGCCCGCCCCCCGGCGGTCCCGCTCCGGGCGGCTTCGGCCCGCCCCCCGGCGGTCCCGCTCCCGGCGGCTTCGGCCCGCCTCCCGGCGGACCCGCGCCCGGCGGCTTCGGTCCGCCCCCCGGCGGACCCGCTCCCGGCGGCTTCGGCCCGCCCCCCGGTGGCCCCGCGCCCGGCGGCTTCGGCCCGCCCCCCGGCGGCCCCGCGCCCGGCGGCTTCGGCCCGCCCCCCGGCGGACCCGCTCCCGGCGGCTTCGGCCCGCCCCCCGGCGGCCCCGCGCCCGGCGGCTTCGGCCCGCCCCCCGGCGGCGGTCAGTTCGGAGCGCCGCCCGGCGCGATGGTCCCCGCGGGCGGGGCCCCCATGGGGTTCCCCGGCGGCGGCGGCGCTCACGGGCCGATCGGAACCACCCGAAACCCCATCGTGACGTTCCTCATCAGCTACGTCTGCTTCATCTACGCGATCATCCAGTTGATCGGGATGATCAGCGAGCTGAAGGCGTTCCGCCAGAAGGACGACATCCCGATCATCGCCCTCTTCATCCCCATCTGGAACCTCATCACCCTGTGGGGGATCCCGGCGAAGGTGCTGGAAGCGAAGCAAATGGCGGGCGTCCCGAACGCGACGGTCGGACACCCCATCCTCTACTTGTTCCTCGGGTTGTGGTTCTTGCCGAACGACCTCAACGAGGTCTGGGCCGCGGCGAGCGGCGGCAGGCCGCCCGGGGCCTGAGCGAATCCGCTCGGACCGAGCGCGGAGGCCTCGCGCCGCAGGCGAGCGCCTCCGCGTTCATTTTTGTCGTAGCGGCGCGAGGCCGCGCGGTTCGTTCCCCGCGGCTTCGCGCCGCCACGACCCCCAGGCTCCCTCGAGGCCCGGCCGTGCGGGCCCGTTCGGGCGCGCGTGCTAGCGTCGCGGAGCCGTGTCGTTTCTCGAGCAGCCTCACCCCGCGTACGTGCTGCCGCCGCGCGAGCGGGCGCGGCGAGTAGCGATGGTCGCGCTCCTCGGCGTCGTGTTGCTCGCGATCGCGTTCACCGATCTCCCGATTTGCCCGGCCGCCGCCACCTTCGGCGTGCCGTGCCCGGGGTGTGGCCTCACGCGGGCGACGGTGGCTGCGCTCCACGGGCACCCGCTCGATGCGCTCAGGCTGCACCCGCTGGTGTTCGTGATCACGCCGTTCTTCGGCGTCGTCGCTGCGCGAGGCTTGCTCGCGTTCGTGCGGGGCGCAGGGCCGCGCCCGCAGTCGCGGCTCGGGCGCGCGCTCGACCGCCTCATCGGCGTCTGGGCCCTCGCCGGGACGGCGCTCCTCATCGGCGTCTGGGCCGCCCGCTTCGCGGGGTACTTCGGCGGCCCCGTCCCGGTCGAGACGTTCCGCGACTGGATGAGCTCACACGTTGAACCGGAAGTGCATCACGTCTCCGTCCCGAACGACGTAGTCCTTCCCCTCGATCGCTAGCTTGCCGGCCTCGCGACACTTGGCTTCGCTGCCGAGGCTCACGAGGTCCTCCCACCAGATGACCTCGGCCTTGATGAAGCCGCGCTCGAAGTCGGTGTGGATGACGCCCGCAGCCTCGGGAGCGGTGGCTCCCTTGCGCGCGGTCCACGCGCGGCACTCATCCTTGCCCGCGGTGAGGAAGGTGATGAGCCCGAGCAGTTCGTAGCCGGTGCGGATCACCTGGTGGAGCCCGGGCTCGGTGAGCCCGGCGCTCTCGAGGAACTCGGGACGGTCGGCCGGGTCGAGCTCGGCGATCTGGGCCTCGAGCGCGGCGCAGATGGGGACGACCTCCGCCCCCTCGGCCGCCGCATGCGCGCGGAGTCGCGCGAAGTGTGGGTTGTCGTCGAGGCGCGCGAGCGAGCCCTCGTCGACGTTGGCGACGTAGAACGTCGGCTTGGCGGTGAGCAGCCACAGCTCGCGAAAGATCGCTCGCTCCTTGTCGCCCTCGACCGCGAACGCGCGCGCGGGGCGCCCCGCGTCGAGGTGCGCCGCGAGGCGCTCGCAGAGCTCGGCGGCAGCAAGCTCGATCGGATCGCCGCTCTTGCTCTGCTTCCTCGCGCGATCGAGCCGCTTGCTCACGGTGTCGAGATCGCGGAGGCAGAGCTCGGTGTCGATGGTGGCCACATCGGCGACCGGATCGACGCGCCCCTCCACGTGCGTCACGTTTGGGTCGTCGAAGCAGCGCACCACGTGCGCGACCGCATCCACCTCGCGGATGTGCGAGAGAAACTGGTTGCCGAGCCCCTCTCCCTTCGACGCGCCGCGCACGAGCCCCGCGATGTCCACGAAGCGAATCGAGGTGAGCACCTTGCTCTTCGGCTCGAAGAGCCGCGCGAGGGCCTCGAGCCGCTCGTCCGGCACGGGCACGACGCCAACGTTTGGCTCGATGGTGCAAAATGGGAAATTTTGCGCTTCGGCCCCCGCGCTCGAGAGCGCATTGAAGAGCGTGCTCTTGCCGACGTTCGGCAGCCCGACGATGCCGCAGGAAAACCCCATGGGGGCCGGGCTCTAGCGCACGACGCGCCGCGCGTCGAGACGGCGCGGCTATGATAGCATCCCGCGCGTCCGCCCGTCGCGGACCTCGACCGCTCCGGAGCCCCCCATGGACATGTCCTTCACCCCCGAGCAGATCGCCTTCCGCGAGGAGGTCCGCGCGTGGATTGCCTCGGCCCTACCGCCCGAGCTCCGTCGCAAGGCGGACGACGACGCCGCCTTCGACCAGCACGAGACCATGACCTGGCACCGGATCTTGGCTCGAAAAGGCTGGATCGCGCCGCACTGGCCGAAGGAGCACGGCGGCCCGGGCTGGGACGCGACGCGACGCTTCATCTTCGCCGAGGAGCTCGAGCTCTCCGGCACGCCCCAGCTCTCGCCCTTCGGCCTCGCCATGGTCGGACCGCTCATCATGCAGTTCGGCAGCGACGAGCAGAAGGCCCGATACCTCCCCAAGATCCTGAGCGGAGACGAGGTGTGGTGCCAGGGCTACTCGGAGCCCAACGCAGGGAGCGATCTGGCGTCGCTCCAGCTCCGCGCGGACGACGATGGCGACTCGTTCGTGCTGAACGGGCAGAAGACGTGGACGACCTACGCCCAGTACGCCGACTGGATCTTCGTCCTCGCGCGGACCAACCCGGACGTGAAGAAGCAAGCCGGCATCAGCTTCATCCTCTGTGACATGAAGACCCCGGGGATCACCGTGAAGCCCTTCCTCACCACCGGCAACACGCTCGCGTTCTGCGAGACCTGGTTCGAGGACGTACGGGTCCCCAAGAAGAACCTGGTGGGCGAGCGCGACCTGGGCTGGACGTACGCGAAGGCGCTGCTCGGCCACGAGCGGACGCTGGTCGCCGGGGTCGGCATCTCCGGGCGGACCCTCCTGCGCATCAAGCGGATCGCCGCCGAGACGCTCGCGGGCGGCAAGCCGCTCATCGAAGACGACGGCTTCCGCCAGAAGATCGCCCGCCTCGAGCTGAAGCTCGAGGCGCTCCGGATGGCCAACTACCGCGCGCTCGCCGGAGCACAGCTCGGCCACGCCCCCGGCCCGGAGTCGAGCATCCTCAAGCTGCGCGGGACCGAGATCCAACAGGAGTGCTTCGATCTCGCCATGGAGGTGATGGGGCTCGACTCGCTCTCGTGGTTCAACGAGCCGGGCGTGATCCCTGCGCGTGAGGAGTCGGTCGCCTCCACCTTCAACTACCTGCGCGCGGCCTCCATTTACGCCGGGTCGAACGAGATCCAGCGCAACGTCATCGCCAAGTACATCCTCGGCCTACCGGGGTGACGCGCACGCGTCCCCCTCGTAGGCCCGCCGAGCCGCGCGACGCGGACTCGCTCTAGCGTGAACAGGACACGACCGATGGATTTCGAGCTCTCCGACGATCAGAAGCTACTCCTCGAGACGGTACAGACCTTCGTGAAGAAGGAGTCTCCCGTCGAACGCTTCCGCAAGCTCCGCGAGAGCGCCCTCGGGTGGGACCAGGCGGTGTGGAAGCGGATGGGTGAGCTCGGCTGGCTCGGGGTGATGTTCCCCGAGGACGCCGGCGGAGCCGCAATGAGCTTCCAGGAGGCTGGTCTGGTGCTCGAGCAGTTCGGCACCACGCTGGTCCCCGAGCCGTACATCCCGCTGGTCGCAGCCGGCACGGCGCTCGTCGCGGCGGGCACCAGCGCGCAGCGCGAGCAGTTCCTCGCACCGGCGGTTTCGGGCGACGCGAGTCTCGCGCTCGCCTATGCCGAGCGCCAAGGCAGGCATGACCCGCTCGAGGTCGCGACCACGGCGACCCGCCGCGGCGCAAGCTACCTGCTCCGCGGGCAGAAGCGCTTCGTACTAAATGGCCACGCGGCGAACCATCTCGTGGTGAGCGCACGCACCGCGGGCGGCGAGCGCGAGCGGCCGGGTATCTCGCTCTTCGTGGTCGACCCTTCTACCCGAGGCGTGCGGGTGCGAAAGGTCGAGCACATGGACGGCCACAAGGGCGCGCTCATCGACTTCGAAGACGCCGAGCTCCCGGCCGAGCGGCTCCTCGGTGAGGAAGGTGACGGCGCGGCCGCGCTCGAGCGAGCGGTCGATTTCGGCGCAGCGGCGGCGTGCGCCGAAGGCTCCGGCTGCATGCAGAGCGTGCTCGCGATGACGCGCGACTACCTGACCTCGAGGAAGCAGTTTGGCGTGGCCATCGGCACCTTCCAAGCGCTGCAGCACCGCTGCGTGGACATGTTCGTGGAGACCGAGCTCTCCAAGGGGACCGCGCTGATGAGCATGATCAAGGCGGACGCTCCGAACGACGAGGAGCGGAAGCGCGCCATCAGCGCCGCGAAGCTTCAGCTCTGGACGGGCGGCGCCTTCGTCACCCGACAAGGGATCCAGCTCCACGGCGGCATCGGGGTCACCGACGAAGCCGACGTCGGGCTCTTCTTCAAGCGAGTGCACGTGCTGTCGACCATCTTCGGTGACGAACACTTTCACACTCGCAGGTTCGCGAGCCTGCCAAGCTTCACTCACCGCCTGGGCTGAAGGCGCACCGGGCTCGGGGGCGCGGTTGGACGACGCGCGCCGGGCCGGCTACGATCTCGCTCATCGCCACCATGCTCGAAGTCCTCGACGTGCGCGCCGAGCCGCTCGACGTAGCGCTGGTCGAGCCGTTCGGAATCGCCACCGGCGCCCAGCTCGTCGCGGCCAACGTGCGGGTCGAGGTCGAGCTCACCGACGGCACCATCGGCCTCGGAGAGGCCGCGCCGTTCCCCGCAGTGAGCGGTGAGACGCAGGCCGGAGCGCTCGCGTCGGTGGCGCGGGCGCGAGCGGCGCTCCTTGGCCAGGATCCCGGGCGATGGCGACACGCGGCTCGACTCCTCGCCGAGCTCATGCCCGATCAGCCGAGCGCCCGCTGCGCGCTCGAGGGGGCGCTCCTCGACGCCCTCTGCAAGGCGTCGGGACTCTCGCTCTGGCGGTTCTTCGGGGGAGCCGAGCAGGGCCTCGAGACCGACATCACACTCACGACCGGCGACGTCGAGGCGGCGCGCCGCGCGGCAGCGCGCGCGGCAGCCGACGGCTTCTCGAGCCTCAAGGTCAAAGTCGGCGGCGCCCCCCTCGACCACGACGTCGCGCGGCTCCGCGCAGCCGCCGACGCCGCGCCGGGTGCTCGCCTGCTCCTCGACGCCAACGCGGCGCTCACGGCCGACGACGCGCTCGGATTGCTCGACGCGCTCGGCCCGCTCCGCGCGAGACTCGCGCTCTTCGAGCAGCCGACGCCCGCGGAGGATCTCGACGCGCTCGCCCGGGTGCGAGAGCGCGCGGGGGTGCCCATCGCCGCCGACGAGAGCGCCCGGAGCGCCGCCGACGTCGCTCGGCTCGCGGCGTGCGGCGCGGTGGACGTCATCAACGTCAAGCTCATGAAGACGGGCGTCGCCGAGGCGCTCGACATGATCGCCGCCGCGCGAGCGCACGGGCTCGGTCTCATGATCGGCGGCATGGTGGAGACGTCCCTGGCGATGGGCATCTCGGCGTGTCTGGCGGCCGGTCTCGGCGGGTTCTCCTTCGTCGATCTCGATACGCCTCTGTTCATGCGCGACGCCCCCACTCGCGGCGGGCCGCTCCGCGAAGGCCCGCGCATCACGCTCGGCGGGGTCACCCGAGGGCACGGCGTCACCCTGGAGCCGCGACGGGTCGTATGAGCACCGGCGCGCAGAGCTCGAGTGACCCCCGACAGCTCGACCTGGCGCTCCCCGGGATGACGGCTTTCGCCGCCTCGCCGGGAATCGAGCGGGTCGATCGCGTGTTCGTCAACCGCAACCTGCGCCTATCCGGCATCGACTGGGTCGGCTTCGACATGGACTACACGCTGGCGATCTACGACCAGGCGCAGATGGACACGCTCAGCATCGAGCTTACTGCGCGCAACATGGTGAAGCGAGGCTACCCGCGATACCTCGAACGGCTCGCCGCCGACACACGCTTTCCCATCCGCGGCCTCCTCATCGACAAGCGGCACGGCCACATCCTCAAGATGGACCGCTACAAGGTCGTCCACAAGGGCTACCACGGCATGAAGCGCCTGCCGCGCGAGGAGCTCCTCGAGCTCTATCATCGGCGGAAGATCCGCCCGCACACGGCGCGGTACCACTGGATCGACACGCTCTTCGCCCTGAGTGAGGTCACCAGCTACGCCGCCTTCATCGAGGCGATGGAGAGACGCGGCGAGCGCGTCGACTATGATCGGCTGTTCACCGACATTCGGCAGTCGATCGACGAGGCGCACCGCGACGGCACCGTGTACGGGATCGTCACCCAGGAGCTCACCCGCTTCATCACCCGCGACGACGAGCTGGCCCGGGCGCTCCACAAGTTCCGCTCCGCGGGCAAGCGGCTCTTCCTGCTCACCAACTCTCCGTTTTCCTACACCGACGCGGTGATGAATCACCTCATCGGGACGGCCATGCCCGAGTACCCGTCCTGGCGGCACTACTTCGACGTCGTCGTCGTCTCGGCGCAGAAGCCGCTCTGGTTCAACGAGGGGCGCCCGCTCATGGAGCGCGATGGCGAGGTGCTTCGCAACGTGCGTGGGCCGCTCGAGCGGGGCCGGGTGTACGAGGGCGGCAACCTCCTCGACTTCGAACGTCTGCTCGACATCACGGGCTCGAGCGTGCTCTACGTCGGAGATCACATCTACGGCGACATGCTCCGCTCGAAGAAGGAGTCGTCGTGGCGAACCGCCATGATCATCCAGGAGCTCGACGCCGAGGTGGCGGCGCACGAAGCGTGCGCCCGCGAGCTCCTACGACAGCGGGAGCTCGCGGAGGAGCGAGATCGAATCGAGGACGAGCTTCGCTTCCATCAGGCGCGCTTCAAGGCGCTCGCTCGCCACGAGGGCGGCGGCGTCGAGATCGAGGCAGAGGCCACCCGCACCAAGCGCGCCGTGGATCGGGTCCGAGCCGCGCTTCGGCAAAATGAGCGGGAGTATTCGACCCTCGCCGAGCACGTCGACCAGCGGTTTCATCCGTACTGGGGCTCGCTCCTCAAGGAGGACGCGGAGATGAGCATGTTCGGGCTCCAAGTCGAGACCTACTCCGATATCTACACGCGGCGAGTCTCCTGCCTCGAGGGCTACTCTCCGCAGCAATTTTTCCGGTCGCCACACGATTTGATGCCGCACGAGCTCTAGCCGCGCTGCAAATGTCGCAGTCGGCGCGGAGGCGTGGCGGCTCCGGTTCGCTCCGCCAGGAATTGTGCTACGCGATCGCCTCCTTGAGTCGCCCCCCTCGGGGGGGCGACCCACCGGCCCCGAGTGCCGGCCGACGCCCGAAGAGAGGTCCGAGCGATGAACCTGGTCGAGTGGCTAGAGAGCCTGATGACGAACTTCGGCGCCGCATGGGTGATGTGGCTGCTCATCGCCCTGAGCGTGCTGTCGGTCGCGGTCATGCTGGAGCGAGCCTGGTTCTTCTTCAGCCTGCGCGACGACCTGGCTCGACTGGCGAGCCAGCTGCGTGAGCGACTCCGCGCCGGGGACCTGGAGGGCGCGCGACGCGAGCTCGAGGCCTCGCCCAGCGCGGAAGCGGCAGTGGTGGTCGCCGGGCTGATGGAGGCGGATCGCGGGGCGCGCGCCGCCGAGGAGGCGATGAAGGGCGCCGCGGCCCTGCAACGCATCAAGCTCGAGCGGCGGCTCGCCTACCTCGGCACGCTCGGTAACAACGCCCCCTTCATCGGGCTGTTCGGCACGGTCATCGGCGTGGTGCGCGCCTTCGAGCAGCTCGGCAAGCAGGGCACCGGGGCCGCCGCCGCCGCGAGCACCACCGCGCCGACCGCCGTGATGGCCGCGATCGCAGAGGCCCTGGTCGCCACCGCCATCGGCCTCGCGGTCGCGATCCCCGCGGTCGCCATGTACAACGTCTTCATGCGACGCGCGAAGGGCATCCTGGCCAACACCGACGCGCTCTCTCGGGTGCTGCTGTCCTACCTCGTGGGCACCGACGAGCACGCGCCCTCCGCCGAGGGGCAGCGCTCGAGTCGCTCACTCGACGACGACGCGCGGGCCAGCAAGCGCTCGAGCAGCGACGAGGGCTGAGCATGTCGGGCGGCGCAGGCGACGGCGACGACGACGGGATGATCACCGGCATCAACGTGACTCCACTGGTGGACGTCACGCTGGTGCTCCTCATCATCTTCATGGTCACCGCCAAGATCATCGTGTCTCAGGGGATGCCGATGGACCTCCCGAAGGCGGCCTCCGGCGAGCAGATCCAGACCGTATTCTCGGTCGAGCTCACCGCCAACGGCGAGACGTTCGTCGACTCCAAGAAGGTGGCGAGCGACGACGCCGTCGGCGGCCTCGCGCGCGCCGCGCGGGAAAAAGACAAGGAGCTTCGCGCGGTGATCCGCGCGGATCGTAAGGTCGAGCACGGCCGCGTCATCCATCTGCTCGACATCTTGAAGCAGAGCGGAGTCGCCAAGATTGCGTTCGCGGTCTCGAAGGCGAGCGAGGACGTCCCCGTCGACACGACGAAGAACGAGCCCCGCTAGGAGAGCGCCGCCGATGAACGCCCCGACGCCGAGCGCGCCCTTGCCACGAGACGGGCGCGCGGAGCCCGCGAACCCTCTCGGTCCGGCTCTCACGCTGGGGGCACACGCGAACCTCACGCTCGCGGTGTCCGTCGTGGTCGCGGCCGCCTTGCACCTCATCGCCATCCTCGGCGCGCTCACCGCGCTGGTCGCGCTCTCGAGCTTCGCGAGCGACGTGCAGGGCGCGCTCCGCGAGCGCCTCCGCACCACCTACGACGTGGACGAGGTGCCCGCGCCCGAACCACCGCCGGTGCCGACGGCCGCGCCCGAGCCGGAGCCCGAGTCACCGCCGGCGCCGACCCCGCCGCCCACACCGGCCCGCGCGGCGGCCGCGCCCGAGCCGGCGAGCCCGCCACCAGCCGCGGCTCAGGCGGGCAAGGTGCTCACCGCGCCGCCGGATCCGAACCAGCCCGTCGATCTCACCGGAGACGGCTTCGTGACCGGCGAAGGGGACACCTACGCCGGCGGCACGACCGCGGCGAGCGGCACCTCGACCACCGCCGTCCACGACCCGAACGCCGGACGGCCCGCTGCGCCGTCGGGGACCGGCACGGCGAAGACCCCGCTCGCTCCGAGCGCACCGCCGAAGGATCTCTCACGCGCTCCCCGCCCGACCAGCAGCAACTGGAGCTGCCCGTTTCCTCCGGAAGCGGACCAAGATCAGGTCGACTACGCCGCGGTGAGTCTGGTCGTCACGGTCGGCGCGGACGGACGCGCGCGCTCGGTCAGCGTCCTCAGCGATCCGGGACACGGCTTCGGCCGCATGGCGCGTCAGTGCGCGATGGGCCGCGTCTACTCGGTGGGGCTCGACAAGCTCGGCCGACCAACGACGCAGACCACGCCCCCCATCACGGTGCGCTTCAATCGTTGAGCCGGGTTCTGGCCGGCTCGCGGGCGCTGAACTATGGTGCTCCGCGACGCCATGAGCGAGCGACGCGAGCTGCTCAGCAAGATTGACCTGTTCTCGGGCCTGAAGCCCGAGGCGCTCGAGCTCATCGCGAAGGTCGCGACCGAGGAGAGCCACGCGCTCGGCACCATGCTTTTTCGTCACGGCGACGTCGGCGACAAGCTCTACCTCATCATCGAAGGGAAGGTCCGGATCAGCCGAGAGGTCCCCGGCATGGGCGAGGAAGCGCTCGCCGTCCTCGGCGCGGGGCAGATCTTCGGGGAAATGGCGCTCCTCGACGAGTCCCCGCGCTCGGCCGACGCCCGGGTCCACGAGCGCTGCCGGCTCCTGGCCATCCCGAAGGACGGCTTCGACGACCTGCTCTTCCTCCACAAGGATCTCGCCTACGAGGTGCTCTGGAGCATCGTGCGCATGCTCGTGTCGCGCCTACGCGAGACGACCGACAAGCTCACCTTCCTGTCGGTGAGCGGTCGATTCTGAGCGCCGCGGCCTCACGCGGAATTCCGAAGGAAATTCCCCATAGCGCCGCCCGGGGAGCACGAAAGTTGACGGGCTCACACCCGTTCAGTATCGTTCGAGGGTCATGCAAGGTCTCACGAAGCGCCAGGCGCAGACGTTGGCGTACATCCGTCAGTCGATCGAGGAGCGCGGTTACCCGCCGACCCTTCGTGAGATTGGCGAGCACATGGGCATCCGCTCGACCAACGGCGTGAACGATCACCTGCGCGCTCTCGAGCGCAAGGGGTACCTCCGCCGGGAGGACATGAAGAGCCGCGCGCTCAAGCTGGTGGAGAACGCGATGCCCGCCGCACCGCAGCCCAGCAATGACGACGACGATATCGTGGAAATCCAGGTGGTCGGGCGAGTCGCGGCGGGCGCGCCGCTGCTCGCTGACGAGGCCATCATCGACACCGTCCGGGTCGACCGCATGATGGTCCGCGGGGGCCGTGACGTCTTCGGGCTCCGGGTCAGCGGGGACTCGATGATCGACGCCGGTATCTTCAACGGCGACTACATCTTCGTGAAGAAGCAGTCGACCGCCGATCGGGGGGAGATCGTGGTGGCGCTCATCGGCGACGAGGCCACCGTGAAGTACTACTTCCCGGAGAAGGACTACGTCCGGTTCCAGCCTGCCAACGCCCAGATGGCCCCGATCCTGGTGCGCGCGTCGGATTTCCGCGGGACCATGCTGCTCGGCAAGGTGGTGGGGGTCTTTCGGCGGATTTGAACGACCTGCCGAGGGCGGGAGGGTCGGAAGCGGGGCTGGTGGCCGGCCCGGCGCGGAACCGCGGTGCCCGAGGCGCGAGGCGCACGGAGCGCCGTTTCCTGGAAAGTTACAGCCGGGGAGCCGCACCCCGGGGGCGGCGAGCTCTCCGCGAGCCGCGCCGGTCCGCGCCGTGCGCCGTGCGCCGTGCGCCGGGCGGTGAACCGACCGCTCGCGGCGCGCCGGCCGCAGAAGAACCTGACCGGGCCGGCCAGTCACTTGTTGACGGGCTATTCCCACGATTGGTAGCGTCCGGGGCGAAAAACGGGCGTCCGCGCCGGGGTTATCGATGGGCAAGAAGAGTACTCAGCGTGAGCCGGTGACTGGAGACGTCGGTCGCCTCCGCCTCGGGCGGGTCGAGCTCATCGGTCTGCTCGCGACGGCGCTCGCGCTCTCCGCGTGCGGCAATACGCTCTACGCGATCCAGGCGAACGCGGCGTCGAGCAAGCTCGAAGAGGCCAAGGAGCTCGGCGCCGAGAAGTACGCTCCGTACGAGTACTACTACGCGCGCGAGCACCTCGCGAAGGCGTCGGAAGAGGCGGCCGAGGCGGACTACGGGGACGCCACCGATCTCGCCGCTGCGAGCGAGGAGCACGCGGACAAGGCCATCCAGCTCACGCGCGAAGCTCATCGCGAGGCGGGTCGATGACGCGACGACTGTTCAGGTACGTGACGCTCACTGCCGTCGCAGCGCTCGGGCTCCCGAGCGCGTGCGCGCAAGCGCCGCGCCTGCGCGGGCAGATCGACGGGCTCTCGAAGCTCACCGAGCAAGCAGAGCGCAACGGCGCCGTGCGCTGCGCGCCGCGCGAGCTCGCGCTCGCGCAGAGCCACCTCGAGTTCGCCACGCTCGAGCTCGACCAGGGCTTCATCTCCAAGGCGCAGAAGCACCTCTGGATCGCGGAGCCCAACGCGCGCGCCGCGAACTTCCTCTCTCCGCCGCAGTACTGCGCCGAGCGCGGGTTCGTCGAGGCCCCGAAGCCCAGAGAGAAGCCGAAGCCTGCACCGGGAGATCGCGACGGCGACGGCTTCCTCGATCCCGAGGACGAGTGTCCGGACGAGCCGGAGAACTTCAACGGCTTCAAGGACGACGATGGCTGCCCCGACGATCCCGACACCGACGGCGACGGGATCCCTGATTCGGCCGACTCCTGCGTCCTCGAGCCGGAGGACAAGGACGGATACCTCGACGAGGATGGCTGCCCCGATCCGGACAACGATCTCGACGGGATCCCGGACGCGAAGGACAAGTGCCCGAACGAGCCGGAGGACCCGGACGGCTACCAGGACGACGACGGGTGCCCGGAGCTCGACAACGACAACGACAGCGTCCCGGACTTGAAGGACCAATGCCCGAACGAGCCGGGGTCGACGACCCAAGAGCCGCTCGGGTGTCCTACCAAGCCAGCCCTCGTCGTCGTGACGGACTGCGAGGTGAAGATCACGCAGCAGATCCACTTCGAGTTCAACAAGGCGAAGATCCGCCCGGAGAGCTACCCGGTGCTCGACGCCGTGGTCGACGTGCTCCAGAAGCTCCCGGACATCAAGATCGAGGTCCAAGGGCACACCGACAACAAGGGCTCTGCCGCCTACAACAAGAAGCTGAGCGACAAACGCGCCGGGGCCGTCATGACCTATCTGGTCGAGCACGGCGTCAGCGCGAGCCGCCTCGCCTCACACGGCTACGGCTTCGAGCGCCCGCTGGTCCCGAACGACACCGAGCAACATCGCGCGCTCAATCGTCGCGTTCAGTTCGTCCGCACCGAAGGTGTGAAGCCCGGCTGTCCTCAGCCGTCGAAGTGATTCGGCAAACCGACGCGCGTCGATGGTCTGCCGCCCCCTGACTCAAAGCCTGTCACCATCCAATCCCCTGATCATCGCGGAAGTTTCGCCTCGCGGAGGACTCTAGAGTGCATCGCCGGTACGTAAGTCTGCTCGCCGCTTTCCTCGTGACGCTCGCCGCCACCCTCGCGTTCGCCGCGCCGAGGGACGCCGCCGCGACCAAGAAGATCGACGAGGCGATCAACGAGCACTACCTCACGACGCAGTTCGACAAGGCCGAGGCGGTCCTCACCGGGACCATCACCGCCTGCGGAGACAAGTGCAGCCCGTCCGTCATCGCCAAGGCCTGGATGTACGTCGGTGTCGTTCGAGGGAGCGGCAAGAGCGACCAGGCCGGCGCGCGAGAGGCTTTCGAGAAGGCGGTCGCCGCCGACGCGAACGTGAAGCTCGACGAGGCGCTGGCGACGCCGGACACCAAGAAGACCTTCGACGCGGTCGCTGGCGGGGGCGGGACCGCCACGCCCCCCGAGACGCCGCCGACCAACCCGCCGAGCGGCCCGTCGGGCGGCGGCGAAGAGGCCGGAAACATGACCTGCACCCCCGAGGTGCGAGAGGTCGAGACTCGGCGAATCATCCCGATCAGCTGCATGACGGATGAGGACGACGTCGTAAAGGGCGAGCTCAAGTACAAGGAGTTCGGCGGAGACAGCTGGAAGACGGTCAAGCTGCACCGCAAGGGTGACTACTGGCAGGGCGAGATCCCGTGCACGGCGACGCAGATGGTCGGCCCGCTCCGCGTGTACGTCCGCGTGCAGAACCGCGACGGCGACACGGTCGACAGCTGGGGCAGCAAGAGCAAGCCCGTCGAGTTCGCCATCAAGAACGAGACCGACGCCGAGGCGCCCTCGTACCCGGATCGAGACGCGCCGGAGCGCTGCAAGGCTCAGGTGGAGTGTCCGCCGGATTTCCCCGGCTGCAACGCCGGGGAGCAGCGCGGGAACAAGGCTTGGGGCGACTCCTGCAGCGCCACTCAGGAGTGTCAGGCGGGTCTTTCGTGCACGGGAGGCCAGTGTGAGTCCGCGCAGACGTGCGACGTAGACGCGGATTGCACCGCCGGAAAGTGCGTCGCGGGTTCCTGCCAGGCGGGCGGCGACACGCAAGCGGGCCCCTACAAGAAGAACTGGATCGGAGTCCACGTCGGCTTCGATCTCGCGTTCATGGGCGGCGACGACGTCTGCTCCCCGGACAGCCAGCAGAACAACGGCTACGCCTGCTTCTATAACGAAGGGCCAGCCTCCGGAAACCAGTATCAAGGCTCCCCGCAACCGGGCCGCGCCGACAGCATCAAGGGCGGGATCGCCCCGGCGACGGTGCGTCTGATGCTCTCTTATGATCGCGCGCTCACCCAGAACTTCCTGCTCGGCGCGCGGGTCGGCTACGCCTTCAACGGGGGCCCGGACTCGAACGGTACGAGCTTCATGCCGTTCCACGCCGAGGCGCGGCTCTCCTATTGGTTCGGCAAGGACGTCCTCTCGAAGAAGGGTATCCGACCCTACGTCGCGCTCGGCGGCGGGCTCGCGCAGGTAGACGCCAAGCTGCCGGTGACCCTCATCGACTGCGGGACGGGCAGCGCGGTCAACCCCGCGTGCTTGACCGGCTCCGCTCCGGGCCAGACCATGACGCTCGACGCTTGGAAGAAGCTCGGGCAGAGCTTCATCAGCGTGGGCGGCGGCGCCATGTACGCCCTCACGCCGAACAGCGGGCTACAGCTCAATCTGAACGTCATGTTCATGCTGCCCACCTCGGGCACAGTGCTCGAGCCCTCGCTCGGCTACGTGTTCGGGCTCTGAGCGCGCTCGATCGCGCGCGAGCGCGCCCCCCGAGCCCGAGATAGATCCCGAGTCAGCGGGCGCAGCTCGGCAATGCGTCTCCCCGAAACGTGAAGCGTCGGCCCAGGATCGCGACTGCATTGGAGCCCGAACCGTCCGTCGAGCCCCGCTCCGATGACGGAGAGCCTGGGCACGCCCCGCGCCAGTGACGGGCGTGGCCCCCTGAGCGATGAGCTGCCGGCCCCGCGCGGTGGAGGTCGGCGGCGTCGTAGCTGAACCAATGGACGCAGCTGGGTCCCGCGGCGCATCACGAATAGTCTCGAACACCACGGGCGATGAGAAGACCGCGCCTTGCCAGGTCGATGAGGTCGTCGTCTCGGCTCCTGCGAACGAGGAGAACGAGTCTCTCAGCTACTACTTCGACGCCGCGGCGCATCTCCTCGACGTTCTCTACGTCGACGACACGCTTCGCCGGTCCCCGCTGGCCGAGCAGGTGATGGCGCGGTCCGCTGCTGAGACGCCGAGCCGCTTCCATCCGTCGCCTCGTCCGCGCGTTGGTCACCGTCCGCACGCCGCCTGCCTCTCCATCCCGTGGAGGGCCGGCGCCCGGCCGGCCGCTCGCGCCTCTCAGGATGGCGCGAGGTACTCGTCGTCGGCGGGGAGATGTAGTCGTCGCTCAGCTCACCCCTCTCGACCCTCGTGATTGACGCACTTCGGATCCTGCATGATGCATGATGCATGATAACCAAGAGTTGCTCGCGGGTCTGCTCCGCGCGCCGCCTCCCTCCCCGGAGGCGCCCCGCCGCCGTGGAGAACCCGGATGTCGTCAGCGTGGATCCAATCGCTTCGTTTCGCGGTGCTCGTTGTCGCCGGCGCGCTGCTCGTGCAGTGCTCGTCGCCGGATGCGAGCTGGGACCCGAGCCCGCCGGGCGCCACGGTCGAGGCTGGTACGGTCGCGCCCCAGGGGACCTCGGCAAGCATCGCGCAGGTAGCGGCGCTGGCAAACCCCGCGCCGGCGCTCGCCGCACGGGTCGCTTCGAAGGCCGCGCCAGCAGGGTTCGTGGAGCAGGACGGCGCCCTCGCCTCCCCGGGCTGGCGGCGGGCGTCGCAGGAGCCGAGCCGCGCGGTGGGGGCGCTCTTCTCGCAGCGCGCGGACCAGGGCTTCCGCGTGAGCCTCGGCGCGAGCGACGAGGTCGGCCTGACGCTCACCCCGCGCGGCGCGCGCTCGTCGAGCGCGGTGCTCGACGCGGGGCGGCTCGCGTATCCGGACGCGTATCCGTCCACCGATCTCGTCGCGGTCGCCGATGATGACGTCGTCGAGTGGATGTACCTCCTGCGCGACGAGCAGGCCCCCGCGACGTTCTCGCTCGACGTCGCGCTCGGCTCGCAACTCGCCGACCTCCGCCTCGACAACTCGGGTGCGCTGCTGGCTGTGGACGCGAAGGGGGAGGCGCTGTTTCGCATCGCGCGCCCCTTCGCGCTCGACGCGACCGGCGCGCGGCGCGACGCGGGGATGGAGTACCGCGACGGCCGGCTGACCCTGCAACTCGACACGACCGGGCTCACGTACCCGGTGCTGCTCGATCCGGCGGTCGAGACGGCGGTGTGGGAGGTGCGGCAAACGCCGCCGCCGCCTCGCCGCTACCCGGCGATGACGTACGACGAAGAGCGTCGCCGCGTCGTGCTGTTCGGCGGCCTCTCCGCGTCGGGCTCGAGCGCCCCGCTCGGCGACACGTGGGAGTGGGACGGCGTCACCTGGACGCTGCGCTCGACGACCGGTCCGCAGGCGCGCCAAGCGGCGGCGATGGTGTACGACACCAGCTCGAAGCGGGCGCTCCTCTACGGCGGCGCCTCGGGCTCGACGCGCCTCGGCGATCTCTGGGAGTGGAATGGCGCCTCTTGGAAAGAGCTCTGCACGAGCGCGGCATGTGAGGCGACCGCGCCCGCCGCTCGGCAGGGCGCGACGATGGTCTACGACCCGGACCACCAGGCGACCGTCCTCTTCGGCGGCTTCAGCGGCAGCTACCAGGCGGACACCTGGAAGTGGAACGGCTCGAGCTGGTCGCAGGTGACGGGGCCCGGGCCGAGCGCGCGAATGGGGGCCGCGGGAGCGTGGGACTACGTCGGCCATCAGCTGCTGCTCTTCGGCGGCACGAACGGCTCGACGTACTACGACGACACCTGGACCTTCAACGGCACGAGCTGGACCCTCCGCACCGGCACCCACCCGAGCGCGCGAGCGTACGCTCAGGTGAGCAGCATGGGCAAGGTCGGCTTCGTTCTGTACGGCGGCGCCGAGTCGCCCACCGAGTCGCTCGACGACACGTGGGAATGGAACGGGACCGGGTGGAGCTCGGTCCCCTATTTCAGCGAGAAACCGCCGAAAAACGCCTACGGCGCGATGGCGTTCTATAGCGACTCCATGAGGCGCGCCGTCGTCTTCGGTGGCGACGGTGCGGGCGCGGCGGTCTGGTCCTATGACTTCGTGGCCAAGGCGTGGAGTCAGGTGATAACGACCCCGCCCGCCCGCACCAAGCACGCGATGGCGTACGACCCGCTGCGCGGCCGCACCGTCATGTATGGCGGCGTCACGGCAAGCAACAATTACCTCTACGACACGTGGGAATGGCTCGGCTCTGGCTGGCAGCGCGCCTGCGAGTACCCCGACTGCCCCAGCCTCACCTCGCCCGCGCTGGCCTATGACGCAAAGGCCAAGGTCACGCTGCTGTTCGGCGACGACCTTTTCAACACGCTCTGGAGCTGGAACGGCGTCACGTGGACGAAGCTCTGCGGGTACGGCACCGCCTGCGCGGGGCCGAGTGCACGCATGATGTCGACGCTCGCGTACGACCCGAACCGCGAGCGTACGGTGCTGTTCGGCGGGATGAGCTCGGGCGCCGCCCGCAATGACACTTGGGAGTGGGATGGCAGCCAATGGATACAAGCGTGCGTCACCACACCGTGCATCAATAATAAGCCCTCTCCGCGCTACGGCGCCTCGATGGCCTACGACGGCGGAAGCGGCGGGGTCCTCCTGCTCTTCGGCGGCACCACGAACGGCACCGATCGGCTGAGCGATACTTGGGAGTGGAACGGCTCGGTCTGGACGCGGCGCGCGACGTCCGGGCCGTCTGGGCGCTACGGTGCCGCGATGGTCCATGACCCGACCCGCTGGAGGACGGTCCTGTTCGGCGGCTCCACGGCGAATGGCGCCCCCTTCACGAGCGACGAGACCTGGGAGTGGAACGGTCAGACGAAGGCCTGGAAGCTCATCCCCTCGACGGGGCCGTCGCAACGCACCACCGCAGGTGCGTTCGACCTGAACCGTAAGCGGTTCGTCCTCTTCGGCGGAAGCAGCAACGGCACCGACACGTGGGGGGACACTTGGGAGTACTACACGCGCGGCGGCGCGTGCGACGGCGTGAGCCAGTGCGACACGGGCTACTGCACCGACGGCGTCTGTTGCGAGGCGTTCTCGTGCGGCACCTGCCAGGCGTGCGACACCGCGGCGAACCCTGGGGTCTGCGCGCCGGTCCGGAGCGCCGACGATCTCGACACTTGCACCGGGGCAAACACCTGCAGCGCGCTCGGCGAGTGCAAGAAGAAGAACGCGCAGGCGTGCACGAGCGCGACCGAGTGCGCGAGCGGCTTCTGCGCCGACGGATACTGCTGCAACTCGGCTTGCGACGGTGGGTGCGACGAGTGCGCGTCGAGTCCCGGCACGTGCACGCCCCGCGCGCCCGGTCACGCCGGCAGCGCGCCCGCGTGCGGCGGCTTCGCCTGCACGGGGTCGAGCGGCGCCTGCCCGACGAGCTGCACGAGCGACTCCCAGTGCGTGAGCACGCACTACTGCGCCGCCGACGGCACCTGCCAGCCGAGGCGCGCGAGCGGCGCCGCGTGCAACACCGCCGCGGGCGTCGACTGCAAGGTCGCGGGCTGTCGCGAGTGCTCCGCTGGGGGTTGCGTCGACTTCGTTTGCTGCGCGGCGACGTCGTGCGGAGCGTGCCAGACGTGCAGCGGCGCCACCCCGGGCACCTGCTCGAGCGTGACCAACGCCGACGACGCCGATAGCTGCGCCGGCGCGAGCACGTGCAGCGCGAGCGGCGCGTGCAAGAAGAAGCTCGGCCAGGCCTGCGGCGCCGGCGCCGACTGCGCGAGTGGCTTCTGCGCCGACGGCGTCTGCTGCAACGGCGCCTGCTCGGGGGGCTGCGACGTCTGCAAGGCGAGCCTCGGTGCGACGGCCGACGGGCAGTGCACGCTGCTCGCCGCAGGGGCATCCGGCAGCGGGTGCGGCAACTACGCCTGCACCGGCGCGAGCGGCGCCTGCCCGTCGAGCTGCGCCAACGACTCGACGTGCGCCGCTTCCGCCTACTGCAACACGGCGACCGGTAAGTGCGAGCCCGATCAGCCGAACGGAGGCGTCTGCACCACCGGCGCTCAGTGCGCGAGCGGCAACTGCGTCGACGGCTTCTGCTGCAACAGCGCCTGTACCGGGCTCTGCCAGGCCTGCAGCGCAGGCAAGACGGGACTCGCGAACGGCACCTGCGGCAGCGTGACGGGGGGCACCGACCCGGACAACGAATGCGCGCAAGACACGGCGAGCACCTGTCAGAAGGACGGCTTCTGCAACGGCGCCGGCGCATGCCGCCTGTACACGAGCGGCACCGCGTGCGGGAGCCCGACGTGCACCGCCGGGGTCGCGAACGCCGCGGCGTGCGACGGCAGCGGCACCTGCAAGACGACGCCGACGCCGTGCGTGCCCTACGCGTGCAGCGGCACCGCGTGCGGCACGACCTGCTCCGGCGACGGCCAGTGCCACTCGGGCTACTACTGCGCGACCGGGGGCACCTGTCTGGCGAAGAAGGCCGACGGAGACGCCTGCTCGGCGCCCAACCAGTGCTCGAGCGGCAACTGCGCGGACGGCGTCTGCTGCAACACCGCGTGCAACCAGTCGTGCCAGGCTTGCACCGCCGCCAAGAAGGGGGGCGGCGCCGACGGGACGTGCGGCTTCGTGAAGGTAGACACCGATCCGGACAACGAGTGCGCGACCGGCGCGGCGTGCGGGCAGACGGGCAACTGCAACGGCGCGGGGGTATGCAAGATCGCATCGCTCGGAACGGTGTGCGGCGCGACGAGCTGCGCGAGCGGCGTGCAGACCGGCCAGCAGTGCGACGGCGAAGGCACCTGCACGAGTGGCTCGAGCACGCCGTGCGCCGCCGGCTACACCTGCCTGAACGCGAGCGTGTGCGCGACGAGCTGCACCGACGACGCGCAGTGCGCGGGGGGCTACTTCTGCAGCGTCGGCAGCTGCGTGGCGGCACAGCCGCTCGGGGGCGAATGCAATCGGGCGAGACAGTGCGCCGGCGGCAACTGCGTCGATGGCTTCTGTTGCGACGGCGTGTGCGCCGGCGCATGCCAGGCCTGCAGCAACGCGAAGACGGGGGAGCCGGACGGCCAGTGCAAGCCGGTCAAGGCCGCCACCGACCCGGACAACGAATGCGCGCCGGCGCTGCAAACGACCTGCGGGCAGAACGGGAGCTGCGACGGCTCCGGCCAGTGCGCGCTCTGGGCGCTCGGCACGAGCTGTGGCACGAACGCCTGCTCGACCGACGGCCTGTCGCTCATCGGCTCGCAGTGCACCGGGACGGGCGTCTGCCAGGCGGCGTCGACGACGTCGTGCGGCGCGTACGCCTGCGCGGGCACGAGCTGCGCGTCAACGTGCGCGGACGACTCCGGGTGCGCGCCGGGAGCGTTCTGCGGCAACGATAGCCTCTGCCATACCAAGCGTGATCTCGCGGGTACATGCACCTCGGCGCACGAGTGCAAGAGCGGCTTCTGCGTCGAGGGGGTCTGCTGCAACACCGCGTGCGACGGCATCTGCCAGGCCTGCACGCAGGCGGCCAAGGAGGACGACTCGACCGACGGCACCTGCGGGTTCGCCAAGGCGGCCCTCGATCCGCACAGCGACTGCCCCGACGACCGCGTCGAGAAGGGCGACCCTACCTCGTGCGCCCGCGACGGGCTGTGCGACGGCGCGGGGGCTTGCCGCAACTATGCGAAGGGGACGGCGTGCGGGTCGACCTCGTGCGCGGGTAACGTGCAGACGGGGCACGCATGCGACGGGGCAGGCGTCTGCCTCGACAACGCCACGCAAGACTGTGGCGAGTACGCCTGCCTCGCCGGCGCCTGCACGACATCGTGCGCGAAGGCCGGCGACTGCAACACCGCCGCGTACTGCGACACCGCGGCGAGCGAGTGCAAGCCCAAGGCGCCGCTCGGCGAGGCGTGTACGACGGCGGACACGTGCCAGAGCGGGTTCTGCGTCGACGGCTTCTGCTGCAACAAGGCCTGTGACGGCCAATGCGAGGCGTGCGACGTCGGCACCGCGACGGGCACCTGCTCACCGGTGAACGGCGCGCCGCATGGCGCCCGCCCCGCTTGCGCCGAGGGGACCGCGGCGAGCGGCGACGGGGCCTGCGCGGCGCGCACCTGCGACGGCAACGACGGCTCGAGCTGCCAGGGCTACGTCGGCTCGTCGGTCGCCTGCCGCGATCAGTCGTGCGCGGGCGGCGTGCAGAGCTTCTCCGCGACGTGCAACGGCCACGGTGGAGACGATCACGCGGAAGCGCGGGTTCGCGATCAGGGCGAGCGCGGGGTTCGACGGGTAGCGCGGGCTCCGGTTTCTTGGCCGGCGTGACGGGCGTCGCGTAGCTCGACGCGCCCTCG
>JAPSGB010000008.1:0-309293 GCA_035063585.1 Polyangiaceae bacterium
TCGCGCCGCCCGAGCCCGCGCTCGCGCCGCCCGAGCCCGCGCTCGCGCCGCCCGAGCCCGCGCTCGCGCCGCCCGAGCCCGCGCTCGCGCCGCCCGAGCCCGCGCTCCCGCCGGTGCCCGGCCCCGTGGCGTCGTCCTTGAAGCCGCCGGCGAGCTGCCAGCCGGGGTTCGTTCCGGAGCCCGCGTAGGCGCCGCGGAAGGTGAAGCCGCCCTTGCTCGCGCCGTTGAAGTCGCGGTCGTAGTCCGTCTCGGAGGACACGCTCGCGAGCGCGAGCGGTGAGCCCTCGCATTTCCCTGCGAGCGGGAAGAAATCCATGGCTCCGAGCGCGAGCGACGGGCTCGCGACGTAGCTCGGCGCGTTCGCCACCGTGTCGGTGAGGTTGTCGCTCTGGTTGGTGACGTTCCCGCTGATCGCCGTCGTCGCGAAGATGAGGTTGCCGGTCACGAGATCCCCCTCGGAGGCCTTGCTGCCGAAGCCGATCCCGGTTCCGGCCGCGTAGATGGTGTTGTTATAGACGTGGGCCAGCTTGAGCGGCAAATCGTGGTTCTGAAGGCGGATCGCCGTGCCCTTGACGTCCACGAACACGTTGTCATGCAGGCTCACGCGCCCCGAGCCCTGGAACAGGGACTCGTTCGGGTTGTGGAAGAAGAAGTTGCCGTAGATCTCGTAGAGATCCTGCGAGCCGGGCCCTGAGTCCGGAAAGCCGCCGACCAGGAGGTTCGGGCGGTCGCCGTCGGGACTCGGGCGATCCGTCTTGATGAAGACGTTGTCGCGGATGATGGTGGTGCTGGGCGCGGTCGGCATGCCGGGCACGCTCGCGCGCGGCTTCTGGTACTTGATCTGCATGCCGTAGCCGATCGAGTCTAAGATGAGGTTGCCCTCGATGAGCCCTCCGATGAAGGGGGCCGCGCCGTTCGAGTTGCCGAGGTAGAGCCCGGTGCCGACGCCCGAGATCCGGTTTCGGCGGATGACCCAGCCCCAGGTCGCGACCTTGGTCGAGATGCCGTCGTGCTGCTGGCTGCCGTCGTGGTTGATGAAGTTGCAGCCTTCGATGGTGATGTGATGAACCACGCCGCTCTTCGCGCTCACGCCGAAGGCGCCGTCCACGTGGTTGCCGTCGATGGTGACGTTTCTCAGCACGACGTAGCTCGAGTCCTTGATCTCGACGGTGTTACAGCACGGCCCGGGATCGGCGACGAACACCGCCGGCGCGCCGGAGGATGGGCCGGCGATGACGATGGGCTTCGCGTCGCTGCCGTTCAGGCCGCTGAGCGTGAGCGTCCGGTAGCGACCGGGCGCGAGGACGAGCGTGTCGCCCGGCGTGAGGGTGCCGACCTTCGCCTTGTAGTCGCTCGGATCGGCGGGAATGTCCGCGGCCGCTGCGCGCCCGCTCCACACCAGGATCACGCCCGCCAAGAGTGCTCCGTACCTCATGCGCTCGTCTCCTTTCGACTCCGCTCGAGCGACGACTCGACGCGCCCGACCACGTCTATCGGAGCCCCAATCCTTCAGGCGGTCAAGGCGCGGCGCCGACGCGAACCCGCTCCGCCCACGCGACGCGACGCGGGTGTGTTAGCCTCGTCGAGTGCTCCGGTTCGTCGAGGAGGGGGGGAGCGCGATGTGGGTCGTGCTCGCGGTCGGCGTCGTGGCGCTCGGGTTCGGAGCGGCCGCGCTCCGCTCCGCGGGCCGAGCGCGCGCCCGGCTCCTCGCGCGCGCGACCGCGAGCCTCTCGGCCGGCCTCGTCACCGCCGGCTTCGGGCTCGGCGCGACCATTTGGACGGTGAGCCGGGTGTTCCGGGCGGTCGCCGAGGTCGAGCCTTCGATGAAGGCGAACTCGCTCGCGACCGGGATCAGCGGGGCCATGAACAACGCGCTGCTCGGCGTCGCGCTCGCCGTCTTTCCGCTCGTCGCGGGGCTCATCGCCCTCGCGCGCGCGCTCGCCTTGCCGAGAGCAGGAGACGAGACGAAGCCCCCGGAAGCGCTCTGACCGCGGGAGCGGCGCCAGCGATGCGCGCGCGCCCGCCGCGTCGACGATGAGGTGGTCGGCCCGGCGCGGAACCGCGCGGGTCAGCTCCCGAAGCGCGTGGGGCCGACGCCCGCGCGCCAAGCGAGGAAGCGCGCCTCGGGCGCGCCGCTCGCGCGGCTCACGATGAGGTGGGTCCGCGACGGGGCGTTGCTCGCCGGGCTGCCGTCGGGCGGTTCGTCCCCCGCCCACGCGCCGAGGTTCACGTAGGTCGCGTCGCCGCCGGGCGCCCGGCGCACCTCGGGGACGTGGCTGTGCCCCATCACGATGAACGCTGCCGGGAAGAGCGTCGCGATGCGCGCCGCCTGCTCGCGGAGGGACTCGACCGTGCTCACCTCGCTCCGCACGCGCCGCCAAGCCCACGCTCCGGCGCCGATGAGCGTGAGCCCTCCGGCGGCCTCGACCGCGAAGAGTGGCGTCCACCGCGCGATGAGCGCCCAGAGCGCGAGCGCGACCAGCGCTACCGTGAACGCCACGCGATCGATCATGAGCCCGGCCAGGATCCGGAGCAGGCTCCGCGTCACCGGCGGCCGCTGCAGTCGCGAGAGCGCGCGCAGCCGTCCGAGGCCCACCTCGGCAGCCTCGGCGAGGAGCGCCATCTTACGCTCGTGCTCGTCGCGGACGCGGCGCGCGGCCTCGCTCATGTGCTCGCGCCACACCCCGATGGCCGCGGCGATCGCGACCACGAAGCGCCGCCCGAGCGCGAACATCCCGCGCGCTCCGAGCTGCGCGGCGAAGCGCAGATAGTCGAGCGCGGTCGCCGTGTCGTGGCCGCTCTCGAACAGCCCGCGGGTCGGTCGGACCACGATCCGGAGCAGGAGATCCGAGAGTGAGCGGTACGAGCGGCCCGGATCCGAAGGCTTTACCGGATGAAGGACGTGCTCGAGCGAGCAGTAGCCGTCGTATTGGTGACCGTGCTCCACATAGACGACGCCCTCCTCGTAATAGAACCAGTCGGCGAAGCGCACGCGCAGCGCGGCCAGCGGCTCATGCTCCGCGATGAGCGCGCGGAATTCCGCCTGCACGGGGCGCCAGTGGAAATCGACATCGTGGTTGCCGCGCACCACGACGAGCGAGTTGCCGCAGCCGAGAAAGCGCGCGAGCGCCGCGAACACCTCGCGGTGGCGCGCCGCGACGCGGCGGAGCTTGGCCCGCGTGTGCTCGGCGGTGCTGCCGAGGCCGTGACGGCGCTCCTCCGCGGAGAGCGTCTTCTCGAGCACGCCCGGCGGCGGCGAGACGCTCATGCCCACGAAATCCACCAGATCCCCAGCGATGACCAGCCGCCACGGCCGCCCGCCCTCCGGGCGGAGCCGATACCAGTCGAGGAGCGCGATGAGCTCGCGATCACGCTCCTCGGCGGCGGCGCCGCGCAGCGGCGCGTCCGGCCGCGCGTGGTGCACGAGGTCGCTGCCGAGGTGCACGTCGGACAAGATGAGGAGGTTGTGCTCGCGCATCGGGAGAGGAACGCTATGAGTCTAGTATGACCGCGCCATCGTCGCCGTCACGCGAGCGCCCGCGCTTCGTCCGATTTCCGTCATGAAGCGCGGAGTCGCGCGCGAGCGAGCTCACAGGCGACCTCGCTCGCGTCGACGCCGGTGGCCTCGCGGCCGAGCCGCCTCGCGACCGCCACCGCGGTGCCGGAGCCGCACATCGGATCGAGCACTCGAGCCCCCTCGCGCGAGCCGATGAGGATGATACGCTCGAGGAGCGACTCCGGTTTCTGAGTCGGATAACCGGTGGTCTCCTTGACGAGCGGCGTGTTGGCGCGCATCGCGGGCAGGTCCGTCCATACGCTGCCGAGCCGCCGTCCGTGGTCGGCGTAGTAGCGGTACGTCCTCCCGGCGATGGTGCGCTCGCGGTAGCGGCGACCGTCGGCGTCCCGGCTCCGGAAGTGCATCTCGAGGCTCGTCGCGGCGTAGGGCTCGCGGAGCGCTGGATGGTCATCGTTCCACACGAGCTCGCGGCCGCGGCTGTAGATGAGGATGGTCTGGTGCGTGACGCGCGGCCCGCCCCGGCCGCGCCCGCCGTTGCCCGGCGTCCAGATGAGCTCCCCTCGAAACTGAGCCCGCCCGAACACGCCGTCTGCGAGCACCTTGGCGTCGTGGACGGCGCGATGGTCGAGGTGGAGAAAGAGGCCCGACCGCTCGGCCATCGCGTCGCGGACCACGCCGAGCCGCGGGCGGAGCATGACGAGGAAGGCGTCGAGGCCTCCCCAGCTGTCGCGATAGGCCGCCGCGCCGCGCGCGCGGTCGCCCCGCGCGCCGCGCGCGCGCCGCGCGCCGCCGGCGTTGAAGGGCGGATCCATGTAGACCAGCTCGAAGCCCGGCTCGAGCGAGGGAACCACCTCGAGGCAGTCGCCGTGCAGGATCGACTCGCGCGCGGCGCTCATCGCCGCCGACGGCGGCGCGCGAGCGCCAGGCCGAGCGCGAGCGCCGCGAGCGCGCCGCTCGTTCCCTGCGGTTCCGCGCCGAGCCGGCACCCACACCCTCCGCCCTCGGCCGCGTCGGCGCGGCCGGCGCCGGGGTCGGGTGCCTTCAGCCAGAGGTGGCTCGTCACCGTGTGGAGCCGCCCGCCGACCAGCACCTCCGCGCGCCAGCGCTCCTCGGCGTCGCCGCTGGTGAGCGGGAACGAGGCCTCGAAGGGATCGCTCGTCACGTCGAGCGGTTCCTGCGGCTCACCTTCATGGACCAGGCGGAGCTCGGTGCCCTCGCCGCCCGTGACGCGGACGCGGAGCTCGAGCTTCCGGGCGCGGATGACGTCGTCATCGCCCGGAGCGACCGAGGGCGAGAGCTCGATCATCGGATCGTCCGGGCTCTGGAGCTTCACCACCGTGCGACCGTGCCGGACGCCGTCGATGATGGCCGCCGCGCTGAGCTCGCTCGCGTAGACCATCGTGGTCGGGTTGCCGATGGGGCTCGCGGTCGCGCCGGTGTCCTGCCCGGCCTGGTGATCGTCGCTGCCGCCGATGGCGGTGATGTGGTGGCCGCCGTGCGAGAGGTCGTCCCACATCGCGAGGACGCTCTGGATGAAGAGCTGCCCGGCGGGCTGGAGCCCGCCGTTCTCGATCTCGAGCGCGTCGAGCTGCTCCACCGGCAAGTCGAGGCTCCAGCCGCACCCGATGCAGGTGTCGAAGTCGAGCTTCGGGTGATTCACGGAGAAGAGCCCTCCCTGCTCGTGGACGGCGGCGGCGGCCGACTCCACCGTGACGCCGGGCTGGCCGAGCTTGTGATCGATCCACTCGGTGACGCCGAGGGCGTTCGCGTGGCCGCGATACGTGGTCCATTCCATGCCGGGGAGGAAGAGGAGGTCCGGGTGACGCTGCTGCGCGTCGCGGAAGTAGTCCTGCGCGGTGATGGTGTCGTGATCGCTCACCATCACGAAGTCGAGGCCGCGGCCGCGCGCGAAGTCGGCGATCTCGTCGAGCTTCGGGCGCGCGTCGCCGCTCTCCCACGAGTGGACGTGAAAATCCCCCGCGTACCAACGCGGGCCGAGCGCGAGCGCGGGAGCTGGCTCATAGGGAGCGCGCTCCGGCTGCGCCGGGAGCGTGGGCACGTCGCGAAGCACGATCTCGAGCCCGTAGCGCGCGGGCGTCTCGACCACCTTGGCCTTGCCGACGATCACGCGCCAGGTGCCGGCCGTGATGGGCCCGGGCACGTAGCTCCGCGAGGCGCGGTCGACGCCGACCACGGCCGGCTCGGTGTTGCCGCCGCCCCAGCCGCGGAAGCCCTTGGGATCCTCGAGCCCCCAGTCGAGGATGTTGGCCTCCGAGAGGTCGTCGTGGCGCACCTCGATCTCGACCGTCCCCGCCTTCACCTCGAAGGGGACGAAGAAGTGATCCGCGCCCCCCATCGGCACGTCACCCTCGATCGGGATCACCGTCTCGGCGGCGCTTGCCGCGCGCGCTGCGGCGAGGCTGGCGAAGAGCGCCGCGAGCAAGAGCCGCTTCATGCGCCGAGGATACCCCAAGAGGCGGGCTCGCGCCGGACCGACATGATAAACGACCGGCTAAAGTAACCCGGCGGCGCCCCCCGCGGCGACGGGCGGCGCTTCGAGCGGGTCGTCGGCGGCGATGGCGGCGAGGGTGTCGTCGTCGAGCGCCTCCAGGCTGGGTAGGCTCGGTAGCCAGTCCCAGTGCGGGCCGCCGCTGTCGCAGCCGCGGACCGCGTCCTCCGGCGAGCACGAGAGGCGAAAGTGCAGGTGATCGTCGTGGGCGAGGCTGTCGCCCGGCTGGAGCAGGACCGTCTCCGCGTGCCACACGAGCGCCGGCTCCTCGCCGCGCGCGCGCGCGTAGTCGATGATGAGCGCCTCGATGGCGCGGCTGCAGAACAGCCACTGGACGTCCGGGCTGCTCGAGAGGAGCGTCTTGATGAGCAGCCACTCGCGCGGCACATCGAGCCGGAGGAAGCTGCCGTCCTCGAGCTCCGCGAGGCCGTCGGCGTCGAAGCGGATGAAGCCGGGGTTCTGGACCGGGGCGCCGCTCGGGGTGGTGACGTAGAAGAGGAGGTCGGCGTCGCGGCCGGTGCGGTGCGAGTGGTGTCGCGGGATCTTGCCGCCGCGCTCCGCCGAGAGATCGCCGATGACGAGCGGCGCGCCGCCCGGGAGCGTCCGCTCGACGACCGCCGCCGCGTTGGTGAGGGCCGCGACCAGGCGCGGGTTGCCCCACACGATGTTCGTGTACGGGCGATAGAGGCGGAAGCCTGGACCGGCGCGCGGGAGCGGCGCGCCGCCGGTGAGCACCCCCGAGCTGGGCGTGCCGACCGAGCCGCCGATGCCGGGCGCGAGCGGGGTGGGAGAGCTGAAGCAACCGACGAGCGCGAGCGACACGGCCGCGGCGGCAAGCCCGGAGCTCCGCGCGCGGCTCATCTCGACGTGGGCTCGAGGTAGCCGGTGAGGCGCCCCTCGATGGCCTGCACCGCGCGCGCCGTGGAGAAGCTCTCGGTGAGCGTGAGCTTGCCGTCCGCCTGCGAGAGGTAGCCTTGATCGACGAAGGAGCGAAACGCATTCTCGAACACGGGCTTGCTCACCGCCTCGCGGCGGTGGAGCTCGCCCGCGAGGAACATCCGGCTGCCGACCGCGAGCGTGCGCCTCACGAGCTCCTTCTCGCTGAGCGAGCCCTTGACGAGCGCGCCCAGGCTGCGCGCCGCCACTCGATAACCCTCGAGGAAGCTCCGCAAGATCGCCGCATAGGCCTCGAGCCACTCGCGTCCGCTCCAGCCGTGGCTGCCGGGGCCCGGCTCGAGCAGCTCGTTCGCGCCGCGCGCGAGCGCGCCCTCGTCGACGAGCAGCGCGACCGTCTGGTCGAAGATGGCGTCGAAGGCGGCGTCGGCGCGGAAGCGGAACTCGTGCTTGAAGAGCCGAGAGAGGTTCTGCACCCGCTCGCGCACCAGCGCCTCCGCGACCGGCGGCCCGGGCGGCACGAGCGCGGCGATGGCGACCAGGGCGCGCTCGACGAAGAAGTGCACGATGATGTTCTTCGATGAGTCGAGGGCGAGCCGGTGCTCGTCGGGGACGACGTAGATCGCGCCAGGGCCCGCCGGCATGGCGCGGCGCCGGCGCCGCCGCCGCCGCGGGGCGTCCTCTGCCCCGGGGGCGCTCGCGTCGAGCAGCTCGGCCTCGATGAACATCTGCGCGGCCTCGGTGAGGGCGTCGGGGCGGAGCGCGCCGGCCTCGTCGACGAGCGAGGGCGACACTCGCGCGCTCATCGCGCGGAGCACGACCAGGAACCGCTCGGAGCGCTCGACCAGCTCCTCGTGCGGCGTGCCGCGCTTCTCGTGGCTGAGCAGCGCGAGCGCCGCCAGCGCCCCCGGCGTCACGCTCGCCACGCGGTTGATCTCGTCCATGACGCGATTGCCGAGGCGGGTGACCAGGGCGCGCCGGGCGGCCGGCGTGAGCGCCGCGTCCGCGCCGACGCCGAGCTCCTCGCGGAGCTCGGTGAGGCTCAGGATCTGGCCAATCTGCAGGTTGATGCGCCCGTAGCGGTGGCGGAGCACGTCGGTCGACTTGAGCAGCCCCGCGGCGTCTTCTCGCGTCTTCTCGCCGCCGGCGAGCTCGCGCTCGTAGCTCTCCACCACGCGTTCGTAGCCGATGCTCACCGGGACGAAGTAGGTGGTCCGCTGCGGCACGCCGAGCGCGGCGTCCACGATCATGTTGAGGAGGCCAAATTTCGGCTCGAGTAGCTTTCCGGTGCGGCTCCGGCCGCCCTCGAGGAAGAGCTCGATGGGGAAGCCGTCGCGGATGAGTCGCCGGATGTAGGCGTCCACCACCGCAGCGTAGAGGCGATCCCCCTTGAACGAGCGTCGGATGAAGAACGCTCCTCCACGCCGAAAGATGGCACCCACCGGAAAGAAATTCAGGTTGTCGCCGGCGGCGATGAGCGGGATCTGGAGGTTCTCTTCGTTGAAGACGTACGAGAGGAGCAGATAGTCGATGTGGCTCTTGTGGCTCGGCAAGAGCACGAGCGAGCCCTCTTTCGCTGCGGCGCGGACCCGCGCGAGATCGGCCTTGTCGTACTCGATACCGGCGTAGATCCGGTGAAACACCCGATCGAAGAGCGCCCCGAGGCCGCGGACGGTGGTCATGTCCGGGGTCGCCTGGAGGCTGCGGAGCATGTCGAGCGCGCGGCCGGTCATCGCGTAGCGATCGGTCGGCCGCTCGCCGGCGACGTCTTCGATGACCTTGCGGAGCTTCGGCGTCCGCAGGATCTCCGCGCGCACGCGATCGGGGGGTTTTGCGGCCGGCCCGGTCACCGAGCGCCGCTCGCGCTCGAGCCGCCGCAGCATGGTGTAGGTCATCCGGCGGACCAGCGCCGGATCGGTCGCGCCCTCGGCGTTCGCGATGAACGCCTCGAGATCGAGCGGCTCGCCGAGCCGGAGCGCGACGTGCTTGTAGTTGGCGAGGAACTGCCCGACGGTGCGCGTCGCCGACGGCCACTCGCGCGGGCCGAGCAGGAAATCCAGGCGGTTCGCGCCGCGGGTGTCAGGGTCCTTCGTCCACACGAAGACCTGAGGGACGAGCAGGATGGGACGGCGCCGCTCGCGCTGTAGGTCGATGAGCGTCCGCAGGAGCGCGTCGCCCTCCCTGAGCCCGCGCCCGCCGGTCGCGCCGCCGGCGAGATCGAGCACGCCCGGGGGCCGCTTCAGGAACAACATGGCCGAGCCGCTCTGCTCGAGCGCGTCGCGGAGCTCGTCGGATGGGGTGACTCCCCGGCGCGGGAGGATGGCGTTCAGCCAGCCCTTGCCCATCGGGTTCAAGATCCAGAGCCCGAGGTCGTTGGCGAAGCGCACCTGCGGGAGCGCGTAGCGCTTGGTCAGGTGATCGAGCGCGAGGAAATCGACGAAGCTGAGGTTGCGGAGGACGTAGACGACCGTCCCGCGGCGGGCGAGCTCCCGCACCGCCTCGACCCACGCCTCGTCGATCTGGATCCGCTCGAAGAACCGCTCGTAGAGGGCCCGGAGCACCGGGTTCGGGTGATAAGGCTTGGTGAGCGCGCGGGTCGGCATCGCACGCGTCAGGCGGTCTCGGCGCCGCCGAGCGAGCGCCGGATCCGCAGATACACGATCGCGCTCGCGAGCAGCGTCGCGGCGGTGAGCGCGAGGAAGACGCCGCTTACGATCCGCGCGACGCCGGGTGAGAGCACCACGAACCCGAGGTCGCCGATCAGGTAGAGGAGGAGGGCGAGCAAGACGAGCCAGTGCACGAGCGCGCCGCTCAGCGCGAGCGACGGCCGCGCCGTCGGCTCGCGGGCTCGCGCGTCGCGGAGCACGATCGTCGTGAGGTCGAGGCGCGCGAAGAGCGCGGGTAGGTCGGCGTCGTCGCGGGTGACCCGCGCGAGCCGCGCCGCCACCTCGCGGCGCATCGCCGAGGTGCCGTTGGCGCCCGAGATCGGTGAGGTCGGGGCGACCAGGTGCGCGAGCCACACGCGAAACGACCCGCGCGGGCGCGCGGCGAGCGCGACGTCGGCGTTCGGCGCACGCTCGAGCCGGTCGACGAGCACTGGGATGAGCTCGGGGGCGTCGAGCCGGTCCGCGAGCACCACCAGCAGGGGAGAGCTCGCGCGCGCGAGCGCTCTGCGAAGCTCCGGGAAGCTCGTGCCGCCTACCAAGAGCTCGACCTCGCGCCCCCCGAGCGTGGCGCGGACTGGCGCCTCGAGCTCCGGGGCCGGGACGATGACGGACAGCGTGCTCATCGAGCCCGGAGCCTAGCAGGTTGCCGCGTTCGCGGCGTGTCGCTAGAACGCCCTCGATGCGGAGCGTCGTCGCGGTCGCGGTCGTGGCTCTCGGCCTCGGCGCCGGGTGCCGGAAATCCGCCCGGCAGACCGCCCCAGCTCCGAGCGCGGGCGGGAGCGAGGGTCGCCCCGCTGCGGCCGCGCCCCCCCGATGCCGCGCGCCGCACCCGGGCGCGCTCTTCACGCTCGGCGAGCGCAGCCCGACGCCGCGCACGAGTGACGACGAGGACGATGGCGGCGACGCCGACGAGCTCGGCTTGCCCTTCGCGGTCGACGTGGGCTCGGCGGTCGGTTATGGCGGCGGCTTCGCGGTGTCCGCGCTCCGCCGGAAGCAGGGCAAGACGAGCGCGGTGGTCGCGCTGGTCGCGGCCGACGGAGGCAGCGGCCGGCTGGTCGAGCTCGGCGTCGTGTACGGTGACGCGGAGCCACCGCGCCTCGCGGCGCGCGGCAGCCAGGTGATCGTGGGGCTGCCAGGCAACGACGCCGGAGGCACCACGCTACGCCTCATCGCGCTCGACGACGCGTCGAATCCGCCCGGCGTGAAGCGCGGCGCGGAGTTTCGGCAAGGTCGCGACGAGTCGCAGGTGTTCGGGCTCGAGGTGGGCGAGCGGCGCGGCCTCATGGTGTGGGACGAGTGGGACGAGAGCGCGAAGCACGGCGTGGTCCGCGCGACCAGCTTCGCCCCGGACGATCTCTCGAACGCCACCCGCGCGAAGAGCATCTCGCCGCGCGGTGACGACGTCGAGGCGCCGCGGGTGGTAGCGCGCCCGGGCGGCTTCTGGGTGGCGTGGCTGAGCCACCGCTCCGCGGAGGCACGCGATCCCGATGCGGGGCTCACGCTGGTCGAGCTCGGCGAGCGCTCGCTCGAGCTCGTCCCGCTCGACGAGAACGGCGTCGCGACCGCCGCGCCGACCGCGGTGACCGCCAAGGGTGCTCACGTGCTCGCGTTCGATCTCGCTCGCGCGCCGGACGGCGGCGCGCTCCTCGCGTGGCGTGACGACGAGTCGGCTCCGGGCGCGGAGAGTCGAATCGTCCACCTGGCGCACGTCGCGCCGAGCGGCGCCGTCCGCGCATCGGTCATCGACGACGAGGGCGTCGGCGCCGGCGTGCCGTCGCTCCTGGTCGAGCGCAGCGCGCCCCCGGCGGGCGGCCCTGCGGCGTGGCTCACGCTCGCCGGCGTGAGCGACGCGACCCGGCTCGCCGCGCTCGGTCCGAGCGGCAGCGTCGTGGATCGCGTCGACACCGAGCCGCTCCTCCGGCGCGCCGAGCCGCTCGCGCTCTACGGCGGCGCGCTGCTCGTCGGCGAGCCGAAGGGGCTCGCGATGGAGCTCTCCGTCATCAGTTGCTCACCCGGCGCGCCCGAGGCGCGCGACGCGGGCGCCGCGCGGTGACCCGGCCGCCGGCTTGGCGCGGCGGGCGCCAAGAGGCTAGCTTCGAGCGCGATGAGCGCGGAGGAGTCGGTCGTGAATCAATCGGTTTCGAGCGATGGCGCGTCCGGCGCGCGTGAGGTCCTCGAGTTCTGGAGAGACGCCGGGCCAGCGCGGTGGTTCACGAAGGACGAGGCCTTCGATCGCGACTTTCGCGAACGCTTCTTCGACGCGCACTTCGAGGCCGCCAGCGGAAGGCTCGAGAGCTGGCTCGACACGGCCGAGTCGGCGCTCGCTGCGCTCGTGCTCCTCGATCAGTATCCGCGGAACTCATTTCGCGGCACCGCGCACATGTTCGCGACCGACGGGCTCGCGCTCCTCTACGCGCGACGGAGCCTGCGCTTCCTGCGCGATATCGAGGAGCCGCTCCGAAATTTCTTGCTCTTGCCGTTCATGCACGCCGAGAGCGTCGCGGTCCAAGAAGAGGCGGTCGCGCTCTACCGCGAGCACCTACCCGTGTCCCTGCGCTGGGCGGAGATCCATCGTGACGTCATCGCGCGCTTCGGGAGATTTCCACATAGAAATGTCGTGCTCGGGCGCACGACCACCGCCGACGAGCAGCGCTTTCTCGATGAGGGTGGCTTCGCCGGCTGACGCTCTCGAGGGGGGCGGGCCGGCGCGGCCGGCGGCGCGGGTGCTTTCCCCGCGTCGAGCGCGGTGCTAACCCCCTCACATGAAGCCGCGCGCGGCGGTGCTCCTGGCGCCGGGGTTCGAGGAGATCGAGGCGATCACGGTCATAGACGTGCTCCGGCGCGCGGGCGTCGAGGTGCTCGTCGCGGGGCTCGAGGGCGGACCGGTCCGCGGCTCGCACGACATCATCGTGACGCCGGACCGCGAGCTCGCCGGGCTCGTCGCCGGTGAGCTCGACCTCGTCGTGCTGCCGGGCGGGATGCCGGGCTCGGCTCACCTCCGCGACAGCGCGCCGGTGCTCGAGCTGGTGCGAAGCGTGATTCGCGCCGGGAAGACGGCCGCCGCCATCTGCGCGGCGCCCATGGTGCTCGAGGCGGCGGGCGTGCTCGAGGGGCGTCGCGCCACGAGTTTCCCCGGGATTTCGCTGCCGAGCGCGCATTACGAGGAGGCGCGCGTGGTGGAGGACGGCCCCATCGTCACGAGCCGCGGGGCGGGGACCGCGCTCGAATTCTCCCTGGCGCTGGTGGCTCGCCTCGTCTCGCCGGCCGCGGCGAGCGACCTCGCGGCGCGCATGATCGTGGCGCGCGCCTGAGCGCGCTCGGCCCGCGCGCGCCCCGGCGTCGGCCTCGACGATGGGCGATTGTGTCGGCCGAGAAACCAGAGTAGAGCGCCCGGACCATGAACCTGAGCGTCCACGATTTCGTCACCTTCGATGACCAGCGGCTCGCCGACTCCTGGAGAGGCAAGCGAGTACCGATGTCGGACGTGTACGAGGCCTACATCGCCGGGCGCATCGACATCCCGAACGATCGTTGGGAGTCCTTCTTCGAGACCCGCAACGATACCGTGGCGTTCCGGCTCACCGAAGAGCACTTCAAGTGGGCGCTCTCCAACCTCCTGCCCGAGGTGGCCATCCACTCGAAGCAGCAGGACAGCCGCATCGTCGGCGAGCACTATAACCGCGGCAACGACTTCTTCGGCTGGTTCCTCGGCGAGTCGATGGTCTACACCGCCGCGTCGTTCGAGACCCCCGAGCAGTCGCTCGAGGACGCGCAGTACCGCAAGATCGATCGCGCCTGCGACAAGCTCCGGCTACACCCGGGAGAGACGCTGCTCGACATCGGCTGCGGCTGGGGCACCTTCGTCGCGCGAGCGGCCAAGGAGTATGGCGCGCGCAGCTACGGGGTCACGCTCGCAAAGGAGCAGGTCGCCTTCGGAGAGGAGCGCATCAAGGCCTACGGCGTCACCGATCGCGCCCGCGTCGAGGTTCGCGACTACCGCAACGTCACCGGGCGCTTCGACAAGATCGTCAGCCTCGAGATGGTCGAGCACGTCGGCGTGAAGAACCTCTCGACGTACTTCAAGAAGGTCCACGAGCTGCTCGAGGACGACGGGCTCTTCGTCATCCAGTGGACGGGCATCCGCAAGCTCTACCAGCCGCAGAACCCGCTGAGCGCCTTCATCCTGAAGCCGGAGGACCTCATTTGGTCCCTCTTCATGGCGAAGTACATCTTCCCCGGCGCCGACGCCAGCTTGCCGCTCTCCGCGATGCTCCGCGCCGCGGAGAACGCCGGCTTCGAGATCGAGAACGTCGAGCGACTGAGCGCGAGCTACCTCTTGACGCTCAAGCTCTGGCGCGAGAGCTGGATCGCCAACCGTGAGGCGGTGGTGAAGGCGTACGGCGAGCGCTGGTACCGCCTCTGGAACTTCTTCCTCTACTGGGCGCGGCTGAGCGGCGAGCGCGGCGCGGCGTTCACCTACCAGGTCACCATGCACAAGAACCACGATAAGTTTCCGCGGGTCGACCTCCAGTTCAAGAAGTTCGAGAAGGGCAAGTGAGCCCGGAGCGCCGGCGCCCTGGGCGCTCGGCCGGGACGCCCCGGCTCGGCCGGTCC
Organism: Polyangiaceae bacterium; assembly: GCA_035063585.1. Lineage (GTDB taxonomy): Bacteria > Myxococcota_A > Polyangia > Polyangiales > Polyangiaceae > JAPSGB01. The sequence goes on from JAPSGB010000008.1 coordinate 14,201, forward strand.
GAGTAGGCGCGACCGAGGTTGGCAACGGAGGCCCGTGACGCTCGTCGCGGCTCGAGGCCCGCGCGCGCATTACCCGGCGAGCGGGGCGAGCCGGTGCCACGACGCGACTTGCCTTTCTCCCCGCCGAGCGCCAAGAAAGCGGCGCCGCGCGCCGGTTCGCCGCGGCTCGAAAGGGAAGAGATATGCTGAAACTCTACTATTCGCCTGGCGCTTGCTCGCTCTCGCCGCACATCGTGCTCGAAGAGGCCGGCTTGCCCTACGAGGCAATCCAAGCGTCCTTGAAGACCAAGACCCTGGCGGACGGCTCGGATTACCGAGCCGTGAACCCGCTCGGCTACGTGCCGACCCTCGAGCTCGCCGACGGCACGCGGCTCCGCGAAGGGCCGGCCATCGTGCAGTATCTGGCCGACCAGGCACCGGCGAAGAAGCTCGCGCCCGAGAACGGGACGATCGCGCGCTACCAGCTCCAGGGCTGGCTCAACTTCACCGCCACCGAGATCCACCGTAACTTCTCGCCGCTCTTCAACCCGGCCGTGCCGGACGACATCAAGCAGGCGAGCAAGCAGCGTATCCTCGGACGGCTCGAGTGGGTGGACGGCGAGCTCGCGGGCAAGCAGTTCCTGCTCGGCGAGGACTTTACCGTTGCCGACGCGTACCTGTTCGTGGTGACCGGGTGGTCGAAGCCGATGCAGCTCGATCTCTCGAAGCTCACGAACCTCGTCGCGTGGCGCGAGCGCGTCGCGGCGCGGCCAGCGGTGCAGGCCGCCATGAAGGCCGAGGGGCTCTCCTGAAGCGAGCCGGCGCTCGGGCGGTGGCGGCGACCGCCTGAGGCCTCCCGAGCCCGCTCGGCCGGCGGGGGAGGGCCGGGGCGTGTCGCGCGGTTCCCTTCCGAGGGAGTCTCGCGGACGGCCGCGGCCGCCCGTGGCTCGGAGCGGCGCTCCCGCCGATTTCTCCGGGGTTTCTGCCGCGCGGCTCGTCCTGATCGACCGCCGATCCAGGAGGGGCGCCCGCGCGCCCGGGTTGACGCCGCGGCGGTACGCTCCGAGGATGTCGTGATGCGTCGCAGGCTGCGCGGAGCGGGGGCCACCGTCGAGTGGCCGCCCGCTCACGCCGCGCCGGACGCAGGGAGCTACCGCCTCTACCGCGCCGGAGGCCATCTCCGCGCCGTGAGCGAGGCGGCGCGGCGGGAGGCGGTCGCGGGCGGGTACGCGTACGAGGGCAGCTCTGGAGGCCGGTGAACGAACCCGGGAGCAGCGCGAGCCAGGCCAAGAAGACGCACGAGATGGCCGAGACGAACGAGGCGCAGGCGGTGACTGGTACGCTGCATCGACGCGTCCTCGAGTCGATGCTCGACGCCTACCTGCTCGCGGATCTGAGCGGCCGGTTCCGCGAGTGGAACCAAGCCTCTGAGCAGATGTTCGGGTACTCCGCCGAGGAATTCCGGCAGCTGAGCTACCGAGAGCTCACCCCCGCGAGGTGGCACGAGCTCGACGAGCGAGTCACGAGTGAGCAGGTCCTCACCCGCGGGTACTCCGAGCTCTATGAGAAGGAGTGCGTCCGAAAGGATGGCACGGTCTTTCCGGTGGAGCTCCGCGTACATCTTCTGCGAGATGACGACGGGCGCCCGGCGGCGATGTGGGCGGTCGTGCGCGATCTCACCGAGCGCCGGGCGGACGAGGCCATTCGCAGCCGGCTATTTCGCGTGCTCGAGTCGAGCTTGAACGAGATCTATCTCTTCGACAGCGAGACCCTCCGCTTTCGCTACGTCAACGCGGCGGCGTGTCGGAACCTCGGGTACACGCTGGGCGAGCTCTCCCAGATGACGCTCGTCGAGCTGAAGCCCGCGTATACGCCTGAGTCCTTCCGGCAAGCGATCGAGCCGCTCGTGACCGGCGAGGCGACCAAGATCCTCTTCGAGACCGTCCATCGGCGCAAAGATGGCAGCGTCTACCCGGTGGAGGTGCACCTCCAGCACATGGTCAGCGATGGTCGCTCGGAGTTCCTGGCGATCATCCATGACGTCACCGAGTCTCGACGCGCGCAGGCGGACCTCGAGCAGAGCCTCGTCGAGGCGGAGCTCCGCGCCGGGCTCAGCAGAGCGCTCGCCCGGGCGCGGACCGAGGACGAGATCCTCGAGGCGTTGGGCGACAGCGTCGACGCCTTCCCGGGAGTCCTCTTGACCCTCATCATGGTCGAATCGGCTGCCTCGGGGAGCGTCGCGGTGGTTCGACGCATCCGAAACCTCGGGAGCGCGCTCGAGCCTCCGAGCCCGACGGGCACGCACTTGTCCCTGGAGGCGCTCCGGTTGCTCCGAGCGCTGACGCTCGACGAACCTTGGGAGAGCGACGACGTCCAAGCGGACGCGCGGCTGGCCCCGGTCCTCCGCGACGCCCTCTTCTCACCCGACGCGCACGGCGCCGCGGTATTTTCCATCTCGAGCGGCGGGCTGCTGTTCGGTCATCTCGTGGCGAGCGTCCGCGACCCGAGGCGCCTCGAGGCGCCGAAGGCCGCGCTCTATCGCGGTCTGGTCGACGAGAGTGCGATGGCGCTCCGCTCGCTGCGCCTCAACGAAGCCGTGCGCGCCTCGGAGCGCCGGCTCTCCTTGCTGGTGGTGGAGTCGCCGCTGGCGGTCATCGAGTTCGATCTCGCGCGACGCATCGTCGCGTGGAACCTGGCTGCGGAGCGCGTCTTCGGGCGCACGAGCGACGAGATGATGGGCCGGCGATTGACGGAGCTCATCGGTGACGATGCGCGCTTGCCTTCCTTCGCCGAGCCGTTCCACGTGAAGTTCGAGACGGCGCGCCTCGACGGAACCATGATGACCGGCGAGTGGTTCGGCGCTCCGCTGCTTGGCGAGCTGGGGGAGCTCCTCGGAGGGGTGGTGCGGGTGATGGACGTAACCACGCGCGAACGAGCCCTCGCGGAGCAGGTAAAGCTCGAGGCCGAGCTCGCGCGCGCGCAGCGGCTCGAGTCCATAGGACGACTCGCGGGCGGCGTCGCGCATGACGTCAACAACATGTTGACGGTCATCCTGGGCTACGCGGAGCTGCTCGCGAGCTCCACCAGCCCGAGCGATCCGAGGTTGGTCGATCTCCGCGAGATTCAGGCCGCGGCCCGCCGCTCTCAAGGGATTACACGGCAGCTCCTCGCGTTCTCACGGCAGCAGGCGAGTGCGCCCCGGAGGCTCGACTTCGCCAGCGCCATCGACGCGCTCCAGAAATCGCTCGCGCGCGTGGTGGGCGAGGATATCGTGTTTCGTTTCTTGCGGCCGGCAGAGCCTTGGCCAGCGCTCGCCGATTCGGCGCAGCTCGATCAGATCGTGATGAACCTGGTCGTCAACGCGCGAGATGCCATGCCGCATGGGGGCACGCTCACGCTCGAGCTCGAGAATGTGACGCTCGAGCCGGAGGACTGCCAGGGGCGCGTCGAGGCGCGGCCGGGAAGGTTTCTTCGCCTCGCGGTGCACGACGAGGGCGTCGGGATGGATGCGGTCACGCTCGCGCAGATCTTCGAGCCGTTCTTTACGACCAAAGAGAACGGCAAGGGGACCGGGCTCGGGCTCCCGACCGTGTACGGGATCGTCTCCCAGAACGGGGGGTTCATCGAGGTCTCGAGCGCGCCGGGCGCGGGGACGCGCTTCGACGTGTACTGGCCCAAGGCCGAGGGGGACGACGAGCCGGCGCGGGCCGAGCCGGCGCCGGCTGCCGCGCGCGGGGGCGGCACCATCCTCCTCGTCGAGGATGACGCGCTGGTTCGGCGGGTGACGCACGCGATGCTGACGCGGCTCGGGTATCGCGTGCTCGCGGCAAGCGGCGCCCGCGACGCGGGGGAGCTCATCCGGGGTGAGCGCGAGGTCGCGCTCTTGATGACGGACGTCGTGATGCCGCACACTTCCGGCCCCGAGCTGGCCCAGGAGCTCACCCGGCAGCGGCCCGGGCTCAAGGTCCTGTTCGTGTCCGGGCACGGCGCTGACATCCTCGGTGAGCGCGGGGTCTTGAGCTCGGGCGTCTGCTACTTGCAGAAGCCGTTCACCGAGGGCGAGCTCGCCGAGAAGCTGCGCGAGGTGCTCGGCGCGGTGGCGCGCGCGAGCTGAGCGCGCGCGCCGCCTCGAGGCCGCGTCGCCGGCCGCGCCGGACCGACCACGAGCCCCGAGACCGCTCACTCGCGCACGCGGTACCGCTTGGCCATGGCGCGGACGCTCTCCCGGAGCTCACTGCGCAGCTTCTCGGGGCCGACGACCTCGATGAGCGGGCCGTAGGACAGGAGCCAACCGCGCAGCTCGAGGGTGTCGGCGACGGTAGCGGTGAGGCGACTCCGTCCGTCGCCCGCCGCGTCGACGCGTTGGTCGCGCGCGAGCGGCGTCTCGCCGAGCGTAATCGCGACCTCGGTCTCGATCAGCGCCTCGAGCACGATCGGCGCGCCGACCGCGAAGCCGAAGCCGCCGGCTCTGATGTGTTCGTCGAGGTCGAAGCCTCTCGGACGTCGCCCGGGCGTATCGAGCGGCTCGACGTGGCGCATGCGATGAAGCAGCAAGTGGAGCACGTCGTCGTAGTCGAAGAGCGTCGAGACGAGCGTGAGGGTGCCCTCGCGCACGATGAGGCCGAGCGGGTTTACCACCAGCTCGCGCGCCGAGGTCGCGCCACGCTTGAGGTAGCGAGCCTTGAAGCGCCGCTCGCTGATCAACGCGTCGTACACCACGTCGAGCACGCGCGCGGGGACGTCGGGCGGACGGAGCGGCGGCCCGCGCGACACCACGCGCACCTTCTTCGGCCAGCGCGCGATTCGAGCGGTCTCCGCCTGAGCGAGCGTCTGGCGAGCTCGCTCGAAGTGCGGCTCGAGGCTCTTCAGCGTGGAGCGGGGGAGCGTGGCGCCGAGGTGCGCTTCGATGAGGGTGAAGGTCACCGCGGCGGGGGTGCCCATCCCGGGGATCTCGACCAGCGGCGCGTCGGCCTCCCAATACCAAGCGTAGGGCTTGTGCGAGTCGTCGCAGCGGAGCGTGGTGAACCGCGCCGCCAGGCGCTCGAGATCGCGCTGGATGCTGCGGCGTCCGATGACGATCCCCTCCTCGGCGAGGAGCGCCTCGAGCCGGCTCGTGTCGATGCGGCGGGGCGCCCGCGGCACCAAGCGGAGCAGCGCCCAGTGCCGGTACAGCGTGTCGGCGTCGTTGCCCGCGCGCGTCATGGCTGCGACAGCTTATGTCGCAGGGGTACGGGGGGCAAGACGGCCGACCGCGAGGCGAGCGCCGGCCTCGGGGGCGCCCGGCGCGCCCCCGCCGGCGCGCGGCACGCAGCGCGGAGCCGAGGTCTCGGGAAGGCCGGAATCCGTCGCGGCCCGGGCGCGCCAGGAGCAGCTGGCGAGTCCGCGCGGATTTCGCCATGCTCACCGCGTGGAGAGTGAACCGAGTGAGCGTCTCGAGGCCGCCCGTCGCGAGATGGTGCGCGCCGGGCTCCGTGGTCGGGGCATCAAGGACGAGCGCGTGCTCGCCGCCATGGAGCGCGTGCCGCGCGAGCGTTTCATCCCGGAGTCGTTCCGCGCCGCGGCGTACGCGGATCGGCCGCTCCCCATCGGCCTCGAGCAGACCATCTCGCAGCCGCTCATGGTGGCTGCCATGCTGGAGGCGCTCGAGCTCCGCGGCGAGGAGCGCGTGCTCGAGGTCGGCGCGGGCTCCGGGTACCTGGCGGCGCTGCTCGGTGAGCTCGCACGCGAGGTGATCGCGGTCGAGATCATCCCCGAGCTCGCCGCGCGCGCGCGGCAGACGCTCGCCGAACTCGGGGTGACGAACGTCCGCGTCGAGCTCGGTGACGGCGGCGTGGGCTATCCATCTGCGGCGCCCTATGACGCCATCGTGGTCTCGGCGGGCGCGCCCGACGTCCCCTTCGAGCTCTTGGCGGAGCTCGGCCCGGCCGGGCGCCTCGTGATCCCGGTGGGTCGTGAGCCGCAGGAGCTGGTTCGTATGCGCCGTCGGGGAGCGACCTTCTCGCGAGAGTCACTCGGGAGCTGCTCGTTCGTGCCGCTGACGGGCGCACGAGGCTGGGAATAGGCTGGCAAGGTTCCTGCACGGCGCTCTCCGGAGGTTCGTATGAGCGTCTTTCGCCGCATCCTCGTGCCCATCGACTTCAACCCGTCGTCCGACCGGGCGCTCGAGCTCGCCGTGTCGCTCGCCGAGGCACACCAGGCAGAGCTCGTCGTCGTGCACGTGGTCGAGGTCCCCATCTACCCGTACACCACGCAAGTGATCCCCGAGGCGGATCTGCTCACTCCGCTCGAGGATGCCGCGCGCGTCGAGCTCGAGCGGACCATCACGCGCGTGCGCGAGCGGCTCCCGGGAGCGGGCGCCGAGCTCCGCCGCGGGCTCGCCTGGCAGGAGGTGCTGGCGGCGGTCGAGCGCTCGAAGGCGGATCTCATCGTGATGGGCACGCGCGGCCGCCGCGGCGTCGCGCACCTCTTGCTCGGTAGCGTGGCCGAGAAGCTCGTGCGCCTCTCCCCGGTGCCGGTGCTCACCGTGCACGCCGAGCCGACCCCGTCCTGAGGGGGGCGCTTCGTCGCGGCCGGCGCCCGGGAGCGGCGGCGGCGCGTGACGCGCGACCCCGAACCTCGGCGTTCGCGTACGAAGACTCTGCGGGCGCGAGCCCGCCCCGCGCAAATGCTTCGCGCGGATCCCGGATGGCGGAGCCGCGCGGAACGACCGGCGCGCGTCAGTTCTCGCGCGTCATGGAGCTCGGGATGCCGCGCCGCTTCTGCCCGACGATCGCGTAGTAATAGAGGGCGCGGCCCTCGATGCTGAGCCGGTGACAGTATCGCTCGAGGCGGTGGAGCTTGAGGTAGTCCTCGTGGATGAGCCGCTTCACGAAGCGCGAGAACCCGCTCGCGTCCCCGGTGTCGAGGAACGTCTCCTTGATGTTGAAGGCGATCCAGCCGTCGTCTCTCACGAGGTCATGAGCGGCCGCGAAGGCGGTGACCGGGATGTCCCCGAAGCCGAGCGCCGCGACCGTGGTCATGGCGTCGAAATTCCAGGATCTCAGCTCCCCCTCGACGCTGGGCGCGAGCCGGGAGAGATCGGTCACGTAATAGGCGTCGTAGATCCCCGGGCGATCGCGCTCGGCGGCCCGCTCGGCCTCGTCGATGTGGTCTACCCCGACGATCCGCGCTGCGCCGCGCTCGGCGATCAGCTCGCCGACCATGCCGTTGCCCGCGCCCACGTCGAGGACGCGAAGCTCGGAGGGGTCCTGCCCCGCGTTCGAGACCGCGGAGCGCAGGAGCTCGGTGACCTTGGCCGGTGAGGAGCACTTCAGCCGATCGTAGAAGAGCTGCTCGTAGAGGCCCGGATATCGGTAGATGTCCGCGTAGTCATGGAACCCGATGGTCCGCTCCGCGCCGCCCTCCATGATGGTGAAATAGGACTCGTTTTGCGCCGACCCGGTGAGATCGGCGCTCGGGAATCGGATCTGGTATCGCTTCGAACGCATGGTCGTCGTGGCCTCCTTCTGGGATGCGCGCCGCGAGAACGAACGGAGCGACAACGCCCGAAGACGCTGCTCGAGGCTCCGACGACGGCACGGGAGGCACCGACGCGCGACACTCGTTCCTCCACTTCTGGCTCATTTCGCGGTCGATCGCAACGATTCATCGGCCAGGCTCGCTCTTCGCGCCGCGCGCGAGCGTGGTCCGGCCGCTCGGGCGGGCCCCCGCGCGGTTCCGCGCCGGGCCGCCCCCAAGAAATTCTCGCCCGATGGGTTGACGAATCGTCAGCTAACTATTATCTGACGATTCGTCAGACGATGCCCCGCCCGATCGATCCCGAGAAGCGCCGAGAGCTGGCGCGCCGCGCGGTGGCGGTGCTCGAGCGCGAAGGGCTCGAGATCTCGATCTCTCGGCTCGCCGAGGCGCTCGGCGTGAAGCGACCCACGCTCCTCTACCACTTCCCGACGCTCAGCCACATCGTCGAGCTGGCGCTGGAGGATCTGCTCACCGAGCAGGCCGCCTTCGTGCTGCCGAGGATCGCGGCGCGGCGCCACCCCATCGATCAGCTCTACGCCCAGGTGCGCGCCATCCATGAGTTCCATCGCGGTCGTGAGGAGCGCGTCGTGTTCTTGACGCAGGCCATCGCGGCTTCGGCGGGCGGGCGACTCGCGCAGATCATCGAGGCGGGCAATCGCGTGTTCGCCCCCTACCGAGAGGCGATGGCGGAGCGGCTCCGCGCGGCGATCCGCGAGGGGACGGTCGCCCCATGCGACGTGGACGCGCTCATGGCGCTGCTCCGGGCCGTCACCGACGGGCTCATGGTGCAGCGGGTGGTGATGGACGTCGATCTCGAGCCGGTGCACGAGCTCCTCTGGAGGCAAGTGCTCGGCCCGCTCAAGAGGACCAAGGCGCAGCACGCGCGGAGGAGAACGGCATGACGAAGGCATTTCCCGAGCGCGGCATCCCGCGCGAAGCGATCCTGGCGCGGCTCGGCGCGCAGAAGGAGGGCGACCTCGCCAGCGACGGCCGCGCCTTCGCGTTCGTCTACGACGCGGGGGACGAGCTGCGCGGGCTCGCGCGAGAGGCGTTCGCGGCGTGCATGGGCATCAATGGGCTCGATCCCACCGTGTATCCCTCCGCGCGCCGCATCGAGAGCCAGGTGGTGCACGCGGCGCTCGAGCTCTTGAACGCCCCGGAAGGGGCGGTCGGGACCGCGACCGCAGGTGGCACGGAGAGCGTGATGCTGGCGGTGAAGACCGCTCGGGACTTCTTCCGCGACCGGGTGAAGCGGCCGAAGATGCTGCTGCCCGAGACGGCGCACGCCTGCTTTCACAAGGCCGCGCACTACCTCGGCGTCGAGGTGGTGGTGGTGGACGTCGATCCGGTGACCATGCGCGCGAGCGTGGCCGACGCGCGCGCGAAGCTGGACGATGACGTCGTCTTGGTGGTCGGCTCGGCGCCGAGCTACGCGCACGCGGTCATCGATCCCATCGCGGAGCTGGCGGAGCTCGCCCAGCAGCGCGGGGTCCTGATGCACGTGGACGCCTGCGTGGGCGGATGCGTGCTGCCGTTCATGCGCGACAACGGGGTCGAGCTGCCGCCCTTCGACTTTCTGGTCGAGGGAGTGACCAGCATCTCGCTCGATCTTCACAAGTATGGATTCGCGCCGAAGGGGATCTCGCTCCTGCTCCAGCGGCGACGCGAGCTCCGCGACGCGCAATATTACGCGTGCGCGCGCTGGCCGGGCTACGCCATCGTGAACTCGACCACGCTCGGCTCGAAGTCGGTGGCTGCGATGGGCGCGGCCTCCGCCATCATCGAGTGGCTCGGGCGCGAAGGCTACCGGGCGCGAGCCCGTGAGATGTGGGCAGCCACCGAGAAGCTGGTCGCCGCCATCGATGAGCTCGACGGCGTCCACCTGGTCGCTCGTCCTGACATGAATCTGCTCGCCTTCACGACCGACGGCGGGGACGTGTTCGAGCTCGCCGACCGGCTCACCGAGCGCGGCTGGCACGTGCAGCCGACCTACGCCTACGGGCGCTCGCCGGCGCACATCCACTTGACCCTCGACCCCGGCAACGCGGCGCGTGTGGACGCCTTCATCGCGGATCTGCGGGCGAGCGTGGTCGGGCTCCCGCCCACCGAGCTCCCGCCGGAGGGCGTGGTCGCCATGCTCGAGCACCTCGGGTCCGGCGGCGGTGGGGCCGACACCGGCGCGCTCATGAACGAGCTCGGCATCACCGACGGTCGCATGCCTGAGCGGAGCGGTGCCATCCACCGGCTCCTGAACGCGGCATCGCCCGGGACGCGCGAGCGGCTGCTCGTGCTCTTCATCGGGGAGCTCTTCTCATGATCCGGCTGGGTCGCGGCGGTCGCCCGCTCCGCATCGGTTACGGGCGCATCTTTCACGAGGCGAACGCCTATTCGCCCATCCGGACGGTGCGCGCCGATTTCGAGCGCCTTCATCAGCTCGAGGGCGCCGAGCTCGCGCGGGCCGCGTCGCTCCGCGGGCAGGAGCTCGCCGCCTTCATGCCGCACGCGGAGCTCACCGGCTTCGTGCAGGCCGCGCGCGCGGCCGGCGGCGTCGAGGCGGTGCCTCTGACCTCGTCGTTCGCGGTGCCGAGCGGCCCGCTCACCCGCGAGTGCTTCGACTCGATCGTGGCCGGGCTCGCCGATGCAGCGCGGAGCGCGGGGCCGCTCGACGGGATCTACCTCGCGCTCCACGGCTCGATGCAGGTGGACGGGCTCGGCGAGGCCCCCGAGACGGTCATCATCCGGCGCGTTCGCGAGGCCGCGCCGGGAGCGCGCATCGCGGTGAGCTACGACCTCCACGCGAACCTGTCGTCGGGGATGGTGGACCCGACCGAGGTCATGGTCGCCTATCGCACGAACCCCCACTGGGACTTCGCACCGACCGGGTTTCGTGCCGGAAATCGCCTGATCCGCGCGCTTCGCGGTCAGGTGCGCCCGGTCCACGCCTGGCGGAAGCTGCCGATGGTGCTCGGGGGAGGGATGACCATCGATTTTCTCGCGCCGATGCGCGGCGTGTTCCGCTGGATGCGTCACCTCGAGCGCGATCCTCGGGTGCTCACCGCGAGCCTATTCATGGTGCACCCCTACACGGCCGCCAAGGATCTCGGCTGGGCCGCGCACGTGTGCACCGACGGTGATCGCGAGCTCGCCGAGCGGCTCGCCGACCAGCTCGCCGAGCGCGCCTGGAAGCAGCGGGACGTCCCCATGCCGCCGCTCCGCGGGGTGGATGCGGCGCTCGACGAGGTCCGCGCGTCCGGCTGGAGACGGCTCGGCCCCGTCACGCTCGTCGACGTGGATGACATCGTCGGGGCGGGCGCCCCCGGCGGGAACACCCACATCGTCGAGGCCCTCGCTCGCGACGATCGCGGCTTGAAGGCCTTCGTACCGGTGCACGATCCGGACGTGGCGCTGGCGGCCTTCGGCGAGCCGATCGGTACGCGGCGGCGCTTCACGCTCCGCGGCACCCCGGGCTATGGGCAGCCGGAGGTGAACCTCGACGCTACCGTGGCCGCGCGCACCGAGGGCGAGTTCGGACGCACGGTCCGCCTCGACACGGGTTCTTTCCATGTGGTCGTCTCGGAGCGCTCGCCGCTGCCCATCCACCCGAGCTTCTGGGCGAAGGTGGGGCTGGCGGCGCGCGACGCCGATCTCATCGTCCAGAAGAATTTCTTCCACTACCGGCTCTTCTACGCCACGACCTCGTTCCGGCACTTGCCGGTGGTGAGCGACGGAGCGACCAGCTTCAAGCGCGTGCTCGCCGGCCCCTACGAGCTGCCGCGCCACCCTTCGACGAGGATCTCCGACTGGCGAACCTACGACGAGGCGCTCCGAAACTCGAGCTTTGCCTGAGGCTCGACGGAGGGGGATGCTCTCCCTCCGTGACTCGGAGACACTCGAGAGCCGCGGCTCACCGGCCTGTCGGCGAGCCGTTTCCACCGAAGCCGCCGCTCAAGGGACGGCGCAGCGAGCTCGCCGTGCTCGCGCAGGTCCTCGGCGAGCGCCATCCGACGCGGCTCGCGCTCGTCGGGGGCGGCGGGAGCGGGAAATCCACCCTCGCCGCCGCGCTCGGTTACCGGGTCGCGGGGCGGTTTCCGGGTGGGGTCCACTGGTTTCGGGTCGGCGCGTGGGACGTCCGCACCCTCGGCGAGATCCTGGCGCTCAGGTTCGGCGTCGCCCGAGCGCACCCGTGGAAGGGACTCCGCGCCACCCTGTCATCGCGCGGCCCCATGCTCATCGTGCTCGACAACCATGAGGACGACCGCGCGATCGCCGCCCTCTTCGAGCGGCTCGGCGAGATCGACGCGAGCGTCCTCATCACCGCGCGCCGCTGCCTGCTCGCGGGCGTCTCGATCTTCCCCGTGGTGCCCCCGCTCATCACCTCGGGGCGCGCAGCGTTCCCGAGCGCGGCGGGGTTGACCCGCCTGCTACGCTTCAACCCGCTCGCGCTCGACGTCGCGAGCGCGCTCATCGAGAGCGGGGAGACGACCGCGCGCGCGCTCGGCGAGCACCTCTCGGCGCGCGGAGTCGGGAGGGTTCGTGTCATCGAACACGAGGACGATCTCCCCGAGGTGAAGTCGTTGGTGGAGTTTGCGTGGCGCAGGCTCGACGGTGCGGCCAAGCGGCTCCTCGCCGTCCTCGCCCACACGGACGGGGACCATATGGACCGCGCGTCGCTCCTTCGCCTCGCGCGCGGCGGCGCGCGAGGCGAAGCGGGGCTCGAGCGTCTCCGGCGATGGCACGTGGTGGAAGAGCCGGTGGCGGACCGATTCTCGCTCCACGCCACGGTGCGCTACGCCGTCCTCCGCAAGACCCGGTTCGACCTCGGGCGCTACTTCGAGCACTATCTCACGCTCCTCGAGGCACATCCCGAGCGGCTCGCGCTCGAGCAATCGCACCTCTTCGCCTCGATGGAGCTCGCCCATGGGCGCGGCCGTCTCGAGGACGCGCTCCGGTTGAACGCGCTCCTCGCGCGCCTCGAAGCGTGAGCGCGCGACCCCGAGCTACTTCTCGTGGCAGTCCTTGCACTCGCGAGCCGGGCGCCGGCCGGACGCGTGACACTCGTAGCAGAGCACGCTATCGTGCCCCTTGATGTCGAGGTGGTCGCGCGGCATCTGCCAGGGGTGCCAGTCAGGGTAGGGCTCGGCCACCGGCTCGCCGAACCGCGCCATCGGACCGCGAACGGGCTGGGTGTGGCAGGCGCCGTCGCAGGAGTGGGTGAGCACGCGGCCGTCGGGCGCTACGTGCCGCCCGTCGTGGCAACGGAAGCAGCCGGGCCAGTAGCGGTGCCCGAGGTTCACGGGATAGGTGCGCCAATCTACCTTCATCTTGGGGAAGACTCCGCGAGCGTAGATCGATGAGGTCACCTCGGCGGCGCGGTCCACGTCGCCCCTGCGGCTCGCGAGCAACTCTGGGTAGCGCTTCGAATAGAAGTCGCGGACATAGGCGCGGATCCCCTGCTGCGCATCGTCCTCGTCCTGATACTCGCGGAACAGCGCGTCGACGGCGACCTCTTTGATCCAGGGCAGATCCTTCGCGAGCAGCCCGCCGAGGAGCGCTTGATCGACCGTGGAGTCGGGGGTCGGGAAGTTGTGCGCCGGGCGGTTGTGGCAATCCATGCAGTCCATCTGGCGGCGAGGCAGCCTCTCCATCGCTGGGACGGTCATCTTGGACGCCGTGTCTACGTAGACGGTCTCCGAGCCGTCGGGGCGGCGAACCTTGACCCACGGGATCTTCTGCAGTCGCTCGTCCGCGGCCGCGTAGGTGACCGTGTTGTCGATGAGCATGTGCCAGTGGATGCCGTCGCCCTCGCCGTGCGCCGGCGAGCCGCCACCGATCTTGAGGTTCAGCGTGATCTGCTCGGCGTCGTTGCCCTCGTTGTAGCGGTAATGTGAGAGCTGCACCATCCGAGTGCCCCAGGCCTTCTCTCGCCAGTGGCAGTGCTCGCAGGTCTCGCGGGCGGGGCGGAGGTTGTGGACGGGCGTCGGGATCGGGCGCGCGTAGCGGTTGGTGATGACGCCCCAGAGCTGGCGAGCGCCGCTCATCTTGGATTTCAGATACCAGTCGACGCCCTCGCCAACGTGACACTCGACGCAGCGCACCCGCGCGTGCGGAGAGTCGAGGTAGGCGGTGTGCTCCGGCTGCATCGGCACGTGGCACACCTGCCCGCAGAAGGTCACGCTCTCGGTGTAGTGAAATCCTTGGTAGCTCGCCCAGACGAGCAGCACGGTGCCCACCGCGCCGGCGACGATGGCGCCGAGGAAGAACCGGCGTTGCCTCCGGTCGTTGAGATCGATGCGCGGGTAGGGCAGCGCGCCGAGCTGGTGGTGCTTCTTGCGCCGTCCGGCCTCCCAGCGCATGCCGCCGAGGATGAGCACGCCGCCCAGGCCCATGAAGCTCGGGAACAGGATGTAGCTGAAGATGTCCGCGTAGGGGTTCGGGCGATCGCTGGTGAGCTGCGCGAGCACCGACAAGACAGTGAGCGCGGCGCCGAGGACCACCGTCATCGCGCCCACGTTGCTGACGATGTTGTAGTAGAGCGGCGCTGGCCGCGGCCGCTCCGGCGGCTCGCCGGATCCGGCGGGGGCGCCGGGGGGCGGTGCGCTCGGCTCGGCGCTCTCCGGGGCGCTCTCGGGTAGGGCGCTCTCGGGCGGGGCGGTGGGCTCGGCGTCTTCGTTGGTCATGGTGGAGGCCTTCTCTCGACGCTACTTGGTCGCAGTAAAGAGGTGGCAGGCTGCGCAGCTTTGCGCGTTCGGCTGGTGGCGGGTCCGGTCCTCGTGGCAGCTGAGGCAGTCGGCGCGGCTAGGCAGCTTGCGCGCGTGCGTGTCGTGGCAATCGGTGCAGCGCGCCTTGGCCTGATGGAGCTGGTGCGCTGCTGGGAGGCGCTCGTGGCAGGAGGCGCAGGAGGGCGGGGTGAAGGTGTGCGGCTGGTGGCACGAGCTGCACGTCGAGTGGGTGGGCCCGCGGCCCTTCGCCGCGCTCGCTTCGCGTGCATGGCAGCTCGAGCACGTCGACCGGAGGTCCTTGGGCGCGCGGTGCACGTCGTGGCACGACGCGCACTGGTGCCGGGTGCCCGTGACCTCGCGCGTCGCTCCGGCGTGACACTGGTTACACGCTTTCGGGCGGGTCGGATCGTGCGGGGCGTGGCAGCTCGCGCACGCCTGATGCGCGGGGGGCTTCCAGGCCGACGCCCCCGCGGCCCGCTCCGCGTGGCACGACGCGCAGGGGGCCGCCACCAGCCCGGGGCCGTGCGCTTCCTCGTGGCAGGTCGTGCAGACCGCGTGCTTGCCGCTAGGCGCCTCGTCCGCGTGGCAAGTCTTGCACGCCGTCTTCTGGCCGATGGGCGGTCCGTGCTGCTCGTGACACTGGGTGCATGGGCGACCGGTGTGCGGGCCGGTGGTCGGGTTCTGGTGGCAGCTCGCGCACGCGGCCGGGGTCGCGCCGAAGGAGTGCTCCTCGTGGCAGCTCAGGCAATCCCTGTGCTTGGGCGGCGGCGCGGTGGAGACCAGCTTCACCTGTCGCGCGTGGCAGCTCTTACAAGCACCGAGCGCCGCGGCCGGCGCGTGCGGCTCGTGGCAGGTCCGGCAGGCCCGCGCGCGGTGCTCCGGCACCGAGCGCGATAGCGTGGCGGACTGCTGCCCGTGACAGGCGGCGCAGTCCTTGGAGCGCGCTGCGTCGAGGTGCGGATCATGGCACGTGGCGCACGAGGCGTGACGGTTCGCGGTCTTGCCCGCGTGGCAGGTGGCGCAGCGCGCGGTGGGCTCGGCGGACACGTGCGGCTGGTGACAGTTTTCGCACTCGCCGTGCGTCTTGGCATCCCAGGAGGCGAGCTTCAGCACGTTGTCGGCGTGGCAGTCGCGGCAGCCTTGCGTCGCCGCCACGAAGTCATGCGGCTCGTGACACTGCGAGCAGCGCTGGTGCTTGGCCGCGGTGGTGTTGGCCGCGGCCTCGGCCTCGTGGCAGTTCGCGCAGGAGGTCATGAGCACCGTGCGCGGGCTGTGCGGCTCGTGGCAGGTAGTACACGAGAAGCGGTCCGGCATCTTCTCGTGGTGAGACTCGTGGCTCACCTTGGCGTGGCAGAGTGAGCAGTCTCGGCCACGGGAGCGCGCGTCGTCGCTCTGCTCGTGCGGCTGGTGGCAGAGCGCACAGGTCTGGAGGTTGCCG
Organism: Polyangiaceae bacterium; assembly: GCA_035063585.1. Lineage (GTDB taxonomy): Bacteria > Myxococcota_A > Polyangia > Polyangiales > Polyangiaceae > JAPSGB01. The sequence goes on from JAPSGB010000008.1 coordinate 29,855, forward strand.
TGGAGCATCGATGACTCGATGGCCTTGGCCGGGACGCGCTCGGGGAGGAGCGACTTCGGATCCGGCTCGTCGGTCCCGCCGTGGCAGCGCTGGCAGAGGGCGGTCGGGGTGGCGGCGCCGCTCCCCATCGTGCGGCGAAAATTGTGGCAAGACAGGCACGAGATTTCGCGATGCTCGCTCACCGCGTGCGCGCCGTAGGTCTTGAGCTGGGTGTGGCACTCCGCGCACGCCGCCGCTCGCGGTGGGTTCTCGTGGTTCTTCGCGGCGTGGCAGGCCGAACACTCGAGCGGCGGGCTTGGCTGGGTGAGGTGCTCGACGTGGCTCTTGCTCTCGAGGAGCCGGCCCTCCGGGCTCGCGCCGCTCAGGTGGCAGCTCTTGCAGCGCGCGAGGTCGACCGCCCCGTGCGGCGTGGCTCGGGTGCTCGAGACCAGCCCGAGCGCCCACTGCTTCAGGTCCTGAGAGACTCGAGACTCGTGGCAGGCGGTGCAAGCCAGCTTCGCGTGCGCGCTCGCGTGTGCTGCCTGCGCGCTGCCCGCGTGACACGAGCCGCAGAAGTCGGGGCGCTTCACCCGCGCCCGCGCGCCGAGTAGGCCCAGCCCAACCAGCATGAGCAGCGCGAGCGGCAGCGCCCAGCGGAGCCACTTCGAGCGCAGCCACGCGGTGCGCCGCAAGGCTGGTGAGGCCGGCTCTTCGGGAGGAGGCGTCGAGGTCACGGTGCGCTGCGCGGGTCAGGGAACGCGGAAGGTCACGTCGCCGTCGACGTGGAGCTCCGGGCGGATGAAGTCGAGGTTCGAGTCGAGGTTCTCGTGGCAGGTCGCGCAGTCATCGGCGTTCGCCGGGTGCGGTGCGGGCGGTGGGAGCCCGTGACAGGTGCCGCACGCGGCCTGGGTGCCGTCGACCGTGGTCCAGAGCGGCCGGGTGAGCGCGCCGCCGGAGGCGTGCCCCGCGACGAAGTGCTCGCCGTGGCAGTAGGTGTTCCGGCAGGTCGCGCCGTCGAGCGTCGGTGCGGCGCCCCACGCGACTGCGACCCCGGAGAAGGTCAGCTCGGCAGGTCGGGGCGAGTCGAGATGGCCCGGAGCGCGCCACCCGCTCGGGACGACGTGACACTCGCCGCACGGCACCGCGCGCGCGCGGCCGCTCGAGACGAGGTGCGCCTGGTGCGCGCCGACCGCCATCATCGAGGTCGCCGTCTCGCCGCCGACCCCGCGCGGCGGCGCGTCGTTCGCGCTGCTGCCGTGGCACGCGTTGCACGCGGTGGGCGCGGAGACGTCGACCACCCCATCGACGTGCCGCCCTCGGGAGATGATCGAGTGATCGTCGGGGCCCACCACCTCGCCGTGGCAAAGCGAGCAGCGCTGCATCTGCGGGTGCGGCGCGGCCGGCGGCAGGCCGTGGCACGAGTCGCAGTCGAGCGGCGCGCCCGTCCGCGTCCACGCGGGCGAGGGCCTCGGCGCGGCCGGCTCAGGCGAGTGGCACCAGGTGTCTCCGCAGGAGCGGCTCGCGCGATCGAAGTCGGGGGCGTGGCCATGAGCCGCCGCCACTCCAGCCATGTGCACTTCGGCGGGGGCGCCGTCCATGTGGAGCGGGTCGTCCCACTTGGCGGGGATGTGATGGCACTCGCCGCAGGTGAGCGGGCGTCCGTGGTCGCCGCCCCCGAGGTGGCGCTGGTGCGCGCCGACCCCGGGCGAGCTCGGGTCGGTGTCGCCGTTTACCGCGCTCGGGGGCGCCGGGTTCTTCGCGTTGCCGTGGCAGTCGTTGCAGGCGACCGCGCGCACGTCCACCACGCCGTCGACGTGACGCTCGGGCGCGATGAAGTCGCGGTGCCCGCTCGCATCCGCCGCGCCCACCACCTCCCCATGACAGGTCTCGCAGCGGGTAGTTTGCGGGTGCGGCGCGGCCGGCGGCAGGCCGTGGCAGGTGCCGCAGATCTCGGGCTCGGGGCGCTGGCGCGTCCACACCGGGCGGGCGCGGCCGTGGCAGTAGGAGTCGGAGCAACTCCGGGTGTTCGGATCGTAGCTCGGCGCGCGGCCGCCCTCGGCGGCGAGCGCCCCGAACCGGAGCTCGGCGGGGCGGTCGCTGTCGGCGTGGCCGGGCTCGAGCGCGGCCTTCGGTACCAGGTGGCACTCACCGCAGGCGACCGCGCCGTGCGTCGCGCTCGCGTAGAGGTGGCGCTCGTGGGCGCCCACGCCGGGGTACTCGGGCGAGGTGTTGCCGTTCAGATCGCGCGGCGGCGCGGAGCGCTGGAGCGGGGTGCCGCCCCGCGTGTCATCGCCGTGGCAGCGCGCGCAGTCACCGGTCGCGCGGGGCGCTTGCTCCGAGTCTGCGCGCTCGAGGCATGACGGGAGCCCCGCCACGAGGCCGGCGGCCATGAGCGCCAGCGCGCCGAGGCTCGTCGCTCGGCTACCCGCCATGGCAATACCTGCACATCGCGGCGCTCTCCGACCGCGCGCTCTTCCACCCGTGGGGGTGGGGGTTGCCGCCCGAGCCGCCGACCTTGTGGCAGAGCACACAGTTGGTGGCCGGCCCCTGGTCGTGGCACGCCGCGCAGGCCAGGATGTCGCGGCGCGCGGCGCGGCCGTGGAAATCCCGATCGTTCGGGTTCGAGCCCATCCAGGCGCGCGGGTGCGGGCTCGCGCCGTTCACGGCGTTGCCGCTCACGCCACGGCGCGCATGGCAGGCGTCGCAGCTCTCGGTGGTGTGGCAGCTCAGGCACTTGCCGGGCTGCGATTTCGCCTCGATGGCGTGCACGCCGAGGAAGTCGCCGGGGTGCGCGAAGCGGCGGTCGATGCGCTCCGGCTCGCGCTGCTCCACCCGGAGGCCCTGGGACACGTCGTGGCAGTCATTGCACGACGCTTCGGTGTGGCAGTTCTGGCACATCGCCGGTGCCTCACGCGCGGCCGTGCCGTGACGGCGCTGGAACGCGGCATCGTGGCGAAGGAAGGTCTCGGGCAGGAGCCGAGACAAGGTCGAGCTCTCGTGGCACGGCGCGCACTCGGCGCGATCCCACTGCTCCTGGTGTTCGTGGCAACGGAAGCAGCTCTTCATGTCCGGGAAGGGGCTCGCGGGCCCGGCGGACTCGTCCGCCACCACGCCTCCGTGACAGGGCACGCACTGACCTTGGAGCTTCGGCATGGCGAGGTGCTCGGCGTGATTGAACGAGACCGTGCGCGCGATCGAGAGCGCGCGATCCTCGGGCGGCGGCGCCGCGGCGAGGAGCGCGCGCTCGCCGGGCGCGTGGCAGCGCTGGCACACCTCGACCGTGGGCAGCGGGTTCACGCCGGTCTCGACCGCGTGGCAGCTCGCGCAGCTCAGGCACTTGGGCTGGCCGGGGCCGCCGCAGGAGAGCTTGGTGAGGTGCTCGGGATGTGAGAACCGGGGCCGCGACCTGGTGCAGGCGGCGGCGAGCGCCGCGCCGAGCGTCATGGCGAGCAGCGCGCGAGACCAGCGCCGAACCGTCATGGCCCCTTCCCGTCGAGACCGTAGGTGGCTCGGACCAGCGCCTGCAGATCGGCGTCGGCGTAAGGCGTCCGCGCGAGGGAGCTCCCGAAGAGGAGCCTGAGCTCGTCGAGCGCGCGCCACTCGACGGTGCCCGCGTAGACCTCGGCGATCCGGCGCCCGGAGATCGCCTCGTCGTAGAGGTAGAGGTACGCCTCCGCGGTCGCAGTGACGCGCCCCGCGATGCGCTGCCGGAGCGAGTCGCGGAGCGCCGTGTAGCCGTTGCCGGGCGCTCGAACTCGCGCGAGCCCCAGGCGAAGCACGGTGCGCTCCTCGCGGTCCGGGGCGACACGGAGCGCGAGGTCCCCGCGCGCGCCCGCGTCGCCCGCAGAGTAGTGTTGGAGATACCCGCCGCCCTCCACGCCGATGAGCGCGAGCGGCCGCCACGAGGCGGTCGCGCCGAGCTCGTCGAAGGTGTCGGCGCTGAACACGCTCAGCACCGACTGGCGCGACAAGAGGAGCGCCGGCTCGGTGTGGAGGTACTCGACGCCGAGCCCGACCCCGCGCGCGGGGACGGTGTCCGCCCAGAGGCGCGCGTCGGCGAGCCCGAGGCCGTCGAGGTCGAGCACGGCCGCCCCGCCGGCGCTCGCCCAGTCGAGCGGCTCTAGCTGAAAATCTCCGCCGAGCGAGCGCCGCGCGAGCTCGCTCGAGGCATGCTCCTCATGGAACGAGGCACCGACCACGAGCGGCCCGCGCTCGTAGGAGGCACGCCCGCCCGCGAGCCAGTAACCCGAGCGGCGGGCCTCCGGGAGCGCCTCGGGCTCGCGGAGCAGCGTGTCGGCGGCGGCCCCGAGCTGCGCGTAGCCCGGGCGGCCGCTCCACCGCGGCAAGACCGAGAGGCCCGCGTACGCGTCCATCCCGAGACCGATCGCGAGCCGTGAGCCCGCGGCCGCGCCGTCGAAGCGCGCGAAGCGGGCGGCGCCGCCGGCGATGACCTGGCGGCCGAGGCGGACCCAGCTGGGTCCGGCGTGAAGCCGGACGTTGGCGGTCTGGAGGTCGCCGTCGAGGCGACGGGCCGTGTCGAAATCCTCGGTGGCCGTCGCGGCGCCCCAGGCGGAAAGCTCGACGCTCGTGTCATCCTCGCCGAGCGTGTCGAGGTCGTCCGCGCGGAGCGAGACGTACTCGTACACGGGCGCGATGGTGTCGGTGGTGACGAGCGCGCCGTTGGGCCCGGGTAGGAGCGCGCGCTGGTAGAGTTGCAAGTATGTGGAGCTGTGGAAGCGCACGAGCGCGGCGTCCCCGCGCTCGGCTCGGGCGCCGCCGCCTCCGGCGCGCGCCGGAGGCGCGCCGAGGAGCGCAGCGGTCGCCAGGAGCGCGCAGGTGACGGCGGCGCCCCGAGGCGCGGCCCGGGGCTCCGGGCGCTGGGTCGGGGTTCTGCGCCGAGAAACCACGCGGGGTCAGTTCTCCACGATGACCGCGTCCTCGAGCAGCGCCGGGTAGTGGTAGCCGATGCCGATGTCCACGTCGGCTCGGAGCACCCCCTCCAGCGTGATGACCTCGCCCTGCTTCGGCTCGGCCTGGGTGGTGACGGCCAGATCGTTGGTGCGGCTCGCGGCGTCGCCCGAGCCGTCGCGTAGGTGGAGGAACGTCTTGCCGTTGATGCCCGGTGTGACCTTCACGACCACGCCCCGGATGCGGAGCTTCTTTCCCGCGAGCTTCGACAGCGACGCGTAGGCATCGCCGACCCGCTCGGCGTTCGCGCCGCTCGCCTTCTCCACCTTCGGGAGCGCGACCTCGTCCCCGGTCGTGGTCGCCGCAGGGTGACCGGTGGGCTCGCCGCCGGGGCTCGGGGCCGCGCTGGTCGGCGGATGACCCGGAGGAAGCGCGCCGGCGCCCGCGCTCGCCGCGCCGGCGCCGAGGTTGCCGAAATAGATGACCTCGAAGGTTCGGTCGAGCGTCGGGCTCCGAAATCCGTTCATCTGCGTCGCGCCGACCACGGTCACGCGCTCGCCCTTGGTGAGCTTCGCGAGCGGCACCGCCGCCCACCGCTCCCCGGCGCCGGTGTCGAGGCGGAGATAGGTGTACTCGGGGACGTCGAGCGCCTCGAGGACGGTACCGCTCAGCGTCGCGCCGTCTTCCGCCGGTGGCTCGGTCGAGGGCGCCGGCGCATCTCTCCGCGCGGGCTCGGCGGTCGGCTGCGCCTTCGAGCCGGGGCGATCCAGATAGAATCCGAGGACCATCGCGGCCGCGATGGTCCCGCCGAGGAGGTAACCCATCTTCATGACGGACCGGCGATAGCATCACTCGTGCCTCGCGAGCACCGACGCCTGTCAGCGCTCATGCGGATCTCGCCTTCGAGGATGCTCAAGGACTTGCTAAACGCTCCAGCGTGACGAGCTCGGGCATCGAGCGAGGTTGGCGCGGTCTTCGCATTTCAGCGACGCTTGCCTCGGCTCGGGCGAGTTTCGCGAAACCTTTTCTCTAGCGGCTGAAACGCGCGCAAATCGCGCGCAAACCGGACAGGCTCGAACCATGAAGATCTCAAGCGAGAGCATCGTGACACGAGATACGGCTCGGCTGCGCGCGCTCGGTGCGGCCGTACTGCTCATGAGCGCGCTCTCGAGCGCCTGCTCGGGGGACGATGGCGGAACCGGGCCGCAAGGTCCGCCCGGGGAGATGGGCCAGCCGGGGCAACCCGGGCAACCCGGAGCACCCGGAGAGGGAGGCCCGCCGGGTCCCATCGGCGAGGCTGGCGTGCCGGGCGAGGCGGGCGTGCCTGGAGAGGGAGGCCCGCCCGGCCGCGGGTTCTGGATCACCGGCCCGGGGCTCGAGCTCACCTTCGAGAGCGCGAACATCGACGCGAGCGGCGTCGCCACGACGCGCTTCAAGCTCACGGACGCGAAGGGCGTCCCGCTCGACCTCGGCGGCCTCTACTCGGAGGGCGCCGTGAGCGTGAGCTTCGTCCTCGGGTGGCTCGACCTGAACTCCAAGGGCGAGGCTGGCCAGTATCACTCGTACACCAACCGCGACCAGAAGAGCCCCATCACGGGCAATACCGCGAGCCAGGCCGCCGCCGACAGCGGCGGCAGCTTCACCGAGATCGGTGAGGGTCAGGGCGAGTACGAGTATCGCTTCAAGACGAACATTGCGGTGGGGAACCCTGCGCGCACACACACCATAGGCGCCTATGCGACGCGCACCTTCCAGGGGCAGCGCTACGTAGCGAACGCCACCCACGACTGGGTGCCCGCGGGTGGGACGCCGCTCGAACGCGAGCTCGTCAAGCAAGAGAACTGCGACAGCTGCCACGGCACGCTCGAGGCCCATGGCGGCGCCCGGCGCGACGTCAAGCTCTGCACCATGTGTCACAACGCGGACGTGGTCGACCCGGACACGGGCAACACCGTCGATTTTCGCGTGATGGTCCACAAGATCCACCGCGGCGCGGAGCTGCCGAGCGTGGCTGGTGGGACGCCCTACGAGATCATCGGCTATAACCAGAGCGTCGCCGACTACTCCGAGGTCGAGTTCCCACAGCCCATCCAGAGCTGCGACAAGTGCCACGGCGGCGCGTCGGACGGTGCGCGCTGGAAGCTCGAGCCGACCCAGGCCGCGTGCGGCTCGTGCCACGACGGCACCTGGTTCGGTGCTCAGGCCGCCACCCCGGCCGGGATGACCAACCACGGCGGCGGCGAGCGCGCGGACGACGCCGACTGCTCGGTCTGTCACAAGCCGAACGGGCTCGGGAGCGCTGACGTGGTCGCGAACCACTACACCACCGCCACCAACCCGGCGAGCCCGGTGGTCGCGGTGAACATCGTCCGCGTGGACGACACGGCGCCGGGCCAGACGCCGAAGGTCGTGTTCAACGTCACCGTGAACGGCGCCGCGCGCGACATCATCGCAAGCCCGATGAGCCGCCTCACCATGACCTTCGGCGGGCCGACCACCGATTACGCGGGCGTGGTCTCGTACGCGGTACAGGGCGGTAGCTCGAACGTCGGCACCCTCGCGGCCGACGGCGCGAACTTCAAGTACACGTTCCCAGCGCCGGTCGCCCTCGGCGCCACCGGGACGTACGCGGTGGGGGTCGAGGCCGCGATCCAGCCAGGAGGCGCCGGGCAACCGCAGTACTACGCGTACAACCCCGTCACTTACGTCGCGGTGACCGACTCGACGCCGAAGCCGCGCCGCGGGGTGGTGGCGACCAGCGAGTGCAACCAGTGCCACGGCACGCTCTCCGCCCACGGCGGCCCCCGGAACAACACCGAGTACTGCGCGATGTGCCATAACCCGAACACGGACATCGCGGCGCGCGTGGCCCGCTTCGAGGGGAGCACCGTCGAAGCGCCGACGGTCGCGTTCGCGAACATGATCCACGCGATCCACCGCGGCACCGAGCACGCCGAGCCGTACGCGCTCGGCGGCTATCCCCCGCCGACCCGAGCCAACCCGGGCGGCAACCAGCTCGACTTCACCAAGCTCGAATATCCGCGCCCGCAGAACGACTGCGCGGCGTGCCACGTGAACGAGAGCCAGCGGCTCCCACTCGCCGCGGGGCTCTTGCCGGTCAAGAGCGAGCTCCTCACCTGCACCGAGGATCCCGGCGCCGATGGCGACAGCTACTGCGACACGCGGAGCTCGATCGTCACCTTCACCCCGCCCACCAGCGCCGCCTGCACCGGCTGCCACGACTCCTCGTCCGCCAAGGCGCACGCCGAGCTCATGACGACGCCGAGCGGCGTGGAGAGCTGCGCCACGTGCCACGGGGTCGGCAAGGCGAACGACGCCGAGCGCGCCCACGCGCTCGCGCCGTGAGCCCGCCCCCGCGCGCCGCGCCGGCTCGACCTCTGCGACCGCCTCGCGGGGATGTCGGTCCGGCGCAGGCCGAGCACGCCGAGCGCGCCGAGCTCTGCGACCGCCTCGCGGGGATGTCGGTCCGGCGCGGAACCGCGCGGGCCGCCCGGTCCCGCGTCGCAGCGCGCGCGCCTGGCACAGCACGCGCGCACGCCGCTCGCTCCGCGCGGTTCCGCGCCGGACCGGCAACCAGCAGCCAGCTCAGCTCTCGATGAAGCTCTTCAGCTGCTTCGAGCGGCTCGGATGGCGGAGCTTCCGGAGCGCCTTCGCCTCGATCTGGCGGATGCGCTCGCGGGTCACCTCGAAGTCCTGTCCGACCTCTTCGAGGGTGTGATCGCTCTTCTCGCCGATCCCGAAGCGCATACGGAGCACCTTCTCCTCGCGCGGGGTGAGCGTCTTCAGGACGCGGCGCGTCTGCTCGGAGAGGTTGTTGTTGATGACCGCGTCGGCCGGTGAAATGACGGATTTGTCCTCGATGAAGTCGCCGAGATGGCTGTCTTCCTCTTCGCCGATGGGCGTCTCGAGGCTGATGGGCTCCTTCGCGATCTTCAGCACCTTTCGCACCTTGTCGAGCGGGAGCTCCATCTTCTCGGCGATCTCTTCCGGGGTCGGCTCGCGGCCGAACTCCTGCACGAGGTAGCGCGAGGTGCGGATGAGCTTGTTGATCGTCTCGATCATGTGCACCGGGATGCGGATGGTGCGGGCCTGATCGGCGATGGCGCGGGTGATGGCCTGGCGGATCCACCAGGTGGCGTACGTGCTGAACTTGTAGCCGCGCTTGTACTCGAACTTGTCGACGGCCTTCATGAGGCCGATGTTGCCTTCCTGGATGAGGTCCAGGAACTGGAGCCCGCGGTTGGTGTACTTCTTGGCGATGCTGACCACGAGGCGGAGGTTCGCCTCCACGAGCTCCGCCTTGGCGCGCTCCGCTCGGCGTTCACCGGCGCGGATCATGTCGTAGGTGCGGAGCATCTCTCCGACGTCGATCTTGAGCTCCTCCTCGACCTTCTTCATACCCTTCTGGGCGCTCTTCAGCGCTTGATCGACGTCCTCGAGCTCGCCCTGCTCGAGGCCCAGCCGCTCGGCGAGGGCGCTCGCGGCGTCCGGATCCTCCTTGGCCTCGCGCACCAGCCGCTTCAGCTCGGTCTTGCTCGCGCCTGCCTGCTTCTCGAACTCGAGCGCCTTGCCCTGGGCCCGCTGGACCTTCTCGATCATCAGCTTCAGCTTCGCGACGATCTTGTCGATGGTCTTCTTGTTGAGACGCATCTCGCTGAGCGCCTTGACGAGGTCCTTCTTGTTCTCGGAGAGCTCCTTGTCGATCGCCTTGCGCCGGACGTCATTGGCCGTCTTGCGCTCCTCGGCCAGGTCCTGGTTCTTCTTGTCGATGCGCTTGACCTTGTCGATGAGCCGGATGATGCGGCGATCGGCCTCCTCTTCGTCGAATTCGTGCTCCTCGTCATCGGCGTCCCGCACGATGTCCTTCACGCGAATCTTGTGGCTCCGGAGCTTCTCGCCGATCTCGATGATCTCGCGGACCGCCACCGGGCTGTTCAGGATGGCGGCGAGCACCTCGTTCTCGCCCTCCTCGATGCGCTTGGCGATCTCGACCTCGCCCTCGCGGGTGAGGAGCGCCACGCTGCCCATCTTGCGCAGGTACATGCGCACCGGGTCGTTCGACTTGTAGATGTCGTCGTCGCTCGCCTTGGCGGTGGTCGGCTCCGGTGACTCCTCGACCTCGGCCTTCGCGGTCTTGGCGGAGGGCGCCTCCTCGTCGGCGCCGCGCCGCGGGGCGATCTTGATGTTCGAGCTGTCGTCGACGACCTCGATCTCCTCGTCGTCGAGCGCGGAGAGCACGTCGTCCATCTGGTCGGCGCCGAGCTCCTCGCTCGGGAGCGCCTCGTGAACGTCGTCGTAGGTGAGGAAGCCCTTGGTCTTTCCGAGCGCGACGAGCTGCTCGACCTCCGGGCTCTTCTCCTTGCCCTTGCCGTTCGTCTTGGCGGCGTCGTGGGTCGAGGACTTGTCCGTGGCCGCCGCCGCCGACCTGCCGCCCGACGTCTTCGAAGTTCCGGCGGCCGGCTTCGCGGCGGCCGGCTTCGCGGCGGCCGGCTTCGCGGCGGCCGGCTTCGCGGCGGCCGGCTTCGCGGCGGCCGGCTTCGCGGCGGCCGGCTTCGCGCTCACCTTGGAGGCGGCGGGCTTCGCGCTCGGTTTCGGCGCGGCCGCCTTGATGGCCGACGACGGCGCTGGCTTGGCGGCTGCCACCTTCGTGGACGAGGCAGGCTCGGGCTTGGCGCCCGCGCTCGCCTTCTTCGGCGGCGCACCCTTCGCCTGGCTCTTGCCTGCCGTCGCCTTCGCGCTCGGGCGCGCGACCGTCGCGGCGCTATTCGACTTGCCCTTCAACCCTCGCTCCGTGTTCTTGGCTCCCACCGGTTACCTCTTTTGCCCGAGTCCGTGCCGCTCCCGCGCACGAAGGAATTGTTCGCGCAGTAGCGCGGTCTGCTGATCGAAATCGCCGAGTGCCTCGGCCTGGTGGAGTTCCTCCACCGTCTGCGTGTTCCTGCGCTTCTGCTCGAGTCGCTTCAGCTTGTAGATGTTGGAAACCAGCTCCTCCCTCGCGGTCGCGGGATCGCCGTGCACGGGCGCCGCGAGCCGTTCGGCCGCGAATGGATGGATCGTCGGTGACAGTTTCGCAAGCACGTGTTCCGGTTCCAGGAGCGCTGCACCATTCCAGCTTTGCCGCAATGCCGCGATTCCGGCGGCGGCGTCGCCTTCGAGACAGCCCGCGGCCTCGTCCGCCTCAGGTGTATCCAAGAGTTCGGGATAGTCCAGCAGCGCGCCGAAGATAGCGAGCGCGATCTCGTCGCGGCGGTCCCGGGAGCGTGCCCGGTCCGGCGCCGGGGCTCGCGTGCGCTCGCCGAGCGCGGACGGCGCGAGCGCGAGCCGCACCTCCCGCTCGAGCGCCGCGAAGGTGGCGGCGTCGGCGACGCCGAGCCGCGCCGCGATGGTGTCGGCGTAGCGCTTGGCCATCGCGCGCACGGTCGGATCCTCCTCGCGGGCGAGCAGCGTGGTGACCCGCTTCAGTCGGGCGGCTCGCTCTTGGGCGTCGGCCTGGGAGAACCCCGCGTCGAGCTCCCGGTCGAGCAGGTGCTCGAGGATGCCGCGCGCCGCGTCGAGCACCGCGGTGACCGCGCGGGGGCCCTCGGCGCGGATGAGGTCGTCCGGATCGCTCCCAGCCGGCAGCGTGGCGACGCGCGCGAAGAGCCCGGCCTCACGGCACGGCTCGTAGGCGTTGGTCGCGGCCTTCTGCCCGGCGCCGTCGCCGTCGAAGAGCAGCACGACGCGCGGAGCGAAGTGCTTGATCTGACGCGCCTGCTCGGTCGTGAACGCGGTGCCGAGCGGGGCGACCACGTGGTCGATACCGCGGGCGTGCAGGCTCACCACGTCGAAGTTGCCCTCGACGATCACGCACTCTTCCTTTGCGCGCACCCCCTGTCGCGCCTGATAGAGCCCGAAGACCGCCTCGCGCTTTCGGTAGATGGGCGACTCCGGCGAGTTCAGGTACTTGGCGGGCGGATCGCCGAGCATCGGCTCGGCGCCTGCGCGCGCGAGCTCTGCCGCCTCCGGTTCGTCGAGGGCGCGGCCGCTGAAGGCGAGGACGCGGCCCTGCAGGTCGTGCACGGCGAACATCAGCCGATGCCGGAAGCGATCGTAGTGGCCCGAGGACGTCTTGCGCGGCGCCACCAGCCCGACCCGTTCGGCCGCCTGCAAGCTCACGCCGCTCTCACGCAGGTGGCGGGTGAGGGCGTCCCACGAGTGTGGCGCGTACCCGACGCGGAATGCCTGCAGTGTGTGCGCGACCGAGTCGGTGGGGGAGTCGCTCGAGAGCCCGCGCGCCGCGAGCGCCGCGCGCGCGTAGGACGCGAGCGGGTGCTCGCGGAGCATGCGCTCGAAGAACGCCGCTGCGGCGCCGTTCGCCTCGTAGTGTTCCTGCTGGCGCCGGCGCGCCTCGGCCTGCTCTCGGCGATCCGGGCCGGACTCCGCCTCGACGAGCTCGACGCCGGCGCGCTCGGCGAGGATGCGCACGGCCTCGTTGAACCCGACCCCTTGCGTCTCCTGAACGAAGCGGAAGACGTCCCCCGACGCCTTGCAGCCGAAGCAATGAAAGAAGCCGCGCTCCTCGTTCACGTTGAAGCTCGCCGTCTTTTCCTTATGGAATGGACAGAGGCCCACGTGGCTCCGGCCCTTGCGGGTGAGCTTCACCGTCTCGCCGATGACGGCGACGATCCCGCTCGCGCGCCGCACCCGGTCGATGGTCTCCTGGGTGATCACCCGCGCGACCTCGCCCGCGCGGCGGCCCACCTGCGGCCCGGCGGACCCTCCGTCACTGCTTCGAGCTCCCCGGACACGCAGCGCAACGCATACCGCAAATCTCGCGGCCGCCAAGGCGCGCCCTGCGACTAGTCAGCGTTCTTGTCCGGACGAGCCGCCGCGAGCGCCGGGCCTCGCGACTCCGCACGCGGCGTGCCAATGCCCGAGGGCGGCTCTCGGGGGGAGCGGGGCGGCGCGAGGGCGGCCTTCAGGGGGGCGAGGCGGCGCGAGGGCGGGCCGGTGCGGCCTCGCCTTCGGCCCGCCCTCGCGATGCTCCGGCGCGGCTCCCGTCCGGGCGGGGCCGAACGGCGGGCTCTCGAAGCCGCCGCGTCTCGCCTCGCGATGCTCCGGCGCGGGTCCCGTCCGAGCGGGTCGATGACCTACCAGATGGTAAGGGCTTGCGCGCTGCAGACGTGCTCTACGGTCGCGTCGAGCACGTCCGGGGTCGATGACTTACCAGATGGTAAGGGCTTGCGCGGGTGCGCGAGTTCCCGACGCCCATGGGCGACGCCCTCGCGCTCGACCGGCCCGGAATGACCTCGTCGAGCGGCCCGCTGGCTCGTAGCGCGTGCCGCGCGCGTCGTCTGGCGCTCGACCGGCCCGGAGCAGCCTCGTCGAGCGGCTCCGGCGCGCCGAGCGCGACGGCCTGCTCTCGGGGTCGTCGGCGCGCCCCGTCACGCTCGTCCGAGCCCGCTTGCGGAGCGGTCTCGGAAAAGTCCCGGCCAGGGGTCGATTCGGGACCGAGCCCGCTTGACGGTCGCGGGGAGGCATGTGCTACGCTGCGCCCGTGTTCGACCCGGAGCGTGTGATCCAGCGCGGCGTCCCGGCTCGCCGGCTTGCTCCGCTCGACGCCTCGGAGCTTACGGGAGCATAGAGCGCACCCGGCGTTCATCTCGGCCCACTGCGCTCGGATCTTATTGAAAATGCAAATCAGTATCACTTTCAGTGGGCGCTCCGAAGGGGGCGAGCTTGGTGGTGGAGGGCCGGCCTCGGCGAGCGCTCACCCCGCGGGGAGCGCGGCGGCTCCTGCCAAGCGTGAGCGAAACCTCGCGCGAGGAGCTCGCCGCCTCCGCGGCCTCGCTGCGAGCGTACTGCTCGCGGTCGGGCTCGGGAGCTCGTCCACCGCGCTCGCGGATGAACCGGCCGGCGCAGGCGCGGCTCCCATCGAGGAGCCGCCCCCGCCCACCGAGCCGAGCGATCGCGCGCCTGAAGTCGCCGATGATGCGACGGCGCCCGCCGCCGAGGTACCCGTCGTGGCCGCGGGGCACGCCGAGGTGCCCGCCGCGCCGCCGGCCGCGCCGGACCGAACAGGCCCCTCCGCGGTCCCCGTAGTGAAGGGACGTGACGAGCCGAAGCACGAGGCGTCGCGTTCGCCGTTCGAGCTCGAGCTCCACGGCTACGGCGATCTCCAGTTTGCCTTCCACGACTACGGCGCGAATCAGAACCGTCCGGGAGGCTCCCAGAGCGACCGCCGGCTCGTCTTCGACACCACCCGCTTCGTGTTCGAGCTCGAAGGCCGGATGCCCTACGATCTGGAGTTCGAGGCGGAGGTCGAGTTCGAGCACGGCGGGACGGGCGTCGCCCAGGAGCTCGACTACGAGGAGTTCGGGGAATTCGAGCAGGAGGTCGAGAAGGGGGGCGAGGTCATCCTCGAAGAGTTCTATCTGAAGAAGAAGTTCGCCAAGCACTTCTCGGTCGCGGCCGGCCGGTTCTACGTCGCGGTGGGGCTCTTGTCGGACTTCAACCATCCGACCGACTACCTCGCGGCGACTCGCTCGGAGGCGGAGACGACGGTCATCCCGGCGGTCTGGAACGAGATGGGGCTAGCGTTCAAGGCCAAGTTCGACTGGCTCCAGGCGACCGCCCAGGTGGTGAACGGGCTCGACTCCACGGGGTTCAGCTCGCAGAGCTGGATCGCGACCGGGCACCAGCGCCGCTTCGAGTTCGTGCGCGCGAGCGATCTGGCGTTCGTGGGTCGCGTCGATCTCCTCCCGACGAGAGACGTCATCGTAGGGGCATCGGGCTATTACGGAGGCACGTCGCGCAACCGTCCGAAGGCCGATCTCGTCCAGGAATGCACGGGCGGCGCGGAGGATGTGGTCGCGCCGTGCGGCTATGTCGACGCGCCGGTCTTGATCCTCGACGCGCACACGCACCTCCGCCTGGGCCCGGTCCGCGCGAGCGCCCTCGCGCTCTGGGGACACCTCGCGAACGCCGGGGATGTCTCGAGCCGGAATGAACGACTCTCGAACGCGCTCAACGTCCTGCGGACGCCGGTCGCCGACGAGGCGCTCGCGATGTGGGCGGAGGTCGGGCTCGACGTGGCGCCGTGGCTGTCGCTCGAGCCCGCGCATCGGCTCGAGCCGTTCGTGCGGCTCGATCATTACGACACGATGTTCCACGTGCGCGAGGGCCTGTTCGACAACCCTCGGTTCGAGCGCACGGTGTTCACCGGTGGCGTCGGCTACACGCTGCTCGACGCCATGGTCTTGAAGCTCGAAGCCAGCCGCCGGCACTTCGGCTCGTCGGCTCTCAACCCCGAAGACACCGTCCGGCTGTCGGCGGCCGTCGTCTACTGAGTCACAACGAGAGAACGTCATGAAAATCATCCAGTCCTTGATGTGGTCCGTGGCTTTCGTAGGCACCGTCGGGTGCGGGTCGGACGGAGGCGGCGGCAGCGGCCCCACGTCGGGTTTCGACGACCAAGCGCTCGTCGTCGACTTCGCCGATCAGGTCGTGGTCCCCACCTACACGTTGCTCGAGCAGCGCATCGGCTCACTCGAGACCGCGGTCGACGCCCTCGCCACGAACCCGACGGCCGAGACCTTCAAGGCCGCACAGGACGCATGGATCGCGGCGCGGCAGCCCTGGGAGCAGAGCGAGGGGTTCCTCTTCGGGCCGGTGGACGCGTATGGCTACGACCCCGCGATGGATTCGTGGCCCGTCAACACGACCGACCTCGATGCGGTCCTCGCGTCGGGCTCCGCGTTCACTCCAGAGTACGTCGGAAACCTCCAGGAGACGCAGAAGGGGTTTCACACCATCGAGTATCTCCTCTTCGGCGTGGGGCGGAAGAAGACCGTCGCCGATCTCACTCCGCGCGAGCTGTCGTATGTGTCGGCCATCGCCGCCGAGCTCACAGAGATCGCGACCGCGCTCGAATCGTCCTGGACTGACGGCGTCGACGGCCGGCCGCCGTATCGCGATATCTTCGCCAACGCCGGACAGCCCGGCAACACGTCTTACCCGTCACGCCTCGCGGCCGTTCAGGAGATCCTCGACGGGATCATCGGCATCTGCGATGAGGTCGCCAACGGGAAGATCGCCGGTCCCTACGACGCTCACGATCCGACGCTCGTGGAGAGCCAGTTCGCGTTCAACTCGATCACCGATTTTCAGGACAATCTGCGGAGCGTCGAGAACGTCTACTCGGGCGGCGTCCCTGCCGCCGGGACCAGCGGCAAGGGCCTCTCGGCCTACGTGGCCGAGCGTGACTCGGCGCTCGACGCGCGCGTGAAGAGCGAGCTCGCCGCGGCGATCGAGGCGATCGGGGCCATCCCGCCGCCGTTCCGCGACGCGATCGTGACGCCGAGCTCGTACAGCGCGATCGAGGCGGCCCAGGCGGCGGTCCGCAAGGTCCATGACACGCTGCAGCGAGACGTTCGGCCGCTCGTGCAAGAGTGACGACATGCCCAACCTAGCTCGCAACGGCGCGCCCGCGTGGGGGCGCGCCCCGGGGACACCGTGCGGTTCCGGGGAGGGGGAGCGCGTGCCGCCGGGCGAGCAGCGGGGAATGAGCCACCCCGGGAGAGCTTCGGGGCAGGTCCCGAGGCGAGGCGCCCTGCGTGTGCAGGCGTGGGTCCTCTTCGCCGGCTTGTCGGTGGCCGCTGGCTGCGGGGCCGCTGGCGACGAGCAGCCGTCAGGGGACGCGCCGAGGGCCGGGGGTGACACCACCGTCATCGACCGTTCGTCGAACGCGTTCACGTTTCCCGCGCCGAACCTGGATGCGGAGGACCTCGCGTCGCACCTCGACGGAGACGTCGCCTTCGAGGCGACCTTCGTCACCGCCCCGGCGCCCCGCAACCCCGGCCTTGGCCCTCTGTTCAACAACAACGGCTGCGCGAAATGCCACGTTCGAGACGGGCGCGGTCTACCCGAGGCCGGACGAGGGCCGCACGGCAGCCCGCTGCTCGTGCGGGT
The DNA here is from genome assembly GCA_035063585.1 of Polyangiaceae bacterium. GTDB lineage: Bacteria > Myxococcota_A > Polyangia > Polyangiales > Polyangiaceae > JAPSGB01. The sequence goes on from JAPSGB010000008.1 coordinate 46,712, forward strand.
GAGCGCAAGCGCGGGCGAGCCGGCGGTCCCGGGCGGTGCGGTCGCGGTGGAGGGCCTCGGCACGCAGCTCCAGGACCACGCCGTCTACGGGGCCACGCCCGAGGTGACCGTGGCCATTCGCTGGGTCGAGCAACCGGGGGAGTACGGGGACGGCGAGCCGTTCTCGCTCCGGCGCCCGGTCTTCGAGATCACGCTCGCCAGCGGCGAGCCGCTCCCGCGAGACGTCATGACCTCGGCGCGCATTCCTCCGCCCGTGTTCGGGCTCGGGCTCCTCGAGGCGGTCGCGGAGGACGACATCGTGGCGCGCGCGGATCCGGACGACGCCGACGGCGACGGCATCTCCGGTCGCCCGAACTACGTCTGGGACGAGGTCCGAGGCGCGCCGAGCCTGGGGCGATTTGGCTGGAAGGCCAACGTGCCGAGCCTCTTGCAGCAAGCCGCCGCCGCGTACTCCGGCGACATGGGCGTGAGCTCGCCGATGTTTCCCGAGGCGGACGGGACCTCGGAGGTCGACGAGCGCACGCTCGGGGCGGCGGCGTTCTACACGGCGACGCTCGCCGTACCGGGGCGGTACGGCTGGAGCGAGCCCGAGGTGAAGCGCGGCGAGGCGCTCTTTCGCGAGGCGCGCTGCGCGACGTGCCACGTCGAAGAGCTCCGCACCGGGGAGCAGGCGACGGGCGCGCTCCGCGGGCAGACCTTCCACCCCTATACCGATCTCCTCTTGCACAACATGGGCTTCGACCTGGCGGATGGGAGGCCCGATTTCATGGCTTCGGGCACGGAGTGGCGCACCGCGCCGCTCTGGGGGCTCGGTCTCACGCATACCGTGCTCCCGTACTCGAGCTTCTTGCACGACGGCCGCGCGCGCTCGATCGAAGAGGCCATCCTCTGGCATGGAGGTGAAGCCGAGGCGTCGAAGGAGGCGTTTCGAGTCATGGCTGCGTCCGACCGCGCAGCCCTCATGGAGTTCTTGCGCTCGCTCTGACGGGATGATGGCGCGAGCCGGCGACGTGACCTGATCATGCAACGACCCACGGTGCTCTGTCCGGCGGCGCCCACGGCGCGTCGACTCGTCGTCGCGCTGGGCGCGCTCGCGCTCGCGGGCGCGTGCGGCGGAGAGCCGACCGCCCGCGAGACGTTCGACGCGAACGTGCTCCCCGTGTTTCAGCGCTCCTGCGCCGCGGCGGCCTGTCATGGCGTCGCGCCGGGGGCGGAGGCCCGCGGCGAGCAGATCGACTGGAATCAATTCTACCTGCGCCTGGATGCGCGGGGGATGCTGTCCGATCCGGACCAGGCCTATGCGACGGCCAAGCGGGTCATCGACACGACCGAGGACCCCGAGTTCTCGCAGCTCCTCCGAAAGCCGCTCGGCGTGAGGCTCGGCGGGCTGCCTCACTACGGCGGGGAGAACTTCTCGGGGACCGACGATCCGGCGTATCGGGCCGTGCGGGACTGGATCTCCCTCGAGGCCGGAGGCGGTGAGGATCCGCGGCCCCTCGACGAGCTCGAGCAGCTCTTCGCCGACACCGTGCAGCCCGTGCTCGTGGAGGCGACCTGCATGACCTCGCGGTGTCACGGCCCGACCGCCGGCGCCACGCCGTACCACCTCGACGTGGGGTACCGAGGTCGATTCCCGGCAGCGGCCACCCGGCACAACTACGAGGAGACGCTCCGGATGGTGACGCTCGATGGCGATCCCCTCTTGTCGCGCGTCATTCGAAAGGCTCAGCCCCTCGGGCCGGGGATCGTACACAAGGGCACGAATTTCGATTTCTTCGCCGGTGATCCGGGCGGGGGGGTCTCGGCCATCACCAACTGGATCTGCGCCGAGCGTCGGGCGCGCGCCGGAGAGGACTGCGCGAGCCCCGAAGCGCCGCCGATCTCGGGTTTCGTCTTCGTGCGCGGCCCGATCTCGCCGCACCCTGCGTTCGAGCTCGATTCCTTCACGCCGGGGAGTGATCTCTTCCTCGCGACCGTGGATACCCCCTCCGTCGTGCCTTCGTCGACGGAGAACCTCACCGAGCGGCTGCACCCGGGCGCCCCTGCCGACGTCCGCGATCCCGCGGTGTCTCGGGACGGTACCCGGGTCGTCTTCTCCATGCGGGTGAGCGCCGAAGACGGTCACCACCTCTGGATGCTCGACCTCACGTCACGAGCGGCGCGACAGCTCACCTCCGGCGCAGGCACCGATCGTGACCCCACCTTCGGACCCGACGGGAGCGTCTGGTTCGTCTCGACACGCGCGGGCGTGGTGGCCGATCGAGGCGCGCTGCTCGACGCCGACATCTACTCGCTCGAGCCGGAGACGGGAGCGCTCCGCCGCTGGACGTACACGCCCCACGTCGAGCGAAAGCCGGTGTTCTTCGACATCGGCGACGAGGCCGGCGGCGAGGTCGCCTTCAGCGCGCTGCGCGACGCGATCCCCGACCAGGCGCGCGCACACGTCTTCCGCTTCCCGCCGAGTCAGAGCACGGAGTATCACCAGCACTTCGGCATCACGCCCGTCGAGACGTTCTTCTACGACATGCGCGAGCTCCCCGACGGGCGCTACGTGAGCGTGGTCGGAGACCTGCCGGCCGTGTGGGAAGCGGGAGGGCTCGGGATCATCGAGCGGAACTTCGGTCCGGAGCTCAACCGGCGGGCGGCTGAGTCGCGCCCCGCGCTCGAGCTCTACGAGCCGCCGCTGGTTCGGCTCCAGGGCGACGGCGCCTACCGCGATCCCGTGCCGCTCCCCGACGGCAGGCTGCTCGTCGCGCATCAGCCGGGCCCGTTCGATCCGAGTGACCCGAAGGCGACCTTCACCCCGCGGCTCGAGCTGCTGACGCTCGTGGAGCGCCCCGACAGCAGCGGCCCGGCGGTGGCAGCGACCACCGTGCTCATCGAGGAGCAGGGGGTCGCGCTCACCGATCCGGAGCCCATCTCGGTTCGGGCGCCGGTCCGCCCCGACGGCGCGCCGCTCCCCCCGAACGACGCGGAGACTGCGCTCCTCACCCACCAGGGTCTACCGATGATCGACGCGCTGCTCTCGAACCTGCCGCCTTCGGGCAAGAAGCAGCCGCGGACCGACATCGCGTACGTGCGCCTCGTCGAGCACCTCCCCATGACGCGGGCCGAGCGAACCGCAGTGCCGCCGGGGGAGACGCTCTTCGGCGCCGAGGACGCGACGACGACGGCGCTCGGGTCCCACGGGCCCGCGCGCATCCTCGCGGAGCTACCCGTCGAGGCCGACGGGAGCTTCCAGGCGCGCGTGCCCGTCGACGTGCCCTTCCGAGTACAGCCGCTCGACGCCTCGCGCATGGCGATCGGCGTGATGCATAATCGCTGGTTTTACACGCTACCCGGTCAGGTCCTCACGCAGGGGTTGTCGGTCGCGTCGGGGATGGAGCGCTACGGCTCGAGCTGCGCGGCCTGTCACGGTGATCCGAACGGCGTGGGCGGTCGGCCGCCGGCGCTGGAGGAGCCCGACGCGATCACGGGCGCCTCCCTCTCGCTCAGCCGCTTCGAGGGCCAGAACCCGCGACGGCCCTTGGCTCCTCCTGTGCTCGGCGCGGCGACGCGCGTCGAGGTGGACTTCACGCGAGACGTACAGCCGATCCTCGATCGGCGCTGCGTCGGTTGTCACGCGGGCAGCGACGCCCCGGACGGCCTCGACCTCACCGGCACCCCCACCGCGCACTTCACCCAGTCTTACGAGCACCTCCTCCGCGGGGGCGCCGGCTCCGGCGGCGGGCGCGCGTACGTCGACGATGGCGACGGTCGCGCTCGGAGCAGCTACCTCATCGAGCGGCTCATGGGCGTCGAGCTGGACGCGCCACGAGCGCTCCCCGCGGGTTCCTCGCGGCATCCGCTGGCCGGCGGCCGCTCGGGGGCGCTGACGGACGAGGAGCTGCTGGTCTTGATACGGTGGATCGATCTCGGCGCGACCTTCCGGGGGACCGGACGAGCGGTGACTCCATGAGGTGGACGATGGGGTTCATGCTCCTCATCGGCGCTGGACCGGCGGCGTGCGCCTGGCCGACTTCGGAGCCGTGGCCCAGCTTCGGGACGCTCGACGAGTTCGTCACGCAGGCGCAGCCGGTGCTGGCGGCGAGGTGTTCGAACCCGAGCTGCCACGGCAACCCCGACCGCCCGCTGTCGGTGTTCGCCGTTCATCGCTACCGGCTGAACGCAGCCGACACCTTCCTGGACGCTCCGCTCACGCGCGAGGAGCAAGAGCTGAACTTCGCTCGGGCGTCGGCCTTCTTGCTCGAGGTAGGAGACGCTTCGCACAGCCTGCTGCTCGCCAAGCCGCTCGCGGCCCGCGCGGGAGGCGCGGGGCACGACGCGGTCGAGGTGTTCGGCGATCGCGAGGACTACGACTACCGTCGCCTGCGCGGGTGGGTCGAGCAGGCGCTGGCCGCGCGGGAGGCTCCGTGACGCGCCGGCTCCGCGTCGCGCTCGCTTCCACTTGCGCGCTGGTCTTCTGGGCCGGCTGCGCCCCGGTTCCCGCCTATCAGCGCGGGCGCCTGATGCAGCGGTCGATGCAGCCGAAGCCCCCGCTCGACGCGGCGTTCGACGCGCACGTGGAGGACCTGCGTGAGAGCGCCATCGGCGCCTCGGGCGGAGAGAGCGCGTCATGCGGGTGTCGTTGACCGCCCTGGCCCTCGGCGCCATCGGGACCGGGTGCGGGGCGACGGTGAGCCACCGCGCGAGCGCGCGCGTGCACGTCTACGATGATCCACGGATCACCGTCGTATCACCGACCGTAGAGGAGCAAGCTCAGATCGCCGATACGAAGGTGACCGCGCACTACGGCGTCGACGCGGTGAGCGGCGCCACGCAGGCGCTGACGGTCGACGCGGTCTCGTCCGCCACCCGGTTCTCGGAGGTCAGGCAGGACGCCGGGCTCAGGGCGGCCCACGCATTCTCCGCGGAGACGGAGCTATCGGGAGGTTATAACCTCAGCCGGGAGCCGGATGACCTCGTGCATGTGCCGTCGCTCCGGCTCACTCAGGAGCTCTTCGAGCGAATGGTCCGGGCGGCGGTGGGCTATCAGCTGGTCGTCGAGTCGATCGGTCGCACCGGAGATCCGCTCTTCCGCGAGCACGCGCTCGGGCATCGCGTCGATGTCGAGTGGACGCAGATCGCGACGCGCTCGCTCACCTTGACGGTGCTCGGCACGGGGACCGCGACCGAGTGCAGCGCCGGCATCGGGTGCTTCGCCAACCCGTACCGCTACGTCGGGATCGCGCGCGGCGCCGCCCACATCGCCCTGCCCGAACGCCACCCGGACCAGCGCTTCACGGGCGCCGGCGCGCTCCGGCTATCGTGGGCGTTCGCCGGCTCGAGCGCCCTTCAGGCCGGCTCCCGGTGGGCCGTCGACAGCTGGAGCGTGGCCGCGTACACGGCCGACGCGGCGGTCGTGACCGAGCTCTTCGACGACCGCCTGCTCGCGCGGGCCGAGGCGCGCGCGACCCTGCAGAGTCGCGCGTCGTTCTACGACGAGCGCTACCAGGGCTCCGGCGGCGTCCTGCCGGCGTACCGAACCGCGGACGCGGAGCTCTCCGGATTGCGGAACGCCCGAGCGCAGCTCTTCCTCGATTGGGCGTGGGGCCCCGTGCACATCGTCGGCCAGCTTGGCCGGATGTGGAACTACTACCCGGGGTTCCCCGCGTTGCCGACGCGGCACGCGTGGATCGCCGGGGGCGGGCTCGACGCCAACTTCTGAGCGTCACGCCGCTGCCGGGCGAGCCGCGCGGGCCGTTCCTCGGGGGCGGTCGGAGCGGCGCGAGCGCGGAGCTCACGGGCTCCGCCGCGAGTTGCTCGCGCTAGACTCCCGGGCACCATGCCTCGGCCACCCGGACCCTCCGAGCCTGCGCGCGGCTCCGCGCTCGATGCGGTCACCGTGGTCGCCCTCTCCGACACGCACATGCGACACCGCGAGCTGGTGGTCCCGCCGTGTGAGCTCCTCGTGCACGCGGGAGACTTCTCTCGGCGCGGCACGAGCGCGGAGACGCGCGAGTTCATCGCCTGGATGGCGAGCCAGCCCGCTCGCGAGAAGGTCCTCGTCGCCGGCAACCACGACCGCTTCGCCGAGCTCGAGCCGGAGCGGCTCCGCGAGCTCACCGTGCGCAGCGGGATACGCTACCTATTCGACGAGGAGGTGACGCTCCTCGGGCTCCGCATCTGGGGCTCGCCGGTCACTCCGGCCTTCCGCAGCATGGCCTTCAACCGCGAGCGCGGCGCGGCCATCCGCCGGCACTGGGACGCCATCCCCGCGGGGCTCGACCTCCTCGTCACGCACGGGCCGCCCCAGGGCATCGGCGATCGCGCCTTCTTCGGCGCGCATGTCGGCTGCGAAGCGCTCATGGACGCGGTGCGGCAGCGGCCGCCGCGCGCGCACGTCTTCGGTCACATCCACGAGGCGGCCGGTGAGTACCGCGACGCCGGACTCCCGACGCGCTTCCTCAACGTCGCCATCGCTCGCTGGCTCGGAGGTACTCGCCCGGCGGTGACCTTCACGCTGTGAACCGAGCCGGAGCGCTCGGCGGGAGGGGGAGGGGAGGTCGGTCCGGCGCGGAACCGCGCGGGGCGGGCCGCGCGGTTCCGCGCCGGACCGGCAAACCCAAAAAAACCGGGGAGAACGCCCAGGAGCGTCGCCATTGTCGAAGCCGGTGCCCCGTGCTAAACGCGGCGCGGCCATCAGACCTCACCCGACACAAGGACGAGCCAGAAAATGCCGGAAATCACCACGGGAAGCAGCGCCAAGGGCAAGATCACGCAGGTCATCGGTCCGGTGGTGGACGTGGAGTTCCCCGCCGGAAAGCTGCCGCGGATCCTGAACGCGCTCACCGTCTCGAACCCGAACGTCTCGGCCGAGAAGGACAACCTCGTGCTCGAGGTGGCTCAGCACCTCGGTGAGTCGGTGGTGCGCGCCATCGCCATGGACGCGACCGAAGGGCTGGTTCGCGGCGCGGAGGTCAAGGACACCGGGCACCCCATCATGATGCCGGTCGGCAACGAGTGCCTCGGGCGCATCCTCAACGTGGTCGGCAAGCCGGTGGACGAGGCGGGCCCGGTGAACGCGAAGAAGACCATGCCGATCCACCGGGCCGCGCCGCCCTTCGTGGATCAGAGCACCACCGTCGAGATCTTCGAGACCGGCATCAAGGTGATCGATCTCCTGGCTCCCTACCGAAAGGGCGGGAAAATCGGCCTCTTCGGCGGCGCCGGCGTGGGCAAGACGGTGCTCATCCAGGAGCTCATCAACAACGTCGCCAAGGCGCACGGCGGGGTGAGCTGCTTCGCGGGCGTCGGCGAGCGCACCCGCGAGGGTAACGACCTCTTCCTCGAGATGAGCGAGTCGAAGCTCGAGACCGGTGAGCCGGTCATCAGCAAGACGGCGCTCGTCTACGGGCAGATGAACGAGCCGCCCGGCGCGCGCGCGCGGGTCGCGCTCTCCGCGCTCACGGCCGCCGAGTACTTCCGCGACGAAGAGGGGCAGGACGTCCTGCTCTTCATCGACAACATCTTCCGCTTCACCCAGGCGGGCAGCGAGGTGTCGGCGCTCCTCGGCCGCATGCCGAGCGCGGTCGGTTACCAGCCGACGCTCGCGACCGAGATGGGCGCGCTCCAGGAGCGGATCACCTCGACCACCAAGGGCAGCATCACGAGCGTGCAGGCCATCTACGTCCCGGCCGACGATCTCACCGACCCGGCGCCGGCCACGGCCTTCGCGCACCTCGACGCGACGACGGTCTTGAGCCGCGCGATCGCCGAGCTTGGCATCTACCCGGCGGTGGATCCGCTCGACTCGACCAGCACCATGCTCGACCCGCAGATCGTCGGTGAAGAGCACTACGCGATCGCCCGCGGCGTCCAGCAGACGCTCCAGAAGTACAAGGATCTGCAGGACATCATCGCCATCCTCGGGATGGACGAGCTCAGTGAGGACGACAAGCTCGTGGTGGCGCGCGCGCGCAAGATCCAGCGGTTCCTCTCGCAGCCGTTCTTCGTGGCGAGCCAGTTCACCGGCCTCCCCGGTCGCTACGTGCCGCTCAAGGAGACCATCGCGGGCTTCAAGGAGCTGCTCGACGGCAAGCTCGACGATCTGCCCGAGCAGGCGTTCTACCTGCAGGGCAACATCGAGGACGTGAAGAAGAAGGCCGCCGAGCTGAAGAGCGTCTCCTGAGGCGAGCATGGCGGAGCTATCGCAAATCGAGCTCGAGATCGTCACCCCCGAGGGGATCCAGCTTCGCGCCCGCGCGCACGATCTCACCGCGCCGAGCGTGGAGGGGGAGTTCGGCGTGCTGCCCGGGCATCGGCCGCTGCTCGCCGCGCTGAAGACCGGCATCATCAGCTACCACGACGCCGCCGGGGAGTCGCACTACGTGGCGGTGGGCCCCGGGTTCGTCGAGGTCAGCGAGGATCGGGCCCTCGTCCTCACCGATCGCTTCGTCGCCAAGGGGGACGTCGATCCGGTGCGGGTCAGACTCGACCTCAAGGAGGCGGACGACGCGCTCGACCGGTTCACCGGCGAGCCTGGCAGCCCCGAGCACGGCGCGCTCATCCTCGCCGAGACCTGGGCGGCAGCGCAGCTCGAGCTCTACGGTGATCCGCCGCCGCCCATGGTCCGCACCTTCTCCGAGTTCCAGCTCATCCCGCACGAGGACTACCTCGTCACCGACGAGGCCGCGCCGATCAGCGAGGCGTACTACGAAGCGCGCGATCAGAAGCAGGCCGCGAAGCACTCCGAGGAGTAGGCTCGTCGGGCGACCGACTCACGCGCCGCCGTCCGCGAGCGCGCGGCGGCGGGCGGCCGCGTCGTAGACGAGGATGGCGCGGTCGAGGACTATCTCCCCGTCGAGGAGCACGCGCACGTTCCAGAGCCCGAGCGGATCGCCGGGCTGGAACGCGATGAGCTGATCGAAGCGGGCCTGCTCGGGCCGGAGATCGGCGTCCGCGAGCGCCGTGACCCGGCGCGCGCCGGGCTTGCCCGGGGGGCGCTCGATCTCCCAGCGCACGTGGTGCGCCTTCGGCTCGACTCGCGAGAGGTCGAGCCGAAACCCTTGGCTCTGGCGGGTGCGGTCGAGCTCGAACGGGATCTCGTCACGCTCCTGCACCTGTCCGCCGAAGAAGACTCCGAGCCGCGCGTCCACGAGCGGCGCGGGGGCCCGCTCGGCGCGGCCGCACGCGATGGCGAGGAGCGCGGCGAGCGCGCCGACCAGGCGTCTCATCGGCGAAGCTCCTGCGCCATGCGCGCGAAGTCTGCCACGCCGAGCGTCTCGCCGCGCTGCTCGAGGCTGACCTTCGCGCGCTCGGCCGCCGCCGCGAGCGCGGCGCCGTCCGTCCCGAGCACGCCATGCCAAGCGTTTCGGAGCTTCTTCCGGCGCTGCCCGAAGGCGGCGCGGACCAGGCCGCGGAAGGCGTCGTCCTCCTCGGCGAGCAGGGCCGCGCGCGGCTCGAGCACCAGCACCGCCGAGTCGACGCCCGGCTGGGGATGGAAAGCGCCGCGCTTGATCACGAACGCGCGGGTCGGCGAGAACGCGGCCTGGACGAACACGCTGAGCGCCCCGTAGGCGGGCGTCCCCGGCGCCGCCGAGACGCGGTCGGCCACCTCGAGCTGCACCAGGAACACCGCGCGGTCGAGCGCGCGCGAGAGCCCCACGGTCTTTTCGAGCAGCGGCCCGGTGATCTGGTAGGGCAGATTGCCCGCGAGCACGTGCGGCCTCGGGCCGCCCTCGAGGAGGGCGCTCACGTTCACCGTCTTCGCGTCGTCCTCGGCCACCCGGAGCTTGGGGCTGGTGAGCGCGCTCGCGAGCAGCGGGACGAGATCGCGATCGCGCTCCACGGCGACGACGCGTTCGGCGCGGGCGAGGAGCGGTCGGGTGAGCGCGCCGAGCCCGGCTCCGAGCTCGATCACGGTGCCGCCGGGCGGCGTGGTCGCGAGCTCCGCGATCCGCTCGGCGAGCCGCGCGTCGGCGAGGAAGTTCTGGCCGAAGTGCTTCTTCGGTCGCAGCCCGTGCAGGGCGAGCTGCGCGCTCGGATGATCGGAGGAGGCCATGGTCGTCAGCGCCCGCGCGGCCCGCCCGCCTCGCTCGCTCGCGCGCGTAATCGCTCGACCCGCACCCCGAGGCGCCGGAGCGCGCGCTCGCCGCGCGTACGGGCCGCCCGCGCGCGCACCTCCACCGCGTCGGCGATGATCCCCGCGAGCGGACTCTCGTGGCGCGGCACCCCGCGCTCGGGGATCATGTCGATCCAGCCGATCGTGACGCCCCGACGCGGCTGCTCGGCGAGCGCGCGCGCGAGATCCGGGCGCGCCGACGGATCGAACGGCGATGACCAGAGGTAGATGAGGCTCGGGGTCGGTCGCTCGCGCCGGAGCCGCGTCAGCGTCTCGGCGAGGCGCCGGTCGGTGCGCGGCTGCTCGGGCTCCGCGCGCGGAGGTGAGCCGATGCCGAAGGCCGACAGGTAGCGGCGCAGCGCCCGCTCGCGGCGCCCGGCGGCCCAGGGAGAGAGCGCGGGGAAGGGCGCGCGCTCGCGCGCGCGCTCCGCGCGTCGGACCACGCGATCGAGCTCGGAGGCACGCACCTCCGCGGTCGCGGCCGGGTCGAGCGGCCGGAGGTGCTCGAGCACGCGGAGCGCGACGCCCACCTCGTCGAGCGCGCTCCGATCGGCGTCGAGCGTGCCGGTCTGGTTGGCGAGCGCGTTCATCAGCGCGATGCCGTGCCCGGGGCCGCGCTCGGGCGGGAGCCAGGCCAGCACCCGCGAGGCGACGATGGCCAGCCCGACGCGGTCGCCGCGGGCGAGATGCCGCTCGGCGACCGCGGCGACCTCGTCGATGGCGAGATCGAGCGGCGCTTGCCCGGACACGCCGGCCCAGTGCTCGGTGGAGGCGTCGAGCAGGAGCCAGACGATGTCGCGCTCCTCGCGCTCGTAGTCGCGCACGAGCAGGATCCCCCGCCGGGCCGAGGCCTTCCAGGCGATGCGCCTGAACGGATCGCCGGTCTGGTGCTCGCGGAGCTCGCGGAGCTCGCCGCCGTCACCGGAGAGCGGCCCGGGTCGGCCCGCCTCGGCGGTCATTCGGCTCCGGCCGCCGCGCGCCGAGCGCATGGCGAGCCCGAACGCGCGCGGCAGGACCTCGAGGCCGAAGGGGTTGGCGAAGGTGAGCGGGACCTCGTAGAGCCCCGGGTTTCCCTCGACCTCGAGCGAGAGCCCGTGGATCCCGTAGCGGCCCACGCGGGACGCGGAGATCTCGATGGTCACGCCGAGCCGCCCGCTCGCCGGCACCTCGCCCTCGGATGGATCGACGCTGAGCGTGAGCTCCGGCGACGCGGTCGCGCGCAGCGAGACGTAGCGCGCGGCGCGCGTGTCGCGGTTTCGGACCTCGGCCTCGAGCTCCACGACCTCGCCCCGCGCGACCCGCCGCACGCGCGGCTCGCTCTTCCAGAGCATCTCGAAGCCGGCCGCGCGCACCCGGGAGACGCTGAGCCGCGTGACCGCGCGGGCGATGGTGAGCCCCACGAGCAGCGCCCCCGTCCAGGCGACCACCGCGGCCTGCCCCGTCGCCACGCCCACCGCGACGCCGACGATGCCTGCGATCGCGAGATCGACGGCGGCGCGGGTGGGATGGAGCTCCACCCGCCGAGGTTAGGCTCGACGCTCTCGAGAGTCGAGGCCGCTAGCGGCCGCCGTCGCAGCTCGCGCCACCCCGCGCCGCGCAGAGCTCCCGGGCGCGCTCGCCGAGCGCCACCGACTCCTTCGGATTCGCCGGTCCGCCGATCCCGGCTGCGAGCAGGCGTGCCGCGCGCTCGCAGGGGCGAGGATCCCGCGCGCGGACGCACGCCTGCACGTCGAGGGTCCGCGCGCGACGGCGGAGCTCGAAGATCCGAGCTCCGTCGGCCTCCGCGCCCGGCGCGCGCTCGAGGGCGCCCGCGGCTGCGAGGCACGCCGCCGGATCGCCCCACGCGCATCGGCGGATGGTCGTGTCGATGGCCTCCGGCGCGCCGGCCTCGGGCGCGCTGGGCGCGGCGTGCGCGAGCCCCGCGGGGGCGCCCGGCGGCTCCCCCGCGCGCGGGGTCGGGCTCGATGCGTCATGCTCGGCGTCGCCCTCGAGCGGGCTCGGGGCGGGGGCGAGCGTCGTCTCGAGCCGCTCCGCGGTCGGCGCGCGCTCGGCGAGCCACACCGCGGCGAGCGCGCCGAGGCACGCGCCGGCGACGATCGCGGCGACCAGCGCCGTGCGAGCCTGTAGCGGAGCCTGCCGTTCTCCCACGCGGCGCGACTATACTCTCGGGCGCGGAGCGGCGGCACTCGGTCCGCGCCCCTGGCGAATGCGCGGTATAAAGAGAGCAGTCGGTCTCCTCGTAGCGCTCGCCATTTCGAGGGGAGCGGCCGCCGCGTCGCCGAAGTGGTCGCCCTACGAGCTCTCCACCATCGAGCGGGTGCTCGGCACGGAGCACGTCGAGCTCATCGACCCCGATCCGGACGGGAAGCTCATCGAGAGCATCGAGCTTGCGCCGCTCGACGTCTTCGATGAGCGGGATCCGATCCCCGACTTCGTCAACGTGTTCCACGTCACCACGCGCCGGCGCGTGGTGCGGCGCGAGCTCCTGTTCGGGGTCGGTGATCGGTGGAGCGAGCTCGCGGTCGCTGAGTCGGCCCGTAACCTGCGCGCCCTCCCGCAGCTCTCGCTGGTGCTCATCGTGCCGCTGCGTGGGAGCCGCCCGGGGCGGGTGCGGGTGCTGGTCGTCACCCGCGACGTCTGGAGCCTCCGGCTCTCCAGCAACTTCGGCTACGCCGCCGGCGCGCTCACCTTTCTCGTGGTCCAGCCGGCGGAGATCAACCTGTTCGGCACCCACACCACGGTCGGCACGCTCTTCACCCTGCGTCCCGACACCTACTCGTTCGGCGGCCTGTTCGCCGATCCGAGAATCGCCGGCAGCGGGCTCCAAGGCGGCCTCAGCGGCAACGTGATCGTCAACCGCGAGACGGGGCGTCCGGAGGGCTCTTCCGGGAGTTTCAGCTACGGCAAGCCGCTCTACTCGGTCGAGAGCCGCTGGGCGTGGAACGCGAAGGCGGTGTGGAAGACCAACATCGAGCGGTACTACATCGGGAGCGTTCCGCGCACCTACGACTCGCCGCTCACCCAGGACGACGACCGGATCCCCTACCAATACTCGGCGGACTCGTGGTTTGGCGCTTACGAGCTCACGCGCTCGTTCGGCCGCGAGTTCAAGCACGACGTCTCGGTTGGCGCGGAGGCGATCCGGCAGCGATTCCGCGCCGAACCGACCCGAGGGGCCAACCCCATCGCCGCGCGGGACTTCGCCGAGACCGAGGTCCCGACCAGCGACACCCGGCTGAGCCCGTACCTCCAGGTCGACACCTACACGCCGCGCTATCTGAGGGTGCACGACTTCAACACGCTCGGGCTCGTGGAGGAGTACCGGCTCGGGCACGAGGTCCTCTCGCGCGTGTATCCGGCGAGCCGGGAGGTCGGCTCGTCGCGGAATCTGCTCGGGACGTACCTCGCGGTTTCGTACACGATGGCGCTCGGCGACGGGCTCGCGCGCGCGCTCGCCGCGTCGCGGGTCGAGTTTGCCTCGCCCGACGAGCGCGACGCACTCTTCGAGGCTCGCGTCCGGGTCGTCACGCCGAGCTTCGGCGTCGGGCGCGTCGTCTACGACGTCGAGGTCGCCAACCACTATCGAAATTACCTGAACGAGCGCTACACCATCGGCGGCAACACGCGCCTCCGCGGCTATCCCTCGGATCGCTTTCGCGGAGAGGATCTGGTCGCGGGCACCCTCGAATACCGCTCCTTGCCGGTCTCGATCCTCTCCGCCGAGGTCGGAGGCGCGCTGTTCTATGACGTCGGTGACGCCTTCGACGGCTTCGAGGCCCTCCGCCCGAAGCAGGATGTGGGCGTCGGCCTGCGCGTGCTCTTCCCGCAGGTCGACCGGATCGTGCTTCGCGCCGACTGGGGCTTCCCGCTCACGCCCGGCTTCGACCCGCTGCCCGGCGCGCTGTTCGTCACCTTCGGGCAGGCGTTCCCGATGCCTTCCATCCTGCCGCCGAGCTCGACCCGCAAGCGCACCGACCTCGATCAGTAGCGCTCAGGTGGCGCCGCTCTTCTTCTTGAGCGCCTGGACGAGGGCGTCGAGAGCGCCACGATACTCCGCCTGCAGCTTGCCGATGCGGTCATCGAGCACCTGGAGCGCCTGCTTGCCTTGCTCGACCTCGGCGTCGAGCTTGCCCTTGGCCGCCTGGTCTGCCTCGAGGTGGGCCTTGGCCGTCTGCTTGGTCGCGCTGGAGGCTCGCGCGTCGGCGATGGTGGCCTCCGCCGCCTGGATCGACCGGTCGAGGGTGCTCCGCACCTCGCTCGCCTCGCGGAGCAGGCGGTCGAGCCGGGCCTTGGTCGCGACCACGTCGATGTGGGCGAGGTAGCTCGCCTGGGCGATCTCGTCGGCTTGGGTGATGAGTTTGTCCAGGTTCTGCTTGCCGAGCGCGTCCGAGTGCGACTCGATGTAGGCCTGCGCCTCGTTGCGTTCGCGCAGCCGCTTCTCGAGTTGCTTGTCCATCGAGGTCTCGAGGGCGCGCGCGGTCGGGCTGTAGGCGTCGACCTCGCAGCCCTTCTGCTTGGCCGCGTAGTTGGCGGCGCCGCCCACCTTCTTCTCGATTTCGCTCTTCTCGTCGTCGAAAAAAGAGCGGACACCCTCCACCTCGGCGGCGCGCGCGACGTAGGCGCTGCTTCGGCCGGCCTGATCGGCGGCCGCGACGACCTCGAGCACGCCGTTCCAATCCGGTTTGTCGAGCGCCGCGGGGTAGTCGGAGAACTTCAGGGTGAGCTCGCGCACCTTGGCCTCGGCGATGACGAAGCGGTCGCGCGCGCGAGAGAGTTCGTCGGGGAAGCGCGCCGCGTAGCCTTCCTGCCCCGCCGAGGACGCCACGACCGGACCCTCGCCCTGCCGCGGGGTGCAGGCCGCCGCCGAGGTCGACGCGATGATTCCAGCGAGCAGGAGCGATGATGAGCGGTTCACGCGGCCGAGTAGAGCCGGCGCCAGCGCCGTGGTCAACCGGCAGCGCGCTCGCGGTGGGGCGGGCGACCGGCCGCTCGGGTCGCGCTCGCCCGGGGGGCTCAGGTCGGCCGGACCGCGCGCCGATAGCCGACGTGGGCGAGCGCGTCCTCGACGATCGAGGTGCGCGCGCGCGGGTCGCCCTCGAGCTCGGGGATCAGCACCAGGCGGTGAGCGAGCACCGGCGCCGCGACCCGGCGCACGTCATCGGGCGTGACGAAGGGGCGCCCCGCGATGACCGCGCACGCCTTGGCGGCGCGGAGCAAGCCGAGCGAGGCCCGGGGCGAGGCGCCGAGCACGACTCGCGAGTGGTTTCGAGTGTGGATGCTGAGCGCCACCGCGTACTCGTAGATGTCGTCTTCCACATGGACGCGCGAGGCGATCGACTGGAGCGTCAGCGCGTCGCTCGCCCCGAGCACGGGCTTCGGCTCCGGGGCCGCGATGCCGTGGGTGCGGAGCATCGCCACCTCGTCGCGAGGTTGCGGGTAGCTCATGCGGACGCGGACCAGGAACCGGTCGATCTGCGCCTCCGGCAGCGGGTAGGTCCCCTCGAGATCGATGGGGTTCTGCGTCGCGAGGACGATGAACGGGTCCGGCAGCTCGAAGCGATCGCCCTCCACGGTCACCTGCCGCTCCTGCATCGCCTCGAGCAGCGCCGACTGGGTCTTGGCCGGGGCTCGGTTGATCTCGTCCGCCAAGACGACGTTGGCGAACACCGGCCCCGCGCGGAGCGAGAAGGTCCCGTCCTTCGGGCTGAGGACGTAGGTGCCGGTGATGTCCGCGGGGAGCAGATCCGGCGTGAATTGCACGCGTCGTACCGTACAGCCGAGCGTGATCGCGAACGCCTTCACGAGCGTGGTCTTGGCGACGCCCGGGACACCCTCGAGCAGCACGTGGCCGCGGGCGAGGAGCGCCACCAGCATCATGTCTACCGGCTCGACGTCGCCCATATAGACCCTGCCGACCTGCGCGCGTACGTCGGCGAGCCGCTCGCGGGCTGCCTCGATCTCGCTGATCTGCAAGGCTTGGGTCATGAGCTCCTCCCGCGTCTCGCGTCCGCTTCTGCCAGGAGATCGAGCACCTGTTCGCGAACGCGCGTGAGCGTGTTCTCCTTGACGGGGAAGGAGCGCGACGCCATCACGGCGGCCTCGGCGCGATTCATCTCGGCGAGCATGGCCTTCAAGGCCCCGGACGATTGCCGACTCAGAGCGCCTTGTCGATCAATCTCTTCGACGAGCGTCGAGTTCGCTGCGCCGGGCGCGAGCCCGAGCCGCTCGCCAAGCCCCTCGACGAGCGCGCTCCGTAGCTCGAGCAACGCGAGCACGCGCTCGGTGGTCGGCGCGGCGAGCACCGCGGCGCGCCCGGCGGCGCCTCCTTGGGCCACGAGCGGGGTCTCGGCGACGAAGCGCAGCGGGCTCGGCCGGAATGGTCGCGTCGAGACGACCCCCATCCAGGCCACCACGCCGAGCGCCGCGAGCGCGGCGAGCAAGGTCGCCGCGAGCTCGGGCAGGCCGTCGCGCCGCACGGTCGTGACCAGCCCGGCGAGCGCGCTCAGGCGATCGCCGAGCTCGTCGGCGAGGCCTGCCTTCCCGCCGAACCGCCCGCGCTGCGTCAGTCGGTTCGCGACGACGTACAGCTTGCCACCGCGCACGCCCCAGCCGTCGTCCTCGACGAGGTAGTCGACGAGCCCTTCGGCGAAGGCGCGGTTGCCGGGGTACCTGAGCATCTGGTTTATCACCACCGACGGATCGCCCATGGCGAAGAGGCGTCCGCGGTTCGCGATGATTCCGGTCACCGCGAGGGTCGCGTTCGGCTCGCCGAGCGCCGGTATCTCGAGCACGGGCGTGAGGTTCGGGTGGGTGAGCGCGGTCGCGTGGTTGGTGACGAGCTTCGAGACCCCGGCGACCACCGGGTGGCGACCTTGCTCGTACCCCGCGACCTCCTGGACGACCGGCACGGCGACGGCGAGCGCGGGGTTCTCGCGCAGCATCCCCGCCGGGCGCCGCGGGGTCGGGATGCGGCGGATGTGAAAGCGCTCGAAGAACCCGCTGGCCGCGCCGTAGTCGTCGAGCACCGCCAGGCGCCCGCCCGCGCGAAGGAACGCGCTCAGCTGCTCGAAGTCGAGCGCGACCTCCGGGCGCAGGACGAGGACGCCGTCGCCGGCCCCGAGCGCGCCGTAGTCGAGCGTGTCCGTGACGACCACCCGCTCCGGGCCGAGCCGACGACGCGCGAGGTCCACGAGCTCGCTGGTCCCCCGCCAGGAGCTGTCCTGCCCTTCGAAGGAGGCGCCCCGGGCGCCCGCCGCGCTCAGGAGCCCGACGACGACCGCCAGGACCGAGAGCGCGTGGCGGCGGCTCGACATCCCGGGGAGCTTAGCGCCGTTCTCGAGCGCTTCGGGAAGCCAGGGGGCGAGCGAAATGCAGGGGAGGCTGGCCGGGGCGGCGCGGCCGGCGTCCGATCGCGGGCCGCCTGGGAGAGCGGGGGCTCGAGACCCTATTTGCGAGGGCGTGCTCGCCACGGCAGAAAGAGTGCACCGAGCGCGCCCCGTCGCCCGTCAAAGAAAAAAGATACGGGCCGACTTCTTGACCAGTGGAGCGGCAAAGTTAGATTACTCGGGTATGCGGACGGGAGGGGGGCAACCGACGAGAGAGTCCTGATGTTACCGCCCTTCATCATCGACCAGATCCGGCGCCGAGAAGAGGAAGAGCGCGCTCGCCGTGACGCGGAGCAGCCGCGGCTGGAGTTGCCGATCGACAGCCATCGACCGGAGCGGCACGAGCATCACGAAGAAAAGGACGACGAGCCGGAGCGCGGCGTCATCATCCTCGAGCTCGTCTGAGCCGGTCGCAGAGAAAATTCCGGCGGAAATTTCCAGAAGCGGTACTACGCTCCGCCTCCCGATGGCGGTCTTGTCACTCCGGCGCGCGCTCGCCGCGGCCCTCCTGTTGGCCGGATGCTACTCCCCCGGCGAGGGCGTCAACCCGCCGCTCCGGCGCATCTACTTCCCGGTGGGCCTGGCGGTGAGTCCCGGCAACAGCCGGCTCTATGTCGTCAACAGCGACTACGACCTCCAATATAACGCGGGCGTCCTCCAGGCTTATGACCTCGAGCGGATCCGCGCGCTCCTGCCGGTCGTCTGCGACGCCGACTCGGATTGCCCGGCGGACCAGCGCTGCGACTCCTCGCCGAGCGCGCAGAACGGGGGCACCCCGAGCCGCTGGTGCGTCGCGTCGAGCGGCGCGCGCGCTGGGCAGCCCTGCGGCGCGCTCGGGGAGAAGAGCGCGGCCGACCTCGTGACCCAGCCGGGGCGCTGCGGGCCGCTCGATCCGAACCGCCCACCGGACGGGGGGGAGTCGCTCATCGTCGGCACGGTCGGTATCGGCGCGTTCGCCACCGACGTCATCTTCGTCAGCCGCCCCCCGATCGACGGCGTCGAGCGCCCAGGCGGCCGGCTGTTTCTGCCCGTGCGCGGGGACAGCTCGCTCCACTGGATCGACGTCGACGACGACTCGAAGAGCGCCCGTGAGGACTTCGTGTTCCGCTGCGGGCAGGAGCACAACGATGGGAGGTGCGACGACGCGCACCGCGCCGGCAAGGATTCCGCGGACAACACCCGTGGGCTCCGGCTGCCGCCCGAGCCGTACGGTATCGCGGCGAGCGCCGGCGGCCAGGCGATCACCCTCACCCACCAGACCGAGGGCGTGGTCTCGCTCTTCGTGCAGCAGGGGCTCGCCGACTGGGGCGATGGCGTCTCCACCTTCGGCCGCGGGCCCCACCTCGAGTTTCTCACCGGCAATATGCCGAGCCGGCCCATCGGGATCGCGGCGGTCCCGCGCCCGGCGGTCGTCGCGGCGGATCCGTCGCTCGTCCATCACCCGGGCTTCCTCGTGACCTACCGGGACGCCGCGCAGATCCAGCTGCTCCGCTACTACGACGATCTCTTCACGGGCACCGAGCCGAACAACCCGGCGCGGCCCTTCCTCGACCGCGCCTCGTCGATGAACGTCACCAGCAACTCGGTCGGCTTCGACTCGCGCGGGATCGCCGTCGACGCCGTGGCGCGCGAGGAGTGCGAGGCCCGCTGCGCCAGGCTCGGGGGAGAGCTGAGCTGCCTCACCGACTGCGCCGGCATCCCGGTGAGCGTCTATGTCGCGAACCGCGCGCCGTCGAGCCTGCTCGTCGGGCAGACACGCCCGAACGCAGGCGTCGTCGGCACCGATGACCTCCCCCACTTCGACGAAGTCGAGCCGATGCCCTTCGGGCCCTCGCGCGTCATCGTGGGCGACGTCATCGGACCCGACGGACGCCGGCAGCGTCGCGTCTTCGTGGTCTGCTTCGACTCACACACGCTCATGATTTACGACCCAGCGAAACGACGGCTCGAGGCGGTCGTCACGACCGGGCGCGGGCCTCAGGCCTTCGCGCTCGACGTGCCGGCCATCGCCGCCAGCGCCGACCGCGAGACGGACCGGCCAGCGTACGCCTACGGGTTCATCGGTCATTTCACCGACTCCTGGCTCGGGGTGATCGATCTCGATCAACGCCACGCCACCTACGGCAAGCTCATCATGACGCTGGGCGCACCCTCCGCACCGAGGTCGTCCAAGTGAGCCGCCGCGCGCTCGGGCTGGTGCTCGCCGCGGCGGCCGTCGCGACGGCGGGCTGCACGCAGTCGCCGATTACGCTCCCGCTCCGCTCGCTCGAGCAGAGCGGCGAGGTGAGCTTCGTCTGTGTCGGGACGGGCGCAGGCGGCCGCCCCGAGGGGCGCGCGCTCGACGACTGCCCCGACTTCGCGCGCGGCGAGAACCACCTGATGGCGCTGGTGACGCAGACCCGCCGCGGCGAGATCGCGGTGGTGGATCTCACCGCGGGCAGCGTGCTCGACACCGATCCCGCGACGCCCGGGTTCAACTTCTTGCCGGTCGGCGCGAACCCCGTGAGCATCGTCTCGACCCCGGGGGGCGAGGCGAGCTTCGTGGGCGTCGCCGAGGTCGGAAAGGAGGGGATCTTCGCGCTGCCCTCGAGCTGCCTCGGCCCGCCGCGCGCGCTCCCGGACGGAGGCTCCGAGCGAGTCCGCGATCTCACGAGCTTCGCGGCGTGCGCGCTGCCGAGCGCGCCGGGCGCCATGTCCATCTTGATTGATCCGCCGTCGGCGGACGGCGAGCGCGCGTCGTGTGACTCCCCTCATGACGCCGCCACCGCCAAGATCGGCGCCGCGGTCGCTGCGAACCGCGCCGAGTGCGCCGTCGATCTCGCCCTCGAGCAGAGCCCACCGGGGCGTCGCAAGCTCGCGGTGACGCTCCCCGATCGCGGCGAGCTCGTCATCATCGACGCGCAGACCCTCCTCGATCAGACCCCCGGCGACTTCCCCGCGTGCCCGATCGAGCGCACCGTCCCGCTGGCGGTGTCGCTCCCGGCCGCGGGCGCGACGCAGAGCGTCCCGGCCGATCTTCAGGCGCCCGGATGCGGGCTCGGCGCCGAGGTCAACTACGGCCCCGTGAAGCAGAGCTTCAGCCCGCGCCCGTCCGATCTCGCTCTGAGCCAGTCGACCCTGTTCGTCGCGGATCAGGGCGCGCCGGTGGTGCACGTCCTCGACGTCCACGACCCCTGCGCGATCGCCGAGGAACTGCCCCTCTTGCCGGTGTCCCTCGAGGACGTGGGGCGCACCGTGACCACCACGAAGGTGGCGGTCAGCCCGGTCACGACCGGCGGCAAGCGCTTCGCCTACGCGGTCGATCAGGCCGAAGGGAGCGTCATGGTGTTCGACGTGAGCCCGGGCTCCGTCGAGCGTACGCCCATCGTGAGGCCCGGCTCGCGGCGCCTGCCCTTCGAGGCGGCCGACCGCATCGAATTCTCCGCCCCGGCGGTAGACGTCGAGTTCGCGCTCAAGGACAACCCCATCGCGGATCCGGTCACCGGCGTCGCGGTGGTCGGGACGCTCTGCGATCCCTCGCCGAGCGCCGACGGGACGGTCGGCGCTCTCTATCGCCCCTCGGCGGATCTTCGCAGCGGCGCCGCGCCGCGGCTCTTGCGCGGGATCTTCGGGTTCGTGCTGCTCTCGAGCGGTCAGGTCGCGGTGATCGACGAGGAGGACTTCGACGCGGATTGCCGGCGGCCGGTGAGCGGGAACCGGGCGGCGACGCCCGACTACCGCGGCTGCTTCGACGACGGCCTCACGGCGTACCAGTCGGGGGGCGACCCCACCGTCAGCGGTGAGGTGAGCTGCAACGTGGTCGAGCCGCACCGCGCCCGCAGCGGCGCCTACGTCATGACCAGCGCGAGCCTCGGCGCGCGCGCGCCGACCCTGCGCGCGCTGCCCCGGCTGCACGCCCCGGTCGGCGGCAATCCGCCCATGGACGACCCGGCGAACCCGAAGCTGCTCGCGGTCGAGTTCGCGAGCCCCGGGACGTCGAGCGGTGAGGCGACCGACGTGTTCGTCGGCGTCGACCGCTACTCGACCGCGGCTGGAGCGGAGCACTTCATCGACACCAATCCGAAGACGGCGACCTCGGCGTCGCTCGCGCTCCCGCTCGAGGAGCCGCGAGCGTTCGGTGCCCAGGAGGATTTCACGCTCACCTACGAAGGACCGCTCTTCGCCGATCGCCCGGCAGGTGTGCTCACGCCCTCGGCGGCCGGCGCGGGTCGCACGACCTTCCTCGACCCCGACGCCTACTTCTGCTCGCTCGGCGTGGCGGACCAGGACATGGCGCGCGCCACGGGCGAGTCGCTCGGCGTCGCGGCGGCCGACCTCGATCGCTTCGCCGCTCGCCACGCCGATCGGCTGGTCGTGACGAGCTCGCGGCTCCCCGCAGCCGACGCCTACTGGCGGAGCCCGGCCGCCGCCGAGTGCGGGGGCGCAAGCAACGGCCCGTTGAACTGCGACAGCTGGTTCGGGGCGGTCGATCAGCCGACCACCGCGCGCGATCTCCGGGTCGTCGAGGCCTGGTCGGATCACCTGGTGGTCGAGCCCGCCGAGCCGGGCGTCACCCTCGAGCGGATGCGCTGCTGCTTCCCGCAGGCGGTGAGCTACACGGTCCGCGGCGGCGCGACCTGGATCCTCCAGGGCAGCGCGTCGGGGTTCCGCAGCCACCACCGCGTCTCCACGACCGGTCGCTGCGAGGTGGATTGCAACCCGCGCCGGTCGCTCCTTCGAGGGCGCGCCTACGAGAGCCCGGATCGCGAGTGCGTCACCACCACGGAGGGCGGCGAGGCGGTCACGAGCTGTCGCGCGCTCGCGTGTGATTTCGGCGACGGCAAGATCACCGACGCGACGAGCCCCTGCGTGTTCGACTCCATCTCCGCGCGCTTCGCGATCTACGCGGGCTCCGCGCCCACGCCGCGCGACATGAACTACACGTGGACGGTCACCGGCGGCTTCACCCCGCTGGTCGCCAACATGATGACCCAGACGACCTCGGTCTTGCCGCAGTCGATGGTCTTCATCCCCCAGCTCGGGCAGCTCGCGGTCGCCGACGGCGCGGCCGCCGGCCTCACGCTCATCAGCCTCGACACCGTCGCGGTGAGCCGTCTCTATTTCTGAGCCCCGCCGGGCTCGCCTGCGGCGAACGCGTCGCCTCGTCGGGGGAGGGTGAGCGAGGGGGCGGCGTCGCGCGGTGGGCTTTCGGCGAGCGGCCCGCGCTGTTACACGGAGCACATGGCTGGGCGAAGGACGCCGGTGATGCAGCAGTTCGCGGACGCGAAGCGCGCCTACCCGGACGCCATCTTGTTCTTCAGGATGGGAGACTTCTACGAGATGTTCGAGGACGACGCGGTGCTCGCTGCGCGTCTGCTCGAGCTCGTGCTCACCAGCCGTAACAAGGGCAAGCCCGACGAGGTGCCCATGGCGGGCGTGCCGCACCACGCCGCCCACGGGTACATCGCGAGGCTGCTCGAGCTCGGCTACCAGGTCGCCATCTGCGAGCAGATGGCCGACCCCGCGACAGTGAAGGGGATCGTGCCGCGTGAGGTGGTGCGTGTCATCACGCCCGGCACGGTGACCGACCGCGACCAGCTCGACGCCTCCACCAACAATTGGCTCGGCGCGGTCGAGCCCGAGCGAGACGGGGCGGGGCTCGCGCTGCTCGATCTCTCGACCGGTGAGCTCCGCGCCGCCATGGCGCGCGACCTCTCGGCGCTCCTCGCCGAGCTCGGTCGCGCCGCGCCCCGCGAGCTCTTGGTCGGCGGCGCGCCGGAGGGGCTGCCCGAGGCGGTCGCGGCGCTCCGCGCGGCTCTGCCGGGCGCGGCGGTGCGCGAGGACCGCGCCCTCGACGACGCGGAGGCTCCGGCCGCGCTCGGCGCGCTGGCGAGCGACGCCGCCGGCCTCGCGCCGGCCGCGCGCGCCGCGGTCGCGCGAGCGCTCCGCTACGCCCGCGCCTGTAACCCGGGCGTCGAGCTCCCGATCGCCTACATCGGGCGTTGGGAGCCCTCGGACGCGCTGGTCATCGATCCATCGACCCAGCGTCATCTGGAGCTCGCCCTCTCCGCGCGCGGGACGCGGGACGGGAGCCTGCTCGGAGTCATCGATCGCACGCGCTCGCCGGCCGGTGCTCGCCGACTCCGCCGCCAGTTGCTCGCGCCGCTCGTCGACGTCGCGCGGATCCGCCGTCGCCTCGCTCGCGTGGAGGCGCTCGTGAACGACCCGGCGCTGCGGGAGCAGCTCGCCCAAGCGCTCGCGGGCGTGGGGGATCTCGAGCGGCTCTCGACCCGCGCCGCGCTCGGGGAGGCGACGCCGCGCGATCTCGGCGCGATCCGCGACGGGCTCGTCGCGGCCAAGCAGGCGATCGCGCTCCTCACCAAGCTCGGCGGCGGCGCGACCTTGGGCGACCCGCTCTTCGAGCCGGCCTCGGCCGACACGCTCGACGAGCTCGCCGAAGCGCTCGGTCGCGCCCTGGTCGAGCGTCCGCCCGCGCAGCCCAAAGACGGCGCGGTGTTCGTCACCGGCTACGATCGCGCGCTCGATGAAGAGGACGAGCTCCGCCGCTCGGGCAGCGAGCGCATGGTCGAGCTCGAGGCGCGGCTCAAGCGAGAGACCGGGATCGGCACGCTCAAGGTGCGCTTCACTCGGGTGTTCGGCTGGTACATCGAGGTGAGCCGCTCGCAGGCCGGGCGCGCGCCGGAGGGCTGGCGTCGAAAGCAGACGGTGGCGACCGGCGAGCGGTACACCATCGCCGAGCTCGACGACCTCGCCGATCGCATCCTGCACGCCGAGGAGCGTCGGCGCGAGCGCGAGCTCGAGTTGCTCGGCGAGCTCACCCGCCGCGCCGGCGCGGCGAGCTCACGCCTCCGCGCGCTCTCCGCGCTCCTCGCTCGCTGGGACGTCGCGGGCGCGCTCGCCGAGGTCGCGCACCGCTTCGACTACGTGCGCCCCGAGGTGGACACCTCGAGCGCGCTCCTCATCGAGGACGGACGTCACCCGGTGGTCGAGCGCCTCGCGGCGGCGGGGCGCTTCGTCCCGAACGACGTCCGCCTCGATCTCGAGGGCGAGCGGCTCTGGGTCATCACCGGGCCCAACATGGCCGGCAAGAGCACGCTCCTCCGGCAGACCGCGCTCACCGTCATCCTCGCGCAGATGGGCAGCTACGTTCCCGCGCGCTCGGCCCGCGTCGGCGTCGTCGACCGCGTGCTCTCACGGGTCGGCGCGAGCGACGATCTGTCGCGGGGCGAGAGCACGTTCATGGTCGAGATGCGCGAGACGGCCACCATCCTCCGCGCGGCGACCGCGCGCTCGCTGGTCATCGTCGACGAGATCGGGCGCGGGACGAGCACCCTCGACGGCCTCGCCATCGCGTGGGCGGTCGCCGAGCACCTGGACGCCGCCATTGGCTGCCGCGCGCTCTTCGCGACGCACTATCACGAGCTCGTCGAGCTCGCCGACTCGAGCGAGCACGTCGCGAACTACAGCGTGAGCGCGCGCGAGCTCGAGAACGACGTCGTGTTCTTGCACCGGCTCGTGCGCGGCGCGACCAGCAAGAGCTACGGGATCGCGGTGGCGCGGCTCGCTGGCCTACCGGAGAGCGTGCTCGCGCGCGCGCGCGCGGTGCTCGCCGCGCTCGAGGGCGCGCCGCCGGGGAGCGGTGGGCCGACCGCCAAGGCGCACCTCGGCGGTCGCGGCGCGGGGCAGCTCGCGCTCTTCGCGCCGCCGGCCGCGCCGCCCAGCCACCCGGAGATCATCGAGACCCTACGCGCGGTGGACGTCGATCGCCTGACGCCACTCGAGGCGCTCGGGCTCATCAGCACCTTGAAGGCGCGCCTCTGACGCGCCGAGCCTAGCGTGTCCGCGGCGGGCGCGGCGCCGGCGGCGCGGCGGTGCGCCCGTCCTCCGGCCAGGCATGCCTCGGATAGCGGCGCCCGAGCTCACGGCGGATGGACGGGTAGTGACGCTCCCAGAACCCGGCGAGATCGCTGGTGACCTGCACCGCGCGGCCGTTCGGCGCGAGGAGGTGCACGGTGAGCGCGACGCGGCCGGCGCAGACCCGCGGCGACTCCTTCATACCGAAGAAATCTTGCAGCCGCGACTCGATGAAGGGCGGCTTGCCCGGCTCGTAGTGCACCACCGTGCTCCGCCCGCCAGGCAGCCGGAGCCGGTCGGGCGCGTGCTCGCGGAGCGCGCGAGCGACGTGCGGGCTCTGCGCGCGCGCGAGCTCGTCCGCGAGCTCGACGCCTTCGAGCTCGCGCAGGCTGGTGCGGCCTCGGCACGCCGCGGCGACCGCGCGCTCGAAGGCGCGCTCGACGCCGCGCTCGGAGTCATCCGGGAGCCCGAGCTCGGGGAAGTGCTCGCGGAGCAACGCGAGCCGCCCCACGAGCAGCGCGAGCCCGTCGCTCATGCCGCCTGCGCCAGCGCCGCGCGCGAGGACCGCGCGCTCGAGCACTCGGCTCGCGGCGTCCGACGGTGGCGCCGCCGCGCGGCTCTCCTCGAGCACCACCGAGCCGAGCGAGAGTCGGCTCACCCGCTCGACCCGTTCGCTTCCCGGGTTCCACTCGAACTCGTCGGTCGAGGCGAGCTGGTCGGCGTGGTCGTCGAGGAGCCACTCCGCGTCGATGGCGCTCGCCAGACGCACCACGGAACGCCCGCGCTGCTCGTCGGCGTCGAGCGCGACCATCAGCGGCGCGCCGGTGACCACGCTCGCCGGCGAGAGCTCCGCGCTCCGGCCGTTCGCGAGGACCAGCTCGCGCGCGCCGGGTCTCCGGCGGCGCGCGACGCGATCGATGAAGCCGGCGAGCACGGCGCGGCGGAGCGCGTCATCGGCCTGCTCCGCGCTCTTCGGCGGTTCGCCGCGCGTCCGCACCAGGCGCGCGAGCTGGGCGCGCGCGCGCTCGACCGCGCGCACGCGAGCGGCGTCGAGCTCGAGGTGGCGCAGCGTGGACGTGGCGAAGCGCGAGCGTCGCGCCTCTTCGAAGCGCTCGGCGAGCTCGAGCACGTCGGACGGGCCGCTCGGTCCATCCGCGCCTCGGCGCGCCTCGCCGAGGCCGGGCCGCGCGGCGCGGCGCACGTCGCGCTCGGCGAGCAGCGCGGCGGCGAGCGCGGCTTCGCTCGCGATCCCGCGCCGCTCGCCCTCCGCCACGACCCGCGCGAGCCGCGGATGGAGGGGAAAGTCGAGGAGCCGCCGACCCACCGGGGTGAGCCGTCCGCTCGCGTCGAGCGCGCCGAGCACGCCGAGCAGCGTGCGCGCCGAGGCGCGCGCGGCCGGGGGCGGCGCGTCGAGCCAGGCGAGATCGCGCTCCGGATCGAGCCCGGCGCCCATGAGCGCCAGGGTCGCCTCCGCGAGATCCGCGCGGAGCGCCTCGGGCAGCTCGTGCGCGGGGCGCGTCTCGTAGTCCGCGCGCGTGTAGAGGCGGAGCACACGGCCGGGCCGGGTGCGGCCTGCGCGCCCGGCGCGCTGGGTCGCCGAGGCGCGGCTCACCCGCGCGAGCTCGAGGCGCGGCAGGCCGCTGAAGGGCGAGTGGGTCGCTAGCCGCGCGAGCCCGGAGTCGATGACCGTGGTCACGCCGTCCACCGTGATCGACGACTCTGCCACGTTGGTCGAGAGCACCACCTTGCGGCGGCGGCCCGGCTCGACCGCGCGCGCCTGCGCCGCGAGCGGGAGCTCGCCGTGGAGCGGGAGCACGTCGAGCGCGGCCTCGGCTGCGAGCTTCTCGAGGGCCTCGGCCGCGCGCCGGATCTCGGCCGCGCCGGGCAGGAAGACCAGCAAATCGCCGCTCGGCTCCTCGCCGACCAGCCGGCGCACCGCGCTGGCGACCTGGCGCTCGAGCGGGCGGTCGTCGGGGCCGGGCAGGTGCTCGATGGTGATCGGGTGGAGCCGGCCGTCGCTCGTGAGGATGGGGCAGCCGCCGAGGAACTCCGCCACCGGCGCGGTCTCGAGCGTCGCGCTCATCACGGCGAGCGCGAGATCGGGGCGGAGGCCCTCCTGCGCGCGCCTCACGAGCGCGAGCGCGAGATCGGTCTCGAGGTGGCGCTCGTGAAACTCGTCGAGGATGACCGCCGAGACCCCGTCGAGCCGCGGCTCGGCGAGCAGCCGCCGCACGAGCACCCCCTCGGTCACGAAGCGGACGCGGGTCGCCGGGCTCGAGCGATCCTCGAAGCGGACGCTGTAGCCGATGGTGCCGCCGGGCGCTTCGCCGCGCTCCTCGGCGACCCGCGCGGCGGCGAGCCGCGCCGCGAGCCGTCGCGGCTCC
Source organism: Polyangiaceae bacterium (assembly GCA_035063585.1). Lineage (GTDB taxonomy): Bacteria > Myxococcota_A > Polyangia > Polyangiales > Polyangiaceae > JAPSGB01. Next base: position 74,437 of record JAPSGB010000008.1, read on the forward strand.
GACACCAAGATCTCGCCGGCGCCAAACGCCTCCGCCTCGAGGAGCGCGGCGGGCACGCGCGTGGTCTTGCCGGCGCCGGGCGGCGCCTCGACGACCACCCGCCGCGCGCGCGTGAGCTCGCTCACGAGCGCGGGGAGCAGCGGATCGATGGGGAGCGGCGCGGGCACCGCGGACACCTTAGCGCCTGCGCGCGCGGCCGCCCCTCGGCGCGGGCCCGGCGCGCCTGCTCGAGCTCCGCCCGCGATGATGAGATTCAACCAAATGGTTGAATATAACGCTCGTCGAGCGAACCACGTGCTCGAAGCGGTGCGCCGGTCGCCGGCCGCGCCGACCCGGCACCCTCCACCGGGCCTCGACGGCCGCTCAGCCGCGGATCCGGATCGCCCAGGTGAGCTTGACGACGTTCTTCAGGACGTTCGGGACGCGCTTGAAGAGGTTGATCGAGGGCGGGCGCTTCTCGATGACGCGGATCGGGATTTCGCGGATCGCGAGCCCGGCGCGATACGCGCGGATGACGAGCTCGCTCGCGAACACGTCCTTGTCGACCAGGCACGCGCGCACGATGGGCAGCACGGTCGCGGCGCGGAACGCCTTGAGGCCGTGGGTGTCGGTGCCGCGGAAGCCGAGGAGACCTCGGAGGAGCCCGGTGTAGAAGATGCTCGCCGCGTGGCGGATCCATGGTCGATCGTCCTCGGCGCCGCCGATGAGCTTCGAGCCGATCACCATGTCTACCGCGCCACCTTCGAGCAGCTCGACCGCGCGGCGGTGGAAATCCGCGTCGCAGAGATCGATCTCGTCGCAAATGATGAGCTCGCCCTGCGCTGCGAGCGCCCCCTCGCGGAGCGCCTTGCCGTAGTTCGGCTCACCCGCCGAGAGTGAGCGGACCTCGGGGTACTTCTCCGATAGCTCACGGGCGAGCTCGACCGTGCGATCGGTCGAGCCGTTCTCGGCGATGACGATCTCGTAGCTCCAACCGAGCGGCGCGAGGCGCTCGCGCAGATCGACGATCGCCGCGTGCAGGATCGCCTCCTCGTTGTAGACGGGGATGACGATGGAAATTCGAGGGGCGCTCTTCATCGCTTTCGGCGGCGAACGCTAGAGAACGGCCCGCCTGATGTCCAGCCCGACCGCGCCGCCTCGCCGTCAGTGAGCCAGGCTCCAGTCGGCGCCATGACCGATGTCGACCACCAAGGGGACGTTGAAGGGAGCGACGCCCTCCATCGCCGCGCGGATTTCCTCGATGGCGCGAGGGACCTCGCCGGTCGGGACCTCGAAGACGAGCTCGTCGTGGACGGTGAGCACCATGCGCGCGCCGGGGGTCGCCGGGTGGGCGAGCTTCAGCATGGCGAGCTTCAGCAGATCCGCAGCGGTGCCCTGGATGGGTGTGTTCATGGCGATGCGCTCGGCGGCGAGGCGCAGCGCGCGGTTACCGCTCTTGAGATCGGGCACCAGCCGCCTGCGGCCGAAGAGGGTCCGCACCGACTCGGCGAGGCGCGCCTCCGCGAGGGTGTCGTCCATGAAGCGCCGGACCCCCTCGTAGCGGCGAAAGTACGCGGCGATGAAGCTCGAGGCCTCGGCTCGCGAGATGCCGAGGCTCTTGGCGAGCCCGCTGTCACCTTGCCCGTAGATGACCCCGAAGTTGACCGCCTTCGCGCGACGGCGGTGCTCCGGGGTGAGCTCGCTCGGGGGAAGCTCGAAGATCTCCATGGCGGTCCGGGCGTGGATGTCTTCGCCCTTCTGGAACGAGTCGAGGAGCACCGGATCTCGAGAGAGGTGCGCGAGCACGCGCAGCTCGATCTGCGAGTAGTCGGCGCTCACGAGCTCGGTGCCCGGCGGCGCGACGAAGGCCGCGCGGATGGCGCGCCCGAGCGCGGTGCGGATCGGGATATTTTGCAGGTTCGGGTCGGTGGAGGAGAGCCGCCCGGTGGCGGCCACCGCCTGCTCCCACGAGGTGTGGATGCGGCCCGTCTCGGGGTTTACGAGGCGCGGGAGCGCGTCGATGTAGGTGCCCTTGAGCTTCGCGAGCTGGCGGAGCTCGAGGATGACGCCGGGCAGCGCGTGCTCCGAGCTGAGCGCCTCGAGCGTCTCGGCGTCGGTCGAGCGGCTCGTCTTGGTGCGCTTCAGCGGCTGGAGCCGGAGCTCGTCGAAGAGCAGGGTCTCGAGTTGGCGCGGCGAGTTCACGTTGAACTCGCGCCCGGCGAGCTGGTGCGCTTGCTGCTCGAGCAGGGTGAGCTCCCGGTCGACTCGCTCACCCTGTGCGCGGAGCCGCTCGGTGTCGACGAGCACCCCGACCCGCTCCATCTCCGCGAGCACGCTCGAGAGCGGCAGCTCGAGCTCGTCGAGCACCCGAGTGAGCCCGGCTTCCTCGAGGCGCGGAGACAATCGCTCCATGAGCCGGAGCGACAGATCGGCGTCCGCGGCCGCGTACGGCGTGGCCTCCTCGAGGGGCACCTCCTCGAAGGCGAGCTGGTGTCCGCGGGTCTTGCGGGTGACCTGATCGTAGCTGGTCATCACCACGCCGAGCTCGCGCTCCGCGAGCTCCTTGAGCCCGTGGCGCCGCTCGGGGTCGATGAGGTAGTCGGCGAGCCTCGAGTCGAAGACGACCCCCGCGAGCGGTAGCCCGTGACGGATGAGCACGCTCTCGTCGTACTTGAGGTTGTGTCCGGTCTTCTTCACGCTCGCGTCGGCGAGCACCGGGCCGAGCAGCTCTCGAACGACGGCGAGCTCGAGCTGCGCGGGCGCGCCGAGGTAGCGGTGCGCGACCGGGACGTAGACCGCGTGGCCCGGCGTCCACGCGAGGCTCAGGCCGACCAGCCTCGCGCGCGCCACCTCGAGTGAGGTCGTCTCCGTGTCGATGGCGGCGCGGCCGGCGGCGCGCACGGCGGCCGCGACGCCGGCGAGGGCGTCGCGGGTGACGACGCACTCGTAGCGCACCTCGACGGACGCGCCGGCAGGGTTGGGCGTCGCGCTCGCTCCTTCGCTCGGGGCGTCCTCGCGATCGAGCTCGGCGATCAAGCGGTGAAACCCGAGCTCGGCGTAGATCCGGCGGAGCCTCGCGAGGTCACGCCCGCCGTAGCGGAGCGCCTCGCCGTCGAGCGTGATCTCGCAGTCGTCCTTGAGCGTGACCAGCGTCTGGCTGAGTCGCGCCTGCTCGCGGTGTTCCTCGAGCGCGTCGCGGAGCTTCTTGCGCTTGATGGCGTCGAGGTTCGCGTAGACGCCCTCGAGCGTGCGATAGCTGCCGAGGAGCTCGGCTGCCGTCTTCGGTCCGACCGAGGGCACGCCCGGCACGTTGTCGGAGGCGTCACCGACCAGGGCGAGGTAGTCGCGCACCTGATCGACGTGCACGCCGAAGCGCTCCTCGACCTCCGGGACACCGAAGACCCGGTCGCGCATGGTGTCCCACATCACCACGCGCGAGCCGACCAGCTGCATCAAGTCCTTGTCGGCGCTCACGATGACCACCCCGAGCCCGCGCTCTCGCGCCCGCTTCACCGCCGAGGCGATGAGGTCGTCGGCCTCGACGCCCGCCTGCTTCAAGATGGGGATCGCGAAGGCGTCGATGACCTCCTCCACCCGCGCCATCTGCTGGATGAGATCCTCTGGCGCTGGCGGGCGGTTCGCCTTGTACGCGGGGTAGAGCTCATTTCTGAATGTCTCGCGCCCGGCGTCCATGGCGACGGCGAGGAGCGCCGGGCGGCGCTCGCGCACCAGCCGCTCGAGCATGCTGACGGTGCCGAACACCGCGTGGGTCGGCTCGCCGGATGGGCTCGTGAGCGGACGAATCGCGTGGTAGGCGCGAAACACGTAGCCGCTCAGATCCACGAGGTAGAGGACGTCAGCGGCGCCAGCCGGCTCGAGCGCGGTGGGCATCTCTCGCGCCTCTAGCACGCCGGGGCGCTCCGCTCAGGGTGCGATTGCCGGAGGGGGGCGAGCCCATCGAGCGCTGGCGCTCGCGGGGCGGACCAGTTAGGCTCCCGGGGCGATGTCCGAGGTCGAGGGTGCGGCTCCGTCCGGGCTCGTCGCCGGCAAGTACCGGCTGACCCGCCTGCTCGGAAAGGGGGGTATGGGCTCGGTGTGGGAGGGGGTCCACACGAGCCTCGGCACCCGTGTGGCCGTGAAGTTCATCGAGGCCGAGTACGCCGAGAGCGCGGAGGCGCGGAGCCGCTTCCAGAATGAAGCCCGCGCCGCCGCGGCCCTCACCAGCAAGCACGTCGTGCAGGTCTACGACCACGGCGTGATGGACGACGGGCGGCCCTACATCGTGATGGAGTTCCTCGCCGGTGAGCCGCTCGACCAGCGGCTCGACCGCCAAGGCCGGCTCGGGCTCGAGGAGACCACGCGCATCATCCATCAGGTGTGCCGCGCGCTCGCCAAGGCCCACGAGGCCGGGATCGTGCATCGCGATCTCAAGCCCGAGAACGTGTTTCTGGTGTGGGACGACGAGGATCGGGCAGACATCGTCAAGGTGGTCGACTTCGGGATCGCAAAGTTCACCGACGGGGTGACCGGCGCCTCCTCGGCGACGCGCACCGGCTCGTTGCTCGGGACGCCGAACTACATGAGCCCCGAGCAAGCGCGCGGGCTCCGCTCGGTCGATTTCCGCTCGGACCTCTGGAGCGTGGGAGTCATCACGTACCGCTGCGTGGTGGGAGAGCTGCCGTTCAACGGCGAGGCCATCGGGGATCTGCTGGTGAAGATCTGTACGGCGCCGCTGCCGAGACCGTCGACCATGATCGGCGGCCTCTCGCCGGCGTTCGACGCGTGGTTCGAGCGGGCGCTCGCGCGCGAGCCGGGCCAGCGCTTCTCGAGCGCGGCCGAGCTCGCGGACTCGCTCGCGGCCGTGAGCGGGGCCCAGCTGCGCAGCGCGGCGCCCACCCCTCCGCCGACGGCTGGCCCAGGGGCTGGCCCGTATCCGTCCGCCCTGAAGAGCGGCCTGCCCGCGCTCACCCACGCGCCGACCACGCTCACGCCGTTCTCGGCCCGTCGCCCGAACCGGCGAGGTTGGGCGCTCGGGATAGGCGGCGGCGTCTTGGTGCTCGGCCTCGGCGCCGTGCTCATCGCGCGCGCTTCGGGGACCTCCGAGACCCTCGGCTCCGCCGCCTCCGCGGCGTCCGCTGCGCCCGCGGCGATCTCGGCCGAGCGCGGAGAGCCGCTCGCGCCCGTCGCCGCGGCGGAGCCCGCCGCCGCGGGCTCCGCGCCGGTGGCGCCGAGCGCCTCGGTGGACGAGGCGCCGTCTCCTGCGGAGACGCCCAAGCCGCCTCCCGCCAAGCCCCCGGTCGCGCGCCCGCCCGTGGCGCGCCCGCCCGTGGCGCGCCCGCCCGTCGCGCGCCCGCCCGCGCCCGGTCCGGCGCAGAAGCCCATCGACACGGGGTATTGAGGCCCGGGCGAGCGCGGAGGCTTGACCCACGGCCGCTCGCGGCTCTACTGGGGCGATGAACGAGGGAAGGGCTCGACGCCTCCGCCCCCCCGGCCTCCGCCGCATGTCGGCGATCGGCTGCGCGGTGACCTTGCTCGCGCTCGCCATGGCGAGTCCGGCGCGCGCGCAGTCCGACGCCGACAAGGCCGCCGCCCGCCAGCTCGCGACCGACGGCATCGTGCTCTACCGCGCGGGCAAGTACGCCGACGCGCTCGACAAGCTCGAGCGCGCGGAGGCGCTCTACGACGCGCCCGTTCACCTGCTCTACATCGCGCGCTGTCAGGCCCAGGTGGGCAAGCTCGTGGAGAGCGCCGAGACCTACCGCAAGCTCGTCCGCGTCGAGCTCGAGCCGAGCGCGTCCCAAGTGTTCAAGGACGCGCAGGCCGCCGGCGGGCCCGAGCTCGAGAAGCTCACGCCGCGCATCCCGGCGCTCCGGCTCGAGCTCACCCCCGCGCGCGTCGATGGGCTCGCCATCACGATCGACGGCGAGCCCGTGCCGGCCGCCATCCTGGGCGTCGACCGCCCGTCGAATCCGGGCGAGCATCGCGTCGAGCTCCGGGCGCCCGGCTACGCCTCGGTGAGCGAGACGGTCACGCTCGCCGAGGGCGAGAAGAGGAAGCTGCCGCTCCGGCTCGTGCCCACCTCGAGCCCGGAGCCGTCCGCCGCACCGACATCGGCGCCGGCGGGGCCGAAGGGCCATCCGGGGCAGCCGCGGCCCGCGGCTCGGCCGCCGAGCGGGTCGTCGTCCTCGTCGTCGGGGTTCGGATACATGCTCGGTCTGCGGCTCGGAGCCAGCATCCCGAGCGGCGAGCTCGCAACCCTGGGGCCGGCACGGACCACGGTGAAGCTGGCGGATGTCGCGAAGGCCGGCGCCGGCGTGGAGCTGCACGGGGGCGTCCGCTTCGCGAAGTACTTCACGCCGGTCTTCATCATCTCGGGCTCGGCGTTCCCGCCGGGTCCTTCGTTCGACAATCTGGGTGACCTCGCCGGGGTGAAGGCCACCACGACCGTCTCCCACACGACCGCGGGGCTCGGCGTCCTGGTCGGCACGCCACGGGGCAAGCTCGGCTTCTTCGGCGAGCTCGATTTCATGCTGCTCGACAGCCTCTCCGCGGAGACGGAGTACTCGCCCGGCGACTGCACCGAGAAGTCGACCTTCACCGGCAACTCGTTCCGGCTGGGCGGGGGTGTCGTGGTGCCCGTGGCGAGCTACCTCCACCTGACGCCGGTCCTCACCGCCCAGTTCGGGTCCTATCGGGAGTTCACCCACGAGGCCTCCGGGGCGGGCTGCGCGCCGTACGGCGTCGAGAGCCAGAGCTACGAGATCAAAGACTCGGAGCGGGGGCTCCACACGCTCGTGTTCCTCGGGGTCGGCGGTGATTTCGTGTTCGGTGGCGACAAGCCTTCGAAATGACACTTGAAACGGGCGATCTACAAGGCCGTGCAATCAATTACATTCGGATGACATTCGGTCCTGGCTCGGGTGCTACCAGCGGATTGAAACCGCATGGAAACCCTGCTGGTCCTGCTCTACTTCTCGGTCCTCCTCCTCCTCTGCGCCTACGGGCTGCACCGCGCGCACCTGGTGCTGATGGTGCTCAGGCACCGCAAGCAGCTAGCGGCCGCCGAGCGGACGCTCACGGTCGCGCGCGAGCGGCTCCCGAGCGTCACGGTTCAGCTCCCGCTCTATAACGAGGCGACCGTCGTCGCGCGGCTGCTCGAGGCCGCGGGGCGCATCGACTACCCGAGCGACCGCCTCGAAATCCAGGTGCTCGACGACTCGAACGACGAGACCGTGGGCATCGCCCAGGCCAAGGTCGAGGAGCTTCGCCGCCGCGGGGTGAACGCGGTGTACGTCCGTCGTCCCGATCGGGTCGGGTACAAGGCGGGCGCGCTCGACTACGGGCTCGGTATCGCGCAGGGCGAGCTCATCGCGATCTTCGACGCGGATTTCGTGCCGCAGCCGAGCTTCCTGCTCGACGTGGTCGGCCACTTCGAGGATCCCGTGATCGGCATGGTCCAGACGCGCTGGGGCCACATGAACCGCGACGCGACGCTGCTCACCAGCGTGCAGGCCCTGATGCTCGACGGCCACCACCTGGTCGAGAACCGCGCGCGCTTCGGCGCCGGCTGCATGTTCAATTTCTCGGGGACGGGCGGGATCTGGCGCCGCGCGGCGATCGACGCCGCCGGCGGGTGGCAGCACGACACGCTCACCGAGGATCTCGATCTATCGTACCGCGCTCAGCTCGCCGGCTGGCGGTTCGTCTACCGCCCGGACGTGGTGACGCCGGCCGAGCTCCCGGAGGACATGTCCGCGTTTCGCGCGCAGCAGTACCGCTGGGCGAAGGGCACCGTCCAGACCGCGCGCAAGCTGCTCGGGCGCGTGCTCGGCGCCGAGCTCCGCCTGAGCCAGCGCATCGAGGCCTTCTTCCACCTCACGCCGCATTTTGCCTATCCGCTGATGATGCTGCTCAGCGTCCTGCTCCTGCCGGCGCTCCTCTTGATGCCGGCCACCAACGTCCGCTCGATGCTGCTCATCGACGTGCCGCTCTGCTTGGGCGCGACCGGCTCGCTCGCGTCGTTCTACATGCTCGCCGAGCGCGCTCAGGGCCGCTCGGTCTGGTCGGCCGCGAAGCGCCTGCCGGCGCTCATCGCGCTCGGCGCCGGGCTCGCGCCGCACCTGAGCAAGGCGGTCTGGCAAGGGCTCGGGTCGATGGCCGGCGAGTTCGTGCGGACCCCGAAGCGCGGGATCACCGCCGGTCGCTATCGTCAGGCGGCGGATCTGCCCCTCATCGAGCTCGCGCTCACGCTCCTCAGCGCGGCGAGCGTGGTGGCGGCGGTGACCACCGGGCACTGGCTCGCGACGCCCTTCGCGGCGCTCTTCATGTGCGGCTACGGCTACGTGGCCGGGCTGGTCCTTTCCGAGCAGGCGAGCCGCCGGCGCGCGGTGGTGCGCGCGGCGCCCGAGCCGAGCCTCGCCGCCGCGGAGCTCGCCGAGCTCTCCGCCACGGACATCGCTCGCGCAGCCTGAGCCGCGCGGGCTGCCACCCGCAGCCTCGCGTCACCTATGGACTTTTCGAGGTGCCCAGGTACTATCTCGGGGCGTCCAGGGCTACTCTGCCACGGGGGTACCGATGACCAAGGCCGACATTGTCCAGGCGGTGTACTCGAAGCTCGGTGGCTTCTCGAAGAAGGAGTCCGCGGACCTGGTGGACCTCGTGTTCGAGACGATGAAGGAGACGCTCGGGCGCGGCGAGAAGATCAAGATCTCCGGGTTCGGGAACTTCGTCCTACGTGACAAGCGTGAGCGTCAGGGGCGAAATCCCCAGTCCGGCGACCCGATCGTGATCGCGGAGCGGCGGGTCTTGAACTTCAAGGCGAGCCAGCTCCTGAAGCAGGCGCTCAACGACGAGGACGGCGCCGGCGCGCCGGCCGCGGTGGCGATGTCCGCGCCGGCGGCGCAGCCCGTCCTGGGCGCCGCAGCGAAGGAGTAGCGTCGCTCGATGGACCGCAAGGAGCTGCCGGTAAAGCTCTACTACCGCATCGGAGAGGTCGCCGGGCTGGTGGGGGTCGAGCCGCACGTGCTTCGCTATTGGGAGAGCGAGTTCAGCTCGATTCGCCCGCAGAAGTCCCGCCGCGGGCAGCGCATCTACTCCCGTCGCGACGTCGAGCGGCTGCTCACCGTGAAGGAGCTCCTCTACGGTCAGGGCTTCACCATCGCGGGGGCTCGCAAGCGGCTCCGCGAGGGCGCCATCCCGGCGGAGCCCGAGCCGAGCGCCGCCGCGTCGCCCGAGGTGGCCGAGCGCCTGAAGACCGCGCTCCACGGCCTTCGGGAAGAGCTCTTGGCGCACCTCGCAGCGCTCGAGACGGACGGCCGGCGGATCGGCTGACGGGGCCGTCCTCGGGCAGGCCGGTCCGGCGCGGCCGGCGGCCGGGCGCGCCCGGTCGGCGCGGTAGGAACTTGCTCGTCACGCCCGCTTGACGCGCGGCCCGCGAGCGTCCAAATCCGTCCGGCGTCCCGGCCGCGCACCGGTGGTCGGAGCGCGCCGGGGCAAAGGAGCCCGTACCATGGCGAGTGAAGGCCTGAACCGCGTGATGCTACTCGGAAACCTGGGCGCCGATCCCGAGCTCAAGATGACGAGCGGCGGGCAGGCGGTGCTCAAGATGCGGCTCGCCACCAGCGAGACCTACCTCGACCGCAACCGCGTGCGTCAGGAGCGCACCGAGTGGCACAGCGTGGTCGTGTGGGGAAAGCGAGCCGAGGCGCTCTCCAAGTTCCTCGCCAAGGGCTCCCGCTTGTTCGTCGAGGGCGGGCTCCGCACCTCGAGCTACGAAGATCGTGAGGGGAACAAGCGCTACAAGACCGAGGTCGTCGCCAACAACATCATCATGGCTGGCCGCGGCGGCGGCGGTGGCGGGCGCGGCGGCGATGACTACGGCCCGCCGGACGACGCGGCCGCTCCTCGCGGCGGAGGTGGCGGTGGCGGCGGTGGAGGCGGCGGCGGTGGAGGCGGTGGAGGCGGCTATGACGACGCCGACTACGGCGGTGGAGACGACGATATCCCGTTCTGAGCGCCGGGGCGCCCACGCTGGCGTCGCTCGGCCGGGGCTCGGCGGCGTAACGTGGCTGCGTGCGGCGCGAGGGCCGCTCGCGGCGCTCGCGCTCGCGCTCGGCGTCATGGGCTGCTCGTCGTGCGGCGAGTCGAGCGCGCCGGCGCCTTCGGCCTCCAGCTCGGCCGCGGCTCTCACGCCCGTGCCTGCGCCCGCGAACCTCCTCGCGGACCTCTACGTGCCGACCCCGCCCTCGACCTGGGGAGCGCTCCGCGCGCTCGTCGGCGGCCCGGTGATGCTGATGCCGGCCGGGATCCCGCTGCTCTCCACGACGCTCCTTGGGCTCCCGGCGGCGACCGCCGGGCTCCTCGACGAGAGCACGCCGGTGCTCGGCGCGATCGTCGAGCAGGACGGCGAGCCGCGCATCGTGCTCGGGCTGCACGTGCGCAACGGGCGCGAGGTGATCGCTGCGCTCGCGAGCGGCAGCGACGCGAAGTATCGCGCGAAGCGGGACGACGCGAGCGGGCTCACCGTGCTCGAGCCGGTTCCGGGGAAGGCTCCTGCCGAGATCCGTCTCGGCGTGGCCGGCAGTTACCTGGTCGCCTCGAAAGACGCCGCGGCGCTCGTCGCTGCCGGACCCTACGTCGCGCGCACGCTCTCCGGTCGCCCCATGCCGGCCGGCGGGGGCATCGTGGTGGTCGCCGATCATCGCGCGCTCGCCGGGCCCATCGCGACCCAGGTGAAGACCGCGTGGAAGCTCTACCGCGAGCACCTCGCCAAGAGCGCCGAAGACGAACGCGCGAGTCACGGTGGGCGCGCGCCGGACTTTGGCGACCCCGCCGCGGCGCTGCTCGGCGCGGGTGCGGTGGTCGATGATGTCGTGGCGGTGCTCGAGTCGTCCGATGAGCTTCGCCTGGTCATCGAGCCCGTGAGCGGTCGCCTCGACGCGAGGCTCGAGCTTCGCCCCGGCAAGTCAGGAGCGGCTGCCGATTTCCTCGCCGGCATGGTTCGAGGTCCGATGGCGCAGCTCGGCCAGCTGCCCTCGGCGGCCGCACTCTCCATCGAGACGCGGACGACGCCCGCGTCCCGCGCCGACTCTGCCAAGGCCACCGGCGCCGCGCTCACGCGGTTCTTCGGTGAGCGCCTCGTCGAGACCGATCGGCAGAAGCTGGACGCCGCCCTCGGCGATGTGGCCCATGGTCGCGGCGATGATTCGGCGCTCGCGCTGATGACGAGCCCGTCCGGTGTCGGCGTCGTGCTCCGCACCAGCACTGCCGACGACGCGGTCTTCGTTCGAGGGCTGAAATCCGCGCTCGGCCTGCTGTCGGTCCCGGCCTTCGCGGCGCCGGTCGAGCGCTTCGCCGGCAAGGTGACCGTCAAGCACTCTACGACCAAGGTGAAGGGGGTGGACGGCGCCGTCCAGCGCGCCCAACTCACCCTCAAGCCGCGCGCTCCCGCCCCCGGCGAGGCACCCATCGCGCGGCTCGACGGACCGACCACGCTCGAGGTGCTGTGGTTTGCGCGCGACGGCGTCGGCTACGGCGCCATCGCCAAGCAGGCGAGCCCGTTCTTCGGCGCGCTCGTGTCCGCCGGCGCGTCCCCCGACCAGAGCCTCGCCGCGGAGGTTCCCGTCGTGGAGGCCGCGCGGCGGGTAGGAGACGACGCGACGTTCGCGCTCCTGGCCGATCCCGTGAAGCTCGGCATCGCCTCCGCCCCGGGACATGCGGCGGCCGCGCCGGTGGTCCTCGGCCTAGGGCGCGGCGCAGACCACGCATGGCTGCGGGTCGAGCTTCCGGAGGTCGCGATCCGCGGCGTCTTGCGCTTCGCGATGGGCGCGGCGTCGCGCTGAGCCGCGCCGCTGGCGAAACGCCCTTCCGTATCTCGGTGATTCAGGGCACGCTGCCGCGAGGAGGTTCACTGTGCACCAACCCTCGCGCATCGTCCGTCACGCGCTGGCCTTCGCGCTGGCGGGGCTCGTCTCGGGGCCGGTGTTGCTGTCCGGATGCCTCGGTCGCTCCGTCCTGGAGGATGCGAATCTGGCCGATGGCGGTGGCGCCGCGGGGAGCGGTGGCTCGTCCGGCACCGGTGGCGGCCTCGGTGGCACCGGCGGCGGCCTCGGCGGCACCGGCGGCGGCCTCGGCGGCACCGGCGGCGGCCTCGGCGGCACCGGCGGCGGCGCGTCGCGCTGCCTCGACAGCTGCGCCGGCTGCTGCGATCTCGCGGGCGTCTGCCGTCCTGGGGGTGACATTTTCGCCTGCGGCGTCGGCGGCGTCGACTGCCTCGACTGCGGGGCGCTCGGGTTCGGGTGCACGAGCGGGCAGTGCGTGGGAGAGCCCCCGAAGTGCAGTCCTTCGACGTGTCCCGGCTGCTGTGACGACCAGGGCATGTGCCGGCCGGGCTCCGAGACGAACGCGTGCGGCGCGAGCGGCGGCGCGTGTGTCGATTGCGGCGGCCAGCAGCAAGGGTGCGTCGCCGGCACGTGTCAGGGTGCGCCTCCGACCTGCGGTCCGTCGAACTGCGGCGGCTGCTGCGACGCGAACGGGGAGTGCCGAGAAGGGAGCGCAGACGGCACCTGCGGCGCCGGCGGCGTGGCGTGCTCGAACTGCTCGGCTCAGGGCAGGAAATGCAACCAGCCGGGCAGCTACTGCGCCTTCATTCCGACTTGCGGCTCGGTGACTTGCCCGTCGGGTTGCTGCGATGCGAAGGGCGCCTGCCGAGATGGGCGGGCCGATCACGCCTGCGGCGCCGGCGGTCAGATCTGCTCGGACTGCTCGGCGTCCAGCCGGAGCTGTGCGCCGCAGGGGTTCTGTTACCAAGGCAAGCACTGCGGTCCGGACAACTGCGCCGGGTGCTGCACCGCGACCGGCGAGTGCGTCCCGGGGAGCGCGTCGGAGGCGTGCGGGCAGTATGGAGCGCTCTGCGACAACTGCTCGACCCAGGGGGAAGCCTGCCAGGGTCAGGTCTGCCGAGGCTCGTCGACCTGTCCGATGCCTTACGCCGGCTGCAATCCATCGCTCGTGACGACGCCACCGAAGCGCTCGAAGAGCTGCTCGGCGAGCGCGCTCGAGGGCCTCGCGAAGGCGTGCGGCGGCGACGGGACCGATCCGGCGTGCGGCGACTACTTCTCGACGCTCCTGTCATCGAGCCCCGCGTGTTACGACTGCGTGCTTCAATTCACGGGTGATCAGGCCTACACGCGGTGCCTCGCGCCGTACCTCGACGCGGCCTGCAATCACGCGCTGAGCTGCGCGGTGGATTGCTCCGGGGCGGTCTGCAGCGCGTGCTCCTCGGCAGCGAGCCAGAGCGCGTGCGAGGAGGACCTCTACGCAACCGGCGGCGAGTGTCAGCGGTATCTCGGAGGCTACTACTGCGCGCAGGCCGCCATCGACGGCCCCGCCTCGTTCTGCACGTTCGCCCAGGGCGAAGACGTCGGCGAGTGGTTCCTGCGCGTCGCGACTCGTTACTGCGGCGGCTGAGCGGCGAGGCCCGAGTTGGCGCGACGCGGATACGACGACGTCTACCTGGTCACCGGCTTTCCGACCTTTCGCGGGCGGAAGATGGTGGAGCACCTCATTCGGGCCGAGCCCCGCGCGCTCGTGTACCTCGTCGTGCGCGAGAAGTTCGCCGCCGAGACGGCCGAGGCGCTGTCGCATCTATCCGACGGGGAGCGGGCCCGCGTCGTCGTCATCGAGGGTGACGCGGCGGCGATGGATCTCGGACTGAGCGGCAAGGAGTACCGAGAGCTGGCCGCGGCGGTGGAGCGTATCCACCACGTGGCGCAGGTCACCTACGTCGGCGTCGACCGCAAGATGGCCGAGGAGGTGAACATCGGCGCTACGCGAGAGGTCATCGAGCTCGGCAAGACGTGCACGAATCTCCGGAGCATCGTGGTTCACTCGAGCGCGCTGGTCAGCGGGAACCGCACCGGGCTGGTGCTCGAGGACGAGCTCGGGGCCGGGCAGAGCTTCCACTCGCCGGTGGAAGAGACCCTGGCGCGCGCCGAGCGCTTGCTTCGTTCGCAGATGTCGGAGCTCCCCATCGCGGTCGTTCGCCCGACGCAGCTGGTCGGCGACTCACGGACCGGTGAGGTCGACCGCTTCGACGGGCCATACTTGATGATCCTGCTCATCGTGAGCTCTCCGCAGGAGTTTCCCTTGCTCCTGCCGGCGCGCGGAGACGCGCCCATGAACCTCGTCCCGATCGACTACGTCGTGGCCGCCGCCCACCGGATCGGCAAGGCGAATGACGCGATGGGGCGCACGTTTCATCTCGCCGATCCGCGGCCGCTGTCGGTGCGGCGCGTCTTCGAGCTGGTAGCCCGGGCGGGTGGCAAGCGGCTGAACAGCGCCCACATCCCGGCCAACGTCACCCGGGCGCTGCTCAGCGCGCCCGGGTTTCATCAACTCTCGAAGAGCCCGCGGGCGTTCCTCGAGGTGATGACCACGCCGGTCCGGTACGACGCGCGCAACACCGAGGCCATCCTGTCTGGCACGTCGGTGACGTGCCCGCCCTTCGAGTCGTATGTCGAGGAGCTCGTCAGCTTCGTGAAGCGCCGAGTGGCGGAGCGCCGCGAGCGTAGCGAAAGTGAGCTGGAGGTCGAAGATCCGCTCGCTTGACGCAGAGCGCGTCGCCGGTGCCCTCGCCGCGCTCTTCGCTGCGGTGGTCGCGGTGACGTGCGCCGCGTCGGGTGAGCTGGCCTCGAGCGCGCGATCGGCGCCTGCTCCCGCCGCTTCCTCCGCGGAGGTTCCGCGCTCCGCCTCGCCGGCTCGGTCGCTCGGGCTCGGGGCGCCGGCCTCGAGCGAGAGCCCGGCGCCGTCAGCGGCGTCCTCCGCACCGCCCGCGCCGCCACCCGCTCGAGGGCTCGAGCGGTTCCACGCGGCGCTCGCCGCGCTCGCCGCCGGCACGCGACGAGAGAGCGTGCGGGTGCTGTGGCTGGGCGACTCCCACACCTACGCGGACTTCTGGACCGACGCGGTCAGGAGACCGCTGCAAGCGCGCTTCGGTAACGGCGGCCCCGGCTACCTGCTCCTCGGCGTGAAGCCCTATCGTCACGCGGGAGTGACGGTCGTCACGGAGGGGTCGTGGCGCCGCGAGCCGAGCGCCCCGTCGACCAGCGCTCGAACCAGCGACGGACAGTTCGGCCTCGCCGGCATGCGCGTGACTCCCGCATCCGAGGGTGCGGTCGCTGCCGCTTCGCCGCTCTCCGGCGCGCTCGGTGGTACCGCTCGCTGGACGCTCTATTTCCGAGCCAAGTCGGCTTCGGACCGGCTGTCGGTTCGGCTCGGCGACCGAGCGCCCACCACCCTCGACGCTCGCGCCGGCACGGCCGGGCCCTCCGGGACGCCGGTTCGGCGCTTCGAGGTGGAGGGCGAGGCCTCTGCGCGGCTCGAGGTGCGCGCGGTCTCCGGAGCCCCGGAGTTGTTCGGCGCCGTGCTCGAGAGTACGACCCCTGGCGTCGTGCTCGACACGCTCGGGATCAACGGCGCGCGCGCGTCCACCCCGCTCGCGTGGGACGAGACGGCGTGGATCGCCGAGGTGCGCGCGCGTCGGCCGGAGCTGGTGGTGCTCGCGTACGGCACCAACGAGGTGGCGGAGACGCGACCGGTGGAGCGCTATCGCGCCCACTACCAGGCGCTGCTCGGGCGGATCCGACTCGCCGCTCCGGAGGCCGACTGCCTGCTGGCGGGCCCGACCGACTGGGACGAGCCCAGCGGCACCACTCGACAGCGCGTCATCGACATCGATCGCGTCGAGCGCGAGGTCGCGGCCGAGCTCGGCTGCCGCTACTTCAGCGTCTACGACGCCATGGGAGGCGAGGGCAGCCACACGCGCTGGGAGCGCGCGTCGCCCGCTCTCGCCGCGCCGGACGGCATTCACCTGATGCCGGCGGGATACGCGAAGCTCGGCGAGCTCGTGGCCGACGCGCTCCTCCCCGCCGGGCGCTAGCGGGGCGCGTTACCTCGCCGACCCCTGCGCCTGGTAGGCGTGCATCAGCGCGCGATAGAGCCACGTCCCGAGCACCGCCGAGCCGCTGCCCGTCGGGTGGGTGAGGTCGGCCTGGCCGAGCCCGCGCTCCACCCAGGCCGCCATCGATCCCGGGCCTCCCATGGCTTGCAAGGTGTCGAAGAACGCGCAACCGGTGGCCGCGGCCGCCTTCCGCTGTTCGGCGACGATGGCGGGGATGACGGCCATGCTGGTGAGCGAGGTCCCCCGTCGCTCCGCTCGATCCATCGCCGCGACGACCAGGCAGCCGGCGCTCGGGACGGCGCGCTTTCCCTGCTCGAGCACCGCGACCATGGTCCGGTAGTAGTCCGCCATCGGGTAGGCGAAGCCGTCGCCGCTCTCATTGGCGCCAAACTCGTAGATGAGGAGGTTCGGGCTTCGCCAGGCGAGCTGCTCGGCCCAGTGCGCGTCGTCCTGCTTGTCCAGGAAGCGGATGCGCGCACCCTGGATGCCGATGGCGTCGAGCACGACCCCCGGGACGTCGCGCTCCATGACCACCCCGAACGCGCGAGACACGCCCTTGGTGGTCACGATTTCGAGGCGGTGCGGGCCGTCGGGGACGCGAACGTCGTAGTAGGCGACCTGCTTCTCCGGTCCGGAGGTGTCGAGCGTCGCGTAGGGCTTGCCGTCGACGTTGAGCTGCAGGGTCCCGCCTCCCGGCTCGACCAGGTAGTCGATGGTGAAGCGAGACACCGCTCGCCCGAAGCTCCCGCTGTCCGCGGTTCCGAACCGTGCGCGTGAGCCCGGCGGCGCGCGGAACGACACCCCGCCGAGCCCGTAGAACCCGTCTGGAGCGAGCGGCCCGACCACGCGGCTCACCAGCCAGCCGCTCGACGCGAACCGGTAGACGTCGTTGTGGAAATACGCCGGCCACGCGTTCGCCATCAGCATGAAGCCGTGACCGGCGTCGCCGAACTCCGCCTGCAGCTTGCGACGAAGGGTCCCCGAGACGTAGTCGCTCGTGACGATGGAGTCCCCGAAGTGCAGCACCCGCGTCACCGCTCCCGGCGCCTTCGCGCGGGTGCGATCGAGCGCGGCGAAGAAGCCCGAGAGCGCCCGGCCTCCCGGGTCTGCGATCTCGACCGGCGGGCGCTCGACGTCGATGGCGGGTAGCTCGGAGCCGCCTCGCTCCCGAGCGATCGGGCCGCGCGCCGCGGTCGGGAGCTCGACCGTCTCGGGTTGCGCGAGCTCGGGTCGCGTCTGGGTCTCCCCCTCGAGGGTCGCTTCGCCCACCGAGAGCGTCGGCGCGGCGACTCCGCGCGCCTCGGGCGCGGCGGCGGGCCGCTCGCTGAAGAGCCGAAGCCGCTCGAGACCCGGGGTCAGCTCCGCCGCCGCTGCCAGGGCGAGCAAGGAGGCGACCGCGAGCGCCGGACGCGAGAGGAGCGCCGTGCGCGGCGTCACTACGACGTCGCCGCGGATCGCGATATGCTCGGGGGCGTCCACCTCGACGGACGCAGGGAGGCGGTCGTTCGGGTCCGGCGCGGCCACGAGAGGCTTCTAGTACGCGCAGGACATATCGCCCGTCTGGCGGCACAGCGCGCGGAGCAGGCGCTTTTCCTGGTCGGTGGCGGTGCCGTGGGCGACCTTGGCCTTCAGCGCGTTCTTCGAGGCGATCTGCGCCGCCCGGTCGCCGCTCGTGGCCTGGTCCTTCACGTTCGAGCCGCTCGTGTTCGCCGGCGACGGCGCCGGTGCCGGCTTGGCCACCCCGGGCTTCGCGCCGGCGGACGGCGCGTCGAACGGGTTGGTTCGGACCAGGCCCCCGCTGGACGCCGCGATGGGCTTCGGGCGGTCATCGGGCTTCAGGACGCGCTCCGGAGCGCTCGGTAGCTCGGTGACCTCCACTCCGCCCGCCAGGCCGTCGAGCGCCTCCATCTCGGTGGACGCGCGCTTCCTCCGCACCGAGTCGACGGTGGTGGCCTTGGCGATCCGATCGAGGAGCGCGCGCTTCGCCGAGACGTCCGTCTCGGTATCGGCCTGCGCGAGCACGCTGTCTGCCCATCGCGCCTCGATCGCCTTGAAGTCTGCCGATTGACGCGCGTTGCTCTCGGCTGGGATCTGGCTGAGGACGAGCTGATGCGCGGCCTCGAAATCGCCCGCCTGAAGGAGCGCCTTGGCCCGCTCGAGGATGGCGGCGGAGGGATCGGCCGCGGCGCTCTGGGTGGAAGCGGCCGAGCTCGGCGGGGTTCTGCCGCCCGCGAAGGTGACCATCCCCAAGACGACCAAGAGCCCGAGCACCGCCACGCCGCCGATCACCTTGATGCTCGAGGGTATCCCGGAGCCGGCGGCCCGGGTCTCGATGCCGGCGAGCGAAATCACCGAGTCTCCCGGACCGAAGCCGTAAGCGCCCAGTTGCTGGCTCTCGTCGGCTCCAGGCAAGTACACTTGACCCGCCGGGATGAACTTGAACACGACGTCACCGAGCTCGATCGTGTCGCGCGCGTCGATGATGGTGCGTTTCAGCTCGACCCCGTTGACGCGCACGCCGTTCGCGCTCTCGCAGTCGAAGAGCTCGTAGCGGCCGTCACCGAGCGCGCGCACCTCGGCGTGAACACGGCTCACTGAGCCGTGGTTGACCGAGATGTCGCACTCCTCCCCGCGCCCGATGACGGCGCGCTCGCGCGCGAGCGGGTACTCCGCGCCGGGGTTCGGCCCGATGAGCACGACCAAGCGATCGGGCTGCCCGAGCAGGACCTGGCTCCGCGGCATCGACGGCGCGGAGTCGTTCGCCTCGCCGGTCGTCGCGCCTTCGGCCGTGCGCGCCTCATCGGTGACCTCGAGGCGGTAGTCTCCCAACTGGATGAGGTCGCCGTGCGTGATCGGCTGAGGGTCTCCGACGCGCGCTCCGTTGTGGTAGCAGCCGTTATAGCTACTGAGATCCTCGAGCAGCCATTGGCCGCCGTCGCCACGGTAGAGCCGCGCGTGCTGCCGGGAGATGTTCCGCTCGGTGAGGCGGACGGAGTTCTGCTCGGCGCGCCCGATGGCGTACTCGTCGCGCACGAGGCTGACGACCGTCTTGTTGCTCTGGTCGTCCTCGATGCTGAGCTTCCACATCGCCGCGCTCGATCCTGCTCGTGAATTCCCCGGCGCGCCAACGGCTCGCGCGGGCGCCCGGAATCTCCAAGGTGAGTTCTCGGTGACTTATACCCGATGACGGCGGCTCGGGCGTGCCGTTACGCCATCCTAGCACGTTCGGTCGAATGGCCGGGCGCTTCGCGCCCAGGCGAACAGCGCGTCGTGGACCCGGGGGCGCGCCGCCCGGATCCCAACGTTCGCCCGGGTCGGGTTCACGCGGTTGGTCAGCAGCACGACCGCGGCGTCCGCCTCGGGGTCGCACCAGAGGCTCGTGCCGGTGAAGCCGAGATGGCCGAAGGTGCCAGCGCTGCTCGTCTCGCCCGCCGAGGAACCGCTCGCCGCGCGTCCGTCGAAGCCCGCGCGCAGGGTGCCGGCGGGTCGTTGCCTGACCAGCGTCAAGGCGTCCCGGCGCGAGAGCCACTCGCCGCGACGCCCGGCGACGGCGTCGAGCCAGGCCGCGCCGAAGCGCGCGACCGCGCCGGCGGTCCCGAAGAGTCCCGCGTGCCCCGAGAGGCCGTGGCCAGCGAGCGCCCACGCGTTCTCGTCGTGGACCATGCCGGCGAGCGCGCCGCCACGCCACGGGACGTCCTCGGTGCGCGCGACGCGCGCGACGAAATCTGCGGTCGACCCCAGCCATTTTCGCGCCGAACCGACCCCCCCCAGCCCGAGCGGCGCGAGCACCTCGCGCTCCACGAGCGCGTCGAGCGGGGTGTCGAGCGTGTGCTCGAGCGCGGCGCCCGCGAGAAGGTAGCCGAGATCGCTATATTCGGGGGGAAACCCCTCCGGCGGCGGCGGCCCGTGGGCGCTCGGGCGTCGAGCCGACGCCGCGACGCGGAGCGCGCGGTCACGCTCGACCGGGCGCCCCTCGACGAGCGGCGCGAAGAGCTCGCGGTGCGCCTCGAGCCCCGCCCGGTGCGCGAGCAGGAGCTCGAACGGGACGGTCGCGCTCGCCGTGCCGCCGACGAGGGGGAGCAGGGCTTGGAGCGGAGCCCCGAGAGACAGCGACCCCGCGGCCGCCGCGCGCGCGGCGGCGGTGGCCACGAAGGGCTTGGTCACCGACGCCAGGTCGAACGGCGTGTCCGGTGAGATGGCGGCGTCGTCATGCACGGCGAGCGTGCCCGCCGCGCCCGTGGCGACGGTCCAGCCGGCCCCGGCTCGGACCGCGACCGCGACGGCCGCGCCCGGCGCGACCCGGGGCGACACCACGAGGTCGCGCGCGACGGCGTCGAGTCGCTCGTCCCGCCAGGTCTGCACCCGAGCTGCCATATCGCAGGGCCCCATGAGGTGCAAAAAGCCGGGCCTCGCGCCCCCGGGCGGCCACGGCCCATGGGTTCCTTGGGTTCGAAGTGCCGCTCGCGCTAGTCTGTGCTCCGTTCGAGAGAAAGGCGACTGACGATGGCCGAGTTCCTGTGGGAGGCCCGTGCGCGCACGGGCGAGCTGCGCAAGGGCGTGATGACGGCGGACGACGCGGGCATCGTCAACGCGCGCCTCCGCCAACAGCAGCTGAGCCCGGTCAAGGTCAAGAAGAAGCTCGCGTTCGGCGAGATCAAGTTCGGCACCGGGGTCGGAGTCAAGGACCTCGTCACCTTCAGCCGGCTCTTCGCCACCATGATCGACGCCGGCCTGCCGCTCGTGCAGTGCCTCGACATCCTCGCGAACCAGCAGCAAAATAAGGCGTTCGCGACCGTGCTGCGCGACGTAAGGTCGTCGGTCGAGCAGGGGAGCACCTTCAGCGATGCGCTCGCGCGTCACCCGAAGGTGTTCGACGATCTCTACACCAACCTGGTCCGCGCCGGCGAGGTGGGCGGCATCCTCGACACCATCATGAACCGGCTCTCCATCTACATGGAGAAGCGGCAGAAGCTGGTCCGCCAGGTCCGCGGCGCGCTCGTCTACCCGAGCGTCGTCGTCGTCATCGCGGCCGGCGTCATGACGGTGCTCCTCACCTTCGTCATCCCCGCCTTCGAGAACATGTTCAAGGATTTCGGCGGAGGGAAGGACGCTCTGCCGAAGCTCACCCAGATGGTGATGGCCCTCTCGAAGGGCTTCGTGAGCTACCTGCCGTTCATCGTCGTGGTGGTCATCCTCGCCGCGGTAGGCATCGGCTACGCGTACCGCACCCCGCGCGGGAAGCGTTTCTTTCACAACCTGACGCTCACGGTGCCCATCATCGGCGGCGTGGTGCGGAAGGTCGCGGTGGCGCGCTTCACCCGCACGCTCGGGACGCTCCTCCAATCGGGAGTGCCGATCCTCGACGCGCTCGAGATCTGCGGGCGCACCGCCGGCAACGTGGTCATCGAGGCCGCGGTGATGCACGTTCGGCAGAAGATCAGCGAGGGGCGCAACATGGCCGAGCCGCTCGCGGAGACCAAGGTCTTCCCGGACATGGTCGTGCAGATGATCGCGGTCGGTGAGCAGACCGGCGCGCTCGATCAGATGCTAAATAAGATCGCTGATTTCTATGAGGAGGAGACCGACGTGGCGGTCGCCGCGCTCACCAGCATGCTCGAGCCCATCATGATGGTCGGGGTCGGCGGCATGGTCGGCGTGGTGCTGATCTCCATGTATCTTCCGATCTTCTCGCTCGCTGGCAACATCAAGGCCGACTGAGGGCGCGGCCCGGGGTGGTCCGCCCATGAGGTTTCCCCTCGGCATCCCGGACCGGCTGGCGGGCGCGCCGCTGCCACGCCGGCTGGCCTGGCTCACGCTCGCGCGACTCTTCTTCCTCTCGGCGCTGCTCGCGCTGGTCGTGCTCCTCTACCTGCGCGGCCGGCTGGACCTCGGGTCGTTCTCCATGCGAACGGCGTTCTTGGTGCTCGGCGTGTCGATCGCGCTGAGCGGCGTCTACGCCGCGCTCTTGCGCGTCGGTCGATGGCTCGAGCCGCTCGCGGACCTCCAGCTCGTGCTCGACCAGCTTGCCTGGAGCGTCATCGTGTACCTGTCGGGCGGCGCGACGAGCGGCGCGACCTCGCTCTACGGGCTGAGCTGCTTGGTCGGAGCGATCCTCACCGGCATCCGCGGCGCGCTCGTCGCCGCCATCTCCGGCGCGCTCTGCTTCGCCGCTACCGTGCTCTCGCTGGAGCGCGGCTGGCTCCACCCTCCGCCCGATCAGCCACCGTCGCTCTACGCCGCCTCGTCCTACGAGCTCGCGTACTACCTGGCCATCAACCTCTTGATGCTGGTGGTCGTGACCCTGCTCGCGGGCTACCTCGCCGAGCGGCTCAGGCTCACCGGCGGTCAGCTCGTGCTCGCCGAGGAACGCGCGCACGAGGCCGAACACCTGGCGGCGCTCGGCCGGCTCACCGCGGGGCTCGCGCACGAGATCCGGAATCCGCTGAGCTCCATCGCCGGCTCGATCCGCATGCTCGAGTCGAGCCCGGCGCTCTCCGAGGAAGATCGCGAGCTCTGCGGCATCGTCGAGCGCGAGGCGGCCCGGCTGAACGATCTGGTGACCGACATGATGGATCTCTCGCGACCGCGCGCGCCGGTGTTCACCCGCGTGGACGCGGCCGGGGTCGCGTGCGAGGTGGTCGCGCTCGCCTCGCGCTCCGGTCGCGCCGCGACCGACGTCCGCGTGGTCTACTCGGGCGAGTCGAAGCTCCCCATCCGGGCGGACTCCGCCCAGCTCCGGCAGCTGATTTGGAACCTGGTTCGGAACGCCGTCCAGGCGAGTGGCGCCGGCGACACCGTGACCGTGGCCGTCGAGCGCGTGGGCGAGCAGGCGACCCTCTCGGTCGCCGACACCGGGATCGGCATCGACGACGAAGCCAAGTCCCGCATTTTCGACGCGTTCTTCACCACGCGCTCGCAGGGGACCGGGGTCGGGCTCGCGGTGGTCAAGCGGATCGCCGACGCCCATGGCTTCGCCCTCGCGGTCGACAGCTCGGCCGGTCGCGGCGCCGTCTTTCGCGTCGAGCTGAGCGCCGCGCTCGCGGCCGCGCCGGAGCCGCCGGCGGGCGACGCGTGAACCCGGGACTGTGGTAGGCCGGTCACGGATGTCGTGCCGCGCCGGCTTCGCGCCGGACCGACCCATCCCCCCCGGGGACCCTCGAGTTCAATATTAGTGCAATGATTCTAGGTGGTTGGGTTGTCGGTTCGGCGCGGAACCGAAGGTTTGGCATCGGCGTTGCGTATGATGCTGCGAGGCCCCAAATAAGCGGGTGACAAAATGAAGCGTAGTACTCTGCTCAAGGTTCTGTTCGTCGCCGTCCTCGGGATCGCGCTGCCGCTCCCTGCGTTCGCCAGTGACTCGAACGCGGAGTCCTTCGTCAAGTCGAAGCACGCCGAGCTCTCCGCGCTCCTCTCGCAGCCGGCCACCGCGGCGAACGAGAAGCAGATCCAAGGCGTGTTCGACCGCCTGCTCGACTACGACTCACTCGCCAAGGAGTCGCTCCACGAGTACTGGGGCGAGCGCAGCGACGCCGAGAAGAAGGAGTTCCGCGACGTCCTCGAGCGGTTGGTGCGCGGCGCCTATCGGAAGAACCTGAGGAAGACGCTCGACTACGACATCGAGTATCGGGGCAGCGACAAGGCGCAGCAGGGCTACCTGGTGCGGACGGTGGCCAAGAGCCGGTCGAGCCAGCGCGAGGACCCGGTCAGCATCGACTACCTGCTCCACAAGGTCGACGGGCAGTGGCGGGTCTACGACATCGTCACCGAGGGCTCGAGCCTGGTTCAGAACTATCGCAGCCAGTTTCGCCGGGTCATCAAGAAGAAGGGCTTCGAGGAGCTGATGCGGCGGATGAAGGCCAAGCTCGAGAAGGAGTCGGCCTGAGCCAGAGCGCCCAGGCGACGCGGGCGAGGATCGCCGGCTGTTTGCCCCGGCGCCCTTCGAGCCTGGTACGATCTCGGCTCGAGTGACCTCCCGAGCCATCTCCCGCCGGGCGCGCGCGCCGGGCCCGGCCGAGCCGAGCGCGCCCGACGAGCCGCGCGTCCCGCTGCGGCTCATCGTGACCCGCGGCGCCCTCGGCCTCGAGCTCTACGAGCCGGTCGAGCTCGGGCCGCTGTCGGTCCGGCGCCTCTCGCTGACGCTGCCTGGGCTCGCGTTCCCGCTCGATCTCTCCGGCGGCGTGCGAGTATTTCGGCATCGGCGCGGCGAGCTCGAGACGCTCGAGCTCGCGCTCGCCCCGGAGTCGCTCGCGCGCTGGCTCGAGCCGCGCTGGGCGAGCGTGCTCGGGGGCGCCGAGCGCCGGGTCACCGTGTGGGTGGAGCCGCCCCGGATCGGGCTCGGGCTGGTCTCGGGAGACGCGGCGCTCGCCTTCGATCTGCTGTGGGCGCCTTCGGGCGGCGACGCGCGGCTGATCATCGACGCGGCGCGAGGCGCGAACCTCGAGGGGCCGGCGCTCGGCTACGCGATGCGCGCGGTCGACGCAGCCCTCGGCGCCGGTGCCGAGCGGCGAGGGCGGGTCATCACCGTGGAGGCGGCGGGCGCGCGGCTCGGTCGCGCGCTGCTCCCCGCGGTGGGCGCGCGGGCACCGGCGGCGAGCCGGGTGCGCTTCGGCCCGCTCGAGCTCGACGGGGACCTGCTCCGGGTCGAGCTCGACTCCGAGAACCCGCCGGCGGCGCTCTCCGCCGAGCCGACCCAGGCGCTCGAGCTCGCGCGGCTGGTCGCGGGCGCGGACGAGGCGCTCGCGCGCGGCGCGGTGGACGAGGCCCGCGCGGGGTATCTCGTGGCGCTCGAGCAGGCGCCGCGTCACCCGGATCTCGCGCTCGCGGTGGCGGAGATCGACGCCTACGCGGAAGCCCGCGACGAAGCGGCGCTCGCGCTCCTCGTCGAGTCCCGCGATCCGGTCGGCGCCGGGCTCATCGCCGCGTCGCTGCTCGCCGCGACCGGCGATCTCGACGGCGCGCGCGAGGCGGTGAGCCGCGCGGCGCTCTCCGAGCGCTTCGCGCCGCTCGCGGCGCTCGGCTGGCGCTGGCTCGGGCTCCGCGAGCCCGGCGCCGCGGGGAAGCTCCAGGCGCTCGACCGGGCGGTCGCGCGCGCGCCCGCGCTCCCGTGCGCGCGCTGGTCGCGCTTCGAAGCACGAGTCGCGCGCGGCGACGTGGAGGGCGCCCTCGCGGACGCCGAGCACCTCGAGGCGGCCGCCACCGGCCCTCGTGCGCGCCACGCCGCGAGCGCCCACGCTGCTCGCGCGCTGCTCGAGGCCGGCTTCGGGCGTGAGGCCGGGCGCTGGTTCGAGCGCGCCCTGCGCTACCTGCCGGACGATCCGGCGGCCACCACGGGCTTCGCGCGCTCGCTCATCGAGCTCGGGAGCAAGGAGCGCGCGTTCGGGCTCCTCGAGCGCGCGGTCGCGCTCGCCGAGCGCACGGGGAGCGTCGACGCGGTCGCGCTGCTCGAGCTCGCGCGGCTGCTGGCGCGCGAGCTCGGCGACCTGCCACAGGCCATCGCCCGCGCGCGACAGGTGCCCGCGTCCTCGCCCGGGGCGCTCGAGGCGCGCGGGCTCGAGGCGCGCTGGCGGGCCGCGCTCGGAGATCTGGTGGGCGCGTCGCTCGCCTGGGCGCGCGTGCGCGATCACGTCGAGCTCACGCCGGAGCCCGACCCGCGCGCGGTCGAGTGGCTCCGGGAGGCGGCGAGGTTCGAGCGCGAGGCCCGGGGCGACGCGCTCGCCGCCGAGCGGCACCTGGCGGTGGCGCTCCGCGCCGCGCCGCGCGATCGCGCGCTCGGCGATGCCTATCGGCGGGTGGCCGCCGAGGTAGCGGCGGCGAGCGCCGCGGCCGGCGCCACGGACAGCGCGGCCGAGCGGCGTGACTCGACGCGCGCGGAGCCCCCGCCCCAGCTCGACGAGTCGGGCCTGCTCGAGCGAGCCGAGGCCCTCGAAGCCGCGCTCCGACTCGCGCCCGGAGACGGGCAGCTCGCCCGCGAGCTCGTCGAGCTCCTCGAGGCGCTCGGAGACGATGCGCGGCTCTACGCGCTCGCGTCGGCGCAGCTCGAGGACGCCGACCCGAGCGAGCGAGCGTGGCTCCTGCCGCGCGCTCGCGCCGTGCTCGAGCGTCTCGAGGCCGACGCGAGCGCGCGCGGCCGCCACGACGAGGCCCGTCTCTACCGGGAGGCGCGCGCGCGCCTCGCCGTGAGCGGCGGCTCAGGCTGACAGACGCGCGCTCGGCGCCGCGACGAAGCGCGCGTGCCAGGCGCGCTCGACGTCCCCGAGCGCGTCGACCGGCATCACCGCGGTCACGCGCAGCGGCGTGCCGGTGATCCAGCGCGGCGCGGCGGGCAGGGCGTCGAGCAGCTCGAGCACGGTGCCCGCGCGCGCGCCGACCTCGACGCCGATGAGGCTCACCGCGCCGAGCCCTTCCTCGAGCGCGAGGTCGGGGAGCCGCGCGGTCAGCTCTCGGCGCACGCGCGCGAAGTCGGGCACGTTCAGCAGCGGGACCACCGCGACGGCTTCGTCTCCCCGGATCGAGAGATCTCTGAGCGGCAACGCCAGCAGGGTCGCGGCACCCACCAGGGCCCGCGCGCTGGTCGCCGGCGCGGCGAGGAGCGCGAGCTTGCGTTCGACGACCACCGCGCGACGGGTCGCATCGTCGACCGCCTCGGGGCCAACGACGGTCTCGCGGGCGGGCGCCCGATCGCCGGTGCGACGAGCGACGATGCGTACTCGGTGCTCCTTGGCCCACTCGACCGCCTGCGCGTTCAGGACCTTGGCGCCTGATTCCGCCATCTCTTGCATGGTCGCGTAGTCGAGCGCCGGCAGGTGTCGGGCGTCCGGGACCCCGCGCGGATCCGCCGAGTAGACCCCGTCCACGTCGCTATAGATCTCGCAGCGCTCGGCGCCGAGGGCGGCGGCGAGCGCCACCGCGGTGGTGTCCGAGCCGCCGCGCCCGAGGGTCGTGATCTCGCGGCGGTAGCTCATCCCCTGGTAGCCCGCGACGATCACGATGCGCCCGCGCGCGAGCTCGTCCTCGATGCGATGCGGGCGCACCTCGATGATGCGCGCGTCGAAATGGCGATCATTGGTCATGATCCCCGACTGCGATCCGGTGAAGCTGATGGCGTCGAGCCCGCGCGCTTGAATCGCAATGGAGAGGAGCGCCATGCTGACGCGCTCTCCGGTGCTCACCAGCATGTCGAGCTCGCGTCGCGGCGGCTCGCACGAACCGTCCCCCACCTGCCGCGCCGCTTCGCGAGCCAACTCCAGCAGGTTCTCGGTCGTCTTACCCATGGCGCTCACGACCACGACGACGTCGTTGCCAGCCCGCCGGGCGTCCGCGACGTGATCGGCGACGGCGTGGAGCTTCTCGATGTCGGCGACCGACGACCCGCCGTACTTCTGGACGACGATGGCCATGGCCCCGGCTACCACGCTCCGGACCCGAGGGCCAAGCTCCCGCGGCCGACCCCCGGCGGCGCGTGGCCGCGACGAAGCGCCGGCTCTCAGGCGGCGCGGAGCGCGAGCGGTTGCCACGCGCACAGGCCAGCGCCGCCACCGGCCACCAGTCGAGCGCGCGCCGCATCCCACAGCAGGGCGTCCACGCGCACCTGCTCGAGCGCGGCCTCGTCGCCGGCCTCGCCCTCGAGCGCGGCCACGATCTGCGCGGTGGCCGTCAGCGGATCGACCGAGAGGATGTGGGTCGCGCCGGCGAGCTCGGCGAGCACCGCTGCGAATACCTCGAGCTTTCCGGAGCGCTCCCCGATCGTGAGCGCGGTCACTCCGGTGGTGCCGGGGAGGCGCGTGAACGTCGCGCCGTGGTCGGCGCTGATGGCGAGCCCGACGTTCGGCGCTGCCAGCGCGATCACGTGGTCGCGCGCCGCCACCAGGAGCCCCTCGCTGCCGGCGATGGGCTCCGCCACGCTCGCGAGCGCGAGCGGTTGCCAGCTCGCGCCGCCGTCGTCGGAGCGGAGCAGGAGCCGGCGCGCGCGTTCGCGCGCCACGCCGACCAGGGACGGCGCGCCGCTGCTCAGCGCGAGGACGCGGGCGCGCACGTCGATGGGCGTCCAGGTATCGCCGCCGTCCGCGGTGCTCGACAGCCAGCCGTCGCTCGAGCGCGCGATGACCACCGCGCCGGCGTGGCACAGCTCGAGCGGACCGCCCATCGTCGCGCGCGGGACCGCGAGCAGCCGCTCACGGACACCGGTGGTGGGGCGGAGCCGCCAGACCTCTCCGAGGTCGTTCGCGTATAGGATGCTGCGCCCCCCGTCGAGCGGGGCGACGCTGGCGACCCGCCCACCTGCGAGCGCGAGCGGTCGCGGCTCGTCTCCGCCTTCGGGCAGCGCGAGCAGCGAGTCGCCGCCGGCGACGATGAGCCCGGCCGACTCGCCGAGCGAGGCGACGGCCCCGGCGTCGGCGTGGAGGAGCGTCATGGGCCACCGCTCGCTCGCCCAGGGCGGCGGCTCGTGCGGATCCGCCTCGTCGGGTAGGGCGAGCCACGAGGCGTCGGCGAGCTCGCCGACTTCGCCCGCGCCATCGTCATCGAGGTCGGGCAGCTCCTCGTCGAGCAGGTCGTCGAGGGGCCCCTCGGGGCCGCGTCGATCTTCGGAGCCGAGCGGCTCCTCGCCGAGTCGACCGAGCCCAGTCGTGACGTCGAAGCGCTCCGGGCCCAGCGCGTCGTCGCTCGCTTCGTCGCGCTCCGCGGCGGCCTCGAACATGGCCGCTAGGTCGAGCACGAGCTCGTCGCCGTCGCCGCCCGGTGCCAGCTCCGGCGCTTCGAGCATGAGCCCGATGTCGAGTCCGCTCGCGAGCTCGTCGTCGAGCCCCGTCTCGAGCGCGTCGGGGGTGGCGAGCTCCGGGCCGCTCTCGAGCGGCCCGTCTCCGTCGTCGCCGTCGTCGAGCGGGGGGAGCGCGCGCGGGCGCTCGCTGTCGTCCGGATGGGACTTCATCATGGTCTTACCGCATCCTAGCAAGCTCTCCGACGTATGAGCGCGGTCGAGTTTGCATACGGTAGCGCATCGACGTAGCGTCGCGCGGCGTGGCAGCTTCGCCGATGATCGGTCGAGGGATGGTGGCGCGGCGCGTTCGCGTCGCGCCGCGTGACGTGGTGTTCGTCAAGGGGATCTTCGAGGCGAGCGAGGGGCTCGGCGCGATGTTCGCCGAGCGGGGCGGTGATCTGGTGGTCGCCGCGCCGGAGGCGCTCGCCGGAGCGCTCGATGAGCTCCTCGCCGATCTCGCCGAGGAGCTCGCGGCGCTCGTCGATCCGCTCGTCGTTGGATGACGTGACGGCATGTGGATAACCTGCGTATCGGCGGCGGCGCTCTCGCAGCGCTCGCGAAATCGGATGAGCACGTGAAGCGCCGGTTGCGACCGCGGAGGTGATCCTCTAGCTTCCGCTGCCATGAGCGACGCGCCGCCGCGATGCGACTCGACGCACTGCTCGTCGAGCGACGACGAGCAGCTCGCGCTCACGGCGCCCACACGCGTCGTGGACGCGTGGCTCAGCTGGCTCGGCGCGCTCGCGACCGACGCCGAGGCCGCGCTCGCCGCGGCCATCGCCTACGCGGAGCTCGAAGCCGACGCGCGCGACCAGTGGCTCGCCGCGCTCGAACGTGACGCCTGTCGCGTGAGCGCGCCGCGGATCGCGGTGTACGCGCCGCTGCTCGCGGTGGAAGCGGATCCTGCGCGGCGAGAGCGCATCACCGCGGCGATGGGGCCCGCCGACGCGGCGGCCCGGCTGCGGGTCGGCGCGAGCGCGCTCGGCGGACTCGCCGCCGACGGTACTCGCGTGGCGACGGTGATCACGCCCCTCTACCTCGACTTCGTGCAGGTGCTGGCCTGCGGATATCGGAACGGCGCCGGGTTCTCGTGGGTGAAGCACGATCCGATCGTGGATCGCCGTGCGGCTCCGCGCGCCGGCGACGTGATCGGCGGCGCGACGCTCGAGCGGACGCCGCTGAAGCCGCTGGTCGACGACCTGGCCCAGGCGGTGCTCGCGCACCAGCGCGCAGGGAAGGCGATCCCCGAGGCCCTGCGGATCTTCGCCGATCTGTTCGGTCCGGTGATCGACGAGCAAGCTGGCGAGCTGACCGCACCGAGGTGATGTGTCTCGCCGCGGCGCCGCCCTGACCGTGCTCGCGTGCGTGCTCGCGGCAGGCTGCGGCGGTTCCGCGCCGCCCCGACCAGAAGGCCCACCGGTCGCGCTCGGCGAGCCGGTGGTCTTCGCCTGGGGGACCACCGATGGCGCGGAGCTGTCGAGCGCGACCACCCGCGGCCGGGCGACCGCGCTGCTCTTCGTGACGACCTACGACGCCGCGTCGCAGGTGGCGGCTCGACGGCTCGACGAGGCGATCCGGCGATTCGTCCCGCGCGCGAACGCGGGCGCCATCATCTTGGAGCCGCCCAAGAACGCGGTGCTGGCCGACGTGTTCCGCTCGACGCTCGAGCTCGCCTATCCGGTCGCGATCGCCGACCAGGCGACGCTCGGCGGAGCGGGTCCGTTCGGGCGGATCGACCGCGTCCCGACCCTCGTCATCCTCGACCGCTCGGGCCGGGTGAGCTCCGCGCGAGCCGGGGCGGCGACGCCGCGCGAGATCGAAGCGGCCTTGCGAGCCGCGTCGGAACAGGGTCGAGTGTCGGGTGAAGGAGGGAACCGCCCATGAGCTTTCGACGACTCGAGCGCGTCCCGGCGTGGCGCACGCTGGCGCTGCACGCCTGGCGTGCCCCGTCCGACCCGACCGTCTATGGCAGTCTCGAGCTCGATGCGCGCCCGGCGCTCGCGAAGCTCGACGAGCTCAGACGCGCGTCGGGTGAGCGCGTCACCTTGACCCACCTGGTCGGCAAGGCGATCGCGGTCGCCATCGCGGAGCGACCCGAGGTCAACGCCATCGTGCGGCGTGGCCGGATATACGTGCGAGACACCGTCGACGTCTTCTTCCAGGTGGCGTTCGAGGGCGGTGAGAACCTCGCGGGCGCGAAGCTCGAGCGCGTGAACGAGAAGTCCGTCGTCGAGCTCGCCCGTGAGCTCGGCGCGAGGGCGGCCCGGATCCGCGAGCGCCAGGACGATCCGACTCAGCTCATGACGTCGCGTCTGACCCGGCTGCCCCCGCTTGCGATGCGCGCGGCCATGAAGCTCGGGGAGAGCTTGTCTTATGACCTCGGGCTCGATCTCTCGCGCTTCGGGCTCCCTTATGACGCCTTCGGCTCGGCCATGGTCACGAACGTGGGCGGCTTTGGGCTCAGCGTCGGCCATGCCCCGCTCTTTCCGCCGTCGCGGGTGCCCGTCGTGCTCACGGTCGGCGCGGTCCGTGAGGCGCCCGCGGTGGAAGGTGACCGCGTCGTGGTTCGTCCGACGCTGACCATCGGCGCCTCCTTCGATCATCGGCTCCTCGATGGTTTCCAGGCGGGTAAGCTCGCTCGACGTCTGCGCGAGGTGCTCGAGGGGCCAGGCCCCGAGCTCCGCTGAGCCGCCGCGCTCCCGAGCGCGAGCGGGTGCGCGCCGCGAGTTGGCCGCGGGGAGTCGCCACTTCATGGCGATGAATCCCCGCTCGGGCTATACCTCGGGTCGGCCCTTGGTCTAGAGTCCTGGGCGCGGTGCCGATGCTTGCCTTCAGGAGGATGACGTGACCCATTCGTACTCTTTGCGACGGCTCGCCTGGTCGGTGACGTGGCTCGTCGCCGGTCTCGCCGCTGCTTCGTGCGCGGAGACCAGCAACAAGGGGCTCGGCTCCGGCGGCACCGGTGCGACGGGCGCCGGCGGCACCGGCGGCGGGCTCGGCGGCACTGGCGGCGGGCTCGGCGGCACCGGCGGCGGGCTCGGTGGCACCGGCGGCACCGGCGGCGGGCTCGGTGGCACCGGCGGCGGCTTCGGTGGCAGCGGCGGCGGCCTGTCGTGCGACCCGAACTTCTGCCCGACCAGCGGGCTCGGTCAGGCGTGCTGCACCGCGAGCAATACCTGCGGCATCGACACCGGAACGGGATGCGTCGTGAACGCGGGTGACGGTGGCGGACTCGGCGGCGCGGCGGGCTCCGGAGGGAGCAGCGGGGGCGATGGCGGAGGCGATGCCGCCACCGACGCTACGTCGGACGCCACCTCGGATGCGGCCCCGGACGCCACCTCGGATGCGGCTTCGGACGCCACTTCGGATGCGGCCTCGGACGCCACGCCGGACGTGTCGCTCGACGCGCCGGTCGACTGACGCCGTCACCGTGGGCGCTCCCCTCGACGAGCCGCGGAGCGTTCGCGCGGGCGAAGAGCTCGGGCTCGCCTCGCTCACCGCGTACCTGCGCTCGGCGTTGCCGGAGCTAGCCCGGGCGAGCGCGCTCACCGTCGACCAATTCCCGAGCGGGCACTCGAACCTCACCTACCTCGTCCGCGCCGGTGAGCGCGAGTATGTGCTCCGCCGTCCGCCGTTCGGCAGCAAGGTGAAGTCCGCGCACGACATGGGGCGCGAGTATCGGATCCTGTCGAAGCTCCACGCAAAGTACCCGCTCGCGCCCGAGCCGCTCGTGTACTGCGAGGACGAGGGCGTCCTCGGCGCGCCGTTCTACCTCATGCGGCGCATCCGCGGGCTCATCCTGCGGAGGGACCTCCCCCCCGGCGTGTCGTGCTCGCCGACCGAAGTCCGCCGACTGCACGAGGCGCTCGTCGACAACCTCGCGCGGTTGCACGCGCTCGACTACGAGCGCGCCGGACTGGGCGAGCTCGGGCGCCCCTCCGGCTACGTCGCGCGCCAGGTCGCCGGCTGGACGGCGCGCTATGCGGCCTCCCAGACGGACCAGATCGCAGCGCTCGACGAGGTGGCGGCTCGGCTCGCTCGCGAGCTGCCCGCCGAGGGCCGCCCGGCGCTCATCCACAACGACTACAAGCTCGACAACCTGGTACTCGACGCGGACGATCCGACCCGCATCGTCGGGGTCCTCGACTGGGAGATGAGCACGCTCGGCGAGCCGCTCATGGACCTCGGCACGAGCCTCTCTTACTGGGTCGAGCGTGACGATGGCGAGGCACTCCAGCGCCTCCGCTCGGGGCCGACCAGCCTGCCCGGTAGTCTGACGCGAGGCGAGCTTGCCGCGCGCTACGCCGACCAATCGGGCCGGGAGCTTTCCGCCGTCGTGTGGTTCTATGGTTTCGGGCTCTTCAAGACAGCCGTCGTGCTCCAGCAGATCTACTACCGCTTCGTGCAGGGCCTGACTCGCGACCCGCGCTTCGCGTCGCTCGGTGAGGGCGTGCGCGCGCTCGCCGGGCGCGCGCGTGAGGCGCTCGAGCAGGGCGCGCTCTGAGGCGGGGCGTCGCTCCGCGAGCGGCGCGCTCGCGTGCCGGCGGCGGCGCCCCGGCGCGCGTGCGGAGCAGCATCATATGAGTGGTAATAGGGGAGTAAATGAGGTGTTCCGTAGTTCGCTGAGAGCCGGCGCTCCCGATTCCGGGTGGGCTGCCTGGCCTCGTGATGATATCGTCGTGGGCCATCATGACGGACGAATCCGCGACTCCTGAGGGCAGCGTTCGTCCAGCTCCCAAGCTCGAGCCGGGGGAGGTGGTGGCCGGGAACTACCGGATCCGCGAGCTCATCGGAGAGGGCGGCATGGGCTCTATCTTCGATGCGACCGACGAGCTCCTCCAGCGGCGGGTGGCGCTGAAGCTGCCGTTCACCGAGGAGGGGAGCGTGGCGCTGATGCTGGAGGCGCGCGCGCTCGCCGCGCTGGCGCACCCGCACCTGCCGATGATCTTCGGCGCGGGCGTCACCGGCGGGCTGAACTACGTGGTGATGGAGCGCTTGCGGGGCGAGTCGCTCGAACGCCACCTCGAGGCGCGCCGCGCGCGTCATGAGCCCTTCAGCGTGCTCGGCGTGGTTCGTCTGCTCGGGACCATCGCCGACGTGCTCCACGCCATCCACGAGGCTGGCATTCTTCACCGCGACGTCAAGCCGGCCAACGTGATGCTGGTGCCCGGCCGCGGGCCCGTGCTCATCGACTTCGGCCTGGTGGTGCCGCGAGCCACCGCCCACGGCGATCGAACGGTGAGCGGCTCGCCACACTACATGGCGCCCGAGGTGATCACGGGCGCCGTGAGCCGTGGAAACGGCCGCCAGGTGGATCTCTATTCGTTCGGAGTCATGGCCTTCGAGCTCCTCGCGGGCGTGCCTCCGTTCTCCGCCGATGAGCTGCACGCGCTCTTGCGCATGCACGTCGAGGCCCCGGTGCCCGACGTCCGGCTGCTCCGCCCCGACGCGCCCGCGGCGCTCGCGACGCTGATCTCGGAGCTGATGCGGAAAGAGCCGGGCCAGCGTCCCGAGTCCGCGGAGGAGGTCCGCTGGGAGCTCGGCCGTATCGACCATCAACTCGCGGCGAGGGAGGTCGGCGTGGAGCCGCAGGTGGTCGTGGTGACCGCGCTCGAGCCGCTCGCGCGGGGCCTCGCCGATGACGTCAAGGGGTGGGTTCGCGGCGCGGACGTGAAGCTCTTCACCGAAGCGCCCGCGGCGCTCGCGCATCTCGAGGCCCGCCGGCCTCGGCTCGTGCTGCTCGACACCAAGCTCCAGGGGGTGAGCGCCGCGGAGCTCTTGATGCAGCTCGAGAGCTTCCCGAACCCGCCGCCCGTGGTGGCGCTCGCGCTCGATCTCAAGCCGGAGGACGCCCGGGTGCTCGGTAAGCTCGGGGTGGTTTGCTGTCTACCCATCGGCAAGCAGCTCGCCGCGCTGCTCGAGCCGAAGGTGCGGGGCGCGTTCGCGACCGCCGAGCCTGCGTGAGCGCGAGCCGCGCCGCCGGCCGCGCCGAATCGGCAAGGGTCACTCGAGCTCGCGCACAGGGAGGGTTGTCGGATCGGCGCGAGTCCGGGCCTGCTAGTTTTCCCGGCGTCATGCCGACGGACCCCGGAGCCGCGCCGGGCGGAGCGCGAGGCGCGCCGCCGAAGGCGCTCGCGGAGCCCGAGCCCGGGCGGCTCGCCGCCGCGACCGCGCTGGCTCGTCGAACGCCGCCCCGAGCGCGGTGGCGGAACGTTCGCGCCGGCACCGCGGGCTGGACCGACCCCACGCTGACGAGCTCCGGTCTCTTCTACCCGCCATCGGCGGTGAGCGCGGCGGCGCGGCTCGGGTTCTACGCGAGCGCGTTCTCGCTCGTGGAGGTGGACGCGACCTACTACACGCTCCTCCCACCGTCGACCGCCGAGAAGTGGCTCGCGGCGTCGGCAGGCGATTTCGTCTTCGACGTGAAGGCGCACCCGGTGCTCACCGGGCACCCCATCGACGTCGGCCGCTTGCCGAGCGATCTGCGCGCCGAGCTCGAGCGCGCCGGCGCGCCACGGCGCGTGTACCCGGAGCGGCTCCCGCGCGCGCTCTCGTCGGAGATCGAGGCGCGGTTTCGCGCGCTCGTGCGCGTGCTCCACGACGCGAGGCGTCTCGGCTGCGTCATGCTCCAGCTCCCGCCGTGGGTCACCGCGACTCGGGGCGCCGCGCGGCGACTCGAGGCGATCGCCGAGCGGTGGAGCGAGCTGCCACTCGCGGTCGAGTTCCGCCACCCGAGCTGGCTCGCCGACGAGCGACGCGAGCGCGTCTTCGAGCTGCTCGCGCGCCGGCGGCTCACTTACGTAGGCGTCGACGAGCCGGACGTGAAGGGTGGGGGAGTCCCGCCGGTCGTGCGGGTGACGCGCGAGGAGCTCGCGGTCGTGCGCTTCCACGGGCACAACGTCGCGGGCTGGCGCCCGGGCGCGAGCGTCACCGAGCGGTTCGACTATCTCTACGCGCCGCGCGAGCTCGATGCATGGCAGGACCGAGTCCGTCGGCTCTCGGCCGAAGCACGCGAGGTGCACGTGGTCTTCAATAACTGCGTGCGTAACTACGCCGTGCTCGGTGCCCAGGGACTCGCCGCGCTGCTCGCTGCGCCGGGCGCCGGTGGCGCTCAGCCGGAGGATCCGTAGCGCGCCATGAGCTCGGCGGGGACGCGGCGCGGCTTGCCCGTCGCGAGCTCGATGAGCACCCAGGTGGTCGCTGCGCGCCCGAGCAGCGCGCCGTCCCGCTCGCGCCGGAGCAGGGTGCGCCGAAGCGAGGTCGCGCCGCGCATCGACTCGACCCAGGTGAGCCCCACCAGCGACTCGCCCTCGAACGCCTGCCCGAGGTAGTCGAGCTCGTGTCTTCGCACCACCCAGAGCACACCGAGCTCGCGGTAGCGCTCGAGCCCGAGCCCGACCGAGCGTGAGTGCGCCGCGGCGAGCTCACCGACCCAGCGCACCCAGCTCACGTTGCCGGCGTGCCCGAGCTCGTCGATGTCCTCGGCGCGCACCGAGAAGCGGTGCGAAAACGCGTTCGCGGGAGGCTCCGGCTCGCCGACGTTCATCGCCATGGTTCTCGGATACTACGAGTGCGAACGCGTCGACGCAGCGATTATCTCGGATGGAAATGTGTCGCGGACGAGGCCCGCGAGCTAGCTTCTCGAGCGGATGACGAAGAGACGGGCAAGGTCGTCAGGCGGCCGGGGCGCATCCTCGTGATGCCGCTCCACGCGCGCAGCGGTGAGCCGATGACGCCGGAGGTCGCGGGGCTCCGCCGGCTCCGCGCCACCGCGCGCGAGGCGCTCGCGTTCGCGCGACAGGCGACGCTCCTCCACCTCGACACGCGCGAGGTGTGCCCGACCGAGGCGACCGTGGGAGCCGACGTGGTGGTCCTGGTCCACGGGCTCTTCGCCACCGCCGGGGTGCTCCGACCGCTCCGCGGTCACCTCGAGCGCGCGACCGGCGCCTCGACCGCGTCGTTCAGCTACGCGCCGGGGCCCGGCGTCGAGACGGTCGCCGCGCGGCTCGCCCGCCTGGTCGAGCGGCTCCCGACCGGGGTGCGGGTGCACCTGGTGGGCCACAGCCTGGGCGGCCTGGTCGCGCGCTGGTTCGTGCAGGAGCTCGGCGGCGATCCGCGCGTGGTCGAGACGGTGAGCTTGGCGAGCCCCTTCGCGGGGACGCGCCACGCGCGGCTGCTGCCCGCCGGCGCGGTGCGGGACATCGTGCCGGAGAGTCGGGTCCTCCGCCGCCTCGCGGAGAAGGCGCGCGCCCCGGCGGGCGTCCCCCACCTCAGCATCGTCGCCGGGGAGGATTCGGTGGTGACCGAGCACGCTGCGCTCGGCGGCGGTGACGAGGTGGTCATCGAGGGCGCCGGTCACAACGGGCTCCTCTACGATCCGCGCGTCGCGGCGCTGGTCGCTTCCTGGATCGCGCGCCACCGCGCGCCTCCGGACGCCGCGGTTCCGCGCCGGACCGGCCCCACCTGATGGTCTCGCGGCCGGCTCGCGAGTCCCGCTCCGGCAGGTCGGGCTGGTTTGCGCCGGGCCCCCGTGGTAGCTCGGCGCGCGTGCGCGTCGCCTCACGCTTCCGGATTTTCCGCCGATCCCTCGCTGCGCTCGCGCTCGCCGCGACGCTCGGCTCGACGGCGAGCGCGCGCGCCGACGTGTCGTCGTGGCTCTACGTCGGCGCGGGGCCCTCGTGGGTGCGGAATAGCTCGGGCACCACGCTCCAGCCGTCGCTCCAGCTCGACACCGGGATGGGCTCGTCACCGGCCGAGCCGGTGGTGGTCGGCGGGCTCTTTCGGCTCTCGCCGCACCTCGGCCGCGGCTCGGACGTGGCGCTGCTCTTGCGCACCGCGTCGCGGGGCTTCGTCAACGGTGACTGGGGCGCCGCGCTCGATCTCGGTGGCTACGAGCGGTTCTGGGGCCAGGGTTCGGCCGGCTTCACCGGCTCGCTGGTGCTCGGCGGGCCGTGGGGCCTCACCATGAGCGGCGCCGGGAGCGTCGGCGCCCACGAGGGACGGAGCCTCGCGGTGGTCTTCGGGATCGATCTCGCGCGGCTCACCGTGTACCGCCGCACCGGCGGCGAGTGGTGGCCGAACCCGATTCAGCCCGGTCGGCCGAGCGCGGGTGGCGAGCGCCTCTGAGGGCGGTCAGAGCTTGGCGAGCGCGTCC
This sequence comes from Polyangiaceae bacterium, assembly GCA_035063585.1. Classification (GTDB taxonomy): domain Bacteria; phylum Myxococcota_A; class Polyangia; order Polyangiales; family Polyangiaceae; genus JAPSGB01. Next base: position 112,282 of record JAPSGB010000008.1, read on the forward strand.
ACCAGCCGATCGAGATCGGCGCGGCGGTGCGTCTCGGTGACCGCGATGAGGAGGCGATCCTTCCATGCGGGCTCGACTCGCCCGAGATCGAGCCCGGCGATGATGCCTTGCTGCTCGAGCGCCTGGCAGACGCGCGCGGCGCTCCCGCCGCGGACGCGCACCGCGAACTCGTTGAAGAACGGCGCGGGCTCGAAGCCGCCCGAGTAGCCGTCGAGGTCGAGGATTCGGCCGCGGAGATACACCGCCTTGGCGAGACACTGCCGCGCGACCTCGACGAAGCCCCCTCGGCCGAGCATGCTCGCGCGGATGGCGAGCGCGGTCGCGATGAGCCCCTGGTTCGTGCAGATGTTGCTGGTGGCTCGCTCGCGCCGGATGTGCTGCTCGCGCGTCGAGAGCGTGAGCACGTACCCGCGTCGACCCTTGGTGTCGACCGTCTCGCCGCAGACCCGGCCGGGGAGCTGCTGGAGGTAGCTGCGCTCGTCGCGGCAGGCGAACAGCCCGACGCCCGGACCGCCGAAGTTCGGCGAGCAGGCGAGCGGCTGGCCCTCGCCGACCGCGATGTCCGCACCGAGCGCGCCGGGCGGCTCCACGACGGCGAGCGCGTAGGGCTCGCTGTTGGTCGCCACGAGGAGCGCGCCGCGGGCGTGCGCGAGCTCCGCGAGCGGTGAGAGCTCGGGCACGGGGCCAAGGAAGCTCGGGTAGCCGACGATGACCGCGGCGGTGTCGTCATCGAGCGCGGCGGCGATCACGGCCGCGTCGGCGCGCCCGTCGGTGCCGATCGGCACCGTGACGATGAGGGCGTCCGCGCGGCTGGCGAAATAGGTGCGGATGGTCGCGCGGTAGTCCGGATGCACGCAGCCGCTCACCACGATCTTCTCACGGCGGGTGAGCCTTCGCGCCATGAGCGCGGCCTCGGCGGCAGCGCTCGCTCCGTCGTACACGCTCGCGTTGGCGAGCGGCAGCCCGTAGAGCTCGCTCACGATGGTCTGGAACTCCCAGATGATCTGGAGCGTGCCCTGCGCGACCTCCGGCTGATACGGCGTGTACGCGGTGTAGAGCTCGCTCCGGAGCAGGAGCTGATCCACCGCGGGTGGGATGTGGTGCGCGTACATGCCTCCGCCCAGGAACGACAGCATCCCGACCGCGGTGTCTCGCGCCGCCAACTCGCGCAGGTGCGTCATGAGCGCCGCCTCGTCGAGTGCCGGAGGGACCTCGAGCTTGCCCGAGAAGCGCGCCGCCTCGGGGATCGTCTCGAACAGCTCGTCGAGCGACGAGCGCCCGACGTAGCGGAGCATCTCGTCGATCTCTTCGGGCGTGTGGGGCAGGTAGCGCATCCGGTCTAGGACTCCTTGATGAGCTGGTCGTAGGCGGCCGCGTCGAGGAGCTCACCGAGCCCACCCGAGACCTCGATCGCGATCATCCAGCCCTTGCCCCAGCAGTCGTCGTTCACGAGCTCGGGCTTGTCGTCGAGCTCTCGATTGACCCGGGTGACCTTCCCGCTCACCGGCGCGAAGAGATCGCTCAGCGTCTTCACGCTCTCGATGGTGCCGAACGTCTTGTTCGCCTCGACGGTGTCGCCGGGCTTCACGTCCAGGCTGACCAGGGTGATGTCGCCGAGTTGATCGACGGCGTGCGCCGTCACGCCCACGACCAGCTCAGCGCCCTCCTCTTTCGCCCACTCGTGATCTTTCGTGTACTTGCGATCGGTCTTGATCTCGGTGCTCGCGCTCATGTCGAATCTCTCTCCTCTTCGGGTTCAGGCGTCCTTCGGTCGCTTGTAGAACGGCGTCTTCACCACGACGGCGTCGATGGCCTTGCCGCGGCAGTCGACCCGGAAGGCCGCGCCGACCTCGCTCATGCTCACCGGCAGGTATCCGAGCCCGATGTTCTTGTCCAGCGTCGGCGCGGGGCCGCCCGACGTGCAGACACCGATCGGCTCGCCGGCGCCGTCGAGGAGCGGGTAGCCGTGCCGAGCGACGCCGCGTCCGGTCATCTCGAAGCCGACCAGCTTGCGCGCCAGGCCCCGCGCCTTGACGCGGAGCAAGGCGTCTCTCCCGAGAAAGTCGCCCTTGTCGAACTTCACCGTCCAGCCGAGGCCGGCCTCGAGCGGGTTGGTCGTCTCGTCGATGTCATTGCCGTAGAGCGAGAGGCGCGCCTCGAGCCGGAGCGTGTCGCGCGCGCCGAGCCCGGCCGGCTCGAGCCCGTCCTCCTTGCCGGCCTCGAGCAGCGCCCGCCAGAGCGCCGGGGCGTCGGCGCTCCCGCAGAAGATCTCGACGCCGTCCTCGCCGGTGTACCCGGTGCGCGCGACGGTGCTCGCGACGCCGGCCACGGTCGTCTCGCGGAAGTGAAAGGGCGAGAGCGACTCCCTCACGTTCGTGAGGGCCTGGTCCGCCCGGGCGAGGATCCCGAGCGCGCGCGGCCCCTGGAGCGCGATGAGCGCGGTCGAATCGCTCACATCCGCGAAATCGCAGCGCCCGCGCGCCGCGGCGGCGAAGTGCGCGCTCATCTTGGCCCGGTTCGAGGCGTTACACACGACCAGGAGCCGATCCGGGGCGCGCCGGTAGACGATGAGATCGTCGAGGATCGTGCCATTTTCACCGCACGCGCAGGTGTAGAGCGCCTGTCCGGGCACGGTGCGCGCGAGCGCGTTGGTCACCAGCGAGTCGACCACCGAGGCGGCGTGCTCGCCGTCGAGCTCGAGCTCGCCCATGTGCGACACGTCGAAGAGCCCGGCGCGCTGACGGACGGCGCGGTGCTCGGCGGCGATGCCGGCATACTGCACCGGCATTTCCCAGCCCGCGAACGGAACCAGCCGTCCGCCGAGTCGCCGGTGTTCTTCGTAGAGGGGGGTGCGTGCGAGCTCGTCGGTCACGCGGACGCCGTAGCCCGGACCCGCGCAGGCGACAATGCCATCGCGAGCGCCCGGCCGCGCTGCGCGCTCCTCTGGTGATGAAGGCGCCGGTCGGCTCGGCGCGGCCGGCGCCTCGTTGCGCCGCGCGGCGCACCGGAAGGCCCGCGCGCCGCCCCGACATCCCCTCACTCGAGGGAGCGGGGATCCAGGATCTTGCCGTCCGGCGAGAGGCCGGCGCGCTTCCAGCGCTCGTCCTGGCTGAGCCCCTCGACCATCGGCGGCGCGGTAATGTCGCGGATGAGCAGCACCGTGCGGCCGCCCGACATGGCGATGACCTCGATGCGATAGGTGTGGCGAGTCGCGTCGCCGTCGATGCTGACCGCCGGGAAGACCGTGCGCGCGGCGCCGATCTCGACGTGGCGGGTCTTCACGCGGGTTCGCACGTAGTTCGCGACGGCCTCGGGCGAGACGTTACCCCCGATGTGGGCGGCGTCCGGGTAGAGATGCTCGAGCTTCATCTCGCGCGGGACCGGGAACCCGAAGACCACGGCCTTCCCCGGCGCGAGCTCGCCCGGCGTGAGGCGGTCGACCGGCGCCGCCGCGCTCGTGGCCGAGGTGTCGGGCGCGGTCGCGCGGCTCGGCTCTTGGCTCGGCGCGCGGCAGCCGAAGGTCGCGAGCGCGCCGGCGACGCCGAGCGCCGACAGCGACGCGACCTGGTGCGGACGTGCGCGGGTCACTCGGTGATCGCCGCCCAGGAGTCGATGCGCGGCGTGCTCGGCGGGGTCGGAAGATCGATGGTGAGCACGTTCGACTTCCCGCCGAGGGCCGCGCTCCCCGCGGTACCGGTGTGCATGACGAGCTGGAACTTACCGGCGGTCGTGGAGGTGACGCTCGTGTGCGACCCGGTGCCGAAGTACGGGTCGGTGACGGTGCTCTCGTCGGTGCAGGTGGGCTGTTCCATGACCCCTACACCGAAGATGGTGGCGCCAGGCTCGAGCAGGGTGCTCGAACTGTCGATGTACTGGACGTAGGTTGGGTTCGCCGCGCTCGGGTCGCTCGGCAAGCGCTCCTTGCCGCCCTTCGAGAGGTCGGTGGCCTCCTTGGGGAGCAAGTAATCGACGCCCCACACGCGACTCGAGCCCGCGCGGCAGACGTTCGAGCTCGTGGAGGGCTCCGGCTGGAAGCTCGAGAAGTAGAGCACGCCGTTGAAGAGGGTGATGGGTCCCGCGACGCGCTCGCCGCCGGTGAGCGAGGTCGCCCAGTTCACCTTCGAGGTGTAGACGCCTGCGACCAGCCGCTCACTCAAGGAGACCGCGTAGTTCTGCATGCCAGCGTCCGCGGTGAGGACCTCCTGGTCCCCGGTCGAATAGGCGATGGTGAGGTTCCCGAGCTCGTCGAGCGACAGCACCGGGGCGGTGGCGATGGGCTGACCCGCGTCGAACGCCTTGCCCGAGTACGGATCGGAGAAGATCTTCATGGTCCAGTTGTCCGGATCGGTCGCGGAGAGATCGACGCGCCAGAGCGTACCGTCTGCGTCACCGACGAACACCCGGTCCGCGATGGCGCCGGTGTCTCCGGGGAACGCGACCGGCTGACCGGTGATCGGCGAGTCGATCGGCGAGGCGATCACCGTCGCGGCGAGGCCGGCGGGCGCGTCGCTCGCGCTGCGGCGGAAGGTGCGGATGATCTCGCCGGTGTCGAGGCGAACGACCGTGAGCGAGCGGCTCGCGGCGTCACTGTAACAGTTGACCTTCGAGCGGATCGGGTAGTTCGAGTCGACCCAGCTCGGGCTCGCCGTCTGCCGGCTGCACTGCGCGCCGGTGGGCGCGCCGCCGGAGCCGCCCGGGAGCAGCGCCACCGCGACCTCACGGGGGGCCCCCGACGAGTCGTTGAAGAACAGCGTGGTGATGAGCGGCGTCGAGCCGCTCTGACCGAAGAGCGCGTTGCCGTCCGCGTCCTTGGTGAGCTGCCAAAGGAACTTCGGCCCCTTCTTCGGATCGGCCGAGTCGGGCACGGGGTTGGTCACGTCGAGCGCGAAGTAGCCGCCGCGGGTCGCGCCGAAGCTCTGGACCAGGATCGTCCTCCAGGTGGTGGCACCCGAGCGGGCGTTGGCCGGGGTCCGCTCGAGCCTGAAGCTCCCGTCGCTGGCGCCGGTCGCGATCACGTCCTTTACCACCGGGATGCCGTCGAGCAGCGGCACGTGGGTGCCCGGATACTGAGACGGTATCGACGGCAGCACCGCCGGCGGCAGGAACGCCCAGAGCTCGTTATTTCCGAGGGAGTTGACCGGAGCATCCGCGGAGTTCGTGGTGTCGCCGCGCGCCACCTTGAACGCATGCAAGAAGCCGTCGTTCGTGGAGGTGTAGAGCACCAGCGGGCGGGTCGCCTGGCTCTGCGCGAAGAGCGCATAGGACTCGTCGCGGAGAAAATCCCCGGGGCGACCCACCAGCCGCGGCGTCGAGTGGTAGATGTCCCCGACCAAGTTACATTCCGTGCTCCCGGGCGTCTTGCAGCGCTGGTAGATGGTGCCGTTGTCGAGGCCGAGGTTCCACTTGAGGTACTTGTCGCGGCACTGCGTGGCGGTCATGCTGGCGCAGGTCGTGCCGTCGATGGACATGGCCGCGGCGGGGGTAGCGGTGTTGAAGCTCGCCGCGTCGCCGGAGTAGAGGGTGCCCGAGTAGAGCCCGGCCCCGTCGTCCGAGCCGAGCGCGGGGCGGATGCTGCGCTCCGAGTAGCGCGCGCCGACCTTGGCGTCCGCGAGCACCGAGAAGAAGCGGCGCGCGGGGCCCTTGCCGGAGTTTACGTTGGCGACGAAATCGTCACCGAGGCTGGGGTCGATGGCCTGCGCCTCGGGGGTGATGACATTCGTGAGCGGATCGACCTTGCAGATGTAGCGCTGGCGGTCGAGCACACCCTTCCACATCGCGAACTGCTGCGGCTCGAACGACGAGTAGAAGCGATAAGAGCCGGCGAACGGATCGCGAACACTACCGGCAGCGGCGAACACCGGGAGGGTTCGGCTGGTCGTCGACGAGGCGATCTGCGACAGGATCGCGCTCATCGCAGCGCGGAGCTCGTCGCGGTCGTCGGCGAAGTAGGCGTGGCCGGTGTCGCCGCTCGCCGCGACGCGGTTCAGGGAGCAGCAAGCCTGCAGCTCGGAGTTCGTCGAGTAGGTGGCGCACGCGCCGGCCGCATTGTTGGGATCCAGATCGGCGCTGGTGAGGGTCTTGCAGTCGATCTGGACCGATCCGCCCACGTTGACCTTGGAGACCGCGAACCCGATCACGAAGGTCTTCACGCGCTGCGCCGGGCTGGCCGCGTGGGCCAGATCGAAGGCGACCTCCTCGGGCTTGTCGGGATACGGGCACACGCCCGCGGGCGTCCCGCTCATCGCGCACGATGGGCGAAGGTCGAGGTTCGGCTCTCCGTCGCTCAGCAGGATGACGTAGTTCTTGCGGCAGCCGCCCGCGACGTACGGGTCGCGATAAGGACCGAAGTCCTTCGTGGAGTCGAGCTTGTCGGCGGACTTGTCGTTCCAGAGAAAGTCGCGGGCATCATCCATCATGCCGGCGATGGGCGTCGCGCCGTAGGGGCGCAACGTGAGGAGGATCTGCTGAATCTGGTCGTTGCGCCCGGTCATCGCCGCGCCCCCCGCGGCGGGGTCACCGAACGCGACCATGCGGCCTTCCCAAGGCGGCGCCGCGGCGTTCCGCGCGCCGACCTCGAGGTCCGTGAGCGCGTCGCAGCCGGCCGGCTTCCCGGTGTGCTTCGGGCCGACGAAGTAGCTCCACGCGCCCGTGTTACCGGTCGCGTAGTCGGCCGTCGTGCCGCTCACCCCGGTCCCCGGATCGGGGAGGGTATCGAAGGTCATCAGCCCGAAGCGCACCCGATCCCGGAACGAGTCGAGCAGCCCGTCGTTGGCTTGCGAGAAGGTCGAGCAGGTGGTCGCGAGGCTGTTATATGGGTGAAACAGGATCGCGTTCGACGGAAAATCGTACGCGTTCGCCGTCAGCGCCGCCTGGTTCGGCCCCGGGGTGCACGTCCCGCTGAGCAGCCGGTGGTATGGGTTGAAGTACTGGTAATCGTAGGGCGCGAGGCCGCCGAGCGAGTACTCGGACAGGAACGCCGAGCTGCTTCGGCTCTGAGCGTCGCATCGGTAGTCGTTGATGCCGCCGGTCAGCACCTCGACCAGATCGATCCATCGGCTCTTCCCGCTCACGGCAGCGCCGGTCGGATCGCACGACGGGTAGCTCGCGCTCGAGGCCATGTATTCCATCGACCCGGACGAGTCGACCAAGAGCAGGGCGTTCGGCGGCGGAGGGTTGACGTCGGCTTGCCCGAGCGCCGCGCCGCTCATCGATGAGAGACCTCCGGCGGTCAGGATGGCGAGCCAGATCCGATGACGCGTGTTCATGGTTGCCTCATTGCCCGAAGATGTTCGGCAGGGTGACGTGTGCGCGGATGGCCTGGACGCTCGCGCCGGTGGAGGCGCTGGTGTCCGAGCACCAAGGGTCGGTGTTTGCGCCCGTGCTCGGGAGCGCGCGGAGCTGCGCGAAGGCGGTGAGCGTCACCTGGACGTCATGGGCGGCGTTCGGGTTGCCGCCGACGTCGGATTTTGCCTTCGGGTCCGAATTGTAGGCCTCGAGCAGCTCGATCATGAAGGCGCCGTTCATCATCTGCACGGTCGTGGATGGCGTCTGGCCGAGCGGTGGGCCGAGGCTCCCCGGGTCCACGGCGGTCGGGTTGTCGAGGATCGTGTGGCTCGAGAAGTTCGTGGCGACCCGGCTCGCCACCTCCGACATGAAGAGCTTGTAGCAGGGGATCGGCGCCCCGGTCGTGATCGGCTGGACGTTCGCGTTGGACGGGCACGCCTCCTTGCCCTGCCGGAGAAGGTCGAGATACGTGCGCGGGGTAGCGCCGAGCTCTACCGTCCCGATACGGCCCGCGTAGCTCGCGAGATACATGGTCTGGGTCGCCTGGCGATCGTAGCCGGCCGCGCTGTCGACCAAGCTCGAGGTGCGGGCGGCCAGGATTCCGATGGCGGTGAGCAGCGCGATCACCATCACCACGATGAAGACGGCGGCGCCGCGCTCGCGTGAAGGACGACGTCGGGTCACCACAGCACCCCCAGCTGGTTCGGCAACGAGACGTCCGCCTGTAGCGTTCGCACCCGCGCGAAGGGGGCGGTGGCGCCCGCGCCGAGCCCGACTCGGTAGAGCCCGGGTGCGACCCCGGTGGGGAAGGTGCCTGAGGAGTCAGAGATGTTGCCCTGGCGATCGGCCTCGCGCGAGCGCACCGCGAGCCGTACGCGGATCGCCCGGATGCGCTGCGGACCGTTCGGCGGGGTGAGGGCGTTGGTGTCGCCCGCGTAGTTCCCGATCTGCGCGTTGCCGGCGAGGTAGGTCGCGAGCGCCGGATCGGTGCCGCCGGTGACGTTATTTACCACCGTGACGCCAAACTTCAGATCGACCGCGTACTCGGCGACCAGCTCTTCGGTGTTCTCGGTGTCGCCGGTGATCGGCGCGCCGCTGGTGTCGAGCTCGGTGCGGACCAACTCGGTCCGGTGCGCCTCGAAGGGGACGTCGGCCGCGTTCGTGTAGAGGGGCGCGAAGCGGGTGCTCGAGCTCAGGCTCTTCACCTCGTAGCGAATGAAATTCACCACGTTGACGTAGCCGGTCTCGTTGAGCCGGATCCCGCAAGGCGTCGCGTCACTGGTGCGGAAGGTGAGCTTCGGTTGATTGCTGAGGACCACGGTCGGCACGCCGCTCGTGACGCTGACGCTCTGAATGGTTCCGTACTGCACCCTACCCGAGCGGTCGACGATCCTGAGCGCGCGGCCGGGCTTGAACACCTGGCGCAGGAGCCCGACCTGGTCGGTGGCGGCGGAGTAGCCCATACGCGCGAGCGGACCGATCGCCGACTGGAGCGCGACCGAGTAGGTCGTGCCGCCGTCGGTGACGCCCCACATCGGGAACTCGTCCACCGAGTCATAAGCGCCGGCGAGATCGATGCTGTCCGGCTGTAGCCCGTTCGCCGACAGAGTCGCGTTGGGCGCCGCCGGCGTCGAGATGCGGACCCCGGCCAGGTGTTTTAGCCCAGCGGGCCAGCTCGCGTCGATGGTCTGACAGAGCGCCGGGTCTCGCCTGACGTTCGGGGATGCCATGAACGAAGCGCGCGCGAGATCGCCGCGGAGGCGTTCGAACCCGACCACGCTCGCCAGCGTGGCGTCCGCCACCCGCGACTCGCGCTGATAGAAGCGTGAGCCGTCCCGCGCCATCATGAACACGATGACCGACATGAACAGGCCGCCCGAGATCGCGACCATGAGCTCCACCAGCGTGAAGCCGCGAGCCGCCTCTCGCCGCGCGGCGGTCACAGCGCCGTCTCCTGCTTGATGGCCGTCGACTGATAGACGAAATGGTACCGATCGAAGGCCTGGCCAATCGCCACCGCGTTGTTCTTCGGGTCGCAGATGGCGTCGTTGGTGAGCCCCCCTCCCGCGCCATCGCGGAGCCAGAACACGCGCACCTCGGCGCGGATGAGGCCGTTGCCGGAGGTGTCCGGGTAGAGCCAGTTCAGGCGGATGTGGGTGCAGAAGCGAGCCTGCGCGACGTTGGCGTCGCTCACCACGTTGCCGAGCGCGTCGAAGGACGGACCGAATTGAAGCACCGCGTCGTACGCCGGGCGGAGCCACACGTTTTGCTGATCCTCCACCTTGGTGAGCCAGGTCGTGTCGGTGGTGATGTCGCGAACGGTGGAGCGCTGCGATGGATGGTTCCACTTGGTAGCGTCCACCGCGAGCTGCTCGACCCACGCCTGCGCGATGTGGGTCGCCAGGGCGAGATCTTTCGCGTGCTGGTTCGAGGTGACCATCACCTTCTGCATGGCGACGATGCCCGACACCCCGATGGCGAGGATGGCGAGCGCCATCATGAGCTCCACGATGGTGAAGCCGCGGCGGCTCGACGAGCGGCTCATTTCGACGCTCCGAAGCGCGCCGCGCCGTTCGGCATCACCATGACCGTGCGGGTGAGCCCCTCGGCGGTCCCGGAGCTGTTCTTGCGCCAGACGGACGCCTCCGGGACGCCGCCGAGCGCTGTCCAGGCGCCCGCCTGACCATAGCGGACGTAGGCGCGGCCGAGCGGCGTGAAGCAGACGTCCATCTGGGTGACCGTGCCGCCGTTCGAGCTGTCGCCGGGCGCGCCGTTCATCGTGAGCTGCACGTCCGAGTACTCGCTCCGGTTCCAGGGATCGAACCGCGACACGAGCACGTTGTCGGTGATGTCGGTCGTCTTGGTGCCGGAGGGGGTGACCCACGCGGGCAGGACGCAGCTCGAGGTCGGGAGGCGCTGACACTCGGCCTGCGTCGCCGCGGTGCCCCGAACCGCCTCCTGAACCGTGAGCGAGCCTGCCGAGTTCGAGGTGGCGTCGTACCGAACCAGGACTGCCGCGCCGCGCCCCATGGCTCGCATGCGGGCGCCGCGGTAAATCGACACGACCTCCTGGGCCGCCTGGTACACCCGCCGGTCGCGGAGTTGGTGGGTCACTGCCGGGATCGCGATCACGGCCAGCACCGCGATGATGACGACCACGACGATGAGCTCGATGAGCGAGAAGCCGCGCTCGCGAGCCCGCCGCTCGGCGCGAACGGGCTCGGAGGACTCGGGGAGGATGAACGGACGCACGACGACCCGGCTCGCACGGAGCAAGCCCTGTGCCGATCATGCGGACCTACCCGTGGTGAATTCCTCCGCGATTTCGTGGTTGATCAAACCATCGGCCGGCAACGATTTCACCGCTATGTAATCGTTGCAGGTCTGCCCCAGGGTTCTCGATGAGCTCGTTGGTCGGCTGGCCGACCTGCATTGCCGTCACCCGAGAGCGGCCGGTTTGCTCGTCGCGAGCGGTCGGACTATGGCGAACTCGTCTCATGACAGCGAAGCTCTTGGTGGTTGGGGCGATTCTGTTGGCGGCCGCAGGCTGTGACAAGCAGCGGGCCGCGCCCGACGAGCAGGGGGCCGCTCCGCCGCCCATCGAGAGCTCGAAGCCGGGCGTGTGCGCGAGCGGCGGAGGCACCGTGACCGACGCGGAGAGCGCCGGGTTCTTCCCGCGGGCGGTGGGGGACTACTGCATCGATCCGAACGGCGAGACGCGCGCGTACGGTGAGGGCGCGAGCGGCACGCTCGACAAGGTCTGCACCGAGCTCTTCGATGGCGAGTGCGAGGTCTACAAGAGCTACGGCCTCGAGCGGGTGGTCACGCTGCGCTACGTGGACGGCAAGGGCTCGCCCGGTTCGGTGTCGGTGAACCTGTCTCGGTTCGCGACCAAGGACGGCGCGTACGGGTTCTTCACCAAGCGGGTGGTCGCCGACGCCGACCCCGCCGAGAACGCTCCGGCCAGCCTCGACGCGGGAGGCGCGGGCGCGCTCGGGACCGGTATCGCCTACGTGTGGCGAGGGCTCTACGTGGCCGAGCTGTCGTACACGAACGAGGTCGAGCCCCCGGAGCAGCTCAAGGCGAGCAGCAACCGGATCCTGCCGGGGCTCTCCTCGGCGCTCGGGAGCAAGCTCTCGGGCGACGGCGTGCCGCCGGCGGGGGTCGCCGCGCTGCCGGCGGCGAACCGGGTCGCCATGGGGATCTCCTACGACGCGCGCGACGTGCTCGGCGTCGCCGGCACCGGGCCGGGCGCGGTCGGATATTACAAGGACGGGAGCAGGCGCTGGCGAGTCGTCTCCATCGTGCGCGCCGACGAGGACTCGGCCAAGGACGTGATGAAGACCTTGAAGAAGCTCTCGGGGGCCCAGACGCTCAAGGGCACGACCTTCGACGCGGTGTCCTTCGGCTTGCGCTCGGACGACTCGAGCCCGCGGGTCGAGTGGGTGTTCGGACGGCTGGGCGCGCGCGTGGTCGGGATCGGCGACGAAGAGGCGGTGCTCGGCCAAGGCGCCGCCGCCGAGGAGCAGGCCAAGGTGGCGCTCACCGCCGAGCAGAAGCTCGAGCTCCTGAAGCGGTTGGTCGCGGGCGAACCGAAGCAGTAGCCGGGTCGCCGCTCGGGCGCTGCTGCTGGCGAACCGCGGCCGGCGTCGCGGCGCGCCCGATCGGTCACCCGAGGACGGCCGGTTTCGTGGTAAGGGGCGTTCGGTTCAGATCCCAGCAAGCCCTGGAGGAACGACGTGGACTTCGAGCTCGACGAGCAGCACGCGATCTTGCGCCAGACGGTGCGTGACTTCTGTGAGCGCGAGGTGCGCCCGCACGCCCGGGAGTGGGACGCCGAGGAGCGCTTTCCAAAGGAAATCGTACCTCGGCTCGCCGAGCTCGGACTGCTCGGGATTCGGATCCCCGAGGAGTACGGCGGCGCCGCGATGGACACCCTCTCGTACGCCATCTGCGTCGAGGAGTGCGCGCGCGTCGACGGCTCGCTGGCGCTGACGGTCGCCAGCCACAACGGGCTCGGCACCGGCCACATCCTCGCCTTCGGAAATGAAGCTCAGAAAGCTCGCTACTTGCCGAAGGCGGCGAGCGGAGAGTGGCTGGCCGCGTGGGGGCTCACCGAGCCCGGCTCGGGGTCGGATAGCGCCGGCATGCAGACGACCGCCGTGCGCGACGGCGACGAGTGGCTCTTGAACGGCACCAAGATGTTCATCACGCAGGGCTCGGTCGGCGGGTTCTGCGTGGTGCTCGCGCGCTCCAACAAGGACGTGCCGCCGCAGCGCGGGATCACCGCGTTCATCGTCGACCAGGGCACGCCGGGGTTCCGCGCCAGCAAGAAGCTCGAGAAGTACGGCTGTCGCTCGAGCGATACGGTGGAGCTCTCGCTCGAGAACGTCCGCGTCAGCGACGCGCAACGTCTCGGCGCCGTCGATCACGGATTCTACGACACGATGAGCATCCTCGATCGCGGGCGCATCTCGATCGCGGCGATGGCGCTCGGTCTCGGACGAGGCGCCATCGAGCTCGCGACGCGCTACGCGAAGGATCGGCAAGCCTTCGGGCGGCCCATCGCGGACTACCAGGCGATCCAGTGGATGCTGGCCGACGCGCACACCGAGCTCGACGCGGCCGAGCTCCTCATACACCGCGCCGCGTGGCTCTGCGATCTCGGGCGTCCTTACGGTAAGGAAGCGGCGATGGCGAAGCTGTTCGCCAGCGAGGCCGCGACCAAGGCGTGCAATGACGCGCTCCAGATCCACGGCGGCTACGGCTACACGCGCGAGTTCGACGTCGAGCGCCACCTGCGCGACGTGAAGCTCTGCGAGATCGGCGAGGGCACGAGCCAGGTGCAGCGACTGGTCATCGCGCGACAGCTCCTGCGCGCCTGAGCCGCGCGCGCTCGCCCGAGCGCGGTTCCGCGCCGGACCGACAGCCCCGGAGGCTACTCGGTGCGCTTGATGATGTGGAAGCCGAAGGGCGTCTCTACGAGATCCGAGAGCTGTCCGACCTCGAGCGCGAAGGCCGCGCGCGCGAAATGCGGTTCCATCTGGTCGTGCGCGAAGCGGCCGAGCGCGCCGCCGCGCTCGGCGGCGCCGGGCTCGTCGGAGTACTCGGCGGCGAGCGTGGCGAAATCCTCGCCGGCGCGGGCCCGGGCGAGCGCCTCCTCGGCGCGTGCCCGCGCCTCGGGCTTGGTGCGAGTGACGCTCGAGCCGGCGCGCATCGAGCCTCGGTACTGGACGAGGATGTGGCTGGCCGCGATCTCGCTTGGCTGGTGCGCGCGCTCCTCCGCGCCGCTCGCGCTCGCCGGTGGCTCGGGTCGAGGCGCCACGCGCGGCGGCTCTCCCGGGCCCTCATAGGTCGTTACCACGCATCCCGCGCTCGCGAGCGCGAGGCAGAGCGAGGCGAGCCAGCGTACGGGAAGCGCCACTATCGAGCCGGGCCCGCGGGCGACGGAGGGGGCCGGAGCGGCTGGAGGCGGAAGTTACTGAGCGCCGGCTTGGTCATGTCGACCCGGGGCACCTTGCGCGCGCCCGGGCCGGGCGCCTCGTCCGCCGCGGGAGCGTCGGCGGCCGCTGGAGCGTCGGCGGCCGTCACCCCGCTCGCGCGGGAGCCCGAGACCAACCCGAGCGCGCCGACGATCCCGAGGGCGATGAGCGCGATGAGCACGGCCCACGGCGCCCAGTCCGGAAGCCAGTCATCGCCGCTCTCGGAGGCCGCCGGGGGTTTGCGTTCGAACGAGCGTGGGAGCTTGGCCGCGACGGGGCGCTTCTGAACGGCGGGGGCCGCTTCCTCGGGCTCGTCTTCGTCGTCTTCGTCGTCTTCGTCGTCTTCGTCGTCTTCGTCGTCTTCGTCGTCTTCGTCTGCTTCGTCTGCTTCGTCTGCTTCGTCTGCTTCGTCTGCTTCGTCGACGGCTTCGGTCGCGGGCCTCCGCGCGTCGCCGGTCGCGCCCTTGGAGTCGCCCGCGCTCGCGAGGGCGCTCGGCTCCGGCTCGTCGTCGCCCTGCTGCCAGGGCGGCTTGGCGTCCGCTCGCTTCGTATCGTCAGCCATTGCCGCCTCCTGCCGAGCCCGAGATCTCCGCCCAGGAGTTGGTGATCACCGCGTCGGGTCGATCCGCAGCGAACGCGCGCAGCGCGAGCCGACCGCCGTCGAGCTTCCAGCCCTCGGTGCGGATCGTCTCGCCCGGCCACACGGGCTTGCGGAACTGCGCGTGAAACTGCGTGAGGCGATTCGCGTCCCCGCCGCACGCCTCCGCGATGACCGCGCGGGCGACGAAGCCGTAGGTGCAGAGCCCGTGTAGGATGGGTCCCTGCGGGAAGCCGACCATGGCAGCGAAACCCGGATCGGCGTGGAGCGGGTTCAGATCGCCGCTCAAGCGGTAGAGCAGCGCCTGCTCGGGCGACGTCGCGGCCTCACGAGTAAAGTCCGCCGCGCGCTCCGGCACCGCGGGCACGTCCGCCTTGGGCGGGGGCTCGCCGCCAAACCCACCCGCGCCGCGAACCAGGATCCCCCACTCGGTGTCGAACACCGGCTTGCCGTCGATCTCCGTGCGTGTGGTGAGCGTGACCTGGGCCATCTTCTTCATGTCGTAGAGGCCGGTGACCTCGCCGGTCGTCTGCATGGTTCCCTCGGAGGGGATGGGCCGGTGCAGACGGACGCCCTGCGAGCCGTGGACCACCATGGCGAGATCGCACCGGGTCTTGCCGAGCATGTCGGCGACCGCCGCGAGCGCCGGCACCACCGCGAAGGTCGGAAACACCTTCGGCCCCCTCGACTCGTAGAGATAGTCGAGCTCGTCCTTGCGAGCGCCGATGCCGAGCGCGTAGAGGACGACCGTCTTCCAATCGTACTTGAATTCGTAGGGTTCGGTCTTGTAGCCAGCGGCGGACGGATCGAGGCTCATCGGCGGTACTCCTTGCCGGCGAGAGCGTTAGTGACCGAGGGGCGTGAAGTCAACGGCCAGCCGACATGAGCGCCGCACCCGGACTGCTGACCACGCTCATCGCCGCGTTCGAGTCGAACGGCGTGGAGCTCCGCGCCTGGGGCCTCGCCTGGGCGCGTGTGACGCCGACCATGGTGCTGGTGCCAGCGTTCGGCCTTCGCGCGGTGCCCGGCGCGGTCCGCGCCGCGCTCGGCCTCGCGCTCGGCGCGGCGGTAGCGCCCGCGCTCCACCCGGTCGCGTCGAGCGCGTTGCCGTGGCCGGCGCTCTTGGCCGAGCAGGCCGCGCTCGGGCTCCCGGTGGCGCTCACCGCGGCCACCGCGCTCTATGTCGCGAGCATGACCGGGGGCGTCATGGATGATCTCCGCGCGGGCCGCGAGTCGGCGGCGCTACCGAACGTGGAGCCCGGCGCGACCCCGCTCGGCGCGCTCTTGGCGATGCTGGTCGCGATCGTCTTCCTCGAGACCGGCGGCCCCGCGCGGGTGGTCGAGGCGCTCGCCGATCCCGCGCTCGAATTCCACGGCGCGCTGGCGCGCGCGGCCGCGCAGTTGGCGCACGGCGTCGAGGTCGCGGTCGCGGTCGCTGCGCCCGTCGTGATCGCGTCACTGGTCGTGGAGGTCGCCGGCGCGCTGGTGGCCCGGGCGGCGAGCCCCGCGTACGTACAGCCGCTGCTCGCGCCGCTCCGCAGCCTAGCGATCCTCGCGGTCGCCGCGCTCCTCTTCGAGCGCATGGCGGAGCTGCTCGCGCTGCTCGCGCGCCGGAGCCCGTGAGCGCGCTCAGAGCGGCACGCGATAGCCGACGTTCACGGTCGCGCTCAGCACCGCGTTTCGGCCGGACAGCGAGGCCTCGTCACCGAGCGGATCGCTCGCCGGCTCGCTCGGCAGGAACCAGCCGCCGTAGCGGAGATCTCCGCCGAGCGTCCAGTGCGCGTCGAGCCGATAGGTGAGCCCCGCCGCGAGCCCGAGCGCGTAGCCTTCGGTTCGGATGGTGACGCCGCGCGGGCCTACCAGCGCCTTGTCGTCCGACCCGGACGACGTCGCGTAGGTGTCACCCACCACCACGAGCCCGCCGCTCGGGCCCACCCACGCCTCGAAGCTCTCGCCGAGGTACGGGTAATACCGCGCGAGCGCCTCGACCATGAGGTAGCGCCGGCTGTGATCACGAGTGATCCCCGGTGGATCTTGCCGCGGAGCGTCGGTGGTCGGGATGAGCCCGAGCGTGATCCCCGCGCCGACGTCGAAGAGCGGCGAGGCGCGGTAGAGCGGCGCGATCCGGAGGATCGGGCTGGTGTCGCCCTCGGAGCAGTCGCCCGCGCCGCGCTCGGCGCATACGTCGGCGCCGGGTAGCACGAGCCAGCCGAGGCCGAGCTCCGCGACGCCGAGCCGCTCGGGGCGTGCGCGGTGCCGCTCGACGTCGAGCCCGGGCGGCGCGGCTGGCTCGCCGCGCGCCGCGCCGCCCAGCGTGAGCGTGAGCGCCGCGGCGGCGAGCCCCGCGGTTCCGCGCCGCGCCATCAGAGCCACCTCCCACCGCCGCCGCCCGCTGCCGGAGCCCGGGTGCCCGGCAGCGAGGGCAGCGGCTCGGATGACGGCGCGGCAGGAGCGCCGGCGGTCACCGGGGCCGTGGGCGTGGGGAGGGGGTCGGTGCGGCGCGCTGGCCGCGGGGTGGGCTCCGCGGAGGCTGGCGGCGCGGTCGCCGCCGCGGGCGCCGCGCGCCGCTCGAACCCGGCGAGGCGCGCGGCGACCACCGCGACCACCAGCGCACCCGCGACCAAGCAGGCGGCGATCAGGAGCGTGCGGCGCGTCCGCTCTGAACGCGTCGGCTCCGCGCTCGTGAGGGGTGCCGGCGGCGCGGGCTCCGGCGCGCTCGGCGGCGGCGCGCGCTCGGCCTCGCCGGACCGCTCGTGCCGCTGCGTGCGCTCCAGGCTCGCGAGTGACGGCGCCCCGCGCGGGCCGAGCAGCGTGCTCTGCCCGAGAGCGTCCTCCGGAGACAGTCCGCTCTCGCTGAGCGCCGCGAGGAGCGCGCGCCCAAGCTCCCGAGCGTCGGGGCAACGCTCGGCCGGGTCCTTGGCCAGGTTCGCGTCGACCACGCGCGCGATGGGCTCCGGGACGTATCCGGCGCGAGCGACCGAGCGGAGCGGGCGCGGCGGCGCGCTCACGTGCTGGATCAGGATGCCGACGGGGTTGTTCGCGTCGAACGGCGTCTCTCCCGCGAGGCATCGATAGAGCATGGTCGCGAGCGAGTAGACGTCACCCGCGGGGCCCACCGCCTCACCGCGCGCGCCCTCCGGCGAGACATAGCGCGGGGTGCCGAAGATCACCCCCGTCTGGGTGGCGAGGGAGCCATCGGGCTCCGTCATGCGCGCGACCCCGAAGTCGAGCACCTTGACGAAATCGTCATCGCCGCCGCGCCTCACGAGCATCACGTTCTCCGGCTTGAGATCGCGATGCACGACGCCCTGCGCGTGCGCTTCGCCCACCGCGTCGCATACCTGGAGCATGACATGGAGCGCGCGGAGGAGCGGGAGCGCGCCGCCCGCGGCGCCGAGCGCCGACTCGAGCGAGACGCCGTCGAGGTACTCCATCGCGAGGTAGCCCTCGCCACCGACCTCGTCGCTCGCCTGCTCGAGCTCGCCGGTCATCAGCACCTCGACCACGTTCGGGTGGGTGAGCCGGCTCGCCACCCGCGCTTCGCGGCGGAAGCGAGCGATCACGGTGGGCTTGCGGAGGAGGGCTCGGTGTAAGACCTTGAGCGCGACGTCGCGCTCGATGCCCCGCTGGTGAGCGCGATACACGCGGCCCGTGGCGCCGATCCCGATGAGCTCGCGGAGCTCGAGCTGACCTGCCACCAAGAGCCCGAGATACGGGTCATCCGTGAGCCGTGCCTTCTCTGCCCCGAGCGGCGCGCCGTCGCGCGGACAGAAGAGCACGCTCGGGGCATAGCGCTCCCCGCACTTCGAGCAGACCCTCCGCGCCTGGTCCATTCGGCCAAAATCCCGATTCGCGGCCAGGCTAGCACGCGCGCTTCGACGCTCCGAGTCGGGATGAGAAAAGCAATCCCGGCGGGCGGCCTATCGACTAGGCTCGGGCCCCGTGCTCTCGGCCGACCTCGTCCGCCGCATCGTCCTCAACCTGGTCCCTATGGTGCTGTCGCTCACCGTGCACGAGTTCGCTCACGCGTACGTCGCGGATCGGCTCGGTGACGACACGCCGCGGCGCCAGGGGCGGCTCACCTTGTCGCCGATGGCCCACTACGACGTCTTCGGCACGCTCCTCGTCCCGATCGCGGCGGTGTACTTCGCTGGTTTTGCCATGATCGGTTGGGCGCGCCCCGTCGAGTTCTCTCCGGCCGCGCTCTCACGGCGGTTCACCATGCGCACTGGCGCGGCGCTCGTCGCGCTGGCCGGCCCGCTCTCGAACCTGGCCCTCGCGGTGCTGTCCCTCGGCGCGCTGGCAGCGACGCTGCATTTTCGCCCCGACTGGCTGGTGGCGGGCGCGCCGGCGGTGGCGCTCCTCCAGTCGATGTACATCATCAACGTGGGGCTCTGCATCTTCAACCTCCTGCCCTTGCCGCCACTCGACGGCAGTCGGCTGCTGCCGCGGAGCCTCGACGACCTCCAGCAGGCGGTCGCGCCGTATTCGTTCCTGCTCTTGCTGGCCATCCTCTACTCGGGGACGCTTCGGCACGTGCTCCTCGAGGTCCCGATGCAGGTCGTCGCCGGCGGGCTCGAGGCGCTCTTTCGGATCCGCGTGTTCGGAGGGCTCTCGTGAGCGAAGACGAGCCCGAGGCTTCGCCGGTCGCCGACGGCGCGGGCGGCGGCTACCGCGTCGCGCTCCCGATCTTCGAGGGGCCGCTCGACCTCCTGCTCCACCTCATCCAGGAGCACGAGCTCGACATTCGCGACATCCCCATCGGTTTTGTCACGGAGAAATACGTCGAATACATCAAGCTCATGCAGGAGCTGAACATCGACGTCGCGAGCGAGTATCTCGTCATGGCGGCGACGCTCGCGCACATCAAGTCGAAGATGCTCCTGCCGACGCCGCCTGCCGACCAGGACGGCTCGGATGACCTCGACGAGCTCGACCCTCGCGGCGAGCTCGTCCGCCGACTCCTCGAGTACCAGAAGTACAAGCAGGCAGCCGCCGATCTCGCCGATCGCAGCGTGCTCGGGCGCGACGTCTTCGGGCGTGGAGCCCCTGCGCCGAGCGTCGACGGACCGGCGCCGCTCGCGTCGATCAGCCTCTTCTCGCTGCTCGACGCCTTTCAAGGCGTTTTGTCGCGCGCCAAGATCACGGTCGATCACGAGATCGATTTCGAGCGCTTCTCGATCGCCGATCGCATCAACGAGGTGGTCGACCTGCTCCGCGGGCGAGAGGTGGTGCGGTTCGAGGAGCTCTTCGAGGGGGCGCGCACGCGCGGCGACCTGATCCTCACCTTCCTCGCGCTGCTCGAGATGACGAGGCTTCGCATCACGCGCCTCCGGCAGGAGGTGCCGCTCGCTCCCATTTTCATCGAGCTCGCGGTGACCGAGGGCGAGGCGAGCTCGCTCGCCTCGCAGGCGAGCGAGGACGTGGGAGCGCCCGCGGCGGAGCCCGAGCCCGTGGCGCGCGCGCCGCGCCGAGCCGACCCAAGCGAGACGACCGACGACGAGCCCGCCGCGGAAGAGGAAGCGCCGGGCACGGAGCACGACTGATGAGCAGGAAGCAGCAGACCAACCGAGCCCGCGGCGGGCGCAAGTCGACCGAGCCCAAGGCCGCCCCCGCCGAGCGCGGCCGGAACCAGGCCGCGCCGCAGGCGCGCCGTGTCGCTTCCGGTGCGCGCGCCGGGGCGGGCAAGTCCCGCGCGCGGGCCGCCGCGGGCGTGACCCCGCGCGCTCCCGAGCCCGAGGCCGCGCCGGATGCGCCGGGGGTGCTCGAGGCGCGGCTCGCCGCTTGGACGAACGAGGGCGGAGCGCTCTTGGCCGAGGCCGCCGGCCTCGCCGGGGTCGACGAGCCTGCCGCGCTCGGACCGGACGGTACCGAGCCCACCTCGGCGGACGAAGCGGTCGCCGACACGCACGCGTTCTTGAAGGGGCTGCTCGAGGCGCTCCTCTACGTGAGCGATCGCCCGCTCACCGTGAAGGAGCTCGCCCGCGCCGCCCGGATCGACAAGCAGCGAACCGCCGAGCTGCTCGAGGAGCTCGAGCGCGATCTCCTGACGCGGGGGCTCCGGATCGTGGAGGTCGCCGAGGGGCTCGTGTTCCGCACCAGCGCCGTCTATGCGGACTACGTTCGCCGCTTCCTCGAGCAGCGGCCGGTGCGGCTCAGTCGCGCGCAAATCGAGACGCTCGCGATCATCGCCTATCGCCAGCCGATCACGCGCCCCGAGATCGACGACATCCGCGGCGTCGACTGCGGCCCGGTGCTGAAGGGGCTGCTCGAGCGCGATCTCGTGCGCATCATCGGCAAGAAGGACGAGCCGGGTCGCCCGATGTTGTACGGCACCACGGCCGCCTTCCTCGAGCTCTTCAGCCTGCGCTCGCTCCGAGAGCTGCCGACCTTGAAGGAGTTCACCGAGCTGAGCGAGGAGTCCCGCCAGACGTTCGAGGAGGAGACGGGCGAGGAGGCGCCCGAGGGCCCGGTCGCCGATGACGCCCCCGTATCGCGCGGCGCGCTCGACGACTCGCCGCGCGCGGACGATGCACCCAAGGCCGATGGCTGGCCCGGCGCGGCCGGCGCCCCTGACGAGCCCGACCCGGACGACCAGGTCGAGCTCTCCGCCGAGACCGTGCGCTCCGACGAGCCCCTCGTCGCCTCGTCGGGCGGCGACGACGCCGTCGATCAGGACGCTGCGAAGGAGGGCGACGCCGACGACGATGACGACGCCGACGCCGACGACGACGCCGACGACGATGACGACGCCGACGACGACGCCGACGACGACGACGACGACGACGATGACGATGACGACGACGACGACGATGACGATGACGATGACGACGACGACGACGACGACGACGACGACGACGACGACTGAGCTCGCGTCGTGCGTCTGGCGCGGCTTCGGCGACTATTTCGCGGGGCTTGCCGGGTCGGAGTACTTCTCGGCGAGCTTTGCGACCTGAGCGAAGAGCTCGGGGTGCTCGAGCAGCTTACGGACGACCTCCCACAGCCGGGGCTCGTCGAGCAGCTGGAGTCCGGTCTTCTTGGCCTTGCCGCGCGGCGCCCGAACGATGGCGTCGGGGCCCTTCTTTCGTAGCGCCTCCATCATCGTCACGTGTCGCTTGGTCGGGAACGTCTCTCCCGTCTCCCAGGCGAGCACGGTCTTCTGATCGAGGTCGAGCGCTGCTGCGAGCTCGCGCGTGGAGCACTTGAGCTCTTCGCGGAGCTTCTTGAGGTCGTCGGAGAGCACGCGCCGACCGTAGCACCGCTCGACCGGGGCCGTACGACGCAACCGGGCATGGGCCTCGCCCGATGCGGCCCGCATGCGCTCCGGTCATCCGACGCCTGTCTGCTCGCCGCTGCGAGCTCGTCGCGCTCGTCGCATGGCCGCCGCCCGGGCGCTCGAGCTCGCGCTCGGCGCCATCGCGTTGGGCTGCCAGGCCCCGCTCCCGGACCTGCCGGACCGCGTCGAATCCGCGGATGCAGGAGCCGACGCCGAGGCGGCGGCGCTCGTGATCGAGCCCGCGGGGGACGCGAGCGCGGCACCGCCGGTGCTCCGCCTGCGGGTGTCGGCGCCGGGCGACGCGGGCCTGGTGCCGTTGCTCTTCGAGGGGGAGCTCGGGAGCTATCATCTCGGGAAGATCAAGAAAGGGGACCTCCCGGCGACCCTCCGCGCGCGGAGCCTGCCCGTGCTCGCCTGGAGCGCTCCGGGATACGCGGTCGTCGCACCGACCGCGGCGTTGACGCCCGGCGCGAGCTACAGCGTGGCCAGCGAGGGGCTCGGCCTGCTCGGCACCTTCGAGGTCGTGGCGGACGGCGTGCCCGTCCTCGCCCGGCTCTGGCCTCCGCCCGGAGCGGCCGGCGCGGTCGCCGTCTATTGCGGGGAGCCCGGCGATGCGCCGCGCGAGGGGGGGAGCGTGACGCTCGAGCCCGCCGGAGTCCTGGCGCGCTTCACGCCGGGAGCGCTCGATGCGGGGCTGCTCGAGGATCGCTGTGTCACGCTGGACGTAGCTCGCGCGCTCGATGAGTCGGACGGCGCGCTCGCGCCGCCGCTCAGGGTCGGTGCCGCCGCGCTGGAGCCGGAGCCGCTCGGGGGCGCTCCCGCGCCGCAGGGTACTCGCGCGGCCTGCGAGGCAGGCGAGCGCCCCCTCGGCCCGGGCTGCGCGAGCGTGGATGACGATCGCATCGTGGTGCGCGCTCCGAGCGACGCGCGGCTCTGGTGCCTCGTGAGCAGCCGCGTCACGCTGCTGCGCGCGGTCCCCGGTGGTACGCGGTTCGTGGTGCGGGGCTGGGCGCCGCTCGAGCTCGCCCGGGTCGCGGTCACGGTGGCGGACGGCGCGGGGAACCTCGAGCGGGCCGCGGACGAGCTCACCTTCCTCCCGGCGCGCCCGCATGTCGTCATCAGCGAGGTGCTCGCAAACCCTAGCGGGCGCGAGCCTGCCCAGGAGTGGGTGGAGCTCGTGAACGACGGCAGTCTCGCCGTCGAGCTCGAGGGTTGGGCGCTCAGCGACGGCGCCGGCGAGACGATCTTGCCGGCGCTGCGGCTCGAGCCCGGCGCGTACGCGCTCGTGGTGCGCGAAGACTTCGTGCGGGACGACGGCGCGGACGTGCCCGTGCCCGGCGACGTCCCGCTCCTCGTGGTGCGCGAGCTCGGCAAGAGCGGGCTCTCGAACTCGGGCGAGGCGCTCGAGTTGCGAGAGCCGTCGGGGGTCGTCCGCTCGCGGTTCCCTGCGCGGAGCGCCTCGAAGGCCGGCGTCAGCATCGCGCGCCGCGAGCCGGGCTCGCTCGATGACGACGCGCTGGCGTTCGGCCGGAGCGGGGAAGCGGGAGCCACCCCGGGCGCGCCGAACACGCTCGAGTGAGCTCGGCGCGGTAGGCCCCGCGCGGTCCGCGCCCCGCGCGGCCCGCTCCCCGGTCGCCGGCCGCGACGGATCGGCCACCCAGGACCTCCGCTGACGCGGCTGCCCGCCGCCGCTCAGGTACCGGCGATGGTCATCGAGGCGACGCGGAAGGTGGGCGCCGCGGTCGAGGTCTTGAGCTCGAGATCGCTGGCCACCGCGTCGACTCCTTTCAACATGGAATCGAGGCTCGAGGAGACGGTGATCTCGCTCACGGGGAAGGCGAGCTGGCCGTCCTCGATCCAGAAGCCAGCCGCGCCGCGCGAGTAGTCGCCGGTGAGCGGGTTGAAGCCGAAGCCCATCATCTCCGTGACGTAGAGGCCGCGTCCGGTCGACGCGATGAGCTCGTCGCGGCTCATCGCCCCGGCTTGCATCGTGAAGTTGGTGGTGCCGGCCGAGATCGACCCGCCCGAGCGATGCGCGCTCGCGGTCGACTCGAGGCCGAGCTTGCGCGCGCTGTAGCAGTCGAGGAGGAACGTCTCGAGCACGCCGTCCTTTACCACCACGTTCCGGCGCGATCGGAGCCCCTCGCCGTCGAAGGCGCGGGAGCCGAGGGCGCGCGGGATCAGCGGGTCGTCGATCAGCGTGACGAGCGGGCTCGCGACCACGGTCCCCACGCGGTCGACGAGGTAGCTCGACTTTCGCCAGACCGCGCCGCCGGTGATGCACCCAGCGAAGGTGCCGATGAGGGAGCGCGCGACGTCGGGATCGAAGACCACCGGCGCCTCGCAGGTCGGCACCTTGCGCGCGCCGAGCTTGGCGAGCGTGCGCCGCGCCGCCTCGCGACCGACCTCGAGCGTATCCTCGAGATCTGCGAGGTATCGTGCGCCCGTCCAGTAATGGCCGCGCCGGCGCTTGCCGCCCTCGTCCTCGACGACCGGTGAGACGACCAGCGACGCGTACGACCCGGTCACCCGCGCCGTGAAGCCGCTCGAGAGCACCATCACCCCGGTCGACTCGCTGCGGGAGAAGGTGGCGCCCTCGCTCAGGGTGATGCGCGGATCGAAGTCGAGCGCGGCGCGCTCCGCGTCGCGCGCTCGCCGGAGCGCTTCGCTGGCGTCGATCGCGCCCGTCCGGGGGTCGTAGAGCTCGAGCGCGGGGTGGGGCGGCTGGGCGAGGGCGCTCGGCTCGGCGGGCCCCGCCGCGGCGTCGGGCTGGCTCAGCTCGGCGAGCATGAGGGCGTCCGCGACGCAGCGCTCGAGCCCCTCGGGGGAGAGATCGCTCGTCGAGGTGAGCGCCACGCGCTGCTCCTTGATCACGCGGAGCGAGACGCCGCGATGCCCGGCCTCCTCGACCAGCTCCGGCTCACCGAGGCGGACTCGCGTAGAGAGCTCCCAGCCCGCGCGCGCGCTCGCCTCGGCGACCTCCGCGCCCCGCGCGCGCGCTCGCTCGACCACCTGGGCGCAGAGCTCGGTGAGCGCGTCGCCATCGCTCTCATTCATGCGGGGAACCTGTCGCGGCCGGCGCCGCTCGTCAATTGCGTCGCGAGCCTTGCCCAATCCGGCGGAGCGAGCGGGTCGTCCACCAGACGCCGGCCGTGAGCACCGCGCTCATCCAGAGGAGCGAGTAGCCGAGCGAGCCGCCGGCCACCGCGCGCTGCCCGAAGTCGCCATGGTACTGGGCGAAGGTCGCCTGGACCGAGAGCCGCCGGAAGCAGAGGCCCACGAACAGCACCGGCGCGAGCGCAGGCGCGGCGGCGAACCGCACGACGCCGCCGAGCCGATGCACGCTCGCGGCCCGAGCCGCGGCGAGGAAACCGACCGGCACGCTCGCCGCGTCGACCAGCACGAGCGCGAGATCGACCGCTGCCGGCAGGCGCTGCGTGTCGATGAGATAGGCGAACGACCAGTCGGGGTTGAACGCCATGAAGTACGCTGCGACCGGCGCGAACACGAGCAACCCGAACCAGCTGACGACGACCAGCGAGCGGCTCGTTGCACCGGACCCGGTAGCGCGCCCGAGCTCGCCTGCCGCCGCCCACGCGAACGCGACGCCGAGGCAGAAGCCGATGAAGGGCGCGACGGGAGCGGGCATCGGGCGCGAGCCTACCTCAGCACGGCCGCGGGTCTGGCGAAAGCCGGCAGAGTGGACTAGATGCTCCCGCGATGGACCCGGATCGGCTGCGGGAGCTCCTCGAAGCGGTGAAGGCCGGCGGGGCGACGGTGGACGCGGCGCTCGACCAGCTGCGTAAGCTGCCATTTTTCGATCTCGGCTACGCGCGCGTCGATCACCACCGCGCGCTCCGGCAGGGAATGCCCGAGGTCATCCTCGGCGAGGCGAAGACGCCGGAGCAGATCGCCGGAATCGCCGGGCAGCTCGCGCGCGCCGGGCAGAACGTCCTCGTGACCCGCGTCGAGGCGGAGAAGGCGGCCCGGCTCCGAGAGCTCTATCCGGAGCTCACGTATCGTGAGCTGGCGCGCGTCGTGACGCTCGAGCAGCACCCGCCGCGACCGCGTCCGATCGCCGCGGTGCCCGTCGTGACGGCGGGCACGAGCGACATCCCCGTCGCCGAGGAGGCCTGCGAGACGCTCCGCCTGTGCGGCATCGCGGCCGAGCGCGTCTATGACGTCGGCGTGGCGGGGATTCACCGGCTGGTCGGCGAGCTCGACCTCCTCTCGACCGCGGCCGCGGTCATCGTGGTAGCTGGCATGGAGGGGGCGCTCGCGAGCGTGGTCGGTGGCCTGCTCGGCTGTCCGGTCATCGCGGTGCCGACCTCGATCGGCTACGGCGCCTCGCTCGGCGGGCTCACGGCGCTCTTCGGCATGCTCTCGGGCTGCGCCTCGGGGGTCACGGTCGTGAACATCGACAACGGTTTCGGCGCCGCGATGGCGGTCGCGCGCATGGCGTTCGCCCGCGAGCACGCCTCGGGGGCAGCGTGAGCCACGGCCACCCGCACGAGCACGGCCACTCGCACGAGCACGGCCACTCGCACGAGCACGGCCACTCGCACGAGCACGGCCACTCGCACGAGCACGACCACTCGCACGAGCACGGCCACCACGCCGGCGCGGCTCGTGCGCCCGAGGCGCATCGCTCCGCGCTCGAGCGGGGGGCTGGGCGGGGCGCGACGCTCTTCCTCGATACCTTCAGCGGGATCGCCGGGGACATGACCATCGCCGCGCTGGTCGATCTGGGCGTGCCGTTCGAGGTGGTGCGGCGCGCGGTCGCAGCCCTGCCGCTCGAGGGCGTCGAGCTCGAGCTCGAGGCGACCTTTGCGGGCGCGATCGGCGCGACGCGCTTCGACGTGCGCTGCGCGAGCGGGCAGGGTGAGCGGAGCTTTGGCGAGATCGACCGGATGCTCGCGGGCGCCCCGCTCGACGACGCGGTCCGCGCTCTCGCGCGGCGGATCTTTCGCTCGCTCGCCGAAGCGGAGAGTGAGGTGCACCGCATCGCCATCGAGGAAGTGCATTTTCACGAGGTCGGCGCGGTCGACGCGCTCGTCGACATCGTCGGCGCGGCGGCGTGCTTCACCCACCTCGGCGCAGAGGACGTCGCGGTGACGCCGCTCCCCATGGGCCGCGGCACGGTGGAGTGTCGTCATGGAATCTTGCCGCTGCCGGCTCCCGCGACGGTCGCTTGCCTCCGCGGGCTCCCGACCGTCGACGCTGGAATCGAGGCCGAGCTGGTCACGCCGACCGGCGCCGCCATCGTCGCCACCGTCGCGACCCGCTTCACGGCGTGGCCCGCGTTCGCGCCGGAGCGCATCGGCTGGGGCGCTGGAACGCGTAGGCTCGCGGATCGCCCGAACGCGCTGCGCGTCGTGCTCGGGCGCGCGCCCGACGCGCAGCCGCGCGAGCAGCCGACGCACGAGATCGTCGAGACCAACGTCGACGACATGACCGGCGAGCTCGCCGCGCACGTGATCGAGGCGCTCCTCGGCGCCGGGGCGCTCGACGCCTGGGCGAGCCCGGTGATCATGAAGAAGGGGCGGCCGGCGCTGGTCATCTCGGCGCTCGGACCGCTCGGCGCCGGGGAGCGTCTCGCCGAGGTGATGCTCGAGGAGTCGAGCTCGCTCGGCGTCCGTCGCTACGGCGTCGCTCGCCTCGAGCGCCCTCGCCGGGTGGAGCTCGTCAGCACGCGCTTCGGAGTCATCCCGGTCAAGGTGAGCGGCGGCCCGTACGGCCCTCCCCAGATGAAACCGGAGTTCGACGCCTGCGCGCGCGCCGCGCGGGACGCGGGCGTGCCGGTCCGCGAGGTGCTCTCCGAGGCGCTCGCGGCGTTCAGTCAGGCCGCTCGAGGGTGAGGCCGGCCGCCTCCCACCCGAGGACGCCACCATCGAGGAACGCCACCGGGACGCCCTGCTCGGCGAGCTTGGCGGCGAGCTCCTTCGTCTTGTCACCGGAACGGCAGTAGACGACCGGCGGCGACGGCAGCATGTGAAGCTCCGCCAGGCGCGTCTCGAGCTCGTCGAGCGGCATGTTGACGGCGCCGGCGAGGTGCGCCCGCTGGAACACCGCCGGCTCGCGCGTGTCGACCAGGCTCACCGCGCCCCGCTTCTGGAGCGCGGCGACCTCCTCCGGCTTCAGCGCGCCCGCGGCGCGCGGCAAGAGCGGCTCGATGAGCTCGCGGAGCTGCGCCTTTCGCAGGGCGCCGACCTTCCCGTTCACGGGCTGCCCGCGATCGAAGACCACGAAGGTCGGGACCGACTGCACGCCCATCTCGCGCGCCAGCATCGGAGCCCGGTCGATGTCGATGGACACCACCTTGGCCTTGCCCTCGAGCTCGCTCGCGAGCGCCGCGAGCTCGGGTGCCACCGTCTTGCACGGGCCGCACCACTCCGCCCCGAATTCGACCAGCACGGGAAGCTCGCTTCGGAGGATTTCCTTCTCGAAGTTCTGCTCGGTGACCGCGAGGACCATGGGTGCCTTCATAGTCCGCTCGGGGCTCGCCGCAAGCGCTGCCTTCGCGCGAGCGCGTCGTCGAGGCCCAGCGCGACCAGGTAGACCGACCCGGTCGTGAGGAGCGCGGCGAGCGCCGGCCACACGACCACGCCCGGGCCGCCGCCGGCGGCCAAGAGGGCGCCCCACGACGGCAGCGGCGCCGGCAAGTCGACGCCGAGGTAGCCGAGGGCGGCCTCCAGTCCGACCACGGCAGCCGCGCTGAAGGCCGCCGCGGTGAGCGCCGGAGTCAGCGCATGAGGCAAGACGTGCCTCACCAGCACCTCGCGCGGCGAGGCGCCGAGCGCGCGCGCGGCCAGCACGAACTCCTCGCCGCCGACCCGCAGCACCTCTCCGCGAGTGAGCCGCGCGATGCGCACCGCGCGCGTCACGGCGAGCGCCGCGATCAGCGAGAATGCGTCGGGCCTGTCCTGCGCCATCCACGCTACGCCCACCACGACGAGCGTGGGCCACGCCCCGAGGAATTCGACCAGCCGCGCGAGGAGCGCGTCGGCGAGCGGGGAGAGGTAGCCCGACACGACGCCGAGCGGCACCCCCAAGAGGAGGCTGAGCGCGAGCACCGCAGCCGACGTGCCGAGCGCGCCGGGGAGCCCGCGCAGGGTTTCCCGCAGCGCTTCGTGGCTGGCCATCGCGTTTCCAGCGGGAGACCGGGCGGCGTTCCGCGCCGGGCCGCCCGGCCAGCCGTCGACTCGAATCGCGGATGGGCCCGACGCGGGGTCGCGAACCAGGTGCTCGACGCGCTCGGTCGAGCGCACGTCGCTCCAGCCGAGGGCCCCGACGAACAGCGTGAGCAGTGCGAGCAGCGCGAGCGTGAGCACCCCGAGCCGAGCCAGGGCCGCGATCATCCGTCGAAGGCTCCCCGCGCGCGTCTCGCGCCCGCGCGAACTCGAGGGTCGAGCGCGGCGAGCGCCAGATCGGTCGCGATCTGGAGGAGCGCCACCCCGACCACCCCGAGCAGTCCGAGCGTCATCAGCCACCCGATGTCATGAGCTCGCAGCGCCTCGACGGTGACCGCGCCGAGCCCCCCGAGGTGGAACCCTCGCTCGACCACGAAGGCCATCGTCACCATCACGGGAGCGTCGACGGCTGCGAGCGAGAGGGTCGCAGCGCACGAGCCGCGGAGTCCCCGGAGCGCGACCCGTGTCCGCGATGCCCCGAAAGCACGCTCCGTGCGCGCCGCGTCTCCGGTCGCCAGCGAGCGCGCCGCGGCGCGCTGATGCCGCGATACGAGCGCGGCCGAGCCGAGCAGCATGAGGAGCGCCGCGCCGAGGCGGTCTCCGAGCGAGGCGTCCGCGGGGCCGAGCCACGGGGCGAGCACGGAGACGGGCAGCGCGACGAGCGAAACCGCCAGCACCGACGACGCGGCCTCGAGCCGAGACCCCGCGAAGGCCGCCCCGAGCGCTCCCCACACGGCGCCGCACAGGTACCCACCCAGCAGGCCGACCGCGAAGAGCCAGAGCGTCACGGGCGCTTGCGCGCGGAGCACGTCGAGGACACGCCGGCCGTCGCCGAGCACTCCCAGGCGATCTCCGGCAGCCTCTCGCGCCCAGTGCCCGTAGCGAGTCTCGGTGACCATCGCGCCGAGCCGCGCCGGCCCGTCGAAGGTGACATACGCTGCCTGGTTCTCGCCCCACCAGCGACGCCAACGGGTGACGACGCGGTTCGCCTCCGCAGGGGTGGCGTCGGCGGGGACGCGCCACTCGTTGCCCGTGATGTGGGCGGCGAGCCGAGTGAGGCGGTAGATCCGCGCGACGTCTTCGGCTGTGCGCGCGACGCCGAGCGTCTTCATGATGTCGGGGAGCGCGAACGTGTCGAGCCCCTGCACATCGGCGCGTCGCAGGGAAGAAGCTCGCGTCGCGGTGCGTCCGATCAGGCGCTGCGCGACCTGCGGGCGAAAGTCGATGGCTCGCTCTCGCCAGAAACGCAGCCAAAACATCACGGCGGCATCCGGCGAAGCGAGCTCTTCGGCGCTCGCCACCCCCATCCGCTCGGCGAGCGGGGTGAGCGCCTGCGCCACGCGGGCGCGACCCGCGGGCGACATCGCGTCGAGTCGCGGGAGGACGTGCGGGAGCGCCGCGCCGCCCAGGCGGACGAGCTCCCGCGCGGCGTCGGCGGAGGCCGCGTCACCGGCGGCGAGGTGAGCGGTCGCCCGGGTCGCGAGGCTCCGCACGTCGTTCGGCGATGGGTTGAAGAAGCGCGGCAAGCGCGCGCCGGGCGCGGTCGCCGCGGCGCTGGTGAGCGTGAGGAAGAGCAGGACGGACGTGGCGAGCAGCGTCGGCACGACCCAGAGGACCCGCCGGAGCGCGTGTCGCATGACGAGCGGGCTCTCAGTGCTTGGCGAGCACCCAGTAGCCGGTCACGGCGACGAGCAGGAGGGCGCTCAGCATCAGCAGCCCGACCACCGAGGGAGGCAGGCCGCTGGTCGGCAGCTCTACCGGATCGTCATCGGCCTGGTAGGGAGCGGGCGGCGGAAACGACGAGGGGCGCGCAAGGGTTGCTGCCGCCGGCGCGGGTTGCGCCGCCTGCGCGGCGGGCGCGGTGATTCCCACCATCGTGTGCCCGACTCGCAGGCGGCGGGACTCGCGCTGCACCTCCTCGCTCTCTCTGATCGGCGCGGGCTCCGATGGGGGAGCGGGCTCGGCGGCACGCGCCTCGGCCTGCTCGAGCTCCGGCAGCGCGTACTTCTGGTAGCGGGCAGGCTCGTGGTGCTCGCTGAGCGGAGGAACTCCGTCGCCGTCGAAGCGCGCCACGATCACCGTGATGTTGTCGTGTCCTCCGGCGAGGTTCGCGCGTTCCGTGAGCACCTTGCAGGCGTCGATG
This sequence comes from Polyangiaceae bacterium, assembly GCA_035063585.1. Classification (GTDB taxonomy): domain Bacteria; phylum Myxococcota_A; class Polyangia; order Polyangiales; family Polyangiaceae; genus JAPSGB01. The sequence goes on from JAPSGB010000008.1 coordinate 143,255, forward strand.
GGCTCCGGGTTCGCGAGCAAGACCTCGCGGATCTCGTGCGATCGGATCATCCCCGACAGACCATCGGAGCAGATCATCAGCAGGTCGTTCTGGCAGAGATCGATGTAGGTGAGATCCACCTGCACGGTCTCCGCGGTGCCGAGCGCCTGCAGGATGATGTTGTTGTGCTCGAAGGTCTCTGCTTCTTCCTCGGTGAGCTGTCCCGCCTCGATGAGCTGCGTTACCAGCGACTGGTCGCGGGTCACCTGGGTCAGCACGCCGCCGCGGAGCAGGTATGCGCGGCTGTCGCCGACTTGAGCCAGGAAGAGGCGAGGGCCGAGCAGCGCGGTGATGGTCGAGGTCGTGCCCATGCCGCGCCGTGAGCGGTCCGCGCGGGCCTCGGTGAAGATCCGTATCCCGGCCTCTTCGACCGCGCGCACCAGTCGCCGGGCGAGCTCGTCCTCGGCTTCGGGCGGATCGCCCTGGCTGAGCTTCTCGTAGATGATGTCGACCGCGAGCTGGCTCGCGACCTCGCCGGCCGCGGCGCCGCCCATCCCGTCGCACACCCCCATCACGGTTCCGCGCTCGCCGACCGTCTGGTGGCGATCGGCCTCCATGAGGCTCCGGCTCCGCCGGGTTAGATCCGCGATGAGGAAATTGTCCTCATTGTGCTCGCGGATCTGGCCGACGTCGGTGCGGCCGAAGAGGCTGATCCGAACCTCTCCCCGGTGCCGAGCGCCGCTCATGCCGGGGCCCATCCGCTCCGCGCGAGGTCGAGCCGGAACAAGTGCTGGCCGATCCGCAGGTGGTCCCCCGGCTCGATCTCGACCTCTGCACGGATCGCCAGGTAGGTGCCGTTCGAGGAACCGAGGTCGCGGAGGGTGTACTTTCCTTCGCCTTCTTGGGAGATGCTGGCGTGACGCCGACTCATGAAAGGGTCCGTGGTGAAGACGATATTGCCTGATTCGCGACCGATCACGGTTTCTTTTTCCGAGAGGTAGAAGACGTCCCGAATCGTCCCCTCCACCGTTCGCCGACACAAGCGGGCGTGCCAGGGCGAGGCCGGCGACCCAAAGACCAGCGTGCCTCGCTCGGTCGCCGGGCCGAGCCCCTTCTCCGTGTCGCTCACGGCCTCGAACCTTAACACCTCGAGGCCGACCAATACCAAGTCGGCGTGGTGGAGCGGCTCCGGTCGCCGCAATCTCACGTAGATGCCATTTACCGACTCGAGGTCGCGGACGAAGAAGCGGCTGCCCCGCCGGACGACTCGGGCGTGCCGGGGGGACACGTACGGGTCGTTCGGCAGCAGGATTTCTCCCTCCTCCCGGCCGATGTCGGTCTGGTCCGCGCTAAGCTCGTAGGTATTGCCGGCGGTGCCGTCCTGGGCGATGACGACGAGGCGCGCCGGCGAGACCGGCGGCGCGCCGACGTACTGGGCCACCGTCGCCGGCTGTCGGGCGGAGGCCGACGGACGCGGCGGCTGGGACCGCGGAGCAGGAGCCGTCGAGGGGGGCGCCTCGACGCTCACGGCTGGGCGTGACGCCGCCGGGTGGGGCTGGGCCGGCGCGGCCGGCGGCGCGCCCGCGGTCGCCGGATCGAGCCGCGCCCCGCAGAATTGGCAGAAGCTCATGGGCCCGACGTTGGTTCCGCGGCACCGGGCGCACACGACGCGCGGCTCCGGGGAGGCGGGCGGACCGGTGACCTCCACCACCCGAGCGCCCACCACGTGCACGGGCTGCGCCTCCCGCGGCGCGGGAGGCGCGGGCGCGGTCGCCTCGGCGGGCGCCGGGTTCAGCGGTACTCCGCACTCCGCGCAGAAGCGGCTGCCCGACAGGTTGACGGTGCGGCAACGCGCGCAGAGCACTCCGGAGGGGCGAGTCGGAGCAGCGCGCGGGGAGAAGTCGAAGCTCGGCGCGGCCGGTCGCGAGCGCACGGCGCTCGGATCAAAGAGTTGCGGGGGCACCGCCGGCACGCCACGCGGCGGCGTCGGCTCGACCGGCGCTGCGAGTCGGTTCCCGCAGTCTTGGCAGAACCTGAGCTGGTCCGGGTTGTCCCGCCCGCAGCGGCTGCACCTCACACGAGCAGGGGAACCCTCTCCTACCAGCCGAGTCAAGCGGGATCCTCCTACCACCGCGGCAGCGGGTCGCGAACCTCGACGATGACCTCGAGGGCCATGAGTTGGGCGAGCCCGAACCCGAGGAATCGGTCCGCGCGGCGCTGGTGCGCGTCGTCGGTCCAGCCGCGGAGCAGGAGGGCGCGGTAGGCGACGCCGGCCCCGACCACGGCGGTTCGAGTGAGCTGATACTCGACGCCGGCGCCGAGGAAGCTCACGACCCCGCCCGTGTCCGTGCCCCACTCGTTGCCGTAGAAGGCGGCCCCGAGCCCTCCGGTCAGGTACGGTGTGGTCCGGTTCCCGGTGTCGAAATAGTAGCGAAATTCGCCTCGAAGTTGCTGCAGGATCCCCAGCCGGAGCAGGTTGGACGAGTCCTGGCGCGAGAACTCGTAGGCGCCGCCTGCATACCACGGGCCCCGGGAACGGTAGCCGACTCGGATGGCCGGCCCGAGCCCTGAACCCAGGATGCAGGGCGTCGTAGCGTCGGCTGGGCAGACGTCTCCGGCCGAGAGGACGGTCTCGGTGGACAGCGCGGCGCCATACTGCGCGTAGTGGAAGTTCGTGGGCGGGGGCCGCACGGGTTCCGCGCCCGCTCTCGGCGAGGTCGCCGCCGCGACCGCGACCGCTACCGCGGTGAGGCCTCGAGTTCGCCCTCGCATCGGCTCTTGCCTACACCAATCGGGGCGGGATCGCCCGTTCTCGGAGGCGCCCGGCCCGCCATCGCGGCCGGCCGGTCCTCCACCGCCCGGCGCCACCGCGCGGCCCGGAACCCCCGATGAGCGTCGACTCGACGGGCTCGGCAGCGCAGCCCCCGGGCTCCATCGTCGTCACCGGCCTTGACTATCCCGCGAGCCATCGTCTAAACGCGGGGCGAGGTTCACGGAGAGAAGAGCCAGATGGAGATCTACCTCGACAGACGCGCCGTCCGGCAGGTTCGATTGTCCGCCGAGGAGGCGATCGAAGAGGGCGACACCGAATCGCTCGGCGAGGACATCCTCGAGGCGTTCACGGAGGAGCAGGTAGAGGAGATCGAGCGCCGCCTGGACAACGGCGACTTCTACGAGTTTCTCACCGACGTGATCGACGAGTGGAGCGGCGACGACGTCGATGAGCTCCTCGAGCTCCTCGAGACTCAGCTCGGCGAGCTCGGCATCGATCTCAAGACCGAAGTCAAGGGCGAGGCCGACGAAGAGGGCTCCGACGCCCACGAAGACGATGACGAGGACGGCGAGGACAGCGACGAGGACGACGATGAGCTCGACGCCGACGCCGACGACGAAGCAGAGGAAGAAGGCGACTGAGCGCGGAGCGGCTGGACCTCGGTCGTCGTCCGCCGATCAAGGCTCGCCGTCGTCGCCGCCGAGCCCGAGCGCTTGCCGAGCCTCGCGAGCGACGTAGTCTCGGCAGGGGCGCTCGGCCGTCGGTGCGGGCATCGACGCGCAGAGCGTGCTCGCGCACGGCACATAGCGCGAGTCCGGCAGACCGCGAGCGAGCTCCCCGAGCGCGCGGCAGGCGGCCGCTTCGTCGCCCGCCTCGCGCGCGAGGAGCGCCTCGTTCCACAGCGCGTCGTCCCGAAGCAGGCTGGTCGGATGGTGCGTCCATACCGCGTGGAACGCGCGCCGGGCCGCCGCCGCGTCTTTCAAGCGATCTCGGTAGAGCACCGCGATGCGAAAGCGGGCGGGGGCGTAGCGCGGTCGCTCGTACGAGCCGTTCATCCCCGACGGCTCCTGCTCGGCGAGCATCCGCTCGAGCACCGCGATGGCGGCCCGGTAGTCTCCGAGCTGCTCGTCGATGAGCGAGAGCTCCCAGAGCGAGTCGTCCCAGAGCGCTCCCGACGGATACGGGAATCGCTCCGCGACGTACTCGAAGCGCCGCTTGGCGTCGGCGAGCCTGCCCGCTGCTTCGAGGGCTCGCGCGTAGGCGTAGTGCGCTTGCTCGGCCATTTCGGTGCGGTCGAGGCGGGGGAGCCACCCGTCCAGCCACGCGAGCGCCGCCGAGGCGCCCCCCGAGTCCATCTTCCACGCCATGAGCCGCTGAAAGGCCGGCTTCGCGAGGCCGGAAGTCGGATAGCGCTCGACGAACGCCTGCAGCTTCGCGTAGCCCGCATCGGCCGAGCCGCGACGGATCTCGTCGAGCGCGAGCTCGAAGGCCGCGCGCGCGGCGCGGTCGCTCCGCGGCGCGTCCAGGATGAGCTGGCGGTAGAGCCCGGCGGCCTGCTCGTGCCGCCCCGCGCGGGTGTAGCTCGCGGCCGCGCGATAGGTCGCCTCGCGCTGGTCCCGTGGTGAGCCAGCGACCTTCGCCGCCTCGAGCCAGCGCTCGGCCGCCTCGTCGTAGCGCCCGGCGACGTAAGAGCGCTCCGCCGCCGAGCGCGCCTCGAGGTACGCGCGCGGCAGTGTCGGCGCGCAGCCGAGCGCGAGCGACACGGCGATGGCGATCCCGAGCGTCTTCACCGCGCGCTCACCGCCTGGATGGCGTCGGCCAGCCGCTCGGCGCCCGCGCGGACCTCGTCGAGCGAGACGTCGAGGTGGGTCACCGCGCGGAGCGCGCGGGGCGCAATCGAGCTCACCAGGACCCCGCGCTCGCGCGCCGCCTCGATGACGGCGCTGGCGCTCGCGGTCTCGAGCACGACGTTCACGATGTTGGTCTCGACCGCCGCCTCGTCGACCCGCGCGCCGGCCGCGCTCGCGACGACGCTGGCGAAGTCGCGGGCCGCGCGGTGGTCGTCGGTCAGCCGCTCACGATGGTGGGTGAGCGCGTGGAGCGCGCCGGCGGCGAGGATACCCGCCTGGCGCATCCCGCCGCCCAGCATCTTGCGTAGCCGGCGCGCTTCGAGGATGAGCGGCGCGGGCCCAGCGAGCGCCGAGCCGACCGGCGCGCCGAGCCCCTTCGAGAAGCACACGTTCACCGTGTCGAACGGTCGGGCGAGCTCGGCCGGCTCGAGCCCGGTCGCGGCGGCCGCGTTCCACAGCCGCGCGCCGTCGAGGTGGAGCAAGAGCCCGCGCCGGCGCGCGGCGTCCGCGACCTCGCGCACCTGGACCTGCGGGAAGATCCGCCCCCCGGCCCGGTTGTGGGTGTTCTCGAGCATCACCAGGCGGCTCCGCGGCAGGTAGTACGCCTCCGGCCGAATCGCCGCCTCGAGCGCTTCCGCGCCGAACAGACCCCCGCTCCCGGCCACCGCGAACTGGACGCCGCCGAGCGCTGCGCCCGCGCCCGACTCGAAATTGGCCGAGTGCGCGCCCTCGCCGACGATGACCTCGTCGCCCGGTCGCGTATGTAGGAGGATGGCGAGCTGGTTCCCCATGGTCCCGGACGACACGAAGAGCGCGCGCTCCATGCCGAGCAGCGCGGCGACGCGCTCCTCGAGCTGCCGGACGGTGGGATCCTCGCCGTAGACGTCGTCGCCGACCTCCGCGCTTGCCATCGCCTCCCGCATGGCGCGCGTCGGCCGGGTGACGGTGTCGGAGCGGAGATCGATCGGGGTCACGGGTGGCTCGGCCGTTTATACTCCGAGCGCGCGGAGAGCGCCGCGACGAAGAGCTCGTAGGCCACGACCTGCACCGCTTGCGCGAGGTTCACGCTCGGCTGATCTGCGGCCATCGGCACCCGGAGCCGCTCGTGACAGAGCGCGAGCTCGGCCTGGGAGAGCCCGGTCTTCTCGTTACCGAACACGAACGCGAGCTCCTGGCCGCGCTCCGCGCTCGCGATCGCGGAGACGGCGACCTCGCGGGGGCTGAGCACGCCCGACACGCCGCGGCGGGAGGTCGTCGCGTACGCCAGGTCGACGCCGTCGAGCGCCTCGGCCAGGTCGTCGCAGACCGGCGCGGCCTCGAGCACGTCTCGCGATTTTACCGCCATCTTGAGCGCCATCTCGTGCGACGGGTGCGCGAGCCGCCCGGGCCGCACGAGCACGAGTCGCCCGAACCCCATGGTCTTCAGAGCCCGCGCCGCCGCGCCCACGTTCTCCGGATAGTGCGGTCGCGCGAGCACGAAGCGCGTGACACCGTGGACGGGCAGCGAGAGCGGAGCTTTGGCCATGCGGGTGAGCGGGAGGGGTCTTCACGGCGCGGCCGGCGACCGGCGCGACGCGGAGCGCGCGCAGCGGAAGCCGATGGTCGGGCGCCGGAGGCTCGGATCGACGGCGCCGCGCGCGGCTCCACGGAGCCACGGTACCCCGCTCTCGTAGCTGCCTCCGCGCACCACCCGCTCTCCGCCGCCGCCGGTCGCGGCGCTCGGGCCGCCCGGATCGGTCGCTGGCTCGGGCGGGTAGGGGCTCGCGTAGCGGTCCTCGACCCACTCGGCCACGTTACCCGCGAGATCGAGGAAGCCCTCCGGCGTCTTTCCGGCCGGGAAGGAGCCCACCGGCGCGAGCTCCGCGAAGCCGTCGCGCAGGTCGGTCGGAGCCCAGCCGAGCCTGCCATGGTTCGAGACGCGGGAGTTGTAGATGTTTCCCCATGGAAAACGCCGTCCCTCGACGCCGCGCGCGGCGCGCTCCCACTCCGCCTCGGTCGGCAGTCGGGCGCCGCGGAAGCGGCAGTACGCCCGGGCGTCGTCCCAGCTCACGAAGGTGACCGGGTAGTCTTCGCGCGCGAACCTCAGCTTGCCTGCTGCGTAGTCGATCGCGCGGCAACGCCCGAGCTTCACGCAGCGAGCGTAGTCGCGGACGGTGACCTCGGTCCGGTCGAGCCAGTACGCCGACAGGAGAACCGGGTGGGCCGACATTTCATCGGAGAAGAGCAACTGACTACAGCGCAGGTGATCGCCGAGCGGCTCGCGCGTGCAGTCGAGCACCGCTCCCAGCACCTCGAGGGGCGTCGAGCCCATGACGAAGCGCGAGGCCGGCACGCGAACCATCTCCGAGCCTGGCGCGCGAAGGTAGACGAGCCCTCCGGTGAGCGCGCGCTCGAGGGGCGCGGGTGCCGGCTGCCAGGAGTCGAAGCGCGCGGGCGGGCCACCCGCCCGCGCCTCGACTCCCGGGACCACCGCGAGGAGCACCGCGAGCGCCGCGCCGCCCGTGAAGGTGGCGGCGCGGTTCGAGGAGCCTCGCGTGGTCGAACGGGTCGTGAGACTACCGATCCGTCACTGGCACTGCGTGCCGCAGGTCCCCTGCACGCACTGTCCGATGGCGTTGTAGGCGTCCACGGTGGCCTGCGCGGTCACGCACTGGCCGCAGTTCTGCTGCACGCAGGTGTTGAACTGATCCTGATCGGTGATCGAGGCGCAGTTCTGGTTGACGCAAGCGAACAGACCGCCGCACTCGGTCGAGCCGAGACACGCATCGATCTGGGTGCAACAGCTCGAATGTATGCACTGGTCGCACGTTTCCTTGCCGGTGCCGACCGCGGAGCACGGCTGACCCGCGAGCGGGTTGGTGCAGGTGCCGCCGCTCGCGCCGCCGGTGCCCGGCGCGCCGCCGGTGCCCGGCGCGCCGCCGGTGCCCGAGGCGCCGCACTGGGTCGCGCAGGTGCTCGCGTCGCCGCCCTGGCAGGTGCACTGCTCATAGCAGGTGGCGCAGCCGGTACAGTTCGGCGCCTGCGTGCAGCTGCCCGCATTCGACCCTCCGGTGCCCGACTGCGACGCGCAGTAGGTGGCGCACTGGGTCGCGTCCCCGCCCGCGCACTGGCACTGATCGTTGCAGGTGCCGCACTGGCTGCAGTCCGCGTTGATCGTGCAGCCCGGGGTGCCGAGCGTCGCCCCATTGCCGCCCTTGTTACCGCTGGTGGACGCGCAAGCGGCGATGAACGACGCAGTCGCGAGCGCCGCGACGACGAACAGAGAACCCACTCCAAGACGATTGGTCATGAACCCTACTCCTCTGATTGATCCCGACGTCGAGCCGCGCGTTTAGAGGAATGACGGCTCGCGCGGTCGGGGCGCGGAGCCGCTCGGTGGATAGTGACGGGCGGCGGAGCGTCTCCGACACCCGCTGGAGCTCCCGTCATGAGCTCGTGGAAAGAGCGTCCCGTCACGGGTCACCACCCGTGCTGCCGGAGGTCGAGCCGAGGCTCGCGTCAGACCCCTCGTCAGCCTCGCTCCAGCCGCGCGCAGCGTGAACCGCCGCGGGGCTCGCGACCGACGAGAAGAGTGACTGGAGCTTCATTTCGGGTCTTCGCACGTCTGCTCGCGAGCGCCGCGAGCGCGAGGCGCGCGGCGGCGTGCATCGTATGAGGCCCACCGTCTACTTTCACGCGAGCGCGTGGTCAAGCGAGCGAGTCGCCCGTCCTAGCCGCTCGGTTCGCTCGGTCAGCGCAGAATTCCAGCGTCGCTTTCGTTCTCTGCCCGAGATGGAAGCAGCGAACCGGCGGAGGCCTCCGCGCCCGCTTCGGAAGCTGCGCCCGCATCGCTCGACCCGTCGGGTTCGCCGTCGTCGCTCCCCCGGCCACTCGTCGGCGGCGCTGCTGAAACGTGGCGCGGTCGGCGCGGTGGCGGGGGAGCGGCGCGGGAGGGGTGCGGGGCGCTCGAGCCGGATGACGAGGTCTCGCTCTCGCTCGGGGCCTGGGCGTCGAGTCGCTCCAGGCGCTCCTGAAGCCGGAGCCCTGCGAACACGAGCAGCGCACCGACCCCCGCGCCGACGATGGCGAAGCCGAGCCCGCGACGCTCGCCCCCGTGGCGCAGCTCGGACTCGCGCTCCTCGCGGCGCTGGTCGGGCAGGGTCGGGAGCCTGGCGCGAGGCGCTACCTCGAGCGCCTCTGCGAGCGCACGGCCAAACTCCTCGCAGCTCGCGAAACGCGCGCGCGGGTTCTTCGAGAGCGCGCGCGCAAACACCGTGTCCACGTGTTCGTCCAGGCCGCAGAGCGCGGCGATGCGTGGTGGCTCGTCGGTAGTGACCCGCGTGGCGACCGCGATCGCGTCGTCACCGGGGAAGGCGCGCCGGCCGGAGAGCGCCTCCCAGAGCGTCGCGGCCATCGAGAACTGGTCGCTGAGGGGCGAGAAATTGCCGCCGGTGACGGACTCGGGGGCGCTATACGCCGGCGTGCCGAGCAGCCCGCCGTCGCGGGTGAGCGTGGAGTCCGGGACGCGCGCGATGCCAAAGTCAGCGATTTTTGCCCCGGTGCTCGCGAGGATCACGTTCTCGGGCTTGATGTCGCGGTGGAGCACCCCCGCCCCGTGGGCGGTGGTGAGCGCGCCGCCAATCTCTCGGGCGAACCGCGCGGCGAGCTCCGCGCCCAGGTGGCCGCCGAGGAGGCGCTCCTTCAGGGTTGGCCCCTCGACGTACTCGAACACCAAGAACAGCCCGAGCTCCCCGTCCTCGCCCATGTCGTGGAGCGCGACCAGGTTCGGATGGCTCACGCGCGCCGCGGCGCGCGCCTCGTGCCGCATCCGGTCGATGAGCGCCTGGCGTTGCTCAGGAGGGATCGCGAGGTCGTCACGGAGCAGCTTCACCGCGACGTCGCGGTCGAGGACGGGATCATGGGCGAGCAGGACGCGGCCCATCGCGCCCTGCCCGAGCCGGCGCACGACACGATATCGGCCGATGGCCTCGGGAAGGGCGCGCTCCTTGGGGGTCATCTCGGAGGGGAGCCCCATCTCTATCGCCTCGATCGGAGCGTGCCAACCCGGACCCGAGCGAGCTGCAACGAATTTACCGGATCGCGCCCCCGCAGGGCGAGCCCCCGTCGCTCGCGGTCAGTCGGTCCCCGCGTCAGACGGCGGGGCCGGAGCGGGCTTGGGAGTCGCGGGGCGCTTGGCGGGCGGCGCCCCGTACTCGTCTCTGAGCTTTCTCAGGAGCCCATCGCGCAGCACGACCTCATGATACTCGGGCATCTTCGGGAGCTGCACGTACACCTTCACGGTGTCCTTCACCTGGACGATTTCGAATGCGCCTTCGGTGGCCGTCTTCCGCCCGGGCTGCGCGTACTTGAAGAGGAGGTAACCCGCGTCGGCGTCCTTCTCGACGACCTCGTAGCCGAGGTCCACGCGGACGTAGCGGAGCGCCGCGTTGAAAGTTTGAGCGCGAGAATAGGGCGAGTCTCCTTCGACTCGCGCCTCGGCGGCGCGCGCGCCGAAGAGGGCCCCCGCGGCGAGGGCGAGCACCCCGGCGGCGAGCGCGATTCGAAGCCGTCGCATGGCGGGAAGGTGGCGCGCGCGCGCGCGGCCGGGCAAGTTATTGGGGCCCGCTCAGCCGGCGCCGCCCTCCGGAGCGCCCGGAGCGAGCCTCGAACGGGTAGCGGCGAGCGCGCCGGAGACGCTCTCGCGCTCGACGAGCAGGGCCGCGGCCCCGAACCCGAGCGAGATCGCGACCTGCACCAGATAGACGATGAACACGAACGCCGCGCCGGGCCCGGTGACCAACGTGGGCTCGAAGTACATCGCGAAGCCTGCGTAGACCGAGATCTGGAAGGCGCCGAAGAACCCCGGCGCGTTCGGCAGGAGGATGCCGAGCGCGAGCACCCCCACGCACGCCGCTGCCTGCCAGAACGACATGGTGTCGAAGCCGCAGGCCCAGGCTAGAAACCAGGTCGCGGCCGCGTTCGACAGCCAGTACGCGAGGGTGAGCCCGACGAAGGGGATGGCATATCGGAGCCGCGGCAGGAAGCCGAGCCCGTCGGCCACCTGTTCGACGCGATCGGCGAGCCAGCGCGCGAGCCGCTCGGAGACGAGCCCGACGACGCGCTCGGACACGCGCCGAGCCCATGCTCGCCGCCAGTAGAAGAGCGCCATCACGAGGAAGGCCGCGGCGAAGACCGCGAGCGCGGTGTACGCGGCGCCGGGCACGACCGCGACCGGCACCGGGAGCTCTCCGATGCGGTCGGGCAGCGGATCGAGCGGTCGCGCGAGCCGAAGCGCGATGAAGAGCAGCACGCTGAGGCAGAGCCCGTCGATGACGCGCTCGGCGGCGACCGTGCCGGTCGCCACCCACGCGGACAGGTGGCCGCGGCGGCGGATGAGGACCGGGCGGACGACCTCGCCGGTGCGAAACGGTAGGAGCACGATGGCGGCGAAGCCGATCAGCGCCACCCGGGTGACCCGGCCGAGTGGGACCGGTCGTACGGGCGCGATGAGGAGCCACCAACGTCCGGCGCGCACCACGTGGATCACGCACCAGAGCCCGAAGTACACGGCGACGGCCCACCAGCGGACGCGCGCGAACGCGCTCGCCGGCGGGACCAGCGGCAGCGCCCCTGCATGCAAGAGCCAGGCGAAACCGCCGGCGATGGCGAGCGACGCCACGAGCTCGACCCGTCGGCGGCGGAGCCAGCTTCCGCGCTCGCGCGGCGCGGTGTCCTCGTTCGGGGCGGGGGCCGGTGCGCTCATCGAGGCGCTCGCCCTGCGAGCATCTCGCGCGGTCCCGTTCGAAACAGGAAATCGAGCTCTTCCGGGCCATAGCGCTTCTCGATGTAGCGCAGCCCCTCGGCGACCTGCGCCACGTCGCTCGGTCGGTGCGCGTCGCTGCAGGCGGCGTGGTAGAGGCCGCGCTCGAGGAGCTCCTCGGCCGCGCGGCGGGGTCGGCGCCCGTATTTCCCGGCGAACGCAGCGGCGTCGAGGAGCGCCGTGGCGCCCTGGTCGATGAGCCGCTCGAGCGCCCCGGGGTCGCGCCAAACCACCTGATATCGCTCCGGGTGCGCGATGACCGGTAGGAGTCCGCGGCGCCGCAAGTCGAGCAGTCGATGCTCGAGCATCGCAGGGAAGCCGAGCTCGTAGAACTCGAGCAGGACCGCGTGGTCACCGGGGTAGGGGAGCCCCTCACCCGACATCAGCCGAGCGAAGACGACGTCGTCGAAGTAGTGCTCGCTCGACAGCGCGACCTCGGGCACCGCCTCGGCGCGCGCGACGTCGGCTCGAGTGCGCTCGAAGGCGGCGACCAGGTCGTGTCGCTCATTGTCGAACATCCCGGGCCGCATGTGGGGAGTCGCCACCACCGTGTCGAAGCCGAGCGCGTGAAGCGCGCGCAGCATCTCGAGCCCTTCGTCGATGGAGCGGGCGCCGTCGTCGATGCCGGGGACCCAGTGACAGTGGAGATCGACCATCCCGCGCATCGCGCGCCTTCTATAGCGCGCAAAGCGCCGGTCACGCACGCTCGCTGTCGGCGAGCGTGACCGCTCCGGAGCCACGGCTGCGAATTGGCTCCGAGAGCGGCTCGCGCCGTGCTATGCGGGCGGGCGTTTCGGCTGCCATCGATGTCTCCCGCGTCGCTGCTTTCACTCATCGAGTCCCGTCGCGTCATCCTCTGCGTCGGCAGCGGCGGCGTGGGAAAGACCACGGTGAGCGCCGCGATCGGGCTCGCCGCCGCCCGGCGCGGCAAGAACGTGCTCTGCCTCACCATCGATCCGGCCCGCCGCCTCGCCAACAGCCTCGGGCTGAAGCGCATGACCGCCGAGGCCCAGCGCGTGGAGCCGGAGCGCTTCCGCCAAGCGGGGCTCGAGGTCTCGGGCAGCCTCACCGTGATGATGCTCGACACCAAGCGGACCTTCGACGACCTCGTCATCCGTCATGCGTCGAGCCCCGAGGCGCGCGACCGCATCCTCGACAATCGCCTCTATCAATACGTCTCGACCAGCCTCGCCGGAACCCAGGAGTACATGGCGATGGAGAAGCTCCTCGCCGTGAAGGAGGACTCGAGCTACGACCTCATCGTCCTCGACACGCCGCCGACCAGCAACGCGCTCGACTTCCTCGACGCTCCCGAGCGGCTGATCCAGGCGCTCGACAGCGTCGCGATGCGCTGGTTCATCCAAGCCTTCGAGTCGAGCCGGCGGTTCAGCCTGAACCTCGTCGCGAAGAGCGTCGCGGTGGTGCTGAAGGGGATCGGGCGCCTCACCGGCGGCGGGTTCCTCGAGCAGATGGCGGAGTTCATCACCGAGCTAAATGACCTCTTTGGAGGCTTCAAGGAGCGCGCGACCGCGGTGTCCAAGGCGTTCCGCGGCCCGGACTTCGGCTATGTGCTGGTCACGACTCCGGCTCCGCTCGCGATCCGCGAGGTCCTATTCTTCGCCGAGCGGCTCGTCTCCCAAGGGATGCGCCGCGACGCCTTCGTGGTCAACCGCGTGCACCGCAAGCCGCGCTTCGCGCCGACCTCTGCCGAGATCTCCGCGTCGCTCGCGCGCCACCACGTCGACCTCGGGGAGAGCGGCGCCGCGCGGCTCTCGCGCGCGGTGACCGATGAGCTCGAGATGGCAGAGGCGGACGCCGAGCGACTCGGAGAGCTCGCCGCCGCGCTGCGCGGTTCCGCGCCGGGCCAACCCACTCCCGTCCGGATCGACATCCCGGCGTTGCCGAGCGACGTGCACGATCTGGGGACGCTCGGCGGCGTCGCGTCGCTGCTCTGCCCGAGCGGCTGAGCGTGCGGGTCAGCCGGGCTCTCGGCGGCTCTTCCGGCGGTAGCGCACCATGACCGGCACCGATTCGAAGCCGAAGGCCTTGCGGAGCTGCCCGACCACGAAGCGCTTGTAGCTGTCCTTGATGGACTCGGGCGCGTTGCTCATGGCGACGAACACGGGCGGTGAGGTCTCGGCTTGGGTGACGTAATAGATGCGCGGCGCGCGGCCGCCATGGGTCGGGGGCGGGTGGGTCGAGAGCACCTGCTCGAAGAAGCGGTTCAGCTCTCCGGTCGGGACGCGACGGCGATACTCCTCCGCGGCGCGCCACGCGGTCTGCATCAGGTCGTCGATGCCTTCGCCGGTCTTCGCGCTGGTTCGCACGATGGGCGCCCAGCGCGCGAAGCGGAGCTCGTCCCGGGCCCGCTCCTCGGCGGCGTCGCGCTCCTTGCGGGTTCGGAGTAGGTCGACCTTGTTCAGCCCGACCACGATGGCGCGTCCGCGCTCGGCGCACAGCGTGAGCAGCCGCGCGTCCTGCTCGGCGACGCCCTCGGCGGCGTCGCACATGAGGATGACCACGTCGGCGCGGCCGACGGCCTTGATCGAGCGCATCACGCTCTCCGCCTCGACGCCGCGGTCCACCCGCGACTTTCGCCGGATCCCCGCGGTATCGACGATGGTGAAGGCGTGGCCACCGTGCTCGACGCGTTGGTCGATGGCGTCGCGAGTGGTGCCGGGGCGGTGATCGACCAGCGAGCGGGCGCTCCCGGCGAGCCAGTTGAAGAGCGACGACTTGCCGGCGTTCGGACGACCGACCAGCGCGACGCGCGGCGGCGCGTCGTCGCTCGGCGGCTCGATGGCCTCTTCCGGCGGGACCACCTTCGCGAGCGCCGCTTCGAGCTCGGCGAGGCCGCGGCCGTGGAGCGCCGAGATGGGCACCACGCGCTCGACGCCCAGGGCGTAGAGCTCGTTCGACTCGAGCTCGGCGCGCGGGTTGTCCGCCTTGTTGGCGACGTAGACCACCGGCTTCTCGCTCCGGCGCAGCAGCCCGACCGTCTCGCGGTCCGCCGCGGTCGGGGCGAGGGTGGCGTCGAGCACGCAGAGCACCACGTCGGCCTCGCGGATCGCGAGCTCGACCTGTCGCGCGATGCCCTGCTGCATCGGGTCGTCCGAGTCCGGATCGAAGCCGCCCGTGTCGACCAGCACCAGATCTCTCCCGAAGAGGTGGGTGTCGGCGTAGTGCCGGTCGCGCGTGACGCCGGGCGCGTCATGCACGATGGCGAGACCCTTGCCGGCGAGGCGATTGAAGAGCGTGCTCTTGCCCACGTTGGGCCGGCCGACGATGGCGATGAGGGGAGGCATTCGGTCAGCTCCGGCGGCGGGTCCGCTGCTTCGGCGCGTCTGCGACGAGCTGGGTGAGCCCGGGTGACTCGGGCGCGCTGTAGCCGAGCTCGGCGAGCTGACGCGGAACGTCGCGCCAGCGCGGGCTCACCCGCACGAAGAGCTCGAGGTGGACGGGCTTGCCGACCAGCGCCTCGATACGCTCGCGTGCGGCGATGCCGACCGCGCGGATCTGTCCGCCGCCCTTGCCGACCAGGATGGTGCGCTGGCCGGGCTTGTCGACGTGGATGGTGGCCTTCACGACGAACGTCTTGGGAGAGTCGTCGATGCGGTCGATGGCGACCGCGGCCGCGTGCGGCACCTCGCGGCCCAGCTGCTGCAGGATCGCCTCGCGCACGTACTCTCGCGCGAAGAACGAGGTCGGTCGATCGGTGAGCGTGTCCTCGTCGTAGCCCGCCGCGCCCTCGGGCAAGTGCGCGGCAGCGAGCGTGAGCACGCGCTCGACGTCGTCCGGCCGTCTCGCCGAGATGGGCACGATCTCGGTGAACTCGCGGAGCTTCGCGTACCCGTCGAGGAGCGGTAGGAGCTTGGCCTTGTCGCGGAGCACGTCGACCTTGTTCACCACGAGGAGGCAGGGCGTCAGGGGCGGGATGAGCGCGAGGAGCGCGGCGTCCTCCGGGTGCACCAGGCTCGCCGCGGGGGGCACCGCGCCGAGCGCCGCGTCGCGCCGCGGAGGGTGCGCGACGTGGGCCACGTCGGTCATGAACAAGATCACCTCCGCGCGCCGCGCGGCCTCGAGTGCGGCGGCGTTCATGCGGCGACCGAGCTCGGAGTGGGGGCGGTGCAGCCCCGGGGTGTCGATGAAGGCGATCTGCGCGCCGTCGCGATGAACCACGCCGAGCAGAGGATCGCGGGTGGTCTGGGCGCGTCGAGACACGATCGCCAGCGCCTCGCCGAGCGCGGCGTTCAGAAAGGTCGATTTCCCGACGTTGGAGCGGCCGAGCAGAGTCGCCGTACCGAAGCGCATTTCGACGGAGGCGTAGCGCAGCCGCGCGGCGAGGGGGACGCATTTCGCTCGGGCCCGGGCCCGAGCGCCCGGCGGATCGGGAATCTGCTAAGGTCCCGCCCCTCGGAAGAAGCCCATGGTCGATGAAGAGGCGCGCCCGGAGGGCGACGACGTGGAGGCGGTCCCGGCTGAGCCGGCAGGGGAGGCGGGGCGCGCGGATGAGCCCGCGGCGATGGAGGAATCCCGGGGCGACGCCCCGCGCGCGGCCGCTCGCCGCCCGTGGCTCACCGGTCTCGCGGCGCTGGTCACGCTGGCGAGCTTGTTCGGGCCCCTCTCCGCGAGCGGGATCTGGGATCCGCCCGAGCTCCGCGTGGCGGATCTTGCCCGGCGGATCGCGGTGAACCTGCTCGGCGCACGGGACCTGGTGCTCGACGGCGCCAACAACGCGATCCCGACGCTCGGCGAGCTCGCGCGCGGCCAGCTCCCGTTCACCTCGGTGGCGCTCGGGTTCAAGCTGTTCGGCCTGCACGACTGGGCGGGTCGGCTCCCGCTAGCGCTCTGGGGTATGCTCGGGGTGCTGGCGACGTGGACGCTGATCGCTCGCCTCGCCGACCGTGCGGCGGCCGCGTTCTCCGTGCTCGCGCTCGCGACCATGCCGCTCTACTTCCTGCACGCGCGCACCATCCTGGGCGACATCGTCACGATGGCCTCGCTCGCCATCGCCGTAGCCGGCCTCGCGCTCGCCGCTTTCGACCGCGGGGCGCGCTGGCGCCCGGCGTGGCTGTTGCTCGGCGTGGCAGGGATGGCGTCGGGGTTCGGCTCGCGCGGGGTGCTCATCGGCGTCGCGCTCCCGGCGCTCGGGGTCGGCGCCGCGTGGCTGGTCCTCGCCGTCGGTGGCGAGCGCCGCGCGGGCGACCGCTTTGGCGCCGCCATCGGTGGCTTCGCGCTCCTCACCGGCGCGATCGCGCTCGGGCTGGGGGTGAACGCGCTCACGCACGCCGCCGCGCAGCCCGCTCGAGCGCTCATGACGCTCGGGGTGGCGGTCGACCCGCCCCGCCAGCGCCCGACCTTCGATTTTGTCATCCAGTATCTCGGTCACGGGCTATTTCCGTGGAGCGCGGTCTTGCCCTTCGCGCTCGGTCGCGTGCTCCGCGGCCCGGTGGGCATCGAGGGCCCGGCGCGAGAGCGCGAGGTGGCGCTGCGCGCAGTGCTGCTGCTGGTCGCCGTGACCGGCTTCGGCGTCTACGGCGCCCTCGCTCCGGCGACCGGCCACCTGCCGTACGGTCCGGTGTTCGCGCTCGCCGGTCTCGCCGCGATCGCGCTCCGGGATTTCGAGCGCGGCGCGCCCGGCTCGCGGACCGTCGCGATGGGCGTCGCCGCCTTCGCGGTGCTCTTCTACGAAGATTTTCGCGAGTATCCGGTCAAGGCGCTCAGCGCCTTCGCGGCCGGCGACGCCACCTTCCCGGACAGCTTCCGCGAGCCCGGCATGGCGTTCATCCGCGTCGCCACGCTGCTGCTCATCGTTGGGTTCTTCTTCTCGTTCATGGAGCGGCAAGAGCCCGCGCCGCGCGTCTTCGACAAGGCCGAGTACCTGCGCTGGCCGCGTCTCATCCGCACCCTCTGGAACGGGAACCTCGCGTTCGTGCTGCTGGTCGGAGAGGCCGCGCTGGTGGCCCTCGCGGCGCTCGCCTACCTGTCGCGTACGCGCCTCCACTTGAAGCAGTTCAGCGGTATCGGCGAGCAGGAGTATCTGGCGCTCTACGCGGCGTGGGCGGTCCTCCCGATCGCCGTGTACCTCGCGCCGGCCGGGCTCATGGCGTCCCGCGACGCCGTGCGATGGCTCTACGCGCGCCTGCCGACGACGCGCGCGGTGGGCTCGACGACCGCGGTGGTCGCCTGCGGAGCGGTCTTGAGTCTCGGCTATTATCCCCGGCTCGCGCGTCAGATCTCCCCGAAGGAGGTCTTCGACTCCTACGAGGCCCACGCAGAGAAAGGTGAGGCGCTCGGTCTGGTGGGCGTCAGTACCGGGAGCGCGCGCTACTACACCGGCGGAGAGGTCCCGACCTTCCCGGAGGTCACCGCCGCGTTCGGCTGGCTCACCGCGTCTCGCGAGCGCCGTTGGCTCGCGCTCCGCTCGGGCGACTTGCCTCAGATGAACTCGCTCTATCGCGGCCAGACGCGACCGGCGCAGAACCTCCCGGTGCTCGACGCCCGCTCGAGTGAGATCCTGCTCGTCAGCAACGAGCTCCGCGCGGGCGAGAAGAACGAGAACCCGTTTCGGGACGCCATCCTGAGCGAGCCGCCGCGCCCCGCGCACCCCCTCGACGGCAACCTCGGCGGCCAGCTCGACTGCCTCGGCTGGTCGGTGACCGATCTCCGCGACCAGCCCGTCGACGGGATCGTCCCGCTCCGCACCTATCGCTTCAAGATCTACTACCGAGTGGTGGCGCCGATCGCGGGTAACTGGGAGACGTTCATCCACATCGACGGGTTCCAACGTCGCTACAACGGCGACCACAAGACGCTCGGTGGCAAGTACCCCTTGAACCTATGGCGCGTGGGCGACTTCATCGTGGATTCACACGAGATCGCGCTCGAACCGAACTTCACCCCCGGCAAGTATCAAGTGTTCTTCGGCCTCTTCATCGGGGACCGCCGCCTGGAGGTGAAGCGTGGCGCCCAGAGCGAGAATCGGCTGGACGGCGGGCCGATCCGCGTCGAGTAGTCGGTCGTTCTGGGGGTCGTCCCGGCGCGAATCCGCGCGTGGCGAGCACGGTGCGCGTCGTGAGCACCGCGCTCGGGCACCAATCACGCGCGCTCGGGCGTCGAGGCGTGACACGCGCTCGGAACGGGGCTAAGGCCGCTGGGTGAGCGAACCCCCGGGGAGCCACGGCCCAGAGGGCAAGAACCGGCGCACCGTCGAGCGCGTCGAGGTGGTGTGGTCGGTGGACTGCACCACCGAGCAGACGTTCCTCTACGCGAGCATCACCAACATCTCCGCGCTCGGCATCTTCGTGCAGACGAACGAGCCGCTCCCGGTCGGCACGCACATGACGTTGCGCTTCGCGCCGCCTGGCTCGCAGGAGCCGTTCGTGGTGCCAGGCGTCGTTCAGTGGCTGAACCCGGTGCGACCGATGGCCGAGAACCTCAACCCAGGGATGGGGATCCGCTTCGTCGGGCTCTCGCTGGAGGACCGCGAGCGGCTGGTCGAGGCGATCCACACCATCGCGTACGTCCGCGACGGGACCAACTGAGCCGGCCTTCGGCGAACCGATTCGCGCCGCGGGCTCGAAGTCAGTCGGCCGAGCCCGTTGGCGCCGGCGCGGCGGGCCCCGCCGGCGCCGGCTTTGCGGCGGCCGCGGCGGCCGCGGCGGGCCGAGGACGCTCGCTCGCGCGCGCGGCCGTGGCGTCGTCGCTGCGGCCGTCCAGCGTGTCGAGGGCTCGTCGCGCTCGGTCGGTGTAGCTCCCGTTAGCGAGCAGGAGCTGGTAGTTGCGGCGCGCGCGCTCGAGCTGACCGAGCGTGCGATAGCAGTCGGCTGCGAGCCAGGTCGCCTCGTCACCGATGGCGCTCCCTCGGTAGCGCGAGCCGACGTCATCGAAGCGCGCCGCGGCGGCCCCGCAGCCCGCGCTGTTGCGGAGCGAGCGCGCGGCGTAGAGCGCCGCGGAGCCCGCTTCCGAGCCTCCGGCCGCCGCGATCGCGTCGAAGCTCCGGGTGGCCTCCGCGTAACGACCGGTCCGATAGGCGGCCATCGCCGCCTCGTAGGCTCCCGGCCCTGCGTCCTCGGCCCCGTCGGGGCTCGCCGATGGTTCGATGGTGTCACGCGCGGCCCCCGCGCTGGCCGAGGGTTGGCGGTCCTCCGCCTCGGGCTCGCGCGCCTCCTCGCTCGCGGCGCTCCCTCGCTCGCGGCGCGCGCGCTTCTCCTCGAGAGGTGCCCCGTGCGAGTCTTCGCCGTCCGTGCGCGGCAGCGGGACGATGGCGACCGGTTCACGTTCGCTCTCCGGGACTCCGCGCTCGGTGACCTGAACCGACTCGCGCGCGCCGGGGCGCGTCTTCACGAGCAGCAGGCTGGAGCCGATCATGAGCAGCAAGAGCGCGGCCATGGCGAGCTGCGGGCGCATGGTGTAGCTCGCCAGGATGGAGACCGCGCGCCCGAATCGCTTGCGAAGCGGCAGCACCGCCGTGGCCTGACGCTCCGCTTCCAGGATACGCGCCGCGAGCGTGGCGGGCGGCGCATCGAGCGGTAGCACGCCCACCTCACGGGTGGCTCGGAGGCCTGCGACGATGGCGCGGCACCGAGCACATTGCTCGACGTGCCGCTTGGCCGCGGCGCGAGTCAGCTCATCGAGCTCGTCGTAGAGCAGGTCGAGCACGATTCGATCGAACTTCTCGCAGTCCACCTCGATACCTCGATTCAGCGCAGCGCCCGCGCGTACTCATCGAACTCGGAGAGGGCGTCTTTCAGCCGGTCGAGCGCGTAGCGCATGCGGCTCTTGATCGTGTTCTCTCCGACTCCGGTGATTTCTGCGATGTCCTTGAAGGGCAAGTTGGCGATCTCCCGGAGCAGGAAGACCTCGCGCTGGTCGTCGGGGAGCGCCTCGATCGCCGCGACGATCCTGTCTCTTACCTCGGAGGCGGCCGCGCTCCGTTCGACGCTGGCGCGCGGGTGGGGATCCGCGACGCTCTCGACGAGCGGGGCCCCTCCTGCTCCTTCACGACCCGGCGGCGGCGCGTCGAGCGAAGGGTGGCGGCGATGGCTGAGCTTGCGGACCTGGTCGATGCACTGGTTCCGGGCGATGGTGTAGAGCCAGGTCGAGAAGCGGGCCTCGTGCTTGAAGTCTGCGGCGTTCTGGACGAGCCGGAGGAAGACGTCCTGGGTGACGTCTTCGGTGAGCGCCCGGTGGCGGAGCTGCCGGAGCACGAAGTTGTAGATAGGGGTCTCGTAACGCCGTACGAGCTCACCGAAAGCGTCACGGTCGCCGCGCTGATAACGCACCATGAGCATCTCGTCGCTCGCATCTCCCCTGTCGCCTGCCATCCCGGTCACCTCGCGCTCGTGGAGTGAAGGTGGGGCGGTGACGCGGGCGGAAAAAGCCAGGTCCCCGGCAGCCCGGTGACCGGTCCTGCCGAGGCGCGTTGTTTCAGACGTCCCTGCACGGGGTTCGATCTGGTAGTCAGTGACCCGCCGCCACCCTACCCTTCGCTCGCCAATCGCTGCAATGGACGATCCCGGCTCAGCAGGGCGGCTCCCGGGACGGGCGTCAATTATGCTCGACGCGCGTGGTTTCAGGCTACTGGGGGCCGCGGCCCCCGGCTCGGCGCACAAAACCTGCTTGCCGGCACCGGTTGCAGTCTGCTCGAATCCCGCTCATAAGGTTCGAGCGACGCTCGGCGCGCGTTGGTTGCGGCGGCGGCTGGCTTATTCATTGGAATCGGAGAGGGAGAGCGATGCGAATTCCCAAGGCACTGTGGTTGGTGACCGTTGTGTCGGCGCTCTACGCGTCGGCGGCCGCCGCGCAAGGCACCGGTAGCGCCGCGGCATCGACGCCGGCGGGGGCCGCTACGGCGAGCGCCAGCGCGGCGCCGGCCGCCAGCGCGGCGCCGGCCGCCAGCGCGGCGCCGGCCACCAGCGCGGCGCCGGCCGACTCTGCGCAACCCGCCGCAGCCGCGTCCGCTCCGGCCGGCGCGAGCGCTGCCCCGGCGTCTCCTGGAAGCGCGACGCCACCGGCGCCGGCCGCCAGCGATACGATGGACGGCTCCACGTATCTCATCCGACTCCGAGACATCGAGCAGCGCGTCGACGAGCTCAAAGAGCAAATCCGGCGCAGCCACACCCGGTTGAGCCTCCTGAGCGACACCATCCTGTCAGGGGGCGTCGGCGGGGCGCGAGCGGAGATCAAGTTCACGAACGACATGAGCAGCGCGTTCCGGCTCACCCGGGCGCTCTTCGTGCTCGACGGCGCGGTCCAGTACAACAAGCAGGATGACTCGGGGGCTTTGGCTTCGCAGCGCGAGATCCCCATCTTCAGCGGCTCGATCCCGCCCGGGGATCACACGCTGCAGGTCTTGGTTCAGCTCACCGGGCACGGCTACGGCGTGTTCTCTTACCTCAGGGGCTACCACTTCGAGGTCAAGTCCAGCCACTCCTTCACCGTGACCGAAGGTAAGACGATTCGGCTCGACGCGATCGCCTGGGAAAAGGGCGGCGTCACGACGCCGCTCGAGCAGCGTCCGGCGGTGCGCTACGTCGAGAAGCTCTCTTCCGGCGGTAGCGCACCCTCCAGCGCCGCGACCCCGGCGTCGTCCTCTCCCGGTGTCTCCGGCGGCATCTCGATCGGCACGGGAGGCAAGTAATGCCCAGTCGACGCGCGCCCGGATGGGCGTTGCTCGTCGCGCTCGCGGCGACCGGAGCCGCGCGGCCAGCGCTCGCGCTCAGCCCGGCGGACGCGAAGAGCCGCGCCGAGGGCGCGGTGCGAGAGGTGGAAGCGAACGTCGGCGCGGTGCAGGCCGCGGCGGCCAGCGCGGCGCGGCAGCGGATCACTCCGGAGCAGCGGATCGCCGCCGGCGAGCTGTTGCTCCGGAACAAGGACTACGACGCTGCCATCGATCTCCTAAGTCAGGTGGTGGAGCTCCATCGTCAGGGCAAGGCCAACGAGGCTTCCAACGCGGACGCGAGCTTCCTCCTCGCGGGCGCGTATTTCGAGTCGAAGCAGTATGCCTCCGCGCGCCGCTATTACCGGGCGGTGCTCGACCAGGCCGCGCGCGCCCCGTACGACGCCTACGCTGGGCGCTCGCTCAGCCGCTTGGTCGACATCGCCCTGCACACCTCCGACCTCGACAGTCTGGACGACATCTTCGCGCGGATGAACCAGCTCCCCGCCTCGGACGCCTCCGGGTCGCTCCAGTACGCGCACGCCAAGGCGTATTTCGCGCGGCATGATTTCGCGGCGGCTCGGGCCGCCGCCTCGGGGGTTCGCGCCGATTCGCCCTACTCCTATCAAGCCCAGTATCTGCTCGGAGCCGTGCTCGTGCGAGAGGCGACGCCGGCGCCTCCGCCCGCTCCCGAGCCGCCCACCACCGCCGCTGCCGCCCCGGTCGCGGCCGCCCCAGCGGCCGCCGGCGAGCTCGCCCCGCCGACCAAGGCCCGCTACGCCGCGGCGATCGAGCAGTTTCGAGCGGTGACGCGTCTCTCCCCGGATACCGATGCCCATCGGCACGTGATCGATCTCGCGTGGATGGCGATCGGGCGGCTCTTCTACGAGACTAGCGGCTACCTCGACGCCGCCGACGCCTACAGCCACGTGGATCGCACCTCGCCCGAATTCAACGCGATGCTCTACGAGCTCGCGTGGGTGTATGTGCGCCTGGGCGACTATCAACGAGCGCAGCGCGCGCTCGAGGTGCTAAGCATCACCGATCCGGGCTCCCTCCAGTTCGCTGATGGCTCGCTCCTGCGCGCCGACCTCATGTTGCGCTCCGGGCAGTTCGAGAAGGCGCTCGCGCTCTACGAGAGCGTTCACGATCGATTCGACCCGATTCGGGCGCAGGTCGACGAGTTCCTGAAGACGACCAACGACCCGGTCATCTATTACCAAGAGCTCGTCTCGGACGAGTTCGAGGCCGCCGAGCTCCAGCTCCCGAAGCTGTCGCCGATCATCATCGAGTGGGCAAAACAGCAAGCCGAAGACGATCGCGCGTTCGCGCTCATCGATGACGTCAAGCGTTCGCGGACCTTGATGAAGCGCTCGCGGGCGCTCGTGCGCAAGCTGGAGGCCGTGCTCGCGTCGGGCACGCGTGTTCGCGCGTTTCCCGAGCTCAAGGCCCAGCTCGAAGCGGCGCTCGGGCTCACCAACAAGCTCGCCGGCGCGCGCCGGACGCTCGCCGAGGGGATGGATGACGCCGCGGGCTCCGGGGGCGGCGAGCTCGCCCAGGTCCGTGCGCAGCGTCGCGCGCTCATGAAGCGGATGAGCCAGCTCCCCGTCACCGACGGTGATTTCCTGCGTCGTGAGTCGAGTGGCGAGCGGCAGTGGAATCAGATGTCTCAAGCGCTCCAGCGGCTCAGCCTGGAGGCGGACAAGCTCCAGGCGATCGTGAACGGGCTCCAGCGAGTCCTGAAGGACGCCGATCAGTTCGGCGTGACGCGTGACCTCGCGAGTCGCCAGCGCTTTCAAGCGGAGATCGAGGCGAACGAGCGCGAGATCGCGGTCTATCGCAAGAAGATTACCGAGTACCGCGAGGTGATCGAGCTCGGGCGTTCGCAGATCGGTCTCGGCGACCAACGCTACGTGGAGGATGACGCCACGCGAAAGCAGTTCCGCACGCTGTTCGCGCGCGAGGTGGAGCTCGCGGCTTCCGGCCAGGACGGCGGGGACGCCCAGGCGTACGCGAGAGCGATCCAGGCGCTGCTCGCTCGGCTCGACGCAGCCGAAGGCCGGCTCGATTCGGCTCGGGGCACCATCGAGCGGCAGGTCGCGGAGCAGACCCGCTCGCTCTCCGCGGAGATCGCCCAGGAGTCCGCGAACCTCGAGCAGTACGCCGGGCGACTCGACGAGCTCGACGCCGAGGCGCGCACCCTCGTCGGCGAGGTGGCGATGCGGAATTTTGGGCTGGTTCGCGATCGACTGAAGAACATCGTCCTCCGCGCGGACGTCGGCATCGTGCAAGAGGCGTGGGAGGTCCGCGAAGAGGAGCGAATGCGCGTCATCGACCTGCAGCGCGAGCGGGCCCAGGAGGATCAGCAATTGAACGACGAGCTCCGTGAGGTTCTCGACGACGCGGAGGAGTCGCCATGAGGATGCGTCGCTCCACCACGATGTTCATGAGTCGCTTCATCGTCAGCGCCGCCGGCCTCGCCGTGCTGACCACCCCCGTCACGGCCTTCTCTCAGCCGGCCGCACCTGCGGCGAGTGCCGCACCGGCCGCCACCGCGCCGACCGCGTCGGCGAGCGCCGCGCCGGCCGCCACCGCGCCGACCGCGTCGGCGACCGCCGCGCCGCCGACTACCGCCACTGCGGGCTTGCGCACCGCGGCCCCGCCGCCACCCGCGCCGACACCCGAGCAGCGTCGCGCGCTCGCGATCCTGCAAGAGGACGCCCAGGAGTACGAGCGCGGCGCGAGGGACTTCCGCGACACCCTGACCCTCATCGTCCGTCATCATTACGAGGAGAAGCGACGGCGCGTCCTCGGTAACCTCGATCAGCAGATCCAGGAGGAGCAGAAGGCGCTGGTCGCAGCGCGTGACGAGGCCATCCAGCGTCTCGAGAAGTTCGTCGCGCTCTATAGCGGAGCGAACGCCGACCCCAAGGCGACCCCCGACGCCATGTTTCGGCTCGCGGCGCTCTACGAGGAGCGCGCACGCGCGAGCACGGACGCCGATTTGGCACCCGGACTGAAGCCGGCCATCGATCTCTACCTTCGCATCGTCCAAGAATTCCCGAGCTACGAGGAGATCGCCGCCGTCCACTACTACCTTGGTCACGCCTTCACGGACGCCGGCGAGCTCGACGAGGGCCAGCAGGCCTGGCGGGCGCTCGTGTGTGCGAACAAGTACCAGGTCAAGGTCGACCCCGCGGACACCGGCAAGATCGTCGTGCAGCCGCTCGATCAGGACCACGACGAGAAGTTCTGGACCGAGTGGTATAACCAGCATCCGCTGCCGCTCGATCAGGCCGCGAAGGGCCGACCCGCCGCCGGTGCGAAGGCTGCGCCGAAGGACGAGGAGCTCGCCTTCCGTGATCCGTACCCGGGGGAGTGTAAGGCGATCGCTCAAGCGACCGAGCCTGGCGCCGAGCCACGGTATCTTGGAGAGGTCTGGTGGAAGTTGGGAGATTTCCACTTCGACCAGATCGATCCGCGGGGAGGCCCTTACAACCTGAATCGGGCCATCAGCGCGTACCGCCACTCGATGGAGTACAAGAAGCCGCCGCTCTACGGCGTGGCGATGTACAAGCTCGCGTGGAGCTACTACAAGCAGCAGCGCTATCACGCCGCGGTCGACGAGTTCGTGAAGCTCCTCTTCTACACCGACGACCAAGAAGAGAAGACCGGCGATCCGGGGGCTGATTTCCGGAGCGAGGCCTACACGTATATCGCCGGATCGCTCACCTACGTCGATTTCGACGGCCCGCCCGACGGCGACCCGTACATCGCTCGCAATGACGTCCTCGACACCGAGACGAATCCGGTCGTCGCGGAGCAGAAGATGGCGATCGCGATCGAGCGCGTCCAAGATCCGAAGCTCATCCCGCAAGATCGGAAGTGGACGGTCGAGATCTACAAGGCGCTCGCCCACGAGTTCATCGACATCACGCAGAACCGGAACGCCATCGCGACGCTCGAGCTCACGCTCCGGAAGTTCCCGCTCGATCGCGACGCCCCGGTCATGCAAAATAAGGTGGCCGAGCTCTACGATCAGCTCGCGCGGCTGGCCCCGGACGGCTCGGCCGCCAAGGCCGAGTACACGCAGAAGGCGCTCGAGGCCCGCACGCGGCTCGCCGAGTACGTGGGCGTCGGCAAGCCGTGGGTCGAGGCCAACAAGGACGACGCCGAGGCGCTGAATCAGGCCGAGTTGCTCGTGAAGAACGGGCTCAAGCGGGCCGCCGCCGATCACACCAACGAGGCGCGCGCGCTCTATCAGAAGGCGCTTGGGCTCAGCGACGCCGGCGAGCAGAAGGCCCTCATCGAGAAGGCGATCAGCGAATATCGCTTCGCCGAGTCGGGCTGGCGCGCCTACTACGAGCAGGACCCAAACGCGACCGACGCCTACGAGAGCAAGTGGTGGATGGCCGACGCCCGCTATTGGGTGGTCGTGTTGCAGATCGCCATCGGCACCTCGCCGGCGCCCGACGAGATCGTCGGCGCGCGCCGGGCGCTCGCCGACGTCCGCGACTCGAACGAGGACGACAAGTACCTGCAGCCGGCTGCTTATGACCTCGTCACGATCGCGGAGCGGCTCCTCCAGGACGAGTATCGGAAGTATCAGGACTCGAACGGCGCGCAGGGGATCGAGAAGCGGGACGAGGTCCACTTCTCGGGTGAAGGGGACACGAGGAAGGTCGTCGTCGATCCGGTGCCCGCGGCCGTAGCCGAGACGATCAAGGCGCGCGACGAGTATAACGCTCGGATCCCCTTGGATCGGGATCCCGAGAAGAACGGCCCGCTCTATCAGTTCCAGGCCGGTGACTACTTCTTCGTGTACGGTCACTTCGACGACGCGCGGAAGCGATTCCAGCCGCTCTACGATCAGTTCTGCGGGAAGAACGAGTGGGGCTACAAGTCCTGGGAGAAGCTGGTCAGCATGGCGGCGCTCGAGAGCAACGCGGCCGAGAGCCGCAAGCTCGCCGAAGGCAAGAGCTGCGCTTACGACGAGGAGTCGAAGGTCGCCGAGGACAAGCTGAGAAAGCCGGTCCTGCAGGGGGCAGCCTATCTCGACGCGCGCCGGCTCTACGAAGAGGCCGAGAAGATGCCGGACGGCCCCGAGCGCGCGAAGAAGTGGCGTCAGGCGGCGGCGGCTTACAAGGTCGCTCTCGACGCCGCTCCGGATCGCGACGAGGCGCCCGAAGCCGCGATGAACGGCGCGTACGCCTACAAACAGGTCGGCGAGTACGACAAGGCCATCGCGATGTACGAGCTCTTCATCGCCAAGTACGGCGACGACAAGACGCTCGCGCGGCTGAAGAACGGAGATCCTGGCGCCAAGCCCCCGGTGGCGCCGGACCCGAAGAAGTACGAGGAGCGCACTCAGTTCCTGAAGGGCGCCTACGACGCGCTCGCCGGAGCCTACGTGCTCTTCTTCAACTACCCGAAGGCCGCCGAGACCTTCGACACCATCAGCCAGAAGGAGGCGTTCGCGCAGCAGGCCCGGCGCGAGGCCGCCAAGCAAGCGCTCTCCCTCTACGCGAGCATCGGCGACACCACCGGCATGACCCGGGCGCGGAACCGCTTCGCTCAGCTCGGCGCGTCGCCGAAGGAGCTCGCGGAGGCGGATTTCATCGTCGCCTCCGCGCCGCTCAAGCAGTGGGACGAGTTCAGCCCCGACGAGGGCGCCAACGCCGGGGCGCGCCGCAAGGCGCAGGCGGCGATGGAAGGCTACTACGACGCCAACAAGAGCCGCGACGCTGCCGCCCAGTACGTGGTGCAGGCTGCCTACGCGGTGGCCAAGATGAAGCGCTCCGCGAACGCCGGCGACACGGACAAGTGGTGGCAGAGCACCATCGACGCCTTCGGCAAGTGGAAGCGACTCGCTCCCGTGAAGGATGGCAAGAGCTCGGCGCTCGGGTCGCGCGAGGCGTCGATGGCCGCCGAAGGCGACTTCCGGATGCTGGACGCGCAGATCTCGAAGGGCTTCGACTACGATACCGGCCACCACCACTACAAGGGAACGGTGGTGGAGGTGGTCAAGAAGTACCAGGGCGACGCCGTCGACGCGAAGAAGTGGTACGACAAGCTCCAGCACATCATCGACGAGTACGTCTCCCCCGAATGGACGACCGCGGCGGTGGCGCGACAGGGTTCCCTCTACGACTCGCTCCGGACTGGCCTCTACAACACGCGGCCGCCCGAGCTCCAGATGTTCGACAAGAAGACCGAGAAGCTGCTCGAACAAGCGGAGAACAGCGACAACCCGGAGCTCCAGGAGAAGGCGGACGCGGTGCGCGTCAAGGTTCAAGAGGCGTGGCGCGCCAAGCGCGATCAGGAGCTCGACAGCGCCGATCGCGTCATGATCGATCGCTACGCGACGGCGATCGTGCTCGCGCGGCGATACAACGTCACCAACGGAGAGGTCACGCGGGCCATTCGGCGGCTCGCGTTCATGACCGAAGTGATCGGTGAGGCGAAGCTCGCGCAGTACGCGAGCGGGGTAAAGGATCTCGGCTACACGCCCGGGATGTTCACCAAGATGCGCCCCGGGATGGTCACCGCGCCCAAGCCGGAACCCATGCCGGACCCACTCCCGGTGCTGGCGCAATGAGGTGCAGCATGACCCACGCTCGATACACGCGGGTAGGTCTGGCAGGGCTCGGGCTCATCGTGAGCCTGTCGCTCGTCGCTTGCGGCGGTAGCGCGCCGGCCGCTCAGGTCCCGGAAGGGACGACCGTGCAGCCGTCCACCACGCCGGGCGGGACGGGCCTCGCGACCAACGCGCAGGGCCAGCAGTTCGCGGTCACCGACGAGTCGACCAGCGGTGAGACCAGCAATCGGCCGAAGATGAACGCGTCCGCGCTACAGGCCTACAACGCGGGGCTCACGGCCTTTCAGGCAGGTGATCTCGCGGGCGCCAAGACCCAGTTCACCGCTGCCACGCAGGCTGACGCGAACGCGTATCAAGCGTATTATTCGCGAGGCGTCGTCGAGCAGCGCCTCGGCGATCGGAGCGGCGCGCTCGCCGATTATCGGAAGGCCATCTCGATCGTCGCTGACTACGAGCCAGCGATCACCGCGTACGGGCTCCTGCTCGCCGCCAGCGGCAAGGTGTCGGAGGCCGACAGCTTCCTCACGGAGTATCAGGGGAAGCTCCCGAAGAGCGCGGCCGTCACCGGTGCGCTCGCCGAGGTGAAATCGCTCCAGGGCAACTCGGCGGATGCCCAGCGGCTCGCGCAGGAAGCGCTCAAGAAGAACCCCGATTATCGCCCGGCCATGGTGACCATGGCTCGCGACTTCTATCGCACGGGGAAATACGATCTGGCGCTCTACACGCTTCAGGGGATCTTGGACGGCTTCGGTCCAGAGAACCCGGCGCGAGACAAGGACAACGCGAGCGCGCACCTCCTCCGCGGCCTCATCTACAAGAGACAGAGCCAGCGTAAGGCCGCCATCGACGCCTTCAACGCGGCTCTCGCGCTCCGGCCCGATCTCGTGGAAGCGCGCTTGCAGCTCGCGACCTACTTGCTCGAGTCGGGCAACGCCGCTGAGGCCGCGCAGCTCCTCGAGGGTGCGCTCCGTTACGACAAGGACAACCTCCTCGCCCACCTGAACCTCGGCGATGCCTATCGGCTCCTCGGAAAGACGGCCGAGGCCATCAAGGAGCTCGAGGGTGTGCTCGCGAAGGATCCCACGATAGCTCAGGCGCACTATGACCTCGGGCTCATCTATCTCTTCAGTGAGAAGGTGCCGGGCCTCTCGCCGGTGCAAGCAATCGACAAGGCCATTGTGGAGCTCTCGACCTACCAGAAGATGAAGCCGCGCTCCGGCGCGGGGACCGCGCCCGACGACACCGACGAGCTCCTCACGCGAGCCAAGTCGAAGAAGGCGGTCATCGAAGCTACCGCTGCGGAGCAGGCTGCTGCCAAGCCGGCACCCGCGGCGAGCAGCGCCGCGCCCGCGGCGAGCAGCGCCGCGCCCGCGGCGAGCGGCGCCGCGCCGCCGCCGCTCAAGGGAGGTCAGTGATGCGATACTTCGGAATGCTCTCGGTCACAGCGATGGCCGTCCTGCTCGTGAGCTCGACCGCGCTCGCGCAAAAGAAGCCGCGCGTCGTCACCATCAGCGAGGTCACCATCGTGGGTAGGGTCCAGAAGCCCATCGCGGCCGTCGACGTCGCGCGCATTCAGCCGAAGCTCACGCTCGCCGAGCTGAAGCAACCCTTCCTCGAGCGGATCGAGAAGGCGCTCTACAGCGATCCCTTCTGATCGCTCCGAGTCGGCGCTTGCTGTACGCGTTGGCCGCCTGGCTGCTTGCGGCGGTGAGCTGGGGTGTCGGTGCGGCGCGATACCGCCGCGTGTCGAGCGACGACGGGGCCGCGGCGCTCGCCGCCGCGCTCCGCGGCGCGGGCGGACGCGCCGCGCGCGCGCTCGTCGAGCGTGAGCCGCGGACCCGAGCCACGGCGCTGCTTCGCGAGGTGCTCGACGCGAAGAGCCACGCGCACGCGGTCGCCGCCATCAACGAGCACCTCGCGGACGTCGCCTGGGAGCTCGAGGGCGCCGGCGTGCTCCCCCGCGCGGCCGCGCGAGTCGCGCTCGCCGGGGCGACGGGCGCGGCGGTCGCGCGGATCGCGACCGGGCTCGGCACCGACGGTCCCTGGCTCGGCTGGGCGGCCGCCGCGTTCGGAGGGGGGTTGGTGGCCGCGATGGGGTCCCTGGGCCTGGCGCGCCGGGCCGAGCGCGTCGCGCGTGAGCGGCGAGACGCTTGGAATCGGGTGGCTAGCGCGCTCGGGCGGCTCGGCGCGGAGTCGCCCGAGCGCGCTTCGTGACCCGGGCTGCGAGTCGGGCGCGCCTACGGGAGCCTGCTGGACGCGCGGCGGGCGTCCGGGTAGGCTGAGCGTGACAGTGGAACTTCTCGGGGCTCCAGACGTCAGACTCGGAGCACACCCGTCAATCGTCGCCTTCTTGGGGTGAGGATACCTCGATGATGCAGCCTCCCATTCAGCCGCAAGGTTCCGGAGCCGCCCGCCCCGGACAGATGACTGCCGTGATGCGCGCCGTGGCGGCGACGGGGCCGAAGGTGCTCCGAATCGGCGTCGTCCAGGCCGGTCGCGTCGTCGAAGAGCGGATCATCAAGCAACGCGGTCACGTGACCGTGGGGCCCAGTGAGAAGAACCTGTTCGTGGTGGCTACCGCGAAGCTGCCGGCAAATTTCCGGTTGTTCGAGCTGGTCGCCAATGACTACTGCCTGAATTTCCTGGAGGGCATGACGGGCCGCGTCGCGCTGCCGACCGGTGTCTCGGACCTCGCGGTGCTGAGGGGGCAAGCCCGACGGACGCCGCAAGGCACCTATCAGATCCGTCTGACCGAGGACTCGCGCGGAAAGGTCGTAGTCGGGGACACCACGTTCCTCTTCCAGTTCGTCGCGCCGCCTCCGGTGCAGCCGAAACCGCAGCTCCCGGTCTCGGTCACGCGCGGCTCGACCAGCATCGACTGGACGACCACGATGATCGCGGCGTTCTCGTTTCTGCTTCATTTCCTCTTGGTCGGCGCGGTCTACTCGGATTGGCTCGACCCTATCGTCGATGACGAGGTCAACCTGGCGAGCCTCATCGAAACGGTTCAGTCCCTCCCGCCACCGCCGCCCATCGAGCAGCAAAAGGTCGAGGAGGTCTCGGACCAAGGGGCGGAGAAGGCGGCCAAGCCCGAGAAGGCCGCTGGCAGCGCAAACAAGCAGGCCGGCCCCGCTGGCGCAGCGGGCGGGAAGATGTCGAACGCTCAGGCGGCGGCGCTGAGCGGCAAGCTCGACCAACTCGAGATGGCCACGCTCGGGGCGCTCGCGAGTGAGGGCCCGGCCACCGCCGGGGTCCTGCGAAATAGCGAGGTGGCAACCGGCGCGCTCGACCAGGCGGCGGCGAGCGGGGTCGGCGTCGGCGCGGGCACCGGGGATCTTCGTCTCGGTTCGAGCGGCGGGGCGGTGCGCCCGGGCGCGTCCGGCGGCGGCCTCTCGGGGATCGGCACGACCGGCAAGACCGGCGGAACCGAGGGCACCGGCACGGTGGCGAAGGTGCAAGGGCCGAAGGGCAACGCGTCGGTCGGCGGCGCTGCCGTGAGCGGCGGCACGGTGAGTAACGCGAGCCGCGTGGTCGCCGGGATGCGGGCTGGGTTCCGGAGCTGCTATAACCAAGGGCTCGCCCAGAACCCGGACGCGCAAGGGAGCATCCGCCTCACGATCCGCGTGGGTCCCGGCGGCGAGGTGCAAGGGGTCAGCGCGTCGGCGAGCGGCAATCTCCCGCCGTCGGTGGTCGGCTGTGTCCAGTCGCGCGCGAGCGCGGCGCAGTTCGCGCCGCCCGAGGGCGGCGCCGCGGTGGTCGTGGTGCCGGTCACCTTCGTGAAGCAGTAACCCGGAGAATGAACGGGGCGCGAGCTCGGGGCACCGGACGAAGCGATGGGGAAAGAGTGTTGTAATCTGCCGAAATCATTGAGCTTCGATGGTGCAGAACGCGCGTTGACAGTCGGCTTGACGCGTATCTATACTGGCTGCGTTCGGTTTTCGGAGGGAGGCTTGACTCGATGCGCTTGACCAAGAATGCCTGGGCCGTGGCAGCGGCGTCCGTCGTGTTCGGGATCCTAGGGATCGCGACCGCGCAGACGTCGGCGACGCCGGCCGCCGTTCCCGAGGTGACGACGCAGCGGGATGTGAACCTGTCACCGGCGGAGATGCAGGCGAAGGTCGACACCTTCCTCCCGCAGATGGATCGGGGGGCGACCGCGGTTCGTCGCCAGCTCCAGGAGGCGCGCCAAGCGCGCGATGTCGTGAAGGTCCTCTGCTTGAATGACAAGCTGAACCAGCTCGATGTCGCCATCCGAACCGCTCGTGATCGCGCGTCCAGCCTACGCAACGCGGTGGACCACAACGACGCGGATCGCGCGCGGCACGAGTTCACCATCCTCGAGGTGCTGAACGATCGGGCCCGCACGGTCGTCGCCGAAGCGAACCAGTGCATCGGCGAAGAGACCGGGTTCGTGGGCGAGTCTCGCGTGACCGTCAGCATCGATCCGAACATCCCGGACACCGATCCGTCGATTTTCCCCGACACCCCGATCGTCAGTCAGCCCCCCGTTCTCAGCAGCCCCACCCAGTAGCGAGTCGGTGTCGTCGTCGATGACCGACTGTCCTACTTGGGGTGCCGAGTAGACTTATTTCTCCCATGAAGCTTCGCCTCATCATTCCCACCATGCTGACGCTCGGGAGCCTCTCGCTCTCGGCGTCGGCTCAGCAGCAGCCATGGCTTGCCGACCGCCGCTACGGCGAGGGTATCGGTATCCGCAGCGGAGCTCTCGAGTTCCACCCCGGGATCGCGGGTGAGGTCGGGTATGACTCCAACTACTTCCAGCGCGCAGGAGACGGCCAGACGAGCGAGCGGGTGATCCCCGCGCTCCGCTTCCGGCTTACCCCGTCCATCTCGCTGTCCACGTTGAGCGAGCAGCGCCGTGCGGCCGAGGGCCGAGGGGCGCCACCCAAGCTGAACTTCCGGGCGGGCGCGGCGCTGGGTTTGAACGCGCTGGTCGCGACCGACTCAGCGAACTCCGACGCGCTCGGCAAGCAGAGCCACATCGACGCGACGGGAAATTTCAGCCTCGATATCCTCCCTCAGGCCCCCTGGGGAGCGGATCTCTACGGGCAGTACCAGCGGATGGTGGAGGCGTCGAACTCGCCGGACACTGCCTCCGCCTGGGATCGCGACTTGGTCGTCCTTGGTGCCGGCGTGGTCTGGCGCCCGGGCGGCGGCCTCTTCGACTGGCGGCTCGGCTACGAGCTCCAGTACAATTACTTCGAGCGCGAGGCGTACCAGAACCTCAACAACGCGCAGCACGCCGTGAAGACGCGCGGGCGCTGGCGATTCCTCCCACGCACCGCGTTCCTTTACGACGCGTCGCTCGGCTTCATCGGCTACTCGGGCGCGACGACTCAAGCGAATAGCCAGCCGGTGCGGGCGCGACTCGGGCTCAACGGTCTCATCACCAACCATTTCGCGGTGCTCGCCATGGCGGGCTGGGGCGCGAGCTTCTACGAGACGTCGGCGCGGCCGACGAGCAACTTCGACAGTCTCATCGCGCAGGGCGAGCTCAAGTGGTTCATCTTGCCGCAGCCGACGATGCCCTCGGATGGCGCTACCGTCGGGCTCTCCTCCATCGCCCTCGGCTATACCCGAGACTTCCAGAACAGCTACCTCGGGGACTACTACCAGCGAGATCGCGGCTACCTCGGCTTCTCGTATTTTCTCGGGGGCCAGGTGCTGCTCTCGTTGAACGGAGGCGTGGCGCGGGTCGGCTACCCGCCGAGCTATTTCGCGAACGGCACCGCGCGCTTCGGCGCGTTCGCCCAAACGCGCGTCGACGGCACGCTCTTCGGCGAGTACCGCCTGAGCGACAGCATCGGGATCAACACGACGCTGAGCTACGACGCGGCGCTCGGCGATCGCTTGATTCCGACTCGCACCGCGGCACCGCAGGCCTACGACAACCTGAAATTCTCGCGCTTCGAGGCGTATCTCGGCGTGCGCTGGTTCATGTGATGCGAGTGGCTCGGCCCGTGTCGCGTGAGCGTCGCTGAATGATGTGGCGTTCGGGCGCCACGAACGACCCTGTCGTGGCTGAGGTGAGCGTGCGGAGCGCGAGCGTGGCTGGAGCGTCGGGCGAGCGGCGGGCGCGAGCGCTCGGCGCGCTCCTCGCGGCGATGGTGGCGCTCGCTTCGGCGTGCGGTCCCGCGGCGACCAACCAGCACGTGGAGCTACCGGCGCCCATCGAGAGCACCTCGCTCGGGCCCGGGGACGTCTTTCAGATGCAGATCGTGAGCGAGAAGGATCTGCCGCAGCAGTACCAGATCGCCTCCGACGGCACCGTGGATTTGCCCTACATCCACCGCCAGAAGGTGGTGGGGCTCGAGCCGCAAGAGGTGCAGGAGCTCGTGACCCGAGAGCTCATCGCGAAGCAGATCCTGACGAACCCGAGCGTCATCATCTCGGTGCAGGAATATAACAGCAAGAAGGTGACGGTGCTCGGGCAGGTCCAGAAGCCCGGGGCGTTCTCGTTTGCGTCGGGCATGACGCTGATCCAGGCGATCTCACTGGCGGGCGGGCTCAATTCCATCGCGCACCATGATCGCGTGAACCTCACCCGCAAGCTGAAACAAGGCGCAAAGACGGTGGTCGTGAGCGTGGACGCGATCACTGAGGGCCGCTCCCCGGACATCCCGCTCCAAGCCGGCGATCAGATCTACGTCCACGAGCGGATCTTCTGAGCCGACCCGAGCCAGCCTTCGGAGCCCCGGGCGGCGCGCGGCTCGCGCCCTGGCGCGGCTCTCCGGGGACCACGACCCGAAATCGGCGAGCCGCGACGAGCGCGGCCTCGCGCAGGCGGATCAGCGCGGCGCGTAGCGCACGAGGAACGTGAGACGATATTCTGGCGAGCCCGGGGCGGGGAAGCGCTCGGTATCGCGGTCGCCGCGCGTGTCGACGCGCCGCACGCTCGAGAGCGGGAGCGCGGTGCCGCCGCCGAGCGAGAGCTCGAGCCCGTCGCCGACGCGCGACCGGAGTGAGGCGAGCCACTCCGCTTGAACGAGTAGCCCGCCCTCCACGCGAGCGCCGCTCGGGAGCGAGTCGGCTTGCGAGGTGAGCGACGGCAGCATCCACGCCTCGAGCTCGAGCGAGAGGAGCGCGCGCGGCAAGACATCGAACCCGCCGCCGAGCGCGAGGAGCGCCTGGCTGCCGTGGTGCGCGGTGGCAAACCGCACGGCGCGACGGAGCCGCGCGCCGGCCATCGCGCTCCCGTGGATGGGGCCTAGGCTCGACTCGAGAGCGAGTGAGGGCGCCGCGAGGATCGCGCCCTCGCTGGCGAGGGCGCGGCGATCTCCGAAGGGGAGCGAGAGCTCGAGGCGCGCCTTGAGCGCGACGCCGTCACGCTCGTGAGGCGCCGGCTCGACGAGCACGTAGCCCGCGCCGAGCCGCGGATCTCTCGCCGCGGTGCGCGCGATGGGCGGCGCCGACTGGCTGGTCACGCCCTCGACGCCAGCGCCCGTCTGGTAGAGCGCGAAGGGCAGCGCGACGTCGACGTCGACGCTGCGACTCACCGCGTATCGCTCGAGGATGGTCGCGTCGAGGAGCCGCTCGACGACCGGCACGGTGCGGCCGTCGGGGTCGGGTGAGCTCACGCGGAGCGTCACCGGCCGCGACAGAAACGAGAGCGCGAAGCCGGACGCGAGCGTACCGGGCGGCGCGCCGCGCGCGGAGGGGAGGCTCAGGAAGCGCGCGCCGTCGGGCGCGAGCCACAGCCCGTCGGCGTCGATGCAGGGAGAGAGCCCGGTGGCGGGCGCGCAATCGACGGCGCGCGCCGCGCTGGTGACGGCCATCGCCGCGACGCACGCTGCGCTCGCGACGATTCCGCGCCGCGCCGACCTCCCCCTCATCCCGCTCTTCCGTGGCTCGCTCGGCTGGTCGCGCACGCGTACCGAACCCTAGCTCACCTCGCGCCCGGCGTCGTGGTAAGCGTTTCGCCCGGATGGTCATCAGCGAAGGCTCGCCCCTCGTCCTCGGCTCGGGCTCGCCGCGCCGGCGCGAGATCCTGGAGACGCTCGGGCTCGCGTTCCGAGCGCAGCCCGCCGAGGTCGACGAAGCGCGGCGTCCGCGCGAGCCCGCGGACGAGTTCCTCGAGCGCGTGGTGGCCACGAAGCTCGCTGCGGTGTCCGAGAACCTGGGGGAAGCGCCGCTCTCCGGGGTGCTCGTCGCCGACACGATCGTCGTGGTGGACGGAGAGATCCTCGGCAAGCCCGCCGGCGTCGGCGAGGCCGCCGAGATGCTGCGGAGGCTCGCGGGGCGGGAGCACGAGGTGCAGACGCGCTACGCGCTCTCGCTCGCGGACGCGCCCGCGCAGCTCGTGGCGGCTCGCACGGTGTCGTCGCGGGTCGTCATGCGCTCGGCGACCGTGGACGAGCTCGCGCGCTACGCGGCGAGCGGTGAGGGGCTCGACAAGGCGGGCGCTTACGCGGTGCAGGGCCTCGGTTCGTTCCTGGTGGAACGAGTGGAGGGCTCCTACACGAACGTGGTCGGGCTGCCCGCGTGCGAGCTCGTGATGGATCTCCGCGCGGCGGGGCTCATCATGGACTATCCGTGAGCGCGAGCGCGCGGCCGCCCGGCGCGGCGCTGGCTTGGCGCGACGGCGCGCTCCTCTTCGTGGTCGGGCTCGCGGCGCGCGCGCTCGCGGTCGCGTGGGCGGCGAGCCGCTTCCCGCCCACCGCCGACGGACACTTCTACGACGTCATCGCGCAGCGGATCGCGGAGGGGCACGGCTACACCTGGCTCTGGCCGGACGGCGCGGTGACCTACGCCGCGCACTATCCGGTCGGGTATCCTGCGCTGGTGGGCGCGCTCTACGCGCTCGGCGGCCCGCACCCAGCGCTCGCCATGGGCGCGAACGCGCTCGTTGGCGCGCTCGCGGTGCCGGCCGTCTACGCGGTCGCCGGGCGCGCGGCGTCACGCCCGGGCGCGCTCGTCGGGGCGCTCCTCGTCGCGCTCCACCCGGGGCTCGTCTTCTACACGCCGGCGCTCATGACCGAGGGGGTCGTGGCCGCGCTAGTCGCGGTGGCGGCGTGGCTCGCGGTGCGGGCCTCCGAGAGTCTCCGCGGGCCGCGCGCCGCGTGGCTGGTCGGGCTCGGCCTGCTGCTCGGCGCCACGACCATGGTGCGTCCGCAGTCGCTCTTGCTCGCGCCGCTCTTCGGCGCGCTCGCGATCGGTCCGGTGAGCGCGCGCGCGCGCCGGCTGCGTCGCGCCGCGCTCGTCAGGCGCTCGGCTGGCGCCGCACTCGTCACGGCGCTCGCCGTCGCGGTGTGCGTGCCATGGACGGCGCGAAACTGCGCGCGGATGGGGCGCTGCGCGTTCGTGAGCGTCAACGGCGGGTGGAACCTCTACATCGGCGCGGCGCCCGGCGCGACCGGGAGCTGGGTCTCGCTCGACGCGCTCGGCGTGCCCGCGTCGTGCCGCGCGGTCTTCGCGGAGGCCGAGAAGGACGCCTGCTTCGGGCGCGCCGCGCTCCAGGAGATCGCCCGCGCGCCGCTGCGCTACCTCGCGCTCGCGCCGAGCAAGCTGGCGGTGACCTTCGACTACTCGGGCGCGCCGGGCTGGTACCTCCACCAGGCGAACCCGGCCGCCTTCGATGAGCGCGACAAGCTCCGGCTCGGCGTGCTCGAGACCGCGTGGGAGCGGCTCGCGTCGCTCCTCGCGCTGGTCGCGCTCGCGCGCGCGGAGGGGCCGCGCCGCCGGGCGCGCGGCGCGCTCGCCGGGCTCGCGGGGCTCTGGTTCTTCACGCGGGCGGCCTGGGTCGGGACCTTGGGTCTGGTCGCGGTCGCCGCGCTGCTCGGGCGGCGGCTCGCCGAGCACCCTCCGGCGCTGCTCGTCGCCGGGACGCTGGCCCTCACCGCGCTCACGCACGCGGTCTTCTTCGGGGCGGGCCGCTACTCGCTCGTGTGCTTCGCGCTGCTCCCGGCGCTCTCCGGCGCCGCGTGGCGGCGCGAGGCGCCGCGCGCCGACGACTCCTCGCGCGGCGCGCGCCCGGATGCCGCCGTGGGGTTTTGACAGTCTAGGACCGCTTGGGCGATAATCGCCCGAGGAGATCCGCCGCATGCCGCTCATCGAGACCGAAGAGGCCGCCCGTCGCCTAGCCCGCGCCATCGCCAGCGATCTCTCGCTCTACAACGAGGAGAAGATCGTCCGCGGGATCGAGCAGGACTCACTCTTCACCGAGCTCAGCGAGGAGATCGAGGAGGGCCGCTCGCTCTACAAGAGTCGCGTGGCCCCCGAGCTCTACCAGCGAAATTTCTACGATCGCGCCTTGGTGGACATCCTCGTGAAGTCCAAGGGGCACATCAAGAGCCGGATCTGGTAACGAGCGACGCGGCTCTGGAGCTCGTCGTCGCGCCGGAGGCGCGGACCGAGCGGGTGGACAAGGCGCTCGCGCGGCTCCTGCCCGACGCGTCGCGGAGCACCATCCAGCGCTGGATAGCGGAGGGTCGCGTGACGCTCCGGGGCGCGCCGTGCCGCGCGCGCGATCTGGTGGCGCCTGGCGATCGGGTGTGCGTGCGCCCCGGCGCTCCGCTCCCGACCCGCGCCGAGCCCGACGCCTCCATAGAGGTGAGGGCGCTCTACGAGGACGCGCACCTCATCGTGCTCGACAAACCGGCGGGGCTGGTCGTGCACCCGGCGCGCGGGCACGCGACCGGCACCCTCGTGAACGCGCTGGTCGCGCGCCCCGGCTTCGCGCGTGCGCCCACCGACCCGCGCGATCCCGCCGGCGCGCTCCGCCCCGGGATCGTGCACCGCATCGACAAGGAGACCAGCGGGCTCCTCGTGGTAGCCAAAGACGAGGTCACGCGCGAGGGGCTGAAGGCGCAGCTCGGCGCGCACACGGTCGAGCGCGCGTATCGAGCGCTCACCGTCGGGGTGCCCGAGCCCGGAATAGTGAACACCGTTTACGCGCGTGATCCACGTTCACGCCTACGATTCACCTCGAAATCCCGGGTCGGCCGCCCGGCGGTGACCCACGTCGCGCTCGTCGAGCGTCTGGCGGGCGGACGCGCGGCGCTCGTCGAGTGCCGGCTCGAGACGGGGCGCACGCACCAGATCCGGGTGCACCTCGCCGAGCAGCGCCGCGCGCCGATCCTCGCCGACAAGCTCTACGGCGCCGCGCCGCGCGCTCCGGAGCTCGCGGCGATCGCCGCCGAGCTCGGGCGCCAGGCGCTCCACGCCTACGTGCTCGGCTTCGTACACCCGGTAACCGGCGCCGAGCTCCGCTTCGAGTCGCCGTGGCCCGCCGAGCTCGCCCGCGCGCTCGAGCGCCTGCGGGCCCTCTGACGGATTCGGGGGTCGGTTCGGCGCGGCCGGCGTCGCGTCGCGGTCACGAGGCGCGTCGATGTCGGATCCAGCGCACCACCATCCAGCCGACCCCGATGGCGACGACGCTCCCGCCGACGAGCGCGATGCCCCACGCCGGCCAGGCGTACTCGCCGCGCGCGAGCCCGGGTGGTGGCCGCTCGACGATGATGCGCGGCGCGGCCTCCGGGGCGCTCGCGACCGGGGCCGGGTCGCCGTCCATGGGTGCTCTCGATACACGCGTGGAGCCTGCCCGGCAACCGCGCGGGGCTCGGGAGCCGGGTGGGCGCGCCAGGGCCCTGTCGAGAGGCTCGCGCGAGTGGTAAGGTCTCGCGCCTTGAGCTCCGCCCCCCTCGACCGCGCGCCAAGAGATGCCGAGCTCCTCGAGCGCTGCGCCACCGCGACTCGGCAGCTAAGAGAGCAGGTCGCCAAGGTCGTGGTCGGCCAAGACGAGGTCATCGACGCGATGCTCGTCACCCTGCTGGCGCGCGGGCACGCGCTCCTCGTCGGCGTTCCGGGCCTCGCCAAGACGCTCCTCGTGTCGAGCGTGGCGCGCGCGCTCGGGCTCACCTTCGGGCGCGTGCAGTTTACCCCGGATCTCCTGCCAGCGGACATCACCGGCACGGACGTCTTGAACGAGCTCGACGCGGGAGGCGGGCTCCGGCGTGAGCTCCGCTTCATGCCCGGCCCCATCTTCCACAACCTGGTGCTGGCCGACGAGATCAACCGGACGCCCCCGAAGACCCAGGCCGCGCTCTTGCAAGCGATGCAGGAACGGCACGTCACGGTGGGCGGCTCGACGCACCCGCTGCCCGATCCGTTCCAGGTCTTCGCCACGCGCAACCCCATCGAGCAGGAGGGGACCTATCCGCTCCCCGAGGCGCAGCTCGATCGCTTCCTGCTGGAGGTCCACGTCGAGTACCCGAGCGAGGCCGAGGAGCGTGAAATCGCGCGGCGCACGACCTCGGGCGTCACGGCGGAGCTCGAGCCCGTGTTGGGGGTCGAGGAGATCCGAAGGCTCGGCGCGCTGGTCCCGCGCATCCCCATCACCGATGAGGCGGTCGAGCTCGCGGTTCGTCTGGCGCGGGCGTCGCGCCCCGGCGCTCACGCGGCGCCCGAGGCGGTGCGCCAGTACGTCCGCTTCGGCGCCGGGCCGCGCGGCAGCCAGGCGCTGGTGCTCGCCGCCAAGGCGCGCGCCGCCGCGCGCGGCGAGGCCGCCGCGGATCTCGACGACGTGCGCGCGCTGGCGCTCCCGGCGCTCCGTCATCGGCTGGTGCTCGGCTACCGCGCCGAGGCCGATGGCGTGAAGGACGCCGAGGTGGTCGAGGCGATCCTGAAGGCCGCGCGCGCCTGAGCGTCGCCCCGGGCGGGCGAGGCGCGTGGTTCCGCGCCGGGCCGACCTCAATCGAGCGGCGCGCGAGGGCTCCGCTCAGCGCGCCTTGAACACGGGCGGGCGCTTCTCGCAGTAAGCGGCGAGCCCCTCGCGCGCATCTTCCGAGGCGAAGAGCTCGGCCTGCAGCTCGCGCTCGAGCGCCAGCCCCTGATCGATGGGGAGATCGGCGCCGGCTTGGACCGCGCGCTTGATCCGGCCAACCGCGAGCGCGGCCTTACCGGGCGGCGTGAAGCTGCGCGCGTACTCGACGACCTGCGCTAGAAACTCCTCGCCCGAGGCCGCGTCGTAGAGCGCGTTCACGAGGCCGAGCTCGAGCGCGCGCGTCGGCTCGAGGTTCTCGCCCTCCACCATGAGCTCGAGCGCGCGCGCCTTGCCGAGCAGGTGGGTGAGGCGCTGGGTTCCGCCGGTGCCCGGCAGCACGCCGAGCTTCACCTCGGGGAGCCCGATCTTGCCGCGACCGCGGCGCGCGATGCGGAGATCGCACGCGAGCGCGACCTCGAGACCGCCGCCCACGCAGTGGCCGTTCAGCGCCGCGATGCTGAGCTTCGGTGTCTCCTCGAGGCGGCGGAGCGTCTCGTTGGCGTGGAGGCAGAAATAGTACTTATAGGTGGGGTCCGCCCGCGTCAGCATCTCGATGTCGGCGCCGCAGCAGAAGTACTTGTCTCCCGCGCCCGTGAGGACGATGACGTGGACGCTCGAGTCGAAGCGCGCGGCGAGGATCGCCTCGTCGAGGTCGCGCATCATCTCGTACGAATAGGCGTTGACCGGCGGGTCGTTCAAGGTGATGACGGTGACGCCGCTGTCGGTAGTGCTCGAGACCAGCTTGCCCATGGGATCCTCCAGCTCGACGGGCGCCGAATGCGGCGAGCTCGGCCGAGCCGCGCCACCCTAGCACCTCGGGCGGGCGGCCGGAGCGCGTCACGTGAGCCGACCCGGCCTCCCGGCCTCTCGCTCCGCGCCCGACCTGAGAGCTGGGTTGGCGCGCGAGGGCGCGCTATGCTGAGCCTCAGCAACTTCGCATGGATCTAGAAGCCTTGAAGCTCGATTTGAAGCGGCTCCTCATCGAGGAGCTCGATCTGCGAGATCGCGCCGCCTCGGACATCGACGCGGACGCGCCGCTCTTCGGTGAGGGGCTCGGCCTCGACTCGCTCGACGCCCTCCAGCTCGTGATGGTGGTCGAGGAGCGATTCGGCGTCCGCATCCCGGAGGGTGAGCAAGCCAAGGCGATCCTCGCGTCGGTCACCGCGCTCGCCGAGCACATCGCCCGCCAAAATGCCGCCTGAGGTCGCCGCACGCATCGCCGTGACGGGCGTCGGTGCGGTCTCTGCTCTCGGCATCGGCGCGCGGAGCAGCTTCGCGCGGCTGGTGGCCGGCGAGCGCGGATTCGGTCCCGTCACGTTGTTCGACGTCGCCGATCAGCGCAGCCAGCTCGCCGCCGAGGTGCGCGGGCTCCGCGTCGACGAGGTGGCGCCGGCTGGCGAGGCCGCGCGCTGGTCGCGGAGCGACAGGATGGCGGTCCTCGCCGCGAAGGACGCGC
Organism: Polyangiaceae bacterium; assembly: GCA_035063585.1. Taxonomy (GTDB): domain Bacteria; phylum Myxococcota_A; class Polyangia; order Polyangiales; family Polyangiaceae; genus JAPSGB01. The sequence continues at coordinate 186,151 of JAPSGB010000008.1, forward strand.
TCGAGAGCGCGGGGCTCGCCGGCGGTCCGCTGTCGCTCGCCCTCGGCGCCACCACGGGCGGGATGTTCGAGGCCGAGGCCGCGCTGGCCGCGTCCGTGGAGGGCGCGTCGTCCGAGTCCCTGGCTGCGGCGCTCGTCGCGTACCCCATCTCGGCGACCGCCGAGCACCTGGCCGCGACCATCGAGGGCGTAGAGCGCTCGGTGACCATCTGCAGCGCGTGCTCGAGCGGCGCGGTCGCGATCGTCGAGGCAGCGGCGTGGCTCGAGAGCGGGCGCGCGGAGCGCGCGCTCGCGGGCGGCGTCGATAGCCTGTGCCGGCTCACCTTCACCGGCTTCGGCGCGCTCGGCGCGCTCGACCCTCGGCCTTGTCGCCCGTTCGATCAGGCGCGGGCCGGCCTCGGGCTCGGGGAGGGTGCGGCGTTCCTGGTGCTCGAGTCCGAGCGCGCGGCGCGCGCGCGCGGGGCGCGGGTGCTCGCGTGGCTCTCCGGCTGGGCGGTCGCCGCCGAGGCGCACCACATCACTCACCCCGACCCCTCTGCGGTGCGAGCGATCGAGCTCATCCGCGCCGCGCTCGCGGGCGGCGGGCTCTCACCGCGGGACATCGACTACGTGAACGCCCACGGCACGGCCACGCCCCAGAACGACGCGATGGAGGCGCGCGCGCTCGCGGGCGTGTTCGGTGACGAGCTTACGCGGGTTCGGGTGTCGTCGTCGAAGGGACAGATCGGCCACACCCTCGGGGCGGCGGGCGCCCTCGAGGCGGCCTTCACCGTGCTCGCGCTCGAACAGGGCGTCGCACCGCCGACCGGCGGCCTCGAGTCACCCGATCCGTCGCTGCCGCTCCGCCACGTCCTCGGCGAGGGTGAGCGCGCGGAGCTTCGCGCGGCGCTCTCGAGCTCGTTCGGGTTCGGCGGGACGGGCGCGGTGCTGGCGTTCGAGCGCGCCGCCGCGGCGCCCCGCCCACGGCCGGAGCGCGCGGCGCGCTCTCGGTTGGTGGTGACCGGCGTCGCGACGCTCGGCCCGGCGGGCGCGCTCGCGGGCGCGAGCAACACGGCGTACGCGGACCCGTCCGCCGCGCGTGAGCCCGCGCCGCTCGCGCTCCTCGAGCGGCTCGACCCGGCGCGTTCCCGTCGTTTCGACCACGTGACGGCCTCGGTCTGCGTGGGGGTGGAGGCCGCGCTCGCGGCGGCGGCGCTCTCGCCGGCGCGCGTCGGGCTCGTCTCCGGCACCGCCTTCGGAAACGTCGAGCGCTCGGCGGCGTTTCTGAGGCGCGCCCTGGAGCGCGGCGCGCGCGCGGCGAGCCCGGCGGAGTTTCCGCACCTGGTGCCGTCGGCCCCGGCAGGCAACGCCTCCATCTACCTCGGGCTCACCGGCCCGGTGGTGACCGTGAGCGCGCTCGAGACGAGCGCCGAGGCGGCCTTCGCGCTCGCGGCGGACTGGCTCGACCTCGGGCTCGCTCCGGCGATGGTCGCGGGCGGTGCCGATCCGGGAGATCCCGTGGTCGCGCGCGCGCTCGGCTCGCCCGGACCTGGCGCGGGCGAGCCGAGCGCGCGCGCCGCATGGCTCGTGCTCGAGCGAGAAGACGCCGCCCGCGCGCGCGGCGCGGCGCCGCTCGCGCGGCTCACCGAGCGCGTCGAGGGGCGAGCCGGTCCGACCGCGCTGCTCGCGCGGCTCGCGGCAGCTCCGGAGGGCGGGCGCGCGGTGGTCGTCCTCGGAGCCGGAGAGGCGGCGTGCCGAGGCGCGCTCGCCGGCTCGAGCTGGGAGGGCGCCCGGCTCGTCACGCTCAGTCGCGACCTCTGCGCGCGCGAGTCCCTGGGCGCGTTCGGCGCTGCCGTCGCGGTCGCGCTCGTGGCGAGCGGTGAGGCGGACCTCGCGCTCGCGCTGGCGAGTGAGCCCGGGCAAGCTTACGCGAGCGTGTTCGAGCGGAGCTCATGAGGCCGATCGAGGTCGTCGCGGCCGGCGCCGTGTCTCCGCTCGGCGACGGCGCGCGCGCCTGGGGCATCGGCGGGCCCGGCGAGCGGCCGGTGACGCTCGTGGGCCGCGACCGAGCGCTCGAGGAGGCTGGGCTCGCGCGGCCGATGGCAGCGCGGGTCGCGGGCCTCGACGACGATCCGTCCCGGAGCGCGACGCTGCTCGCGCGCGCCGCGTCGGCGCTCGCGGAGGAGCTCACGCGCTCGCTCCCCGGCTGGCGCGCGCGTCGTGTCGGACTCGCGATCGGCACCTCGGGGGGCGGCATGCCCGCGCTCACGCGAGCCTTCGAGCTCGTCGAGCGAGGGCGCGAGCTCCCGCGCGAGCTCGCGCGGAGCGCGCCGTATTTCGGTCCGCTCGTCACGCTCGAGCGCACGCTCGGCGTCGAGCCGGTGGAGCGCGTGAACGTGCTCGCTGCGTGCGCGTCCTCGACCACGGCCATCGCGCTCGCCTCCCGCTGGCTCGACCTCGAGCTCGCCGATCTGGTCATCGCCGGCGGCTATGACGCTCTCTCGGTGTTCATCGCGGCAGGGTTCGAGGCGCTCTCGGCGACCACCGCGTCGGCGCCCGCGCCATTTCGCGCGGGTCGCGACGGGCTGGGTCTCGGCGAGGGCGCGGCGCTCCTCGCGCTCGCGCGGGTCGGGGAAGGAGGGCCCGAGCGGCTGGGCACCCTGCTCGGCGCGGGGCTCGCCTCGGACGCGGTCCACGTCACCGCGCCCGACGTCGAAGGCCAGGGGCTCGCCGCGGCCGCCAGCGTGGCGCTCGCGGACGCCGCCGTCGCGCCCGAGACCATCGCGCTCGTGAGCGCTCACGGCACCGCCACGCCGTACAACGACGCGGCCGAGACCCGCGCGCTCGAGCGGGTCCTCGGCGCGCGCGCGAGAGAGGTGGTGGTGCACCCGCACAAGTCCGTGATCGGCCACTGCCTCGGCGCGGGCGGCGCGCTCGAGCTGCTCGCCGCGCTCGACGCGCTCCGACGTGGGCTCGCGCCCGCGGCGTGCGGCGCGGGCGAGGTCGATCCTGCGCTCGGCGTTCGGCTCCTCGAGCGGAACGAGCCGGCGCAGCTCGGCCGCTGCTTGAAGCTGTCCGCCGCGTTCGGCGGCGCGGACGCGGCGCTCGTCGTCGGTCTGCCGGAGGCGGGCGCCCTGCCGCGGCCTCGTCGCGAGGTGGCGCTGCTCGCCGTCGGGGAGCCCACCGACGCGCTCGACCTGACGCGAGCGGCAGGGCGGCTCGCGGTCGAGCCCGCGCGTCTCGCTCGCCTCGACTCGGTGTCGAAGCGAGCCGTGGGCGCGGCGGCGAGCGCGCTCGAGCGGCTCGGCGCGGCGCTCCCCGAGCGCGCCGGCGTGGTGGTAGGCACCGCGACCGCCACGCTCGAGATCGACGCCGTGTTCGACGCGCGACGGCGCTCGCGCGGCGCGCGCTTCGTCGAGCCGCGGCGGTTCCCTTCGACCTCGCCGAACCTGGCGCCCGGGGCCTGCTCGATCGCTTTCGGGCTCCGCGGCCCCACCTTGGCGGTCGGGTGGGGGCCCTGGGCCGCCGTCGAGGCGCTGCGCGTCGGCTACGATCTGGTGAGCGGCGGTGATGCCGACCTCATGGTCGTGGTAGCCGCCGAGGAGCGCGGCGCGATGGTGGAGCGGCTCTGGTCCGCCGCCGGCTGGCCGATGCCGGAGCCAGGCGCGCTCGCCGCCGTGCTCGGCGTGGGAGCGGCCGGTCGGGACTGCCTATCGCGCGCGTCGCTCACGGCCGCCGAGCGTGAATTCGCGCGGCCCGGGGGCTCGGCCGAGGTGCGATCCGGTTGGCCGAGCCTCCGGGCAGCCCTCGAGCGAGCGACGAAGCCTTGCTCAACCGCCGCGGGTTCTGGCACTGTCCCGCCGCCGGAATACGCTGGCCCGCGCCGGCGTTCGACCCCGACGTAGACGATCATGCGAGCTTCGGTCGTGTTCTTGCTGGGAGCGCTCTCCCTCGCCGGTTCGGCAGGGTGCGCGACGCACTACATCCCGAACACGGACGTGGAGGACTCCGACGACAACCGCAAGGTGATCCAGTTCTGCGAGGAATACCGGCATGCCGTCGAGCGGCGGAACACGGCGCTCCTCCTGCAGATGACCGATCCGCGGTATTACGAGGACGGCGGCAACATCGACACGAGCGACGACATCGACTACGCGGGTCTCGAAGAGTACCTGACCACCAAGTTCCGGCAGACGAAGGCGATCCGCTATGAGATCCGCTACCGCCGGGTGGGCAAGGGTCGAAACGACACCATCACCGTCGATTTCACCTATAGCGCCAGCTTCAAGATCCCGAGCGCGGACGGCGACATCTGGCGCCGGACCGTGGCGGACGACCGGCTCGAGCTGGTCCCCTACAAAGACAGCTTTCGCATCCTCTCCGGGATGTAGGCTACTCGCGGAGGCCGCGCGGTCTCGGCCGAGCGGGCGGCGTGGATCGCAAGATACTTGTGCGATGGCCCGCCCTCGGTCAGATTGAACCCGGGTCGGCCGGATTCTGGCGACCTGGCCACGGCGCGGTACGAGCGGGGGCCGACGCCGCGGGCGAGCACCCAGACGAGGCCCTCATGATCCAGAAACCCAAGGTCGCCTTCGTTGGAACCGGCGGCGCCGCGCGCGGGATCGCGCATCTCGGTGTCATCAAGGCGTGCGAGGAGCTCGGGATCGTCCCCGAGATCTTCGTCGGCGCCAGCGCGGGCGCGATCGTCGCGGCCACCTACGGGCAGGGGATCCCGCTCGACGTGCTCATCGACGGCTATCGCTTGCCGTGGAAGCGCCGCCACGCCGGGCTCCGCCTCCACATGAACACCTTCTTCGGCGCGCCGCGGCTGAAGGACTTGCTCGACCCGGGCTACCTCACCTCCGGGATCTTCTCCATCGACAAGCTCGAGCGCTACCTCCGCGAGCGTCTGCCGGTGAACGATTTTCGGAAGATCGGCCGTCGCCTGCTGGTCACCGCGGTGGACGTCGATCGCGCGGAGCGCGTTCTCTTCGGCAAGGGATATGACGCGGACACGCCGATCAGCGAGGCCGTGGCGGCGTCTTGCTGCGTCCCCGGGCTATTTCGGCCCTACCGCGTCAACGGCCGTTACCATCTCGACGGCGAGGTGGCGCGCACGCTGTCGGCGGACGTCGCCGTGGAGGCGGGCGCCGACATCGTCATCATCTCCAACATCTATCGGCCAGCACGTATCCCGAACGAGGCGCGTAGCCTGGCGAGGCGCGGCCCGCTCAAGGTCTTGAACCAGACCCTGAACATCATGCTCACCGAGAAGGAGCGCCGCGGGGTCGATCTCTACGGGCATCAGTTTCCACGCACCACCTTCATCGACATCGCCCCGGACCTCGGCACCTTCGGCTACCTCAACCGCTTCACCGCGCGGTCGCTCATCATGCGCGGCTATCGCGCCGGGCTCCGCGCGCTGGCGGAGGCGAAGGAGCGCGGCGTATTCGACGCGCCGCGACTCATGGCCGTCGGTCCCTTGAACTGACGATTCAAGGTTCTTATGCCGGTTCGGCGCGCCCCAGAGCGCGGGCCGCTCGATTCCGCGCCGCGCCGACCACTCCCCACCGCGCGTGAGTCATCGCGCGGTGACGACCACGCAGCTCTCGCCGTCGATGAGCCGGGTGAGCTCGGGCTTGCCTGAGATCGTGGCGCGCCACAGCGCGCGCTCGCCGTCGCTCGTGGCCGCGTACTCGAGCGTGGCGCCGGCGGCCGGCGGGAGCCCTGCCAAGGTCATCGCGCGCCAGGCACGCTCGAGCGTGCAGTTCGGCTCCGCGACGGCGCGGGCGGCGCGGGCGTCGGTGCCGGCCTGCGCGTGCGGCCCTGACGCATCCACGCGGATCCGATAGCGCGCGCTGGTCACCGGCGAGCCTGGAGGAAGGAGCCCGGCGGGGCTGGGCTTCGCATACTCGACCGTGACCCGGCCGCCGTGGGTGACGTCGACCTTGCCGGACACGACCGGCGTCGCCTCGAAGCGGACCAGCGCGGCGTCGCGGTGCCAGTCGCGCGCGAGCGCACCGGATTTCAGCAGGACGAGCGCTGGATCCACGCGCTCGAGCTCACCCACGCCGAGCGTTGGGTCGACCGCTCCTACGCGTGGGACGATGGGCGGCGAGGCCGTGACCGGCACGGGTGCGGGCGATGGGCGCGGCTGCACCGGGCGCGGGTAGAGTCGCCACGCGAGTAGCGCGAGGACGCCGAGCACCGCGGCCCCGGTGGCGAGCCCGACCAGGCTTCTCGAGCGGTCGCGCGTCGGCCCGGCGGGGCGAAGTGGCTGCGGGGAGCGCGGTCGCACCGCAGTCGCCGCGGCGAGTCGAGGCAGTTCGGTGCCGCAGACCGGGCAGCGCCCGCCGCCGGTGCTCAGGATCTGTCCGCATGAAGGGCAGATGTGGGGCGGCGCGGTCATCGGGCTAGGGAAGCTGGAAGTCCTCGGCCATCTCGGTGATTTGGTAGCCGGACTCCGCCGGGTGCAAGAGGAAGACGACTTCATCGCCGAAGAGGCGTGTCTGGCCGGGCGCGGGGCTCGCGATACGCACCCGCACGACGACGTCGTCGCCCGCCGGGGCGAGCCGGATCGGCTTCCCGGAGGCGCGCGGTGGAGGCGGCGCTCCGGCACGGTAGACGTCGACCTCGGATGGCTGGAAGGCGAGCCGTCCGTCGCTGCTCCGGTAGTCGAGGCGGGATAGGCGTGTCCGCCAGAAAGAGCGCGCGAGCAGGCGTCCCTGCGAGCCGGTGGTGACCCACGCGAGCGGATGGATGAGCGCGTCGAGCTTCCCCGAATCACCCGACTCGACCGCGCGGAAGAACGCACGCACCGCGTCGATGGCGCGTCCGACGTTCGCGGGTGCTCGGAGGACGACCAGGCCGCGCTCCGGGCTCGCCTCCGGCCGCGGCGGAGGCAGGGTCGAGGTGGGCTCCGGCACCACGCCCGGAGCTCGTCGCTCGGCGTGCGACGACGTTTGGGGGCCGGACCGCAGCACCAGCGGCGCGCGCGCGCCGCACGCGGCAGTCGTCAGGCCGGCGACCACCAGTGAGAGACTAGAGCGCCTCGGACGCCGGGTCATCGTCGCGGGTGAGCGTCAAGAACGCGCGCTCATCGACTCGTGTGAAGCCCGGCGGCACGCTCGCCAGCTCCGACGCCACCAGCGTGAAGCGCGTGGTCTCGATGCTCGGGATCCGCGTCTGCCGGGTGCTGTCCTCGCCGAGGAGCTCCTCGACGTCGTGCCGCCCCTTGAGCACGCGATACGCCATGATGCCGCCGCGGTGCACGGCGACCATCTGCTCGCCGTTGGTTACCAGGATGTCCCCGCGGTTCTCCTCGAAGCCCTCCTCCGCGGACAGGCGATCGACGAGCGAAATCGAGGATCTCAACGCGTCCCGGATGCGGCTCGGCTCCACGCTCGAGTCGCCGAGGTGCCCGGCGTCGTGCAGGAACGACAGGAACAGGAAGAAGAAGAGCTCGCTGTCGGTGTCGCCACGGACGTTGCGTCGCAGAAACTCCGGCTGCGACTCGAGCAGCCGCTCGCGGAGCCGGTCGAACCCTGCGATGGTACCGGTGCTCGCGAAGAGCCAGGAGCGATAGCGAAATGGGTGGGTGTTCTCGGTGCGCAGCGCGCCGACCGTCGCTCGGCGGACGTGCCCGATGAGGACGTCCGTCCGCACGTTCCGCGTCACATCGACGAGCTCGATCTCGCGCCGCTCGTCGATGGGACGCCGGCGAAGCAGGACCTCTCCCGACTGATAGAAGCCGACGCCCCAGCCGAGCGCCGCCTCCTCGGCGCCGCGCCGCACGGTGAGCACGTCGGCGTTCACCTCGAGCACTCTCGCTCCAAGGTCGGAGCGATTGCCGATGAAACCGAACATCCGTGCCATGTCGTGCTGATCTCCGCGGGGTCGCGTTCGTGAGGCTCTCCCTGGAAGCATGGACTCAGTCGCCGCGCTTGTCATGTGGACTCTCGAACGCGCGCTCGACCATCGACCACCGACCACCGACCACCGACCACGAGGCTGAGGTGACCCGAGGTCGAGGGGCTGCCGCCCGGGTCGGTTGCGTTGTGCTAGCCTCCGCGGGATGTCTGCTCTCGTCTCGTCGACGCGACGCCGAGCGTCGGCCATCCTCTGCTCGGCGCTCCTCGGCGCCGCCGGCTCGCTCGGCTGCGGCGCGGTGTATCCAGAGGTAGCGACGCCCATCGTCTCAGTACCGGCGGACCGGCTCGAGCCGCGGCCGCCTGCCGATCTCGTGTTCGTCACCTTCGCGTCCGCGTCGATCCCGGGGCGCACCCGTGACGGTCGCAAGTGGGACGCGGTCGGGGGCAGCGCCCCCGATCCGTTCGCGGTGCTCTTCGTCGACGATCGAGAGATCATCCGGACGCCGGTGCAGGCAAACACGCTCGCGCCGACCTGGCCGGATCAGGTGAAGGCAAACTACCGGATCGGACCGCGCGCGCGAACTCGCGTCGAGCTGTGGGACTCGAACGCGCTCACCGATCACCCGATCTGCGTGAAGGAGGTGTCGGGCCTGCAGGGCGCGGCGACCGCGGGAGGCGAGCTCGACATCCTTTGCGATAGCGGCGCGCGCGTGAAGCTCCAGGTCGAGCCCGCGCACGGGCGCTTCGGGCTCGGGCTCTACTACGAGCTCAGGACGACCCGGGTCTTCGTCACTCGTGTGGTCGCTGACTCGCCCGCCGGACGCGTGAAGCTCGAGGGCGGCGACGAAATCGTGCGGGTCCAAGGCAAGTCGGTGAAGTCACTGAAGCAGCGCGAGCTCCGGACGCTCATCGCGACCAACGCCGCCGCTGGGGTGTCGCTCACCGTCAAGCGCAAGGATCAGCGGGTCGAGGACGTGACCCTGCGGAGCGGCGCCATTTATCCGACCCTCGCGGACGGGATCCCCGTGGAGTGAGGCTGCGCGTGGAGCCTTGCGCTCGCCCCGCGCCGGCTCCAAGGTGAAAGCGTACAGGATGGGCAGCGCTCGCGCGAACGGAGGCTCTGCGGCGGGCTCGGTCGACACCCTGGTGGTCGAGCGGGAAGGTCACGGGACCATCGCGGTGACGGGTCCGGATGCGCGCGCCTGGCTGAACGGCCTCGTCACCTGCGAGCTTGGCACGCTCGCCCTCGGAGCGGGCGCGTGGGGGTTGCTCCTCACCAAGCAAGGGAAGATCGTCACGGATTTCGAGGTGGTCGTCGGGGCGAGCGCGCTCTTTCTTTCGGTGGCCGAGCCACGGCGGGCGCGGCTGCTCGAGGTGCTCGACCGTCACCTCATCATGGAAGACGTCGAGCTCACCGATCGGAGCGATGAGCTCGGCTGGCTCGTGCTGCATGGCGCCCGCGCGGCGGAGGTGGCGCGAGAGGTCGCGCTGGCGCATGGGGCCGAGGCGGGTGCCGTCGACTGGACGGGCCGGGGCGGCGCTGCGATGGTGGCGCCGCGCGCTTCGCTCTCCGCGCTCCTCGAGTCGCTCGGCGCGCGAGCGGTGCGTCGGGCGAGCCCCGGCGAGTGGGAGGCGCTCCGCATCGAGTGCGGAGTGCCCGAGTTCGGGAAGGACTACGACGACGGCGACAAGCCGCACGAGGCGTCGCTCGAGCGTCGCGCGGTGGCGTGGGGCAAGGGGTGCTACCTCGGCCAAGAGGTCGTCTACATGCAAGACGTGCGCGGCAGGGTCCGGCGCCGCGTGAGCGCGCTCGCGCTCGGGGGAGCTTCGCCGCCCGCGCGCGGGGCGAGCGTCATCGGGCCGGCGGGCGCGGAGGTCGGCCGCGTCACCAGCAGCGCCTGGAGCGAGCGCCTGGGCCAGGCGGTGGCCCTCGCGATGATGCAGACGTCCGCGCTCGTGCCCGGGGCGGCGCTCACGGTGGACGGCGCGGCGGCTCGGCCGCTCGAGCCGGCGAGCTCCCCGGCGGCTACTCGCCCGTGAAGACGGGGTCGCGGCGCTGGGCCCACGCGAGCACGCCCTCCATCAGGTCCTTCGAGACCAGGAGCTCGAGCTGTCCAGCTTTCTCCCGGTCGAGCGCCGCGTCCACATCGGCGGCGCTCGCGCGCACGGCCTGCTTGATCCGGGCGAGCGCGAGGGGTGCGCCCTGGGCCAGCTCGCGGGCCAGCGCGAGCGCAGCTCCCTCGAGCTCGCTCGAGGCGACCACGCGGTTGGCGATGCCGAGCGCCTCGCAGCGCGCCGCATCGAGCCGCGTCCCGAGCATGAGGAACTCCATCGCGCGTCCGAGCCCGACCAGCCGAGGCAGCCAGTGCGAGCCGCCGCCGTCCGGCATCAGCCCGAGCTTCACGAAGCGTTCCTGCAGGTACGCGTGCTCCGCGAAGATGCGGAGATCGCAGGCGAGGGCGAGGTCGGCTCCGAACCCCACCGCCACACCGCTGACCGCCGCGATGAACGGCTTCGGCGCGCGCGCGATGGCGCGGATCATCCGGTGATATTCGTCCATGCGCTCGCCGAGGTCGCCCACCCCACCGCCCATCGCGCTCTTCAGATCCGCGCCGGAGCAGAAGGCGTCCCCGGCGCCGGTGAGCACGACCGCGCGGACGCTCGGGTCGGTCGCCGCGGAGTCGAGCGCTGCTCCGAGCGCGAGCACGAGCTCCCGATCGAGCGCGTTCTTCATCTCCGGACGGTTCAGCGTGAGCAGGCGCACGGCGCCGTCCGTCGCGACCAAGAGCTTCGGTTCGGTCATGGCGCGGCAGAGTAATCGAAGCGGGGCGCGCCGCCCAAGGGCTTCGGGCCTCGCGGCGCGGTCGCACCCACCCGGGCCTCGCGCCGCCCCGGCCCATCCTCACTCAGGGACTCGGCGCGGGGCCACGGGGCGCCGGAGAAGTGCTAAGCCGCCTCCACCATGGGCCGAACCTTCGAGGTGCCGCCCCGCTTGCCGCTCGACGAGCAGCGCGGGCAGAGCTTCCCCAAGCTCGTCGAGCTGATGCAGCGGCTGCTCGCCCCGGAGGGCTGCCCGTGGGACCGCGAGCAGGATTTCGCCTCGCTTCGGCGCTACGTGCTGGAGGAGGCCTGCGAGGTCATCGACGCGATCGATGGTGGGGAGCGGCGCGACCTCGAAGAGGAGCTCGGCGATCTCGCGCTCCAGGTCGTGTTCCTCGGGGAGCTCGCGCGCGCCGAGGGCTCGTTCGGTCCCGACGACGTCATCCGGGGCATCGTCGAGAAGTTGGTCCGTCGCCACCCGCACGTGTTCGGCGACGTGGACGTCTCTGGAAGCGAAGACGTGCTCCGGAACTGGGAGCTCATCAAGCAGGAAGAGAAGCGTGACCGCCCGCTGCTCGCCGGGGTGCCGCGCTCGCTCCCGGCGCTCCACCGCGCCCAGCGCATGAGCGAGAAGGTGAGCCGCGTCGGCTTCGATTGGCCCGACGGGCGCGGTTCGCGCGACAAGGTGAGCGAGGAGCTCGCCGAGCTCGACGAGGCCATCGAGGGCGGCGACCCCGCCCGCATCGAGCACGAGCTCGGCGACATTCTCTTCGCGCTCGTGAACCTCGCCCGCCACCACGGGCTCGACGCCGAGATCGCGCTGAGAAGGACGGGTGATCGCTTCGCGGCGCGCTTCGCGCACGTCGAGCGACGCGTGAAGGACGCGCACGGCGGCTGGCCTCGCGGCGCGGACGGCAAGCCGGGCGCGGGGCTCCCGCTCGACGAGCTCGACGGGTACTGGCAAGCAGCCAAGGCGGTCGAGTCGTGAGCGCGCTGCATCCGGTCGCGCGCTTGCCCGACGAGTGGCGCGCTGCGCTCGACGCGGAGGGTGAGCGCCCGTTTCGCGCGTCGCAGATCTTCGCCTGGATTCACCAGCGCGGCGTGATGGACCCGGCCGGGATGACCAACCTGCCGCTGGCGCTCCGCGAGAAGCTCGCCGCCGCGGGGCTCGCCGAGCCGGCGCGGGTGGTCGAGGCTCACCGCGCCGCGGACGGCACGCGCAAGCTCATCCTCGAGATGACCGACGGGGCTCGGATCGAGTGCGTGCTGATTCGCATGACGCGCCTCGGCGACGGGGAGGACGCCGACGTCGCCGCCGCCGATGACGATGGCGAGGATGACGACGAGCCGCGCTCGACGGCGCCGAAGACGCGGGTCACGCTCTGCATCTCGACGCAATTCGGCTGCGCGATGGGCTGCTCGTTCTGCGCGAGCGGTCGCGCGGGCTTGGTGCGCGGGCTCTCCGCCGCCGAGATCGTCGCGCAGGTGCTCGTGGCGCGGCGGCACCTCGACTCCGACGAGCGGCTCCGGAACCTGGTCTTCATGGGTATGGGTGAGCCGCTCCACCACTACGACGAGACCGCGCGCGCGCTACGGCTGCTCACCCACCCGGAGGGCGGCGGCATGAGCCCGCGCCGGATTACCGTGAGCACCGTGGGGCTGGTGCCCGGCATCGAGCGTCTCGGCCGGGATTTCGGCGGCAAGATCGGCCTCGCGCTCTCGCTCCACGCCCCCGACGACGCGACCCGCGAGCGCATCGTCCCGATGAACCGGAGCTACCCGGTGGCGGCGCTGATGAAGGCGCTCCGCGCCTATCCGCTCCCCGCTCGCCGGCGGATCACCATCGAGTACACGCTCATCGACGGCGTCAACGACTCGCTCGCGCACGCCGCGCGCCTCGCGGCGCTGCTCGCCGGGCTCCGCGTCAAGGTGAACCTCATCCCCATGAACCCCATCGACGACTCGCCGCTCCGCGCGGCGTCGCGAGCGCAGGTGAGCGCCTTCCGCGAGGCGCTCGCCGACCGGGGGCTGTCGTGCTTCGTTCGCGCGCGGCGTGGCGACGACGTGAGCGCGGCCTGCGGTCAGCTCGCCTTCAAGGGGGAGGAGCCGGTCCAGCTCCGCTCGGCTCGCTCGAGGCCCGCGCCGGAGGGTTGACGCGCGGGGGCTCGTGCGCGACGACTCCGTTCGTGTTCAAGAAGGTCCTGGTCGCCAACCGAGGAGAGATAGCCTGTCGCGTGCTCCGCACCTGCGAGCGCATGGGCATCCGCACGGTCGCCGTGTTCTCCGACGCCGACGCACGCGCCCCGCACATCTCGCTCGCCGACGAGGCCATCAACGTCGGGCCACCGCCCGTGAAGGATAGCTACCTCAGCATCGAAAACTTGATCGCTGCCGTAAAGCAGACGGGCGCGGACGCCGTGCACCCGGGTTACGGGCTGCTCAGCGAGAAGCGTGCCTTCGCCGAGGCCGTGGCGGGCGCGGGCGCGACCTTCGTCGGGCCGCCGCCCGAGGCGCTCGAGGCCTTCGGGGACAAGATCAAGGCGCGCGCGGTCGGGCGTAGCGTGGGCGTGATGCCGCCGCCCGGTAGCGAGGGCCCCATCGATCCGAACGATCTCGTGCGCCTCGACGCCGAGGCCGCGCGTATCGGGTATCCGGTGCTCATCAAGGCGGCCGGCGGCGGCGGCGGCATCGGGATGCAGGTCGTGACCGAGCCCGGGCAAATCGAGCGCGCCGCCCGTTCCTGCTCGGATCGCGGGCGCGCGGCCTTCGGCGATGAGCGCGTGTACCTCGAGCGTTATCTCGCCGAGCCCCGGCACATCGAGGTGCAGATCTTCCGGGATGCGCACGGTCACACGGTCGCGCTCGGTGAGCGCGAGTGTAGCGTCCAGCGCCGCCACCAGAAGATCATCGAGGAGTCGCCCTCGCCGGCGGCGTTCTTCGCCGAGCCTGGCAAGCGGGAGCGGCTCTGGGCCGACGCGGTGCGGGTGGTCGACGCGGTCGGCTATCTCGGCGCCGGGACGGTGGAGTTCGTGGCCGATCACTCGGGGGCGCTCTATTTCCTGGAGGTCAACGCGCGCCTCCAGGTCGAGCACCCGGTCACCGAGCTCGTCACCGGGCTCGATCTGGTGGAGCTTCAGCTCCGGGTCGCCGCCGGCGAGCCGCTGCCCGAGGCTGCGCGCGCGCCGCGCTTCAGCGGTCACGCGGTCGAGGCGCGCGTCTACGCGGAGGATCCCTCGAAGCTGTTCGTGCCCCAGCCGGGTCATATCGAGGAGCTCGCGTGGCCGAGCGGCCTCCCTGGCGTGCGCATCGATGCGGGCGTCGCCCAGGGGAACGAGGTCACTCCGTTCTACGACCCCATGCTCGCGAAGGTCATCGCGCACGGCGACAGCCGCGAGGAAGCCATTCGGCGGCTCGACGCCGCCCTCGCGGGGACGCGACTCGTCCTGATGGGGCCCAAGGGGCCGCGCGCGACCAACCTCGGCTTCCTGCGGCGCGTCCTCGCCGACCCGCGGTTCGCCGAGGGTCGCTACGACACGAGGCTCGCCGAGGAGCTCGCTCGCGCGAAGGGATGATGGAGGGGCGGCGCGGCCGGCGGCGCGGTCCGCCCGGCGCGTTTCGGCTGGCGCGGGGCCGGAGTCAGCCGCGCCGGGGTGCGAGCCGGGCGGGAGCGAGCGTATGCTTCGCGCATCATGAAGAGCGAGACTGACCTCATGGACCAGGCGCGAGCCTGGGTCGCTGGCGATCCGGACCCTCGAACGCGCGCCGAGCTCTCGGCGTTGGTCGAGGCCGGGGAGCTCGCCGAGCTCACCGAGCGGATGCACGCGCCGCTCGAGTTCGGCACCGCCGGGCTCCGCGGCATCGTCGGAGCCGGCCAGAACCGGATGAACCGCGCCGTCATCATCCGCACCACGCGCGGGCTGGCCGACTACTTGCTCGCGCACGAGCCGGACGCGAGGAGCCGCCCGGTGGTGGTCGGCTTCGACGGGCGACTCACGAGCCGGGAGTTCGCCGAGGACACGCTCGGCGTGCTCACCGCGGCCGGGCTTACCGTGCGCTATTTCGACGCGCCGGTCCCGACCCCGATGGTGGCCTACGCGGTGCGGAAGCTCGCGGCGGTGGCAGGGATCGTGATCACGGCGAGCCACAACCCGCCCGAGTACAACGGCTACAAGGTGTACGCCTCGAACGGCGCGCAGATCATCCCTCCGGTCGACGCGCTCATCGCCGGAGCGATCGCGCGGGTCGGCGCCGCGGCGGCCGTCCCGCGGAGCGCGGGCGCGCTCGACCTGCGGCGCGATCACTGCGAGGCGGTTCCGCACGAGCTCTTCGAGGCCTATCTCGCGGAGCTCGACGCCATCCGCCCGAAGCTCGACGTCGAGCGTGACTTTGCCATCGTCTACACGCCGCTCCACGGCGTCGGCTGGCGCTATGCCGCCGAGGCGTTCGCGCACGCCTCGTACCACCGGGTCGAGGTGGTAGCCGAGCAGGCCGAGCCTGATGGAAACTTTCCAACGGTCCGTTTCCCGAATCCGGAGGAGCCCGGAGCTCTCGAGCTGGCCAAGGCTCTCGCGAGCGAGCGCGGCGCCGAGCTGGTCGTCGCCAACGATCCGGACGCCGATCGGCTCGCGGTGTGCGTGCCGGCGCCAGGGGGCGGCTTCAAGCAGCTCACCGGCAACCAGGTCGGGCTGCTCCTTGCGGACTTCATGCTCGAGCACGCGCCGGGCGGGGTGAGGCCGCTGGTCATCTCGAGCATCGTGTCCTCGCCGATGCTCGGCGACGTGGCGCGGGCCTACGGAGCGCGCTTCGAGCAGACGCTCACCGGCTTCAAATGGATCTGGAACGCCGCGCTCGAGCTCGAGCGCGGCGGCGAGGGCACTTTCGTGTTCGGCTACGAGGAGGCCCTCGGGTACTCGGTCGGGCCCCTGGTACGAGACAAGGACGGGATCAGCGCGGCCGTCATGTTCGCGGATCTCGCTCGAGCTTGCGCGGCGCGCGGGGAGAGCGTGCTCGAGCGGCTCGCCGGGCTCTATCGCCGCCACGGGCTCTGGGTGAGCCTCCAGAAGAGCGTGGTCCGCCCCGGGACCGAGGGCCACGCGGAGATCGCTCGCGCGATGGATCGTCTCGGGCGCGCGACACCGCGCGAGCTCTCGGGGCACCGCGTGTCGCGCGCGACCGACTACCGGAGCGGCGGCGCGGAGCGCCCTCGCTACCTCCCCGACACGAGCCTCGTCGCGCTCGCGCTCGAGGGTGGGAGCCGGGTGCTGGTTCGCCCGAGTGGAACCGAGCCGAAGCTCAAGATTTACGTCGACTTGCGGATGGCGCTCGCGGCCGGAGCCGACCTCGCCGAGCTCGAGGCGCGCGCCCTCCGCGAGGCTGCCGGCCTAGCGGCCGCGATGATTGGCTTCCTCGAGCTGGGCTGACAGGGGTAGCCTCGGAGGCCATGCGAGTCCTCGTCATGGCCACGGTCGGCGCCGCGCTCCTCTTCGGCAGTTCGCGCGCCCATGCTCAAGACACCTTCGGCGCGAAAGGTGCCGCGGCCTTCGGCGCGGATCGGCTCTTCTCCATCCACTCGACGCACGTCTCTTCCGATACCGACGGCGGCTCCGTGTCCCAGACCTTCACGGGGATAGGCTTTGCCTGGAACGGCCCGACACAACCGAGCCCTTATGACGTCCCACGCCTCGGGTTCGACTACTTCCTCTTCGATCACTTCAGCCTGGGAGGGTCGCTCGCGTACGCGAGCTTGTCGTGGGAGGAGCCGGCCGGAAACGGTCAGTCGGTGAGCCGGAGCGGAAGCGCCTTCCTCCTCGCGCCCCGGGTGGGCTACGTCTGGATGTTCTCGGGCTCGGTCGGCTTCTGGCTGCGCGGTGGGCTCTCGTACCACAGCTACGCCTACTCGAACCTGAACGCCGATGAGCGCGGGCTCGGCCTCTCGGCAGAGGGCACCTTCGTGTTTGCGCCGACCAGCCATTTCGCCTTCACGCTCGGCCCGAGCCTCGACCTCGATCTCTTCGGCTCCTACGACGACGGTGACGGCCACAGCCTCGACCGGCTCTATCGGGTGATCGGGGTCCAGGTCGGGCTGCTCGGCTGGCTCTGAGCGCCTCCCACCCGCTCGCGCGGCGAAGCTCAATCCGCGTCGAACGCGACCGTCTCGGCGTGCGAGAGCCCGGCGATCGCGTCGCGGACGGCGCCACCGATGCGCGCCTCGGTGCCGACCACGGTGACCACCAAGTCGTCCTCCGAGATCCGCGCGCGGACGGCCGCGTTGGCCTCCTCGAGGGTGACCGCCTGGACGTGCTTGGTGTAGTCGGCGTGATATCCGGCGGGGAGCTCGTGGAGGCGCTCGTCGAGCGCGAGAGAGACTCGCTTCGACGCCGTATCAATCGCGAAGGCGTGGGAGCGCACGAGGTAGCGCTTGGCCCAGGCGAGCTCCCGCTTCGTGATCCCACGCTCGCGCCAGGCGTGCAGCAAGTCGAGCTCGAGCGCGATGCAGGGCGCGGCGTCCTCCGCCTTCGGGAAGGTCCACATGCTGAACGCCTGGCGCGCGCGATCGTAGGGCAAGCTCGAGTACGCGCCGTACGACCAGCCGCGCTTCGAGCGGACCTCCTCGGTGAGTCGCGCGGTGAAGGTGCCCCCGAAGACGGTGTTGGCGACGTGGAGCGCGATGTGGTCGGAGTCATGCGGATGCGACCCGAGCCCGCCGATCAGGATCTGCGTCTGGGTGCGCTCTGGCTTGTCCACGAAGACGAGCCGCCGTCCGCGCGGCCCGACCGGCGCCGGAGTCGCGAGGCTCGGCGCATCGACGCGAGCCGTGGCTCCCGCTAGGCGCTCGGCGAGCCGCTCGGCCGCCTCTCGATCGACGTCGCCGGCCAGGGCGAAGAGGAGCGCTCGCCCGCGGAGCGTGCGCTCGAAGTGCGCGCGAATATCCGCGGGCTCGATGGACTCGATGCTCGGGATGGTCCCGCTCACCGAGCGCCCGTAGGGATGGCCGGCAAAGACCGCGCGATTGAACCAGCGGCGCGCGAGCGCACGGTCGTTGTCGCGGGACTCCACGATGTCGCTCTGCGTCTCGCGCTTGAGCCGGCCGAGCTCCTCCTCCGAGAACCCGGGGCGGTTCAGCACGTCCGCGAAGAGCTCGACGAACGGCTCGAGCGAGCGAGCGATGACCGCGCCGCTGAAGGCGACCGAGCTCGGAGCTGCGTCGATCCCGAGCGAGCCGCCGAGGGCGTCGATGCGCTCGTCGAGCTCTCGAGGCGCGAGTCCGGCCGCGGTGCGCCTCATCAGCCGGGCGACCAGCCGGGTGAGCCCCTCCTTACCGGGAGGATCGGTGAGCGAGCCTGGGAGCGCCGCCGCGGTCATGCCCACCAGCGGCAGCGCGTGGCTGGTCTCGACGAGGACGTTCTTCATCGGGCTGTCTCCTCGCTCGCTCCCGCTTGGGCGCGGACGATCACGATGCTGCGCTGCTCCGGCGTGAGGTATCGCCGAGCCGCCCGGCGGAGATCGCTCGGGTCGACCGCTCGGGCGGCCTCCATGCGCTCGAAGGCCGCCGCCGGACGACCGAGGACGGTGTCATAAAACCCGATCGTCGAGGCCTTGCCGTCGGCCGTCTCGAGGCTCGAGACGAGCGAGAGCTCCATGCGGGCTTGCGCGCGCGCGAGCTCCTCGGTGGGCACCGGCTGCTCGCGGATCCGCGCGAGCTCCTCATCGACGACCTCGAGCAGCGCCTCTGCGCGGTGCCGGCCGCGAGCCGAGACGAAGAGCTCGGTCAGGCTCGGATCGCGGAACGGGCCCACGAAGATGCGCGCGTCGCTCGCCAGCTCGAGCTCCTGAATCAGCCGCCGATGGATGCGGCTCGCACGTCCGCCGAGCAGGAGCTCCGCGAGCACGGCCATCGCCGGGTGGTCGAAGTCTCCGAGCGCGGGGGAGCGATAGCCGATGATGAGCTTCTCGGTCGCGGTCGGCTTGGTCACCTCCACGCGCCGTTCGCTCGTCTGGGGCGGCTCCGGGACGGCCTCTTCGACCGGAAGCGCCGAGGGCTCGAGCGCGCCGTAGGAGGTCGAGAGCTTCTCGAGCAACCGCGGGAGCGAGAGATCCCCCACCACGACCACCGTGGCGTTGTTCGGCGCGTAGTACGTCCGGTAGAAGTCGGCGCAGTCGGCGGTGGTGAAGCCCTCGATGTCCGCCATCCAGCCGATGGTCGGCCAGCGATACGCGTGGCGCTCGAACGCGGTCGACCAAAGTAGCTCGCTCGCCGCGCTCTCGACGTCGTCCTCGACGCGGTAGCGCCGCTCGTTCGCGACCACGTCCTTCTCGGCCTGCACCTGCGGCTCCTCGAGCACCAGGTGCGCCATCCGCTCGGCCTCCAGCGCGACGACCAGGCCGAGCTGCTCGCGCGGGATGGCGATGTTGTAGTGCGTCCAGTCGAGCCAGGTGGCCGCGTTGCTCTCCGCGCCGGCCTCCTCGAGCTTCCGATCGAACTCGCCCTCCGCCAGGTTCTCGGTCTGGCGGAACATCAGGTGCTCGAAGAGGTGGGCGAGCCCGGTCTTTCCGACGCGCTCGTGGCGGGAGCCGACTCGATACCAGGTGTGATAGGCGACCACCGGCGCCGAGTGATCCTCGCACACCAAGATGGTGAGACCGTTCTTCAGCCGAAACCGCTCGATGGTGAGCGCGGCGCCGAACGGGATGGAGCCCAGGTGCTCGACCGCGCCCCAGGGCGGCGCGTTGGAGTTCAGCTTGGCGAGACGCTCTCCGCGCATGGCCTCTCGCATAGCGGCAATCTCCGGGCGGCGCTAGTCGAGCTTCAAGATGGCGAGGAACGCCTCCTGGGGCACATCCACGCTGCCCACCTGCTTCATTCGCTTCTTGCCCTCTCTCTGCTTCTCGAGGAGCTTCCGCTTCCGGCTGATGTCGCCCCCGTAACACTTGGCGGTCACGTCCTTTCGGAGCGCGCGGACCGTCTCTCGAGCGATGACCTTCGCGCCGAGCGAGGCCTGGATCGCGACCTCGTACTGCTGGCGCGGTACGAGCTCCTTCAGCTTGGCGGCGAGCGCGCGCCCGCGCGAGTATGACGTCGAGCGATGCACGATGACGCTGAGGGCGTCGAGCGGCTCGCCGTTCAGGAGGAGATCGAGCTTCACGAGGTCGTCGCTGCGATATCCGACGAGCTCGTAGTCCATGCTCGCGTAGCCGCGCGAGACGCTCTTCAGCTTGTCATGGAAGTCGAGGATGACCTCCGCGAGCGGCAGCTCGTAGGTGATGACGACGTGGGTCTTGGTCGCGAAGTGGATTCCTTGCTGGACGCCGCGACGCTCCTCGCAGAGCGGAACGATCGCACCCACGTACTCCGCCGGAACGTGGATGGTCACCTTCATGATCGGCTCCTCGATACGTTCGAGGTCCCCGACCGGCGGCATTCGCGAGGGGTTGTCGACGAGGACCATCTCACCGCTCTTCGTATGCGCGTGATAGACGACGCTCGGGGCGGTGGTGATGAGCTCGAGGCCATACTCGCGCTCGAGCCGCTCCTGGATGATCTCCATGTGCAGCAGACCGAGAAATCCGCAGCGGAAGCCGAAGCCGAGGGCATCCGAGGTGTCTGGCTCGAATTGGAACGAGGAGTCGTTCAGGTGGAGCTTGCTGAGCGCGTCACGCAGAGACTCATAGTCGGCAGAGTCCGTGGGGAACACCCCGGCGAACACCATCGGCTTCACCTCTTCGAAGCCAGGTAAGGGGGTCCCGGCGGCGCGGCCGGCGAGCGTGACGGTGTCGCCGATCTTGGTGTCCTCCACGCTCTTGATGTTGGCGGCGACGAAGCCGACCTCGCCCGGGCCGAGCGCGTCGAGCGCGACCGCGTGCGGGCCGAAACATCCGAGCGCGGTGACCTCGTAGCTGCGGCCGGTCGCCATGAACAGGATCTTGTCGCCCTTGCGCAGCGAGCCGTCCACGACGCGCACCATGACGACCGCGCCGCGGTAGCTGTCGTACCAACTGTCGAAGATGAGCGCGCGGAGCGGCGCGGAGGGATCGCCCTCGGGCGGCGGGATCCGAGCGACGATGGCCTCGACGATCTCCCCGATGCCGAGCCCCGTCTTGGCGCTCGCCATGATGGCGCCGCTGCAGTCGAGCCCGATGACCTCCTCGATCATCTCCGCGGTTCGATCGACGTCCGCCGAGGGGAGATCGACCTTATTTAGCACCGGGATGATCGCGAGGTCGTTATCGAGCGCCAAGTACACGTTGGCGACCGTCTGCGCCTGGACCCCCTGGGTGGCGTCGACGACCAGGAGCGCGCCCTCGCACGCCGCCAGGCTCCGGCTGACCTCGTAGCTGAAGTCCACGTGACCGGGGGTGTCGATGAGCTGCAGCTGGTAGTCGACTCCGTCCGCGGCGCGGTAGCGGAGCCGCACGTTCTGCGCCTTGATGGTGATCCCGCGCTCGCGCTCGATATCCATCTTGTCGAGGAACTGCGCGACCTTCTCGCGATCGGTGATGGCTCCGGTGTGCTCCAGGATCCGGTCGGCGAGGGTGCTCTTGCCGTGATCGACGTGAGCGATGATCGAGAAGTTGCGGATGTGCTTCGGATCGGTGGCCATGAAACGCACGCGTCGCCGGCGGAGCGGGGCGCCCTCTCTAGCACTAGCCGGCGGGACCCGCCCAGCCGCGCCGACCCGGACCCTCGGGTGGTGGTCGACGCGACCTGACGGGTGCCGCGCGTACCCGAGGCCCGCTCAAGCCTTCTTGCTGGTTCGCGCGGCGGCGTCAGCGAGGCTCATCTGGCCTGGGAGCTCGTGCGCGTAGCGCTCGAGCACGAGATCGATCCCTTCGCGAATGTAGACCGCCACCGGCACGTTGGTGCGGTTATGCAGAAGGTGTAGGCGCTCGTTCTGCTCCGGAGTGATGTAGACCGTGGTCGAGATCTTCTTGCGTGCCATCGTCTTCCCGTGCGGAGCCTGACCTGCCTGACGTTACAATAGCTTCCCATACGTGCGGTGTCAATCGCGCAATCACTCGGAAGGCACGAGATTTTACTAGTAAAATCAACAGTATAGCCAATTCTTGCGCGCTGCGCGCCCCGGCTCTCGCGGCGGCTCCACGAGCCTCATTTTCGGGGCGCATCGGCGGCCTTGTCACGAAGCGGCCGGACGCCTAGGATCGCCCCTGCCGCGCCGTGGTCGTGGCGGGAGCGGAGCGCTCTCCGGTGGCGACCCGCCCTGGACGGCCCGCTTCATGTGGTGAGAGGGCTTTCATGACGATATTCACCCGCCCGAGGGGTTCCGGCTTACTTCCTCCGTTGCTGCTCGGGCTGCTGGTAACGGCGTTCCAGTCTGGGTGTAGTGCTTCGGTCAACACGGGAGCGCAGTCCCCCGACGGTCGAGTCACGCGCCGCGACACTCGGATCCAGCACGAGCCGTGCGACATCGAGAGCGCCGGGACCGAGAAGATCGACGTCAACGGCGACGGGCGCCCGGACATCTACATCGTCAAGAGCAGCGGCAAGGAGCTATGCCGCGCGGTCGATCTCAACTTCGACGGGCACCTCGACACCTGGTCGTATCGAGACGGCGCCGGGCAGCTCCGGCGGCGCGAGTCGGACTACGATCGCGACGGGCGGGTCGACGAGATCTCGATCTACAAGGGAGGGGCGCTCGTCGAGATGTATCGCGCCACCACCTTGGCCGGCAAGCTCGACACCTGGCAGTTCTACGAGGGCGGCAAGCTGGTCCGCGCCGAGCGAGACTCGGACGGCGACGCCGTCGTCGACCAATGGTGGGAGTACCCGCCGACCAACAAGCCCGGCTGCCCGCTCATACACTCGGACCTCGACGGAGACGGCCGGCCCGACCCGGGCGCGACGGTCGACATCTGCAAGGACGCCGGCTACGTGCCGCCGGAGCGCTCGGAGCCGCGGGAGCCGACCAGCCCGGACTTCTCGCGGCCGGGCTCGCTTCCGACCGAGGTCTCGAGTGAGCCGGCGGGTGCCGGGGCGAGCGGCGCGCCGACCACCCCGGCGACGGACGAGAAAGGCAGCAAGTGATGCGCGCGCAGGACTGGACGGTGCTCTCCGCGGTGGCGCTCGCGGCGGCGAGCCTAGGGCTCTATGCCTGCGGAGGGGACTCCTCCCGCGAGGCCAATGCGCCGACCCGCACCGGCAGCATCGTCCACGCCGCCGGTGGGGAGGACGTCTCGCGCTGCGACTATCAAGGTCGCGCCGACCGCGAGGTTCAGGAGACGACCGGACCCGGCGCGCTGGTCCCGAATATTCGGCGCGTATACGCGATCATCGGGGCGGGGGAGGACCGCCGTCGCGTGATCGCCTGCCGCGAGGTCGACACCAACCTCGACGGGCAGAAAGACGTGGTGCGGACCTACGACGCCAAGGGAGAGCCGCTCCACGAGCTCGCCGACGCCAACTACGACGGCAAGATCGACACCTGGACCACGTTCTCGGGCGGCCGTATCGTGAAGGTCGAGATCGACACCAACGGCGATGGGCGCCCGGACGAGATCCGCTTCATGGTCCGCGGGAAGCTGAGCCGGCTGCAGCGCGACACCAACTTCGACGGCAAGCCGGACGTCTGGGAGATCTACGACGACGGTCGCCTCCAGCGTATCGGCTGGGATTTCGACTTCGACGGCCACGTCGACCGGTGGGACCGCGATCTCATCGCGCTCCACGACGAGGAGCGTCGCGAGGCCGCCGAAGCAGAGAAGGCTGAGCAGGCGGACGCCGGGGCCGGAGACGCCGCGCCGGCCAACTGAGCGCGCCGGCTCAGGCCTGGCTGGTGCCTTCGCGACCGTAGTCGTCCTCGAGCCGCACCACGTCGTCGAGCTCCGGGGTGGAGACCTCGAACACGCGTACGTCCTCGACCGCAATCATGCGATGGATGGTGCCCGGGGTGACGTGGAAGGTGTCGCCGGAGCGCATCCGGAGGGTCCGGCGCTCGGCGTCCGCCCCGACCTCGAGGTCGAGCTCACCCGTCTCGACGAAGAGCGTCTCGTCCTTCACCTCGTGGTACTGGCGGCTCAGCTTGTGCCCCTTGGAGATGAAGAGCACCTTGGCGACGTAGCGGTCGGTCTTTGCCCAGATGAGCTCGTGACCCCAAGGCTTATCGACGCGGCGCATCCCCGAAGGCGTAGCAGAATCCGCCGCGCCGAACTAGAGAAGCGACGAGCACGCGCCTCCTCTCCCCGCGAGCGCTCCCGCGCCGGACCGACATCCCCCCTCCCATGACCACCGAACGCTTGCAGAAGCTCCTCGCGCGAGCCGGGATCGCCTCGCGACGAAAGGCCGAGGACCTCATCACCGCTGGGCGGGTCAAGGTCGGTGGGCGGGTCGTGACCGAGCTCGGCGCCAAGGCCGACCCGCGCCGCGACCGCGTAGAGGTCGACGGGCGGCGCATCGTGGCCGACCCGCTCGTGTATGTGCTCCTGAACAAGCCCAAGAACGTGATGTGCACGCTCCGCGATCCCGAGGGGCGGCCGACGGTGGCCGACAGCGTGCGTGGGCTCGGGGTGCGGGTGGTGCCGGTCGGGCGGCTCGACTTCGGCACCAGCGGCGTGCTCCTGCTCACCAATGACGGCGACTTCGCGAACGGGCTCATGCACCCGCGGTGCGCGGTGCCGAAGGTGTACGTGGTCAAGGTCGACGGCGAGCTCGACGAACGCGCGGTCGCGCGGTGGCGCGAGAGCCTCGTCATCGATGGGCGCGCGACGCGCCCGGCGACCGTGCGCGCGCTCCGACGCGAGGCCGGCAAGACCTGGCTCGAGCTCACGCTCGTCGAGGGGCGCAACCGCCAGGTGCGTCGTCTCGGCGAGGCGGCGGGGCAACCGGTGATGCGGCTGGCCCGCACGAGCTACGCTGGCATCACGGCAGAGGGGTTGCGCCCCGGGCAGTGGCGGCACCTCACCGCGACCGAGCTCCGCGAGCTCAAGCGTAGCTACGGCGTGCCCGAGCGAGTGCGCGCCGCGCCGCCTGGAGCGGTGAGGGTTCGCGCGGGTGGTGGTCCGGCGCGGCCGGCGTCCGGAGCGCCCCCGCGCGGCGCTCGGGCTACCGTGCGGCCACCGGATCCGCGACGTCGTTCGGCACGGACCAATCGGCGTTGAAGAAGCCGCCCGCGAGCACGCTCGCGTGCTTGCCGAGCACCTGCTCGGCCGCGGCGCCCGCGACGCGCTCGTCGTACACGACGAAGTCCGGCAGGAGCTCCGGGAGCGAGAGCGCGCGCCAGATCCCGCGCACGCTGGTCGCCTCGATCGCGATCACGTAGCGGTCGGGGTTCCGCGGGTTCGGCGCGATGAAGATCGCGCCCACCTCCTCGCCCGAGTAGCGGTGCGCGCCGAGCGCGAGCGCGCCGCCGTGGACGCGTACCGGCAGCTCGGCGTCGAGCTCCCGGAGCGCGAGGTTGTCTCGCGCGGTGCCGACCAGGAAGAGCGACGCGCGAGCCGTGCGCGCACGGTCGAGCTCGCGATCGGCGATGATCTCGTAGCGCACGTCGAGACCCGGACGCCGGCGTGCGAACGCGCGCGC
This sequence comes from Polyangiaceae bacterium, assembly GCA_035063585.1. Lineage (GTDB taxonomy): Bacteria > Myxococcota_A > Polyangia > Polyangiales > Polyangiaceae > JAPSGB01. The sequence continues at coordinate 211,350 of JAPSGB010000008.1, forward strand.
GACCTCACGGTTGGCGCGCGCCGTCCCCGGGTCGAGCGAGCCGTAGACGAAGACGAGCGGTCCGAGGAAGGCGTCGCGGATAGGCCCTTCGACCTCGGCGCGTTTCGCGCCTGGTGGCGGCGTCCGAACGCCCGCTGCCCAGCCGCTGTCCTCGCGGTGAAACGCCGGCTCGGCCCCGGGTGGGAGCTCGAGCCGTTGCCCGTCGATGGTCACGGCGAGCGTCGCGGCGGCGTCGAGCCGGGCGCCCGAGCGGTCCACTGCGACGCCGGTGACGCCGTCCGTGGTGAGCTCGAGCGCGCGCTCGCTCGCGCGGCGAGCGTCCACGCGTCCCATCTGGCCGGGCGCGGCGAGCATCGTGATCGAGAGCCACCCTTGCCGGCCGTAGCGGAGCTGGTCGGAGACCAGGGTGATCCGCGCCGGTGACGGATCCCGCCGCTGGCGCGCGAGCCAGGGCCATCCCTTGGCGTCCTTCCAGACGATCTCCCAGACGTGGTGCCCGATGTCGGGCCACTCGTCGACGATCGAATAACCGAGCTCGCGATAGCGACGCACCAGGACCTTGCCGTTCTCGAGCGGCCAATCCTTGGTGCCCTGCGCGAGATAGAGCGGGAGATTTCGGCCGTTGTCGGCCCAGCTGGTCGGCGACCAGTGGGCCATCCGGGCGCGCTCCCAGGGCCGGAGCGGACGGTTCGAGGTGTCACGACGGATGAAGTAGCTCTGATACCCGCAGAGCGGGGCGGCCGCGGAGAAGCGATCGGCGTAGAGGAAGGCGAGCCCGGCAGCGCCGGTGCCGCCCATCGACACACCGGTGATGGACACGCGCGCTTCATCGATAGGGTACGTGCGGAGCGCCCAGTCGAGCGCGTGCATCACCTCGGCCTCTCCCGAGTCGCGATAGAACGCGTTACCGTGCGCGTGCGGCGCGAGCACGAACCCGTCGACCCCGGCGCGCGGCGTGAGCGAGCGCGAGTCGAGGAAGGCGTTCATGACCCCGGCCGGCTCCCCGTTGAGGCCGTGCAGCGCGACGACCAGCGGGTAGCGCCGCGCGGCGCTCGGGGCGAAGCCCGCCGGGACGTGGACGCGCATCCGCGCCGGCTCGCCGTCGATGGGCGAGGGGATCGCGAGGTCGTGCACGCCGGGCTCGAGCAGCGGATCCACGCCGCGCTCGACCTTCTCGACGAGCGCCCGGAGTCGCTCCACGGCGGCGCGGAGCGTCCCCGGCGCGGCGCGCGGCGCCGCGCCGAGCGCGCGGACCTCCGCGGCGCCCGCCTGGAGGGTCACCGAGAGCGCGGTCGGATCGACGAACCGGGCGGCGGGGAGCGCGGCGAGCAGCCGCTCGGCGCGCGCGAGTGTCTCGGGGGCGCGCGGATCGAGCGAGAGTCGGCTCGCCGCCCGCGCTGGGCCGAGGGTGAGCTCGAGTCTCGCTTCGAGCGGTCCCGGCGGCGAGCCCTGCGGGAGCTCGAGCGCGGGGAGGGCGACCTCGAGCGTGCCGGCGCCGCGCGGCCCGATGGGACTTGCGCCGGCGTGAAGTGTCCGCGAGTCGCGCCCCGGCGCGGTCAGCGTGACGGAGACGTCGAACGGCACCCCGAGCGGCGCGCCGGCAGGGAACGCGAACGTCGCGCTCGGAGCGTAGCCGGCACTCGTCAAGCCCGCCGAGAGCTCGAGCGAGGCGAGCGCGCGAGCGAGCGTCGTCGTGTCGGCGTCGTCGGTGCCCGGCAAGACGACGGAGAGCCCCTCCGGCGCCAGGAGATCGCGCTCGTCGACGAGCCGCGCGGCGACCGCCCAATATTCCCGGAGATCGGTGAGCGCGATGACCAGGCGATGTGAGCCGGCCGCGAGCGAGAGCGGGATGGGATCCCAGGAGCGCCCCCGCAGCCGCTCGATGCTGCGACTCCACACGGGGCTTCCGTCCAGGTACACCGTGGCGCCACCATCGGCCGAGAGCAGGAGATAGACCGCGCGGGGGCGTTCGAGGTGAAGCTCTCCGCCGAGGAGCGCGAGCGCGCCGGAGCGCGGGCGGGTCCCCAGCGTTCGGGCGAGATCGAGCGCCCCGTCGCGCTCGACCGCGAGCCGCCATCGAGGCGCCCGGTCGCCCTCGGCGGCGCGCGCGTCGCGCGCGGGCGTGACCGCGGCCAGGTCGAGGCGCTGCTGGTCGGTCTTCGGGATCGGGCCTGCGAGGAGCCACGCGCCGAGCGTGCCGTCCGGTGCGGGGGCGAGTCGTGCCGGGAGTGCCCACGCGCTCGGCGTGGTCGACGCGGCCGCCAAGAGCGCGGCGAGCCCGAAAAGAAACCTCAGGGCGCCTGCCCGTGGGCGAGCGTCCGCGAGCCGTCGCGGAACATGACGTCAATCTTACCGGCGGAGAGCACGCTCGTCACGTAACCCTCACCGAACTTCTGGTGCAAGAGGAGCTGACCGGTCGCGAAGGTCCGGTCCATCGAGTAGCGGGCGAAGGCGTCGGGCGATTTCCCTGCGATCCGCTGCTCCCAGCCGCGCACGCGCTCGAGCTCGGCGAGCGCGCGCTGCGTCGGGCGCGCCGCCGCTCGCGGCGCCGCCACTCGCGTGGGCTTCGCGGCGCTCGAGCCCTTGGCGAGGAGCGCGCGCGGGGCCATGAAGCGGTGCTCGCTCCCGCAGGTCATACACACGACTCGCGCCGGCTTGGGGCCGAGCATCGCGATGATGCGATGACCGAGGTCCAGCCGACACTTGGTGCACCAGGCGTCGATCTCGCTGCCGGCTCCGAGCGGCTTCACGGCTTCGGCTCCTGCTCGCTCGCGGGCTCGTCATCGCCCGGCCGGGAGTCGCGGTCGCGCTTGATGCGCACCTTGGCGCGGACGTCGGGGCGCGGCGGAGCGCCGACCCGCGAGTCGTTCGGGATGAACCGCACCTCGGTCTTGATCTCGAAGGACAGCGTGGTGAGCGCCTTGGAGAGCTCGTCGGCGAGGTTCGTCTGGCTCAGGAAATCGTGGATCTCCTTCGCGACGACGCGATAGAGCCCGTTCTTCGTCTCATCGACCTGCGAGAGGATGAGCGACAGCACGTCCTTCGGCAGCTTGAGCTCGCTCACGAAGTGCCGGAGGTTCTCCGGCCCCTCGGTGAGCTTCTCGTAGCCCGTCTCGATGACGCGTTTGATGAGCTCGGGTAGGATCCGCTCGAGCCGACGCCGCTCGTCGCGGTCCTCGCGTTCGCCTGGGGGTATCGAGTCGCTCGCCACGACGACGGCGTAGCCTGGCGCATCGCGTCAGTCAAACCCCGCGACTTGTCATCCGGGCGCGCCTCGAGCCATGGATCGGTCCGTGACTTCGCGCATCGGCGCCATCGTGGTCGGGCTCGCGAGCGCGCTCGCGGTGACCGCGTGCGACGAGCCCGCGCGCGATGAGCCCGCGCGAGCTGGCTCGAGCCGCTCGAACGACGCAACCAGCGCTCCCTCCGCGCCCGCGCGCACGAGCGGCGCGCCCGCCGTCTCCCGGGCGCCCGCCAGCGTCGCCACGCCGAGCGGGCCCGCGCCGTTCGTCGACGCCGGGGCGGGCGGGCTGCGCGGGGGCAACTGGGCGCGGTGCTCGAGCGGATTCACCGTGAGCGGCACGCCCGCGCTCGACGTGATGCGTCTCGGTCTCCTCTGCGGACCGTCGAACGGGATGCGGAAGAGCCCCGGTGGCCGAGCGGTGGCCGTCGCCGGCGACTGCTTTCGCGCGGTGGCGGTCGGCGGCGCGGGCGTTCGTGCCCTCGAACTGGTCCTCCTCGATGCTCGGGGAGCGCGGCTCGCCTCGACCACCGCGGAGCGCCCCTTGGCCGTTCTCGAGCCGGATGGCGCGTACTGCGTCGCAGCCGACGGAGAGGTCCGGACAGAGGCGCGCGCCACCGGCGGCGACGGCCCGGTCGCGGTCGAGCTGTGGCGGCTCCAGGGGGCGCGGTGATGGTGGACACCGCCGCGCCGCGGTAGCATGCACTCCGCATGATGACCGACTTCAAGGCGCGGCGTCAGCGCGCGCTCGACGCGATTCATCCTGGCGTGATGGTGCTCCCCGCGGCGCCGGTTGCCATTCGGAACAACGACGTCGAGCACGACTACCGTCAGGACTCCGACGTCCATTATCTCACGGGGTTCGACGAGCCCGAGAGCGTCGTCGTGTTGAACAGCGTGCGCGAGCCGCACTACACCTTGTTCGTGAGGCCGCGGGATCCCGAGCGCGAGACGTGGGACGGCGCGCGCGCCGGAGTCGATGGTGCCCTCGAGCGCTTCGGGGCCGACGCCGCGCACCCGATCGCCGCGCTCGCCGACGAGCTGCCTCGGCTCCTCGAGGACGTGCCGAGCCTTCATTACCGGCTCGGGCTCGAGCGGCGCTTCGACGAGCGAGTGCTCGCGGCGCTCGATCGGGTTCGGGCGCGGGCGAAGCTCGGGGTCGCGTGGCCGACGCGGATCGTGGAGCCGGGCGCGGTGCTCCACGAGCTCCGGCTCCGAAAGTCACGCGAGGAGCTCGAGCTCATGCGCCGCGCGATCTCCATCACCGCCGAGGGACACCTCGAGGCCATGGCCCAGACCAAGCCGGGGATGTTCGAGTACGAGGTCGAGGCGGTCCTCCGCGCGGTCTTTTCGCGCCGCGGCGCCGAGCGCCATGCCTACTCGCCGATCGTCGGCTCCGGCCCGAACGCCACCGTGCTCCACTATCGCAGCAACGATCGCCAGATGCAGGCGGGCGAGCTCCTGCTCATCGATGCCGGGTGCGAGCTCGGCTACTACGCCTCCGACATCACCCGGACCTTCCCCGTCTCGGGGAGCTTCAGCAAGGAGCAGCGCGAGATCTACGAGATCGTACTCGACGCGCAGCTCGCGAGCATCGAGGCGACTCGGCCGGGTGCGACGCTCGATGAGATCCATGCGAAGAGCGTGGAGGTCATCGCCGCCGGGCTCGCGCGGCTCGGGATCATCGCGGGCCCGCCGCCGGAGGCGGTCGAGCAGCAGCGCTACAAGCCGTACTTCATGCACAAGACCAGCCACTACCTCGGCATGGACGTACACGACGTCGGCGCCTACTTCGTCGAGGGCAAGCCGCGCGCGCTCGAGCCTGGCATGGTGCTCACGGTCGAGCCCGGGATCTACATCGGAGAGCGCGCCGCGGCGCCCGAGCGCTATCGCGGGATCGGTGTCCGCATCGAGGACGACGTCTTGGTCTCGCCCGAGGGCCGCATCGTCCTCAGCGAGGCGATCCCGAAGAGCGCCGATGACGTCGAGCGTGCGTGCCGCGCCTGAGCCGCGTCGCTCGGGGCTCGACCGCTCGGGCGAGCCGGCGGCGACTCGGCTGCGCGGGCGCAGCGCTCGGGGGCATGGTCCTGCTCGTGGGGTCGGCGCGGCCGGCGGCGGGTCGCGAGCGCGCGGGAGAGCTGCCCGTGGCCCGTGCCGAGCCCGCGAGCGGCGCCCAGGCCCAATCGGCCACCGCGGCGGCGCCGCTCGAGCGCGGCCCGTACGCGCACTTCCTCGGCGCGCTCGCTTATGGGCGAGGGCTCCGCTTCAACAACCCGTATCGGCTGTCGACCGTGCTCGGCTCCAGCCCGGAGTCGCTCTCGCTGACCGCGCCGTATCTCCGCGGCTCGCTCGGCGCGGTCTTCGGCGATCCGGAGGGGCTTCAGCATGGCGGCGCGCTGCACGTCTCGATCGCGCTCGGCGGCGTGCCTCAGGAGGTGCTCGCGCCCTCCTATCTTGCGCTGGTTCGCTTCGAACCGCGTACCCTCGGATACGCGCGCCTCGGGGTGCCGCTGGTGCTGGAGCCGGACTTCAGCGCCGGCGCCGAGGTCGGCGTCGGCGGAGCCTGGCTGGTGACGGCTGGCCTCGGGCTCACGGCCGAGCTCTCCGGGAGTCTCTTCTACGGCGCCGCCACCGACGAGCGCCGGATCACGACCATCCCCGTCCTGGCGCTGGAGCTCGGCGTTCTCATCGACTACGAGATCCTGCCATGAGCGAGCCTGGACGCATCTCGCTCGGCGCGCGACTCGCGCTCGCGCTCATCGCGACGCTCTTCTGTATGGCGCCGGTGCCCGGCGACATCGGCGGGTGCGGCCAGGCCGCTCAGGATCTCGACCCGGGAGTCTTCTTCGCGACGAAGAAGCGGATCGACTGCGATCGCTGCGGTGAGTGCGGCCTCGGCGGCGGAGCCTGCGAGCTCGCGTGCGACGAGAGCTCGCGGCCCCCGCGAGCGTTCCCCGAGCGCTGCTATCCGCTCGTGCATGACGGCGAGGTCTGCCTGCGCGCGCTCCGGCGCGCCTCGTGTGACGACTTCGCGACGTACGTGGACGAGGTCGCGCCGCGCACCCCGACCGAGTGCGATTTCTGCCCCGTCGAGGGGACCCCGTGAAGCTCGCGTGGGTCGCGGGGGTCGGGCTCGTCTCGTTGGCGTGCTCGAGCGCCGGGCAGCTCACCGCCGGCGTGAACGACTACGCCGCGTATCGGCGAGTGCGGGTCGCCTCCACCCGCGAGCTCCGGCTCACCCGAGCCTGGGCGTACCTCGAGGCGGAGCCCTCCGGGCGGTTTCGCGCGGAGGTGCGCGCCTGGTTCATTCCGGCCGAGGCAGCCTGCTTCGAGAGCGCGGGGACCCGGCCCGAGCGCCTGCGGCGCTACCTCGAGCTCTTGCCGAACGGCCCCCACGCGAGCGAGGCGCGGGAGCGGCTCCGCGATCTGGAGGCGGCGGCCGAGCGGCGGCGGGAGCACGAGGAGGAGGTGGTCGGCGAGGCGCTGACGGTGACGCGGCGGCTCGCCCGAGCGGAGCGCCGGCGACGAGCCTTCGTCGAGGATTTCTCGGGTTGGGTCGCTCGGCTCGGCGCGCTCCGCAGCTTCGGCGAGCGCACCTCCGCGCTGAGCGCGGACTTCCTCTACGCGCTCCGTGAGGTGGAGCCGCCCGCCCACTGCGGCACCGAGCGTTGCGTGAAGACCGTGACGCTCGGCTACATGATTCCGGAGGCGGGACGCCTCGCGCCCCGAGAGGCCGCCTTCGACGTCGTGGTGTCGCTCCGAGACGGCGGGGTGTCGCGCGTGACGCTGCAGGGCCCGGAACTCTTCAGCCGGGTCGGCGAGGCGCTCGAGCTGCGGCCGGCGTCGGAGTCGGACCCCGGGGCGCGTGCCGAGGCGATGGGACGCGCGGCCGATCTCGTGCGGAGCGCAGTCGAGGCCGCACTGCCCGCCGCGCGTTGCGCTCGCGCCGCGCTCGCGCCGGCGATGGTGGTGCGCGAGTGCGACGGGGTGCGCCTCACGATGGTCGCCGGCGGAGCGGGCGAGGACGATCGGCTGATCGCGGAGCCGCTCGAGTAGCTGGTCGTCGATTTTCTCTCATTGACGAGTGAAAGGTGGCCGAGAGCGCGGTAAGGACGACGCTACGAAGCGATGATCTCCGAGCCGCTCATTCCGTTCATTCAGATCCCGGATCTGGTCCTCATCCCTCAAGGCCGGTTCGGCAGCGGTTTTCCCCCGGTGCCGTTCTCGATCAAGCCGTTCGGGACGCTGGTCGCGATCGCGGTATACCTCGGCGCGTACCTGGCGATCCGAGAAGGCAAGCGACGTGGGCTCAGCGAGCGCGCCCTCACCTCGTTCATCTTCTGGGTGGTCGTCGCTGGGTTCGTCGGCGGCCACGTCCTCGACACCCTATTTTACTACCCGGGCCGCGTGCTGTCCGATCCGGCCTCGCTGCTCAGGCTATGGGACGGCCTCTCGAGCTTCGGGGGGTTCATCGGAGCCCTGTGCGGAGTGATGCTCTGGAAGTGGCGGTACCGAGTCGGCGTGCTTCCGTACGCGGATGTGGTCGCGAGCGCGTTCCCCGCGGCGTGGGTCTTCGGGCGCGCCGGCTGTGCCGTGGCCCATGATCATCCCGGGCTCCGCAGCGCCGCCTGGTTTGCGGTTCAGTACCCGGACGGCGGGCGCTTCGATCTCGGCCTGTACGAGATGCTCCTCACGATTCCGCTCGCGATCGTGTTCCTCCTGCTCAGGCGCAAGCCGCGGCCTTGGGGCTTTTACCTCGCGGTGATGTCCATCGCGTACGCGCCGGTCCGCTTCGGGCTCGATTTTCTGAGGGCGCGTGACGTCGAGGTGCCCGACGAGCGTTACCTCGGCCTGACGCCTGCGCAGTGGGCGTGCTTCGGGCTGCTCGCGGTAGGAGTGACGCTCCTCCTTCGCGCGCGCCGGGGCACGGACGCGCCAGGAGCGCTCGCTGCGCCGGAGCCGCCCGAGCGACTCCGCGCGAGCGCGGCTGCGGGCCACCCGAGCTGAGCCCGGCGCGTCACGCGCGGAGCCGGAGCGCGCCCTGGGCGACCCGAGCGCGCAGCGGCAGGCGGCCGGGCGTCTCGCCGTCCATGTCGATGAGGACCTCGTCGCCGGCCCTCGACGGCGCTGCCTCCACGAGCGCGCCGCGCGTCACCTGGACGCCCGGCGAGCCGGGGTGCGTGCCACGGTAGATCTTGTACGCGAGCCCGATCCCCTGAGCCCGGGTGAGGTCGTAGAGCGCGACCACGTCGAACAGCCCGTCGGAAGGATCGGCGTCCGGTGCGATCTTCATTCCGCCGCCGAAATAGCGGCCGTTGGCGATGGCGACGTTCAGGATGGGGCCTTCGAGGCAAGGCCTTCCATCGACTCGCACGACGACCGGCGCGTTCCGATAACTCGCCATCGCGCGCAGCGTCCCGAAGAAGAACGCCGCGCGCCCGCCCATCCACTTCGGGCTCGCGTTGACCACGCGATCGGTGAGTCCACCGAGCCCGAAGCTCGCGATGTTGAGGAAGGCCTTGGTTCGAGGCTCGCCCTCGTCGGAGGTCAGCGAGAGGAGCCCGAGGTCGAGCGGTCGCGGCGCGCTCTCCACCAATCGCCGCACCGCGCTCTCGATGTCGTCCCCGAGCGCGAAGGTCTTGCGGAAGTCGCCGCCGGTGCCGGCAGGGATGAGCGCCAGATCGGGCCCCGCGACGGGTTCGCCGCGGTCGTCGAGGTAGGCTTGACCGACCTCGTTGATGGTGCCGTCACCGCCGACCACGGCGACGCAGTCCGCGCCGTCGAGGCGCGCCTCGCGCGCGAGGCGGGTCGCGTCACCGGGCGCGCTGGTCTGGACGATGCGGTGACGGACCCCCGCGCGCCCGAGCGCGGCCTCGATTTCCGGAATCCTCCGGCCCGCCGCGCCGCTGCCCGCCTTGGGATTCACGACTACCCGGACGTCCACGGCGACCAGCTTACACGGCCTGGGCCGGTCCGGCGCCGGTCGTCGCAGAGCCCCGCCGGCCGCGCCGGACCGGCGACCCGCTCGCCATGGCCACTTGACGGCCCACCCGGTCGAGATATCGTGAATTCTGCCTCCCCGGTCGGAAGGTCACACCTCTGTGCGCCGAACGACCGCAACATCATCGTTCAAGAAGGTTAGCGGGTATGTCGACCGAGGATGCATGCAAGCTCTTCGTAGCTGGCTTGCCGGACTCCATCAGTGAAGACGGTCTGCGTGAGCTCTTCGAAGAGCTCGGCGTGAGCGTCGCCAACGTCAGCTTGCCGCGCGATCGCAGCACGGGTCGACCACGCGGCTTCGGGTTCGTGACCCTCGCGACGCCGGCCGAGGCCGAGCGCGCGCGAGCGTCACTCGATGGGTCGCTGCAATCGGGTCGACCGATGTCGGTGCGCCCCTTCCAGTCCGAGCCGCCGCGGCGCGGTGAGTCGCGCGGGGACGCCGGGCCTGGCCCGAGCCCGGGCGCGGCAGGCGGGGATCGTACGCTCTACGTCGGCAACCTGCCCTACGACGCGAACTCGTCCGATATCGAGACGCTCTTCCGCGAGCTCGGCGCAGGTCCGGTCGCGCGCGTGCATCTGCCGGTTGGCCCGGACGGTCGCCCGCGCGGGTTCGGCTTCATCACGCTGCCGAGCGCGGAAGCGGCAGCGAGCGCACTCGACGCGCTCCGAGACGCGGAGTTCCGCGGTCGGCGGCTCATGATCAACATCGCGCATCCGCGCGGTGAGCGGAGCGAGCGACCAGAGCGCTCGCGAGCCCCGCGTCGCGAGGAAGGGGGAGGCGGGCCCGAGCACCGAGAGCGCTTCGCGCCTCCGCCGATCCAGGCCCCCGACGCGGTCGATCCGCGGCGCGCCGAGGGACGCCGTCGAGCGACCAAACCGGAGCGCACCGAGGCGGACAACCGCAAGAAGCGCGGCGCGGGCGCTCGCGCGAAAGGGGAGGAGCCGAACCGTCGCGGGCGTTCGGGCTGGCAGGACTGGGACGACGAGGACTGACCGAGCGCGGGGAATTTCCGCGACTTGAAGCGAGAGCGCGCGGGTCGTTGCCGGCCCATGGGCCGGCCGGGGAAGGGTGGCGGATTGCGCCGCGGCGCGGGCGCGTGCTAGGAAGTTCGCCCTGTCGAGCCCGACCGGCACCGGGGTTCATCCCGGCCCGGACCGGGCGGCCCGTTCCGGGCCTGTCCACCAACTGGTCGCGCCGCTGAACGATCGATGATTTTCGACTGGCTCTACGGCCTGTTCTCGAACGACCTCGCCATCGACCTCGGGACGGCGACGACGCTCATTTATGTGAAGGGCAAGGGGATCGTCAGCTGCGAGCCGTCGGTCGTCGCGGTTCAGCGGGATGCCCGCGGCGACAAGAAGGTCCTCGCCGTCGGCCGTGAGGCCAAGGAGATGCTCGGCCGGACGCCGGGCAACATCCAGGCCATTCGGCCGCTCCGCGACGGCGTGATCGCGGATTTCGAGATCACCGAGGCGATGCTCCGTTACTTCATCGCCCGCGCCCACAATCGCCGGACGCTGGTGAAGCCGCGCATCATCATCTGTGTCCCGTTCGGGATCACCGAGGTGGAGAAGCGTGCCGTCAAGGAGAGCGCCGAGAGCGCCGGCGCCCGCGAAGTGTACCTCATCGAAGAGCCGATGGCGGCGGCCATCGGCGCCGGTCTGCCCATCACGGAGCCGAGCGGGAACATGGTGGTCGACATCGGCGGCGGGACCACCGAAGTGGCGGTCATCTCGCTCGCCGGGATCGTCTACTCCCAGAGCGTGCGGGTCGGGGGCGACAAGATGGACGACGCCATCGTCGCGTACATGAAGCGAAAATACAACCTCGCCATCGGCGAGCAGACGGCCGAGCGGATCAAGATGACGGTCGGCAACGCGTACTCGGCCGAGCAGCAGATCACGATGGAGGTCAAGGGGCGCGACATGGTCGCCGGCATCCCGAAGACCGTCGTGGTGAACTCCGACGAGATCCGCGAGGCGCTCGCCGAGCCCATCAACGCGATCGTCGAGGCGGTGCTCCTGGCGCTCGAACGGACGCCGCCCGAGCTCGCCGCCGACATCGTCGACAAGGGCGTCGTTCTCACCGGGGGCGGAGCGCTCCTCAAGAACATGGACGTGCTCCTGCGTGAGGAGACCGGCCTACCCGTGATGGTCAGCGACGACCCGATCAGTGCGGTCGTGCTCGGGAGCGGTAAGACGCTCGATCATATCGAGCTCCTCAAGGAAGTGACGATCGGTTGACGACCCCAAGGGCGCTCGGCTCGTCTCGTGACACCGGGAGGGGGCCTGGGAATAGCTCATGGGCGAGAGGCGAGAGTGGGTTCGTTTCGACGCTACCGTGACATCGTCATCGTCATGCTCCTCTTGGCGGTGCCGTTCTTCTTTCTCCGCGCGAGCATTCGGCGCCCGGAGGATCTGAACGTCGTCGATCGCACCGTCCTGCGAGTCGCGGCGCCCTTCCAGTATGCGGCGGCGGTGCTGGCGCGCGGTGTATCGAGCATCGTCAGCGACTACATCTACTTGGTCGACGTCAAGGCAGACAACGATCGCCTCGCCTACGACAACGCGCGCCTCCGCGCCAAGAACCGCGAACTCACGGCGGCGGCGGCAGAGAATCACCGGTTGAAGCGCCTCCTTGGACTCCGCGAGACGGTCCCGAACGAGACGGTGAGCGCGGTCGTGATCGGCAAGGACACGACCGAGTATTTTCGCGTCGCCCACCTCGTGCTCGACAATCCTGGCGTCGCGGTGCGCCCGGGAATGCCGGTGGTCTCCCTGGATGGCACGGTGGGCACCGTGTTTCGGGTCGCTGGCGGAACGGTGGACGTGCAGTTGACGGTGGACAGCGGCTTCGGCGTCGACGTCGTCTCGGAGCGAACCCAAGCGCGCGGCTTCGTCCGTGGCACCGGAGACCGTATGCGCTACACCGTGCGGGTGGAGTACGTGCAGCGCACCGATGAGATCGACGTCGGAGATCTCCTGCTCACGAGCGGAGTCGGCTGCCGGTTCCCCAAAGGGCTGCCGGTGGCTCGTGTCACCAAGGTGACCAAGCGAGACTTCGGCATCTATCAAGAGGTCGAGGCGGAGCCGACCGTGGATTTCTCGCGGCTCGAGGACGCCCTCATCGTCCTCACCGACACCAAGGACTGCGATCCCAAGAGCGGCGGCCACGGTCCGAGGGCGAAGCGTTGAGCGTGCCATGCGCAACGCGTCGTTTCTCGCGGTCGGTATCCTCCTCATCCTGGTGCAGTCGAATTTATACCGGCTGCTCGGCTCGTTTCACGTTCACGGCGCGACCCCCAGCCTGATCTTGCCGGTCGTCATCTTCCTCGGCGTCCATGAGCAGAGCATGGCGCGGGGCGCTTCGCTCTGCTTCGTCTTGGGGTACCTGCTCGACCTATTCGCCTCGGCGCCGGTCGGGCTCTTCACCTTCACTTTCGTCGCCATCTGGTGGCTGTCACGTATCGCTGGGGTGCGCCTGACCGCTCAGACGGCGCTCACCCGCATGTCGATGGCGCTCGGATTCTCGCTGGTCGAGAGCGTGATCATCCTCATGCTGCTTGCGGTCTTCGGCGCCGACAACCGACGCCCGCTCGAGGTGGGGAGCGTCGTCTTGCCGCACGCGCTGGCGACCGCCTTGGTGAGCCCGCTGATCTTTCGACTGGCCCAGTGGCTGCACCAGAGCACCCTCTCGGTTCGTTCGACGGAGGGACAGCGATGACCTTGCTCGTCCAACGCTCGGACGTCGGCGAGTTTCGTCGTCGCTATCGCTGGTTGGCGCTGGTCGTGGTGTGCGCGTTTCTCGTCCTCGCCGGCCGGCTGGCAGAGCTCCAACTGGTGGAAGGAGATGTCCACGCGGCGCAGGCCCGGCGTAACATCGTGGGTGAGATCACGCTGGCGACCACCCGCGGCGTGATCCGTGACGCCTACGGGAAGGTGCTCGCGGCGAATCGCCCTTCGTATAACGTCTACGTGGTCCCCGGCGACATCGACCTCGAGGCCACCTGGCCTCGCGTGGTCAAGCTGATGGGGCTCGGAGACTCCGAGCGGGGCGAGCTCGAGAAGCGGATCCTCACCCAGCGAAGCGATCCGGTGCGCGACAAGCAGCAGATGCTCCTGAAGGTGGACGTCGATCGAGACGTCGTCGCCGCGCTCAAGACCCACGAGGCGACGCTTCGTGGGGTCGAGGTGTCTCCGGCGCCAGTCCGCTACTACCCTTATGGGGAGCTCGCGGCACACCTCATCGGCTACATGCGCGAGATCGATCCCGAGACGTTGTCCCGCCTCGAGGACCGCGGTTACCGCGCCGGGGATCAAATCGGAGCGGTCGGGATCGAGCGGCGATGGGAGAGCTACCTCCGTGGTCAGCGAGGTTCCCGCAAGGTGCTCCGAGGCCGGGTTCGGGGCACGCTCGATCGGGACGAGCTCGAAGCGAAGTATCTGGAGGAGCCGCGGCGCGTGCAGCCGATCCCGGGTCGCGACATCTCGCTCTCGATCGACATCGAGCTCGAACAGGCCATCGAACGCGCGATGCGAGGGCAGCTTGCGGGCGCGGTAGCGGTGGTAGATGTCCGTACCGGGCGCGTGTTGGCCGCGCTCTCGAAGCCGAGCTTCGACCTCAACGTGACCTCCGGAGGAACCGGCAAGAAGGCGGTCCGAGACGCGTTCCGACGCCTCTATGCCGATCCGCTGAAGCCGATGCTCGACAAGACCATCTCGGCGGCCTACCCGCCCGGCTCGACGTTCAAGCCCTTCAGCGCGCTCGCCGCGATGGAAAGTCACCTGCTCGATCCGCGTGATCGCGTCGATTGTCGCGGCGGCTACGAGTACGGCAAGCGTTACTTTCGCTGCACCGGGGTGCACCGGAACGTGAACCTCCACGAGGCCATCGTCGAGTCGTGCAACACCTACTTTTATCGCCTCGGTGAGGTCGTGACCATCGATCCGCTGGCCAAGGTCGGGATGGACTTCGGATTTGGCGCGAAGACGGGCGTGGGCGTGAACCCGGAGGCGCGCGGGAGGATGCCGACTCGCAGCTGGTACACTAGACGCTACAAGGGCTTCTTTCGCGGTGGCTACAGCCTGCTCGCCGCGATCGGACAGGGCGCGACCACGGTGACGGTGCTCCAGCTCGCGCTCGCATACGCCGTGCTCGCCAACGGTGGCACGCTCTATCAGCCGCAGGTGGTTCGAAGCATCGAGACGAGTGATGGCACGGTGGTGCAGGAGTTTCCGCCGCGAGTCCGTCGAATGGTCTCGGTCGATCCGGGCGCGCTCGCGCTCGTGAAGGACGCCATGGCAGGCGTGGTGAGCGAACGTGAGGGGACGGCGCATCACGCGGCGCTCCCGGGGGTAGACGTCGCTGGCAAGACCGGTACTGCCCAAGTGAGTCACGTGACCCCGCGCGGTGTCGACAAGGACCGCGTGTGGTATTTCAATCGCGACCACGCCTGGTTCGCCGGCTACGCGCCATCGCGCTCGCCCGAGCTCGCGATCGTGGTGCTCGTCGAACACGGTGGAGGCGGTGGCAAGAACGCGGCTCCGATCGCCATGAAGGTGGTCGAAGCGTGGCAAAAGCTCAAGGCGAAGCGGCTGGAGGCGCGCGTGTCCATCCAGCCCAGCGTGAAGCGGCCGGGTTCTCCATGACGATGGGTGCTGCATGATCGGCCGCGGCGCGCCGGGTACTTCGCGCGGGGTCGCGCACGTCGACATGCCGCTCTTGCTCGGCATTGCGACCATCACCACGCTCGGCGTAGTCAATCTGTACAGCGCGACCAGCGCGTACGTCGACTCGACCCGGCACGCGCGCCTGGCCGACATCTATGCATCGCAAATTTACTGGATTGCGATCGGCGTCGTGCTCGGCTTCGTGGTGTCCGCCATCGACTATCGGCACTTCGAGAGGCTCGCGTATTTCTTGTACGCCGGCGGGTTGGTGACCCTGGGCCTCGTCTTCGTGCTCGGCGCCGACATTCGCGGCGCGTCGCGCTGGATCCAGCTCGGAAGCTTTTCATTTCAGCCGTCCGAGTTCATGAAGATTCTGCTCATCCTCGTGATCGCGAAGTACTTACATAACGATCCGAAGACCGAGCCGCGGAGCCTGGTGGATCTCGTGCCGCTCGGGGCGCTGACGGCGCTGCCGGTGGTCGCGGTGATGGCGCAGCCGGATCTCGGCACCAGCCTCATCTACCTGCTGGTGGCGGGCGCGATGATCGCCATGATGAAGATCCGACGAAGCAGCCTGATCTGGCTGGTGCTCTTCGCCGTGATCCTGCTCCCGCTCCTCTGGAAGTATGGGATGCACGATTATCAGAAGCTCCGTATCACGAGCTTCCTCGATCCGGAGGCTGACAAGACCGGCACCGGGTGGCACGCCTTCCAGTCGCGCACGGCCATCGGCAACGGAGGCCTGTTCGGTCAAGGGTTCATGCAGGGGACGCAGAACCAGTTCGGGTTCCTTCCCGATCAGCACTCCGATTTCCCTTTTGCGGTGTTCGCCGAGGACTGGGGGTTCGTCGGGGGGATGGTCTTGCTCTCGCTCTATGCGTTCGTCTGCGTCTGGGCGGTCCACATCGCGTCTCAGGCGAAGGATCGCTTCGGGGCGACGGTCGCGGTCGGGGTGGGCGCCATGTTTTTTTGGCACGCCGTGTTCAATCTCGGGATGGCGCTCGGCGTCCTGCCGGTCGTCGGCATCACGCTCCCGCTCTTTTCCTACGGGGGCTCGAGCGCCATCACCATGCTGATGTCGCTCGGGTTTCTGATGAACGTGTCGATGAGGCGTTGAGGCTGCCTACTCACACCTACACTGAGAAATTCCAGGGGCCGCGCGAGGGCCGGTCGCGGGTGCAGCTTTTCAGTTCGTCAGTCGCCGTGGTTCACGCTAGAGTAGTTGCGCTAGGCAGGCGGTTCGGTCACCGGGTTTCCTCTGGTCGACTGGACGGTGCCCAGGAGGCAAGAGTGAGCTCCAGAGTCGCCCGTTCCCTTGGACTTTTCTTTACGGCTGGTCTCGCGACGACGATCGCGGTGTCTTGCGCCTCGTCCGACGAGAACGCCGGAGTCTTCGACTACGACGCCGGACAAGACTCCTCCTCCGGCGGGTTCAGCGGCACCGGGGGCACCCCGAGCGGTGGTACCGGCGGCGGGGGCACCGGGGGCTTCCCGTCGACGGGGGGCGCCTCGGGTTCCGGCACGGGAGGGGTTGGAGCGACTGGCGGCACCGGGGGCACCGGCGGGACCGCGGGCACGGGCGGGACGTCCGGCACCGGTGGCGGCAGCACCGGGACCTGCAACGAGGCGTTCTGTCCGAAGACCGGCGCCGGCAACGCCTGCTGCGTCACGCCGAACGGCCCCTGCGGCACCGACACCGGGATGGGCTGTCAGGCGACCCCGACCGGCGACTTCTGACGCTGCTCGCGCCCGTCCCGAGGACGGGCGCGACGCGAGAACACTCACTCCACCCGGAACAGGTCGTCGAGGTCATCTCGCCCGAGGCGCTTGGCGCCTCCGGCGTCTTCGCTGAGCACCGAAGAGACGAGTTCCTTCTTCTTCTGTTTGAGCTCGAGGATCTTCTCTTCGATGGTGCCCGCGGCGACCAACCGATAGACGGTGACAACCTTCTTCTGACCGATTCGGTGAGCGCGATCCGAGGCCTGATCTTCGACGGCGGGGTTCCACCAGGGGTCGAAGTGGATGACGGTGTCCGCCGCGGTCAGGTTGAGGCCCGAGCCGCCCGCCTTCAGGCTGATCAAGAACACCGGGATGGTCGGATCGCTCTGGAAGCGATCGATGCGCTCCGCGCGATCGGTCGTGCTCCCATCGAGATATTCGTAGCGGATCTTGTCTTCGTCGAGCGCATCCCGGATGAGCTTGAGCATCGACACGAACTGGCTGAAGACCAGCACCTTGTGACCGCCGGACTCGACCTCCTCGACCAGATCGCGGAGCGCACTGAGCTTTCCACTATCGTCGTGGCCGAACTCGCGAGGTAGCCCGAGGAGCCGGGCGTCACAGGCTGCTTGGCGGAGCTTGGTGAGGCCCGCCAAGATATGGATCTGGCTCTTGGCTACGCCGAGGCGCTCGACCTCTCCCATGACCTGCGCGCGCACCTCGCGGAGCACCTGGGTGTAGATGGCCCGCTGATCCGGCGGCAGATCGATGATCTTGTCGACCTCGAGCTTTGCCGGGAGGTCCTTGGCGACCTCGAGCTTCGTCCTGCGAAGGATGAAGGGATGGATGGTTGCGCGGAGCCGCGCGGCCTGCTTCGAGTCTCCCTGGTCGATGGGGCGAGCGAAGCGTTCCTCGAACTTCGCGAGTGGTCCGAGGAGCCCCGGGCTCACGAACTCGAAGAGAGACCAGATCTCGCTCAGCCGGTTCTCGATCGGCGTGCCGGTGAGCGCGAGCCGGTGCTCGGCGGGGAGCTCCTTGGCGGCCTGAGCGGTCGCGCTCATCGGATTCTTGATGGCCTGCGCTTCGTCGAGGATGGCGTAGTCGAGACGAAGCTTCTTCAGCAGATCGATGTCCCGGCGCAAGAGCGCGTAGCTCGTGATGATGACGTTGACGTGCTCGAGCTCGTTCTGCTGTTCCTTGCGCCCGGCGCCGTGCCACAGCGCCGTGGTGAGCGTGGGCGCAAATCGCTCGATCTCCCGAGCCCAGTTGGTGACCACGCTGGTCGGCGCCACGATGAGGACTCGGAGCGGCTTCTGCTTCTTCTCCCCTTTGAGCAGCAGGAGGAGCGCGATGGTCTGGATGGTCTTGCCGAGACCCATGTCGTCGGCGAGGACGCCGCCGGAGCCGATCTCGTGAATGAAGTGAAGCCATGACAGGCCCTGCTCCTGGTACGGACGGAGCGTCGCCTTCAGCCCACGAGGCTTCTTGAGCGCCTTGATCCCGTCGATGTCCGCGAGCTTCTGGAACAGGGCCTTGGCGCCGGTAGCCACCGTCGACTCGCTCGTGTGCTCGAGGAGCTCTTGGATTCGCCCGGCCTGTGAGAAGGGGAGCTTCCCCGATTTTCCGCCCGAAGCGACCAGCTCGATCTCGCGATCGATGAGCGACTGGACCTTCTCGGCGTCGAGCCTCGCGTAGGTGTTGTCGCTCAGCCGGACGAATTTCTGACCTTCGCGGAGGCAGCGCGCGAGCTCGTCACGATCGACGCCGACCCCCTCTGATTCGAAGACCAACTTCACGCTCAGCCAATCGACGCCGCTCGAGACGCGCGCATGGGAGGAGAGCGCCGAGCTTCGAACGTGTGTGCCGAGCAGATGCTCGGGGACGAACAGGTCCCAGTCCTCCGGGAGCGAACCGACGCCTTCGGACCAGAAGCCGATCGCCTGATCCCCCGTGGCAACGAAGAACTCGCCGCTCTCGTCTGGTGACAAGCCGAGCTCGAGCAGCGTTTGAGCGGCCTGCTGCTGCGCTACGATATCGCAACGGATACATCGCGCGCGCTTCTGCCCCTCGCGAGGGGGCAAGGTCAAGATGGGGGGAGAGATGCCATCGGCGCGCACCTCGACCTCGACGTCGCCGTATGCGGCGCGGAGCGCGACCTGCGCCTCGGTGATCGACCCGGAAGCTCTCATCCGGAAGGTCGGCTCGAGATCGACGACATCGGCTACCTGAGACAGATCGGGCAGTTCGGCGCCGATCTCGAGTGCCACCTTGGGTAGCCCGTGGGTGATCATCCCGAGGAGCTCGGAGGCCGGCTCGGCGATGGTGCCGCTCCGAAGGAGCCGACCGAGCGCCGCCGGGGAGACGCGGTGATCGATGGGGCGGGCGATTCCTTCGGTCGTGTCGATATGCCAGCCGGGCGCACCGGGGAACCAGCCGCCGTGGGTCAGCGCGAAGCGGCGCCCATCACCCTGCCGCTCGAACGTCACCTTGGCGACGATGGTCTCGGCACCGACGAGCTCGAGATCGAAGCGGGGCTTGAGCGGCTCGTCGACGAAGCGGAGCTGCATCAGGGCTGGCTCGAGCAAGACCCGTCGATCTCGCAGGAGGGGCAAGAGATCGGCGGTGTCTTCGTCGCGGACGTCCACCGCGGGGTGGCGGGGGTTCCCGCTCTCGAAGCGCGCCAGGACGCGCAGCGCGCCGCGATCCGCCGTAGGGGAGAGGGCTTGCCACTTGAGCGCGACGCTCGGCAAGAGCGGCACCCGGGCCTCGGTGTCGAGCACGGTCACGGTGAGCCCGTTCTGGCGCACGTGCACGCGATATTCGAGCCGGAGGACCTTGAGATCTCCTTCGGGAGCGAGCCACGCTCCGATCCCGGTGGCGCGTGCGCTCGCGTGCGGCGCCGGTGGGAGAGCCATGCCGGGGGCGGTGGGTGTTTGCTGGGTCTGCGCGCGCCGGCGACGCTCCCGCCGACGGCTCGACTTGCTGTCGCTCGCGGCTGGCGCGGACGCGGACTGTTGTGGTTGCTGCGGCGCGGGACCGGGCGGGTCTCGTCGCGCCAGCTGCGAGCGGGCCTGATTTCTCACCGTGATGAGTAGCGCGGCGACGTGCTTGCAGTGCTGTCCGGATTTCTGAAACGCCGGGCAGGTGCAGTCCGAGGTGATGCCCTCACCACCCAACCGAATAGTCACATCGTAAGGCTCAGGATCCGAGCCCTTCACATGACCTTGAGCGCTCGACTCGTTGACGCTCACGTCTTCGACTACCTTGCGCTTCTCGTAGTCGAGTCCGCGCAAGAAGGTTCGTGCTCCGAGCAGTCTACGTAGCCCGCGATCTGATAGCGTCGATAGTGCGTCAGCCAATGACGACAAGTGATTCCTCGATGGGGTAGGGGTTCACGATACGAACGGTGCAGCCAAGAGGCATGCCACCGCGGTGAGCTTGATCAGGAGGTGCGCCGCGGGACCGATGGCGTGTCCGGCGAGCTCGGCGATGACGCCGCCGCTCACCGAAGCCGAGAAGCCCGACACGCTCCCGCGCGGGCGCGCCGCGCGGCGCGCTGCGACGAGCGTGCATCGAAGCCCGTCTGCGACGAGCGCCACGGCGAGCCCGGTGATGGTCGAGGTGACGGCAAATGCCGTGAGCGAGCTCGCCGCGACCCCGTCGTGGGCCGAGCGGGTGGCGAGCACCAGCGCGCCAGCGACGAGCGCGGGCACGAGCGCCGCCAACGAGACGGGGGGCAGCACTCCCTCTAGCGCGGTGCGGGTGGTGAGCTCGATGCAGGTTCGGTAGCTCGGAGTGTACTCTCGCGGCACCCTGGCGATCCCGTGCTCGCGTGGGAATCCTCGGAGTTGCCGCTCGACCTCCAGGGCAACCGCCCGAGCGCCGCGCATGGCGGCTCGAGCGGCGCTGCCCGCGTACGCGAGCACCACCGCGGCCCCGAGCGCCGCGCTCCACGCCAGCGCTGGCGCGGCGACGCTGGCGAACCCCCGCGTCTGCTCGACCAAGCCGAGCGCGAGCGCGCCGGCGACGAGCAACGCGCTCGCAGAGCCCGAGATGATGAGATAAGGCTCCGCCATCGCGGCGGCCCCGACTCCGGCGTCGTCGAGGCGAGCCGTGCGCTTGTCGGCGTCAGCCGCGCCGGGCCCGAGCGTCATGGTGGCGACCCCGCGAGCGTTGTCCGCGATGGGGGCGAGGGCACCGAGCGCGAGCACGAACGGCGAGGCCGCGAGGGCCGCCATCAGCATGGTGACGCTCGCAACGAGCCCGCCGGACTCCAGACCCGACCCATCTCCGAGTCGCCACGCGACGACCGTTGCAGCACCTGCCACGAGGATTGGAACCAGGGCCGCCGCGAGTCCCGAGCCGAGCCCGTACCCGATGGGCCCCGGCTCCCCCATGCGGAGCGACTCGAGGACGTCGCGGAGCGGAGTGAAGCGGCGTATCGCACGGTATCGCGCCGCGTAGGCCACCGCCCCGGTACCCGCGAGACCGAGGGCGCCGGCCGCGAAGAAGCGAGCCCAGTGCTGGTCTCCCAGGAGCCAGAACGAGGTTCCCGCGAGCGCCCCGAGCGTGACGAGCCCGGTGGTGGCGGCACCGCGGCGAAATGCCGCGTCGATGCTGCTCGGTTCGTCGGTGCGTACAGCCATCACGCCGAACGCCGAGGCGATCACCCCGAAGGCGTGAACCGCCAGCGGTAGCACCACGAGCGCGAGCATCCTGGCCGGCGCGTCCGGGCTCTTCGCGAGGAGCCGAGTGGCGAGCGCAACCGTCGCGACGCTAGCCACGGCGCATGAGACGAAGAGGTCGGCGACACGAACCGCGGCGTGGCCCACGTGGTCTCCGACGAAGTCAGCGACGACGGCGGGGTTCCTCGGATCGTCTCGCTCGAGCCCGGCGTCACGTTCGCCCGCCGTGTCGGCTCCGATCCGACTTGCGACGCGGAACGCCGCGCCGGCGCGCTGTAGGACGAGCGCCGCTCCGGCGGCGCCCACCGCGAACCCCGGCAGCAGCGAGGCGACTCGGGCGGCGAGCGCGGCCGCTTCCGCGGGTGCGAGCCCGAGCCCCCCCTTCATCGTGTAAACGAGAGCGAAGAAGCCGAGGACCCCGAGGGTCGAGAGCGCTTGCGCCGCGATGGCGGCCGCGCCGCTCGATCTGAGCGCGATGCCGAGCGCGCGATCCATGCTGATTCCGGCCGCGGCGACGGTGCGCGGGCTTGCCTCGAGCGTTCGCCGCTCAGCGAAGTGCGCCGCGAGCGACGCCAAGGCGGCGCCGGCCACGACCGCCAGCACCGTCCAGAAGGCGGACTCGAGACTCGCGGCTGGGCTCCCGCCGCGCGAGAGCGCCCCATGAACGATGAAGATGAGGACGCCCAGCCCCGCTGCGCCCAGCGCGGTCAGGCGGTGCTCACTCCATAAGAACTGGTCGGCTGCTCGCCGAATCGCCGCCATCAGGCGTCGTGATTCCGCTGATCCTGGATCCCTGTTCTTGACCCAGCGCGCCAGCGTCACGGCGAATGCCAGCCCGGCAACATTGATCGCGAGGATCAGACCGATTTCGATCACGGCGGTTTCTGGCGCCGGGCATCGTCTGCGCCACCATGGCGCGCGCGAGGAGCCTTTACCCCGTCGCTCTCGGTTCGCGGCACCCCCACGGACACCAGCGGATCGATCTCGGGGCTCGGCCGACCGCCACGAGGGCCGGGGCCGGGACGCTCCCTCGCAGAGAGCGACGAGCCTGACTCCGGCGTGTTAGCACGGCGCTTCGGGCCGGCGCAAGACCCCGTGAGGCGCGCCCAGCGCCTGGCGCTAGGGAATGCTCTTCGACTGCATCACCATGAGGTGATACTTCCCGTACTCGCTCTGCCCGAGCGTCCAGAGCACCTCGACGAGCAGGCGATACGGGGTGGTCTCGTCGGCGATGATGATGGCCTCGGACGGCCCCTTTCCGAGCCCCTTGGCCGCGCGGATGGCCTGGTCGGTCCGTCGCGCCGATTGGAGGGCGTTGCCGAGCGGCACGATGAACAGATCGTTCGGGCCGCTCCGCTTGAAGCTCGCGCCAACTCCGGTCTGAACCAGGGATTCGCGCCCCGGCAGGTCGAGCACACGCTTGTCTCCGACCAAGATTTGGCTCTTCGAGATCGTGACGACCGTCCCGTCCTGCGACGGCTGGGTATGGATCACCGAGGCGGGGAGCTTCAGGTCGTCGCTCTGCGGCACCGACGCGCTCGACTCCCCCAGCGCCTTCAGAAGGAAGACGAGGATGATGGTCATGATGTCGAGCATCGCGGTGATATTGAGGAAGTTGATCTCTGGTTCCCCGGCGCGCTTGCGCGCGACCCTGCGAAGCTCGGTCTTGAACTTGGCGGTCGAGGCCTTCGCCGCTGACGACGTCATTGCGACACCTTGAAGTTCACGTCGTCGAACAGAGTGTCACCGGCAGCCGTCGCTCGGAGCGAATCCATCGCGCTGATGACCGTCTGGTAGTCGGTCCCCGGGTTGGCGCTGATGTAGACCTGGTTTTCGTCCTTGAAATCCGGGTTGGCGCCCTTGAGGTATGCGGCGCAGGCGGTGAGCGCGGCGTAGTCGTAGCGACCATTGGTCTTCGGGATGGAGATGCCCGCGCCGACACCGCGACATCCCGGCGCGACGTTGCCGCCGGATGCCTTGAGCGAGAAGCCGTCGTTCACGATGAGCACCGTCAGGTTGAGGGCCTCGCTCTGCACGCTCTCGCGGACCCCGGCGCTCTTGCTGGCGGGAGGCGTGGTGTCGATCGTGGCGGTGAAGGTGACCGCGATGGTCGCCAGCACGAAGATGAGGATGTTCGTGATGATGTCGAGGAAGGGGACGATGTTGAGCTCCCCGCCCTCTTCGTCGGGCGAGAGCTCCCTCGGCTCGGTGAGCCGACGAATCTTGGCCCGCTGGGCCGCGCTGAGCTTGCCGCTCTCCATGGGCTGACTGCTCGTAGGCCTCGGTCCGCCGGGCTTACTGGCCGCGCTGCTGCAGGGTCAGGAGGTTGAAGGTTCGCTCCATCGTGGTGTCGAGGTCGTGCTGGATGCCCTTCGCGCGCGTGTGAAGGATGATGTGAGTGATCATGCAGATCACGGCGATGCCGAGGCCGAGCGCCGTGTTGTACATGGCCTCGGCGATACCGTTCGAGAGCATGCTCTGCTTGTCGGCTTGCGACAGACCGGGCGCGGCGATCGAAGCGAACGTGCGGATCAGGCCGCTCACGGTACCGAGTAGCCCAATCAGGGTCGCGATGTTCGCGAGCGACCAGAGCGCTCCGATCCGCTTTTCCGCCTGGGGTTTCAACTCGGAGAGCTTCTCGCTGAGCGCCGCGTCGATCTCGTCGGGCCCCTTGTTCGCCTGCGTCAAGCCAGCCTTCACGAGCTGCAGGACGGGGTAGTCGCTCGCCTCACAGAGCTTGATCGCGCGGTCGATGTTGCCGGCGACGACCAGCTTTCGTACCTGGGCGAAGAACTCCTTCGAGTTCACACGGTAGCGGGTGAGCTGAAACGCAAACCGCTCCACTACGATGGTCACCACCACCGCGGAGGTGATCAGGTTCAACACCATGAACGTGGGGTTCGTCTTGAACGCCTCGACGAGTTGGCTCGAACCGCCAGAACCCTCGGCTGCAAGGAGGAGGAGCTGCATTCCGCTAATCCCTTTTTCTAGGTCCCTCTATGAATCGGCACCGCCTCGCGTCTGGACGACGCCGGGAGCGGAGCGTTCGGACTATAGCCGCCGCGCGAGAGCCAGCGCAAGAACACCTGCAACTCGGGCGCTACCATTTTCGACGCGGGCTCCGCGCGCGCGCCGGGGTCGCTCGAGCCCGGGCGGCGCCCGAGCGCGCGTCCGGTCGACCGGCGGAGGTTCGCGGCGGACGACCCGAGCGGCTCGCGCGACGTCGACGCTCGCGGGGCGACCGTCGCGTGTCCCGCGGTTCGCCCCGAACAGCACGGATTCCTGTAACTTTATGCTCAGGCGCTAATAGCGCGCGGTAACCCAATCCCTCTTGACTCTGCGGGGTCTGCTTCAGCAAGATTGGCCCCGGTCCGGGGTCGCGCTCGTGCGCGGTGAAGGACCGGCGAACCAAGTAGACGACATCGGCTCCGGTGGGAACCCCGCAGGGGAGACCCACGCCGAGTAACACAAGGATCCGGAAGGTAAACGAGCAATGGCAAGTCTCTGGCACCACTTCCAGGCAGGCGGATGGGCGATGTGGATCATCCTTTTCTGGCTGATCTGTACGATCGCCGTGATCGCCGAGCGCGCCGTCTACCTCTGGGGCGCGTCGATCAACAAGGACGTCTTCCTCGCCACCATGCAGAAGTGCATCCTTGCGGGCGACGTCGCCAAGGCCGTGAAGATGTGCTCCGCCGCGAACGCGCCGCTCGCGCGCATCGTGCAGGCGGGCCTGGTCAAGGTGAACCGCCCTGACGAGGAGGTCCAGGCAGCCATGGACGAGGCCGCGCTCCGCGAGATGCCTCGCATCAACAAGCGCACCGGCTACCTCGCCTTGTTCGCGAACCTCGCGATGTTGTCCGGGCTCTTCGGCACCATCGTCGGCCTCATCAAGGCGTTCGGCGCGGTCGGTGGCGAGTCGATCGATCCGAGCTCGAAGGCGCGCATTCTGGCGGAAGGCATCTCCGAGGCCATGAACTGCACCGCTTTCGGCCTCATCTCGGCCATCGCGGCGCTCATCGGCTTCGCGGTGCTGAACGGCAAGACGCAGGGTCTCGAGGATGACATCAACGAGGCCTCGGTGCAGGTGCTGAACCTGGTGGTCGCGAACCGTCAGAAGGTCAGCCTGGCCGGCCTCGAGCAGGCCGCTTGAGTCTAGATTCGCCGGTAATCGGGGCGAGCCAACCGGGCTCGCCCCACCCCGGCAGGTGAACCAAGGTCCAACGGAGAAGACATGGCAGGTATCGACGTAGGCGGCGGACACGGCGGTAAGCGAGCGCAGAACCACGAAATCCCGCTAATCCCGTTCATCGACTTCCTGCTCTGCCTGGTCGCCTTCCTCCTGGTGACGGCGGTGTGGTCGCAGATGGCGCGCATCAACGCGGACGCCAGCGTCCCGGGGCCCCCGAACCCGGATCCGCCGACCGACCCGAAGAAGGAAAAGCAGCTCCATGTGGAGATGCGGGGCGAGCGCAAGTTCCAGCTCGTCTGGAAGGAAGGCAGCACGGTCGTGAACACCATCGACGTCGAGCGTAAGCCGGTGCCGATTGGGAACGCAGGTGACGTCACCTTCCCGGACCTGGCGAAGAAGGTCTCCGACGAGTGGACGCAGAACGGCTCGCACCGCGCGGCGTCCGACCCGAAGTTCGATCAGGCGGTGCTCCATACCGACAACTCCACACCGTTTCAGGACGTCGTCGCGGTCATCGACGCGATCTATACGCCTCAGCGTGAAGTGAAGCTGGGCGACAAGCTGCAGAAGATCCCCGCCTTCAACGTCACCTTCGCGGTGAACTGAGCCCCATGTCCGAGAAGCCGCTCTCCCGTTTCCACCAGCCGATTCAGGTACCTGGTCGTCGGCTGCTCCACAACATCAACCTCGGCTTCGTCCGCAAGAAGGTGTCTGGCGGCGGCGGTCGCGCGGTCAATCAGGAAATCCCCCTGATCCCGTTCATCGACTTCCTGCTCTGCATCGTGCTCTTCCTGCTCGCGAGCTTCTCCGCGACCGGCGAGCTCCCGGTGGACAAGAACGTCAAGCTCCCCGCCGCGGAGAACGTCCTCGACATGGTCGACGCCCCGATGGTGGCCATCACGGGCACGCAGATCCTCGTGGATGGCCACGGCGCAGGCAGCACGCGAGCGATCGAAGAGGCGAACCGGCTACAGCGCATCGACGAGCTCTTCAACGTCCTCAAGAACAAGCGCGAGCTCTGGAAACAGCTGAACCCGGGCAAGCCGTTCCCCGGCGTCGCGGTCATCCAGTGCGATCGCCGCGTGCCGGCCCTGGTCGTGAAGAGCGTGTTCCAGACGGCGGCGTTTGCCGGGTATCCGAACGTCAGCTTCATGGTTCAGCGCCTCGGCAAGCCCGGGGAGTGATGACGCGCGCGCCGGACTGGCGCCGCGGTGCCGCGGCGCGCCGGCGCCCGAGCGCGTAGGGTCGAGGTAGCGAGGGTGGCGCGCTTTGGTGCGACGTAGCCTCAGAGACGAGCGCGAGCGAGGTCTACCGTCGCTGAACCAGGCTCGCGCGGAGCGGCGCCGCGCGATCGTCGCGGGCAAGGTGAAGGTGCCCGGCATGTCGCTGCAGTTTTGGCTGTGGGCGGCGGTGCTCTTGGCCGGGTTTGGGCTCGTCTACTTCAAGATCCAGCAGGGCAAGCTCGAGAGTCAGAAGGCGATGGTCATGGCGAAGCAACGCGCCATCGCCCAGTCCCTCGGCCCTCGAATCCTGCCCTTTCGCGACCGTATCGAGGGGTTCGTCAAGGAGCTCGCCGGACCGTGGCAGAGTAGTCGGTTGGCGGCAGGCGCCGAGCTCGAGAAGGTCCGCAGCGCAGGCGGCGTCTACCTGAGGATCCGTCTGGCCAACGCCGAGACGCCCAAGGCGATCCGGAAGGCCGCGTCACGCTCACTGCATGATGGCTTCACCGCGTGCTTCTTCGCCCGGGAACGGGCGCCAGATCCCACGGTTGGCCCCAAGTGTCAGTCGCTGAGCGACTGCGGTCCGGGCCTGCTCTGCAACGAGTACGGGATCTGCGCGCCGCCCCCCGAGCCGTTCAACTTGCGGCTCGCGTACCGCGCGCTGCGCGTGCTCTCCACCGAGTGGACGGACGAGCTCCATCAGGCCACGAGCGATCTGGCGGTAGGCGCCTATGAGCGCGATCTCGAGCGGGTCACGCGCGAGGACGTGCCCATCGCCATCGAGCTCTTGACCCGCGCGCGCTACTTTACCGCGGTGCTCGACGAGGAGCCGGCGAAGGGGACGGCGACGCCGGACGGAGGCGCCGCGGACGAGACGGACGAAGAGCGTCTGCAGCGGGTCGCCCACCCGGCGCGCGTGGGGATCTGGGATCTCCGGAGCGGCGCACAGATCCTGCGGTTGCGGGCGGTGGCCGGCGCCACGGTGATGCCGGTCGGGGAGCGCGTGGTGCGAGCGCCGGACATCGTCGCCGCGCAGCAGAGGCAGGTGAACAGCTGCGCGTTGGCCCTCGAGGTGCGAGGCGCGGCGGAGCGAGCGCGGGAGGAGCCCGCGGACGGCGGCGCCGGCGACGGCGCGGCGGTGACCGACGGCGCGGCTCGATAGGGGCGCCACTACGAGCCGGGCCGCGCGCCGCGGTTCCATCCGCGCCTCACGGCGCGACGAGCTCGCATGGCGTCACCGTGAGGGAGCGCCGTAGCCGCCTCCGCCAGGCGTCTCGATGCGCAGGCGCGCTCCGGCGGGTGCGTCGAGGGTGAGCTTGCCGTCGAGCTCGCGTCCGTCGAGCTGGTTTACGCCGCGCGCTCCGGCGTCACCGCCGGCGAGCCCGAACGGTGCGCGGGTGCGTCGCTCGGAGACCAGCGAGAGCTGGAGCGGCGCGAGCAGTTCGAGCTCGCGGACGACCCCGTCGCCTCCTCGGCTCCGCCCGCCGCCGCCGGAGCCGCGCCGCACCGCGAACTCCCACAGGCGTACCGGGTAGCGGGCCTCGAGCACCTCGGGATCGGTGCTGCGGGTGTTGGTCATGTGCGTCTGAACGGCGGACGCGCCGTCGAAGTCCGGCCCAGCGCCAGCGCCTCCGGCGATGGTCTCGTAGTAGCCGAAGTCATCGTTACCGAAGGAGAGGTTGTTCATGGTGCCCTGACTCGCCGCGGCGCGCCCGGCGGCACCGAGGAGGACATCGACTACCCGCTGCGAGGTCTCGACATTGCCGCCCGCGACCGCTCGCTCGGGATCGGGAGCGAGCACGCTCCCGGGCGGGATCACCACGGTCACGGGCCGGAGGCAACCGCTGTTCAGGGGCATGGGCGCGTCGACGAGCGTGCGCAGGAAATAGATGACCGCGGCCAGGGTGACGGCGCGCGGCGCGTTCAGGTTCCCCGGGACCTGCGCGCCGGTCCCGGAGAAATCGATGGTCATCCGCTCGCCGCTTACGCGCAAGGTGACGACGATGGGGGTCCCGTCGTCGAGCGCGTCCTCGAAGTGGTGCTCGCCGTCCGGGAGTCTCGCGATCTCCGCTGCGACGCGCGCGGCGGCGTAGTCCTGCACGTGGCGCATGTAGGCGGAGACGACGGGGAGTCCATATTCCTCCACGAGCTCGCTCACGAGGAGGGCCCCGGCGTGATTTGCGGCGATCTGCGCCTCGAGATCGAGCAGGTTCAAGGCGGGATCGCGCGCGGGGTACGGTCCCGCGCCCAGGCGCGCGAGGAGCCCGCCGCGGTCGAGCCGGCCGCGATGCACGACGCGCAGGTTTCGGAGCACGACGCCCTCCTCGTCGAGGCGACTCGAGAACGCGGGCATCGAGCCGGGGGTGAGGCCGCCGATGTCCGCGTGATGTCCGCGGCTCGCGGTGAAGAACCGGAGCGTCCCTTGGCCGTCGTGGATCGGCGTGACGACCGTGACATCCGGCAGGTGCGAGCCTCCGGCGTCGGGAGCGTTGGTGACGAAGACGTCGCCCGGCTCGAGCGCGGGGTGCGCGCGAACGACCGCGCGCACCGACTCGCCCATCGCGCCGAGGTGCACCGGGATGTGGGGTGCGTTGGCGACCAGCCCGCCCGCCTCGTCGAACAGCGCGCACGAGAAATCCCGCCGTTCGCGGATGTTGGTGCTCACGCTGGTCCGCTCGAGCAGGTGCCCCATCTGCTCGGCGATCGACATGAAGCGATTCGCCATGAGCTCGAGCAGCGTCGGGTCCGGCGCCGCCGCGGAGCGCGACGCGAGCTCGGCTCTTCGGGGAGCTTCGGCGGCCGTCGGGCGGGCGACGAGGATCCCATCGGCGCGCACGGTGAGCGCGAAGCCCGGATCGAGCACGATGGTCCCGGTGTCTTCGAGCACGAGCGCCGGCCCCATCCAGCGCGTGCCGGGCACGAGCGCGTCCCTCGGGATGAGCGGGACCTGCTCGAGCCAGCGCCCGTCCGCGAACAGGCGCGTGAAGCGGAGGGGAAGAGGCTCGTTCATCGGCTCCGCTCGCGGAGCCGGGCGAGGCTCGGGCGCGCCGAGCGCGCTCCGGCCGAGCACCTCGACGCGGCCGAGCGAGAGCTCGATGAGCTGTCCCGGGCGCGAGGTTCCGAAGCGCCGGGTGTGCTCGCGGACGAACTCGTCCGCGAGCGCGCCTGCGCTCGCGACGTCGAGCGTGATGACCGTCTCCGTCCCGGCGTACCGGAGGTCCACGCGCCGCACCGACACCAACTCCTCGTCGGCGAATCCCTCGCGGATGAGTGTCTCCCGCCCCTCGCGCTCGAGCGCTTCGAGGCGTGGCGCGAGCGCGTCGAGGCGCGACGGAGCGAGCGGCGCGCGGCCGGCGTCGACCTCGCCGCGCCAGGAGTGAGCGGCGAGGCCGATCCCGTAGGCGGAGAGCACGCCGGCGAGCGGATGGAACACGACCTGCTCGATCCCGAGCCGCCGCGCGACGGCGCAGGCGTGCTGACCTGCCGCTCCGCCAAAGGCGACCAGCGCGTCGCGCCGGACGTCGAAGCCGCGCGCGACCGAGACTCGCCGGATCGCCTCAGCCATGGAAGCGGTCGCGATCTCGAAGAAGCCCTCGGCCGCTGTCTCGGCGCAACGCTCGCCACCCATGGCGCGCGCGACGTCGGCGAGCGCCGCGCGCGCCCGTTCGACGTCGAGCGGGAGGGGGAAGCGATCGGGGACGAGCCGGCCGAGCACGACGTTCACGTCGGTGATGGTGGGTTCGCGCGCGTCGGGGGCGCCGTAGGCGAGCGGACCGGGGCGAGCCCCCGCGCTGTCCGGTCCGACCTGCTGGGCGAGCCCGTCGAAGCGACAAATCGAGCCGCCGCCCGCAGCGACCGTGTGCACGCTCATCATCGGGGCGCGCACCCGAACCCCGGCGACTTCCGACTCGTAGATCCGCTCGAAGGAGCGCTCGAAGCGCGAGACGTCGGTGGACGTCCCGCCCATGTCGAAGCCGATCACGCTCGCGAGCTCGAGGCGGCGCGCCAGCTCGGCGATGGCGACCACGCCCCCGGCCGGCCCGGACAGGATGGCATCCGGCCCGCGGAAGCGCGCGGCCGTGGTGAGCCCGCCGTTCGACTGCATGACGCGCAGGCGGGAGCCGGTGAGCTCGCGCTCGAGCTCGCCGAGGTAGTCGCGGACGAGCGGCGTCAGGTAGGCGTCCACGGTCGCGGTGTCGCCGCGCGCGAGCATGCCCATGCCGGCGGCGAGCTCGTGGGAGAGGGAGACGTGGCGAAAGCCAGCCTCGCGCGCCAGCGCGCCGAGCTCGCGTTCGAGCTCGCCGTTCGCGTACGCATGGATCACCACGATGGCCACGCTCTCGAGTCCGCGCGCCACGAGCTCGGCGAGCGCCGCGCGGGTAGGGGCCGTCTCTGGGCGCGCGATGACGTGCCCTTGCGGATCTTGCCGCGCGTCGACCTCGAGCACGGCCTCGTAGAGGAGTGGGCGGCGAGCGATGCGGAGCTCGAACAGGTGCGGCCGCGCCTGGGTCCCGATCTCGAGCAGGTCGCCGAACCCGCGCGTGATGACCAGCGCCGTCCGGCGCCCGGTGCGCTCGAGCAGCGCGTTGGTCGCCACGGTGGTCCCCATGCGGATGTCCGAGGGAGGGATGGGGTCCTCCGGGCCCAGCTCGAGGAGCCTCCGTATCCCCTCGAGCGGCGCTCGATCGGAGGACGAGACCTTGACCACCTCGAGCGCGCCGGTGGCGGGGTTCACGCCGATGCAGTCGGTGAAGGTGCCGCCGCGGTCGATGAAGAACTGCCAGCGGCGGTCGCGCGCGCTCATCCCGCTCTAGTGACGCCTGAGGATGAGGAGGATGACGACGCCGAGCATCGCGGCTAGTAGCACGATGAGCACGACCAGCGGCAGCAGACTCCTCGGCGGCAAGGCGGGCGGAGCGAGCGGCGCGAGCGGGGCTGGCGTGGGGCTGGGGGGAGGAGGAGGCTCTGGCGCGAGCGGCGCGAGCGCCTGGCGTGCGGGAGGCGCGGTCGGCGGCGAGTACACCGGCGCCGCTCGTGGCGCGAGCGGCGCGGCCGGCGACGCGCGCACGGGCGCGGGCGGTTGGGCGGCGAGGCCCGCCGCCGCCGCCGTCGCCAGCTCGGTCGGCGCGTGCGCGACCCGCGTCTTCGCGTCGTCGTCGTCGCCGTACGGCGAGGTGGCCGGCGGAGGCGGAAAGCCACGCGGCGGCAGAGAGCGGCCCTCCGGGGGAGGTCGCGGCGCGTGCGAAGGCGGCCTCGGTGGCGGAGGCGGTGGCGGGCGGCGCGACGCGCCAGCGGCGGGCGGCGGCTGACGCGAGGCGCTCGGGTGGGTGTCGAGGCTGGGCGCCGCCGCGACGCGGGTCGCCGCGTCGTCCTCCTCGAAGTAGCTCTCGGTCGCGGCGGCCGGCGCGCTCCGCCCCGTCTGTTCCATGAACCAGGGTGACTCGATGACGCGGGTCTGAACGCCGTCTTCGGGGAGCGCGTCCTGGAACTCCTCGACCGCCTCGAGCGGCAGCCAATCCTCCGTGCCTGCTTCGCGGACGTCTGCGTCGGCCGGGACCTTCCCGGCGGCGATGCCGCGCACGAGCAGCTCCGCCGCGACCGGGCCGATCTCCTGCCCTCCGCTCTGCCTGACGAACCAGCTGGTCATGACCATCCGCGAGGTCAGCGCGCCGGCCGCTTGCGGAGCAAGAGCTTGCGCGTGATCTCGACCACCTTGTCCGGCATCTTGCCATCCTTCTTGGTGAGCTCGGGGGTGAAGAGGTTCGCGCCCGTGGGATCGAGCTCCGCGCCGGGTCGGTTCTTGGTTCCGACCACCCGGAGCGTCAGGATACCGGCGTTCGGGCCGTGGTCCTCCTTCGCGAGGACCTTCGATGAGGCGTAGAGCGTGTCGCCCGCGACGACGCCGTTCGGATGCGCGCCCTCGTCGAGCCCGGCGTCCCAGAGCCCGTTTCCGGAAAGATCGCGGCTGGTGAGCGCGAGCACCCATGAGAGCACGAGCCCGCCGTAGACGACCCTGGTCTTCGCGAAGGAGTTCTCTTTGCAGTAAGCCTCGTCGAAGTGGATGGGGTGCGAGTTCCTACAGAGCTGCGTCATGAGCATGTGCTCGGACTCGCCGACCGTCTTGCCGACACCGTGCGAGAGCTGATCGCCCACCGCGAAATCCTCGAAGAAGCCCGCGAATCCAGCCGAGCGCGCGGCGGGCTTCAGCTCACCGCGGAGCGCCGCGGGGAGGCTCGGGACCTCTCCCTCGGGCTGCGTCGCTCGGGGCCAGGCGTTCACGGGGCGAGCTTCGACCATGCCGGCGCGCACCAGCGCCTTGCGATCGAAGCGACACACCACGTGCCCGCGATCGCTCTCGAGCACGGTGCGGACCTCGACCACGCCGCGATCCCCCTTCGACGACGGCTTCACGTCGAGCACGCGGCTCGACGCCGTGACGGAGTCCCCCGCGTAGCACGGCTCGGGGAAGCGGACGTCGATGTACGCGAGGTGGGCGATCGCTTGCTCGCTCACGTCATGGACGCTGAAGCTGAGCCCGAGGTTCAGGAGCAGGAGCGGATGCACCGGCCGATCGTGGAAACCGACCGCGCGCGCGTAGGCGCGGCTCGCGAAGACGGGGGTCGCATCCTGGAACGCCGAGGAAAAGAGCGCGATCATCCCGTCGTCGACGGTGACGTCCCACGGATGCGCGTAGACGTCGCCGGGCGTGAAATCACCGAGCTTACGCCCGTAACTCGGCCTCGAAAATGCTCTGCTCATGGCCTCACTCGCACGTCTCCAAGAGGCGCCGCGCGATGACGTGCGCCTGGATCTCGTTGGCCCCCTCGAAGATACTGAGCACGCGGGCGTCGACCAAGAGCCGCGACGCCAGGTACTCCTCGGCGTAGCCGTTGCCGCCGTGGATCTGGACGCAGGCGTCCGCGCTCTCCCAGGCGGCGCGGGTACCGAGGAGCTTGGCCATGCCGGCCTCGAGATCGCAGCGGCGCCCCGCGTCCTTCGCGCGCGCGGCGAACCAGGTGAGCTGCCGCGCCGCCATCACCCGCGCGATCATGCGCCCGAGCTTGCGCTGCACGCGCGGGAACTCGAAGATCGGCGCGCCGAACTGGACGCGCTCGCCTGCGTACTTCATGGCGGTCTCGAGCGCGGCCTCGGCCACGCCGACACCGCGCGCCGCGGTCTGGATGCGCGCGCTCTCGAAGGTGACCATGAGCTGCTTGAAGCCTTGACCCTCGGCGCCGCCGAGCAGCGCGCCCGCCGGCACCGGGAAATCGTCGAAGCCTATCTCGAATTCCTTCATGCCTCGGTAGCCGAGCACCTTGATCTCGGTGCCGGTGATCCCGGGATCCGGGAACCCATCGCGCTCGGGCGCCTCTTCGCTACCGCGCGTCTTCGGTGCGAGAAACATGCTGAGCCCGGCGTAGCCCGCGTCGTCGGGGTTGGTGCGGGCGAGCAGGGTCATGAGATCGGCGCGGGTCGCGTGGGTGATCCACGTCTTGGCGCCGCTCACGCGCCACGAGCCATCGGGCTGCCGGTCGGCGCGGGTCTTGATGTGCGCGAGATCGGAGCCGAAATTCGGCTCGGTAAAGACCGCGGTGGAGAGCACCTCGCCGCTCGCGAGCCTCGGCAACCACTCGCGCTTCTGCTCCTCGGTGCCGCCGCCCAGGATGAGCTCGGCGGCGATCTCGGAGCGGGTGCCGAGCGAGCCGACCCCGATGTAGCCGCGGCTCAGCTCTTCGGTCACCACGCACATGGCGACCTTGCCGAGACCCTGGCCGCCGTACGCTTCCGGGATGGTGAGGCCGAACACCCCGAGCTCGCTCATCTTCTCGATGAGCTCCATCGGGATCAGGCGATCGTTACGGTGGATCTGCTGCGCGATGCCGTCGACCTCGCGCTCGGCGAATTTCCGGAACTCGCTCCGGATCGCCTGGAGCGTGTCGTCGTCGTAGCCGGGCGCGCCGAAGCTCTCGGCGTCGCGCGCGAGGCGTGCGAGCTCGCAGACCGCCTCGCCCGAGCCGAACCGCGCGGCGAGCTCCTGGACCTCGGGCCTCCCGAGCGTCGCGGCGACGTCGGCCGGCTCGAGCCCGAGCTCGGAGAGCCCGATCGACTCGCAGGCGCCGAGGTTCACCCCGCCCGCGAGCTCGCGGACGAGCTCGCCCACGTACGCGCCCGCGATGGCTCGCTCCACGCCGCCGGCCGCGCCGGCCTCGACCAGACGAGCGAGCCAGGCCACGAGCTGTCGCGCTGCCTCGAGCTCGGTGGCGAGGTAGGCGAGCGCGTGAGCCGCGAGCTGGTGGCGGTCGAGGAGCTTGCTCTTGACCTTGCCGTTCTCGGTCACCCGCGCGCGGGTGTGGTCGTGGGCGCGGCGATAGAGTGCTTCGAGCGCAGCGATGGCCGGCTCGAGGGCTTCCGGGGAGAGATCGGTCGTCACGGGCTGCCTCCCGTTCGAGGGCAAAGCGCGAGGTTTCCTAGGCTTTTCTGCGCGCCGCGTCAACCGGCGGCGGCGAGCGCGTCGGCGAGCGCGACCAGCCGCTCGGCTTCCGCCGCGTGGAGGCTCTCGACCAGCTTGCCGTCGAGGACGGCGACGCCGGCGCCGCCCTCGCGCGCGGCCTGGAACGCCGCCATCACGCGGCGGGCGTGCTCGATCGCGGCCGGGGCCGGCGAGAAGACCTCGTTGCACGCCGCGACCTGCTTCGGGTGGATGAGCGTCTTGCCGTCGAAGCCGAGCTCGAGCCCCTGCTGGCAGGCGGCGCGGAAGCCGGCCTCGTCGTCGAGGTCGAGGTGCACCCCGTCGAGGATCGACAGGTGATGGGCGCGCGCGGCGAGCAGGCAGAGCCCGAGCGAGGTCAGCATGGGCAGCCGCTCGCGAGTGTGGAGCGCGTGGAGATCCTTGGAGAGATCGCTGGTGCCCATGACGAGGCACGCGACCCGCGGGCTCGCGCTCGCGATCGACTCGACGCGCAGGACGCCGAGCGGGGTCTCCATCATGCACCAGAGCACGGTGTCATGGGCGCCCGCCTCGTCGAGCGCGCGCGCGGCCAGGGCGACCGTCTCGGGGCGCTCCACCTTGGGCAGGAGCACCGCGTGCGGGCGCGCCGCGCTCGCCGCCGCGAGATCCGCCGCGCCCCACGGGGTGTCCGCGCCGTTCACGCGGATGATGACCTCCCGCGAGCCGTAGCCGCCCTCGCGGGCGTTCTTGCACACGAGCTCGCGCGCCGCCTCCTTGGCGTCCGGCGCGGTCGCGTCCTCGAGGTCGAGGATGAGCCCGTCGACGGGGAGCATCTTGGCCTTCTCCTGGGCTCGCGCGTTCGAGCCCGGCATGTAGAGGACGCTGCGCCTGGGGCGGATCGGGTGCCGGGTCATGTGGTAGCTATACCGCATGAAGAGCTACCGTGACTTCTATCATCCGCTCGCCGTCGGCGCGCCCGCGCCGCTCCGGGAGATCCCCGCGCGCCCGAGCCGAATGATCCACTTTTTCGACCCGTCGAACCCGCGCATGGCCGCCAAGGTCCCGAGCCTCGCGGCGCAGGTCGACATCCTGCTCGGGAACCTCGAGGACGCCATCCCGAGCGACAAGAAGCTCGAGGCACGCGAAGGGATGACGAAGATCGGCGCGGAGACCGACTTCGGCGAGACGCAGCTCTGGGTGCGAGTGAACGCGCTCCACAGCCCCTGGTTCCTCGACGACATGACGGCGCTGGTCGGCGCCATCGGACACAAGCTCGACGTCATCATGCTCCCGAAGGTCGAGGGCCCGTGGGACATCCACTACGTCGACCAACTCCTCGCCCAGCTCGAGGCCAAGCACCAACTGCGGCGCCCCATCCTCGTCCACGCGCTCCTCGAGACCGCGAGCGGCGTGAACCACGTCGAAGAGATCGCGCGCTCGAGCCCGCGCATGCAAGGCATGAGCCTCGGGCCCGCCGATCTCGCGGCCTCGCGCCGCATGAAGACGACCCGCGTCGGCGGCGGGCATCCGGGCTACCTCGTGCGCGCCGATCCCGATCCGCAGCACCCTGACGCGCCCCGTGCCGGCATGCAGCAAGATCTCTGGCACTATACCCTCGCGCGCATGGTCGACGCCTGCGCCGAGCACGGCATCCTGCCGTTCTACGGGCCGTTCGGCGACATCGCCGACACGCTCGCCTGCGAGGACCAGTTCCGCAACGCGTTCCTGATGGGCTGCGTCGGCGCGTGGTCGCTCCACCCGAACCAGGTCGCGATCGCCAAGCGCGTCTTCAGCCCGCCGCCCGACGAGGTCGCCTGGGCGCGCCGCGTGGTCGACGCCATGGGCGACGGCACCGGCGCCGTCATGCTCGACGGCAAGATGCAGGACGACGCGACGTACAAGCAGTGTAAGGTGATGCTCGAGCTCGCGCGCCTCATCGCCAGCCGCGATCCCGAGATGAGAGCGGCCTACGGGCTCTGAGGGGGAGGGAGGGTGACGCTCCGGCGGCTCGCGACCGCGCTCAGGAAGAGCGCTCGCGCGACGCCGCTCGAGCTCGGGCTGCTCGGACGCACGCTGCTCCACGCCGCGCTGGTGGGCGCGGCCTCGGGGCTCATCGGCTCCTTCTTCTTCTGGGCGCTCGGGTTCACCGAGCGGATGGCGCTCGAGCACCTCGCCGGCTATCGACCGCTCCGCGCGGCCGGCGAGGGGATGCTCATCGACGACGGCAACACGCCGTTCCGGCCCTGGCTGCTCTGGGCGCTGCCGGCCGTCGGGGCGCTGCTCGGTGGCATCTTGTCGTTCCGCTGGGCGCCCGAGACACAAGGGGGCGGCGCGGACGCCATCATCGCCTCGTTCCATCAGGAAAATGCGACCGTGCGGCGGCGGGTCTTCGGCATCAAGACCATAGCCTCGGTGCTCACGCTCGGCTTCGGCGGGTCCGGAGGGCGTGAGGGGCCGACCATGCAGATCGGCGGCGCCATCGGCTCGATGGTGGCGCGGGTGCTCAAGGTGTCGGCGCGCGAGCGGCGGATCTTGCTGGTGGCAGGGCTCGCCGGGAGCATGTCCGCGGTGTTCCGCGCCCCGCTCGGGGCGGCGCTCCTCGCGGTCGAGGTGATGTACACGAACGACTTCGAGTCGGACGCCCTGG
This sequence comes from Polyangiaceae bacterium, assembly GCA_035063585.1. GTDB lineage: Bacteria > Myxococcota_A > Polyangia > Polyangiales > Polyangiaceae > JAPSGB01. The sequence goes on from JAPSGB010000008.1 coordinate 249,173, forward strand.
TCCCGAGCGTGCTCGCGAGCGTGGTCGCGTACTCGGTATTCATCTCGTTCTTCGGTGAATCGACGCTGTTTTCGCATGCCGCGCACTACCCGTTCATCCCGGCGCAGCTGCCGCTCTACGGGCTCCTCGCGCTCTTCGTGAGCCTCGCCGGGATCTTCTTTCTATGGACGCTGCGCGGCGTAAGACGGCTGACCCTGCGCGTCCCGCTCCCGGGCTGGGCGCGCCCGGCGCTCGGCGGCCTCGCGCTCGGCGGGCTGGTGGTCCCGCTCCTACTCGTCTTCGGGCCTCGCGTGGGCGGCCCCGGGCAGGGGCTCGGCATCCTCGGTGGCGGTTACGGCGCCGCGCAGCTCGCCATCTCGGGAGCGTCGTGGCTCGCCGACGGGTGGCACGGCGCGGGGCTCTTGCTCCTGCTCGGCGTGCTCAAGATCGTCGGGACCTCGCTCACCATCGGCTCGGGCGGCTCCGCTGGCGATTTCGGGCCATCGCTGGTCATCGGCGGACTGCTCGGCGGCGCGTTCGGGCGCGCCGCCGAGCTCCTCCTCCACGACCCTCGGATCGACCCTGGCGCGTTCGCCATGGTGGGCATGGGGATCTTCTACGGCGGGCTCGCGCACGTGCCGATCGCGTCGATGGTGATGGTGTGCGAGCTCGCTGGCAGCTACGAGCTCCTGGTGCCGCTCATGCTCGCGGAGGGCGTGGTGTTCGTGCTCCTCCGGCATCGCCGGCTCTACGAGTCGCAGGTCGACACCAAGCGTGACTCTCCCGCGCACCGCGGGGATCTCGTGTTCGACGTGCTGAAGGAGGTCCGCATCAAGGACGTGATGATCGCGGGGCGGCCGTTCCGGAGCTTCTATCGACGCACTCCCGCCTCCGAGGTCATCCGGGAGATCGGCGCGAGCGAGTGGCAGGACGCCTTCCCGGTGCACGACGCCGACGGGCGGCTGGTCGGCGTGGTGAGCGCCGACGTGCTCCGCGCCCTGAGCGCGGATCCGGAGCTCGCCGCCCTCACCCTCGCCGATGACCTCATGACCGCGCCGGTCGCGGCGCGCCTCGACGACGACCTCCACACGGCGCTCGAAGTGCTCCTCGAGCACGGCGTGCGCGAGGTGCTGGTGACCGACGCGACCGGGAAGATCGTGGGGTTTCTCGACGAGTCGGAGATCACCAACGCCTACCTGGGCGCGACCACGCGGCCCGAATGAGCCGGCGCGCGCCGCGCGGGCCGGCGCTTTCGCGGCGCGGTTGATTTTGCCGCGACGTGTCATAGGATGCGCGGCCGCGATGACGAAGTCACTCTTCGAGCTGGGTGAGGTTCCGGAGCTGGGTGAGGTTCCGGAGCAGATGTTGGCCCAGGTCATCCGGCGCGAGCGCTTCGGGGAGCCGGCGACCGCGTTCCAGCGCGAGGTCCTGGCGGTGCCCGAGCTCGGGCCGCGCGACGTGCTCATCTACGTGATGGCGGCCGGAGTGAACTACAACAACGTGTGGGCCGGGCTCGGCGTCCCACTCGACGTCATCAAGTCGCGGCAAAAGGCGGGCGAGCCGGAGGATTTCCACGTGGGCGGCTCCGACGCGAGCGGCATCGTGTGGAAGGTGGGCGAGGCCGTCACCGGCGTGAAGGTCGGCGACGAGGTGGTCGTGCACTGCGGCTGGTGGGCGCCCGACGATCCGGACGTCCTCGCCGGCAAGGACCCGATGCTGGCCGGCAGCCAGAAGATCTGGGGCTACGAGACCAACTACGGCAGCTTCGCGCAGTTTGCTCGCGTGCAGGATCACCAGTGCCTGCCAAAGCCGAAGCGCCTCTCATGGGAGGAGGCGGCGGCGTACATGCTGGTCGGCGCGACCGCGTACCGCATGCTCCACGGCTGGACGGGCAACGAGGTCAAGCCGGGCGACGCGGTGCTCATCTGGGGCGGCGCCGGCGGGCTCGGCTCGATGGCGATCCAAATCGTGAAGGCCGCCGGCGCGAAGGCGGTCGCCGTCGTGAGCAGCGAGGACAAGTTCGACTACTGCCGTGAGCTCGGCGCGGCCGGCGTCATCAATCGGAAGGATTTTCACCACTTTGGCATGCTGCCGCACTGGAAGGACGACGCCGCCTACGGCGAGTGGTTGAAAGGTGCGCGCGCGTTCGGTCGCGCCTTCTGGGACGCGCTCGGCGAGCGGCGAAATCCGCAGATCGTCTTCGAGCACCCGGGCGAGTCCACCGTGCCGACCAGCGTGTTCGTGTGCGACACGGGCGGCATGGTGGTCATCTGCGCCGGCACCACCGGCTATAACGCCACGCTCGATCTTCGTTACCACTGGATGCGTCAGAAGCGCTTCCAGGGCTCGCACTTCGCGAATGACGAGCAGGCGAGGGGGCTGAACGAGCTGGTGAGCGCCGGCAAGGTCGATCCGTGCCTCTCGCGCGTGTTCGACTTCGAGGAGACGGGCGTGTGCCACCAGCTCATGCGCGACAACCTGCACCCGAGCGGCAACATGGCCATCCTCGTGAACGCGCGGACCCGCGGCGAGACGACGCTCCGCCGCTGAGCGCGCGCGTCACCGAATCGCGGCGGCCGGCGCCGCGCTCGCGCCGGTCGGCGCCACGATGAAGCCGACACCGAGCATCAAGAGCAGGCCGACGGCGAAGCCGATGAGGCCGTTGCGGAGCAGGGGGCGAAGCTCGGACGTGGTCATGGTCGAGAGTGAAAGCAACGCACGTGCCAAGCGAAATTCAGGGATTTTCAGCCGTGCTCGGCTCGCACCGTGAACTCTGTGCCAGCGCGTGTGCCAAACGAGCGGCGCCGAGTGCCGTTTCGGCGCGGCCGGCGTCCCGTCTCGAGCCGGCGGCGAACCGGCGCCGGCCGCGCCGGACCGACCCCTGGCCCCTTTGGCGAGCGCCGCCGCCGGACGCCCTCACGAGGCGGGCGCGGTTGCCTTCGCGGTGACGTCGAAGACGAGCTTGCCGTCGCGGAAATCGACCACGAGCGCGCCGCCGTGCTCGAGCTCGCCGAAGAGCAGCGCGTCGCCGAGCGGGCGCTTGAGCTCATCCTGGATGAGGCGGGCGAGGGGACGCGCGCCGTTGTCTTTGTCGTAACCGTCCGTGGCGAGGTGCTCGCGCGCGGCTCGGGTGAGTGAGACGGTGACCTCGCGCTCGGCGAGCTGCTCGGCGAGCTCCTTCACGAATTTGTCGACGACCAGACCCATCACCTCGGGCGACAGCGGATCGAACGCGATGCGCGCGTCGAGTCGGTTTCGGAACTCCGGGCTGAAGGTGCGCTTGAAGGCGGCGTCGTCGCGCCCGCTCGAGTCGCGCTCGCCGAAGCCGAGCGGGCGCCGGGCGAGATCGGCGGCGCCGACGTTGCTCGTCATGATGAGGACGACGTGGCGGAAATCAGCCTTCTTGCCGTTGTTGTCGGTGAGCGTGCCGTGATCCATCACCTGGAGGAGCACGTTGAAGACGTCGGGGTGCGCCTTCTCGATCTCATCGAGCAGGAGCACCATGTGCGGCGTCTTGGCGATCGCCTCGGTGAGCAGCCCCCCGCGGTCGTAGCCGACGTAGCCCGGCGGCGCGCCGATCAGCCGCGAGACGGTGTGCCGCTCCATGTACTCGCTCATGTCGAAGCGGCAGAGCTCGATGCCCATGGTCTTCGCGAGCTGGCGGGCGACCTCCGTCTTGCCGACGCCGGTCGGCCCGGTGAAGAGATACGAGCCGATGGGCTTGTCGGGCGGGCGGAGCCCGGCGCGGCTCAGCTTGATGGCGGTCGCGAGCTCGCCGATGGCGCGATCCTGACCGAAGACCACCTGCGCGAGATCGGTCTCCAGGTTCCGTAGGGCCGTCTTGTCGTCGGTGCTCACCTGCCGCGGCGGGATCTGCGCCATGCGCGCCACCACCGCCTCGACCCGAGCGACCTCGACCACCGCGCGCTCGCCGTCCTCGAGCTTGGCGTCCGCCCCGGACTCGTCGAGCAAATCGATGGCCTTGTCGGGCTGCTTGCGATCGAAGAGGTGCTTGTCGGCGAGCGTCGCGCAGGCGCGGACGGCCTCGTCGCGGTAGGTGACGCCGTGGAACTCCTCGTAGCGCGGGCGGAGCCCTTCGAGGATTTGCACGGTCTCCTCGAGCGAGGGCTCGAGCACCTCGATCTTCTGGAAGCGGCGCGCGAGCGCGCGATCACGCTCGAGGTGCGAGCGATACTCCTCGAAGGTGGTCGCGCCGATGCAGCGGAGCTTCCCGCCCGCGAGCGCCGGCTTCAGGAGGTTCGCGGCGTCGAGGGCGCCGCCGCTCGCCGCCCCCGCCCCGATGATGGTGTGGAGCTCGTCGACGAACAAGATGGAACCCGGGCGCCCCTCGAGCTCCTTCAGCACGGCCTTGATGCGGTTCTCGAAGTCACCGCGGAACTTGGTGCCGGCGAGGAGCGCGCCCATGTCGAGCGCGTACACCACCGCCGACTCGAGCGGCTTGGGCACCTCGTGCGCCGCGATCCTCGCGGCTAGCCCCTCGACGATGGCCGTCTTGCCGACGCCCGCGTCACCCACGAACACGGGGTTGTTCTTGCGGCGGCGGCTGAGCACCTGGATCGCGCGGCGGAGCTCCTTCTCGCGGCCGACCAGCGGCTCGAGCTCGCCGGCGAGCGCGCGCTCGTTCAGGTTCGTGGTGAAGCGCGCGAGCGCGTCCTTGCCGGGGAGCTCGCGCGAGCCGCCCGGGGACTCCTCGTCGTCCAGGTCGTCGACGCCGCCCGCCTCGCGCAAGAGATCGTCCGGGCCGCCGTCCTTCACGGTGCCGTGCGAGACGTAGCTCACGACGTCGTAGCGCGTCACGCCGACCTCGCCGAGCGCCTGGACCGCGTCCGAGTCCGCCTCGGAGAAGATCGCGATGAGCACGTTCTCGCCCTTGAGCTCCTGCTTGCCGCTCGACTCGACGTGGAGCGCGGCGCGCTGGAGCACGCGCTGAAACCCGCGCGAGGGGGCCGGATCGACGGGCTGCCCGTCGGGAGCGCGGGGCAGGTCGTCGTCCAGGAAGCGCGCGAGGCGCGCCTTGAGCTTGCCGACGTCTCCCCCGCACTTCGCGACCACGCGCGCCGTGCCCTCGTCGAAGAGCAGCGCGTAGAGCAGGTGTTCGACCGTCATGAGGTCGTGCCCGCGGCGCTCCGCCTCGCGGGCAGCGAGGGAAATGGCGATCTCGACTTCGGCGCTGATCTTCACGGCAGTGGCACAGATCTTGTGTCTCCGGGGGGGCCTCGGCAAGCCCGCGGCTCACCCGTCGCTCTCGCCCGACTCCTCGGGCTCGGCGGTGCAGCGGAGCGGGTGACCGTGCTCCTTGGCGAAATCCATCACCTGAGCGACCTTGGTCTCGGCCACGTCGCGGCTATAGACGCCGACGATGCCGTAGCCCTTGTGGTGGACGCTCAGCATGATCTGGGTGGCTTCCGTCTCGCTCTTGAAGAAGAACTTCATGATGACGACGATCACGAACTCCATGGTCGTGTAGTCGTCGTTGTGGAGCACGACCTGATAGCGCCGAGGCTTCTTCGCCCGGCGCTCCTCGGCGACGCCGAGCTCGCCCGCTTCCTCGTGCTCCGGATCTGGCCGCTCGGTCGCCATCGCCGAGCGAGCTTACCAAGTTATGTCCGCGCGTGGGCGGCGTCGAGGGGTGCTCAGCGGCGGAGCCAGTCGGCGAGCGCGCGTACCGCGTCGACCAGGAAGTCATCGAGTGGCTTCGCGCCCCCGAAGCCGAGCGGAACGCCGGCTGACTCGCCGAGCAAGCCGGCGCGCGCGGTCGCCTCCTCGGCCTCTCGTCGGCTCGTCGAGGCGCGGCGCTCGTCCGCCTCCAGGCGCCGCGCCTCTTCGAGCCCGCCGGTCTCGACGAACCGCATGATCCTTGGCAGCTCGCCGGCGTCGAGCCATACGCCGTGCGCGCGGCACTCGTCGATGATGACGCCGCTCGAGCGCCCAAAGTTGCGCCGGTTCATCGTGAGCTGGCACATGGGGCACTTGACGTAGACGACGGAGCTCGCGTCCGGAACGAACCGGCGCGGGCGGCGCGGCGTCTGCTCGCCGTACTTCTCGCGCTGCTCGAGCAGACCCCGAAGCAGCGCATGCTCGACGAACTGGCCGCCGCACTCCCCGCAGTCGAAGAGCGTGCCCGGGCCGCCGTGAAACTCCTGGAACGGGAGCTGGCAGCGCGTGCACGAGAGGCGGGACGGCGCGCCGTCGGGCTCGAGCCCGAGCGGCTCGCCGCACTCGGCGCAGAGCGCGTCGTCGGGCACGTTCATGTGAAAGCAGCCCGCGCACCGCACCGAGGCGATGGCGGCGTGGCACTCTGGGCAGCTCCGGAGCGTGCGCCGGACCTGTCGGCCGCAGCCGGGGCAGAAATACGCCCCGCGCGGGTGGCCGAGGCGCGGCGCGGCGCGGTACGGGTTGGACACGCGCGTCATGGTAGCACCCGCGGCCGCCCGCTCGGAGCGCTCGAGGTGAGACGGCGCTTGCCACGAAGGGCCATGAAGACGACCATCGCGTCATGGCGCGGCGCGCTCGACTGGCGGTTCTCGCCGTACTCGTCGCCGGGTGCGGGCCGGCAGAGGTGGGCGAAGGGCCGCTCGGCGAGCGCTCCGAGCGGGTGTCGGCGCCGTCCGACGCGTACTGCTCGATCACGGTGACCGGAACCGGCACGATCGATCTCGAGGGCGACTACCTGCCGCACGTGATTCAGTGCGAGAACGGCGGCGCCGGCCTCGAGGCGCTGAAGGCGCAGGCGATCGCGGCGCGCTCGGTCGCCTACTACGCGATCGCGACCGGCGGCAGCATCTGCGACGGTCAAGGCTGCCAGGTGTACTCGTGCGGCGCGACGCCGAACGCGACCCAGCGCGCCGCGGTCGACGCGACGCGCGGGATGTACCTCTCGTACGCGGGGATGCTGACCTACGGCTTCTACGTCGCCGGGGACGGCGCGACCTCGCCGCCGGCCTGCCGAGGCGCCGGCGGCGCGACGGAGAAGTACGTCACCTATAACCAAGGTAAGAGCGGGACCGGTGTCACGCAGACCTCGCTTGGCTACATCGGCCCCCCCGGGTACGGGCAAAATCGCGGCTGCATGGGTCAGTGGGGCGCCCGCTGTCTCGAGAACGGCAAGGGCTATGACTACCGCCAGATCCTGCAATTTTATTACGGCGACGACATCGGCACGCCGATCGCCAAGGGCCCCTGCACCGAGACCACGCCCGCGCTCGACGCCAAGTTCTCGAGCCAAGGGAGCGACGCGCCGGCCGATCCAGAAGGTAAAGCATATTATGAAGTGTGCGCGGGGGCGCCCGTGACCTTCTGGTTCACGCTCGAGAACACCGGCACCGCGACCTGGACCGACAGCGGCGGCTCGGCCACCGGCTCGGCGGTGCGCCTCGGCGTGCCGGGAGACGCGCCGGATCCGTTCCTCGGCGTGAACCGCATGAGCCTCGCCGAGAACACCAACCCCGAGGTCGCTCCCGGCGGCGGCGACTGCGACGACCAGCCGACCTGCCGGAAGACGGTGTTCACGACCGGTCCCTCGCGCCCGGCGCGTGCGCCTCTGGCGCCGGGGCTCTACGAGACGCGCTGGCGGCTCTTGGACGAGGGGCGCACTTGGTTCGGCCCCGAGATGTACCTCACCTTCGACGTGGTGGATTGCGGGAGCGCGGGCGCAGCCGGGGCCGCTGGTCGGGGCGGCGCGGCCGGCGGCGCGAACGCGGCCGGCGCGGCGGGCTCGGGCTGGACGAGCGGCGGTGGCGCCGCGGGCGCGGGCGGGAGCGGGGCGCGCGTGGGCGTCGGGCAGCCCGCGCACTCCTCGAACGCCGGTGACGGCGACGGAGGGTGCGCGTGCCGCGCCGGTTCCGCGCCGAGCCGGCATCATCCGCTCGCGCTGCTCCTGTCGCTCGCCTCTGCGCTCGGGCTCGTGAGGGCGCGCTCGAGGTATCGCGCGCGCCGGTTCCCTGCCGCCCCGCGCTGACCGTCGGGGTCGCGAGGGCCGCCGGCTCGCGCTATGGTCGCGAGGATGCAGGTAGACGCGAAGCAACTCCGCGCGCTCGCCGAGGCGCGCGTCGGCCGGTCGCTGCGCGACAAGTGGACGCTCGATCGCCTGCTCGATACCGGAGGCATGGCGAGCGTCTACGCAGGGACGCATCGCAACGGAAAGCGCGGCGCGGTCAAGGTCCTCCACCCGGCGTTCGGGGCGCACGAGCAGGTTCGCGCGCGGTTTCTACGGGAGGGCTACGCGGCCAACAAGGTCGGGCACCCCGGCGCGGTCGAGGTGCTCGACGATGACGTGACCGAGGACGGCTCGGTCTTCCTGGTGATGGAGCTCCTCGAGGGCGAAGCGCTGAGCGAGCGGATGCGGCGGACGCGCGTGCTCACGCCGCTCGAGGCGTTCTTCGCGATGGAGCGGCTCTGCGACGTGCTCGTCGCCGCGCACGAGAAGGGCATCGTGCATCGCGACATCAAGCCCGCCAACGTATTTGTGACCCGTGACGGCCGCATCAAGCTCCTCGACTTCGGGCTGGCGCGGGTGCGCGATCTCGCGACCAGCAAGGACGTCACCGGCACGCTCGACGGCGTCGTGCTCGGGACCACCGCCTACCTTCCTCCCGAGCAAGCCCGCGGGAGGCCGGGCGAGATCGACGGACGGACCGATCTCTGGGCGCTCGGGGCGATGACCTTCACGGCGCTGAGCGGTCAGCTCGTGCACCCCGAGGGCACCCCGGTGCAGCGCATCCTCGCGGCGGCGCGCAGTCCAGCCCGCTCGGTACGGACGGTCGCGCCCACGCTCCCCGACGACGCGGTCGCCGTGATCGATCGTGCGCTCGCCTTCGAGAAGGCGGACCGCTTTCCTGACGCGCGCGCGATGCAAGCGGAGGCTCGCGCGGTGTTCGCGCGGCTCGGGCGCGCGGGCGCGGCGCCGAAGAGCGTGCGGGCTCCCGCGTCGGAGGGGTCCGGGTCGCTCGACATCGACGTCGCGATCGACCTCGATCCGCTCACCATGAGCATCTCGTTCGCGCTCACGGAGACCGACGAGTGAGGCCGAGCGCGCGTGCTCCCCGCTGACGCGCTCGGCCGAGCGCGCTAGGCTCGGCCGAGGATGGCCGACCAACCCTGGATCATGCGGACGTACTCGGGGCACAGCACCCCGAAGGCGTCCAACGAGCTCTATCGAGCAAACCTCGCGCGCGGACAGACGGGGCTCAGCGTGGCCTTCGATCTGCCGACCCAGCTCGGCTACGACTCGGACGCGCCCGAGGCGCGCGGCGAGGTCGGGCGGACGGGGGTGCCGATTTGCCACCTCGGAGACATGCGCGCGCTCTTCGACGGCATCGCGCTCGAGCGCATGAACACCTCGATGACCATCAACGCGACCGCCGCGTGGCTGCTCGCGCTCTACGTGGCCGCCGCCGAAGAGCAGGGCGCGAGCGTCGCGAAGCTCCGGGGGACCACCCAGAACGACATCATCAAGGAGTACCTCTCGCGCGGCACCTACATCTTCCCGCCCGCGCCGAGCCTGCGGCTCATCGCGGACGTGATCCTGTTCGCGGTGCGCGAAATCCCCGACTTCAACCCGACCAACGTGTGCAGCTATCACCTCCAGGAGGCGGGCGCGACGCCCGAGCAGGAGATCGCCTACGCGCTCAGCACCGCCATCGCGGTGCTCGACGCGGTGAGAGCGCGCGGCGTCGAGGGCGGCGAGTTCGCGCAGGTGTTCGGGCGGCTCTCGTTCTTCTTGAACTCGAGCATCCGGTTCGTCGACGAGGTGTGCAAGGAGCGCGCCTTCACCGAGCTCTGGGACCGCCTCGGCCGAGAGCGGTACGAGGTCGCCGAGCCCGCGCTTCGCCGCTTCCGCTACGGCGTGCAGGTGAATTCGCTCGGGCTCACCGAACAGCAGCCCGAGAACAACATCGTCCGGATCGCCTTCGAGATGCTCGGAGTCACGCTGAGTCGACGTGCGCGCGCTCGCGCCGTGCAGCTCCCGGCGTGGAACGAGGCGCTCGGGCTGCCACGCCCGTGGGATCAGCAGCTCAGCCTCCGTACCCAGCAGATCCTCGCCTTCGAGACCGACCTGCTCGAGCACGGCGATCTCTTCGACGGCTCGCGGGTCGTCGAGGCGCGCTCGCGCGAGATCGCGGAGGCCGCGTGGGCCGAGGTCGAGGCGGTGCTCGCGCAGGGCGGCGCGGTGGCGGCGGTCGAGAGCGGGTACATCAAGGAGCGCCTGGTCGCCGCGAACGCGGCGCGCCTCGCGGCCATCGAGAGCGGCGCGCGGGTGGTGGTGGGGGTGAACCGCTACACCGAGAGCGCGCCGAGCCCGCTCACCGCGGCCGGCGCGGGCGTGATCCTGGAGATCGATCCCGAGGCCGAGCGCGAGCAGATCGAGCGGCTGCGAGCGTGGCGAGCGGAGCGCGATGCCGGCGCGGTCGCGCGCGCCCTCGGCGCGCTCCGCGAGGCGGCTGCGAGCGGCGAGAACGTGATGCCGGCGTCGATCGCCGCGGCCAAGGCCGGCGTCACCACTGGCGAGTGGGCCGGCGCGCTGCGCGAGGTGTTCGGCGAGTATCGCGCCCCGACCGGCGTCGGCGGCGCGCGCTCGCCCGCGCTCGCCGAGGACCGGCTCGCGGCGCTCCGCGAGGAGGTGAGCGCGCTCGAGCAGGTGCTCGGTCGCAGGCCGCGGCTGCTCATCGGCAAGCCCGGCCTCGACGGACACTCGAACGGCGCGGAGCAGATCGCGCTCCGCGCGCGCGACGCCGGCTTCGAGGTCGTCTATCAAGGGATCCGGTCCTCGCCGAGCGAGCTCGCGCGCTCGGCGGTCGACGAGGGAGTGCACCTGGTCGGGCTGTCGGTGCTGAGCGGCGCGCACCTGCCGCTCGTCCGCGAGGTGCTCGCGAAGCTCCGCGAGCGCGGCGCGGGCGACCTGCCGGTGGTCGCCGGCGGGATCATCCCGGAGGGCGACGCGGAGGCGCTCCGGGAGCTGGGCGTCGCGCGGGTCTTCACCCCGAAAGATTTCGACCTGTCGCGGATCTTGACGGAGCTCGTCGCCGTCGTAAAAAGCGCGCATGCTGCCGGCTGAGCTCGCGAGCGGCGTCGCGCGCCGCGAGCCGCGCGCGGTCGCGCGCGCCATCTCGCTCGTGGAGGACCGGCGCGAGGAGGCGGCGCCGCGCATCGCCGCGCTCCTCGGAGCGCTCCCGAGCCGCGGCGGCGAGGAGCGGGTCGGCATCACCGGGCCGCCCGGGGTCGGCAAGAGCAGCCTCGTGAGCGCGCTGGCGCGCGTGGCGCGCGCCTCGGGTCGAACCGTGGGCGTGCTCGCCGTGGATCCATCGAGCCCGAGGAGCGGCGGCGCGCTGCTCGGGGACCGCGCGCGCATCGAGCTCGAGCCCGACGACACCGGCCTCTTCGTCCGCAGCATGGCGAGCGGCGGCGCGCTCGGCGGCCTCGCGAGCGCAGCGGGGGCCGCCATCGAGGTGCTCGCCGCGGCGTACGACCTCGTGCTCATCGAGACCACCGGGGTCGGCCAGAGCGAGACGGACGTCGAGCACGTCGCCGACACGGTGGTGATGGTGGTGCAGCCCGCGTCCGGGGACGTGCTCCAGTTCTTGAAGAGCGGGATCATCGAGATCCCGGACGTCTTCGTGGTGAACAAGGCGGATCTCGGCGAGATCGCGGCGCGCGCGCGCGCCGAGCTGGCGGCGGCGCTCGACGCCGTCCACGCGGGCGAGCAGCCAGCGTGGCGGGCGCCGGTCATCAGCACGAGCGTGCCGGAGCGCAGGGGCTTCGATGAGCTCCTCGGCGTCATCGACGCGCACCGCGCGCACCTCGAAGCGACGTGCGGGATCGTCGCGCGCCGTCGGCGGGCCGCCGCGGCGTGGTCGCTCCGGCTCTTCCTGCGCCGCTACGGCGAGGTGGGCGTGGAGCGCGCTGGCGGCGCGAGCGCGCTCCGGGCACGGTTCGAGCGTGAGCTCGCCGCGGGGCGAACCGCCTTCGAGGCGGTTCGCGACGCCGGACGGCCCTGAGGCCGCGCACGGGGGCCGCGGCTCAGGTCGCGGTCTTCGGCGGCGCCTTGGGCTGAGCCGCCTGCGCGTGCTCTTCGGCGCGCCGGAGCTCCCACTCGAGGTTCTTCTTGGCGCGACGCTTTCGCTGCCGCCGGCGCGTGCGAGGATCTTGGGGCGTTCCCATGGCGCGCCGTGTCTAGCGCACCTTCCGCGCCATGTCGCGCGGAATTTTCTCGCGGGCGGGCCCGGCGGTTCCGCGCCGGGCCCGCCCACCCCCTCGGTCGTTCGAGGATGGCGGCTCGGGGCCGCCTCGGTCCCTTGCGCCGCGCTGCGTCAAGACGCACCTTGGAGGGCGTTGCATGATATCTTGGCTGTTTCTCGCGGTAAGCCTGGTTGGGGCGGGGTTCACGGTGAACGCCTTCCTGCCGGCGCGGCGCGCCGGGCCGCTCTACCTGCCGAGCTTCTTCGCGTCGTGGCTCACCATCGAGCTCGCCGCCCATCACCTCGCCTGGCAGGCGCTCGCGACCGGCGGGTTCGTCGTGGCGGGCGCGCTCCGCGCGTGGCCCGGCGAGGTCGGGTTCGTCATCACGCTGGTGAGCTGGGCCGGGCTGCTCGCGCTGTGGAGCGAGGGGCGCCGCAGCGAGCGAGCGATGCGCCGCGAGCTCGGCCCGCTCCTCTCGAGCGGAGCGCGGCCCCGCGTGCCGCTGTGGCGGCGCGTCACGCCGTTTCCGTTTCGGAGCGCGCGGGTGAGGCGCACCAACGGCGTCGAGTTCGCGCGGGTCGGCGGCCAGCGGCTCCGGCTCGACGTGTACGAGCCGCGCGAGCCGGGCGCGCGCCGCCCCGCAGTGCTGCAGATCCACGGTGGCGCGTGGATCCTGGGCGACAAGAAGACCCAGGGGGTGCCGCTGCTCACTCACCTGGCCGCGAGCGGCTGGGTCTGCTTCAACGTGAACTACCGGCTGAGCCCGGCGGCGACCTTTCCGGACCATCTGGTCGACCTCAAGCGCGCGCTCGCGTGGATCCGCGAGCACGCCGCAACCTACGGGGTCGATCCGCGCTTCATCGCCGTCACCGGCGGGAGCGCGGGCGGGCACCTCACGGCGCTCATGGCGCTCACCGAGAACGAGCCCCGCTATCAGCCGGGCTTCGAGGAGGCGGACACCTCGGTGCAGGCCGCGGTGCCCTTCTACGGCATCTACGATTTCTCTCCGGAGACCAGCCGCTTGCCGAGAGCGTTCTATCGGCGCGTGCTCGAGCCGTGGGTGATGAAGGCGTTCGCGGCCGACGAGCCCGAGCGCTTCCGCGAGGCGTCGCCCATCGCGCACGTGCGCGCGGACGCGCCGCCGTTCCTCGTGCTGCATGGCGATCGCGATACCTTGGCGCCACTCGCCGGCGCGCGGCGGTTCGTGGACGCGCTCCGGGCCCGGTCGCGCGCGCCCGTGCGCTACGTCGAGCTCGCCGGCGCGCAGCACGCCTTCGACGTGTTCCCTTCGCCGCGCTCGGTGCCGGTGATCGAGGGCGTGGAGCGCTTCCTCTCGGCGACGCGCGCGGCCGCTCGGGACGCGGCCGTGGAGAGCGGGCGGCAATCGGGCGAAGCCGTGCGCGCTCACGAGGCCGCCGCGCCGGCCGCCTGAGCGCGGGCGCGCGGCGTGAAGCGCGCCCGCGTCACTTCACGAGGGTGAGGCAGCCGAGCACGATGCTGATGGTGGCCTGGAAATCGTGCTTCACGCTGTCGCAGACGCTCGGGCAGAGCACGATTTGGGTCGGGCTCGTCGGGTCGTCGTAGGTCCAGTCGCCGCCCTTGGCGCAGTCGCCGCTCGCGAGCTTGGTCTTGGGGCCGCCCGAGCCGAGCTCCACGTTGACGTGCGCGGTATCGTACTTGCCGCTCGAGACGTCACTCGGGAGCTGGTACTCGCAGGGGAGCGCCTCACCGCGCACCGTCGCGAGCGCGTCGCGGAACTCCTGCTCGACGTTGGTGCTCGAGACGACGATCGCGCTCGTCGTGCCGCCGGCCTGCGCGATCGTGTCCGCGAAGGTCTGGTCGACGCCGGGCAGGCCAACGACGAACGTCCGCACCGGTGGGGAGAAGCTCGCGCCGGCTGCGGCGAGCTTCGCGATCTCGGCCGTGCTCGTCGGATCGACCCCCGCGCAGGAGTCCGCCGGACCTTGCGGGACGCCGTCGGTCACGAGGAGCACCGCCGCCGAGTGGCCGGGGTTATTCTGCGCGACCTCGATCCCGGCGAGGAGCCCGCCGCCGAGTGCCGGCCAGGTCGGGGTCGTGAGTCCATTCGGAGCCGCGGCGGCGATGGCGTCGAGCAGCGCCTGCCGGTTGCCGGGGAGGGGCGCGAACGGCGTGTCGGGCGTCGCGTACGCGTGCTGGTCGCAGAGCGCGGGGCCGCCGGGCGGGCGAGGGAAGAACTTGAGCGCGACCGCGACGCCGTCGGAGTTCGGGTCCGATACGAACGCGCTGAGGCCCGCCTTCGCGGCTTCCCACTTGAAGCCGTACATGCTCGACGACTTGTCCATCAAGACGTAGAGATGGAGCGGCCTGCTCTTCCCCTTCTCGGACACACCGAAGCAGCCGGCGTCCTCGTTGGCGTCGGGGGTCCCCGCCTCGAAGCCGGTCGTGCCCGCGCCGCCGGTCGCGCTCGCGCCGCCGGCCGCGCCGCCCAGACCCCCGGTCGCTCCGCTGCCTCCCGAGCCGACGCTCGAGGGCGGCGCGGCGTCCGCGCCGGAGCCGCAGGCGATGAACGCGGCGGTTGCGGTCGACCAGCAAGCGAGAATGACGCGGCGCGCTGTAGGCGACATGAAGCTCCTCCGGAGGATAACCCAGCCGCGCCGCGCACGCCCGCTTGAGCTAGCGCGAGGGACGGTCCACACTCGCGGTCATGAAGCGGTCTCGGGATCTGCTGGCGGTATCTTCTCTGCTCTTGATGCTGGGCGGCGCGCTCGGGTTCGCGGGTTGCGCGAGCGGCGGCTCGACCGACGACTCGTCGGGGTTCGGGGGGCAGGCCGGCAGCGGCGGGTCCGACGCGGGCCTCGGTGGCGCGAGCGGCAGCGGGACCGGCGGCGCGAGCGGAGCCGGCGGCAGCGGAACCGGCGGCGCGAGCGGAGCCGGTGGTCTGGGCGGCGCGGCCGGCGGCGGGAGCGGCGGCGCGGCAGGTGACGACGGCGGACTCGGCGGCGCGGGCGGACTCGGCGGCGCGGGCGGGCTCGGCGGCGCGGGCGGACTCGGCGGCGCGGGTGGAACCGGCGGCGGAGGAGGGTGCGCGTGCGCGCCGGACACGTACGACGTCGACAACAACCCGCTCACCGGAGCGTGCGGCTGCGAGTACTCGTGCGTGAAGACGGCGGAGGGACGCGCGGGCAAGGACCCCATCGATCCTGGCTTCACGGACGACAACTGCGACGGCGGCGATGGCCTGGTCGAGCAGTGCGTGTACGTCTCGGCGACGAGCGGCGACGACGCGACGGGCGCGGGCACCCGCGATGAACCGGTCCGCACGATCGCGCGCGCGATCGCGGTCGCGAAGGACAACGCGATCCCGGCGGTGTGTCTCTCCGGCGATCGCTACGACGAGGCGGTGACGGTCGAGAGCGGGATCAGCATCTACGGCGGCTTCGACGAAGGCATCGGGGACTTCCGGTTCCGCCGCGCAGCGAGCGCGACCACGCTCGTGGTCGCCGAGGGGACGGTGTTCCTCGCGCCGAAGATTGACAAGGAGACGCACATCGAGGGGCTCACGATCCAAGCCGAGACGCCCCCTGGCTCGGGTGAGAGCACCTACGGGGTGCGACTCGTCGCCGGCAGCGGGACGCTCTACGTGCGCTATGACGAGATCCTCGCGCGGGCCGGGAGCGCGGGCGGCGCGGGGACCAACGGGGCTTCCCAGGGCGGCACCGCTTCGGGGGGCACTCAAGGCGCTTCGGGCGGCGAGACCTGCCCGTCGTGCGGCGACGGCGCCGGCGCGCCGAGTTGCGGCGCCGCGGACGTCATCGCCGGCGTGGGCGGCAACGGCGCGAAGGGTAATGGACTGAGCGGCCAAGCTGGAGGTGTCGGCGGCTCGGGCGTCGGCGGCGGGACCGCTGGCGCGGGCGCCGACCCGAACGGCTGCACACCCGCCATCTCCGACCCCGGGACGCCCGGCTCGCCCGGTGGCCCGGGGGCGAAGGGCGCCGATGGGACGCGCGGTGCCGGCGGCGGTTCCGTCGGAACCATCGCGGCGGGAGCGTACTTGCCCGCGAACGGCGCGAAGGGCGGCGACGGCGGGAACGGCAAGGGCGGGGGCGGCGGCGGCGGCGGCGGCGCGGGAAGCGGTGCGGGCCTCTGCTTAAGCAAGTGGGACTCGGGCGGCGGCGGCGGCTCGGGCGGCTGTGGCGGCCTCGGCGGTGGCGGCGGCCTCGGCGGCGGCGGCGGCGGTGGGAGCTTCGGCGTCTTCGCGGTGGCCGGGAAGGTGGTCGTGTCCGGGAACGAGATCACGACCTCAGCGGGCGGGGCCGGCGGCAAGGGCGGAGATGGCGGCACGGCGCAGGTCGGTGGGAACGGCGGTCCCGGCGGCTCACACAGCGACGACAGCGGCCCGGGCGGCCCGGGCGGCGCCGGTGGCGCTGGCGGCGCGGGCGCACCCGGTGCTGGGGGCGGCGGGGGACCGAGCACCTGTCTCGGCTACGGTACCCAGGTGGGTACCAAGACGTTCTCGGCGAACTCGTGCTCCACCGGGCTACCCGGGCGGGGCGGCGCGGGCGGCGACGGCGGTAACCCGGGGATGGACGGCACGGCCGGGACGCAGGTCCAGATCAACTGAGCCGCGCCGGCTGACGCCGGCGCCTCGGAGTCCTCCTTGCGGAGCTTCGCTCACGAGCCGAGGCAGCCGCCGCCGGCGAGGCCGCCACGGCCGGCCGAGCTGCTCGAGCCGTTCGCGCCTGCGTGACCACCCGAGCCGTTCGCGCCGCCGAATCCGCCGCCGTTACCGCTCATACCGCAGGCACCTCCGAGCCCTCCGACCGTGAGCCCGAGCGAGAGCGCGAGGAAACGCTGCCGATAGACTCCCATGATGATGGGATTACGCCGCGCACCGGCTGGAATTTCAAGCGCGCCAGCGGCGTTCGAGTCATGGTGGCCGCCCGGTGACCAGCCCGCCCAGCGATCACGTTTCGGTTCGCTCGCGCGCGCGCGCGCTTGCTCCAGGTCCCCGCGCGCTCGTCGTCCTCGCCGCGTTGGTCGCGCACCTGCCTGCTCTCGGCAACGGCTTCACCACCGATGACCGGTCGCTCCTCGTCGATAACCCGTTCCTCCGCTCGGCGCGCGGGCTCCCGACGCTCCTCTCGAGCGAGATGTTCATCGCGAGCGGGGAGCCGACGCTGACCCCGTACTACCGCCCGCTGTCCTCGCTCCTCTACTGGCTGAGCTACCAGGGTCTCGGCGCCCGAGCGCCGCTCCAGCACGGGCTCAACGTCGTGATGCACATGGCTGTCGCGTGGCTGCTGGTGGTCACCGTCGAGCGGCTCGGCGCGAGCCGCGCGGCCGCGGCCGCGAGCGGGCTCCTCTTCGCGGTGCACCCCGTCGGCAGCGAGCTCGTGGCGTACCTCGGCGGCCGTCAGGACATGCTCGGCTGGCTCTTTGCGCTCGCGGCGCTCCTCGTGGTGTCGCGCGGCGCGCTCGGCCTGCGCGCGGGGCTCCTGGTGTTCCTCGCGACCTTCGCCGCGATCTCGTCGCGGGAGTTCTTCCTGTTCTTTCCGCCGGTGCTCGCGACCGCGGCGCTCTTGCGCGGCGCGCGGGCGGGCAGCGCGCGTCGCGCCGCGGTCGCGCTCCTCGGCAGCGGCGCCGCGGTCGCGGCCGCGACGGGCCTGCGGCGCGCGCTCGGGCTCATCCCGCTGGTCCCGCCTCCGGCGAGCCCGTCGAGCTGGCTTCGGGCCGCCGCGACCGTCGAGCTCCGGCTGCTCCGCGACGCGCTCGCGCCGACCGATCTCAGCCACGCCTCGACCCTCCCGCTCGTGCCCGGGTCCGCGGCGCTCGCGGTCCTCACGCTCACCGCGCTCGCGGCCGCCGCAGGGTTCGCGTGGCTTCGCCGGAGCGCGCCCGAGCGGCTCGCCGCCTACGCGGTCGGGGTCGCGGTCTTCGGGGTCGCGTTCATCGCGCACGCCGCGGTGCTCCTGCGCTTCGGCTACATCTCGGATCGCTACGCCTACGTGACGCTGCTCGGTCTCACGCTGGCGGGCGCCGCCGCGGCCTCGCCGATCGCGCGCGAGGCGTCGCGGGGACTGAGCGCGCGGTTCGCGCGTCGGATGCGGCTCGCGCCGCTCGTGCTCGCGGTCGCCACGCTCCCGCTCACCTGGTCGCGCGACCTCGCTTGGAAGGACGACGAGACCTTGATCTCGACCATGATCGCGGATCGCCCGGACGATCCCGAGTCGGAGTTCGCGCGGGCGTCGCTGGCCCTCGAACACGCGGGCCTCGACGCCGCCCATCCGCACTGTCTCCGCTACGCCGAGGCGCGACCGGAGAGCGACAAGGCGGCGTTTTGCCTCGGCGCGTGGCTCCTCGCCCATGGCCGCGCGCGCGAGGCGGTCCCGCTCCTCGAGCGTTACGTTCGCGGCCGGCCGGGGTTCGCGCCGTCGCGGCGCGCGCTCCTCGCGGCGCTCCTCGCGTCCGGGCAGCTCGACGCGGTCGACCGGTGGCTCGCGCTCCTCGAGCCCGACTTTCCCGGCGCCTCGGAGCTCGTCGAGGCGCGCGCCGAGCTCGCGCGCCGCCGCGCCGCGCCGCCGGCCGCGCCGGACCGGCACCCAGACCCCCGGTGAGGCTCGGCGAGTCGCCGTGAGCACGCTCGCCGCCGCGTTGCCCGCGGCGCCGAGCCGGATTTTGTCGGGGCGGGCAGATTCGAACTGCCGACCTCACGGACCCGAACCGTGCGCGCTACCAAACTGCGCTACGCCCCGAAGGCCCCGCGGGCTTTCTCTCCCACGGGGCGGCGGAGAATGTTCTCCGCGAACCAGTCTGTCAAGCTGGCTCTTCGCTCAGCCCTTCGCGGCCTTGTGCTTCTTCAGCTCCTCGACCAGCGCGGGGACCGCCTGGAACAGATCGGCCACCAGCCCGTAGTCGGCGATCTGGAAGATGGGCGCCTCCGGGTCCTTGTTGATGGCGACGATCGTCTTCGAGCCCTTCATGCCGGCGATGTGCTGGATGGCGCCCGAGATGCCGATCGCGAAGTAGAGGCTCGGCGCGACGATCTTGCCCGTCTGCCCGACCTGGAAGTCGCCGGGGGCGTAGCCCGCGTCGCAGGCGGCGCGGCTCGCGCCGATGGCGGCGCCCAGGAGATCGGCGAGCGGCTCGAGCACGTCGAAGAACTTCTCCTTCACCGCGCGCCCGCCGCTCACGACCACGCTCGCGTCGGTGAGCTCGGGGCGCTCGCTCTTGACCGTCTCGAGGGAGACGAACCCGACGCGGCCCGCCGCGGCCCCCGCGGCCGCTCGGGCGACGTCCTCGATGGGTGAGGCGCCGCCGCTCGGCGCCGCCGCGTCGAACTCGCTCTGACGCGCGCTGGCGACCTTGATGGCCGTGTCGAGCTGACAGTAGCCGTAGGCGTTGCCCGCGAACATCGGGCGCTTGAAGGTGAGGGCGCCGCCCTCGGCGCTGACGTCCGAGCAGTCGCCGGCGTAGGCGGCGTCGAGGCGCGCGGCGACCCGCGGCATGAGGTCCTTGCCGAAGCTCGACGCGGTCGCGCAGACGAGGTCGAAGCCCTTGCCGAGCGCCGCGACCGTCGGCGCGAAGGCCTCGGCGGTGTAGTTTTTCAGCGAGGCGTCGTCGCACGCGAAGATCTTCGCGGCGCCGAAGCCGGTGAGCTCGGCGGCGGCGGCCTTCGCGCCGGCGCCGATGACCAGGATCGAGAACGAGCCGCCCGCGGCGGGCGCGGCCTTGCGCGCCATGGTGATGGCGGAGTGGGTGGCCTTGCGGACCTTCCCGTCTTCCGTGAGCTCTGCGACAACGAGTACACCTGACATCTTGGTTGCTCCTTAACGCTCAGATGACCTTGGCTTCGCTCGAGAGCTTCTCGACGAGCTCGGCCACGTCCTTGACCTTGACGCCGGCCTTGCGCGCGGGCGGCGGCTCGAACTTGAGATAGCGGGTGGTGACCTTGGCGCCGCCCGTGAGGTCGGCGAGGGCCTTCACGTCGAGCGGCTTCTTCTTGGCCGCCATGATGGCCGGCAGCGCCGCGAAGCGGACGCCGTCGTTATACTTGTGCGAGGCGTCGGTGAGCTTCGAGTACACGCTGGTGGGCGCCACGATGCGGAGATCGACGGTGACCACCGCGGGGAACCCGAGGCGCAGCGAGAGCACCCCGCCGTCCACCTCGCGGCCGACCAGGACGCCGCCGTCCTCTTCCTTGATGGTCGCGGCGAAGGTCGCCATCGGGTAGTCGAGGAGCTCGGCGAGCTGCTGGCCGACCTGGTTCGAGTCCCCGTCGACGGCCTGCTTGCCGAGGAGCACGAGGTCGGGCTTCTCTTGCTCGACGAGCGATTTCAGGGCGTGGGCGACCACGCGGCCGTCGAGCTCCTCGTCGGTCGCCTCCACGCGGATGGCGCGGTCGGCGCCGGTGGCGAGCGCGGAGCGGAGGGTCGTCTCGGCGTCCTTCGGGCCGATGGTGGCGACCACCACCTCGCCCTCGCGCTTCTTCGGCGTCTTGCCGTTCTCGGTGAGCCGCAGCGCGGCCTCGAGCGCGTACTCGTCGAACGGATTCATCTTCCATTCGAGGCCGGCGGTGTCGATCTTCGCGCCGTCGGCGGGGATCTTCACCTTGTTGGCGTTGTCGGGGTCGGCGACCCGCTTGAGGGCGACCAGGATCTTCACGACGGACCTCCAGGGCAGGGGCGTCTCGGTCCGGCCTCGTGGCCGGAAGACGCGGAAGCGTGGGAACCACTACCCGCTAGGAAGCATCGCGTCAACGGGTCTCGACCGGGATCTATTGCCGGCTCGGCGCGGAACCCGGCCCGCGGCGGAGACGATGCGCTAAGAAGCGGAAGCGATGGCGCGCCATACAGACTTCCTGGTGCTCGGCAGCGGCGTGGCCGGGCTCTCCTTCGCGCTCCGCGCGGCCCGATACGGCGAGGTCACGGTAGTGACCAAGCGCGGCGGCGGGGACGCCTCGACGGCGTGGGCGCAGGGCGGCGTGGCGGCGGTGCTCGCGCCCGAGGACTCCTTCGAGCGCCATTTCGACGACACCATGCGAGCCGGCGCCGGGCTCTGCCACGACGTGGTGGTCGAGCTCTGCGTGCGCGAGGGCCCCGACGACGTGCGCGCGCTCATCGCGCTCGGCGCGGAGTTCTCCCGCGGCGAGGACGGCGAGCTCGACCTCGGGCGCGAGGGGGGCCACACCGCGCGGCGCGTGGCGCACGCGAGCGATCTCACCGGGCGCGAGATCGAGCGGACGCTCCTCGAGGCGGTGGCGCGCACGCCGAACATCCTGCTGCTCGAAGAGCACATGGCGATCGATCTCATCACGCTCTCGAAGTTCGGCGGCCCGGACCAGTGCGTGGGCGCGTACCTGCTCGATCATGCGCGCGGGGCGATCGAGACCGTGCTCGCGCGGGCGACCATCCTCGCCACCGGCGGCGCGGGCAAGGTGTACCTCTACACGACGAACCCCGACGTCGCCTCGGGCGATGGCGTGGCGATGGCGTATCGAGCCGGCGCCGAGATCGCGAACATGGAATTTTATCAATTCCACCCGACCGCGCTCTACCACCCGAAGGCGAAGAGCTTCCTCGTGAGCGAGGCGCTCCGCGGCGAGGGCGCCGTGCTCCGGCTCCTCGACGGCGAGCCGTTCATGAAGC
Source organism: Polyangiaceae bacterium (assembly GCA_035063585.1). Taxonomy (GTDB): domain Bacteria; phylum Myxococcota_A; class Polyangia; order Polyangiales; family Polyangiaceae; genus JAPSGB01. Next base: position 270,973 of record JAPSGB010000008.1, read on the forward strand.
GTTACCATGAGATGGCCGATCTCGCGCCGCGCGACGTGGTGGCGCGCGCCATCGACCACGAGATGAAGAAGAGCGGCGCCGATCACGTGCTCCTCGACATCTCTCATCAAACACCGGACTTCATCCGCGAGCGCTTCCCGAACATCGCGGCCGAGTGTCTGCGCTTCGGCATCGACATCACGCGCGAGCCGATGCCCGTGGTGCCGGCGGCGCACTTCATGTGCGGTGGGGTCACCTCCGATCTCCACGGGCGCACCTCGCTGCCCGGCCTGTGGGCGGTGGGTGAGACGGCCTGCACGGGCCTGCATGGCGCCAACCGCCTGGCCTCGAACTCGCTCCTCGAGGGGCTGGTGTTCGGGCGCCGAGCCGCCGACAAGCTCGCGAGCAAGCTCGCAGAGCTGCGCTCCGCGTCCCTCCCGGACGTGCCCGACTGGCAGGTCGGTACCGCGGGGGTGAGCGACGAGGCGGTGGTGGTGTCGCAGAGCTGGGACGAGATTCGCCGGCTCATGTGGAACTACGTCGGCATCGTGCGGAGCGACGCGCGGCTGCGCCGCGCCGCGCGCCGCATCGCCCTCCTCGAGGAGGAGATCCGCGAGTATTACTGGAAGCACCTGGTGACCCGCGATCTCCTCGAGCTCCGCAACATCGCGACCGTCGCCGAGCTCATCATCGCCTCGGCCGCGAGCCGCCGCGAGAGCCGCGGTCTGCACTACACCACCGACCACCCCGAGACGCGCGCGGATTGGGCGCTCGACACCGTCACCAAGCGCGGCGTGGCGCCGCACCTCCGCGGGCGATGACGACGGGCGCGGACCGCCCGCTGTCGCACGGGGTGGCGCTCGCGTGGGCGGTCGGCGCGAGCCTCGCGCTCGCCCAGCTACTCCGCCTGACCATCGCGCTCCGCCCCTCGGCCGCGACCGACATCGTCAACCTGGGCGCCGTGGAGGCCGCGGTGTTCCTCTTCGGAACCTTCGCCATCCTCAGGCTCCACGCGCCCGCGCGACCGGCGCGCGCGGCGCTCGGGCTCAGGTACACGCACCCCGGCCTCGCGGTGCTCGGGCTCGCGCTCGGGCTCGCGCTACAGCTCCCGAGCGAGTCCATTCGCCAGCTGGTCGAGGCGCGCTTCCCGACCCCCGAGACGGAGCTCGTGAGCCAGTCGCTCCTGCTCTCGGGGTCGACTCCGCTGCGCGCTGCGTTGGTGCTCATGGTCGCCGCCTGCGTCGGACCGCTGGTCGAAGAGCTCTTCTTCCGCGGGGCGATCTTCGGCGCGCTCCGCCGTAGCCACCCGGCGGCGCCGGCGGCGGCGACGACCGCGCTCGCCTTCGTGTTCGGGCACCTCGAGTGGCGCAATTGGCTGCCGCTGCTCCTGGTGGCCGCGGTGCTGAGCTACCTCCGAGTCGCCAGCGGCTCGCTCTTGCCGTGTCTCGCCCTTCACGTCGGCTTCAACGCCGCCTCCCTCATCGCGCTCTTTGCCGGCGTCGCCACACCGACCGAGCCGCTCGGGCTCGCCGCGCCGGTCGTCGCGGCCGGCTGGATGGTGACCGCGGCGCTCCTCTTCGGCGTGCAGCTCATCGCCGGGCGGAGCCCGGACGCCGAAGCCGCCCGCGCGGAGGATGCCACATGAGGGCCGCGCTCGCGCTCGCCGTCGCCCTCGCGGTGAGCGGCTGTAAGAAGCCGTATCGGGTCGGCGAGTACGTGCTGGTCGAGTGGGACGGCCGCGACTACCCGGCGTACATCATCGAAGAGAAGAGCGCGTCGCGCTTCCGCGTTCATTTCGAGGGCTACAGCGCGCGCTGGGATGACGACGTGAGCCTCGAGCGGATCCACGGGCGCATCACCGGGCCGGTCACGCCGCCGCCCCCGCCGCGCTGGGTGGCGCTCGCCTCCGGCGCGCCGAGCGGGGCCGCGTCGGCCGCGCCCGTGAGCCCGTATCGGATCGGCGATCGCGTGCGGGTGACCTGGCGGGGCTCGACCTACAACGCCGCCATCATCGACATCGAGTCGCCGACCCGCGTGCGGGTCCACTACGAGGGGCTCGAGACCGCCTGGGACGAGACGGTGGACACGAGCCGCATCGTGTCGCGTCGCTGAGCGGTGCGCGCGGTGCCCAGCCGGAGCCGTATCCCTCCTCGCTCGCCGGGGCGCGCGCGGAAGTTGGCCGCGCGGCGCGCGCGCTGATAGACGCGAGTGACAGGCCCGCGAAGCCGGCTCTCCGCCGGGCGAGACGGGCCGCTGCCCCCAGGAGGCCCGATGTCCGAGCACCCTCGCTCGAGAGCCGTGATCCGCGCCGCGCTCATCGCCGCGGCGCTCACCCTATCCCCCGCCGCGAGCGGCTCGACCGCGCCGGTCGCGCTCGGCAGGACCACGCTCGGCGCGGAGACGCGCGGCGCCGAAGCCCGTGACGCCTTTCGCGGCGTGGTGGCGCACGAGCTCGACGAGCTCGCGCTCGAGCGGGTGAGGGCGAGCGATCGCTTCGTCCTCTCGGCGACCCTCATGCGCCTCGAGGTCACCGCGCGCGACGACGAGGCCGAGGCGACCTGCGTGGTGTCGGTGACGCTCAGCCGCGCTCGCGGGGGCGCGCTCCACGCCATCATCCGCGGGCGCGCCCGGGCGGTCGACGCGCCGAGCCGCTCGCGCGACGCCGGGCTCGCCGCGCTGACCCACGCGGTGCGGAGCGCGATGCGTCAGGTGCCCGAGGCGATCCGGCGCTGAACGAGGCGCACGCTCTCCTCGCCGGGCATGTGCCCGAGGCTCTGCCAGCCCGACAGCAGCCGCCCCCGCTCGGCCGCGTCGAGCGCGCCCGGGTGCGCCTCCGCGAGCGCCTTGGCGAGGCCGAGCCACAGATCGGCGGGGCGCGCGTCGCCGAGCGCGAGGTGGGTGAGCCCGCGATAGAGCGCGTAGCGCGCGCGCTCCCGAGCGGACCAGCCCCGGCTCTCCGGCTCCAGTCGGCGGAGCTCGATGACCGCCTCCGGGTAGCGTGCGTCGCGGAACTCGTCGAGCGCGCCCGAGAGCGGCCCCGCGCAGCCCGAGAGCCAAGCGAGCGCGACGAGCGCCGCGGCGGAGCGCGGGCGCGGTGAGCTTTGCGACATCACCCCCCTGTCGGCGTCGAGGCCGCGGCGATTGCGCGAATTCCTCCCGGTAGAGCCATGTTATTCTTTCATCATGTTGGACCAAATCTCGTCAAACCTCGCGGACAACCTCCGGCGCCTCCGCGAGGAGCGCGGGCTCACCCAGCAAGCCCTCGCCGAGCTGTCCGGCGTGCCGCGGCCGACCCTCGCCCACCTCGAGTCGGGCGAAGCCAATCCCACCTTGGGCGTGATGCTCAAGGTGGCCGAGGCGCTCCGCGCGCGGGTGGAGTCGCTCATCGAGGCGCCGCGCCACGCCGCGACGCTCTACCGGGCGCGCAGCCTGCGGACCCACCAGCGCGGGCGCGCCGCGTTCCTCGAGCTCGCGGTCGGCGCGCCGCCCGGGGTCGCCTTCGAGCGGATCGAGCTCGCCCGCGGCGCGCGCGCCGCGACCGGGGAGCGCCTGCCGGGCACGCAGCAGTTCGTGGTCTGCGAGTCGGGCGCGCTCGAGCTCCGCGCCGGCGAGGAGTCCTGGCAGCTCCAGCCCGGTGACGTGCTCGCGCTCGGCCGCGGCGCGGAGCTCGGCCTCACGAACCGCGGGCGCGGGGCCACGGTCGCCTATAGCCTCGTGACGCCGGGGTCGCCGAGCGCCTGAGCTCGCCCGGCGAGGGCGGGGGGTCGGGGAGGAGGGGATGTCGGTTCGGCGCGGAAAAGTCGCCGGCCGGCTTGCGCGGCGGTCGCCGCGAGAGTACCCCGGCGAGCCCCCATGACCAGCGTCGCCCGCGACAAGCTCCGCAATATCGCCATCATCGCCCACGTCGACCACGGCAAGACCACGCTGGTCGACGCGATGCTGCGTCAGACGGGCGTGTTCCGCGCCAACGAGGAGATGACCGAGCGCGTGCTCGACTCGGGTGATCTCGAGCGCGAGCGCGGGATCACCATCCTCGCCAAGCACTGCAGCGTGCGGTGGCGCGACTACCTGGTGAACATCATCGACACCCCGGGCCACGCGGATTTCGGCGGGGAGGTCGAGCGCACCCTCAAGATGGCCGACGGTGCCATCCTCCTGGTCGACGCGGCCGAGGGCCCGCTCCCGCAGACGCGCTTCGTGTTGAAGAAGGCCCTCGAGCTCGGGCTCCCCATCATCGTGGTCATCAACAAGATCGATCGCGCCGACGCCCGCCCGGACGACGTCCTCAGCGAGGTCTTCGACCTCTTCTGCGATCTCGAGGCGAGCGACGGCCAGGCGGATTTCCCGACCCTCTACGCGATCGGCAAGCAGGGCATCGCGCTCCGCGCGGTGGGGGACGCGCCGCGCGGCCTCGAGCCGCTCTTCGAGACCATCGTCGAGCGTGTGCCTGCGCCGTCTCACGACGTCGACGGCCCGCTGCAGCTACTCATCCACAACGTCGAGCACGACGACTACGTCGGCCGGCTCGGTATCGGGCGGGTCGCGCGCGGCCGGATCGCGATCGGCGCGCAGGTCGTCCTCCTGCACGAGGGCGGCAAGACGCAGCACCGCATCGCCACCTTGTTCTCGTTCGAGGGTACGCGGCGCGTGAAGACGGAGGAGGCGCTCGCCGGGGACATCGTGGCGCTCGCCGGGATGGAGTCGGTGCAAATCGGCGACACGGTCGCCGACCCCGAGCACCCCGAGGCGCTGCCGCGCATCCAGGTCGAGGAGCCGACCATCAAGGTGAGCTTCCTCGTGAACACCTCGCCGTTCGCGGGCAAGGTCGGCAAATGGGTCACCTCGCGGCACCTGCGTGAGCGGCTCGAGCGCGAGGCGAAGCGCAACCTCGCGCTCCGCTTCGAGCCGACCGACGAGCCCGACACCTTCACCGTGTTCGGGCGCGGCGAGCTGATGCTCGGGATCCTGGCCGAGACCATGCGGCGCGAGGGCTACGAGTTCGCGCTCGGGATGCCCGAGGTGGTGACTCGTGAGGTCGACGGGGTGCGGTCCGAGCCGGTCGAGCGCGTGGTGGTGGACGTCCCCGACGAATACGTCGGCGCGGTGACCACCCGGCTCGGCGAGCGCAAGGGCCAGATGCTCAAGATGAACAACCTCGGCTTCGGCCGCGCGCGCATGGAGTTCCGCGTGCCGTCCCGCGCGCTCATCGGGTTCCGCTCCCAGTTTCTCACCGAGACGCGCGGCACCGGGCTCCTGAACACGCTGTTCGAGGGCTGGGAGCCCTATCGCGGGCCGATGCTCCGGCGCTCGAACGGCGCCGTGGTCGCCGACCGGGCCGGCACGGCCACGCCCTACGCGCTCTTTCATCTGCAGCCGCGCGGCATCCTCTTCATCGACCCGGGGCTCGCGGTCTACGAGGGGATGGTGATCGGCGAGCACAACCGCGCCAATGATCTCGACGTGAACGTCACCCGCGAGAAGAAGCTCACCAACATCCGCGCCGCCGGCCGCGACGAGAACGTCATCCTGGCGCCGCCTCGGATCTTGGTCATCGACACCGCGCTCGAGTTCATCGACCGCGACGAGCTGGTCGAGGTGACGCCCGACGCGGTGCGGATCCGAAAGCGCATCCTCGACTGCAACCGGCGCCCGCGCCGCGACGACGACCGCGCCGCGTAGCCGGCGGGCGCGCGCTCAGGCGCTCACCGCCTCGTCGGCGGTCGCCGGCGGGAGCGGGGCGAGCTTGCCGGAGCGCTCGAGCTCCCCGGCGATGCGGGTGAGCAGGCCGCGGGTCGCGTCCCTCCGGAGCGCGGTGGTGGTCACGAGCCCGGGGGCGACCTCGAGGAGCGCGCGTGCCTCGGGCGCCAGCAAGTCGACCTTGTTGAACACGACCACGCGCGGGAGCGTGTCGAGGCGGAGCTCGCGGAGCAGCCGCGCGGTCGTTTCCATGTGCTCCTCGTGCTCCGGGTCGGAGGCGTCCACTACCTCGAGGAGCAGATCGGCGTCCGCCGCCTCCTCGAAGGTGGCGCGGAACGCCGCGAAGAGCTCCTTCGGGAGCTCGCGGATGAACCCCACCGTGTCGGTCAGCACCACTTCTCGTCGCCCGGGCAGGCCGAGCCGCCGCGCGCGGGTGTCGAGGGTGGCGAAGAGCTTGTCCTCCGCGAGCACCCCGGCGTGGGTCAGCGTGTTGAGGAGGGTGCTCTTGCCGGCGTTGGTGTAGCCGACGATGGCGACCACCGGGGTCTCGCTCGCGCCGCGCCGGCGGCGACGCTCGGCGCGCTGCCGCTCGAGGGTCCGCAGCTCCTTCTCGAGGCGCGTCACCCGCTCGCGCGCGCGGCGCCGCCCGATCTCGAGCTTGGTCTCGCCAGGACCGCGGCCGCCGATCCCGCCGGTGAGGCGGCTGAGGGCGTCGTCGCGGAGCCCGAGGCGCGGCAGGGTGTACTTGAGCTGCGCGAGCTCGACCTGGAGCTTGCCGTCGCGCGTCTCGGCGCGCTGAGCGAAGATGTCGAGGATGAGCTGAGAGCGATCGATGACCTTGAGATCGGTGGTCGCCGCGATGCCGCTCACCTGCGCGGGGGTGAGGTCGCAGTCGAAGATGAGCGTCTCGACGTCGAGCTCGACCGCGCGCATCACTACCTCTTCGAGCTTGCCCTTGCCGAGCACCAGCTTCGGATCGATGCGGTCGCGGAGTTGGAGGACGCGATCGACCACTGCCACGCCAGCCGTCTCGGCGAGGCTCGCGAGCTCGGTGAGGCGCGCCTCCGCGCGCCGGCTCGCGCCCGGGACGCGCTTCTCGCCGACGTGCACCAGCATCGCGCGACCATCCTTCGCGCGGACCTCGTGGAGCCGCGCCTGTCGCGCGAATTCCGCCTCGAGCGAGCCGATGAGCGCACCGAAATCGGGCAGCTCGCGGCCCCACGGCAGCGGGCCGACCAGCTCGTAGGGGCGCGTCACGCTGCCGCCGAGCGGCACGTTGTACGCATAGGTCACGCTGCGCGGCTCCCCTCGCTCGTCGAGCAGGAGCGCCGCCACGAGATCCAGCCGGAGGCGCGTGAGATCGGTGAGATCATCGCGGGTGAGCGGCTCGCCGAAGAGGTGGGTGTGGATCAGCCGGAGCGCGCGGAAGCGCCCGCTCGCCGCCCGCAGGCGGCCGATGTCCGGCAGCATGAGCCCGGTCGCGGTCCCCACCATCACGGAGTCGATCTCGCCCGAGCGGTGCACCAGCGCGCCGACCTGGCGCTTGGTCTCGCGAGATGCCTCGGCGAGGGAGCGCGCGAGCTCCGGTGTCACCACCTCGTCGAGCGAGACGCGCCGGCGATAGATGCGCTCGAGCGATTTCAGCGCGCTCGGCGCGAGCCCCGCGGTGTTTCCGTAGACTTCCGGCATGAGGGTGCGGCGCCCGAGCGCCGGCTCCGGAGAAGCTAACACCGGCTATAGTCCTCTGCCATGGCGCTCCTCACGCCGATGACGCTCGACCAGGCCCGGCTCGCCGCTCGCCCGTTCGGGCTCGACCTCGCCGCGGTCGAGCCGCTCCGGGCCGGCTCGGTGAACTCGAACTTCCGGCTGACCGCGCGAGACGGCTCGCGATGGTTCGCGCGGCTCTACGAGGAGCAGGGACCCGAGGGCGCCGCCGCCGAGGTCGCGCTCGTACGCGCGCTCGCAGAGCGCGGCGTCCCGACTCCGGCGCCGCTCGAGCGGACCTCCGGCGGCGCCCTCGGCGCGCACGCGGGGCGCCCGCTCGCGATCTTCCCCTGGGTCGACGGCGAGCTCCTGTGTCAGGCGCGGGTCACCCGGGACGCGTGTGAGGCGGTGGGCGAGGCGCTCGCGCTCGTGCATCTCTCGGGCGTCGCCGCGCCGGGGGTCGGGCGCTTCACGAGCGCGGCTCTCGAGGCGCGCCTCGACCGCATCGAGCGCGACGCGCCGCCCGGGCTCGCCGAGGCTGCCGCCCCGATCCGCGCGGCGCTCCGGCGCTACTCGGCGGTGCGTGACCCGGCGCTCCCGCGCGGGCTCATCCACGGCGATCTGTTCCGGGACAACGTGCTCTGGCAGGGGGGGCGGGTCGCCGCGCTCATCGATTTCGAGAGCGCGGCGCAGGGCCCGCTCGCCTACGACCTGATGGTGACCTTGCTCGCCTGGTGTCGGGGCGCGCGCCTCGAGCCCGAGCTCATGCGCGCCTTGCTTCGCGGCTACCGCGCGCACCGCGAGCTCGACGCGCGCGAGCTCGCGGCCTTGCCGATCGAAGGCGCCATCGCCTGCCTCCGCTTCGCGACCACCCGTATCACCGATTTCGCGATGCGCGCGCCCCCCGGAGCGTCGCCGCTGCGCGACTACCGGAGGTTCCTCGGGCGGCTCGCGGAGCTCGAGGCGGGCGCGCTCGACGCGTTGCGCGCGTGACGAGCCGAGGCTAGCGTTCCTGCGCGAGGCGCGCCGGCGCGCGAGCGGCGAGCGGGCCGCTACGGCCGGGCCTCGGAAAGGAAGTCGCGAGTGGCCCGAGTAGCTGAGCTGGACTTCGAGGGGTTCGTCCGACGGCGGGCGTCGGGACGGTCGGGCGAGCTCGCCGACGACGCGCACGCGTACGCGTACGCCGCGGATCGAGCCACCCGCGCGACCTTCGAGCGGCTGAAGCCGGTGGAGCTCGCGGTCGCGGCCGGGGTGCGCGCGTTCCAGCACGTCGGGCGCGCGAAGCTGCTCGGTAACGCGGTGCGGGTCGGGCCGCGCCAGTTCCCACGGGTCGATGCGATCGCCGGGAGCTGCGCCAAGACGCTCGGCATCGCGCCGCCGACGCTCTACGTCGTGAACAGCCCTCAGCTCAACGCCGGGACGTATGGGACGAACCAGGAGTCTTTCATGCTCCTCAACTCGGCGCTCATCGATCACTTCTCCGACGAGGAGCTCGCCAGCGTCGTCGGACACGAGTGCGGACACATCCACAACAGCCATGTCGTCTACCTGACCGCGCTCCACTACCTCACGCGCACCGCGAGCCTGTTCGTTCGCGGGCTCGCGCTCCCGGCGGTGCTCGCGCTCCAGGCGTGGTCGCGGCGCGCCGAGATCACCAGCGACCGCGCCGCCGCGCTCTGCGCGGGTAACATCGAGACGCCGGTGCGGGCCCTCGCCAAGCTCGCGCTCGGCTCGAAGAAGCTCTACGAGGAGCTCGATCTCGATGAGTTCGTGACGCAGGGCGCCGACGTGAAGGGTAACTTTGGTCGCTTCGGGGAGCTCTTCGACACGCACCCTTGGCTGGTAAAGCGTGTGCTCGCGCTCCGCGCGTTCGGTGAGAGCGCCCTCTTCCGCGCTGCGGCCGGGCTCGGCGAGGGCGGGCTCCCGATGGCGGCGGTCGACGAGAACGTCCACGAGCTCATCAAGGTGGTGGGGTGACCGCCATGCTCCAGGCCTTCGCGGAGCAGCGCGCGGAGGTCACGCGCGCGCTCGACGACCTCGTCCAGGTGGCCCGCGACATCGGCGCGACCGCGCTCGCCGACCGGCTCGGTCGCGACGTGGTGGCCAAGCTCGCCGCGAATCGCTTCCACTTGGTGGTGGTCGGCGAGTTCAACCACGGCAAGACGAGCTTCGTGAACGCGCTCCTCGGCGAGGCGCTCCTGCCGGTCGGCGTCACCCCGACCACGTCCGTCATTCACCACCTCGTGTACGCGGCCGAGCCCACCGCCAAGGTCGTGCTCGCCGACGGAGGCGAGGTGCCGCTTCCCTTCGAGGAGGTGCGCGCGTTCGCGGCGGGCGGCGCCCGCTCCTCGAGCGAGGTCGCGTTCCTCGAGATCGGCGTCCGGTCGGAGCTCTTGCGCGAGCGTATCGTGCTGGTCGACACCCCAGGCGTGAACGACCTCTCGCTCACCCGCGCCGAGATCACCTACGGCTACATCCCGCGCGCGGACGCGGTCCTCTTCATGCTCGACGCCGGACAGCCGGTGAAGGAGAGCGAGCGGCAATTCCTCGAGGAGCAGGTGATCGGGCAGTCGCGCGACAAGATCCTGTTCGTGGTGGCGAAGACCGACATCTGGACGCCAGCCGAGCGGGACGAGGCGGTCGCCTACATCCGCGAGCGGCTCGCGGCGGTGATCCGGGGGCCAGCCGTGTTCCCGGTGAGCGCGCACGCGGCGCTCGAGGGACGAGGCGGCGAGAGCGGCTTCGACGCGCTCCGCGAGTATCTGACCCGCTTTCTGGCCGAGGAGCGGGGCCGCCTGGTGCTCACCAACGCGCTCGGAGAGGGGCTCACGGCGCGCGACGTGCTCGCGCGCGGGCTCGACGCGCGCCGTCGCGCCGCGCACCTGACCACCCTGCAGCTGGACAAGCGGCTCGAGCTCCTCGAGCGCGATCTCTCCGGCCACGCCGGCACCATCGAGCAGCGCCGGCTCGAGATCCGCGAACAGGCCGGCGCCATCAAGGCGTGGGCGCGGCGCGATCTCGATCACTTCTGCGACGATGTCATCACCCAGCTCCCCGGGCTGGTCGAGCGCGCGAGCGGGGACGACCTGCGGCAGCACCTCGGGGATTTCCTCGAGCAGTCGTTCCGCGACTGGGCGCGCCGCGAGAGCGGCGAGCTCGCGACCTCGCTCGAGCAACTCGCCGAGCGCATGGTGGCGCTCTTGCGAGAGGACGCCCACGACGCTGCCGGACGGCTCGGGGAGACCATGGGCGCGGAGCTGTCCCCGCCGCGGATCGAGGTCGACACCTTCGCCGCGGACGTCGGGGTGTTCGCGGTCCTCGCGGTGGGGCTCGGCGTGGTGCTCACGAACCTCTTGCTCGGCGGTATCCTGGTCGCCGCCGCGTCTTCCCTGGCGCTGTGGAGCCGCGGTCGAACCGACCTGGCGATGCGCAGGCGCGCGCTCGAGCTCGCGCCGGGCGCGCTGCGCGACGCCGCGGCCAAGGTGGCCCCGAAGATCGACGAGCTGGTCGAGCGCTTCGCGGCGCGGCTCGACGAGTGGGTGGTGAGCGCGGGTCAGGAGCTCCACCGCGAGATCATCGAGGTGCTCGGCGAGGTGCGGCGTGAGCGCGCTGCGAGCGCCTCGAGCAGCGAGGCGGAGCTCGACCGGGCCGACGGACTCGGGGCGCGTCTCGACGCGGTGGGCGCGCGCCTCGACGCGCTCCGCCGAGGCCTCGACCAGCGCGCTCCGGAGCGCGCGGCCGAGCCGCGCTGACTCGCGCCGCCCCGGCCCCAGCATTCGCGTGTATAACCGCGCTCATGAGCGTGGCCAGAGGCGGGCGACTGCCCGACGCCGTCGATCGGGCGATGCAGGAGCTAAACCAGTCGGTGGAGCTCGATCGAGCGCTCTGGCGCGAGGACATCCGCGGCTCGGTGGCTCACGCGCGCGGGCTCGCGCGGGCCGGCGTGATCTCGAGCGAGGACGCCGCGCGCATCGTCGAGGGGCTCGAGGCCGTAGAGGAGGAGATCGAGCGGGGCGCGTTTCGCTGGGATCCCGTGAAGGAGGATGTCCACATGAACATCGAGGCGCGCCTGGTGGAGCTGGTCGGGCCGGTCGGCGGCAAGCTCCACACCGGCCGCTCGCGCAACGACCAGGTCGCGACCGATCTCCGCCTCTGGACGCGCGGCAAGCTCGACGAGACGCTCCTCGCGGTGAGCGAGCTCGCGCGCGTGCTCCTCGAGCGCGCGCGCGAGGAGCTCGACGTGCTCATGCCTGCGTACACCCACCTGCAGCGCGCGCAGCCGAGCCGGCTCAGCCACCACCTGATGGCGTGGCAGGAGCTCGTCTGGCGCGATCGCGGGCGGCTACTCGACGCGCGTGCCCGCCTCGACGAGTGCCCGCTCGGCGCGGGCGCGGTCGCCGGGAGCGGGTTCCCGCTCGACCGGGCCGGGGTAGCCGCGGAGCTCGGGTTCGCCGGGCCCACGCGCAACTCGCTGGACGCGACCGCCAGCCGTGATTTCCTGATGGAAGCGGCGTCGGCGCTCGCCATCCTCGGGGTGCACCTGTCGCGGATCGGCGAGGAGATCGTGCTCTGGTCGAGCGCGGAGTTCGGGTTCATGGCGCTCGACGACCGGTTCTCGACCAGCTCGAGCATGATGCCCCAGAAGAAGAACCCGGACGTCGCCGAGCTCGTGCGCGGCAAGGCGGCGCGCGCCATCGGCAGCGTGACCGCGCTCCTCGTGCTCGAGAAGAGCCTCGCCTTCGGCTACGGGCGCGACCTGCAGGAGGACAAGCGACCCATCTTCGACGCCTTCGAGGGCGCGCTCCTCTCGCTCGCGGCGCTCACCGGCGCCATCGCGACCGCGCGCTTCGACCGGGCGCGGCTGCTCCGCGCGCTGGGCGGTGGCCACGTGTGCGCTACCGATCTCGCTGATTTCCTGGTGCTCGCGGGGCTCCCGTTCCGCGACGCGCATCACGTGGTCGGTGGGCTGGTGCGGGAGGCCGAGGCGCGCGGCGTCGAGCTCGGCGAGCTCCCGCCCGAGCTGCTCTCGCAGGCGCACCCCGCGCTCGCGGGCGCGGAGCTCCGCTCGGTGCTCGATCCGGAGGCCGCGGTCGAGCGGCGCGACGTGGTGGGCGGCCCGGCGCGCCGGCGCGTGCTCGAGGCGCTCGCCGACGCGCGCGCGCGCTGGGGTCATGGTCCGTAGAAGCGGAAGGTCGTCGCCGGCGCCGCGTCGTGAGCGAACACGCCCGCCTGCCACATCACGAAGCCGGTCGCGGCGGTGACGCCCACTCCGGCGATGAGGGCGGTGGCCCAGCCGGGCCATCCGGACTCTGCGCGCGGCTGCGGCGGACCCGCATAGAACCCGCCGTCGCTGGCGCGCCACTCGATGGGCGGCCCGCAGCGCGCTTCGCCGCAGATGGCGATGAGGATCGCGCCGCCCGGGGCCTCGCGGGCGAGCGCCCAGCGCGGGCAGCGCGCGCCCGGCGGCGGCGAGGCGCGGCTCGCGTCGAGTCGCGCGGCGCGAAGCTCGGTGAGGGTGCACGGCGCGAGCGGTGGGACGTCGAGCCGCACGCTCGCGCTGGAGCGCGCCACGGTGACCCAGCCGGCCCAGAGCGCTCGCCCGTCGCGGACCACGCGCGCGTGGTGGGGCCCGGGCGCCGCGCTCACCTCGCGCGCGCTCTCGCGGCCGTCCCAGTAGACGACGTCTCCGGGGGAGAGGCCGCGGAGCTCGAGCCGCTCGGGTTCGAGCCGAGGCTCACCCCGGGCGCGCTCCGCCGGCGCGCCGTAAGCGGCCGCGCGGGCGCCCTCGAGGGAGTCGGCCTGCGACGAGAGCGCGCGGGCCTGGTCCGCGTCGCCCTCGGCGAGGGCCGCCGAGGCCGCGGTGCGGAGCCACTCCGCCATCAAGAAGGCGGACTCGGGGAGCTCCGGGTGCGCGTCGAGGAGCTGGCGCGCCTCGCCGAGGCGGGCGCGGGCGCTCGCCGCGTCGAGCGCCGCGACCGCGATGGCAGCCGCGTCGAGGAGCGCGTCGGCGTGCCCGGAGAGCGTCGCGTCATAGGGGAGCGGCGGGCTCGGATCGGGGGCGGGCGGCGCGAACCGGACGAGGTGCGCCCGCGCGTAGCTCGCGAGCGCCGCTCGCTGGGCGTGGCCCGCCGGCGCGGCGCCCACCGGCGCGGCGCCGAGAAAGAAGAGAACCAGCGTGGCGCCCATCGGTGCCGGGGATTCTACTTCGCCGCCGGCCTCGGATAGCCGAAAAGCTGGTAGTATGGGCTGGTTCGAGCTTGGTGAAGCTGCGAAGGCTTTGCTATCGTAGCTGGTCGACCCCGCGCGGAAGGACAGAGATTGCAGCTCGATTTCGCCGCACGCGAGCTCACCATCAAGCTCGTCTATTACGGGCCGGCGCTCAGCGGGAAGACGTCCAACCTGCAGGCGCTCCACCGGCTGGCCGATCCCGGCTCCACCGGCCGGCTGATGACGCTCGAGACGCGCGACGATCGCACGCTCTTTTTCGACCTGTTGCCGCTCACCTTCAAGAGCGCGGGGGGCCTGTCCATCCGCCTCAAGGTATTCACGGTCCCCGGACAGGTGATCCACGCCTCGACCCGGCGCCTCGTGCTCCAAGGCGCCGACGGCGTCGCGTTCATCGCCGACTCGCGGGCCACCGAGACGGACCACAACGCCGAGTCCTTCATGGACCTGAAGGAGAACCTGAAGGCGCACGGGCTGAGCCTCCGGCAGATGCCGCTCGTCATCCAGTTCAACAAGCGGGATCTCTCCGGCATCCGCAGCGACGAAGAGATCGCCGGGCTCGCCGCGCAAGGCCGCGAGCCGACCTACCTCGCCATCGCGACCCGTGGTCAAGGGGTCGTGGAGACCTTCATCGGGCTCCTCCACCTCACCTATGGCGCGCTCGACGCGGAGCACGATCTCGGGAAGAAGTTCGGGTTCGACGCCGACGAGCTGCTCGCGCAGGTGGCGCGAGGGCTCGGCTCGGAGCGGCTCGTCGCGGAGCTCCTGGCGGCGTGCGTGGGCGGCGCGCTCGACGTGCTCCGGCCCGAGGTGAGCTCATGACCCACGCGGGCGAGGCCATCCGCTCCACCGACGAGATCGCCTTCGGGGCCGTGCGGCTCGAGGAGCTCGTCGATCGCGCGGCGCTCACCGAGATGCTCGAGAGCTTCCACGCGCTCTTCGAGGTGCCGATCCGCGTCTTCTCCGCCGAAGGGAAGCTGCTCGCCGAGGTGGCCCCTCCGCTCGAGATGTACACGTACCTCGGGCACTTCCGCCCCGCGCGCGAGGCCGTGCAGCAGGTCGTGCAGGCGGTGAAGCACCGGAGCCTCGAGGCGGGCGGCGAGGCGGCCGAGCGGTGCGTCACCGGCGCGCGCTACCGCGTCCTTTCCATCACCTACGACAGCCGTGAGCTCGGGCGCGCGATCCTCGGACCATTCGTGCCGGCGGAGCTCGCGCAGCCGCCCGAGGCGCTCGCCGCCCTCGATCCCGGCCTCGATCCGGTCGAGCTCGCGCGGCTCTTCGCCGCGATGCCGCACGCACGGGACGAGCGGATCGCCGCCGCGGCGCGGCACCTGCTCCGCACGCTCGATCTCATCCTGTTCAGCGGCCACAAGGCGCTCCTCACCAGCAACATGCACCTCGCCAGCGTTCGCGAGAGCTATCGGGAGCTCGAAGACAAGAACGCGAAGTTGCAGGAGGCCTTCGATCGCCTGAAGGAGCTCGACCGTCTGAAGAGCAATTTCCTCGCGACGGTCTCGCACGAGCTCCGCACCCCGCTCACCTCCATCATCGGGTACAGCGAGATGCTCTACGAGGGCATAGCGGGCGAGATGCCGAACGAGCAGCGGGAGTTCGTCGGAACCATCCGCGAGAAGGGTGAGCAGCTCCTCGAGCTCATCAAGGGGCTACTCGACCTGTCGAAGCTCGAGAGCGGCACCATGAGCCTCACCAAGGCGAACCTCGACGTCGGCCCCATCGTCGCCGACGTCGCGCAGACGCTCACGCCGACCGCGCGGAAGAAGGGGGTGTCGCTCGCGGTGTCCGTCGACGAGGCGCTGCCCCGGCTCTGGGCCGACGCGGCGCGCCTCCGACAGGTGCTCCTCAACCTGACCGAGAACGCCATCAAGTTCACCCCGGCGGGCGGCGTGGTCACGCTCTCGGCGCGCGTCACCCTGATGAGCGCCGCGCGGGGAGACGACGACGGCGGCGGCATGGTCCTCTTGCAGAGCCGCCGCCCGGCGATCGAGCTCCGGGTCGCCGACACCGGGATCGGCATCCCTCCCGAGGAGCGCGGCCGCGTCTTCGACGCCTTCTACCAGGTCGACTCGAGCTCGACGCGCGAGGCGGGCGGCACCGGGCTCGGGCTCTCCATCGTGAAGCGCCTGGTCGAAGGCCACGACGGCACCGTCAGCATCACCGACAACCAGCCGAGGGGCGCGGTCTTCGTGGTGAGCATCCCCTGCCGCCGCGCGACGATTTCTTGATGTCGGCGCGGCGCGAGGCCGGGGCGGCGCGACCCTTCCGCGAGGCGCAGGCGCTCGCCGCGCTCCAGGCGGTGCTCGGCCGCGCGCGCAGCTCGTGGATCGAGCTCGGCATCGGCGACGACGCGGCGATCCTCGCGCCGCGCGGGCGCCGCTTGGTGTGGACGATCGACGCCGCGGTCGAGGGAGTGCACTTCGAGCGGCGCTGGCTCACCCTCGCGGACGTCGGCTTCCGCTCGTTCAACGCCGCGGCGAGCGATCTCGCGGCGATGGGCGCTCGCCCGCTCGGGGCGCTCTCCGCGCTCGCGTTGCCCCCTGCCGCCTCGCTCCGCGACGTCGCGGCCATCGGGCGCGGGCAGGCCGAGGCCGCCCGCTCGCTCGGTTGCCCGGTCGTCGGAGGGAACCTCTCGCGCGCGAGCGAGCTCTCGGTGACGACCACCGTGCTCGGCGAGGCGACCGCGCCGCTCCGCCGCGCCGGCGCGCGCCCGGGCGACGAGCTCTGGCTGGTCGGCGAGGTGGGGCTCGCGCGCGCCGGGTTCGAGCTCCTGCGCGCGGGGCATCCGGCGCGCACGCGCGCGGCGCGCGCGTGCGTCGCGGCGTGGCGGCGGCCGCACGCGCTCCTCCGGCGCGGCGTCGCGCTCGCCGGACGGGCGCGCGCGTGCATCGACGTCTCGGACGGCCTCGCCGGCGACGCCGCCCAGCTCGCGCAGGCGAGCGGGGTCCGCGTCATCATCGACGCCGGCGCGCTCCGCGCGGCGCTCTCGCCGGAGCTTGCCGCCGTCGCCGCCGCGCTCGGCGTCGAGCCGCTCGAGCTCGCGCTCGAGGGCGGAGAGGACTACGCGCTCCTCGCCGCGGGAGCGCGCCTGCGCCGGCCGAGCTTCGCGCGCGTGATTGGGCGAGTCACGCGCGGCCGCGGCGCGACGCTCGACGCCGGGCGAGGCGGCGCGCCGCGCTCGCTCGCCCGAGGCTTCGACCACTTCGCGTCAGGGTGACGCGCCGATTCCGCGCCGCGCCGACCTCACCTGCAGGCGGCCGGCATGCCGGCGCCCTTCAGCGCTCCGGCCACCATCGCGACGACGCTGCTCTTGTCCTTTCCGGCGGCCACGGCCGCGCTGCAGACCCCGGCGGCTTGCAGCATGTAGCCCTTGGTGACCGGGTCGGGGGCGCTCGCCGCGTTCTGGCTGAGCGCGTTGCAGCACGCCTGGAGGCTCGGCGCGGGCTTGTACGGCCCGGTCGCCTTCTTCGAGGCCTCTTCCTCGCCGGCGTCCACGATCGGCACCTCGGGCGCGAGCTCGAGCGGCGCGCTCGGCGTCTCGGCGGGCGCGGCTGACGGCAGCGGCGGCGGGGGCTCGTCCTTCTTGCAGCCGAGATAGGTCGTCCCGACGACCGGGATGAGGAGCCCGAGCGCCACGGGCGTCACGAGCGACCACTTTTGCGCTTTGTTCATCGATCCTCCGGCGCGGTGAAGTTCCGCGATCTTACTATGTCAGACGTGCTCGAGCTCTCCACGATCTCCGGCGACTCAGCAGCCACCCGGGATGGCCACCCCGGCGAGCTGCGCTCGGATGGTAGCCCGCGAGGCGGAGAACGACGATTTTCCGGCCTTGATGCTGGCAGCGATCCCCGCGCACACGCTCGAAGCCGACTTATAGCGGTTCTGTGACGGGCCGGATTGCTTCGCCTGGGCCGCGATGGCGTTGCAGCACCGCTGCGCCACCGCGTAGTCATTCGACGGGGCCGGCTTCTTGGCCTCTTGCGTCGCCGGGGCGGTGGGGACGGGCGCTACTACGGAGGCCGCGGGCTCGGCAGGCGGCTCGGCGGGGGCCGGAGCGGGCTCCGGCGCCACCGGCGTGGCTGCGGCCGAGGCGCTCGGCGTGGGCTCGCTCGACTCGGCCTGCTTGCACCCGGTCGACGCGAGCAGCGAGGCGCACCCGAGCATCAACACTGAGAGGTAGTCATACCGCATCGGCACTCTTCTAGCCGACCCGCGTCGGAATTGCACAGCCGCGAGCGAGCAGAGGAGGCGCAGGCGGCGCTCGCTCGCGTTTGACACGTTGTCAATCGGTGCGACAATTCGACAACGATGGGGCGCGGGCGGCGGCCGGGCGGACGCCGGCCGCCCGACCTCGCCGCGCGCGGCGGTCAGCTGCAGCCCATCGAGTTGCCGCAGTTCAGGCACTTGTAGCAGGAGCCGTTCCGCACCGTGATGTGCCCGCAGGAGTCACACACCGGCGCGTCGCCCATCATCTCTTCGAGCTGCGCGTCGAGCGCGCCGAGCTTCGCGTCCGAGTCCTCGCGGGCGGGCGCGAGCGCGGCCGGACGGAGTGACTGCGCCTCCTCGAGGAGCGGGTCCCGCCCGGTGGGATCGTCGATGGCGGGCGGCGCGAGGTCATCGGGCTTCACCTGCGCGAAGTCGTAGCGGTGGAGGTATTCGACCCCGAGCACGCGGAAGATGTAGTCGACGATCGAGGTCGAGAACTTGATGTTCGGGTGGCCCTCGACGATGCCGTGCGGCTCGAAGCGGGTGAACGTGAACTGCTCGACGTACGTCTCGAGCGGCACGCCGTACTGGAGCCCGACCGAGAGCGCCATCGCGAAGCAGTTCATGAGCGAGCGGAACGCGGCGCCCTCCTTGTGCATGTCGATGAAGATCTCGCCGAGCGTGCCGTCGTCGTACTCGCCGGTGCGGAGGAACACCTTGTGCCCGCCGACCCGCGCCTCCTGGGTGAAGCCGTGGCGCTTCTTCGGCAGCCGCACCCGCACGCCCTTCGGGCGGATCGCGGTGGGCGCAGACGCGACGGCTGCCGCGAGCGGCGCAGGGGGCAGGGTGGTGGACGCGTCCTCGCTGCGCTCCGTCTCCCCGCCGGAGGCCGACAGCGGTTGCGAGGCCTTGCAGCCATCGCGATAGAGCGCGACCGCCTTGAGGCCGAGCTTCCAGCCCTCGGTGTAGATCTCGCGGACGTCTTCCACGGTCGATTCGTTCGGCAGGTTCACCGTCTTGCTGATGGCTCCCGAGAGGAACGGCTGCACCGCCGCCATCATCCGGATGTGCGACATCGGCGCGAGGTAGCGCCTGCCCGTGCGCCCGCAGCGGTTCGCGCAGTCGAAGACGCTGTAGTGCTCGTCACGCAGATACGGCGCGCCCTCGATGGTCATGCGGCCCACGATGACGTCATTGGCCTCCTCGATCTCGTCCTTGTCGAAGCCGAGGAACTTGAGGAGATTGAAGCCGGGCTGGCTCAGCTTCGCGGCGTCGACGCCGAGCCGCTCGTAGGCCTCACGCCCGATCACCCACGGCGCGAACGCCAGGTTGAGATCGAAGACGCCCTCGATGGCCTCCTCGACCTTGTCGAGCTCGGCCTCGGTGAGGCCGCGGCCGCGGAGCACGGCGCGGCTCACGTGCGGCGCGCCGATGAGCGTGTTGGTGCCGGAGACGTAGGCGACGATCTCGCGGATCTGCACCTCCGAGTAGCCGAGCCGGCGGAGCGCCTCGGGCACCGATTGGTTCACGATCTTGAAGTAGCCGCCGCCGGCCAGCTTCTTGAACTTCACGAGCGCGAAGTCGGGCTCGACGCCGGTGGTGTCGCAGTCCATGAGGAGCCCGATGGTGCCGGTCGGCGCGAGCACGGTCGCCTGCGCGTTGCGGTAGCCGTGATCCTCGCCGAGCGCCACCGCCTGATCCCAGTCCTCCGCGGCGGCGCGCCAGAGCGCCTCCGGGCACTCGTCGCGGTTGATGGCGTACGCGGCCTCCTGGTGCGCCCGCATCACGCGCAGCATGGGCTCGCGGTTCGGCGCGAAGCCCTCGAACGGCCCCTTGTGCGCGGCCATGCGCGCGCTCGTCATGTAGGCGCGCCCGCACATGATGGCGGTGAGCGCCGCCGACACCGCGCGGCCCCGGTCGGAGTCATACGGGATCCCGAGCAGCATGAGGAGCGTGCCGAGGTTCGCGTAGCCGAGCCCGAGCGGGCGGTACTCGTGCGAGTTTTTCGCGATGGTGCGGGTCGGGTAGCTCGAGAAATCGATGAGGATCTCCTGCGCCGTGAAGAAGATCTCGGTCGCGTACCGGAGACCCTCGACGTCGAAGCTGCCGTCGTCTCGGAGGAACTTCGTGAGGTTCAGCGAGGCGAGGTTGCAGGCAGTGTCGTCGAGGAACATGTACTCGGAGCAGGGGTTCGACGCGTTGATGCGCCCCGAGTTCGGGCAGGTGTGCCAGCGGTTGATGGTGGTGTCGTACTGGACGCCGGGATCGGCGCAGAACCACGCCGCCTCCGCCACGTGATTCCAGAGCTCCGAGGCGTCGAGGGTGTCGACCACCGCACCCGTGGTGCGCGCGCGCGTCTGCCAGCTCGCGCCGGCCTCGGCGGCCTTCATGAAGTCATCGGTCACGCGCACCGAGTTGTTCGAGTTCTGCCCGCTCACCGTGCGGTACGCCTCGCCGTTGAAGTCGCTCTCGTAGCCGGCGGCGATGAGCGCGCGCGCCTTCTTCTCCTCGCGGACCTTCCAGCTCACGAAATCGACGATCTCCGGGTGATCCATGTCGAGGCTCACCATCTTCGCCGCGCGGCGGGTGGTGCCGCCGCTCTTCGTGGAGCCGGCGGCGCGATCGAACACCTCGAGGAAGCTCATGAGCCCGCTCGAGGTGCCGCCGCCGGAGAGCTTCTCCTGCTTGCCGCGGATGCTGCTGAAGTTCGAGCCGGTGCCCGAGCCGTACTTGAAGAGCCGGGCCTCGGCCTTCATGAGATCGTAGATGCTCATGAGGTCGTCGCTGACGCCCTGGATGAAGCAGGCCGAGCACTGCGGCCGCTCGTAGGCGTTCGGCGTCTCGTCGACGCTGCCCGAGCGCGAGTTATACGCCCAGTTGCCGCCCGAGCCCTCGATGCCGTACTCGTGGAAGAGCCCGCAGTTGAACCACACCGGCGAGTTGAACGCGCCGTGCTGGTGCAAGAGCAGGTACGAGAGCTCGGCCTCGAAGGCGTCGGCGTCCTTCTTGGTCGCGAAGTAGCCGCCCGCGCGCTCTCCCGCCACGCGGATGGTGTGCGCGACGCGATAGACGACCTGGCGCACGCTCGTCTCGCCGCGCGCCTTGTCGCCATGTAGGCCAGCCTTACGGAAGTACTTCGAGACGACGATGTCGGTCGCGAGCTGCGACCACTCGGCGGGGATCTCGGCGCCGTCCATCTTGAAGACCACCGAGCCGTCCGGGTTGGTGATGACGCTCTGCCGCCGCTCCCACACCGCGGTGTCGAACGGGTCCTGGCCGGCCCGCGTGAAGCGCCGCGTCACGGTGAGACCCTTGCCGCGCGCGCGCCGCGCCGGCTTCGGCGCGGTGCCCGCCTCGGACGGGTTCGAGCGCCCGTCGCCAGTCCGCACGATGTCTTCCTGCCCCACGATCGTCGATTGCGCCATCCCTCTGACTCCTCCGCGGACCTACCGGCCCGGCTGCTCTCCCGGCGGCGGCGCCTGTCCGCCGCTCGCCGCTCCAAACTCGTGACCCTCGGGCCTTCCAGCCGCTCTGCATCAACCCAACGAGACGAAAGCTACCCGCCCGTCCCGATTCGACGCGAGGCGTCAAGCCCCGCGGCCGGACCGGATCCGGTGCCCCCATAAGCCGATGACGATGCCTCGCGCGCCTGTTCAGTGCTGGCTCACCGGGGAGCCGATACTGCAAGCGCGCGCAGGCGATGAATCTTCAGTAGATGAAGCAGATACCCCAACCCATTGGGGCGCGGCAAGAAAAAACCACAAGGAATGGGTAAGCCAGCGATCACGCATGGGCTTTCCGTTCCCTGAACACAAGTACTCCCGAGCTTCTCCAGCGCGTTCCCCCTGCCTGAACACAGGACACCCACCGCTTGTCCACAGCGGGCGTCCACGAGCGAGCCGGGGCGGGTCGGTTACCGACCCTCGGCCAGGGTATGTCGGGCCGGCGCGGAACCCCGCGGGGCGGGCCGCGCACCGTGCGGCGCGGGCGGCGGAGCGCCCCGCCCCGAGCCCGCGCCGGACCGGCAAGGAAGCCTGGCGAGCGGTGGCTCGGCCGAGCGCGCCGGGGCGTGCCGCGGTCCGGCGCCCATCGTACGGCCGCGCGCGCGCTCTGCCCCACGCGAGACGGGTTTCCGTGCACGCCGCACTTGCCCGCGCGGTGTCGGCCGTGCGAGCACTCGCGCATGCGTAACGCCCTTCGTCCTTTGCTTTGTTCTCTCCCCTTGACTCTCGCGCTCGCCGTCGCCTGCGGCGGTGACGCGGAGCGCTCGCCGGGTACCGGCGGTGCAGGCGGCTCCGGTGGCGCGGCGACGGGCGGCAGCGCCGGGGCCACGGGCGGCAGCGCCGGGGCCACCGGCGGCAGCGCCGGGGCCACGGGCGGCAGCGCCGGGGCCACGGGCGGCAGCGCCGGGGCGGACGCATCCACGGGCGGGACAGCAGGAAGCGATGCCGGGACGGACGCGCCCGCGGACGTCGGCCCCGACGCCGACCCGGCGTGCGCCACCACCCCTCGGGCGGCCACGATCAACGCACACCTCAAGATCACCGCGGACAACGAGTGCGAGGTGTTCGTGAACGGCACCAGCGTCGGCACCACGAGTAGCTGGAACGTGGGCGTCACCATCGACGTGTCGTTGAACGTCCATCCGAGCCAGAAGAACGTGGTCGCGGTGCGGGGCACCAACACCTCGAGTCAGTCCGGCAACGACCGCGGCATCATCGGCGAGCTCACCATCGACGCGGCGGACGGGGGGACGGCCGCGCTGGTCTTGACGGACTCCTCGTGGAGGGCGTCGAAGACCTCGGCGACCGGTTGGAACGAGGTGGCGTTCGACGACTCGACCTGGATGGACGCCACTGAGGTCGCAAACCATGGGGATGGCCCCTGGGGGCCCGTCCTCACGACGACCGGCGCCAAGTGGATCTGGACCGGGCTCATCCCGGACGCGGTGAGCGACAAGCCGAACCTCGAGGACGCCTACGTGCGGCGCACGTTCTACTTCGACGTCACGGGCTCGGGCATCACGAGCCAGCCCGGCTGCCCGTGAGCCCTCCGAGTCGAGGGGCGTGAAGGTGGCGTCGGCGCGGGCGTGACCCGGACGCTCGCCGACCGCCGCTCGCTACGGGCGCAGGCCCGTGCCGACGCCAGGCGGTCGCCTCGATTTCGCCCGAAAGGGAGAAAATCCGGGTCAGAGCTTCACCACGCTGACGTTGTCGATGTCGACCCGCCCCGGGTAGTGGGCGGACAGCCAGACCAGGATGCGCTTGGCGTTGGCCGGCGCCGTCAGCTCCCACTCGAGCACCTTCCAGTCGAAGTCGTTCTCGGCCGCGCTCGCCGTCTTCGGGTTCTTCTCGTCGCCGAAGAAGGCGTCGTTGCCATCGACCCACTGCACCCCGATGAGGAACCACGCGGCGGGGCTCACGCTGTTGCCGGTCGAACGCACGCTGGCGCTGATGCGGTACTTCGCGCCGCCCTCGATGCTGTCGTAATCGCTGACGCGCTGGACGGCGTAGCAGTCCCACTCACCCTTGGCGTCCATTGCCAGGGCGCTGCCGCCGCAGCCGGCTCGACCGGCGGTGATGAAGACGTGCTCGCTGGGCTGTCCGGAGCCCTTGCAGGCGTCCGGCTGACCCGGCGCGCGCACCTCCCAGCCGGTGGGCGCCAGGCCGCTCATGCCGTCCTCGAAGCTGCCGTGGGCGAGCAGGTTCTCGGCCGGCGCGCTGCACAGGCTCCCCAGCGCACCGCCGCTGCCGCCGCTCGAGCCAGCGCTGCCCCCGCTGCCGCCGCTCGCTTCGCCCGCGCCGCCGCTCGAGCTGCCACCCATCGCGCCGCCGCCGCCGCTCGAGCTTGCGCCCGCCGCCGCGCTGCCGCCGGGGCCACTCGCGTTGGAACCAAGCCCTGGGTGGTCGTCGCCGCACCCGGCGACCAAGAGCGCAAGGAGGCAGGCGGCCAGGCGCATGCCAGGCACTATAGCTCTAGTGCGCCCAGCTCGGCGCGCCCCGTCGCGACGCTCTCGAGGAGGAGCGGGGCGGACTTCTGCCAGACGTACGGGTTCCGGTCGTCGCTTCAGGCGGTGATGTGCTCGTCGTTGGTCTCGCTGAGCTCGCGGACGCGGGCGAAGGCTCCTCGCCGGCTCGCCTTGTCCGTGAGGCCCCCGAACCGGCGCTCGACGAGAGCGAGCCATGACGACGAGGTCGGGATGAAGTGGAAGCGGACGCGGGGATGGCGACGAAGCCAGCGCGGGCCGGCCGGATGCGCGAGCGCGCGGTGATCGTCCAAGAGCACGCGCAGGTCGAGCTGCTGCGGGGTCTCGTCCTCCACGTCCTCGATCTTCTGCACGAACGGCTGGTCGCCGCTGAGCTCGAACGTTCGAGTCCGGTGGGGCTAGGGCCCGTTGGCTCACCGCCGCGAGCGCCGCCCCATGCCCGCGGGCGATGCGTCTCAGCCGCGAGCCGGCGAGGGTTGCCGAGCGGCGCCGCTCCGCGCATCCTTCGTGGAGCGCGGGAGGCGGGCATGAGAGCTCTTCTAGGCCTCGTCACGATAGCGACGCTCACGCTCACGCTCACGAGCGCGTGCTCGGGCGAGGATGGTTCGGGCACGGCGGGCCCCGGCGCGGGCGGCGCGGCGAGCGGCGGCGCGGGCGGCTCCGGCTGGGGCGGAAGCTCCGAGTGGCCGGACGCGGGCAGCGACTCGGGATGGCCTGGCACCGGCGGCGCGGCCGGTGGCGGAGGAAGCGGCGGAAGCGGTGGCCTCACTCCCCTCGACTGCGACCCACGCTTCAAGGTGGCCGACCCGGCGACGGTGGGCCTGCCCTTCGACGTCACGGTGACCGACAGCTCACCCTACGTCTACGTGGATCTGGAGGTGAGCGGCCCAGGCTCGCCCGCGACGGCGTGGGACGGCGTCGCCGGGAGCGGTCCGTGGAGCTGGACCTGGAAGGTGAGCGGGCACGGCGCGGGTGTGCTCGACCTCACCTTCAAGAAGGACAAGAACGGCAACGCGGGGACGACGGTCGCCACGTGCCAGCTCCACTCGATCGGTGCGGGCGGAACCACCGGGGGTGGTGGTGGCGGCGGCGGGACTGGTGCGACCGGAGGCTCGAGCGGGACCGGCGGGGCGACCAGCGGTCCGCCGCCGGCGAATCGCTACGGCATGGGCCTCGTCAACCAGGGGGACGCCACGGACGTCGAGCTCACTTCGAAGCTCGCCGGCCCCGGCGGCTGGTACCTCGTAATCTTCGCCGACGTCACCCCGAACCGTACCAGCGCTGACGCGAGCTGGAAGGCCAGCATCCAGGAGGCGTACGCCAAGGATCTGATCCCCGTGATCCGTATGGCGCCGCCGTGGGGCGACCGGCGGGTACGCAACATGGGGGAGAGCCCGACCGCCTACAAGCAGCTCGCGCAGGCCTACAAGGCCGTGCTCCAGGACCTGCCGAAGCGCGCGGATTGGCCGCTCTACGTGCAGGTGCACAACGAACCCAACTTGTGCGACGAGTGGCAGTGCGACGCCGCGGCCGGCACGCTGAGCGACAGGACCATGGCGAGCGAGTACGCGCACCTGTTGAGCGACGTAGCCGACGCGCTGCACTCGATCGGCGACCCTCGGATCAAGGTCTTGAACGGCGCGCTGGCTCCGGGCGGCGCCGCCTGGTGTCAGTGCGGCACCAGCAATTTTGCCGCCGGCACGCTGTCTGCGACCTTCCTGACCTACATGAACGAAGCCGTGCCCGGAGTGTTCGACGAGATCGACGCCTTTGCGAGCCACTCGTATCCGGCGAAGGGAGAAGGCTGGGGTTTCTTCGTCGCCTACGCCGAGGCTGCGACCGGCTTGAAGTACTTCGAGAGAGAGCTCGCCGCCATCGGCAAGGGCAGCATGAAGGTCGTCATCACCGAGACCGGCTGGCCGACGAACGGGGACGGTCAGACCTGGAGCCGCGATCAAGTGGGCGACTTTACCGTCGACGCGCTCGAGAACGTCTGGCTCACGCACCCGAACATCATCGGCGTGACGCCGTTCATCCTGCGCGATGCCGGCACCTGGGACAAGTTCGCCTGGGCCAGCCCGGACGGTTCACCCTACCCGGTCTACACCAAGGTGCGCGCCCACCGCTGCGCCCAGGCCGGCGCCAAGAACTGCGACTAGATGGCGGGCGCCGCGACTCCGCGGCATCGAACGGCCGCGAGGGCCCGGGCGAGCGGAGCGCGCGCCCCGACGGCCGGCGGCTCACGCGCCGCCGGCCGCGCCGGACCGACCTCGATGGCTCGGGCCTGGCGCGCGGGCGTTCTGCTCAGCGAAGCTCGACGGTGAGCGGCGTGGCGCTCGCGGAGAGCTTCACCCAGGCGCTCCGGAGCGCGGGCTCCAGAAGCCAGCCTTGCTCGGCGGCCTCGAGGTCGGCCAGGCTCGATAGTTTAGTGAAGGATTCATTGTTTACGAAGACCGCGCTCGGGGGAAGATCGACCCGCACGCGGAGGACGACGGGCAGCGGCGCGCGAGAGAGCGTGACGCGCGCGCCCTCGCTCGTGATCTCGGTGGTTCGGTCGTCCTCGTCGTGGAGCGTGAACCGGTGGCGCGCGCTCGCGGGGTAGACGGCGAGGGTGAGCGCACCGGCGCTCCGCTCGGTGCCGAGGCCGGTGAGCGAGCTCGAGACGCGCGCCGGGATGATGGCGCCCTTTCGCACGAAGAGCGGGATTCGGGTGCGGTCGCTCGTGTCGTAGGCGGTGAGGGTCTGGCCGCCGGGGAGCACATCGTCGGCGGGCTTCCACCAGTCGTACCAGCCCTCGGCGTCGGGGAGCGCGACGTCGCGCGCGCCGGTCGAGTCGAGCACCGGCGCGACCAGCAACGCCTCGCCGAGTAGGTAGCGATAATCGCCGGGCCAGCTCGCGGGCTCGCCCACCGGGGCGATGATGGGGGGGCCGCCTCCGGCGGTCTCCTCGGCGAGGCTGTAGAAGAACGGCACGAGCTCGCTGTGGAGCGTCGCCCAGTAGCGGTAGAGCGTGACCGTCTCGTCCGCGCGCTCGGGCACCGTCCACGGCGCCTGGTTCGCGCGGCCGTGCAGCTCCATGAACGGCGAGAGCGCGCCCACCGCCGTCCAGCGCGCGAAGACGTCCTGGTCGAACGGGATCTTCTGCGCGAGGTTCTGATCGTCGCGGTCGAGGTAGCCGCCGATGTCCGAGCCGAGCACCGCGTAGCCCGCGCGCGCCGAGACGAAGATGTGATCGAGGGCGTCCTCGAGCCCGGCGAAGTTTCGCAGGTTGTCGCCTACCCAGCCGACCGGCGCGTGCTCCTTGCGCGCGTAGAAACGTCCGGCAAAGCCGTAGCTTGCGTCCCACGGGCGGACCATGGTGACGAAATCCTCGCGGCCGCGCGCGTGCACGCCATAGGTGTAGAAATCCTTGTAGTAGAGCTCCGAGTACTCTTGGTGCGGGATGGGGCCCCGCGAGGTCTCGACCGGATCGCTCAGGACGTACGAGTCGCCGAAATCGCACTTGAAGCCGTCGACGCCGGCGCGGAAGAGCGGCGCCTGCTGCTCGTGCCACCAAGCGAGCGCGCGCGGGTTGGTGAAATCGAGGCCGGCGCCTCGCCCCTTCCACCAGGAATAGGTGTAGGCGTCGTCGACCAGGAAACCGCACTGCTCCGCCTCGCTCCAGTTGGGCGAGGGGCTCGGGTAGGTGTCGCCGCCCTCCTCGTAGTCGAGGCTGCTGTAGTTCACCATCTGGGTGATCCAGAGGACGACGCGCACGCTCTTCGCGTGCAAGTCCGACACGAGCTTGCCGAAGTCGTGATACCGCTCGGGGTTCGGGACGAAGGTGTTGTAGTTGGTCTCCCACGGGCTATCGAGCACCACCACGCCGACCGGGATGCCGCGGCTCTCGAAGCCCTCCACGAAGGCGTAGGTGTCGTCGGTGTCGGAGATGTCCTTGCTGATCCAGGGCTCGAACGCCCAGCGCGGCGTGTGGAGCGGCGGCTCGGGGAGGTCCTCCACCGGCAGTCGACAGGGGTCGCGCGGTCTCGAGGCTGCGTCGTCGCTCGGGCCGCACGCGGCGAGCCCGAGCGACCACGCGGCGACCAGTGCGAGCGCGCGGGCTGCGCGGGGGCGAGACGGGCGTGCAGGGGACTCGACGAGCCTCACCCGCGGGAGCTTAGCCGAGGCGCGGTTCGGCTTGCTCGGGTCTAAATCCGAGGTGCCGGCGGGCCGGCCGGGGTGTAGACTGCGGGCCATGTTGCGACGCGGGCTCGTGATGGGATGGGTGGCACTCTGCTTGGCCGCGTGCTCGAGCGCGACCGGTGGCTCGAACCTCTACGGCGGGCAGGGGAACGGGCCCGGCGCGGGGGGCACCGGCTCGGGCGGCACGGGCGCGGGCGGCACGGGCGCGGGCGGACCGGGAGGCGCGGGGAGCGGCTCGGGCGGCTTCGGCGCCTTCGGCCCGGGACCAGGCTCCGGCTCGAACTGCGCCGCGGAGACCGAGTTCGTGTACGTGCTGAACGCCGCCAACGTGCTCTACCGCTTCGACCCCACGGTGGCGTCACCCGCCGCGTTCACCAAGATCGGTCCGCTCGGGTGCAGCGCGGGGCAGGGGCCGAACTCGATGTCGGTCGGACGCGACGGGTTCGCCTATGTGCTCTACGGCGCCGACAACGGGCTCGGCGGTTACAAATGCGCCGGCGTGTACCGGGTCGATATCACCGACGCGAGCTGCAAGGGGCAGACGTCGTTCCAGTGTGGCTCGGCGGGCTTCAAGAAGTTCGGCATGGGGTTTACCACCGACGCGCCCGGCGGCGATGCGGACTCGCTCTATATCGGCAACTCGCTCGCGAACCCCATGCTCGGCAAGGTGGATCTCACGAGCGGCCAGGTGACCGCGGTCGGCACGCTGCCCGGCGGCGCGGAGTTCACCGGCAACTCGAACGCCGAGCTCTGGGGCTTCTTCCCCGATCAGAACGCGGTCATCCAGGTGGACAAGGCGAGCGGCGGCACGCTCGCGAGCTACCCGCTGAGCGGGCTGCCGCAGGCGACCCTCGGCTACGCCTACGCGTTCGCGTTCTGGGGCGGCGCGTTCTACGTCTTTTACTACGCCGAAGGGCAGGACGCCTCGTCGAACGTGTACAAGCTCGATCCGGCGAACGGGAGCTTCGGTAAGTACATCTCGAACGTGGGATTTCGCATCGTCGGCGCGGGCGTGTCGACCTGCGCGCCGCTCGTGGCGCCGAAGTAGCGCGCGAGCCCGGGTGGGCTCAGCGGGCGCGCTCGCCGGGTAGACGCGGCGAGTGGATGCAGCGGTAGGCCACCCGACCGTTCGGCAGATCCATCGACCAGACCCAGCGGTTGTCTTTCGGATCGACCTCGCGCAGCCGCCCGAAGGACGGCTGGAAGGTGCCGGGCACGAGCGGGATGGCGCTATCGAGCACCAGGATGTTGCCGTTGTCGAGGCGGTCGGCGTCGCCCGCGAGGATCCCGACGTAGTGCTCGTTGGTCTCCTGCCACACGATCTTCGCCGTCTTCGCCTGCTCGTCGAGCTTCATGACGAGGGGCCGCGAGCGCTGCTCCCTCGCCGGCAGGTGCGGGTTCACGACGCCGTTGTCGTAGATGAGGAGCGAGCCGTCCGGCATGAGCTCGGGCGAGTGCTGGTGATAAAACCAGCGGTCGCCTTCGAGCGCGAAGTCGCCGTCCTCGCCGAGCTTCCAGACGACCTTGCCGGTCTTCCGATCGATCTTGATGATCCAGTCCTGGTGACGCATGCTAAAGAGCACGCTGTCGTCCTCGGGCAGGTAGACGATGGTGTTGCCGTGGGTCCAGTCGTCGGCGATCTCGCCGGTGGCCGGGTCGGGGATCGGGAGCGGCGGCGGGAACCCGTCGCGGACGCGCTTCCAGTCGAGGTGATCGAGCGAGCTCCACTGCCAGACCAACCGCCCGTCACGCGTGAACTCGACCAGCGTGTCGCCGGCGATGTGGTGCCGCTTCTTGTCGAACGCATACACGTGATCGGAAAACGCGAAGCTCATCGAGATGAAGTTGCCGTTCGGCAGCTCCACGATGTCGTGGTGGAGGTACTTGAGGCCGAGCTTCTCGGCCGGAATGTCGAGCTTCACCTCGCCGAGCTCGTCGACGATGACCGCGTGGTCATCCTGCACGAAGAGGAGCGTGCCATCCGGTCTCAGCTTGAGCCCGGCCGGGAGCCCCGAGAGCGTCTGCGCCTTGGCCGAGCGCGGCAGGAAGAAGCGGGTGGTGCCCTCCGGGTCCACCGCGTAGAGCGCGCCGAGCGTCCAGTGCGGGTTCACCGAGAGGTCGAAGATGCGAAACTCGCTCGACGGCGCGCCGCTCCGTTTCACCTCGAAGGAGCGGATCATCCCGGGGAGCGGCGGGAGCGTCTTGAACGCGAGCTCGCGCGTCTCGCGCGCGCCGTCCTCCGCCGTGACGGTGAGCTTCGCGACGTAGTCGGTGCCGGGCCGCAGCCCGCGCAGCCTCACGGAGAGCTCGGTGCCCGGCCCCGCATCCTCGCCGGGACGAGCGCCGGGATCGCCCGGCAGCTCGACGTGCAGCTTGCCCTTTTTCGCGAGGCCGAGCGTCACGTCGACCACCATCGGCTGCGCGGCGTGGAAGAGCGCGGCGGGCGCCTTCGCGACCAGCGCGGGCGCCGGGGGCGGCTTCGGCTTCGAGGGGCACGCCGCGAGCCCGAGCGAGAGGACGGCGAAGAGCGTGGTTTCGACCAGACGGGAGCCTGCGCGCATGCGAAGCTCCGGCGTTAGCACGTTCGGGCTAGCGCCGACAGGTCGCGCGCGCGGCCCGGGGCTGGTTCATCGCCGAGCGCTGGACGCTCGGGGGCGCTCGGACTATTCGGAGCCGCACTCGTGCCTATCACTCATGGTGTCGTGGCTGCGGGCGATCCGCAGACCGCCGAGGCGGGCGCGCACGCGCTCCGCGCGGGCGGCAACGCGGTGGACGCGGCGCTCGCGGCCGCCTTCGCCGCCTTCGTGTGCGAGGGCCCGCTCGCGAGCCCGCTCGGGGGCGGAGTCATGGTCGCCGGCGATGGGCGCGCGCCGCCCGCCGCGCTCGATTTCTTCGGGCGCACCCCGGGGCTCGACGCGGGGCGCGCCGCCGCGCTCGATTTTCGCGCGGTCGAGGTGGACTTCGGCGCGGCCCAGCAGGTGTTCCACATCGGGCGCGCGAGCGCCGCGGTGCCGCTCGCGCTCCCGGGGCTCCTCGAGGCGCACCGGCGCTGGGGCTCGCTGCCGCTCGCGCGAGTCGTCGAACCGGCGGTCCAGTTGGGGCGCGACGGCTACCAGCTCGGGCGAGGCGTCGCGTTCGTGTTCGAGCTCCTCGAGCCCATCCTCACGCTCACCGCGGGCGTGCGCGCGCTGCACGTCGGGGCGGGCGGCGCGCTCGCGCGCGCCGGCGAGCGACTCGAGAACCGCGAGCTCGCGGACACCCTCGAGCGCATCGCCGCGCGCCCCGAGCGCGTGCGCGAAATCTACGCGGAGCTCGCCCGCGAGATGGGACCGCGCGAGGGCGGGCTCATCACCGAGCAGGACGTCGAGCGCGCGCGGGTGACCGACGTCGCGCCGGTCGTGGTCGAGCGCGACGGCTTCCGCCTGACCACGCTCGGCGCGCCGTCGTCCGGGGGCGTGCTCGTCGCGCTCGGGTTCCTCCTCGCCGAGACGCGACGCGCGGCGTTCCTCTCGGGCGAGCACCTGCTCGAGCTCGCCCGCGTGCAGGAGACGCTGCTAGAGGTGCGCGACGAGCGCTTCGACGAGGCGTGCCGGGAGCCGGCCTTCGTCCGCGCGCTCCTCGAGCCCGCGCGCGTGGCGCGCCTGCGGGCCGAGTCGGCCTCGCGCCGCCCCGGCAACCCGGGCCATCCGCTCGGCTCGACCACGCACGTGAGCGCGATCGACGAGCGGGGCGGCGTCGCGTCGATCACGCTCACCAACGGTGAAGGCTCCGGGCACGTGCTCCCCGGGACCGGCATGCACGTGAACAACCTGATGGGCGAGCAGGATCTCCATCCGCGGGGATTTCACGTCGATCCGCCGGGCACGGCGCTCGCGACCATGATGGCGCCGACCCTGCTCGAGGGGCGCGGCCGCACGGTGGCGCTCGGCAGCGGCGGCTCGAACCGGCTCCGCAACGCGATCCTCTCGGTGCTGCTCCACCTCACCCAGCGCGAGGTCGATCTCGCGACGGCCGTCGCCGCGCCGCGGCTCCATCTCGAGGCCGAGCGCGGACCGAACGGCGAGGCGCGGAGCCGGCTCGCCTTCGAGCGCTCGGGGCTCGACGCGGCGAGCGCGGCCGCGCTCCGCGCCGCCTACCCGCTCGAGCCGCGCGAGTTTCCCGAGCGGAACATGTTCTTCGGCGGCGTGCACGCCGCGCTCCGCGAAGGGCGCGAGCTCAGCGGCGCGGGCGATCCTCGCCGCGGGGGCAGCGTGTCACGAGCCTGAAATCGCGCTCGAGCGCGTGGGCCGCGGGCAGGCGACGCGCTATGATACGACATGCGCTCGCACTCACGCCTACAGTGTGCGCGGCCGAACTGCGAGCTTGTGCAGGCGCGCGCCCTCTGTCACCCTCCGCGCGAGCGTCGTTTCACATGAGGACCCTTGGGGAAATCCAGGCCGGCCAGACCGTCGGCCGGTATGAGTTTCTGGTACCGATCGCGCAGGGCGGCATGGCCGCGGTGTGGGCGGCCCGCCTGAAGGGGACGCGCGGGTTCAGCAAGACGGTCGCCGTGAAGACGATGCTGCCGTCGATCTCCGACGATCCGCAGTTCGAGCAGATGTTCCTCGACGAGGCCCAGCTCTGCTCGCGGATCCGGCACCCGAACGTGGTCGAGATCCTCGATCTCGGCGAGCAGGACGATGTCCTCTACCTCGTCATGGAGTGGGTGGACGGCGAGGCGCTGTCCACCCTTCGTCGCGCGGCCGGCAAGGCGAGCGGATTCCCGCGACCCATCGCGGTGAAGATCGTCGCGGACGCCTGCACCGGGCTGCACGCGGCGCACGAGCTGAAGGACGAGAACGGCGAGCCCATCGGGCTCGTGCACCGCGACATCTCGCCGCAGAACATCCTCATCACGTTCGACGGGGTGGTGAAAATCGTCGATTTCGGCGTGGCGAAGGCCGCCGGCCGCTCCGCCGAGGAGACCAATACCGGGCAGATCAAGGGTAAGCCGCCCTACATGTCCCCCGAGCAGGCGCTCGGCAAGGACATCGATCGCCGCACGGACGTCTTCGCGCTCGGCATCATCCTCTACCAGCTCACCACCGGGAAGCATCCGTTCCGCGGGGAGAGCGACATCGTCACGCTCCAGAACATCGTCTCGGATCGTCCGATCACGCCGCCGCGCGCGTACGATCCCGAGTACCCGCGCTCGCTCGAGGCGGTAGTGATGAAGGCGCTCGAGCGCGACGTGGACGAGCGCTACCAGTCCGCCGCCGAGCTCGAGGCCGCGCTCGACCGCGTGTTCCCGCCCACCGTGCCGCGCGTGCGCGCCGATGACGTCGGGAAGTTCGTCACCGGTCTGCTCGGCGCGCGGGGCGACGAGCGGCGGGCGGCGCTGCGCGAGGCGATTCGCGTCGCCGACGAGCGCGCGGCCGGCGACGACGCGAGCTTCGGAGGGCGAGGGTCGCTCACCGATCTGCAAGGCATCGTCTCCTCTCCGACGCTCCACTCGGGCCTCTCCGAGCTGAGCTCGCCCACCGCGGCGATCCCGATGCCACCGCTCCGCGAGAGCGGCAGCGCGGACGTGCGACCGAGCGCGCCCTCGGGGCTCGGCGGGTCGAGCCCGCTCACGCCGTACGGCACCCAGGCGCCCAGCACGCCGCCCGCCGCATCGGGAAGGTCGCGCGCGCCGCTCATCGCGGTGATCGGGCTCGCCGCCGCCGCGCTCGGCGTCGGCGCGGTCCTGTTCTTGCGCGCCGGCCCTTCCGCGGCGCCGCAGGCCGAAGCGGTCCCCGCGGCGCCGGCGGCGGCGCCCGCCGCGCCGAGTCCGGCCGAGCCGGTGGCGTCTGCGCCGGCGGAGCCTGCGCCGGAGCCGGCGGCCGAGGGCGAGTCGGCCATCGATCCCGGTCAGCTCGCGCTCGAGCGCCAGCGCGCAGGTGAGAGCGCGGGCGCGGCGCCGCGCCCCGCGCCCTCCGCGGCGAAGCCGGCGGGCCCGCAGGCGCCCACCGCGGCGAAGCCGGACGCGAAGGAGCCCAAGCCGGGCGAGAAAGAGCCGGCGGCCAAGCCATCGCGCCCGCCGGGTGGAGGCTTCGTCCCGCCTCCGGTGACCGACCCGGGGTTCTGAGCGTCCGCCGGCGCGCGCCCGCTCAGTCGAAGCGCGCCCACGCCGCGAGGTAATACGCGACGAGCGCCTGGTTATCGAGCCGGTTCGCGCGCGTCGGTAGCTCGGCGAGGTCGGGTGGGAGCTCGAAGAGCGCGGGCAAGGTGCGCCGGTCGAGGTACCGGAGCGGCGCGGGAGGGAGCGCGGTCGGCACCGGGAACGCGCGCCGCTTGGCGAGCAGGAAACCCCAGTCGCCGAACGAGGGGAGAAACACGTGATACGGCCGCAGCGTGAGCCCGGCGGCCTCGAGCGTGTGCGCGATGCACCAGTAGGCGCGGCGCGCGAGCTCCGGGTTCGTCGACTGCACGACGAGCGCGCCGTCGTCCGCGAGGCGCTCGCGGGCGCTCGCGTAGAAGCGGCTCGAATAGAGCTTGCCGAGCGAGTAATTGGTGGGGTCGGGGAAATCGAGGATGATGACGTCGAACCGCTCGGTGGAGGACGCGAACCAGGTCATGGCGTCCGCGTTCACCACGCGCACGCGCGGATCGGTGAGCGAGCCCTGGTTCTGGCGCCGGAGCCGCTGGTCGCTGGTGGCGAGCCTGGTCATGGCCGGATCGAGATCGACCAGCGTCAACGCCTCGACCTCGGGCCAGCGCAGCGCCTCGCGCGCGGCGAGCCCGTCGCCGCCGCCGCCGATGAGGACGCGGGCGCGGCGCGCCGCCGCGCCCATCGCGGGGTGCACCAGCGCCTCGTGGTAGCGGTGCTCGTCGAGCGACGAGAACTGTAGGTTGCCGTTCAAGAAGAGCTCGAAGCCTGCTCCGCGCTCGGACAGCACGATGCGCTGGTAGGCGGATTGCTCCGCGTGGAAGATGCGACCGGGGTAGAGCTGCGCCTCGGTGAGCGCGGTGACGCGGCCGGACACGGCGAGGAGCACGAAGAGCGCGAGCGTCACCACCACGGCCCGAGCGCGCGGGGCGTCCATGGCGCCCGGCGGCGCTCCGGGCGCGCGCAGGAGCCACGTCGAGGCGAGCCCGACCAGCGCGTTCACGAGCCCCGACACGATCGACGTCTGGATCAGCCCGAGCCGCGGCACCAGTATGAGCGAGAAGGCGAGCGAGCCGATGAGCGCGCCGGCGTAGTCGAAGGTGAGCGCGCGCGCCACGAGCTCCTTGAACTCGAGCTCGCGCCTGAGGATCCGCATGAGGAGCGGGAGCTCGAGGCCGACGAGGACGCCCACCAGGACCACGACCGAGTAGAGGACCAGCCGAAAAGCGCCGGTGAAGCCGAAGGCGAGGAAGAGCCCGGGCGCGGAGAGGGCGCCGACCACGGCCGTGCCGAGCTCGACGTCCACGAACACGCGTTCGAGGTTGCGGTCGACGAAGCGCGACAGCCACGCGCCGAGCCCGAGCGCCGACAGGTAGACGCCGATGACGGTCGAGAACTGGGTCACCGAGTCGCCGAGGACGTAGCTCGCGACCGCGGCGATGCAGAGCTCGTAGACGAGCCCCGCCGTCGCGATGACGAGCACCATCGCGAGCAGCAGCCCGGTGCGCCGCGCGGCGGGCGTCGCGCCGCCGGGCGCGGGCCAGGCGCCTCCGGGCGC
Organism: Polyangiaceae bacterium; assembly: GCA_035063585.1. Classification (GTDB taxonomy): domain Bacteria; phylum Myxococcota_A; class Polyangia; order Polyangiales; family Polyangiaceae; genus JAPSGB01. The sequence continues at coordinate 306,652 of JAPSGB010000008.1, forward strand.
GTCAGCCTCCGATGGCGGCGGCGATGATGATGCTGAGCCCAAGGATCACCGACCCGATGAGCACGGCGAGCGCGGTGTTCTGATCCTCCTCGATCTCCTTGCGGAGCGAGAAGGGGGTGATGAGCCGGATGACCAGGAAGCTCGCCGCGAACATCACGATGCCGATCAGCGAGTAGACGACCGAGGCGATCAGCGCCTTTACGAAGGGAGCCCAGTTGATGTCCATCGTGTGCCTCTTCCCCGCGGAGGTGAGCGGCCTCTTCTATCACGATTCGGCGCAAACTTTCGACCTCCGCTCGGCCGGGTTCGCTCATTTCGAGGCCCGGGGCGAGTCCTTCCGGTAGACTTTCGCTCGTAACCCCCTGGCGTCATGCTGGTACTTCTGGGTCCGCCGTTCGAGGGCACCGACCTCGACTACTCGCGCCTGGCGCAGGCCACGGGGCTCGTCGCGTACGAGCTCCGGAGCAAGCTGAAGCCGGGCTCCTGGGGCGTGGTGCGGGCGCTCGCCGATCCGGCCCAGGCCGCTCGGCTCGCTCAGACGCTCGCCGGGCTCGGCTACCGCGTCGCGGTGGTCGACCCCGCGGTAGGTCATGAGCCCGAGCGGCGCGTGGTCGGGGTTCGCGCGATCGGCCTCGAAGCCGAGCAGCTGATCCTCCACCTGACCGAGCGAGCGATCCCGGTACCGTGGGCCGGGCTCCTCACCATCGTGCGCGGCGAGGTCCAGCTCGGCGGCGGCCCGCGGGCGCCGCGCCCGTCCGGCTCCTCGAGCGCTACCTTTCGGGCGGTGGTGCCGAGCGCCGCGGAGCTCGCCGTGTTCCGCGAGTCGGTCGGCTCCGGCGCCGGCGACGCCTTCGCGGCGGCGGACCTGCACTTCTTCACCGTGCCCTGGGTGGCCCGCATCGACGCCCGGAGCTTCGATTTCTCGCTCCTCGGCGGAGCGAGCGAGGGCCCGGCGCGTGATCTCGACCGCGTGGTCGAGGAGCTCGCTCGCCGGAGCGGCGCGCGGGTCGACCGCGGTAGCCGCAGCTCGAGCCTGCTCTCATTTACCGCCGTCCCGGCCCGCGTCGCGACCCCTGCGCCCGGCTCGCTGCGCCCGGTGCGAGAGCTCGGTGGCTCCGACGATCGCTTCGACGCCTACTCGCGTATGGTCGCCGAGGCCGAGCGACAGACGCGCCGACCGGGCTAGCTCGCGCTCGCCGCAGCGATCGAGCCCGTCCGCGCCGCCGGCCGCGCCGGACCGGCCTCCTGCCGCTCCCGCGCTGGGCCCTGGCCTTCCGGGATGTCGGCGCGGCGCGGAATCGAGCGGGGCGAGCCGCGAGCGCACGACGGAGGGCGTAGCCGCGCCCGAGCGCATGAACTAGGATGCCGGGGTGGCTCGTACCATCGGAAATGCCTCGCGCGCGGCGGCGCTCGGGCTCGCGCTCGCGCTCGGCAGCGCCGCGGTCGCGCCGCCGCTCGCCCGCGCTCAAGACGCCGCGGATCTCTCCAAGGCGCGGACGCTCTTTCGCCAGGGCGTGAGCCTCGAGGCGGCGGGGGACTGGGCCGGCGCGCTCGCCAAGTTCGAGGCGGTGGCCAAGGTCAAGCTGAGCCCGCAGGTGCGGTTCCACCTCGGCCGCTGCAAGGAGAACCTCGGTCGGCTGAACGAGGCGCTCGGTGACTATCGGCTCGCCGAGTACGAGGCCCGGGAGGCCGGCGCGAAGGAGCTCGGCGAGATCACCGGGGCCCGCGAGGCCCTCGAGGCCCGCGTCCCCAAGCTCATCATCCAGCGCGGCGCGGGCGCCGAGTCGGCGCGCGTCGAGCTCGACGGCGTGGACGTGGGCGAGGCCAAGCTCGGAAAGGAGCTCGCGGTCGACCCCGGTCGGCACCGCGTGGTCGCGACCTTGCCGCGCAAGGGGCACTTCGAAGAAGAGATCGAGGTCGCCGAGGGCGAGACGAAGACGCTCGAGCTCGTGCCTCCCGCCGAGCTCCTCGCCGCGGAGGACTCGACGCGCGATGACGGCTCGGACGAGGGCGAGCCGTCGCCCTCGGCTCCGCCGAAGCCGGCGGCCGAGGGTGGGTCGGTCGTGCCTTGGGTGATCGGCGGCGTGGGCGCCGTGGGCCTGGTGTCGTCCGGCGTCTTCTACGCGCTCCGCGGCAGCAAGAAGAGCGAGCTCGACAGCGGCTGCCGCGGCAGCGTGTGTCCCGAGCGGCTCCGCGACGCGCAGGACCAGGGCAAGCTCTACTCCACGCTCTCGGGCGTCGCGCTCGGGGTCGGCGTGCTCGGCGTCGGGGTCGCCGCGGTGATGCTGCTGAGCAGCGGGAGCGACGACGCGCCCGCGGATCCGGGCAGCCAGGAGTCGGCGCGGCTGCGCGTCGACGTCACGACCACCTCTTCGCTCACGGGAGTCCAGCTTCGTGGCACGTTCTAAGGCAACGCACCGGGTCGCCGGCGCGCTCGTGAGCGCGGCGACCGCGCTCATGCTCGCGTCGTGCGGGTTCCCCGAGCACTCGTTCATTCCCAACGACGAGTTCGACCACCCGAGCACCGGCGGAGCGTCCGGCACCGGCGGAGCGTCCGGCACCGGCGGAGCGTCCGGCACCGGCGGAGCGTCCGGCACCGGCGGAGCGTCCGGCACCGGCGGAGCGTCCGGCACCGGCGGAGC
>JAPSGB010000009.1:0-135974 GCA_035063585.1 Polyangiaceae bacterium
GCGGCGGTGGTGGCGGCGGCTACGGCGGCGGCGGCGGGGATCGCTTCGGCGGCGGTGGTGGCGGCGGCTACGGCGGCGGCGGCGGGGATCGCTTCGGCGGCGGTGGTGGCGGCGGCTACGGTGGCGGGGGCGGCGATCGCTTCGGCGGCGGTGGCGGCGGCTTCGGGGACCGCGGCCCGCGCGGCGGCGGCCGCTTCGATCGCGACCGGGATCGCGACGGCGACGGGCTCGACACGCGCAGCGTGAAGGCGCGCCTGCGCGCGAAGGCGCGCAAGAAGGCCCGCAAGCTGCGCAAGAAGACCTTCCGCGGCCCGAAGGTCTCGCGCCTCACGACCGACAAGGGCCTCGTCATCGACTACAAGGATCCGCGCGTGCTCCGCATGTTCCTCACGGAGACGGGCAAGATCCTCCCGCGCCGGATCTCGGGCAACACCGCGCGCCAGCAGCGCGAGGTGGTCGAGGCCGTGAAGCGTGCGCGCCACCTGGCGCTGCTGCCGTACGGAGAGTCCGTCCTCTAGGGCGCGGGCGGATCGCTCCTCGGATCCGGGAGTGTCGCGGACCAGCCGCTGGGCGGCGCGAACCCCTCGCTCGCCGGGACGTCGCACGCGCTCGCGTCCTCGGCAGCGTCGCTGGTAGCATGGCCTCGCTCTGCGTGCGGGCCGCAGCCGCCGCGGCACCGCGGAGGCGGGATCACGATGACCGGGGCCGACAGCCTGATCCGGACCGCGCGCGCTGCCGGCGTCGAGGTGTGCTTCGCGAACCCGGGCACGACCGAGATGCCGCTCGTCGCGGCGCTCGACCGCGTGCCGGGCGTGCGTCCGGTGCTCGGGCTCTTCGAGGGCGTCTGCACGGGCGCCGCCGACGGCTACGCGCGGATGGCCGGGCGCCCGGCCCTCGCGCTGCTGCACCTCGGGCCGGGCCTCGCCAACGGGCTTGCGAACCTGCACAACGCGCGGCGCGCCGGGACGCCGGTCCTCGTCGTGGTCGGCGACCATGCGAGCTGGCACCTGGGCGCGGATCCGCTGCTCGCCTCGGACATCGTGTCGCTCGCCAACCCGGTGTCGGGCTGGGTGCGCGCGGTGCGCCGGCCGGCCGACGTCGCGGCCGACACCGCCGCGGCGCTCGAGGCGGCGTGCGCGCCTCCCGGGCGGGTCGCCACCCTGATCGTTCCGGCCGACTGCCAGTGGGAGGAGGTCGAGGGCGCGCCCGTGGCGGTGCGCACGAGCGCGCCCGCGCCGGTGTCGCAGGACCGTGTCGAGGCCACCGCCCGCCTGCTGCGTGCCGGCGCGGATCGCGTGGCGCTGCTCGTCGGCGGTGCGGCCCTCGGCGCGCGCGGGCTGCGGGCGGCCGCGCGGGTGCGCGCCGCGAGCGGGGCGCGCATCCTGAGCGACACCTTCGTGGCCCGGCTCGAGCGCGGCGCCGGGCTGCCCGAGACCGAGCGCCTTCCGTACTTCCCGGAGCAGGCGGTGGCGGCGCTCGCCGGGCTGCGTGCGCTCGTGCTCTGCGGCGCGCGCGAGCCGGTGGCCTTCTTCGGCTACCCCGGCCAGCCGAGCCGGCTCGCGCCCGAGGGCTGCGAGCGGATCGCGCTCGCGGCGCCGGAGGAGGACGGCGTCGGCGCGCTCGAGGCGCTCGCCGATGCGCTCGGCGCGCCGGCGAGCCTGCCCGCCGACCCGCCGCGCCCGCGCCCCGCCCTGCCCTCGGGCGCACTCGACGGCGCGACGCTCGGGCAGGTGCTCGCGGCCCTCCAGCCCGAGGGCGCGATCGTCGTCGACGAGGGCCTCACCTCGAGCGCCCCGTGGTTCGCGGCGGCGGCGGGCGCGCCCCCGCACACGGTGCTCGGTCTCACCGGGGGCGCGATCGGCCAGGGGCTCCCGTGCGCAGCGGGAGCGGCGGTGGCGTGCCCCGATCGCAAGGTGATCGCGCTCCAGGCGGACGGCTCGGGCATGTACACGCTCCAGGCGCTCTGGACGATGGCACGCGAGGGACTCGACGTCGTCGTCGTCGTGTGCGCGAACCGCAGCTACCGGATCCTCCAGATCGAGCTCGCCCGCGCCGGCGTCACCGACCCGGGGCCCGCCGCGCGCGCGCTCGCCGACCTCGGCCACCCCGAGCTCGACTGGACCGCGCTCGCCCGCGGCCTCGGCGTCCCCGCGACGCGCGTCACCGACGCCGACGCCTTCGCCAAGGAGCTCTCCCGCGCCCTCGCCGAGCCCGGCCCCGCCCTGATCGAGGTGGCAGGGGGACAGACCCGGCGATCCGGCGATTCTCCCTGAGAATCGCCGGATCGCCGGGTCTGTCCCCGCGCCTTGACGTGCGGCGACGGGCAGTGGTATACGCGCACGACAACCGAATGAACGCGGATGGTGACTCCCGGCACGCGCCCAGCGGCCGGAGCCGGGAGCAGGATCCGGGCGGCGGCACGGAGTCGCCGCCAGGGCCTGCGGGAAGTCGGTGCGAATCCGACGCGAGCCCGTCGCTGTGACCGGGGACGGACGCGGAACGACGCCACTGGCGCGCGAGCGCCGGGAAGGCTCCGCGAACGGACGATCCGGAAGCCAGAAGACCGGCCCTCCGCGACCGTGGCTCGATCCTCTTCCGGTGCCGAAGGGGACGGCGGCGCCGCAGCCCCTGCGGCGCTCCCCGCCTCGCACCGGAACGGCTCGACCACCGACGGGCCGGCGCATCGCCGCCGGCACGACCCACTGGCGCTCGAGGTCGGCGCGGCGGGGAGGCGATGGTCGCAGCGGTCGGACCGGCACGGAACGGATGGCGCGCGGGCACACTCGCGACGCTCGCGGCGGGCGGCCTCCTGCTCGTCGCGCCGGCCGCCGCGCAAGAGCGCGGGACGCAGGACGCCGTCGCGCAGGACCCCGGCGCGGAGACGCCCGGCGCCCAGCCTCCCGACGGTCGCGCCCTTCCGGCCGTCCCGCCGCCCGCTTCGGTCCTGCGCCGCCTGCGCGAGATCGTGGCCCGCGGCGGCGCGCGCCCGAGCCCGCTCCCCGACGACCCCACCGCCTTCACGACCGTCCTGCGCGCCGCCGACTACGACGGCGAGGCCACCACCACCGACGAGCTCCTCGGCCGCGCGCCCGGCGTGCAGCTGCGCCGCTTCGGCGGCCCCGGCGCGCCGACGGAGGTCTCGATCCGCGGCTCGACCGCGAGCCAGGTGGTCGTCGCCTTCGACGGCATCCGCCTCGACACCGCCCAGTCCGGCCACGCCGACCCCTCGACCGTGCCGCTCGCGTTCCTCGACCGCATCGAGGTCGCGCGCGGCGGCGGCTCGGCGCAGGCCGGGAGCAACGCGATCGGCGGCGTCGTCGATCTCGTGCCGCTGCGCCCGGGAGGCCCGAGCCGCACGCGCTCGACGGGCACCCGCGGCGCCTACGACACCTGGCAGGGATCCCTCACCCGCACCGGGACGGCGGCGGGCTTCGACTACGCGCTCGGCTACGACGGCTTCCGCACCGACGGCGACTGGGAGTTCGACCGCCTGCCGCGCCTGACCGGCTTCGGCCTGGTCCTCCCGGTGCCCGAGCGCGCCGAGCGCATCAACAACGAGGCCGAGCGCCACGCCACGCTCGCGACCCTCGCGCGCAGCTTCGGCGAGCACGCCCAGCTCACCGTGCGCGATCACCTCTTCTACCAGTCGCGCGGCGTCCCCGGCCTCGACGACGGCAGCAATGCCCAGGCCGGCCAGCGCGCCGAGGCGCACGAGCGGAGCGTCCGCCATCTCGCGCTCGCCCGCCTCGACGCCGCCGAGATCGGCGGCACGCCCGTGGGCGCGCGGCTCGAGCTCGCGCACCTCTGGGAACGCCAGCGCTTCCGCGATCCCGAGCCCGTGGCCCGCCTGGGCCGCGCGGTCGACGTCGACGACCGCAACGCGACCCTCACCCTGCGCGGCGGCCTCGACGCCGAGCACGACCTCGGGCCGCTCCACCAGCGCGTGTCGGCCTCGCTCGAGCACCGCCGCGACGCGCTCGACGCGCCCGACTTCGGCGATCCGAGCCGCGAGACCTTCGCGTGGCTCGTGCAGGACGACCTCTCCCTGCTCGAGGGCCGCGTGCGGCTCGCCCCGGCCCTGCGCTGGGAGGACACCGAGGGCTTCGGCGGGCGCTGGATCCCGCGCGCGGGCCTGCTCGTCGAGCCGCTCCCGGGCCTGCGCCTGCGCGCGAACCTGGAGCGCGCCTACCGCGCACCGAGCTTCGACGAGCTCTACTTCCCGGACCAGGGCTTCCTGCGCGGCAACCCGGGCCTCGCGCCCGAGGAGTCCACCGACGGCGACGTCGGCGTCGAGCTGGCCTGGGACCGGCTCGGACCCCTCTCCGCCCTGCGCCTCGAGGCCGTCTGGTTCCACCGCGACATCGACGATTCGATCGTGTGGGTGCTCGTGAGCCCCTCGCTCGTCGAGCCGCACAACACGGGACCGGCCTCCGCCAAGGGCTGGGAGCTCACGGGCTCCCTGCGCCTCTTCGACTGGGTCGAGCTCTCGGCCAACCACACCCGCCTCGACACCGAGCTCGACGCGACCGGCACGCCGCTCCCCGGCCGGGCGGAGCGCGAGACGAACCTGCGGCTCGCGGTCGGCCCGCCCTCGGGCGCGGCGCGCGTGATCGTCGAGCGGCAGGAGGTGTCCGAGATCCCGGTGACCCCGACCGGGAGCACCCTGCTCCCGGAGCGCACCACCTGGGACGCCACGCTCTGGGTGGACCTCGCGCACCTGCCGCGCCTGCGCGAGCGCCTGCCGCTCGACTCGCTCCGGCTCGGCTTCGAGGTGGCGAACCTGAGCGACGAGCTCGTGCGCGACGCCGAGTACTTCCCGCAGCCGGGCCGGACCTGGCTCGTGCACCTGGAGGGCCACTGGTGAGGGAACCCGCGCGGAGACTTCTCGCAGCCACGGCCTGCGCGGCGCTGCTGCTCGGGCTGCTTCCGGCGCACGCCGCGATCATCGTCGGCTCCTCGGACCCGCGCTGCATCTCGCTGCCGGGCCCCTTCCCGCCGGGTCTCGACTGGATCGACGCGACCAGCGCCCTCGGCCTCGTCGCGAACTCCGAGAACATGGCGATCGTGCGCCCGGTCGACCTCGGGACCACGCCGCCCACCCCCACCGCCCCGGGCAACCTCTTCGACCTGCGCCCCGCGATCGCGTCGGCCAACGGGTGCAGCGCGAACCGCTACCCGATCCTCGACGGCGTCACGGTCGCGAGCCCGGCCCTGGCCCTGGTCACGACGAGCACCTGCGAGACCGTGGCCTTCCTGGACCCGCTCGCGGGGACCCTGCGCAACGGGACGGTCTCGACCCCGGCCGGCTTCGCGGCGGGCGTCTTCCCGCTCCTCCCGCCCCCCGGCACGAGCGCCACCCGCGCCGCGCTCTCGACGCGCATGTGCGTCGCCCTCCCGCCCGGAACGCTCGACTCGAAGGGGGTGCCGGTCGCGAGCGACTGCGGCGCCGGCGCACCGAGCTTCTACACGAACTTCAGCTCCGGCGCGGCGGTCGCGGCGGGCCGGCTCTTCGTCACCAGCTCGAACCTCGGCGCCGGCGCCGGCACGCTCGCGCCCCAGTTCCTGCCCGGTACCGTGCTCGTCTACGAGCTCGGCGACGCGCCGCTCGCCGCCGCGCCGCACCCGACGACCCCCGTCCTGCGCACGAGCGCCTTCAACCCCACCCACGCGACGGCCTACACGACGCCGCACGGGCGCGAACTCGTGCTGGTCGGCGCGAGCGGCGCCCTCGGCCTCGTCAGCGACGATCCCGGCACCCCCTACCGCGAGGCCGGGGGCGTGGCCCTCAGCGAGGCCGCGATCGACGTGATCGACGCGACGCAGCTCCGGGTCGTCGCCACGATCCCGCTCGGGCTCGCGGCGCTCGCCTTCGAGCGCCTCGGCATCGATCCGAGCGGCCGGGTCGCGCTGATCGGCTCCGCCCTCGCCCGCCACGTCTACGCCGCCGACCTGGCCCCCCTCGACGCGCTCGCGCCGGACGCACCCTACCTCGTCCTCGACGGCGCGGAGGGCCGCCCCGCGGCGGCGATCTTCGACGCCGGCCACCCGCTCGTCCTGCCCGGGATCGCGAACGGCGCGCCGCCGGAGACCTGCCCGGGCTTCGTCGTGGGCGTCGAGTTCGGCAGCACCCGGGACGCCTACGCGACCGACTTCTGTGACGGAACGATCACGCGGATCCGGATCCCCACGCCGGCCGGCCCCGCGCCGCTCGCGCGCGCGCGCTTCTCGGTGGAGGAGACGACGAAGGTCGCGGCGCCCGTGGGCCCCGCCTCGCTCGGGCAGGCGCAGGCGCTCGGCGCGCTGCGCGTCTTCACCGACCCGAGCAGCCGCACCCAGGCTGCCATCCTGGTCGGCCAGCCCGAGGGCCTGGTCTGCCGGGTCGAGGTGCCCGTGCCCGAGCCCGCCCCCACCGCGCTCGGCGCGGCGGCTTCCCTCGCGCTCTCGACGCTCGCTGCGCACCGTGCGCGGCCGCGCCGGCAGCGCCGATCGCAGCAGCAGGAGGAGGATCCCCGATGACGCGGAACCGATGGACGACCGGGATGGCGGCGGCAGCCGCTCTCGCACTGGCTGCACCGGCAGCGCGCGCGGTGCCGATCGCGCCCGGCTACACCGTCAGCGAGATCGCGCTGCCCGACTTCGCGGCAGGCGACGTCGTGGTGGTGGGCGACGCGCTCTTCGTCGGGGCCGGGCCCGGCTTCGTGGGCGGCGCGCAGTCGATCGTGCGCATCGACGCGGGCGGCACGACGGTCGTCGCGCAGGGCTTCCAGGGCCTCGGCGGGATCGCCTACGACGCCGCCAACGACCGTCTGCTCGTCACCGACAACGCCCTCGAGGCCCCCTACGCGACGACCGGCGACACGGTCTACGCGATCGCGGCGCCGCTCGGCGCCTTCCCGGTGCCGGTCGCCGCGCTCGGCAGCGAGCTCCTGCCGGCGGGCGCGCTGCCGGGGATCGGCGACATCGAGCTCGACCCGGCCGACCCGAGCGGCCAGACGCTCCTCGCCACGGACTCGGTCGCGAACCAGGTGCAGCGCATCGCGCTCACGAGCGGCAGCGTGACGGCGCTCCACGCCACCTCCGGCTACGCCGCCGGCCTCGCCACCGACGGCGCGACGCTCTGGTTCGGCGCGGTTGCCTACGACGCGCAGTTCGAGCCGGACGGCAGCGTCTCGGCGGTGGCCCTGCCCGGCACCGGCGCGGCCTCGCTCCTGGCCTCCGGCCTGCCGGGCCAGTACGACCTCGAGCTGGCGGGCGACGGCACCCTGCTCGCCACGGCCGGCGGGTCGCTCGTGCGCATCGACCCCACGACCGGTGCGACGACGACGGTCGCGACGGGCTTCGGCTTCGCGACGGGCCTGTTCAGCGCGGGCGGCTCGATCTGGGTGCTCGACGGCGGCTTCCCCGGGACGGCCTCGGTGTACCGGCTCACGCCGGTGCCGGCACCGGCGGCGCTCCCCTTCCTCGGCGCAGGTCTGGTGCTGCTCGTGCAGCGCGCGCGGAGGACCTCGTGATGCGCGGGGGACTCGTTCCGGGCGCGCGCGCGCGACGCTGGCTGGCGCGGCTCGTCCCGATCCTCGCGATCGGAGCGACCTGCCAGCCGACCGTCCAGCACTTCCAGCTCGTGACGCCCCAGCGCAACGAGGAGGTCACCTGGATGCCCCTCGACGTCGAGCTGCGCCTCGACGCGAACGCGCTGGTCTCGACGCTCGAGGTGCGTCTCGGTGGCACCGACGTGACGTCGCTGTTCAGCGTCGGCCCGCCGGTGGACGGCTGGCGCACGGTGCAGGCGAGCCGGATCTGGGACGGACTCGTCCTGCCCGGCGCCAACACGCTCGAGCTGCGCGTGCAGCTCCCGGGCGGAGCATTCACCAGCCTGACGGTCCCCTTCGAGACCGTGGGAGACCCCTACGCCGACGCGCTGGTCTCCTACCAGGTCGGCACCTACGGCGGCTTCCCGAGCCCGAGCTTCCTGCCGGGCATCGTGCTCGGGCCGCCGCACGGAGCCGGCCTGCTCCAGGGCGCCACCTCCGACGTGTTCTCGCTCGGCTTCGGGGGCTCGATGGTGCTGCAGTTCACCGACAACGTGATCGTCGACGGGCCGGGCGTCGATTTCACGGTCTTCGAGAACGCGTTCCTGGCCGAGAACCCGGCCACGCTCGTGATCGAGCGCGTGTTCGCGGATCCCGGCATCGTCGGCGTGAGCCAGGACGGGGTCGTGTGGCACGAATTCCCCTGCCAGCTCGTCGTGGATCCCGGTGCGGGCCTGATCTACCCGGGCTGCGCGGGGCGCATGCCCGTGCTCGCGAACGCGAGCCAGCCCGAGACGCCGCACGCCTCGATCCCGACCACCGTGCCGCTCGCCGCCCTGATCGGTCTGCCGAGCGAGCCGCCGCCCGAGCTCGACGGCTCCGGGGGCGACTCCTTCGACCTCACCGCGGTCGGACTCGGCTGGGCACGCTACGTGCGGATCCGCGACCCCGCCTTCGCGACCGGGGACCCCTACGGGCCCACCAACGCCGGCTTCGACCTCGACGCCGTCGCGGCGGTGCGGTCCGCGCCGGCCACCGACGCGAACGGGAACGGGCTACCGGACGCGGTCGAGTGAGAGGGGCACGAAGCCCGAGGCCGCCTGCCAGCCGCTCGTCTCCCGGCGGTGCCCGCCGCCGAGGAGCAGGAGCGCCTCGCAGCCGGGCTCGGCCTCGAGCAGCCGCATGCCCTCCGCGGGCTCCAGCACCAGGAGCGCCTTCGAGAAGGCCTCCGCCGAGGTGGCGTCCGGTGCGAGCACGACCGCCTGCGCGGCGCGCACGAGCGGCTCGCCGCTGCGCGGGTCGAGGACGTGCCCGTAGCGGCGCCCGCCGATCTCGACCGACTGGCCGAGGCTGCCCGACACCGAGACCGCGCGGTCGCGCAGGGTCATCGTGCCCGCGTAGCCGCCGTCGGGATCGCGCACCAGGAGCCGCCAGCCCGGCTCCGCGGGCGGCGCGCCGATCGCCCACAGGCTGCTCTGCCCGAAGGAGAGGAGCGCAGCACCGATGCCGGCCGCGCGGAGGATCCCGGCCATGCGGTCGAGCGCCCAGCCCTTGGCGATCCCGCCGAGCTCGACCGAGGCGCCCGCGTGCACGAGCTCGGCGGTGCCGGCCTCGACGTCCACGCGCAGGCCCTCCGCGCCCACCCGCGCGCGGGCGCGCGCGCGCTCGGCGCGCGACGGCAGGCGCCCGCGCTCGGCGGCCGTGCGCCACAGGCGCACCAGCGGGCCGACCGTCACGTCGAAGGCGCCCCGCGTGCGGCGCGTGAGCGCGACCGACGCCGCCAGCACCCGTGCCAGCTCCGGGTCCACCCGCTGCGGGCCGCGGCCGGCGGCCGCCTCGAAGCGCGCGAGCGCGCCCTCGGGATCCCAGTTGCTGAGCAGGGGCTCGAGGCGCGCGGCCTCGGCGAAGGCGCGCTCGATGGCCGCCCGCCCGCTCGCCGGGTCGGCGGCGGCGACCGTGATCTCGAGCACGGTCCCCATCGCGTAGCGGCCGTCGGAGACGAGCGCCGGTGCGGCCCCGGTGGCCGCGGGCGCATCGGCCGCGGGCGCGGTGGCCGGCGGCGCGGGAGCCGGTGGGGCAGTGGTGCGCGACGCGCAGCCGGCCAGGATCGCCGCCAGCGCGAGCGCCGCCGCGCGCCCGGTCAGTCGCGGGTGGCGGCGGAGCTGCCGCGAAACACCGCCCACAGGGAGCACCCCACCAGCGCCGCGAGGCTCGCCTGCAGCGCGAGGAAGCCCGTGATCTTGAGCCACGCGAAGGCGGGGTCGACGAAGCGCACGCCCCAGCCGGCGCCCTCGTCGAGGAGCGCCGCCGCGAAGGGGAGCGCGATCAGCCACGCCTTCGCCCGGCCGGCGAGCGGCACGAAGAGCATCAGGTGCGTCATCACGAGCAGCAGCATGCCCATCGCGAACAGGTGGAAGTGCGAGATCTCGAGCAGGCCCTGGAAGGAGCGCGGCTGGAGGAAGGCCTCCTCGGAGCCCAGGTAGTAGTGCACCACCGACGTCGGGGCGAGCGACATCTTCTGGAAGTAGAGCAGCGCGTTCGTGACCCAGAGCAGCGCCACGTAGAGGCAGTAGAGCACGACGATGGTCTGGAGCAGCCGGTTGCGGCTCCACTCGCCGGTGATCACGAATCGCATGGACTCCACCCGCCCTTCGGCTCGCTGCGCGGGCAGCGACCGCCCGCGCAGGCCGTGGCGCAGCCTCGCGCTTCGCCGCGACCGGGTCAACGCGCCCCGGGAGGCTCCGCGTCAGCCGCCCTGGCGGACCAGGACCTGGTAGAGGCCGAGGGAGCGGCGCACCCCGCCCGTGACGGCCTGCGAGGAGAGCGTCGAGCCGGCGATGCCGTGCACGTCGCGCTGCAGGCGCAGGGGGGCCTCGGCGGTCTTGCCCTCGAACTGGTGGAGCCAGCGCTCCGGCGGCCGGTACTCGGGCGGCTCGTAGAAGGCCAGCACGCGCAGCCGCCGCACGCTGCCGTCGGGCGCGAGGACGACCAGGAAGGCCTCGGGCAGCGTGCGCACGGTGTGCTGGTCGATGAAGGCGTAGCCCTGGACGGCACCGTCCTTGGTCGCCGTGAACAGGCGCACGAGCTTCGAATCGAGCTTCGCGCGCGCCAGCTCCTCGACGCGGCGCACCTGGTCGTCGGTCAGCACGAAGCTCTGGGCATCGACGGTGTCCGCGTCGGGGAAGGCCCAGGCGAGGGCCTCCTGCTGGCTCATCAGCACCTCGGCCGCCACCGGCGCCGCGCTGGCCCACGCCAGCGCGCACGCCGCCGCAGCCGCCGCCCTAGAACGCCACACCGAAGCCAAGCTGCACCTCGTCGGCGATCTCGCCCTGGTCCGCGTGGAAGTCGCGGTAGTCGAGCTTGAAGATCACGTTGGGATGGGGCTTGAAGCCGATCCCCGGCGTGACCAGCCGGATGTCCTTGGTCCCGTCCTGCTCGAAGCCCGAGGGCATCCCGTACTGCGTGTCGAACCACTCGTAGCGGAGGAAGGGCGCCAGGTAGAAGCCGCTGTCCGGCGCGATCCAGGGCATCACGTCGTAGGCCGCCTCGACGTAGAAGCCGAGCCAGTCCTCGGCGATCGCCTGGCTGCCCGAGAGCTCGCCCTGGTCGCGCAGCGCGAGCGTGAGATCGCCGGCGTCGTCGATCAGGGCCTGGGCCACGAGCGCGCGCAGCTCGAGGCCCCAGCGCCGGTACTCGGCGTGCGCCTCCCACAGGGTGAGGTCCGCGTCGGGGTAACCGGCGCGCTGCTGGTCGATCCCGCCGTAGTAGACCGAGCCGCCCAGCAGGCCGCCCTCGAGCCACGGAGGCGTCCAGTCCACGCGCAGCACGCCGGCCAGGTCCTCGGCCCGCGCGCGGTTGCCGTTCGCGCGCGCGTCGCGCAGGTTCTTCGGCGTGATCCCCTTCGCGTCGAGGCCGGTCACCACGTAGCTGCGGTACTCGAGCTGCTCGCCGATCGTGCCGTACACACCGATGCCGTTCTCGCGCCAGGTGGTCGGGATGATGCGCTGCTCGACCTCGGGCCGCGACACGCCGTGGAAGAAGGGCGGCTCGTGCACCTCGTTGACGAAGCCCATCGGCACCAGCACGAGGCCCGTGCGCAGGTTCGCCCAGTCCCGGAACATCCAGTCGAGCGCGGCGAACTCGACCGCCACCTCGCCGGCCTGGCCGTCCAGGTTCTCGTCGGTCTTGGCGTGCTCGAACTCGATCTCGGAGTTGAAGACCAGCTTGTCGGTGAACTTGTACCCGACGTAGAGCACCGCGCGCAGCATGTCGGCGCGGTCGACGTCGCTCGTGGAGTCGTCCTTCGCGTAGTGGCGATAGAAGCCCTCGGCGTAGCCGCCGAGCGAGATGCCACGCGCGATCCCGTACACCTTCGAGGCGGCCGGGCCCAGGCCCTGGTAGCCCTCGAGCGGGCGCTCCTCGGGCACGGCCTGCTCGCTGCGCATCTTGGCCAGCTCCTCGGTCAACACCTCGACCTTCCGCTCGAGCTCGTCGATCCGGTCCTGGCGCGCCAGCGCCTCGTCGTCGCCCGCTGCCGCCGCCGTCACGGCCAGCGCCAGCGACGTCACCAGGGCCCCGGTCGCGCCCTTCCATCCCCGCATGCCGCCCCTCCGCCTCGACCTCGTCGAGATGTGGCGGGCTCGGGGTTCGCGACCTCTGGCCTCTGGTTGTGATGCCGGACCGGGGAGGGAGCGGCGACGCGGGCATCCACGAGCGGGATCACCTGGGTCCGCTTGCAGCGCCGGCACTTGATCTCGACGCCGCCCGGGACGAGGCGCGCGAGCTGGCTGCCGCAATGGCAGCGGCAGGAGCCGAGCTCGGCTCCCCCGTCCGATCGCGCCCCGTCCACGGCATCGACGCGCATCGCCGGAGCCGTCCCTCCCTGGGTGCCCGGGCGCAGCAGGCCCGGGCTCTCCAAGCCTCGAAGCAAGACTTGAAAACGATTTTCAATTTCCGCGCGCACTCTACCCAGTCGGTGCGAGCCCCGTCAAGGACCGCTCCCGCGGAGGCAGGGGAACCGCTCGCCGGCCCTCCCGCTTCGGGCCCTCCTCGGCTTCAGTCCTCCTCGAGCCGGAAGCGCATCGGCACCTCGATCGAGAGGGCGCCCGACGGCGGGGCCGGGAGGCGCCCCACCCGCTCGATCGCGTCGATCGCGCTGCGCGCGAA
Source organism: Polyangiaceae bacterium (assembly GCA_035063585.1). Taxonomy (GTDB): domain Bacteria; phylum Myxococcota_A; class Polyangia; order Polyangiales; family Polyangiaceae; genus JAPSGB01. The sequence goes on from JAPSGB010000009.1 coordinate 12,696, forward strand.
GAGCTGCGGCGCGGCGCCCTCGGCATGCGCGTCCTCGACCCGTCCGTCGGCGCCGATCCGGAGCCGCAGCAGGACCTCGCCCTCGAGCCCGCGCCGGCGGGCGAGCGCCGGGTAGCGCTGCTCCCGCGCGAGCAGGGCACGCACGTGCGCTACGTAGGCGGCAAGCTCGTTGCCACCGCCCGGGCCGCGGCCGCCCGCTCCGCCCGGCGGTGCGCTCGAGACCGCGGCCACGCCGCGGCCGGCCTGCGCCTCGGCAGGCGCGCCGTCCATCGCCTCCGCGGGCGCGGCGTCCATCGCCTCTTCCGGGACGGACGCGACCGGGTCCGGTGTCGGCACGGGCGCGACGGCCGCACGGGCGACCGGCTTCCGGGCCGGGAGCTTCGGCGCCGGCGCCTTCGGGGCGGGCTTCGGCGCCGGCGGCTTCGCCACGGCCTTCGGGCGCGCGGGCGGAAGCGGGCGCGGCGCCGGCTGCGAAGCCGCGACCGCCGGCGCCTTCGGCCCCGGTGCGGCCTCCGCGACGTCCGGCAGGAGCTGCACGCGCACGATCCGCTCCGGCTCGACGCGCCCGGGCCCGGAGGCCGCCACCAGGGCGAGCAGGACCGCCGCGTGCACCGCGGTCGCGAGGAGCAGCCAGCGCCCGTGCCGCGGGGGCTCCCGCGGCGGCAGCAGGAGCGCGACTACTTGGTCAGGATCAAGCGGTTGTTGCGCGTCAGCCGCAGCGTGTAGAACTCGCCGTCGTGCTCGATGCGCAGCAAGCCGCGCTCGCCGAGCAACGTACGGGACGGGATCGTCTGCACGCTCGACGAGACGGAGCGCTCCTCTCCGCACGGGTCCTCCTGCATGTCGTTCCTCCGGTCGTCCTCTCGCGGGGGCCTCGCGTTCATCGGAGGCCTCCGCTCCTTCGCCGCCGCGCCCGCACCGCCAGCCCGAGCGCAGCGGCAGCCCCCGCGGCGCCGCGGCCGGCCTCGGGGACCGGCACCAGCTCGACGATCAGGGCGGGCTGCAAGCCCGGGTCCACCTGCGCTTCGCGCGCGTAGAAGCCCATGAGCCGCGCCGTCGGGTTGGTGAGCGCGAAGCCGTGGTTCTCCCGGATGCCTGCTGCCTGGTCGGCGACGAGGGCGCTCAGGTCGCAGAGCACCGGCCCGAGCCCGGTGATGCCCTCCACCACCGCGAGCGGCGGCCCGTAGCTCGGCCTCGCGTTCCAGCTCACCGCGTCCTCGGCCCAGGGCGTGAGCACCTCCCGGCACTCGAGGGTGCCGGGCACGTCGGAGCCCGAGCCCTGGGGCGCGCTGTCGAGCGCGTAGGTGAGGGCGAGCAGCGCGAGGCCCACCGTCTCGCCCGGCCCGACGAGGTCCGGCGGCAGGTCGAAGCGCAGGAAGGTCTCGAAGTCGTGCCCGCTCGGGTCGGTGACGCCCACCGCCCAGAGCAGCGGGTTCGCGCCGCGGAGCGTGGCGGGCATGCCCTCGTAGGGAGCGACGTCGGCGGCAACGGGCAGCTCGACGACCCGCGCGGCCGCCGGGCCCGCCGCGAGGAGCAGGGCGAACGCGACGGCGCGCCCGGCACGCGCTCCGAAGCGCATCAGAACCTCCCTCGCAGGCCCACGAACCAGGTGCGGCCGCGCACGACGTAGGAATCGACGATGCGCTCGTCGGTCAGGTTGAAGAGGTCCGCGTAGAGCTCGAAGGGCGTCTCTCCGAGCGGCTGGACCAGGCGCAGGTCGAGCGTGAAGGAGGGGTCCGACGCCTCGAGCGAGGCGAAGCTGCACGAGCCGGTGCCGGTGGTCTCGGTCAGCGCCTCGCCCCGCCAGCGCCCGAGGGCGGTCACGCGCGTGCGCGCGCGCGGGAGCTCGAAGCCGGCCAGCAGGTCGACCACGTGGTGCGGCTCGTTCGGGAGCTCCTCGAGCGGGCAGGTGGTGTCGCTCACCTCGGTCTGGAGATAGGTCCACGCCGCTCCGAGCTCGACCCCGCGGAGGGGCCGCAGCCGCACGCGGCTCTCGACGCCGCGCGTCTCCACCTCGTCGAGATTCGTCTTGACGTAGAGGGGGCTGCGCTGGGGGATCGGCGAGCGGTCGCAGATGCCGAGGCCCGGGTTGCGCTGGCAGAGCAGCTCCTGCGCGGGCGTGAGCGGCGGGCGCTCCCGGTAGCCGGTCAGGATCGTGCCGTCCCCGGCGCACAGGCCGGGGTCGCTGCACAGCACCGAGCGGATGTGGTCGTCGAGGTGGTTGGAGAAGGCGGTGGCGGAGACGGTGAGGGCCGCCACCGGGACGGCCTCGAAGCCCACGCGCGCGGAACGCACGTGCTCGGGCACGAGCGTGGGGCTGCCCGAGAGGAAGTAGCCGGCGTCCTGGAAGACCGGCGGCTGGTAGAGGTCGCGCAGCGACGGGGTGCGATAGCCCATGCCGAACGAGGCGCGCAGGCGCAGGAAGCGCTCCTCGTCGGGCTGCCAGGGCGTCACGAGCACGGCCACCTGCGGGAGCAGCTCGGGCGCGTAGTCGCTGTGGAGCTGCGCGCGGGCGCCGCCCTCGATCCGCAGCCAGCTCGTGAGATCGCTCTCGAGGATCGCGTAGAGGCCGCCGAAGGCCTGCCCCTCGTCGACGTCGCCGGACGCGACGAGAGGGTCCCCGACCTCGCTCTCGAAGGGCTCGTCGCGGAGGTCGAGGCGGGGCGCGAAGGCGTCGAAGCCGACGGTCAGGCCGTGGCTCGCGGGGCCGGTCTCGAAGAGATGCTCGAGCGCCAGGCGCCCCGAGGGCTCGCGCTCGCGCAGGTCGAAGCTGCGGCCGACGTCGCTGCGCAGCTCGTTGTCGTACCAGGTGAGGCTGGCGACGAGACGCGTCGTCTCGGCGATCGCCCACTCGCCGTGCTGCCCCACGAACCAGCGCCGCTCCTCGCGATCGCCGACGCCCGATTCGCCCGAGAGGCCCGACTCGTCGTCGCTGCGCCAGCCGAAGCGGGTGAGGAGCCCGAGCCCCGCGAGCGGATCTACGCGCAGCTTGCCGTAGACGTCGCGCGAGACCCGCTGCGCCTGCTTGCCGACGGCCTCGGGCACGTGGTCGCCCGGGGTGTCGAAGCCGTCGATCTCGTCGTTCACGAAGCGCAGCCAGGCGCCGGCCCGCTCGTTGCCCCAGCCGGCCGAGCCCGCGCCGTAGACCCAGTTCGAGCCGCCGTAGCCGCCTTCGAAGCGGCCGTGCAGGCCGTTGCGCGGCGGATCCGGGGTGTCGATGCGCACCACCCCACCCGCGGCGTCGGATCCGTAGCGGAGCGACTGGGCGCCCCGCAGCACCGCCATCCGCTCGGCGTCGAAGAGCGGGAGCGTGTGGAAGTCGTCGACCGCGCCGATCTCGCCGGTGTAGCGCTCGCCGTCCACGAGCCCGCGCGTGAACTCGGGGGGCAGGCCCTCGATCGAGACCGCCGCCTCCTCGCCCTGGATGCGCTGCTGCTGGCGTACGCCCGGAAGTGTTCGCAGGAGGTCGGCCGCGCTGGTGCCCGGGCGCCGCTCCACCTCCGCGCGCGGGAGCACCTCCCGCTCGACCGGGGTGTCGGTGAAGACCTCGGTGGGCGGCGGCACGTCCGGGTCCTCCTCGACCAGGATCTCGTCGGCGCGGTACACGGTCAGGGCATCGCGAGCGGCCGGTGTGGAGTTCGACTGCGCCCTCGCCGCGGCGCCCGCGAGGACGCAGCTCCCGACCACGAGCGCTCCGGCCAGCCACCTGCCCACCATGCTCTCCACCCGGCCAGGGGACGGGCGTTGGCGCGTCGTTCCGGACCCGTGGGCTGGCCGGTGGCTGGCGGCGAGCGAGGACCGAGCGCGAGGGGCTGTATACCAGGAATGAAATTGACTTTCAATTTCTTCTCGACTAGGGTCCGCCCGCCAGCAGGCGCCCCGCGCCAGCCAGCCCGAGCAGACCACCGGCTCGAGGACCCGCGGGTCCCGGAGCGAGGCTCGCATGGCTGGCCCCATCCCCACCGCCCGTCCGGCTCCTCGCAGCCCGTGGACCGCCCGGCGCACCTCCGGCCTGCTCGCGATCGCCCTGGGCCTCGCCGCCACCGCCCGCCCCGCCGCCGCCGCGGAAGCGCCGGCCCGGGTCGCCACCCTGCTCCCCTTCGTGCAGGCGGCGCTCGGGCGGATCGAGGGCCCCTTCGAGGTGGTCGCGGTGGTGCGGCGCGACCTGGACACGCCCGTCGCCGGCGCGGTCGCCGACCTCGGCAACCCCCACGCGCCGAGCTTCGAGCGCCTGGCCGAGGCGCGCCCGACGCTCGTGATCGGCGACGACGTGCTGCACGCGCCCGGGGCCGCGCAGCTCGCGATCGGTGGCGCGCGCGTCCTGCTGCTCGACACGCGCTCGATCGAGGCGACGCTCGCCGGGCTCGAAGAGGTGGGCACGGCGGTGGGCGCAGCGGAGGCGATGCGGCGCGAGACCGCCGCCGTCCGCACGCGCCTCGCCGCCCTCACGCTTCCGGAGCCGCTCGCGACGCTCGCGGTCTTCGGCACACCAGGCTCGTTCCTGGTCTTCACCGAGCGCACCTGGCTCGGCGACCTGCTCGCGCGCCTTGCGCTCGCGAACGTGGGCGACGTGCCGGGCGGCAACGAGCGCTTCCCGGGTCTGGTGTCGCTCTCGGACGAGGTGCTGGCCGGCCTGCGGCCGGAGCTGGTGCTGCTCGTCGCCCACGGCGATCCGCGCGCGATCGAGGCTTCGTTCGTCCGCCGCACCGCCGCGGGCGGGCCCTGGAGCGGCCTGCGCGAGCGCGCCGCGCGCGGCGTCCACGCGCTCGATCCGGACCTGTTCGCCGCCAACCCCGGGCTCGACCTCACGCGTGCCGCCGAGGAGCTGGTCGCGCTGGCGAGCGGTGCCCGAGGGCACGGCGCGACGACCGGAGGGCACAGCGCGATGACCGGAGGGCACGGCGTGGGGGCGCGCGAGTGAGCGCGCTCGCGCTGGGCAGGCGGGTGCGGCGCATCGCAGCGGCTGGCGCCCGGGGCTGGACGGCCCTGCTCGCCCTCGCGCTCGTCGCCGCGGCGGCGCTCGCGCTGCGCCTCGGCGCGGTCGAGGTGGCCTACCTCGATCTCGTGCGCGCCGCGCTGCGCCACGACCTCGAGCTGCCCCCGGCGCTGCGCGACGTGCGGCTGCCGCGCATCGCCTGCGGGATGGCGGTCGGCGCGTCGCTCGCGGTCGCGGGCGCGGTGCTCCAGACGGCGCTCCGCAACCCGCTGGCCGACGCGAGCATCGTGGGGGTCACGGCCGGGGCCGGCGTCGCGGCCCTCGCCGCGATCCTCTTCTTCCCGCACCTGCCGCTCCTGGTGCCGCCGCTCGCCTTTGCCGGCGGCCTCGCCGCGGTGGCGCTCGTGATGGCGCTCGGCTTCCGCCACGGCGACCTGCGCAGCGGGCCCCTGCGGCTCGTGCTCTCGGGCGTCGCGGTGCAGGCGGTCGGCTTCGCGGGGATCGCGCTCCTGAGCTTCCTCTACGCCGACCGCGCGCCCGCCTTCACCGCCTTCCTGGTGGGCTCGCTGAACGGCCGCGGCTGGAACGAGGCCGCGCTCGTGGCGCTGCCGGCCGCGCTCGGGCTCGGCGCCGCAGCCCTGGCCACCCGCCCGCTCGACGTGCTGCTGCTCGACGACGCCACGGCCGGCGGCCTCGGCGTGGCGGTCCGGCGCGCGCGCTTCCTGGCCGCGGCGCTCGCGGCCTGGCTGGCGGCGGCGGCCGTGTCGGTGGCGGGCCTCGTCGGCTTCGTCGGGCTCGTCGTGCCGAACGGGCTGCGCCTGCTCGTGGGCCCGCAGCACCGGGCGCTGCTCCCGGCGAGCGCGCTCGGCGGCGCCGCGCTGGTGCTGCTCGCCGACGCCGCGGCCCGCACCGCGACCGCCCCGATCGAGCTCCCGGTCGGCGCGCTGATGGCACTGCTCGGGGGGCCCTACTTCCTCTTCGTCCTGTGGCGGAGGCTTCCGTGACGGCGCCCCTGCTCGAGGGGCGGCGCCTCTTCCTGCGCCACCCGCAGGCCGAGCGCGACGCCCTGCGCGACGTCTCGCTCGCGGTCTTCCCGGGCGAGATCGTGGCGCTCGTCGGGCCGAACGGCTCGGGCAAGAGCACGCTCCTCGCGGGCCTCGCGCGCGAGCTCGTCCCGCGCAGCGGCGAGGTGCGCTTCGCCGGCCGGCGGATCGACACGCTCCCGCGCCGCCGGCTCGCGCGCCGGGTCGCCCGCCTGCCGCAGGATCCCGCCGTGCCGGAGGGGCTCAGCGTCGAGGCGCTGGTCGCGAACGGCCGCCATCCCCACGTCGGCGCGCTCGCGCCGCTCGGGCCCGGCGACCGCGCGGCCGTGCGCGCCGCGCTCCAGGCGATGGACCTCCTGGAGCTGCGCGCGCGCCCGGTCGAGACCCTCTCCGGCGGCGAGCGGCGCCGGGCCTGGCTCGCGATGGTGCTGGCCCAGGAGCCCGAGCTGCTGCTCCTCGACGAGCCCACCGCCGCGCTCGACCTGCGCCACCAGTGGGAGGTGCTCGCCATCCTGGCCCGCCTCAACCGCGAGCGCGGGCTCACCCTCGTGGTGTCGCTCCACGACCTCGGCCAGGCGGCGGGCGTCGCCCACCGGCTCGCGATCCTGCACCGCGGGCGCCTCTACGCCGCCGGGCCGCCCGAGCGCATCCTCAGCGAGGAGACGCTGCGCGACGTCTTCGCCGTGGACGCGCGCCTGACCAAGGAGGACGGCGCGGTCGCCGTGCGCGTGCGCGGCCCGGCGGATCCCCTGCGCAGCCTGTGAGGAGGAGCGAGCATGTTCGGAGGGCCTTCCGCGAAGCCGAAGCCGATGCCGCGCGAGCTGCTCGAGTGGCAGGTGGCGCTGCGCCGCCACACGATGGAGGTGCGCCACGGCGCCCCGCACGCCGGTGCGGCGCCGCTCGTGACCGTGCGCCGGCCGGACGGCGCGGGCTTCGCGTCGAGCTCGGTGATCTGCGGGCTGCTGCCGCACCCGCGGCTCCTCGAGGCCAAGACGCGCGAGCTCCGCGCGCTCTACGAGTCCGGGATCGCCGAGGGCGCGCGCGCCGTCTACGACCGCGGCATCCAGTACCTGCAGGGCTACTACCGCAGCGCCGACGACTTCGATCCCGAGAGCATCACCACGATGCTCCCGAGGAAGGCGGCGCTCGTCGAGGCGCTGCGCGCAGAGCCCCGCTGCGCCCTGGTCTTCTACGTCTTCGACCTCACCGACCGCAGCGAGGTGGGGCGCCTGCGCTGCCTGCAGCTCGACGGCTCCGCCGAGGTGCTCACGAGCGGGCCCGTCTACGACAACGTCTGGTGGCACAACGCCCTCTTCCACGGCAGCGCCGACGAACAGGTCGTCGTGCACTTCCGGCACGAGGCCACCTTCGACACGCGCTTCGGCGCGATCGAGCCCGTCCCGGCCTGAACGCGAACGCGCGCCCGCCATCCTCCAACGCTGGAGATCCACACATGCGATCGAGATCGGCTTCGGCGGCCGCCGCGCTGGCGGCCCTGTGCATCGCGGGGAACGCCTCCGCGCTGACGCTTCCGTTCACCGAGGACTTCGCGGCCGACGCCGCCGGCTGGGTCGACGGGAGCAACGCGCCGCTCACCTGGAACGAGGCGGGCGGCCCCGACGGGTCGGGCCACGTCGCGACCGCGTTCCGCTACTTCGGCTTCGCGAACCCCTACGGCGGCGGGCCGGTGATCTTCCGGGCCAACGAGTCGGCCAGCGCCAGCGGCGGCGCCTTCGCCGGCGACTGGCTGGCGAGCGGCGTCGCCGAGGTGTCGGCCTGGGTGTACCAGGACACCGGCGTCCCCCTGACCTTCTACCTGCGCGTCGCGACGAACTTCAACTTCCCGGGCGCCGTCCTGAACGACGACGTGGCCGTGCCCTCGGGCGTCTGGACCCGGATCACGATCCCGATCGAGACGACCGTGCCCCCGTGCTTCGAGGAGACCGTGCCCTGCGCGCAGGCCTTCGCGGCGGTCGGCAACTTCCAGCTCGGCACGGACGCGCCCGAGGCGCTCGTCGGCCTCGATCAGGCCTTCACGCTCGCCATCGACCAGGTGGCGCTCGTCGCCGCCCCCGAGCCCGGCTCCACGCTCGCCTTCGGGTCGGCCGGGCTCGGCCTCCTGGCGATCGCGCGGTGGCGGCGGCCCCGCTGAGCCGCGGCCCGACGCACCCCGGGCGGCGCCTCAATCGAGCCGGACGCGCTCGCCGTGGCGGGGCACGACGGCGCTCCAGCCGAGCTCGCCCGCGAGCACCCGGCGCAGCGCCTCGGCGGCCTCGGGCTCCCCGTGCACCGGAAAGGCGATCCGCGGTGGGGCCGGGAGCCGGCGCGCCCAGGCGAGCAGCTCCTCGCCGTCGGCGTGCACCGAGAAGCCGCCCGCGTCGACCACCTCGGCGCGCACCGGCACGTAGCGGCCGAGCAGCTTCAGCTCGCTCGCCCCCTCGAGCAGCCGCCGCCCGCGCGTGCCGGCCGCCTGGTAGCCGACCAGGACCACGCTGTTGCGCGGCTCCGGCAGGCGCCGCGCGAGGTGGTGCAGCACGCGGCCGCCCGTCGCCATGCCCGAGGCCGAGACGATGATGCAGGGGAGCGTGGAGTCGTGGATCGCCTTCGACTCCTCGACCTCGCGCGCCTCGACGAGATCGCGCGGGTCGAAGGGATCGTGGCGGCGCAGCTCGGGCCGGATCTCGGGGTCGCCGGCGACGGCCGCGCGCTCGTAGACGTGCAGCGCCGCCAGCGCCATCGGGCTGTCCACGTAGACGGGAAGGTGGGGGATGCGTCCGGCGGCCTCGAGCTGGCGCAGGGTCAGGAGCAGCACCTCGGTGCGGTCGACCGCGAAGGCCGGGATCACCACCGCGCCGCGGCGCTCCGCCGTGCGCACGATCGCCGCCGCGAGCCGCTCCTCGGCGCCGGCCTCGTCGTGGCGGCGGCCGCCGTAGGTGGACTCGAGGAGCAGCGTGCCGCAGGGATCCGGGGGCGCGGGGGGACACAGGATCGGGTGGTGCGGCCGGCCGAGATCGCCGGAGAAGACGACCGCGTCGGTCGCGCCGCCGTCGAAGGCCACCCGCAGCCAGGCCGAGCCCAGGATGTGCCCCGCCCGCCGGAAGGTGGCGCGCACGCCCGGGGCCACCTCCTGCTCGACGTCGAAGGGCGTGACGCGGAGCTGGCGCAGCGCGCGCGCGGCGTCCTCGCCCGTGAAGAGCGGGAGCGCCGGCTCGTGCTTCGAGAAGCCCTTGCGGTTCGCGTAGGCGGCGTCCTCTTCCTGCAGCGAGGCCGCGTCGGGCAGCAGGATCCGGCCCAGCGCTTCGGTGTTGGCGGTGCAGTGGATGGGCCCCGCGAAGCCCTGGCGCACGAGCGCCGGCAGGTAGCCCGAGTGATCGAGATGGGCATGGGTGAGGAGCACCGCGTGCAGGCTGCGCGGGTCGACCGGGAACGGCTCCCAGTTGCGCAGGCGCAGCTCCTTCAGGCCCTGGAAGAGCCCACAGTCCACGAGCACCCGCGCGCGCGGCGTGTCGATCAGGAAGCGGCTCCCGGTCACGGTGCCGGCCGCGCCGAGGAAGCGCAGCGTCGGCGCCCGGGTGCTCGGCTTCGCGGACCCCGACCCTCGTTCCATCCTCGCTCTCCTCCTCGTCCTCGGCCCGGCGGGCGTGGGCGTGCGGGCTCACCTAGGATCCGCCCCGACCATGCGCCCCCTGCTCCTCGCCACGCTCTTCCTTGCCCTCGCTCCCGATGCCGGCGCCGTGAACCCGGTCGTGCGCTTCACGACGCCGATCGGGGCCTTCGACGTCGAGCTGTGCCAGGAGGTGTCGGCCCAGTGCGCCGGCGCGGCACCGAACACCGTCGCGCACTTCCTCGCGACCGTCGACGCCGGCGCCTATACCAACTCCTTCGTCCACCGCAGCGCGCCGAACTTCGTGATCCAGGGTGGCGCCATCACCTGGGACGGCGTGAGCTTCGGTAACGTGTGCCCGGCGCCGTGTCCAACCATCGCCAACGAGTACAACCAGTCGAACGTCCGTGGCACCGTATCCGTCCCGCTGGCTTTGGGAAACCCCGACTCGGGCACCACCGGCTGGTTCGTCAACACCGCGAACAACAGCTTCCTCGACGCCCAGAGCTTCACCGTCTTCGGCCGGGTGATCGGCGACGGGATGACCGTGGTCGATGCGATCAACGACGCCTTCCTGCTCTACTGGGATTTCACCAATTGGCCGGACGGGACCCCGGTCACGCCCGACTACGAGTGCAACCCCGACGGGCAGGGAACCTGCACCACCGATCCCCATCCCTACCTGGTCCTCACCGAGATCACGCGCGTGCCCGAGCCCGGCGCGCTCGCGGCCGCGTGCTCGGCGGTGGCCGTGCTGGTGGGGCTCGCGCGCCGCCGCCGCGCGCTCCCCGGCTGAGCGAAGCGCGGCCCGCGAGCCGGCTGTACGCTCCCGCGATCGTCTCCCCCACGCGCGAGGACATCATGGGCAGCCAGGGACTCAGCGACGAGGTGCGCGCGCTGCGCGAGCGGATGCGCAAGTTCATCGACGGGGAGGTGATCCCCGCCGAGCCCGCGCTCGAGCGCGAGGAGCAGGAGCCCGCCGCCCGCTCCGACGGCGCGATGGCCCGGCTCAAGGCGCGCGCCAAGGAGGAGGGCCTGTGGGCGCTCGGCCATCCCGCCGAGATCGGCGGCGGCGGCCTGCCCTTCCTGGCCTTCACCTATCTCAACGAGATCATCGGCCGCTCGCACTGGGGCCAGGCGGCGGTCGGCTCGCTCTCCATGCAGGACTCGATCATGCTCCACCGCTTCGGCACCGCGGAGCAGAAGACGCGCTGGCTCGAGCCGCTCGTGGCGGGCGAGATCTACCCCTCGGTGGGGCTCACCGAGCCGGAGGTCGCCGGCTCGGATCCGACCCTCATGCAGTCGCAGGCGCGGCTCGAGGGCGGCGAGTGGGTGATCGACGCCCACAAGTGGTTCACGAGCGGCGCGAACCACGCCGCCTTCACGACCGTCTTCTGCCAGACGGAGCCCGACGCGGTCGACCGCTGGTCGCGCTTCTCCGCGATCCTGGTCCCGACCGGCACGCCCGGCTACGAGATCGTGCGCGTGGTGCCGACCATGGGCCACACGGGCGGGGCGCACTGCGAGATCCGCCTCACGGGCGTGCGGGTGCCGGAGGCGAACCTGCTCGGCCAGCGCGGCCAGGGCTTCCACATCGCGCAGAAGCGGCTCGGCCCGGGCCGCATCTTCCACTGCATGCGCTGGCTCGGCCAGGCGCAGCGCGCCTTCGAGCTCCTGTGCAAGCGCGCCAGCGAGCGCTACGCGCACGGCTCGCTCCTCGCCGAGAAGGGCGAGATCCAGCGCTACGTGGCCGAGTCGGCGGCCGAGATCCAGGCGGCGCGCCTCATGACCCTCGACGCCGCCCGGGCGCTGGACCAGGGCGGCGACGCACGCATCGAGATCTCGCTCATCAAGTTCTGGGGCGCGCGCGTGCTCCACGACGTCGTGGACCGCGCGATCCAGGTGCACGGCGCGCTCGGCGTCACGAGCGACACCCCCCTCGAGCGCATGTACCGCGAGGCGCGCTACGCCCGCATCTACGACGGGCCCGACGAGGTGCACCGGATGGTCGTCGCCCGCCGGCTCCTGAAGGACCCGGGCGCGGCGCCCTGGACGTAGGAGGGGCGCGCCCGGCCGCGCGTCCGGCCGCGCGGCTCAGCGCGGCAGGGACGGCGGCGGCCCGGCGCCGGGCTCGCGGCGCAGCATGCCGGTCGCGAGCGCGATCACGCTGCCGATGTCGCTCAGGTTCGCGGGCACGACGAAGGTGTTGCCGGTCTTCGCGAGCTGGCCGAACTGCTCGACCCACTGCTCGGCGATGCGCAGCTGCATGGCGTCGCGGCCACCCTCGGCGCGCAGCGCGTCGGCCACCTGGCGCAGGCCCTCGGCGGTGGCGGTCGCCACGGCCAGGATCGCCTCGGCCTGGCCGCGCGCCTCGTTGATCTGCTGGGTCTGGGTGGCCTCGGACTCCTTGATGACGCGCTGCTTCTCGCCCTCGGCCTGGTTGATCTTGGCGTCGCGCTCGCCCTCGGAGGCCAGGATCACCGCGCGCTTCTCGCGCTCGGCGCGCATCTGCTTCTCCATCGCCGAGAGCACGTCCGCGGGCGGGTTGATGTTCTTGATCTCGTAGCGCAGCACCTTGACACCCCAGGGCTCGGAGGCCTTGTCGAGCTCGCTCACCACCGCGGCGTTGATCGTGGCGCGCTCCTCGAAGGTGCGGTCGAGGTCGATCTTGCCCATCTCGCTGCGCAGGGTCGTCTGCGCGAGCTGCGCGATCGCGAACACGTAGTCGGTGACGCCGTAGGAGGCGAGGTCGGGGTGCATGATCTTCAGGTAGAGCACGCCGTCCACCCCCACCTGCACGTTGTCCTTCGTGATGCAGACCTGCTCGGGGATGTCGATCGCGATCTCCTTCAGCGAGTGCCGGTAGGCCACCCGCTCGACGAAGGGGACCAGGATGTGGAAGCCGGCCTGGATGGTGCGGCTGTACTTGCCGAGGTTCTCGACCACGTAGGCGCTCTGCTGCGGCACCACCACGGCGGTGCGCGCGATCACGAACAGGATCAGGGCCACGATCACGACGACGACGACCAGGGTCTCCATTCCACCTCCCTCGGGTTCAGGCTTCGCGCCGGACGTGGAGCATCAAGCCCTCGACCCGCTCGACGCGCACGCGCGCGCCCGGCTCGATCGGCGCGTCCTCGAGGTTGCGCGCGCTCCAGGTCGAGCCGCGCAGCTCGACCCGCCCGATCGCGCCGGGCGCGAGCGGCTCGAGGGCGTGGCCGGCCGCGCCCTCGAGCGGCGCGTCGAGCCGCGCGTCGGAGGGGCGGGAGGGGAAGCGCGCCCGCACGAGCCGCCGGAACCACAGCACCGACACCAGCGCGAAGGCGCCGAAGAGCGCCCACTGGGAGGTGTCGGAGAGCCCGGGCGCGGCGCTCGCGACGAGCCCCACCGCGATCGCCGCCAGGCCGATGAACACCAGCCAGAAGTCGGTCTGCACCAGGATCTCGGCGCCGAGCAGCAGCGCGCCGAGCACGATCCAGCCCCACCACGGCATCGCGCCCCCTCGCCCTCGTTCCGAGCCCGTGCCCCGAGCCCGTGCCCCCGGGCCCGTGCCCCGGGCTGTTGCCCCGAGCTCTTGCCTCGAGCTCTTGCCCCGGGCCGTTGCCCCGGGCTGCTCTTGCGCGCCCGCGCCACCCGGGTCCGATCCGGGTCCGGCTCACGGCCGCGCAGCGTAGCCCAGGCGAGGGGCCGGCCGCGGACTGCGACCAGCACCGCCACCCCGGCGAGCCCCGGCTCCGGAGACAGGCGGCCGGCCCCGATGTTCCGGCGGGCTTCGCGGCGCCGGGTTAGCCTCCCGCGCCATGACCGGGCCCGTGCTGCCGCCGCTGCTCGAGCGCATCGCGGGCGTCCGCGTGTGCGACCTCGCCCGCGACTTCGGGACCCCGACCTACGTCTACGACGCCGAGGGCATCGCCGAGCGGGTCTCGCGGCTGCGCGCCTTCGACGTGGTCCGCTACGCGCAGAAGGCCAACTCGAACCTCGCCGTGCTCGACCGCGTGCGGCGCGCGGGCGCGCTCGTGGACGCCGTCTCCGCGGGCGAGGTCCATCGCGCGCTCGCGGCCGGCTGGCCCGCCAGCGGCGACCCGCCCCCGATCGTCTACACCGCCGACGTCTTCGACCGCGACGCCCTCGAGCTCGTCGTCGAGCGCGGGATCGCCGTCAACTGCGGCTCGGCCGACATGATCGACCAGTACGCCGGGCGCGGCGGGCGCGGCGAGCTGACCCTGCGCGTGAACCCGGGCTTCGGCCACGGCCACAGCCGCAAGACCAACACCGGCGGGCCCCACTCGAAGCACGGGATCTGGCACGAGGAGCTGGAGGCAGCCCTCGCGCGGGCGGAGGGGCACGGGCTCGCCGTCACCGGCCTGCACCTGCACATCGGCTCGGGCGTCGACATGCGCCACCTGGCGCAGGTGGCCGAGGCCGCCTGTGAGCTCGGGCGCCGGATCGGCCCGCGCCTGCACTCGCTGAGCGCCGGCGGCGGGCTCCCGACCCGCTACCGCGACGACGACCCCGAGGTGGACGTCGAGGCCTACTTCGCGGTCTGGGACGCCGTACGCGCGCGCCTCGAGCGCGGGCTCGGCCATCCCGTGCGGCTCGAGATCGAGCCGGGCCGCTATCTCGTGGCGGAGAGCGGCTGGCTCGTGAGCGAGGTGCGCGCCGTGAAGCGCACCGCCGAGCACACCTTCGTGCTGGTCGACGCGGGCTTCCACACGCTCGCGCGTCCCGTCCTGTATGGCGCCTATCACCCGATGGCGCTGGTGCCCGCCGGCGGCGGCGAGCGCCCGCTGCGCGAGGTGGTGGTGGCGGGCCCCCTGTGCGAATCGGGCGACGTGTTCACCCAGGACGAGGGCGGGCTCGTCCGCACCCAGGCCCTTCCCGAGGCGCGCGTCGGCGACCTGCTCGTGATCGGCGGCGCGGGCGCCTACGGCGCGGTGATGGCGTCGGGCTACAACTCGAAGCCGCTCCCGGCCGAGGTGCTGATCGCGGGCGGGAAGGCGCACCTCGTACGGGCCCGCCAGCGCCTCGAGGACCTCGTGCGGGGCGAGACGATTCCGTAGCGGTCCGCCGCCCCGCGGGAAGCTGTGGGAAAGCGGCCGGGAGGCGTGGCAACCGCCCGCCTCAAGTCGCCGCGCCAACGGGCCGACCCGGGCCGGGGAAACACCCGATGCAGCGCAACCTCGCCTCGCTCCTGCTCCAGTACGCCCGGCTCGACCGCAAGCGGAGCCACGACGGGCTGAACGCGTCCGAGGCGGAGCTGCTCGCGAAGCTGAACCGCTACCTCTCGAACGCGCTCATGCCGAACGTGCCGCCGGGTGCCGAGCGCCGCACCTCGATCCGCGTGCCCGCGGAGCTCCCTTGCCGTTGGGCGCCCGTGGCCCGGCGCGAGGACGGCCGCATCACCACCCTCTCGCGCACGGGCGCCTTCATCCGCACCTCCACGCCGGCGCCCGTCGGCCAGGAGATCTCGATCGAGATCCAGCTCCCGGCCGGGGGCACGCTCGAGGTACCGGGCTCGGTGGCGAACCAGCGGCTCGGCGCGGATCCGGAACGCTGCGGCATGGGCGTCCGCTTCGGGCGCATGGCGCGCGAGGCCATGGATCGCATCGACGGCCTCTACGAGCACTCGATCCTGCGCGAGTACGGGACCCCGGACGGCTCCGGAAAGCCCGACGACGACGCTACTTCGGAATGAGGCCGTCGAGGGCGTCGACGGTGAGCCCGCTCCCGACCTCGAGCTTGACCAGATCGCCGTCGATCATGCCGTAGCGAAAGCCGATCGCCGGGGTGCCGACGCGGCGCGCGAGGTCGAGCGGGACCGGCGCCGGCACGACACCGACCGGCAGCGGCAGGCCGACCGTGTAGCGCTTGCGCGGGTGGCCGCGCGTGAGGCAGCGGCCCTCGCGCTTGAGCAGCCCCGGCGGGCACTTCCCCTTGCCGTACTCCTTGACGGCCCAGGCTTCGAAGTGATCGCGATCGCGGATCGTGAAGCGCAGCGAGGGATCGACGTGCTCGGGCACCCGGCGCGGGCCGCTCGGCGGCTCGAAGCTCGGTGCCTGCCGGGACGGCACGTTCGCGCCGGGATCGGCCGGGTCGCGCGGCTGGCCGAGCGCCGCGCCCGCGACCCCCAGGAGCAGCGCTCCCGCCAGACACGCGATCGCGTGGCTCTGCATGCCGATCAGAAGCCCTCGGCGCGGTGGATGTTCCACCAGACCAGGCGCGGCAGGTGGCGGCGCAGCCACACCACCGCCGCGGCGTTGCGGTCGGGGAACACCATCAGGCGGCCGCGCTCGAGGTCGCGCTCGATCGCGTCGAGCACCGTCTCGGGCGCGATCGGCGGTTGCAGCGCCAGCACCTTCGGCTGCGACTTGGCCTGGTCGAGGAGCGGGGTCGCGACCGGGGGCGGACAGACGCAGGCGAAGCGCACGCCGCGGCCGCGGTTCTCGTGGGCGAGCACCTCGGTGAAGGCCACCACCGCGAACTTCGAGGCGTTGTAGGCGCCGAAGTGCAGGGCCGGCAGCCAGCCCGCCACCGAGGCGAAGTTCACGAGGTCGCCGCGCCGGCGCTCGAGCATCCCCGGCAGCACCGCGAAGGTCACGTTCACCGTTCCGCCGTAGTTGATCGCCATGATCCGGTTCACGAGCTCCGGATCCTGCGCGAGCAGCCGCTCGGTCGGCATGATCGCGGCGGCGTTCAGGACCCGGTCGATCGGCCCGAGCTCGGTCTCGGCGGCGCGCACCGCCTCGGCCACCGCGCGCGCATCGGTCACGTCGACCGCGAAGGTGCGGATCCGCTCGTCGTCGCCGCGCGTCTCGCGCAGGCCGGGCTCGTTCACGTCGAACGCGGCCACCCGGGCGCCGCCCGCCGCGAGCCGCCGCGCCGACAGGCGCCCCATGCCGCTCGCCGCGCCCGTCACGAGCGCGACCTTGCCGTGGAATGCCATGGTCGATCCTCCCGGGGGCGCTGGAGGAGGCATTCTCGGCCGTCCCGCCCGGAACTTCAATCCGGGGCCCGGGCACGCGGGCCCTCGCGCGCGCCCTCGCGTACGATGCCGGTCGAGCAGGAGGTGCCCGCGTGCAGATCGGCCTGGTCCTGACCGCCGGCTCGGCGCGCGCCGACGTGGAGCTCGCCAAGCGCGCCGAGGCGGCCGGCTTCGACGCGGTCTTCACGATCGAGTTCTTCAACCGCCACGGCTACGTGCCGCTCGGCGCGATCGCCGAGGCCACGCGCCGGGTGCGCCTCGGCACGGCGATCGCCAACGCCTTCACCCGCACGCCGCTGCTCCACGCCGCCGCCGCCCTCGACCTCGACGACCTCTCGGGCGGGCGCGCGATCCTGGGCCTCGGCAGCGCCACGCGGCGCATGAACGAAGACTGGTACGACGTGCGCTTCGCCGCGCCGGCCGCGCGCATGGAGGAGCTGGTGCGCCTGCTGCGCGCCGCGCTCGAGCAGCGCGGCATGGGCTTCCGCTGGCAGGGCGAGCACTGGACGCTCGAGGTTCCGATGTACGCCCACCCCGCGCCCCGGGGGCCGATCCCGATCTGGGTCGCCGCCGTGAACCGCGGCATGATCGCCACCGCCGGCCGCGCCGCCGACGGCCTCGTGGGCCACCCGGTCGCGACGCGCCGCTGGCACCGCGAGGTGACCCTGCCCGGCCTGCGCGCGGCCGAGGCGCAGGCGGGCCGCCCGGCCGGTGCCTGCGCGCTGGCGCCCTACGTCGTGACCTCGCTCGCGAACACGCGCGAGGAGGCGGTGCGCAACGCGAAGGGCCAGATCGGCTTCTACTTCACGACCGAGATCTACCACTCGATCCTCGACCACCACGGCCTGCGCGCGGTGGGCGCCGCCTGCCGCGCGGCCTTCCGCCAGCGCGACTTCGCGGGCCTCGCCGCCGCCGTGCCCGACGCGCTCGTGGACGAGATCGCGATCGCCTGTACGCCCGACGAGGCGCGCGACCGGCTCGCGGAGTGGAAGGACCTGACGGACTTCGCGCTCCTCTACGCGCCGACCGTCGGGGTGGGCCCCGAGGCCGCGCGCGAGAACCTCGAGCGGATCCTCGCGAGCTTCGGGCGCGGCTGAAGGCTCGCGAGCTCCTCCGCGCGCGCCCTCGCCGCATTCGCTAGCCTGCGATCGTTCGTGCAGCGCAACCCCGTGACGATCCAGATCCAGACCGAAACGCCAGGGACGGCCGCAGCCGCCCGCCCGCACCCCTTCTGGGGCCGGGCCTTCCGCCCCTTCTTCCTGGGGGTCGGCGTCTTCGGCTTCGTCTTCACGCTCGCCTGGACCGCGATCTGGCGCGGCGCGCTCGGCGCGCCCGTCTGGCTCCCGCTTCCCTGGTGGCACGCGCACGAGATGCTCTTCGGCCTGGTGGCCGCCGCGATCAGCGGCTTCGCGCTGACGGCGGTGGCGGTCTGGACCGGAAGGCCGGCCCTGTGCGGGCGGCCGCTCGCGGCGCTCTTCGGGGTCTGGGTGCTGGGCCGGCTCGCGATGGCGGGCGCCGGACACCTGCCCGCGGCGCTCGTCGCGGCCGTCGATCTCGCCTTCCTCCCGCTCGCCCTGGCCTCGTTCCTGCGCTCGCTCTGGGGCACCGGCCAGTGGCGCAACTACGGTGTCGCCGCGCTGCTCGCCGCGCTCACCCTCGCCAACGCCGCCGTGCACGCGCAGGCGCTCGGCCTCAGCGAGGCCTCCGCGCCGCGCGCGCTGCGCTTCGCCGTCGATCTCGTCGTCACCCTGATCGTCGTGATCGGGGGCCGCATCACGCCGGGCTTCACCACCAACGCGCTGCTCCGGGCCGGGATCCCCGCGCGCGCACAGTCGCGGCCCCGGCTCGACCAGCTCGCCGTCGCCGCGGTCGTCGCCCTGGCGGCCGGAGACCTCCTCGTGCCGCGCAGCACCGCCACCGGCCTGCTCGCCGCCGCCGGCGCGCTCACCGTGGCGGCGCGCATGTCGGGCTGGAAGACGCTCCACACCCTGCGCGATCCCCTCGTCTGGTCGCTGCACGCCGGGATGGCCTGGGTCGTGATCGGCCTGCTCCTCGTCGCCGCCAGCGACCTCGGCGCCCCCGTCGCGCCGGCGGCCGGCCTCCACGCCCTCACCGCCGGAGCGATGGGCTCGATGATCCTCGCCGTGGTGACGCGCGTCTCCCTCGGCCACACCGGGCGTCCCCTCGTGCTGCCGCGCGGCGCCGTCGCGATCTACGGCCTCGTCCACGCGGGCGCCGCCCTCCGCGTGCTGGCGGCGCTTGCCCTTGCCGGCGATCCGCTCTCGTGGCTGCTCGTCGCGGGCCTGCTCTGGGCGTCGGCCTTCGGCCTCTTCGCCGTCCTCTACGGCGCGATCCTCCTCGGCCCTCGCGCCGACGGGAACCCCGGCTAGCCGGTGAAGCGCCACCCGCACCTCGAGCCACTCTCGGACGACCACCATCGCTCCCTGGTGCTGGCGCGGCGCATCCGCCTGGCCGTGCGCGAGGAGCCGGGCCACGAGCCCCTGACGCAGTTCTGGGACGAGATGCGCCGGCTCTTCGCGAGCGAGCTCGAGCCGCACTTCCGGGTCGAGGAGGAGCAGCTCTTCCCCGCGCTCGAGGCAGCCGGCGAGCACGCCCTCGCCGAGCGCGGCCGCCGCGAGCACGCCCGCCTCCGCGCGCTCGGCCGCCGCGCGCCGGACCCGGCCGTCGCCGCCGAGCTCGGCGAGCTCCTGCACCACCACGTCCGCTTCGAGGAGCGCGAGCTCTTCCCGCGCGCGGAGGCCGTGCTGCCGGATGCCGTCCTGGAGGCGGCCGGGAAGGCGGCCCTCGCCGCCCGGGAGGCGTGAGCGGCGGGATCAGGCCGCCTGCTGCTCCTTGCGGATCGTCGCGAGCAGCGCGTCGTAGGAGCCTGCGAACTTCCGGACGCCCTCCTCCTCGAGCTCGCGCGTCACCCCGTCGAAGTCGATCCCGAGCTCGCGGAGCGCCGCGAGCGCGCGGTGTGCTTCGTCGAGGCCGTCGTGGATCCGGATCGCCGGCCGGCCGTGCTCGCGGAAGGCGCGCAGCGTGGCGGGCGGCAGCGTGTCGACGCTGTCGGGCGCGATCAGGTGCTCGACGTAGTAGACGTCCGGGAAGGCCGGGTCCTTGGTCGAGGTCGAGGCCCAGAGCGGGCGCTGGAGCCGTGCCCCGGCCGCCTCCAGGGCGGCGAAGCGCGGCGAGCGGAAGCGCGCCTCGAAGTGCTCGAAGGCGACCTTGGCGTTGGCGATCCCGATCTGCCCCCGGAGCGCGCGGATCCGCTCCGGGGCCGGCCCGCCCTTTGCCGCGGCGAGCGCGTCGAGCCGGCCGTCGACCTTCGTGTCCACGCGGCTCACGAAGAAGCTCGCGACCGACGCCACGCGCTCCACGGGCAGGCGGCGCTCCACCCGCTCCTCGAGGGCGGCGAACCAGGCGTCGGCGACTTCCAGGTAGCGGCGCACCGAGAAGAGCAGCGTGACGTTCACGTTGATCCCCTCGGCCAGGCACTGCCGGATGGCCGGGATCCCCTCCCGGGTGCCGGGGATCTTCACCATCACGTTCGGGCGCTCGCACGCCGTCCAGAGCCGGCGCACCTCCTCGATCGTTCCCGCCGTGTCGTGGGCCAGCGCCGGCCGCACCTCGATCGAGACGAAGCCGTCGCGCCCCTGGCTGCGGTCGTAGAGCGAGCGGAAGTGGTCGGCGGCCTCGCGGACGTCGGCGACGGCGAGCTGCTCGAAGACGGCCGCGGGCGGCGCGCCGGGCGGGCAGGCGCGGATCCGCTCGTCGTAGAGATCGGTCTCGCTGATGGCCTTGTCGAAGATCGTCGGGTTCGAGGTGATGCCGGCCAGGCCGTCCTCCTCGATCAGGCGATCGAGCTCGGCCGCGAAGAGGTCGCGGCGGATGTAGTCGAGCCAGACCGACTGACCGAGCTCCCGGAGCTGGACGAGCGGGTTGCCCACGGGGCGCGCCGCGCTCAGGTGGCCAGGTGCGCGTCGAGGGTGATCTCGATGCTGCCGAGCGCCTTCGAGACGGGGCAGCCGAGCTTCGTCGCCTCGGCGTGTTGCGCGAAGGTGGCCGCGTCGATCCGGGGCACGCGCGCCTCGCAGCTCAGGTGGCTCGAGCGGATCGCGAAGCCGCCGCCCGCGGGCTCGATCGTGACCCGCGCCTCGGCAACGATCCGCTCGGGCGTGAATCCCGCCTGCCCGAGCGCCAGCGAGAGGGCCATCGCGAAGCAGCCGGCGTGCGCCGCCGCGAGCAGCTCCTCCGGGTTCGACCCGCCGCCCGCCTCGAAGCGCGAGCCGAACGAGTAGGACGGCTCGCAGCTCCCGCTCTCGAGGCTGATCTTCCCGGATCCCTCCTTCAGGCTTCCCTCCCAGCTCGCTCGCGCCTTGCGGGTCGGCATGACGGACACCTCCTCCTTCGGGAGCCCTGCCCGCACGCCTCCGTGCGCGCGTTTCAAAGCTCCATTCGCAGCATATGTTTTCCCCGGTCGCTGACAAGCGGAGCGCGCGGCCGGAGGGGGCGGGCAGCGCGACGGGGCCGTAACCGGGCCGGTCGAAGCCATTCAGTGCTGGGTATCCCCGGCGCGGCGCATGTCCCAGGGCGTCCCCTCCCAGCCGGAGATCACGCCATGGTCGTCGCACACGGGGCACTCCCAGCGGATGCGCGTATCGGCGTCGATGACCGCCACGATCCGGCCCGTGCAGAGCCGCCGGCGCGGGCGCCGGCGGCAGCGCACCTGGGTCCGCGCGATGGTCTCGCGCGGCAGATCGCTCATCGCGACCACGATCGCGCCGAAGTGATCGGCGAGCCGCCGCGCCGGCCCGGGGAGATCCGGGAAGCCGCCGGTCTCGTCGAGGAAGTGCCGGACGTCCGTGACCCAGGTATTCCGCACGCGCTCGCCCCTCCGCCGTCACCGCCAGGCACGTCACGCAGTCGTCGAAGTCGTCGGGCTCCACCCTCGCGCAGCCCCGGGGCCCCGGCAAGTCGGGAGCCCCGGGCCGCGCGCCGGGCCGGGCACTCCGCGGACGAGGCCCACCCGGGCCAGCGGGCGCCCGGAGCCCCTCCGGGCCGCGATCGTGCGAAGGCGTGCCGGATCGGGGATGATCCGGGGCATGCTGAGCGCCCGGCTGACCGGCAGCTATCGCGAGGACGGCCGCTACCCGTCGGCGATCGTCAACGTCACGAACTTCTGCAACCTCGCCTGCGCCCACTGCTTCGTCTTCCGCGACGGCAATCCGAACCAGGCGCCGCGCTCGATCCGCAGCGAGCCCGCCGACGCCGAGATCCTCGAGACCCTGCGCGCCCTGCGCGACCGCCACGGGATCGTCTCGATGCTCTGGATGGGCGGGGAGCCGCTGCTCAAGCCCGGGCTCCTGGCGCAGGGCATCCCCCTCTTCGCGCGCAACACGGTGACCACCAACGGCACCGTGCCGCTCGTGGACTTCGGGCCCGAGGTCCTCTACGTCGTGAGCCTCGACGGCCCCGAGGACCTGAACGACCGCCTGCGCGGCGAGGGCACCTACCGGCGCGTGATGAAGACGCTCGCCGGGATCCCCGCCGGCTTCCGCTCGCCCGTGCAGGTGCAGTGCGTGGTGACGCGCCGCAACCAGGACCGGCTCGAGGAGCTGGTCGAGGCCGTGCACGCGACGCGCGCGGGCTGGATGACCTTCTCCTTCTACGTCCCGCGCGCCGGCGACTTCGGCGAGGACGCCTGGCCCGACAACAGCGCGCGCGCGGAGGCCGTGCACGAGGTGATGCGGCTGCGCGCCGCGTACCCGGGCTTCGTCCGCAACACCCGCCGCTCGCTCGAGCTGATGCTGCCCGAGGCGGCCCGGCGCGTCACCGACGCCTGTCCGGCAAAGCAGTTCGTGCTGCCGCTCTACCTGGAGCCCGAGGGCTTCGTGACGCCCTTCTGCTGCTACGGCAACGACGTCGACTGCGAGCGCTGCGGCGCGTGGGTGGTGTTCCATCTCGCCGCGCGCCTCGAGGCCGGCCCGGCGCGAGGCGGGGCCGCGGCCGAGCCCGCGGCCCCGTGAGGCGCCGCCCGCGCGCGCGCGCCTCGTGAGCGCGGGGCCCGCGAAGCCCCGCCGCTACTGGGGCTTCCTGAACGCCCAGCCCGCCCCTGTGCTCGCGATGCTCGCGCGGCAGGCCGAGGCGCAGGGGCTGGCCGGCGTCTTCGCCGCCCAGGTCTACGGGCCACCCTTCGTACCGCTCGCGGCCGCCGCCATGGTGACCGAGCGCATCCAGCTCGCGAGCGGGATCGCGATCGCCGCGGCGCGCAGCCCCTTCGAGACCGCGATGGCGGCGATCGATCTCGACCGGATCTCGGGCGGCCGCTTCGTACTGGGGCTCGGCGCGAGCGTGCTCTCGTGGACGCGCGACGTCTTCGGTGCGCCCGAGCACCGCCCGCTCGCGCACCTGCGCGAGACCGTCGCCGCCGTGCGTCACGTGATCCGCGGCGCCCATCGCGGCCTCGAGCCCTTCGCCGGCACCTGGTACCGCGCCGGCTTCCGCGAGCTCCAGCCGTCGGCCCCGCCGCTGCGCGAGGAGATCCCGATCTGGATCGCCGCGCTCCGCGGCCCCGCCGTCCGGCTCGCCGCCGAGATCGCACAGGGGGTCATGGGGCATCCGATGTGGTCGATCGACTGGGCCGTCGAGCGCATGCAGCCCGACCTGCGCGCCGGCCTCGCCCGGGCCGGCCGCCGGCGCGAGGACATCGACCTGAACCTGTGGCTCTGGGTGGCGCCGAACCCGGACGAGGCCGAGGCGATCGAGGACGCGCGCCCGACGATCGCCTTCTACGCGGGCATCGCGCAGTACGAGTCCTTCTTCGAGGCGCACGGCTTCGGCGCGCAGGCGCGCCGGCTCCAGGAGGCCGTGAAGAGCCGCCGGGCGCTCGCCGCCGGCGCGCTCGTCCCCGACGACATGGTGCGCGCCTTCGTGCTGTGCGGAAAGCCCGACTCCGTGCGCGCGCGCATCGAGCGCGCCTGGACCGTCGCCGACTCGCTCTGCCTCGTGCCCCCCGCCTACGCCCTCCCGCCCGAGAAGCTCCTCTTCTACGGCCAGGCGATCGCCAAGCTCTTCTACGGCTGAGCAGGCTCGCTCCGCCGGCCCGTGTTCACGAGGCGCCCGCGCATGCGCGCCGGCGGCGATGAGCGGGCTCCACGCCTCCTGCGATCGGGCCGCTCAGGTCCGCCGCGCCCAGCCCGCGATGAGCAGCGCCACCCCGATGGCCACGAGCGCGAGGGCACGCGGCTCCGGCACGGAGACCAGCTCGAGGAGGCCGAAACCCGCGAAGTTCCTGCCCCCCCGAGGTTGGTGAGGACCGTGAGCGGGCTCACCAGCAGGAGCCGCCCGGCGCCGCCGGGTGTCAGCTCGTTGCTCCCCGTCCGCACCTGCGGCGCGGTCGCCCCGGGCAGCCACACGCTGGCGGTGCCCGCGGTCCACGTGTCCGAGATCGCGGTCAGGTTGATGCCGAGTTCGCTGCGGGTCTCGGTGACGGCGCCGCCGAGCCGGAGCGGGACGCTCCGGAGGACGAGGCTGTACGCCTGGAGGTCGTAGGGGCCCCGGAACGTGGCCGCCCCGCCGAGCGGGGAGCCCGTGAAGGCGCCCGCGTCGTTGCTGTCCATGTAGACGTAGATCCCGCTGATCGGTACGGCGGCGGGATCGGTGGCCGACGTGATCACGGTGCCGGCGAACGCGGTTCCGGCGTCCACGGTCGCCTCCAGGTTGCCCAGGGTCTGGCCGGTCGCCCCCGTGGCGGGGAAGGTGACCGCCGGCAGGGCACCGATCTCGACGCGCAGCTGCGCGGAGGTCAGCAAGCCCGCGGCGGCCGGGCCGGCGGCGAGCAGCGCCAGCGACGAGGAGGCGCGGGAGCCGGCCTCGTGCGCGCGGAGGTCCTGTGTGCCCGCTGCCCATCGCTGATTCCTCCCCGCTCTCGCCCCCGGGCGCTCTACCATGACCGCGGGCACCAGGGGAAGCGCGGACTCCGCCGGCCAGCCGCCGCCCGGACCGAAGCCCCGGCCGCGGCGCGAGGATGAGGCGGACAGGTCCGGCGTCGCGACCGGTCCGGACGGGAACCCGCGTCTACCGGGTGCTCCGGCGCCTACCGGGGCGGGATGGCGACCCGCTGGAACGGTGCAACGCGCAAACCTGCTGCCGGAAGTGGGTCAGAGGGCCTTCACGAACGCCGCTGCCGGAGTGCCAGTCCGGTGAGCCCCGTGATCAGGAGCAGCATCGCTCCAGGCTCGGGCAGGCTCGCGACACGGAAGCCGAGGAAGGAGCCCTCGTTCGTCGGGTCGCCGCGGCCCCGATACGACGCGGCGAGGTGGCCGACGACGCTGTAGAACGTTCCCCCCCGGACGCCCCGGTAGGTGTCACTCACGATCGTGTCGTTCCACTCCCGCACGTTCCCGCCCTGATCGAAGGTCCCGTACGGGCTCGCCGAGTTCACGTAGGCGCCCACCTGGGTCACGTTGCCGACGACGAGCGAGCAGTTCGCGGTGTTCGGCGTCCCTCCCGGTGCCGCGCAGGTGGTCACCGCGTCCGAGCCCGCCGGGTAGTCGAAGTAGTTCGCCGAGAGCCCGTCGTAGTACGCCGCCTTGTACCACTCGTTCTCGCTCGGCAGGAAGGTGATTGCGCCGGCGTTGCGCGTCACCGTGAGGCCGTTGCTCGGTGTCGCGGTCCCGCCGAGGAGCGTGTAGGCGCCGGTCTCCGTGTCCCCCACGCCCTGCCCGTTTCCGAGCCAGTTCACGAAACGCATCGCGTCGTAGGCCGACACCCAGTTCACCGCCTTGGTCTCCCAGCCGGCCTTCACGGAGTACGTGTAGCTGCCGGCGGAGCCGCTGCGGGTGATCCCGCCGCTCGTCCCTGCCATCTGGGTGTTGTAGAGCCCGAGCGGGTCCGACACGGCCTTGGCCGTCAGGAACTCCGCGTACTGTTCGTTCGTGACCTCGTACTTCCCGATCCGGTAGGGATCCGCGACGGAGCCGCAGCCGGCCGAGTAGCAGTTGCCGGCGGTGTCCGCGGCGTTGCCGGGGTCACCGATCGGGATCCAGTCGATGGTTACCGCCGAGGCGGGAACCGAGAGGAGCGCGCAGCCAGCCAGGGCGAGCAGCGAGCGCATCCGAAGCAGCATCTGCCACATCCTTTTCCAGGGAGCCGGTGCAGGGTCCAGCCGGCAATGGGTGTTTTATACCGCACTTTGCTGGGGTCAGACGGGAGCCCCTCCCCAGCGGATGCCTCTTCCTATGTGTCCATCCAGGCGGCGGAGTGTCACGCAGGCGGTACGGACACCTGGCAGAAGCCCCCTTGGGGGGGGGGGGGGGGAAGCAGGTGGCGGCGCGCGGCGCCTCGCGGCCGCGAGCCGGGGTACGCGAGTACGAGCCTGGGGAAGCGCTCTCGTCCACGCCGGCCGGTCACCGCCACCGCCGTCGCGAGCGTGCGCGCTCGCTCGCGTGAGCAGCGCGACCAGCGCCGCGAGGCCCGCGAGCGCGCCGCCGGCGCGCGCCACCGCGCGCGGCGAGCGCGCCGCGAGCGCGACCGCGACCCGGAGCACCGCCCGGCCGCCGGCCGCGACGCCCAGACAGAGCCCCGCGAGCCCGGCCGTGAACCCCGGGTATCCGATGAACGCGACGTGGACGAAGTCACGCCACCCGTTGGCGACGAACTCGAGCGCGCCCATCGTGATGAACGAGCCCGAGAGCACGCACACGAGCGCGCTCGTGAGGTGGAGCGCGACGGCGAGCGTGGCCGCGCCGACCATCAGCCCCGACGCGAGCGCCCGGCCGCGTCGTGACCGCCCGAGCCCGCTCACCACCGCGCCGAGCGCGCCGAAGCCGAGCGCCGAGCCGGCGACCGTGACGCCGAAGCCGAGCGCGCGCGCGGTGAGCGAGACGGGCGCGCCGCCGAGTAGCGGTACGGCGAGCGCATCGACGAGGCCGAGCGCGACGCCGAACGTGACGCCGAAGGCGAGCGAGCCCGAGAGCCAGGCGGCGCGGGCGTGAGCCGGAGGGGCGCCCGCCGGCGCGGACGGCGAAGGAGGACCGAAAGGAATGCGCGGATCCTAGGCTACTCATGCGGCGCGCAGGAAATACTCTGCAAGTTCTTCGCCCGAGCCGCCGAGGCGCGGCTCCTGCCGCCGAGATGGGCTAGGCTCACGCCTCGAACCGCCGGCCGACCATGCCCGAAATCGCAGTCATCCTGAACCCGAACTCCCGCAAGAACCGCCGCGCCCAGGCGGGGCGCGTCGGTCGGCTCGCCCGCGCGCTCGGCGCGCGCGGGGTGGTTCGCGAGACGCCGAGCCTCGACGCGCTGCCCGAGACGCTCCGCGAGCTGCTCGCCGACGACGAGCTCCGCTATCTGGTCGCCGACGGCGGAGACGGGTCGCTCCACTGGGTGTTGAACGAGTCGCTGGCGGTGCTCGCCGAGGCCGCCCTGCGCGCTCGGCCGCTCCCGCCCATCATGCCCACCAACGGCGGCACCATCGACTTCGTGGCGCGCAAGGTGGGCATCCGCGGCGACGCCGAGAACTTGGTGGGGCGTCTCGCCTCCGAGCTCTCGCTCGGCGCCGCGCCGCAGATCGTCGAGGTCGACACGCTCGAGCTCACCGGGACGCAGCTCCGCCCGGACGGTCGCGAGCAGCCCTTCCGCAAGCTCGGCTTCGCGCTCGCCGCGGGCGGCATCGGCCAGCGCTTCTTCGACAAGTACTACCGCGAGCGCGAGCTCGGCGCGGGCGCCATCGTACGCGTGGTCACCCGCGCGGTCGCGAGCCACCTCGCCGAGCGCGCCGGCGCGCCGCTACCCGAGAAGGCGCTCCGCTACGGTCGCGAGGTCTTCAGCCCGACCCCGGCGCGCGTCACCATCGACGGCGAGCGCGTCCCCGGGAGCCGACACGGCGCCATCCACGCCGGCTCGATCGACGTGGTGCTCGGCGGCGTGTTCCGTGTCTTCCCGCTCGCGCGCGAGCCCGGCCAGCTCCACTTCCAGGCGGGCGACATCCGCCCCCTCGAGATCATCCGCGCGATCCCCGAGCTCGTGCGCGGCGGCGCCATCCCGAGCCGACACCTGGTCGAGAAGGCGGGGCGCGAGATGCTCATCGAGGCCGACGGCGAGCTGCTCTGCCCGGTCATCGACGGCGAGCTCTTCCGCGGCCTCACCCGCCTCGAGGTGCGCGCGGGGCCGCGCGTGCGGGTGCCGCGGGTCTAGCTGGCGGCGGTCCGGCGCGGCCGGCGGCGCGCTCAGGGCACGCGCCGCGTCCACTCGTCGGTCGAGAACTTCGTGCGCACGAGCTCACGCGCGCGCTCGAGCTCGACCTTGCGATAGCTCCCCGCGCGGGTCGAGTGCCCGGCGCGGAAGGAGTCGAGCAGCGACTCGATGATGGCCGCGCGCGTCATCCCGGTCTGCGACTTCATCGGGTCCACCCGCTTCACCGCGCTCCTTACGCCCTTGTCGGAGAGCTTCTCCCGGCCGATCCGGATGACCTTTACCATCTTCTCCGCGTCGATGTCATAAGCCATGGTCGCGTGATGGAGGACGACCCCGGCGGCGAGCCGTCGCTGGGCGGCGCCGCCGATCTTGCCCTTGTCGGAGGCGATGTCGTTGATGGGCACATAGCGCGCCTTCACGCCCACGCGCCCGAGCGCCTCCACCACCCAGGCGTCGAGGAACGCGTAGCTCTGGATGAAGCTCATCCCCTCCACGAGCGAGGTCGGCACCACGAGCGAGTAGGTGATGCAGTTACCCGGCTCCATGAACATGGCGCCGCCACCCGAGACGCGGCGAACCACGCCGATCCCGAATTTTCTCGCGTTCTCCTCGTCGATCTCGTTCTTGTATGACTGATACGAGCCAATCACGACGAGCGGCGAGTCCCAGTCCCAAATGCGAAAGAGCGGGCCGCGCTCGCCGTCAGCGACCGCGCGGGTCAGCACCTCGTCGAGCGCGACATGCATCACGGGCGGCAGCGTGACCGGCTCGATGACGTCGAAGACGTGATCTTCGAAGCGCGTGGCCGCGCCCACCGCGCGCCGCACCGCGACGCCGACCGCCGCGGCGTCGAAGCCGATCATCTCGACCTCGGGCCCGAGCCGCGCGCTGATCGCGGCGGCGAGCTCCGGGCCGCGCATGGTCGCGGGCAGGCCCTCGAGCGCCGCGTCGAGCTCTCCGAGCGCCGAGTCCGGCTCGAGGAAGAAATCTCCGGCGACCCGCACGTTCCTGAAGTGTCCGTCCACGAGCTCGAGCTCGACCGAGACCAATTTTCCACCGGGAACCTTGTACTCACCGCGCACGGCGCGAACCTACTCACCGGCGAGCCTGCGCGCCACTCGCGCCCCTCGAGCCCTCGTGACGCTCGTGATCGTCGCTTGATCGAAGCTCAACTCGCGCGTCCCGCTCGGCGGCTCACGAGCGCGCGCCGCCGGCCGCGCCGTGAAGGCCAAGCCCCGAGCGCCCGCCACCGCGCTGAAAGGAGAATTCGCTGGACATGAGCGCGGGCGGCCGCTCATCCTGGTCGGTATGCCGTCGCGAACTTCGCTACTTGGGATGTGCGCGCTGGCGCTCCTCGCAGGCTTCGGCTGCGGCTCCTCGACGGACGAGGCCCCCGCGCGAGACCCGGGCGGCGGCTCCGCCGGCGTCGGCTCGGCAGGCAGCCCCGGGTGGGGAGGCGAGCCCGGCCACGCGGGCGCGAACGGCTGGGCAGCCGAGGGTGGCGGCGGCGCGGCGGGCTCGGCCAGCGGCGGCGCGGCGGGCTCGGGAGGCGCGAGCCGCGGAGACGATCCCTGTGGAAAGGCCACGCTCGGCCCCGGTCACTACTGCGCGAAGTCGCTCGACCCGTCGTCGTCCGACGACGACACGCTCTACGTGTGCTCGGGCTCGCACGGCACGGTCCAATCGCAAGAGACGTGCGCGCTCGGCTGCCGGCAGATGCCAGACGGCGAGGCCGACCGCTGCGAGAGCAACACGGTCGTACCGGCGCTCATCATCGAGATGCGCGGCGCGTACTTCAACGAGAGCGACATTCGCGCGCCGCTCGAGGCCGGGTTCGCCTACATGCTCGAGCGCACCGAGGCGCTCACGGGCGTCCACGACACGGGCCTCCCCACCTTGACCATCTACTATTACCCATCGAGCGAGCGCTTCGCCGAGGGGCTGGCGGGGGTGATCTCCACCTGGGGCGCGGAGGTGTGGGTCCCCGACGGGCACGATCTCACCGGGCCCAGCCAAAACTTCGTCACGAACCTCTCGGTCCATGAGCTCGCGCACCTCGCGGCGGCGCACTATTTCGGAGGCCCGAACCTCCGGGAGTGGTGTCTCAACGAGGGGCTCGCCACGTGGATGTCGGGGAAATACTGGAAGTACATGAACGGGGCCCCCGCGAGCTTCCGGGAATATGCGCGCGCGAACCCTGGATATCGGGACCTGAGCTACTGCTACACCGGCGAAAAGGGGATCGTCGGCGACGCCCCTTACAAGGTGTGGGCGAGCTACCTCGAGTATCTCGAAGAGACGGACCCCTCCGCGATCGCGAAGGTCGCGACGGGGGCCGTGCCCTATCAAAACTATGAGGCGGGATGGCGCGCCTGGCTCGAGTGAGCCGCGCGCGCGGGTGGCCGCCGGCGGTGGTCGCCGCCGGAGGGGATGACCGTTTCGCGGAGGTACTCGAATGATCTACGAAGGTCCCAGGAGGACTCGCTCGCCGCTCCTCGGGCTCGGGGCGGCGATGCTCCTCGCGCTCCCGAGCTGCAGCGGCGCGGGGGAGGACGAGGCGCCAGCGCGGAACGTCGGCAGCAGCGGCGGAGGTAGCGGAGGCGGTCAGGCGGGCTCGGGCGGCGCGGCGGGCTCGGGCGGCGCGGCGGGCTCCGGCGGCGCGGCAGGCTCCGGCGGCGCGGCGGGCTCCGGCGGCGCGGCGGGCTCCGGCGGCGCGAGCACCGGAGGCGACCCCTGTGAGAAGGCCACGCTCGGCCCCGGTCACTACTGCGCGAAGTCGCTCGATGCCTCCTCCGCCGACGACGACACCCTCTACGTGTGCTCGGACTCGCAGGGGACGGTAGTGTCCGAGGAGACGTGCGCGCTCGGTTGCATGCAGATGCCGGACGGCCAAGCCGACGCCTGCCGGACGAACGAGGCCGGGATCGATTGGCACGTGAACGGCTACCTCTTGAACGAGGACGAGAAGGCGCTCGCGCGCGAGGTCGCGAAGGAGGCCGTCCCGGCCATCGCCGGCAGCCGCGCGGAGCGCGTGAAGATCGCTGCCGAGGCGTCGTGGTGGGCGTTGAAGGAGGGCGTGTGGGAGCTCGGGGTGACCGGGACGTACACCTATTCCAACTGCAATTTCGGCCCCCGTGACGATCGGCGCATCGGCCCGCTCGAGCTCTGCGGTGACGGGGCGGCGTGGCAGGTGGGCCTCATGGCGATCCAGGTGCCGGATCACACGCTCGCTGCCGTCGAGGGGGCCGCAGGGAGCCTCTTCCCGAGCACCTCGCTCTCATCGCTCCTCCAGCTCGTCGCGACCAAGGCGAACGTGACGTCGGGCCAGGCGTCACAGATCGTCGCGTCGACGGGAACTCTGCGTAAGGCGTGGCTGCTCCGCGTGCCGGCCATCGCGATGACGCTCATCCAGCCGCAGATCACCGAGCAGTGTTACGTGGAAGAGAAGGTCTGGTGCTACGGAACCAGCTGGAACGAGTCGGCCAAGTTCGCGCCGACCAAGGCCGCCATGTACCAGTCGATCTCGGATCTCGAGCGGATCCTCGGGCAGCTCGCGCCCTGAGCGCGCCTCACGCCGCTGTCTCGTGGCGCGCCGCGAGACGTGGTGCGGCGCGGCCTCGCCCGGCGCCTCATACCCGATCGAGCTCGCGCGGAGCGCGCTCGGGGCTCATGAGGAGCTCTCGAACATCGCTCGGGATACGGCGCGGGCGGTGAGCGTCGTCGACGCAGGCGAGCGTGGTGTGGCCCTCGGTGAGGAGCTCACCATCCGCCTCGCGGAACACCCGATAGTCGAACCGCACCGTGGCGCCGGAGAGCTCGCTCACCCGCGCCTCGACCACCAGCCGCTCGTCGAAGCGCGCCGCGCGGCGATACCGGAGCCCGGCCTCGATGACCGGGAGGTTCACGCCGCGGCGCACGAAATCACCGTAATCGACCCCGCGCCGGCGGAGATACTCGACGCGCGCCGCCTCGAACCAGAGCAGATAGCTCGAGTGGTGGGCGATGCCCATGAGATCCGTCTCGCCGAAGCGGACCCGGATGACATATCGGCTCGACGGGACTTCGACGGCGGAGGCGGCGGTCGACACGGGAAGGGAGCATATCCTCTTGCCCGCGCGCCGCGATAGCAGCATGACTCTCGCCCATGGCCTTCGAAATCGTAGCGGGCGTGGACTACTCGGCTCCCAGCGAGCTCGCGCTCGCCCGCGCGCTCGAGCTTCTGGCGCATCGCCCCGACGCTCGGCTCCACGTCATCACGGTGGCGGCGGGCGCAGGGCCGCGGCTACCCGAAGAGCTCACCCTGGACGCGAAGGAGCGCTTCCTCAGCGAGGCCCGCGCCACCCTCGAGCGCCACCTCGACGAGCAGGTCGCCGCGCGCCCGGGCCTGCGGGAGCGGCTCCTCCTGGCGGTGGACTTCGGGGATCCCGCGGAGCGCATCCTCGCACTCGCCAAGAGCGCGGACGCCGATCTGGTGGTGGTCGGCACTCGCAACCGACGCGGCGTCGAGCGGCTCCTCCTCGGCTCGGTCGCCGAGACGGTGCTTCGCAACGCGGGCTGCCCGGTGCTCGTCATGCGCGAGCGGCGCGCGAGCTCGGGTTAGCCGGACGGCGAGACGATCTCGAACCGCACGCGCGCGCGCTCGGCCTCGATGCGCCCGCGCTCGGGCACGCGCCCGTCGAGCCAGTGCACCATCTCGTCCGCCTCCCACGAGTAGGGCGCGCCGTTCATCCGGACGCGCCCCTCGGTGAGCGCGAGGGTGGCCGCGCGGAGCGGGACCCCGGAGAAATCGCGCAAGATGGCCTCCCAGCGGCCCTGACGCGCGGGCTCGACGAAGGCGAGATCGTAACGGCCGGCGTAGGCGGTGTGATACCAGGCCGGGCGGTAGGCGAGCCCAGCCAGACCGAGCCGCGCCGCCATCCTCGCGAGCAGCTCGGCGCACTCGCGCGCGAGCCCGAGCCCCGGCTCCTCCTGGCCCGGGAGCTTCGGCCGCTGGTCGCTGAAGCGCCCGCGCGGGTGGCGCAGCGTGAGCCAATGGACGTAGAGCACCTCGTCCTCGCCGAGGCTCCGCTTCTCGACCACGCACTCGATGAGCAGATGTTCGGCGCCGCCGAACCTCCCGAACACCCTGAGGCAGTCCCCGATCCCCTCGCGCGAAATGGCGAAGCGAAAGCGCGAGTAGCCGAGCCGCCGGAGCTGCTCGAGGAGCCCGTAACGGGAGAACGCGTACTCGAGCCCCTCCTTCGTGTAGTAGTCGAGGAGCCGAAGCGCCTTCGGCGACGGGCGGCCGAGCGAGGCGAGCACGTCTTCCTCGGTGAGCTCGAAGCCGCCGTCGAGCTCGCGCGGATCGATCTGCGCTGCGATCCGCGCGAAGCGCGCGCGGAGCGCGTCGTAGCCGGGCGGGACCGGCTCGAGCGAACCGAGCGCGAGCGCGAGCCCGGTGCCGGCGAGCACCTTCCACGCGTCCTCCGAGTAGCCACCGGCCGGGAGCCACACGCTCGGCCCGCCGGCGAGCGCGCGCGTGACGCGCAGATCACGCCGCCGCGCGCCGTCGAGGGACAGCGCGAACGCGCCGAACCGATCGCCGGCGAGCACGTCCCCGCCCGCGAGCACGAAGGTGAGCGCGGCCGGCGGCATGCGGCGGAGCAGCGCGCCGAGCGCGGAGAGATAGCTCGCGTCGTCGCAGCCAGGTGGGAGCCGTGTCTCGTCGACGCCGGGGAGCGCGCCCCAGTCGGCGCCCGACAGCGAGCCGATCCACACGCTCGGATCTCCCTCGAAGCACTCGGCGAGGCCGTCCGGCGGATGGGCGTCGAGATCGAGCACCCCCACGCGCCGATCGAAGCCCTCGGCGCGAAGCGCTGCTACCGCCGTGGCGACGTCATTCACGGCGCAGAACCCGCCGCCGCGCCCGGGACCGGCGTGGTGAAATCCGCCGAGCAGGTTCAGCGTCGCCCCGCCACGAGCGAGCGCGGCGCGCGCGGCGTCGAGGGTGCCACCGCAAGCGACCCGCAGCGTCCGCACGAGCTCGTCGACGTTCACGTCAGTGGCGTCGACCGCGAAGATGCGCCCGAGCTCCTCGGCCGACGACAGCGAGTCGAGCAGCTCGTGCGTGTGGACTCGCGCGAGATCCTTGTACCGGATGCGATGCGGTGTACGAACGTCGGTCGGCCGAATCACGCCCGTCTCGAGCAGGTAGCCGAGCGCCAGATCCGCGCGCCGCGGCTCCATCCCGGTCGCAGCCTCGATGGAGGCGAGCGGGAGTCGATAGGTCGGATCGTAGAAGACCGGCAGCCCGCGCGCTCCAAAGAACGCGCGGAGCCGATGTTTCCACCGGGAAGCCTTCACTCGTCGCCGCGCGCGACCGGGATGGTGAGCACCGGCACCGGCGACAGCCGCACGAGCTTCTCGGCGACGCTGCCGAGCAAGAGATGCTTCACGCCGGTCCGCCCGCGCGTCCCCATCACGACCAGATCCGCCTCGTGCTTCCTGACGTACTCGATGATGGTCGAGGCGGGCTCGCCCGACTCGAGACGCGTCGCGGTCTCGACGGACTCGGGCAGGGCCGCGCTGGCGAGGAACTCGCTCATCTCGCGCTCGGCGTTCTCACGAATGAGCTCGACGAGCGACCGCGCGGGCTCGCCGGGCTTGCTCACCATGGTCGTCTCGGGCACATAGCTCGGCCGATCCCACACGTGCACCACGTCGAGCCGCGCGCCGAACCGCGCGGCGAGCGCGCCGGCGTATCGCAGCGTCTCTTTCGCGTGGTCAGAGTAGTCGACGGGCACGACGATACGCTTGATGTCCATCCTGGTCCTCCGTAAGGGGTGGAGCGGCCTCGGCTTCTACTATGGCAGGAGGCAGGAGGGTATGCCGGTTCGGCGCGGAACCCCGGGGCCCGAGCGCCCGCGCGGTCGAGCGGCCCGGTGACCAGCCCCAAAGTGCGGGCGGGACGCCGGGCGGCGTGCGATAACCGGTGGAGCTACGAAATGAGCTCCGGCACCGGCCTCCCCGATCCGCTCATCGGCACCGTGATCGCCGAACGCTACCGCGTCGACTCGCTGCTCGGCGAGGGGGGCATGGGCAAGGTGTACGGCGCCGAGCACGTGCTCATGCAGAAGCGCCTCGCGATCAAGGTGCTGCACCCCGAGCTCTGCACCATCGCGGACGTCGTGGCGCGCTTCGAGCGCGAGGTGCGAGCAAGCGCCAACATCGACCACCCGAACGTCGCTGCCGCGACCGACTCCGGCAAGCTTCCGGACGGGTCGCTCTACCTCGTGCTCGAGCTGGTGGATGGGCTGAACCTCCGCGATGAGATCGCGGCCGGCCCGCTCCCCGTGAAGCGTGCGCTCCGCATCGTGCGCCAGATCGCCGACGCGCTGTCGGCCGCGCACGCGCTCGGGATCGTGCACCGCGACCTCAAGCCCGAGAACGTGATGCTGATCCGACGGCGCGACGAGACCGACGTGGTAAAGGTGCTCGATTTCGGGATCGCCAAGCTCCCGGCGACCACCGGCGGCTCGGGCCCGGTCACCCGCATCGGCACCGTCTTCGGCACCCCCGAATACATGGCGCCCGAGCAGGCGCTCGGCCAACCGGTAGAGGGCACCGCGGATCTCTACGCGCTCGGCGTCATCGCCTACGAGATGCTGGTGGGCACGCGCCCCTTCGCCGGCGCGAACGCGACCGCTATCCTCGGCCTCCAACTCTCGAAGGACGTCCCTCCTTTCGCCGAGCGCGCGCCGGGGCTCGCGATCCCGCGCGCGGTCGAGGCGCTCGTCCAGCGGCTCCTCGAGCGCGAGGCCTCGAACCGCTTCGCGAGCGCCGGCGAGGTCATGGCCGCCATCGAGGCGCTCCAGGAGCTACCGGACGAGCCCCCCGCCCCAGCGAGCCCGGTGACCGCGCTGCTCGGGACCGCGCCCCGCTTCGACGGGAGCTTCCCCGCCCTCGGGCCCGCGAGCGCCGGGCCGGGCGGCGCGCCCGCTCCACGCTCGAGCGACGGCGAGCTCGCGGTGGCGACGCCGCACGCGAACGGAGCCGCCGCGCTCGAGCGGCGACGCCTCCTCACGTTCGCGCTCCTCGGCGGGGGCGCGTTCGTCACGCTGATCGCCCTCGGACTCACGGTCGCGTGGATGATGAGCTCGCGCCCCACGCCGAGGGGCGCGGCGGCGCGCCCGAGCGCCTCGGCGCTCGCGCTCGGAGGCGCACCGAGCGCCTCGGCGCTCTCGCTCGGAGGCGCCCCCCCGAGCGCCGCGCCCTCCGATGACGCAGCCTCGCTGCTCGCGCGCGCCGCGAAGGAGAGCGCGGGAGGGGAGCACGCGCAGGCGCTCACGTCGCTCGAGCGCGCGCTCACGACCGATCCGAAGCTCGCGGACGCCCCCGCGGCGTCTGCCGTGCTCGCCGCCGCGCTCCGACAGACGAAGAGCGCGAACGCCGCCTTCACCCTGCTCGAGCAACGCATGGGCGCGCCGGGCGCGGCGGTCGCCTACGATCTCGCGGTGGATCTCTCCGCTCCGGCGGCGCAGCGCGGCCGGGCAGAGCGCTGGGTGGTCTTGTCGAAGGCGTTCCTCGCCACCGCGTCGCCGGCCGTGAAGCTCTCGGCGCAGCTCCGCTACGCGAGCAACTGCGCCGGCCGCCTGCAGCTCATGCCGCGCGCCGCGGAGCTCGGCGACGCCCGCGTGCTCGCGGCCCTGAAGTCGCTCCGCACCCCCACCGGCTGCGGCCCGAGCCGCCGGCTCGACTGCTACCCCTGCCTCCGCAAGGACGACACGCTCGAGCGCACCATCGCAGCGGTGTCCGCGCGGCTCGCAGAGTGACGCGCCGGCCGATGCCTCCGGCGTCGCCCTTCCCTCGGCGAGCGGACCGCTCACGCGGAACGTCAGCGGAACGCCGAACGCGGTCGACCTCACGACGAGCGGAGAGTGCCGCGCCTTCAAGGGGCGGAGCGCGCTGACCGCGAGCCGAGCGTCCGGCGGGAACCATGCGCGGACTCCGGAGTCGGGCGAGGGTGGTGCGCGGCCGCGAGGACCTTGGCGGCCTACTCGAGCGCGAGCTCGCAATGAGCCGTGTGCGCGGCGCCGGCGAAGGTCGAGGCTCCTTGCCGGGGGGGTCGTCGCGGCGGGGCTTCGGAGGTCGCGCCGACCCTTGGCGCGCGGTCCCGTTCGGCGTTAGCCTCCTGCCATTCGAGCCAGTGTCGCGGTACCCGCGGCAGGATAGGAGCGATCCATGCGCCGCCGGCACCCTCTCACGTCTTGGTCGGGTTCGATCATGGCCCTGGCGCTGGTGATGGCCGGCTGCTCGAGCTCCTCGGGGGGCGCGAGCGGCAGCGGAGGGGCGACCGGCAGCGGAGGGGCGAGCGGGTCCGCCGGCTGCTCGGGTGACGGATGCGGCTCCGGTGACTGCCTCACGCCGGTCTCCGACTTCGAGTCGGGTGGCGACGTCGCCGCCGGATTCACGAACACGCAGGTGCAGCGAGGCAGCGTCGAGGTCGACGCGGATCCAGTGGAGCCCACGAACCACGTCGCGCGCATGACCGCCGGCGAGAAGGTGGGCGATCAGGTGGGCAAGGCCGATCTCATCGTGGCCTACCCGGCCATCGGCGCCGGGCATCGCGTGGTGGCGAGCGGGCGGTTCTTCTTCCCGGCCGACTCCTCGCTCGACAGCCTCATCCTGATGGACATCGAGTGCGCTTCGTGCGGGCTCGACACCAACCCCGGCATCCGGCTCTACCTGCGTGACGGAGCCCTCCGGGTCGATCGCTCGAAGATCGGGCTCACGGACGCCTTCCTGCCGACGAGCCCCACGCTCGTCACGACCGGCACGTGGCACTCGCTCGTGTGGCAAGTGACGCTCGGCATCGGCGACGCTGGGCGGAGCGACGTCTACCTCGACGGCGTGCAGGTCATGAGCGCGACCGGCACGACGCTCATCAGCCAGGCGATCATCGACCAGGTCGCGCCGGGAATCACCGTGAAGGAACGAGCGGATCGACTCCAAATCGGCCTGACCGCGAACTCGAACCCGACGTCGCAGACGCTGTTTCTCGACGACGTCGCGATGTGCGTCGACTGACCGCGCCGCGGCTCACCCTGCGTCGCGCTCGATCGCGAGGAGGCCGCGACGAACGGCCCGCTCACGAGCCCGACGCTCGGCGCCTCGACGTATGAGGTGAGGTTCGAGACGCCGCCGCCCGCGCAAGAGTGCGTCGTGCTCGACGGTGCCGGCAGCGTGACCGCGCGAGCCTCGCCCAGGAGCCTCTGCGCGGTCGTGGAGGCGAGCCCGAAGGGGACCGGACGTCACGTCGTCAGGGCGGAGGCAGACCCACGCTGAGCACCGCGTCGATCTCGGCGGCCGTGTAGCTGGTCCCCCAGACCACGTCGACCGCCGCCGCTACGATCTCGGCGCCGCCCTTCATCTGCCCGGTCTTCACCTCGATCAGCATCATCTTCGGATCGGTCAGCTCCCGCAGACGGGGCGCGGCGAAGCCGACGTCTTCGCCGCGGACCTGAGCGTCCCTCACGGTCGTCAGATGCGCGACGAGCGCGCTCGGCGATACGGCGCCGATGAGCGTCGCTCCCGGCGCGAGCCTGCGGTGCAGGTACGCCACCCCGTAGGTGTAAGCCGAAGGGTAGCCCTCCTCTTCGAGAAGCGGACCGTGGGTCGCGGCGCCCGGATCGGGCGTGCCAGGACGACGCCAGTAGATCACGTCGGCGCCGCAGAGCGCGGAGAGTCGTTCGCTCTGCCGGATGGGTACGAGGTTGTCGAGGCTGTCGTGCAGCAAGAGCGTGGCGCTCGGGAGCCCCGGGCACAAATCCGCGAACGTCAAGCCCGTGTAGTCGGCGGTCGCCATCGGGCCGGTCGTCGCCTCTACGCGATGGCGGTGCCCGCGCAGCGCGCTCAGCACCGGCTCGGCGCGGGAAGCGGCATACGGCAACCACTCCGAGAAGTCCGCGGGCGGGTACAGCGCCACGGTGACGAGCGGCGCGATCCGGCGATCCCCGAACGCGCTCGCGTAAAGCGACTCGAAGCCTCCCCACGAACCGCCGAACACCCCGACCCGCGAGTGATCGACGTCGGGTTGCTCTGCCAGAAACCACATCCCGGCCTTCATGTCTTCGATGTCGTCGGCGACAGAGCCGCCGGCGTAAAATCTCCCGTGAACCCGCAGGACGGCGAACCCGTTGAGCAGGTGGATGTACGCCTCGTCGTTTACTTGAGCGATCGACGCAGGCTCGTAGTTGACCTTCGTCTCGCCGTCGTAGTCCGGCTGCTCGACATCGTCGTAGACGCCCTTGCTCCGACCTGCCCAGCGAGCATCGACCTCCTCGCCGGACCAGTCGATCCCACCGTAGGGGTCGGTCGCCAGCACCGCCGGAGTTGGCGCGGGACGATCGCTCCGTATCCAGTGCACGTACGTCCGCCCACCATCGGGACGAATGACCCGCACCAACTCTACCGGGAACGAGCGGCCGTCACGCTCGACCGAAAGCTCCCGTACCACCTCGGCTCGATAGGCGGCTCGAGGCCCGTCGGGCGTCCCTGAGTCGGCGGCTCCATCCAGCTCCGACCGTGGCGCCGAGCCGGCGTCGCTGCCTTGGCAAGCAGCGGCTCCGAGAGTGGCGATGAGTAGCAACACCTGCCGCATCGGCGCTCCTGCTGAAGACGCCGGCGCTCACCGGAGCGCCGGCATGAAGACCGCATTAGGCTGCCAGTCGAAACGGCGGTCAAGGCGGCCCGCCCCGCGCGCTTGCCTCGCGGCGGAGTCGCAGGTGGCCCGAAGGTCTCGCCACTCACGGGCTACCCGGGCTCGCTCGACGCTGAAGCCTGGAGCGTCCGCCGCTCCCCGCCCGAGCGATACGGCCGCTAACGTCGCTTCAACGTCTCACATCGGAGCGCTCCTCCGAGCACACGGACCTCCCCTGTCCAGCGCGAGCCGTCCTCGTATGCGGCCCACTTCGCGGGCTCATCGAAGGTGCACTGAGCGGTACCCTTCGCGTCCGGGAGCTTGAACGTCACGGTGTACTTCTCGGTGCGCTTTCCCACCCGCTCGCAGCCGACGCACTGTCCCTCGCGCGCGAGGGTGACCGCGGGCCAGTGAGGCTCGGGCGTCACGCCTGTGCCGACCGCGTGCTCGACGCGCGCGCTCGCCCATTGGTCGAGCGTGTAGTCACACTTGTCGTCGTAGACGGGCGTCTCCTTGTACTTCGGCTGGCACACCTCCTTCTCGGCGTAGGTGCCGTCGCCGCGATCGATCTTCTTGGTGTGGCAGTCCTCGCCGTCGGGTTGCTTCGTCGTCGAGCGCTGCTCCCGGTGGCGAGCGATCCCTCGCGCGCCGCTCGGCAGCTCGTCACACCAGGCCGACTCCTTCACCGGCCCGAAACGTTCGACGACGACCTCACGCTTCCACTCGTGACCGGCCACCTCGAGCGCGGCCTCCCGGGTCAAGAACAGGAATGCCGCGACCGCTCCGAGCGCGAGCACCAGGAGCGCGACGCACCCGATCGCGAAGAACTTCGAAGTGTGACGCTGCTTCGCCGGCGCGGGCAGCCCGGTCGGCGCGCTGGGCGGCGCAGCCACCAGCCCGACGTCGGTCGCGCCGCCCAGCGGCGCGCCGCAACCTCCGCAGTGCTTCGCGGCGCGACCGCTCGCGGTGCCGCAGTATTCGCAACGCTTGTCCGTCCCGACGTACTCGTGATCTTGGACGGCGACCTTCTCGTCATCCGGCGGGAAGTAGCGGCGGGTCGCATCTTGGGCTGCGCCACACGCCGGACAGTGGCGGTGAGTGAGGCCGAGGTTCTTCCGCTGCCCGCAGAAGCCGCAGTCCCACGCCATCTCGTAGATCTTCTCGGTGGACGACTCGGCCACCTGGGCCCCGGGAGAGCCGGCGCCCAGCGCGAGCGAGTCGAGCGAGACCAGCTCGACGCCGCGCTCGGCGAGCCGCGGCGCGGCGAGCGCGAGCACCTGGGCAGCGACGCGCGCGGAGCCTTCCGGTCCCGCCCACTCGGACGGGGCACGGCCCTCGGCCGCGGCTGCCGCGGCCAGGCGGTCGACCGCGTCGCGCACGATGGCTCCCGCCCACGCTTCGAGCGAGCCCGCGGCGCCGTCGAGGACCACCCGGAGCGCCGCGGCGGGGTCCACCACCCGGAGCGTGAGCTCGGCGCTGAACACAGCCGCCGGCGCGGCGCCGCTCACCCGGACGCGCGGAATGGGGCTCATGGCGATGAACCAGGGCTCGACGTCGAGCGAGCCATCGGGCAGGCTCGCGGGCGCGAGGAACGGCAGGGCCGCGGGCGTCAGCGGATAGCGCCCCGCGCCCATGAGACCGAGGAGCTGACCAGCGCGGACGAAGGCGACGACGTCGGTGGCTTCGCAGCCGAGCTCGCTCCCGGGCGGTAGCGGCCTCGAGGGGAACTTGAAGAAGCACTCCGCGCGATGCGCGGGATCGCGAGCGACCCACTCTCTCATCGTGGCGCGCATTATTTCCCGCCGAGCGCTGCGCTGGCTATCGAAAACTCAACGCTTCAGCTTGAACACCGGCCAGCTGTACGCCTTGGCGAGGAGCGCGAGCCTCGGGTCGGGGTTCACCGCCGCCGGATGGCCCACCACGCTGAGCATCGGCAAGTCCGAATAGCTATCGCTGAAGGCGAAGCAGTCGGCGAGATCGTAGCCGCGGGCGCGAGCGTGCTCGCGGATGAGCCGCGCCTTCTCGGGCCCCGCGACCACCGGCTTCTCGAGCTTGCCGGTCGCCTTCTCCCCCTTCATCTCGAGGCGGTTCGCGATGACGTGCGTCGCGCCGAGGTGCGTGGCGAGGCGTCGCACGATGAAATCGAGCGCGCCCGAGATGAACACCACCTCGTTGCCGTGGCTCAGGTTGTTCTCTACGAGCTCCCGCGCGTCCGAGTAGAGCGCGGGGCGGATGACCTCGTCGAAGACCTCTTCGGCGAGGAGCACGAGGCGATCCTCGCTCATTCCAGCGTAGGTGCTGTAAAGGAGCTCGTTGAACGTCCGGCGGTCGACCAGCTCGGCGAGCCCCATGGCGGGCGCGCGGAGGAGCGCGCGCCCGATGCGGCGCGCGGTCGCGAGCGGGGTCCCCTGGTTCTTGAGATAGTACCAGGTCGGCTGGACGAGGTTCGTCGACACCAGCGTGCCGTCGATGTCGAAGTAGCTGGCCGCCACGGACCCTCCTCGTGCGCTCGGGCCCGCGCAAAGTCAAGGCTTCTGCTAGAAACCTCCCCGCCATGCAGCTCATCGACTCTCACTCGGGGCTCGAAGACGCCTGTCGAGCGCTCTCCGGCGCGCCGCGGCTCTACCTCGACACGGAATTCGAGTCCTCGCGCGAGGGCAAGCTCCTCAGCCTGGTTCAGCTCACCCGTGGCCGAGAAATCTACCTCGTGGACGCCCTCCGCCTCCGCGCGCTCGAGCCGCTCGCGCGCGTGCTCGGTGACACCGAGTGGGTGCTCCACGCCGGCGCGCAGGACGTGCCGCTCTTGGTGGAGCGGCTCGGGCTCCGCGAGCCCCCGCCCCTCTTCGATACGCAGGTCGCCTGGGCGCTCATCGGGCCCGAGTACTCGGTGTCGCTCGCCTATCTCGAACATCGCCTGCTCGGGCTCCGCGCCGAGAAGACCCACCAGCTCGACGACTGGAAGCGGCGCCCCTTGCCGCCCGCGCAGCTCAGTTACGCGGCCGCCGACGTCGAGCACCTCGAGGAGCTCCAGCGACGCCTCTCGGAGCGCGCCGCGGCGCTCGGGCGCGCGGAGGTGATCGCGGAGGCGTCGCGCGAGCTCTTGTGGCCAGCGCCCGAGCCGCCCACGCGGCTCAGCCTCGACAGCTTCCGCAACGCCTGGCAACTCGATCCGCACGGTCAGGCCGCGCTCCGCTGCTTGGTGTCCTTCTGTAACGCGCTGCCGGAGCGCGAGCGGCCCTTCGCGCCGGAGACGAAGACGCTCCTCGCCATCGCGAGCCGCCTCCCGGAGAGCGGCGACGAGCTCGCGCGGCTGAAGGGCGTCCCGAGGCGGTTCGCCGCCGAGCACGGCGAGCACCTGGCCGGGCTCATCATGCGGGCGACCGCCGAGGCCGACGCGGCGGACTTCGTGCCTATCGAGCCGCCCCCCTACGCGACCTTCGAGGAGATCCGCGTCGACGGCTGGCTCTCGCTCGCGCGGGCGTCCCTCTCCGAAGAGCTCAGCATCGCGCCCGAGCTCGCGCTACCGTCGCGCGTGCTGCGTCCCATGCGCGATGCGATGCTCGGCGAAGGCCGCGCAGACGCCGCCCTCGCGGGGCTCGAGGGCTGGCGGGCGCGCGTGCTCGGCCCGGCATTTCGACGCTACGCCGAGGCGCACCCGCCGGATCTTCGCGCCAGCGCGCGCGCGTGAGGGCTCACCGCACCCCTCCCCGTGCGCGGCTCACCGATCGAGCAGATACGCCGCGATCAGCGGGAACACGATGGTCGCGTCCGACTCGATCACGAAGCGCGGGGTGTCGACGTCGAGCTTCCCCCAGGTAATCTTCTCGTTGGGCGGCGCGCCACTATAGGAGCCGTAAGAGGTCTTCGCCTCTGAGATCTGGCAGAAGTATCCCCACGTGCGGCAGTCTTCCTCCAAGTCCTGGGTGATGAGCGGCACCACGCACACCGGAAAATCCCCTGAGATCCCGCCGCCGATCTGGAAGAAGCCGACACGCGACTCCGCGTCGGTCGCCTGGTACCAGTCGATGAGCGTCGTCATGTACTCGATGCCCGTCTTCATGATGGCGGGCGAGCAGATTCGGCGATAGGTCGCCGCGGCGAACACGTTGCCGAGCGTGGAGTCTTCCCAGCCCGGGCACACGATGGGCAGGTTCTTCTTCGCTGCCGCGAGCATCCACGAGCCCGACGGGTCGATCTGATAGGCGCCCTCCAAGCGCTCACTCCTGAGGAGTTGATAGAGGTACTCGTGCGGGAAGTGGCGCTCGCCCTGGCGCTCGGCGTGCGTCCAGAGCTCGAGCATGTGGTGCTCGACGGCCCGCATGGCGGCGCCCTCCGGGATGCAGGTGTCGGTGACCCGGTTCAAGCCGGCGTCGAAGAGCGCCTTCTCTTCTCTCGGGGTGAGGTCGCGGTAGTGGGGGATGCGCCGATATCCCTCGTGCGCGACCAGGTTGAAGACGTCCTCCTCGAGGTTCGCGCCGGTGACGCACATGCCATGGACCTTGTCCTGGCGAATGAGCTCGGCGACCACCAGCCCGAGCTCCGCGGTGCTCATCGCGCCGCCCATCGTGAGCAGCATCTTGCCGCCCTCGTCGAGGTGCGCTTCCCAGGCTCGGGCCGCATCGATCAGCGCAGCTGAGTTGAAATGTCGAAAGTGACGGACGATGTAGTTTCTGACGGATCCCATCTCTCTCCCGGTTCTGGGGCGCGAGCCCG
Organism: Polyangiaceae bacterium; assembly: GCA_035063585.1. Classification (GTDB taxonomy): domain Bacteria; phylum Myxococcota_A; class Polyangia; order Polyangiales; family Polyangiaceae; genus JAPSGB01. The sequence goes on from JAPSGB010000009.1 coordinate 56,850, forward strand.
CGTCTTCTCGCTGTTTCACCCAACCGGACGAGGTTCGCTCTGTCAACCCCCAGGACGCGCGGCGCGCCCCTCGCGCGCGTCAGGACTTCCGCGAGAGGCGGAACACGCGCTTGCCGTCCTTCTCGTAAGGCGGCTGAATTTCGAGCGTTTCGAGCACGAGCTCGCGGATGCGGCCCGCGCCGGAGAGATCGCGGATGTGCAGCCGCGAGCCGCGCGCGGAGAGCACGTCGCAGAGCCCAAACGCGAAATGGAGCACGCGATCACCACCCTTCGGCACCGGCGCCGGCGCCGGCGCATCGCGGCTCTCCGCCGCCGCCACCGCGCTCGCGGCCGCCGCCCACGGGTGCTTCGCGGGCGAGGCGGCGCGCGCGCCGAGCTCCGCGCTCGGCCGAGGGGGCGCGTCTGCCGCGGTGGGCTCGCTCGCGGCATGCTCGGCGAACACGGTCGCCGACACGAAGAGCGTCACGCCGAACGCGCGAGCGCGCGCGAGGTGTCCGGCGACGACCGGTTCGCCGTCACGCGCGAGCACGACCCCGTACGGGCCGCCCGCCGGTCCGCCGAGCGACGCGACGGCGTGCCGTCCGCGCGCGCGGCGGAGCGGGTACTTGCCGTCGCCGCCGACCCGCACCTCGGCGTCTTCGACGAACCCGGTACCGGTGATCCAGCCCTCGACGCCGCGCGCGGCCTCGGCGAGCGCCTCTCCGAGCTCGGCCTCGTCGGGGACGGAGACGATTCGACTCTGCATCTCGGCCGTCCCTCTAGCGCGTCGCGCCGAGCGCGGCGAGCGCTCGATCGACCGAGCCGAGGTATCCCGCGCCGAACAGCCCCACATGCACGAGGAGGGGATAGAGCTGATAGAGCGGGACTCGCTCGGCGTGTCCTGCGGCGAGAGGGTAGGCCTCGGCGTAGGCGTCGAACACCCGCTCCGAGAAGCCGCCGAAGAGGCGCATCATCGCGAGATCCACCTCCCGGTGGCCGCCGTACGCGGCGGGATCGATGAGACACGGCTCGCCCTCCGGCGCGCGGTGGAGGTTGCCGCTCCACAGGTCGCCGTGCAGTCGCGCGGGCCGCTCGGCGGGGCCCACGAGCTCCGGGAGTCGTGCGAACAGGCGCTCGAAGCGGTCGCGACGCGCGAGATCGAGCTCGCGAACGAGCGGCGCCAGCCGTCGAGCACGATAGAACGTCGGCCAGTCGGGCTCGGGCGTGTTGTCCTGGGCGAGTCGCCCGATGAAGTTCGGATGCTCGAGCCCGAACCGGGGCGCGCCCGCGCGGTGGAGCGCCGCGAGCCCGCGCCCGAGCGCCTCGTCGAAGCCCGCGCACGGCGCCCCCGGCTCGAGGTACTCGAGCGCGAGGAACGGCACCTCCGAACCGACCGCGAGCACCTCCGGGACACGGAGCGCGCGCGCCTCGGCGAGCCAGGCGAGGCCGCGTGCCTCGGCCAGGAACATCGACGGAGCCGCGCTCGGGAGCGACTTCACGAACACCCGCCGGCCATCGGCGAGCTCCACCAAGAACGCCTCGCTGATGTCTCCCCCCGCGAGGCGTCGAGTACGCCCGAGCTTCGCGCCGAGCGCTCGCTCGACCGCGCCGCGGAGGCGCTCATCCATCAGAGCCCGCGCTCGCCCCGCACGTGCGCGAGGAGCCCCGCGCAGGCCGCGAGGCAAATCTCGAGCACCTCGTCGAAATCGCGCTCGCCCCCGTAATACGGATCCGGGACGTCCCGCTCGGGGCTTCCTCGCTCGAAGGCGCGAAGCAGCCGGATCTTTTGTCGGTCCGGCGCGGAACCGGGCGCGGCGAGCGCCTCGAGCGCGTCACGGTTGTCGCGATCCATGGCAATGACGTGGTCGAAGCGCGCGAAATCGCCGCGCTCGAACTGGCGCGCCGCGCCCCCGACGACGATACCCATTCGCCGGGCGGCGGCTCGCGCCCGTGCGTCCGGCGGCTGCCCCACGTGAAACCCGCTGAGGCCGGCGCTCTCGAGCAGGAATGCGTCGGCGAGCCCCGCCTCTCGGACCAGGTGCCGCATCACGCCCTCCGCGGTCGGCGAGCGGCAGATGTTACCGAGACATACGAAGCAGATGCGAGTCTTTTCCATGTGGAGCTGGCGAACCGAGCGGGCGGCGCACGGCCGCCCGCTCCGAGGAGCTCAGAGCACGTCCCAGCCGTAGCCCTCGCGCTCGAAGGCGTGATCGGCGATGGCCTTGATGTGCTCGTCGTCGTTGTCGTCGACGAGCCGCGCGTTCCGCTCCACGCGACCCCGCACCTGCCCGGCGAGCACACCCACCAGCTCGAGCTCCTGCGCGGAGGCCTCCGCGCCGCGCGCTCTCACGGCGGCGTCCACTCGGGAAATCGTGCAGGCGAGCACGAAGAGATCAATCATGATGTTGGCGAGACGGCGCGAGGCAAACTGCTTGCCGATGATGTTCTTGCCGTGCTTTCGGAGGATGCGGTCGACCGCCGTGGCGAGGCTCCGCGTCTGCTCCTCGAACACCTTGACGGGCGCGGCGAGCGCCGGATCGAGCCCGCCGAAGCGGCCTCGCTCACGGGTGACGCCGGTGGCGAGCGAGGCGCGCCGCAGCGCGTAGTCGCGCAAGACGCCGAACCCCTTGATGGGATCGTTGAAGATCTGCTGCGCGCTCGTGGCGAGCTCCTTGAGCTCGCTCGCCGCGTCCCTCATGGCCGTGAGCGCGATGAAGAGCCGCAAGACCTCATTGGTGCCCTCGAAGATCCGGTTGATCCGGCAGTCTCTCATGATGCGCTCGTACGGGAGCTCGCGCATGTAGCCGACGCCACCGGCGATCTGGAGCGCTTGATCCGCCGTGACGAAGAGCGCTTCGGAGGCGAACACCTTGCTGATGGCGGCCTCGACCGCGTAGTCCTCGTAGCCTTGATCGCTGAGGCCCGCGACCATGTTCACCACCGACTCCGACGCGTAGCAGTCGATGATCATCTGGCCGACCTTGTGCTTGACGAGCCCGTACGACCTGATGGGCTGCCCGAACTGGTGGCGCTCGTTCGCGTGGCGGGTCGCCAGCTCGATGAGGTGCTTCATCGCGCCGATGGAGCCGCCCCCGAGCCCCGAACGGCCGCTGTTCAGGATGTTCATCGCGACCTTGAAGCCCTTGTGCACCTCGCCGAGCACGTTCTTCCCGGGCACCCGCACGTTCTCGAAGCTCACGGTGGTGGTCGAGCTCGCGCGAAGACCCATCTTGTCCTCGTGAGGGCCGTTCGAGACTCCACCCATGTCGCGGGTCACCAGGAAAGCGGTGATGTGATGCTCGCCGGTGCGAGCGAACACCGTGAAAAAGTCCGCGATCCCGCCGTTCGTGATCCAGAGCTTCTCGCCGTTCAGGATCCAGTCGTCGCCGTCCGGCTCGGCGCGGGTACGGATCGAGGCGGCGTCCGAGCCGGCGCCCGGCTCGGTGAGGCAGAACGCGGCGATGAGCTCGCCGGTCGCGAGCTTCGAGTAGTAGCGCTCCCGCTGCTCTTCGGTCCCGAACAGCAAGAGGCCACGCATGCCGATCGAGCTGTGCGCGCCGACGGTGACCGCGACCGAGGCGTCGTAGCGAGCGATCTGCTGGAGGGCGCGCGAGTAGGCGGCGCTGCCGAAGCCGAGCCCGCCGTGCTGCTCGGGGATGACCAGGCTGAACATCCCGAACTGGCGCAGCTCCTCGATGAACTCCGCCGGGAACTCGCCGGCGACGTCCCACTTCGGATAGTCCGCTCGGTGTCGGCCGAGGAGGTCGTCGATGGAGGCGATGACGCCGCTCAGCGTCTCCTTGTCGGCGTCGCGCATCGCCGGGAACGGGGTGATCACGTCTTCGCGGATGTCGCCCATCGCGAGCGAGCGCATGAAGCTCACGTCCTTGTCGGCCATGGCGAGATCCTGGAGCAAGCGCCCCGCGTCGCCAAGCCAATTGGGCGCCCCGCGCCGAGGTCAGCCGCCCTTCGCGACCCCGAGCTCGTCGAGCAGCGCGTCCGCGTGGTCGACGTATCGCATCACGAAGAGCACGTAGCGGATGTCGACGTGGATGGCCCGCGTGATATCCGGCATGAAGAGCCAGTCCGAGGCCATCGCCTCGTAGTTACCGTCGAACGCCAGGCCGACCAGCTTGCCGGTCGCATCGAGGGTCGCCGAGCCGGAGTTGCCGCCGGTGATGTCGAGGTCGCTGAGGAAGTCCACCGGCACGTCCGGGTGGCTCGCGATCGCGTCGAGCAAGCGCTGGGGCGCGTCGAACGGCGCCGTGCCGGTGGCCTTCGCTGCGACCCCCGACGCGACCGTGAAGGGCTGGTACACGGGAGCGTCGGGCCGGGGCCGGTAGCCGCGCACCGAGCCGTAGGTCACCCGGAGCGTGCCGTTGGCGTCCGGGGCGAGCGGCCCCGGCACGAGCTCGCGGAGCGCCGCGACGTAGCGCGGCCGGAGGAGCGCGAGCTTGCCGGCGCGCGCACGCGCGCGGTCCTCCGCGGCCCGCCCGAGCGCACGGAGGGCGAGCGCGACCTTGAGCAGTGGATCGGGGCTCGCCCGGAGCTGCGCGACGGTCGCTGACTTCATCAGCCGGACCCGGGTGGCCGGGGACTCGAGCGCGGTCTTGGCGAGGACGCGGCCGGCAGCGGCGGCGAGCGCGGCGTCGCTCGGGTTCGGCTCTGCGCCCACGAAGGGCGCGAGGAGCGGCCGGCGAACCACCTCGGGTAGTCGCGCCGCGCGGCGGAGCGCAGCGCCGAGCACCGCCGCGTCGAGCGCGCGGCTGTAGCGGCGCGTCACGTTCTCTTGCCGGGCGACCAGGCCTTCCTGGTCACGCTGCTGATATCCGAGGTCACGCTCGGCGTCGGGCTTCGCGCGCTCCTCGGCGTTGTGCACGATGGCCACCGCCTCCCCGACCAGCGATACGAACCGCACGAGCTCGTCGAGCGCGGCGTCGGCGTCGCGCGTCCGCGCGCGCTCCGCGAACACGGCGCGGAGCCCGGTGAGGACGTCACCGTCGCGCTGCTTACGCCTCGCGTCGCCGTCGATGAAGGCGGCGAGCTCCTCGTCGCGGCGCGTCCGCACCGCCTCCGCGCCGCCCTTGACCAGCCCCTCGAGCGCGCCGCGCGTATACGTGAGCACGTTCGAGAGGCCTCGGCTCAGGGGCGTGGACTTGAGCCGCGCGTCCTCGTCCTTCTCGCCCAGCGCGCCGAGCACCGCGAGGTAGTCCTCGCAGAGCGCGATACGACGCGGGTAGTACCAGTCGACCGCCTCGCGGACCTCGTCCGCCGTGCTGAGCCGGTAGGTGCGCCCGGGATAGCCCGCGACGAACACGAAGTCGCCGGCGGCGAGCGGCCGGTCGGCGACTCGGAGGTGCGCGGAAGGCCGATACGGGACGTTCTTCGGCGAGAAGGCCGCGGGCTGCCCGTCGGGTGCGACGTACGCGCGATAGAACGCAAAATCTCCGGAGTGGCGCGGCCAGCGCCAGTTGTCGACCTCGCCGCCGAAGTTTCCGATGCCGGAGGCCGGCGCGTAGACGAGCCGCACGTCCTTCAGCTCGAGCCGCTCGATGAGGCGGTACTCGCTCCCGCCGAAGAAGTCCGCGACCTCACAACGCGCGTCCGGATGCGCCGCCTCGCAGCCCGCCACGAGCTCCTTCGTGCGCGCCTCGATGGCCCGATCTCGCGCAGCGTCGTCAGCGATCGCGTCGAGCCCGCCCCGGATCGTGGCGGTCACGTCGGTGAACGCGCGCGTCACGAATACGCGCCCGGAGGGTCCGATGGATTTCTCTTCGTCGCGCGTCTTGGCGAGATAGCCGTCCTTCAGCAGATCCTCGCCCGGCTTCGAGTTATACTGTAGCGCCCCGGTCACGCAGTGGTGATTGGTGGCGATGAGACCGTCCGCGGAGACGAACGACGCTGAACACCCGCCGAGGCTCACCACCGCCGCGAGCGGCGCGGCCGAGGGCTCCGCGAGCGTCGCGGGCGCGAGCGTGAGCCCTCCCTCGCGGAGCGTCGCCGCCTGCTCGACGAGCTGGCTCGGCAGCCACATCCCGCCCGGATCGTGGAAGCCCGCCGGCGGCGCCTCGGCGGCGGTCCGCACGGGCGCGCTCGCCGCGGGAGGCGGCGGCGGCGGCGCCGGGACGATGTCGAGCGGCGCGGGGCTGCACGCGACGACACCAAGGAGCCCGAGGACTGAGCGACGCATGAAGCGCGCCATAGAACGGCGCGGCGACGCGTTCAACCGCCGCCGCGCCTTCTTTGCGACGGGCCGCGCGGGCGGGCCGGTCGCCGGCCGCGCCGGACCGACCAGGAGCCCGCCTGGCGCGCGGAGCCTCAGCTCCCCATCACGCCCTTCATCGCGGCGCCGGCGGCTTCCATCGCGTTCGCGAACGCCTGCGCCTTCGAGAGATCGTTGATCTCGCTCCACTTCGCGGCCACCGCGTCGGGGTTCATCGCCTCCGCGGTCGGCAAGACCGCGCCGGCGCCTTCCATCACCGCCACGCGCGCGAAGTAGCCGCCACCCACGGCATAGATCTGCGCCGTCTCGCTGAGACCCTCCGAGCAGAGGTAGCCGACCATCGCCGAGACGTACTCCGGCAGGAGCTTGTTCAGGATGTCGGGCGGCATGATGGTCTCCGTCATGCGGCTCTTGGCGACCGGCGCGATGACGTTGCTCTTGATGTTGTACTTTGCGCCCTCGTGCGCGAGCGTCTTGGCGAGGCCTACGATGCCGAGCTTGGCGGCGCTGTAGTTGGTCTGCCCGAAGTTTCCATAGAGACCCGCCGCGCTGGTGGTGAATACCACGCGACCGTAGTTGTTCTCGCGGAGCAGCGGCCACGCAGCCTTGGTGACGTACATGCTGCCGTAGAGGTGCACCTTGAGGACCATCTCCCAGTCCTGCTCGGTGAGCTTCACGAACGACACGTCGCGCAGGATGCCCGCGTTGTTGATCACGATATCGAGCTTGCCGAAGGCGTCCTTCGCGGTCTTCACGATGCTCTCGGCGCCCGCCATGGTGTCGACGCCGTCGTAGTTCGCCACCGCCTCGCCACCGGCCGCCTTGATCTCGTCGACCACCTTGTCGGCGGCCTTCTTGGCGCCTTCGCCCGAGCCGTCGACGGAGCCGCCGAGGTCGTTCACGACCACCTTGGCGCCGCGAGAGGCGAGCAGGAGCGCATGCGAGCGGCCAAGGCCGCCGCCAGCACCGGTTACGATCGCGACGCGATTGTCGAAACGGATATCGGCCATGAGTCTCTCCTTGTTCCGGGTGTCCGGGTTATGGGGAGCGCACCCTAGTTCCTGAGCGCGCGAGGCTCAAGGCCAGCCTGACCGAGCGGCCAGGATTTGGAGCCTCGCGCCCGGAGGAGAGGGTGCGTGCGCGGCGCGGCCGGCGGCCGGCCCGCGCCCCGCACCGGCTCAGTAGCCCTGCTTCGCCACGGCGCGGTCGCCCGGGCTGATCTCGACCTGCGAGGCCGTCACCATGCAGAGCGAGGAGTACTTCCGGGTTCGCACGACCCGGAGCTCCCCGACCACCTCTTCCGGATAGGCCTTCTGGTCCTCGTCGACCGGCGTCAGCTCGACGGGCGAGTCATCCGGGCTGTCGAGGAGCATGCGCTGGCGGGTCGCGCGCGTGGCGGTCTTGAGGCCGCGCTTCCACGCGTCTCCGCGGTGCACGATGAACAGGCGGTTGCCCGGCACGAGCCCGTCCTCGCTGCCGCGATCGATGAATACGATTTGCTCTCGTGCGACGAAGACGTGCGGATAGATGCCGGTGAGGACCCGCGCCCAGACGGTCTTCTCGTTCACCTTGGGCGGCACCACGTCGAAGCGCCGCCCCACCGGGCCGACCAGCGCGCCGCGCTCGATGACATCGAGCGACTCGGTGATGATGCCACGCGCCAGGTGCGAGTCCGGGTCGTATTGGTCGATGCGCACGGTGCCCTTCACCGCGACGATCTCGCCCGGTGGCTGGCGAGCGCCCGGCACGTCCTTGGGCTTTTGCCCCGGGAGGAAGATGGTGAGCGACTGTCCGGGGGCGACCTTCACATCCGGGCGCATCCGGAGGTAGACGCGGTTCCCCTCGCTCAGCAGCATCTGATCTTCGCGAGAGCCGACCAGCTCGCCCCAGCGATCCTTCTCGGGATCGTCGATGTAGCCCTCGTTGCGAAGGAACACCGTGCCCGCGCCGACCCCGCCCCCGCTTCCCGAGCCACCGCGCGTGAGCCCGCGCTCGTGCAGGCTCGACAGCGTCGAGCGCGCTCCGGCCTGGCGCATCCGGACCTCGTCGCCCGGATAGATCCAGTGCGGGTTCTGGAGCTGCGGGTTATAGCTCCAGACCTTCGGCCAGGCGTAGGGGTTCCCGAAGTAGCGGTCGCACAGGTCCCACAGGGTGTCGCCGCGCTTCACCGTGTGGATCTCGGGGACCGACACCGAGCGGCCGCTCAGGAGCACGCCCTCGGAGCCCTTTCCGCCGTATACGGTCCCGCCGCCACCCGAGGGCTGGTTCAAGTCGAAGCCGTCGGACTGACCACCGGTGATCGGGCGCGAGCTCGACGGCAACCCCGCGTTGATGTCGGTGCCGGGCGCGGGGACCCCGTACGGCGCGGTATAGGTCGTGGTGGTCGTGGTGGTGGCCGCCGCCGGCGCGGCGCCGCTCGCATCCGCGGGGGCTGGCGCCGTCTCCGCGCTCGCGCTCTGCGCCAGCGCGACACGCTCTTGGCCCAGCGCCGCGCCGAGCGCAGCCAAGAACAGCCAGCGGGACGGGCTCGAGAAGGTGGCGCGCATCAGTAGCCCTCGGGTATGCGCCGCGCGGCGGCAGCGTCCGGATAAGTCTGACTCAACCGCGCGAAGCTCGCCCGCGCGTCGTCCGCGCGTCCGAGCTTGGCGAGGCTCATGCCGAGCTTGAGGAGCGCGTCGGGCGCCTTCTTGCCCTTCGGGAAGCGCTGGACGACGTCGCGGAACGAGCGGGTCGCCGCCTCGTAGTCGCCGAGCGCGTAGCGACACTCGGCGCCAAAGTAGAGCGCACTTTCCGCGAGTGGGCTCTTCGGATGCGCGCTCGCGAAGCGGGCGAGCGCGGCCGCCGCCCCCTCGTAGTCCTTGGCCCTCACCAGGCCGAGCGCCGCGCGGTACTCGGCGCGCTCGGCCTCACTCACCGCGCCACTGCCCGTCGTCGAGGTCTCGAAGCGCCCGCCGACGCCGCGAATGACCGGCCGCGGCCCGTCGCCGGCGTCGTCCTCCGCGAGCGCGGCGTCGAGGTCGTCGCCATCGCTAGCGCCGTCGTCTGCGCTCGGCGATGACGGCTGGCTCTCCGGAGTGACGCGAACCACCGCGAGCGGCGGGCGCTCGGGCGGGGCAGCCGCCGGCTCCGGCGCCGGCGAGGCGTGGCGCGCGCGCGACGCCTGGCCGACCTCCACCGCGGCGAGCCGCTCTTCGAGGCGGTCCTGGCTGTTCTGGAGCCGGGCGAGATCGTCGGTGAGCTCGCCGATGCGCTTCCGCATCGCGTCCCGATCTCCGGCGCAGCCGCCCGTCGCGAGCGCGAGGAGCACGAGACCGACGGGAGTGAAGCGCTTTACGCTGACCCTGCTCATCCTGGCCCGAGATCCTAGGCAGCGGGCCGCCGCGGGCCAAATTGTCCGGGGCGAGCCGTCCGGCGAGGCGCCGGGGCGGGCCTTCTGGACTCCGAACGCGGCTGAAGGTAGGTTCGAGGTCATCGTGGGGTTCAAGCGGACGAGACGCGGACGAGGCAAGCCCAGGCGACGCCTCGATCTCAGAAAGACACTCTTCGTCCTCCCCAACCTCATCACGCTCGCCAGCATCTTCTGCGGCTTCAACGCCATCCGCATCGTGGCCAAGGACGGCGTGACGGTGGAGGATTTCTACCGGGCGGCGGTCTTGCTCATCTTCGCGATGCTGTTCGACATGATGGACGGGCGGGTGGCGCGCATGACCAAGACCCAGAGCGCCTTCGGTCTGCAGATCGACTCGCTCGCCGACATCGTCTCATTCGGCGTCGCGCCCGCCCTGCTCGTCTATAAATGGGTGCTCCACCGCCACCCCATCGCCGGGCTCCTCACCGCCTTCCTCTTCGTCGCCTGCGGCGCGATCCGCCTGGCGCGCTTCAACGTCCTGTCGTCGGCGCCGAGCGGCGCGCCCACCAAGCCGGGGCGTTACATCCTCGGGCTGCCCATCCCGCCTGCGTCCGGCATCCTCATCTCGCTGGTGGTGGCGAACCACGCCGTGGGCGGCGCCCTCGGCGACGAGCGCTACACGCTGATTCTGTTCGCGGTGACGGTCGTGCTCAGCCTACTCATGGTCTCGAGCGTCAAGTTCCGCTCGTTCAAGGACCTGAAGCTCGATACCAGCACCGTGCTCCTGATAGCCTTCACGCTCGGCTCGAGCGCGTTCATCTGGCGCAGGTTCAAGCCGGAATTCGTGCTGGTGTGGCTGCTCGGCGTGTACGTCCTCATCGGCTTCATCGAGACCCTCCGGCTCATCGCCGCGCGGCTCCGGCGAGTCGACCACCCGACCGTCCCGCCCGCCGAGAGCTGAGCCACGCGCGAGCCGCGCGGTTTCCGCGCCGGACCGCCCCGCGGAAGCGTGCTATGCGAGGGGCGTCGTGTCCCTGCTCGAAGTCGCCGACCTCACCTTCGGCTACAACGCCGACAAGCTGTTCGAGGGCGTGACGCTGCGCCTCGAGCCGGGCGAGCGCGCGGCCCTGGTGGCGCCGAACGGCGCCGGCAAGAGCACCCTCCTCCGCCTCATCGCCGGCGAGCTTCCGCCCGATCGCGGCTCCGTGCTCATGAGCAAGTCCGCGAGCATGGGCTACTACCGCCAGAGCCACGAGCTCTCCGCCGACGGCACCGTGATGGACCAGCTGTTGAGCGGTTTCTCCGACCTCGTGAAGCTCCGGCGTGAGCTCCACGACGCGCAGCTCGCGGCCGCCAGCGGGAGCGAGCGGGATCTCGAGCGGCTCGCCGATCTGACCGATCGCTACCAGCACGCCGGTGCCGACCAGCTCGAGCGCCGGGTCGAGACGATCGCGACGCGGCTCGGGTTCCCCCTCGAGTCCCTCGAGCGCCCGGTCCGGAGTCTCTCGGGCGGCGAGCGCGGCCGGCTCGGGCTGGGCGTCGTCTTGGCCACCGAGCCCGAGGTGCTCTTGCTCGACGAGCCGACCAATCACCTCGATCTCGACACCATCCGATGGCTCGAGGGCTACCTCTCCGCATGGCGGGGCAGCGTGCTCCTCGTGTCGCACGATCGCGCGTTCCTCGATAACGTCTGTACGAGCACGATGGAGCTCGGACACACGAGCTTCCGCGTCTATCCCCTCGCCTTCTCGGCGTATCAGGCCGAGCGCGCCGCCGATCTGGAGCGCGAGCGCAAGCTGGCCGAGGAGCAGGCCGGCTTCGTCGCCAAGACGGAGGACTTCATCCGGCGTAACATCGCCGGCCAGAAGACCAAGCAGGCCCAAGCGCGCCGCAAGATGCTCGAGAAGCTCGAGCGCGTGTCGCGCCCGGAGGACGTCTGGCAGAGCGCCGAGCGCGTCCGCTTCCGCTTCGTGGAGGCGCCGCGGAGCGGCGACCTCGTGCTCGAGGCGACCGGCCTCGGCGCCGAGCGCGGCGGACGCACCTTGTTCCATGGGCTCGAGCTCTTGGTGCGGCGCGGCGACCGCGTCGGCATCGTCGGCGCGAACGGCTCCGGCAAGACGACCCTGCTGAAGCTGCTCGCTGGGCAAGGCGCGACGAGCGACGCGGGCGCGGTGCGCCGAGGCACCAACCTCTGCGAGGGCTACTTCGATCAGCAGCTCGGAACGCTCGACCCGAACAAGAGCCTGGTCGACGAGATCCGCAGCGTGAAGGGCGATCTCAACGTCGACGCCACCCGCCAGTATCTCGCGCGGTTCCGCTTCTACGGCGACGATCCGCTGCGACAGGTCGCGAGCCTCTCGGGCGGCGAGCGCACCCGCCTCGCGCTCGCCAAGCTCCTGCTCGAGCCGCGAAACCTCCTGTTCCTCGACGAGCCGACCAACCACCTCGACATCCCGGCTGCGGAGATCCTCGAGGAGGCGCTCGCCGGCTTCGAGGGCACCGTCGTCCTGGTCTCGCATGATCGGCGCTTCCTCGAGAACGTGACGACCCGCACCGTGGCGTTCCTCGCGAGCGGCGTCGACGTCTACGAGGGCGGATACCGGGACTTCACCGACATGCTCGCGCGCCAGGAGCGAGCCCGGGACGACGCCGCCCGCGACGCGGCTCAGCGCGAGCGCAAGGCGAAGGAGAAGCAGGAGCGCGACGCCGCAGCGTCGAACGGCGCCGAGCGGCACAAGGCGCGCCGCGCCGCCGCGCGCGAGGTGGAGAAGAAGAAGAAGCGGGTCGCCGAGCTAGAGACGCTCATCGCCGAGTCCGAGGATCTGGTCCGGGTGATGCGCGAGCGGCTCACGAGCGCGCCCGGCGGCGACTGGGAGCGGCTCCACAACTGGGCCAAAGAAGAGCAGAGCCTGAGCCAGAAGCTCGACCGCATGATGAGCGAGTGGACGACCCTCTCCGACGAGCTGGCTCGCGCGAGTGCGGAGCCCGCGGAGGCCGAGGCATGACGCCCACTCGCTGGCTCGCGAGCGGGATTTTCTTCCTGAGCGTCGCGGCCGGCGGCCTGCCCGCCTGCCACCACGACACCGACACGGACGGCTCGAGCGATCCCTCGACGCCACGCGACGACTCGCTACCGCCGCTCACGCTGAAGGACGACACCCCGAACCTGCTCCTCACCTGGATCGACGAGACCGGCGATTTTCGCGTGGTGACGCAGCCCGCCGAGGTGCCCGAGAAGGGGCGCAAGGCCGTGCGCGTGGTCGTCACCACCGACACGCATGGTACCGGGCAGGTCGTGTACGTGGCCGATCTCACGCGGAAGAACGCGGACGGCGGCTACCCGGTCACCACCATGCCGCGCTCCGCCTGGGACGAGAAGGGCGCGAGCCTTCGCAAGGCGCGGCTAGAGGCGCTCGCGCCGAGCGCGCGGCCACCCGCGCCGGCCGGTTCCAGCTCGAGCGAGCCGGGGGCCGCCCCGGTGCCCGGCGGCGTCGTCGCGATCGTGTACGGCGCCGAGTGGTGCGGAGCGTGCCATGACGCGGAGCGATACCTGAAGCAGCGAGGGATCCGGGTGATCCACAAGGATATCGAGAAGAGCGCGCTCGCGAACCGCGAGATGCAAGAGAAGCTGTCGGCCAATCACCTCTCGGGCGGGAGCATCCCGGTCCTCGACATCGGTGGGCGCGTCCTCGTGGGATTCTCGCCGAGCGCCGTCGACGCCGCGCTCACCGCGGCGCGCGCGACCGAGACGCTCTAGCCGGCCGCGCGACCCCGCCGATCGCTCGAGGCAGAGGCCTGTCCGGGTCTCGGGCGGCCGAGCCCTTGACGGCTGGCCGGCCTGAGCATCATCCTGGGCGGGCGATGAGGAGACTCGTGGCGTTCGGCCTGGCCGGGGCGTGGCTGTCGCTCGCCGCCGGGTGCGGCTCGTCTGCCGAGAGCCCCGGGTTCGCACCCATCGAGGGCGGCGTATCGAACCTGGACGCCGCACCCGAGGCGGCGGAGCCACCCGATGCGAGCCGCGACGCGGCGAGCCCACCGGATGCCGGCGAGCCCGCGGTCGAAGCCCCCGCCGAGCTCGGCCCGCCGTACCCGATCGTGCTCGCGCACGGCTTCTTCGGCTTCGAAGATTTCGCCGGCGTAGATTTCGCCACCTACTTCTATGAGGTGAAGGACGAGCTCGCGAAGCAGGGCGAGGCGCACGTCTACACCCCGGCCGTCGATCCGTTCAACGACTCGACGACACGCGGCGCGCAGCTAGCGCGAGCGATCCAAGAGATCCTCGACCAGACCGGCTACGCGAAGGTCGTCATCATCGGGCACTCGCAAGGGGGCCTCGACGCGCGAGTAGTCGCACACGATCATCCGGACCAGGTCGCGGCGGTGGTGACTTACGCGACGCCGCATCAGGGCTCGAAGGTCTCGGATCTCGTCCTCGGGCTGGTCTCGGATCCCGGCCTGCAAGGCATCGCAGACTCGCTCGTGAGGCTGCTCGGCGGGCCCCTCTGGGACCAGGCCGGCAAGGAGACCTCGCTCATCAAGGGCCTCGCGCAGTTCGCGAGCCCCGGCATCGCGCAGTTCAACGCAAAGTACCCAGACGCGCCAGGCGTCGCGTACTTCTCCATCGGCGGGCGCACCGACTTGGCGCTCGCGTCGTCGGAGTGCGCGAGCCCGGACGCGCCACCGTTCATCAAGGACTTCGAGCGAGACCGCGATCTGGTGGATCTCCTGCTGAAGCCCACCAACACCCTGCTCGACGACGGGTTCTCGCAGACGCCGAACGACGGGCTGGTGACCGTCGCCTCGGCGAAGCACGGGACGTTCCTCGGCTGCGTACCGGCCGATCACCTCGATGAGATCGGCCAGCTCTTCGGTGACTCACCAGGGCTCGGCAACGACTGGCGCCACAAGCCGTTCTTCGTGTCGCTCGTGAGCTGGCTCCGCGCGCAGGGCTATTGACGCGCAGTCGAGAGCGCGCCGCGGGCGAGCGCCTCGAAGTCCGCGCTCGCGGGCAGGCGCCCCTCGGCACGCTCGGGCCGCCCTCCGCCGCGCCCGCCCTCGACGCCGCTCGTGAGCCGCTTCACGAACCCTCCGCAATCGAACCCGCTCTCTTTGCCGCGCGCAGCGAGGATCGGGATCCCCTCCGCGGTACCGCCGGCGAGCAGCGCTGCGCTGTCGGGGAGCGCGCTGGTCACCCGCTCGGCGATGGCGCGGAGCAACTCGGCCGGCGCGCCGTCGAGCCGCAAGACGAGCGCGCGCTCCCCGTTCGCGCGCGCAGCGTCGACGAGCTCTCGCGCGCTCGCTTCTGCGACACGCGCCTGCACGAGCCCGAGGCTCTCGCGCACCTCGGTGAGGTGGTGACGTAGCCGCTGGACGGCGGCGGGGACCTCGTCCGGGCCGCAGGTGAGCTCGCGGGCGAGCGCGCGGAGCACGCCGGCCTCGTGGGAGAGCTCCGCGCGCGCGCGGCGCCCGGCGGCGAAGGAGATCCGCAGCCCGCCCTTATAGCGCTCGACGCCGCTCACGCGCACGAGCCCGACCTCGGCGCTCGAGCCGCAGTGCGTGCCGCCGCACGGCGTCACGTCGAACTCACCTATTTGCACCACCCGCACCTCGCGCTCGACCTTCGGCGCGCGACGGAGCGGGAGCGCCGCGAGCTCGCCGGGCTCGGGGAACCACGCGCGCACCGGGACGGCGTCATCCACCACCGCGTTGGCGAGCGCCTCGGCGCGCGCGAGCTCGGCCTCGGGGAGCCGCGCCGCGTCCACGTCGATGGTGCAGGTCGTCTCACCGAGTCGCGAGGACACCGTCTCGGCCCGGGCGATCTCGAAGAGCGCGCGCGAGAGGAGGTGCTGGCCAGTGTGGAGCGCCATGTGCACGCGTCGGCGCTCGGCGTCGATCCGCGCTCGGACGCGTGCCCCGACCGCGGGGAGCTCGCCCTCGACGAGGTGATGCACCGCTCCGTCGCCGTCGAGCTGGACGTCGTACACTCTGCGTTCGGCAATTTCGCCCCGATCGGCCATTTGACCGCCGCTCTCCGGATAGAAAGCCGTCTCCTCGAGCAGGAGCGATGGCCGCCCCGCATGCTCGCCGTGCGCGCACACCCGCGCATCGAAAGAGAGGAGGAGCGGATCGTCATACCAGAGCCGCGCGGCCAGCGTCATGCCGGCGTCCTAGCACGGCCCGAACCGGCCATGGTTCCGCGCCGGACCAACATCAATCTTCAATCGTAGCTGATGGCGAGGATCTCGACGTCGATCTCTCCCGCCGGTCGCCGCACGGTGACCACGTCGCCGACGCGGCGCTTCATCAGCGCCTGGCCGAGCGGCGAACGGAAGCTCAGCCGGCCCCGCGAAGGATCGGCCTCGTCTGGGCCGACCACCAGGTAGCGGCTGCGCTTACCGTCCTCGTCTGCGACCTCGACGGTGGCTCCGAAGTACACGACTCCCGGCGTCCGCGCCTCGGCCTCGACGATGACCGCGCTGTCGAGCTTCCTGGTGATGAAGCGGATCCGGCGATCGAGCTCCCGGAGTCGCTTCTTGCCGTAGATGTACTCGGCGTTCTCCGAGCGGTCTCCTTGCGCGGCCGCGTCGGACACCTCCTGAACGACGCGCGGGCGCTCCACGCTCGCGAGCTCCCGGAGCTCGGCGGCGAGTCGCTCAGCCCCTTCTCGGGTGAGGTAGCTCGGGCTCCTGGGCTTGTCCACGAGCCGCGAGCGTATCATCTTGAACCCGACATGGTCTCGCGTCAGAAGCGCCGCGCGCGGCTCCTGCTCGCAGGGCTCGCGGCGCTCGTAGCAGCCTCGGGCGTCGGGCTCCTGCTCGGCGCCGAGCCCCTGGCCCGAGCGCTCCTCGTGAAGGAGGCGCGCGCCCGCGGCGTCGTGCTCGAGCCGGGCGAGGTGAGCCTCGGCCTCGGCGCGGTCGAGCTCAGCGGAGCGCGCTTCACGCTCGACGGCGTGGGCGGGCTGAGCGGCGCGGTCGAGCGTCTTCGAGTCGAGCTCACCGGGCTGTCACCGTCCGAGCTGACGCTCGACGGCCTATCGCTCCGCGCCGAAGGGGCTCCCTCGGAGCTCATCGACGAGCTCTCGAAGTTCTCGGCGCGCTATCGGGGCACGGGTGAGCTACCGCTCACGGCGACGCGGCTCTCGGCGAGCTGGCGGCCGAGCGCGGAGGCCGCGCCGCTCATCGAGCTGGGCGGCGGCACCGCCTCGCATCGCTCGCGTCGCTGGGTGGTGGACGCCTCGACGCTCGCCGTCAAACGGCTCGAGGTCGGACCGCTCCACGTCGAGGGCGGCGGCGACGGGGCCCGTCTCTCGGTTGGGCTCGGGCTCGGGCTGGCTGCCTCCGCTCCACCACCGCTCACCATGAGCGTGGCGCGCTCCTCGGGCGGAGTGACCGCCGATCTCACCCTCTCGCCGCTCGATCTCTCGAAGCTCGACGGCGCGCTCGGCGCGGCGATCTCCACGCGCGGCGTCCGAGCGAGCGGCACGCTCCACCTCGAGCGTGAAGCGCCAGGCACCACGACGGGGCGGCTCGCGCTCGAGCTCCGAGGCTTCGTGCCGCCGCACCCGCGCGAGCTCGACGGGATCGTGTTCGGCGATCTCACCGAGCTCGAGGTGAGCTTCGCGGTCGACGAGGCGCGGCAGGCGGCGTCGCTCGACCCGGTCCGAGCCAAGGCTGGAGCGTTCAAGCTCAGTGGGAAGGGCGCGCTCTCGCACGACGCCTCCGACACACGCCTCGACCTCGCGCTTCGAGGCGACCTCCCATGCACCGACCTCGCGCGCTCCGCGGCCACCTCGGCGCTCGGCAGCGTGGTGGGCGCCTGGGTAGGCCACGCGGCGAAGCAGGCCGTCTCGGGCTCGGTCGGCATCACCTGGCTCATCGCGGCGAAGGCGAGCGACCTCACCCACCCGGAGGTGCGGACGGCCGTCGGCGTGGGCTGCGGGCTAAAGCCCCTCGCGCTGCCGAAGCTCGATTTGCCGAAGCTCGATTTGCCGAAGCTCGAGGTGCCCGGGCTACCGAAGCTCCAGGTGCCCGGGCTACCGAGACCCGGGCCGCCCTGAGCCAGACCGGTCAGTTCGAGAAGGTCAGGGTGTACGGCAGGCAGCTGTTCGAGGCACCGGTCGCGATGACCTGCACGTACAAGGTCAGCGTCGAATTGAACGGCGCTTGGAGGAAGCCGGGCCGACTCGAGTCGGCTGGGCTGCCGAAGCCCCCGCACGTGTTCGCGTAGGTGAAGCCCCACTCGGTGATGTTCTTGGTCGAGGTGCCCGTCTCCCCACCCACCGAGCAGGCCATACCCGCGCCGCCGCACGAGCCGAACACGTGCATGGTGAGCGGCGCGCCGCCGTTGGTGAGCTTGATGGTCGGGCCGTAGCCGCAGACGGGGATCGACGAGAACCTCACCACGTACCAATCCTGATCTCCGGTCGGCACCAGGTTTCCGTTCACTTGCACCGGGGTCACGTCGACCCCGACGGTCCCCGCGTCCGCGGCGCTCGCGCAGGTGTTGGCGACGCTGTCCGCAGCGCACTCGCAGCCGTCCGCATAGGTGCCGTTCGTGTCGTAGGTGCCGGGCGCGCACTGGTTGATGGCGCAGTCTGCCGCGGAGCACTGATACGTCGTGACGTTCGGGCGGCCGTCCGCGCGGCAGTCACGGACGCAGCTTCCGCAGTGCGCGACGTCGTTCGAGATGTTCGTCTCGCAGCCGTTCTGCGGGTCGCCGTCGCAGCTGAGGTGCGACGAGTCACACTGCGGCTTACACTGGCTCCCGGTGCAGCTCGTGCTGGTCGCGCCGGCCGTGCTGCAGGTCGCCCCGCACGCGCCGCAGTTATTCACGTTGTTCGTGAGGTTGGTCTCGCAGCCATTGTTGCGGCTGGGGTCGCAATCGCCGTAACCCGCGGTACATACGGGAGCGCACTGCCCGCTGCCGTTGCAGGGGTTGGTCCCGTGATTTGCCACGCAGACCGCCCCGCAGCCGCCGCAGTTGTTGGGGTCGGTGTTCTTGTTGATCTCGCAGCCGTTGAGCCCAATTCCATCGCAGTCGAGGTGGCTCCCATCACACACCGGCACGCACGCGCCGTTGACGCAGCTCGTGCCGGAGGCGCCCGCCGCGCTGCACACGACGCCGCAGCCGCCGCAGTTGAGCGGATCGCTGAGCAGGTTCGTCTCGCAGCCGTCCGCCGGGTTGGTCTTCGAGCAGTCCGCGAACCCGGCGGCGCAGGTGGGCGCGCAGAGTCCGCTCGCGCAGGTCCGGGTCGTCACGTTGGCGGTGCCGCAGACGATCCCGCAGTCGCCGCAGTTGTTGACGTTGTTGGTGATTTGCGTCTCGCAGCCGTCCCCGGAGTTGCCGTTGCAGTCCAGGTAGCCCGCCGCGCAATTGGTCTGGCACACGCCGTTCGAGCACTGTGGCGTGCCGCCCGCGCTCGAGCACTTGTGCCCGCAGGAGCCGCAGTTGTTGGGGTCGTTCGAGGTCCGGATCTCGCAGCCGTCGGCGGGATCGGCGGTCGAGCAGTCGCTGTAGCCGGCCGCGCAGGTCGGCTTGCACTGCCCGGCTTGACAGCTCCGCGTCTGCACGTTCGCGGTCCCGCACGCCGTCCCGCAGCCGCCGCAGTTGTTGACGTCGGCCGTCGTGTCGACGAGGCAACCCGCCTTCGGATCTCCGCTACATACCGCGAACCCGGAGTTGCAGGTCGGGGCGCAACTCCCGTTCGTGCAGACCACCCCACCATGCGGGTTCTGGCAGGTCGTCGCGCAGTTGCCGCAGTGCTGCGGGTCGGTCTTGATGTTGGACTCGCAACCGTTGTTCGGCTGTCCGTCGCAGCTCTGGTGCGAGGCGTCGCAAATCGGCGAGCAGGTGCTCGCGACGCAGCTCGTGCTCCCGTAGGCGTTCGTACACTTGGTGCCGCACGCCCCGCAGTTGTTGGCGTCGCCGGTCGTCGTCGTCTCGCAGCCGTTGACGAGGTTACCGTCGCAGTCAGCGGCTCCGTTGACGCAGACCGGCGCGCACTTTCCGGCGCCGCAGCTCGTGGTGCCGTTCAAGTTGGTGCACTTGGTGCCGCACGCGCCGCAATTGTTGGCGTCGTTCTGCGTGTTCACCTCGCAGCCGTTGACCAGGTTCCCGTCGCAGTTCGCCCCGCCGGCGCACACCGGGACGCAGGCCCCATTGCTGCAACTCGTGCTGCCGTTCGGGTTGCTGCACGCGACGCCGCAGGCGCCGCAGCTACCGACCGTGGTCTTCAGGTTCGTCTCGCACCCGTTGGTGGGATCGCCGTCGCAGTCGCCCCACCCGGCGCTGCAGACCGGCCGGCAGAGCCCCGCGCTGCACGACGTGCTCCCATGGGAGTTCCCGCAGGAGATGCCGCAGGCGCCGCAGTTGTCCGGATCGGTGGAGATCGGATCTTCACACCCGTTGTTGGCGTTGTCGTCGCAGTTCCCCCAGCCGCTGCTGCAGACGATCTTGCACTTGCTCGCCTGGCAATAGGCGGCTCCGTTGGTCTTGTCGCACGCGTTGCCGCAAGCGCCGCAGTTGGCGACATCCTGCCCGAGGTCCGACTCGCAGCCCGTCCCGGGGGAATTGTCGCAGTCCCCATAGCCCGTGACGCACTGGAGGATGGAGCAGTAACCGACCGTGCAGCCCCAGTTATAGACCTTGGTGGCGGCGGGGTTCTTGGTGGCGCACTCGGCGGCGATGTTCAGCACGTTGTCGGTCGTGCCGTCGCAGTCGTCATCCTTGCCGTTACAGGTCTCCGCCGAGGCCTTGGTGACGACCACGCAAGACGCCTTCCCGCCGGTGCACTGCGTGGTGCCGTCCTGGCACACCCCGAGCTGGCCGGTGTCGCAGTAGAACCCGTTCAGGCCGTTGTCGAGCTGCCCGTCGCAGTCGTTGTCCTTGCCGTCGCAGACCTCGGTGGACGGGAACACGGTCTGCGTGCACTCCGACTGGCCGTTACAGGTGGTCTGTCCGGTGAGGCACGGCCCCAGGAGTCCGGGCGGGCTGGTCACCGTGCACGCCGCGCCTGCGCCCGCAAACCCGTCGTCGACCGTGCCGTTGCAGTCGTCATCGAGCCCGTTGCAGACCTCGGTCGAGGACTGAACGTTCTGGCGGCACTCGAGGTTGCCGCTCGCGCACTGGGTCGTGCCGAACGCGCAGACACCTTGCTTTCCCGTCTGGCACTGCTGGCCAGACTCAGGGTTGTTCTCGTCGACCGATCCGTTGCAGTTGTCGTCGATGCCGTTGCAGAGCTCGGTCGTCGGTTGGTTCACCGAGACGCAGACGAGCATCCCATTGGTGCAGTCGAGCGTCCCCTCGGCGCACGCGCCCTTCTTCCCTTGCACGGTGCACGCGCCGCCGCCGCCCGGGTTGCCCTCATCGATGATCCCGTTGCAGTTGTCGTCGAGCCCATTGCAGACTTCCGGGATCTCGGCGCATGGCGTGGCGTCCGCGCCGTCGCTCGCGCCGTCGTCCGGCGCGTCCGAGGGCGCGTCCGTGCTGGCATCGAGCCCGGCCGCGCCGCCGAATCCCGCCAAGCCCGCTGTCCCCGCGGCTCCGCTCGCGCCGCTCACGCCGCCCGCACCGCCGGTGCCGCCCGCTCCGCCGGTGCCGCCCGTCCCTCCGGCTCCGCTCGAGCCTCCGCCCGTCCCTCCGGCGTCGAGGCCCGCGTCCGCGGCCGCCGCGCCGCCGCTCCCGTCGTCGGAAGCCTCACCACCGGACGCGCAGCCCGTCGCGCTGGTCGCGCCAGCGACCAGCCAGACCACGGCAGCGCCACAGACGATCCGCGAGAGCCTTCGAAGAGCGTTCTGCATCACGAGCTCGCAAGGTGAAGAGATCGATCAACGCAGAGAAGAGCGCGCCCTGCGAGTTCGAGCATCTCACGCGCTCGTCTTCGCCGTCAACGAGCGCCGGGCCTGCCCCATCGCCGCCGACGCCCGGCGACGACGTAGGTGGCGCACCGCCTTTGTCGGTTGTCGCCGCGCGGACTTCCCGCCAGCATGCGCGCCATGGCAGTCGTCACGATTCTCGGCGCGGGGATGATGGGCAGCGCGCTCGCGCTGCCGCTCGTCGACCACGGACACGAGGTGCGCTTGGTCGGCACCCATCTCGACGCGGACATCGTCGAGAACCTCCAGTTACGTCACTTTCACCCCGCCCTGAAGCTCGAGCTCCCGCGAGAACTTCGCGTCTTTCCCGTCTCCGAGCTCGGGCGGGCGCTGGAGGGCGCGGAGCTCATCGGCGTCGGCGTGAGCTCGCCTGGCGTCCGCTGGGCGGCAGAGCAGCTCCGTCCGTACCGACTCGCCGGCCGAGACCTCGTGATGATCACGAAGGGGCTCGACTGGGATGGCGAGACGCTCCGCGCCCTGCCGGACGTGCTCGCCGACGGGCTCGGCGGAGGGATCGCGCCGGTCGCGGTCGCGGGACCGTGCATCGCCGGCGAGCTCGCGAGGCGGGTCGAGACCTGCGTGGTGCTCACCGGGCGCGACCCGGACGCCCTCGCGCGGGTCGCCGCGCGGCTGCGCGCGCCCTATTACCACCCCTTCACGAGCCCTGACCTGCTCGGCGTCGAGGTGTGCGCGGCGCTGAAGAACGCCTACGCGATGGGCATCGCCTTCGCGCAAGGGCTGCACGAGCGCGGCGGCGGCGCGCCCGGCAGCGTGGCCATGCACAACAGCGAGTCCGCCGTGTTCGCTCAGGCGGTCGTGGAGATGCAGCGCGTGATCGGCGCCCTCGACGGCGATCCGGCGAGCGCGGTCGGGCTGGCGGGCGTCGGCGATCTCGACGTCACCTGCAATGGCGGCCGAACTGGGCGCTTCGGGCGCCTCCTCGGCCTCGGACTCGGGCGCGACGCCGCCATCGAGCGGATGGACGGCGCGACGCTCGAGTGCCTCGACATCCTGCGGGTGATGCGCGCAGCAGCGCCGTCGCTCGCCGCGCGCGGCGCCGGCGCGCTCCCGCTGCTCGCGCACCTGGCCGAGGTCGCCCTCGACGACGCGCCGGTCGAGCTGCCCTTCGCGCGCTTCTTCGGAGCGCTCGGGTGACGGCGCCGCTCGTCATCGCCATCGACGCGAGCACCACCGCGTGCAAAGCCCTCGTCTTCGGGGCCGATGGTCGGCTCGTCGCGGAAGCTCGCGCGCCGATCACGCTCGCCAACCCAGAGCCCGACGGCTGGGAGCAAGACGCGGAAGAGTGGTGGGACGCGACCGAGCGCGCGCTCGCCGGCGCGGTGCGTGCGCTCGACGAGCCGGGCGCGGTGCGTGCCGTCGCGCTCACCCACCAGCGCGAGACGTTCGTGCTCACTGACCGGAGCTCGACCCCGCTCCGGCCGGCGCTCACGTGGATGGACGCACGCTGCCGACGCGAGGTGGAAGCGGCCGTCGCCGCGCTCGGGGCCGAACGGCTGCACGAGGTGACCGGCAAGCCGCCCTGCACCACCCCATCACTTTACAAATTGATTTACCTATTGAAGCGCGAGCCCGCGCTCCGCGCGGCGCGCCCGATGATGGCGGACGTGCACGCCTTCCTCGTGCGGCGACTGACGGGCCGCTGGGCGACCTCGCTCGCGTCGGCCGATCCGCTCGGCCTCGTCGACCTCCGCGCGCGCGACTGGTCGGACGAGCTGCTCGCGCTCGCCGGGCTCGACCGCGACCAGCTCCCCGCGCTGGTCGAGCCGGGCGAGCAGCTGGGTGCGCTCGCCCGCGAGCTCGCCGAGCGGCTCGGCTTGCCCGCGGGCGTCCCGGTGATCGCCGGCGCGGGCGATGGTCAGGCGGCCGGGCTCGGCGCGGGGCTCGCAGGCCCCGAGCGCGCGTACCTGAACCTCGGCACCGCGATCGTGAGCGGTGTCTGCTCGCGCGAGTACCTGTTGAGTCGCGCCTTCCGCACCATGATGGGCGCCGAGCCCGGCACCTATTTCCTGGAGTCCGATCTGCGAGGCGGCACCTTCACGCTCGACTGGCTCGCCAAGGGGTGGCTCGGCCGAGGCCGCGCCGCGCTCGACGAGCTCGAGCGCGAGGCGAGCTCGCTTCCACCAGGAAGCGATGGGCTCGTGCTCTTGCCGTACTGGAACGGCGTGATGGATCCGTACTGGAACGACGACGCGACCGGGGTCACGCTCGGGTGGCACGGCGCGCATCGTCCGGCGCACCTCTACCGCGCGATCCTCGAGGGGATCGCCTTCGAGGCGCGCCTGCACCTCGAGTCGCTCGAGCGAACGACCCGCCACCACGTCGCCGAGCTCATCGTCATGGGCGGCGGCTCACGGAGCGAGCTCTGGTGCCAGGTGCTCGCGGACGTCACCGGCCGCAGGGTGACGCGCGCCGGGAGCGCGGAGGCGACCGCGCTCGGGGCCGCCATCCTCGCCGCCGTGGGCAGCGGCGTCCACCCCGAGCTTGCCGCCGCGACGCGCGCCATGACGAGTCTCGGCGCGCGCTTCGCTCCGGGCGACCACCAGCCGCTCTACGACGTCTATTATCGCGACGTCTACGCCGGGCTCTACGAATCGCTCGCCGCTCGCCTCGACGCGCTCGCTGCGCTCCGGCGGCGCGCCAACGCGGCCCATTCGGCCGGTTAGCAGCCGGCCTTCGAGAGCTCCGCCATGGCGGCCGCCCCGGCGCCGACCGAGCTGGCCGCGTTCGCCGCTCGGCGGGCCCCGGCGCAGTCGCCGTTGAAGGCGCGCGTCCGCACCACCGCCGGCGCGCCGCTGCGGATCCGCGAGAGCGCAGAAGCCTGGGCCGACGCGCTCCCGCCCGTCGACTTACAGGTGTGATACATCGCGACCGCGCCTTCGGTGTTGGAGGAGGCCATGCCGCTCGCGGCCGCGCACGCGGCGTCGCCGGTCGGGCCGCTCGGCGCCGGCGGCTTGGGCTGCACGGTCGGGGTGGGGTTCGGCGGCGTGATGCGCGGCGGGAGCTTGATGGACGGCGCGGTGGTCGCGGGCGGCGGCGCGGTGGTCGCGGGCGGCGGCGCGGTGGTCGCGGGCGGCGGCGCGGTGGTCGCGGGCGGCGGCGCGGTCGTCGCGGGCGGCGGCGCGGTGGGCTTCGAAGCCGGCGGCCTCGGCTTCGCGGTGACCACCGGCAGAGGAGCGGTGCTCACCGGCGCCTCTGGCTCGAGCCGCTCGGGACTCTCCACGAGCGGCGCGACGCTGGTCTCCGGCGGCGGAGCGTCGCTCGCCAGCGCGAGCGGCTGAGGCTCGGCCGGAGGGCGGAGCGGCAGGAACGCGAAGGCGGCGATGAGCGCGCCCACCAGCAACAGCGCGCCGAGGGCGGCGAACCACCCTCGCCGGCTCGAGCGCGGCCGGCGCAGGATCGGCGCCGGCATCACCGGTGCGGCCATCGCGGACGCGGTGCGGACCGCCGGCGCGAACGCCACCGGCCCGGCCGCGGTCGCGCCGGAGCGGAGCGGCAGCGGCGCGTCCATCGGCGAGGTGGTGGGGGCGAGCGCACCTTGCGTGGCGCCCGCGACGTTCGGCAGCGCCTGGTCACCGGTGAGTTCACGATAGAACTCGAGCGCGGTAGAAGGGCGATCGTCACGGTTCTTGGCGAGCGCGCGCATCACGGCGAAAACCACGCTCGGCGGGAACTCGAGCCCGGGGAAGGTGCCGAGCGGCCGCGGCGGCTCGGTCATGTGCTTGTGCGCCCATTGCCACGGGGAGTCCGCCACGAACGGGAGCTGCCCGGTCAGCATCTCGTAGGCGATGACCGCGAGCGAGTAGAGGTCACTCCGCCCGTCGAGCGGCTCTCCGGCGAGCTGCTCGGGGCTCATGTACGGCGGCGTGCCGAGCACGGTGCCCTGCTGCGTGAGCTTGGTCTGGCGATCTCCAGCCGGCCCGGTTCGGGTCGCGATGCCGAAGTCGAGGAGCTTCACGAAGTCCGGATCGCCCGCCCGCTCGGTGAGGATGATGTTGTCCGGCTTGAGATCGCGGTGGACGATGCCGAGGCCGTGCGCCTCCTCGAGGGCGCCGCACACTTGCCGGAGGATGTCGAGCGCGCGAGGCACCGGCATCGGGCCTCGGCCGAGCACGTCGGTGAGCGCGACGCCATCGACGTACTCCATCGCGATGTAGAGCGCGCCGTCCGGCGTCTCGCCAAAATCGTAGAAGCGGATGGTGTTCGGGTGCTCGAGCTGGGAGACGGTGCCGCACTCGCGATAAAACCGCGAGACGAGCGTGTGATCGTGCGAGAGCTCGGGTAGGAGCGTCTTGATCGCGACCTTGCGGAGGTGCGACCCCATCCGCTGGTCGGCCTCGTAGACCACTCCCATCCCGCCCTCGCCGATGACGCGACGGACCAAATAGCGACCGCCGAGCATCTGCCCGACCAGCCCGTGCGGTTCCGGCGCCGCGAGGAGCGCGCCGCACTTCGAGCAGAAGCGCGCCTCCTCGGGGTTCGTCTTGCCACAGGCCGGGCAGTCCATGAATCCTCAGACGATCGAGCCACACGCCGCGAAGGTCGCCAACCTTCCCGTACTGACGGATGCCGCCGACCGGCGATCTGTTGGGCGTGAGCTCGAAATGGGTCAACCTCGGACCGGGGAGCGCCCCCGTCCGACTACTTCTTGTCGTCCTTCTTGACGGTGAGGTCGACCGGCCAGGTCAGGGTCTTCTCCTCGCCGACGTAGGTCGGGACGATGACCGCGCCATAGGCGTTGAGCACGCACTTTCCGAGCTCGGTCCCATCGAACGGCGCGTCGATGGTGGCCGACTTCACGTGGCCGTCGTTCTTGAAGGTGATGGTGACGGTCGCCTGCCCCTCGGGGCCTGCCTGGGTCACCACCCCGACGCAGCTCACCGCGGAGCGCGTCGCGCGCTGCAGCTCGAGCTTGGCCTGCTTGTCATCGAACTGCGCCTTCTTCTCGAGGTCCGTCTCGCCCTCGACGTCACCGGACGAGTCGTCCCCCGGTTGGCGCGAGGCCGACTCGTCGGCGAGTTCTTCCTGCTCTGCGACAAGCTCGTCGGGCGACTTGATGTGACCGCCGCCGTACGACGGCCCGCACGCCGAGAGCGTCACTCCGATCAGACATCCCATCCACGCGGCTCGCATGGCTCGGATCCTACTCGACCGGGCCCGGCCGTCAAAACTCGCGCCGCCGAACCGCGAGATTCCGCGCCGGGCCGGCACCCCCCCGGCTCCGGAGCTCAGGCGAGTCAGAGGTCGGTGATGGCGTAGTCCTTGATCTTGTAGAGGAGCGCCCGGTGGCTGATTTCGAGCACCTCGGCGGCGCGAGTGCGGTTGCCCTTGGTCTTCTGGAGCGCGCGGCGGATGAGGAGCTCCTCGATGATCCGCATGGTCTTCTTCACGCTGAGCTCACCGCTGGCGAGCTGCATCTGCACCGGATCGCGCGCCTCGCGCACCCGCTCGGGCAGGTCGCTCGCGACGAGCTGCTCGCTCTCGGCGAGCACCATGGCCCGCTCGATGGTGTTCTCGAGCTCGCGCACGTTGCCCGGCCAGGCGTACTCGTAGAGCAGCCGGCGCGCCTCGGTGTCGAGCCCGCGGATGCTGGTGCCGAGCCGCACGTTGTTGCGGGTGACGAAATGCTCGATGAGGAGCGGGATGTCGTCCTTGCGCTCCCGGAGCGGCGGCACGTGGATGGGCAGCACGTTGAGCCGATAGTAGAGATCCTCGCGAAACCGGCCGGCCTTGGTCTCGGCGGCGAGATCGCGGTGGGTCGCCGTGATGATGCGGACGTCGACCTTGAGGTCACGCGTCTCGCCGAGGCGGCGGATCTTCTCGTCCTCCAGCACGCGGAGCAGCTTCACCTGCAAGCCGAGCGGCAGCTCGCCGATCTCGTCGAGGAAGAGCGTCCCGCCGGTCGCCTCCTCGAAGAGCCCGCGGCGATCGGCGATGGCGTCGGTGAAGGCGCCCTTCTTGTGGCCGAAGAGCTCGCTCTCGAGGAGGTTCTCCGGAATCGCGCCGCAGTTCACCGGCACGAACGGCCCGCCGCGGCGGCTCGAGCGGCGGTGGATGGCGCGCGCGACCAGCTCCTTGCCGACGCCGCTCTCGCCGGTCACGAGCACGGTCGTCTTGTACTCGGCGATCTTCGCGATGGTGCGGAAGATCTCCTGCATCTTCTCGCTCTTCGCGAGGATGTCCTCGAACTTGTTCTCTCGCCGGATCTCCTCGCGGAGCACACGATTCTCGCGGCGGAGCGACTCGCGCTCCTCGGCCTTGCGGAGCGCGAGCACGACCTCCTCGGGCTTGAACGGCTTCTGCACGTAGTCGTAGGCGCCCGCGGTCATCGCCTCGATGGCGAGATCCAGGTTTCCGTACGCGCTCATCACGATGACGGTGGCGTCATTGCCCTTGGCCTTCAGCGTGGCCAAGAGATCGAGCCCGCCCATCTTCGGCATACGGACGTCGGTGAGCACGACGTCCGGTCCGAACGAGTCGACCAGCCCGAGCGCCTCCTCGCCGCTCGCGGCGGTCTCCACCTCATAGCCGTGCCGGCGGAGCAGCGTCCGCAGGACGAGCCGCAGGTTCTCTTCGTCGTCGACCACCAAGACGCGTCGCACTGTGCAAAAAATGCTAGCCTGCGAGTCCCTGGCCCGCAATCTATTGCGTCTCCGGGCGTAGAAATCGTACTTCAGCGAATCTAATAGGGAATGTCGGCTCGACGCGGCCGGCGTCGCGGGCGGGCCGGCGCCGGTCCGCGACGACGGCTCGCGGGAAGCGCCACGCTCATTTCCGCCCGCTCACCGCCGCTGATAGGAACCCCCCATGCTCTCCGGCATCGACCAACTCCACGGCTCGTCCCTCTCGAATCTCCGGCGGCGGCTGCGCGACGCGCGCGTCGGCGTGCTCACCCACGCCGCGACGCTCGATCGGCGCGGGCGCGGCACGCTCGCGGTGCTCGAGGAGCTCGGCGCGGGCCCGTCGGTGATCTTCTCGCCCGAGCACGGGCTCGCCGGGGCCGCGCAGGCGTTCGAGGCGGTCGCGGGCTCGGGCGAGGCGACCTCCGGCCCCGCCGTCGTGAGCCTCTACGGCGCCGAGCGCGCGTCGCTCACGCCGTCTGCCGAGCATCTCGCGCAGCTCGATCTCCTCGTGATCGATCTCGCCGACGTCGGCAGCCGCTACTACACCTACGTCTGGTCCGCGCTGCTCGCGCTCCGGGCCGCGGCCGCCGCGGGCGTCCACACTGTCGTGCTCGATCGGCCGAACCCGATCTCGGGGGATCCCGAGACGCTCGAGGGCGCGCCGCAAGCGGACGGGTTCCTCTCCTTCGTCGGGCTCGAGCCGCTCCCCATCCGCCACGCGCACACCCTCGGCGAGCTCCTCGCGCGCTTCGCCGAGAGCGGCGGGCTCGCGCTCGGCGCAGAAGGCGCGCTGTCAGTGGTGCCCACGCGCGGGTGGGAGCGCCACCGCACCGCGGAGGCGTGGAGCCGGCCGTTCATCCCGCCGTCGCCCAACATGCCGACCCTCGAGACCGCGCTCGTCTACCCGGGCGCTTGCCTGCTCGAGGGCACGAGCCTCTCCGAGGGTCGCGGCACGACGACGCCGTTTCAAATGGTCGGCGCGCCGCACCTCGACGGCGCGGCGCTCGCCGCGCGCCTCACCGAGTCCGGGGTGGTCGGCGCGCTGGTGAGGCCGGTGAGCTTCATCCCTACCTTCGACAAGTTCGCCGGCCAGCTCTGCCACGGCGTCATGCTCCACGTGACGAGCGCGGCGCTCTTCCGGCCCGTCGCCGCCTACCTTCGCCTGATCGCGTTCGCGCGCGAGCAGGCGCCCGAGCGCTTCGCGTTCCGCACCGAGCCGTACGAGTTCGAGACCGAAATCCCAGCCTTCGACCTCCTCACCGGCTCGGGCGCGGCGCGCCAGGCGCTCGAAGGCGGCCGGAGCGCGGACGAGCTCGTCGAGCTGGTCGCGCCGGTCGATCCGTCGTGGAAGGACGCCGTGCGCGAGGCCGAGGCGCGCCTCGAGCGGGCGCAGGCCTGAGCCTCCCTCGGAGCGCGAAGCTCAGCGCTCGGCGCGGATCGACGCCCCCGGCGACACGCCACGGACCTCGACGTAGCGCTCGTCGGCGGCGCCGAGCTCGACGGGAGCGTCGCGGAAGAGCAGCCCGCCTGCGACGCTGACCGTCGCTCGTCCGTCGTGCACGCGGATCGCGCTCCGCGGCACCCGCGCGCTCACGCGCTCCGACGGAAGCACAATTCGCACCTCCACGCGCTGCCCGATGGGCAGCCCACCCTCCACGCTCGGACCCCATTTCGGCTCGATCCACGCGCTCCGCACCCAGCCCTCGCCGCGCTCGCGCGCGTCGGCTGCGCCGATGGTGCGCCGCTGGAGCTGCGCGCCGACCCGAGTGAGCTTGCCGGTGCCGAGCGCGCCGCGCCCGCCCGGCCAGGTGATGGTCACCGGCAGCCCGGCGCGGATCCGCATCGCGTCGATCTCCTCGACCTCGGCATGGAGCTCGGTGCGCGAAGGATCGGCGATCTCGAAGGCGATGGTGCCGCCCATGCGCGCGTTGGCGATGACGTCGCCCTCGTCGATGCGCCGCTCGAGCACCACGCCGTCCATCGGCGACTCGAGCCGCGTCCAGTCGAGCTCGTGGCGCGCGGCGTCGATGGTCGCCTGAGCCGCGTCCGCCCGCGCCTTGGCGGCGCTGATGTCCACGGCGCGCGCGCCGCGCCCCGCGAGCCGCCGGCGCGCGCGCGCCGCGTCCACCCGCGCGCGCGCGATCTCCTCGGAGCGCCGCGAGCCGTCGAGGATTTCCTGGGTCACGGCGCCCGAGCCGAGCAGCTTCTCGTCACGAGCACGGCGATCGGTGGCCGCCGCGAGCTCGTGCTCGGCCGCGCGGACCTCGGCGTCGAGCGCGGCGCGCTCCTCGGGGCGCGCGCCGGCCGCGAGCGCACGCTCGGTCATCACCAGCGAGCGGTGCTCCGCCTCCCGCCGGGCGAGCTCATCGCTCGCGGTGTCCGCCACGAGCTCGGCGAGGAGCTCGCCCTTCTTGACGAGATCACCCTCGCGGACCAGCACGCGGCTCACCTTCCCGTCGATGCGCGCGACCACGTGCGCGATCCCGTCGATCGGCACCACCACGGCGCGAGCCACCACGCGCTGCTCGACCTCGCCGGACTCGACCGTCACGGTCTGCGCGGCCACTCGCTGAATGACCACCGCGCCGAGCGACACGCCGGCGATCGCGCCGGCGACCAGCGTCACCTTCAGCCACGTCTTCATGCCGCAATCTCCGTCTGGATGCGCCCGTCCTCGATGTGGATGACGCGGTCGGCGTACTGCTCGAGCCGGCGGTCGTGCGTGACGATGAGGATGCCGCGCTCCTGGGCGACCTGCTCACGCAAGAGTTCCATCACGCTCATCGCGGTGCTGGTGTCGAGCGCCGCGGTGACCTCGTCGCCGAGCACGAGCGAGGGCTCACCGGCGAGGGCGCGCGCGATGGCGACCCGCTGCTTCTGCCCGCCGGAGAGCTCGGACGGGCGGTGGTGCATGCGGTCGCCGAGCCCGACCCGCTCGAGCGCCCGACTCGCGCGGTCCCGCGCCGCGCCGATCGGCTCCCCCTTCAACCTCAAGACCTCGGCCACGTTGTCGAGCGCGGTGAGCGCAGGGAAGAGATTATAGGTCTGAAAGATGAAGCCGAGGTGGTCGCGACGCACGCGGGTGACCTCGCGCTCGGCGAGCCCGGAGATGCGCTTTCCGCAGAGCTCGACCTCTCCCGTGGTGGCGCGGAGGAGGCCGGCGAGGATACTGATGAGCGTGGTCTTGCCGGAGCCCGAGGGCCCCATCAAGAGGACGAGCTCACCCGCGCGCATCTCCATCGTGATCCCGTGAAGCACCGGGGTCGCGAGCGCGCCCTTGCCGTACACCTTGGTGACGTTCTCGGTGCGGACCAGGATGCTCACTGGAACACCTCTGCGGCCTCGAGCTCGAGCACGGCACGGATGCTGCCCAGGCTGGCGACCGCGCACATCGTGAGGACGGCGCCGCACCCCACGGTGAGCACCAGCCGGTCGAGCACGATGAAGAGGCCGTGCCGAGCGGCGAGCGCCTGCACGGAGAAGGCCATCACGACGCCGAGCCCGCCGCCCACGACCGCGAGGAACGCCGCCTGCCACGCGACGAAGCGCACGATCTCGTTCGGGTGCGCGCCGATCGCCTTCAGCGTGGCAAGCTCGCGGAGGTGCTCCTTGGTCACGGCGTAGAGAGTCTGCCCGACGATGACCACGCCGACCACCAACCCGAGGATGGCGCTGAAGCCGAGCGCGGTCCCCGCGCCGGAGCCGCTCACCCAATAGTGCTCGGTCATCTTGCGAAACTCGTCGGTCGTGTACGCATCGAGATCCGGGTGACGAGCCACGCTCTCGATCACATCCGTCGCGCACGACGGCCGCTCCAGATCGACCACCCAGTAGGTCGCTTGGCCGTCGCTCATGTTCGCGACCCGCCGCGCCGTCTCGTTCTCGGCGAAGAGATAGGGTGAGAGTGTGAACGAGCGGATCCCCTCGGTGACCGCCGCGACATACACCTGCTCGGATCCTACTCGGAGCGAGGTACCGATCGCCTCGCCGTCGATGGCGAGCTTCGCGAAGTCGAGGTCA
The DNA here is from genome assembly GCA_035063585.1 of Polyangiaceae bacterium. Taxonomy (GTDB): domain Bacteria; phylum Myxococcota_A; class Polyangia; order Polyangiales; family Polyangiaceae; genus JAPSGB01. The sequence goes on from JAPSGB010000009.1 coordinate 88,935, forward strand.
TCGACCGAGACGCGCGCGGGCCCGTGCAGGTCTTGCGGCAACCCGCGGCGCAGATTCCACGGCATGGCCGGGCCGAGCCCCGGGTCGTAGCCGATGATCTGCACCGCATCGAGGCTGCCGTCCGGTTTTCGGAGCGGCATGAACGCGATGATGACCGCGCGCACCGTCTTCACGCAGGGGTGCGCCGCGAGCAGATCGCGAGTGCCCGCGCTCATACGCTCGCCGTTGTCGAGCACGCGAGTGCCCTTGGCCATCACCCACACGTCGCCGCCGGCATGGCGAATGAGCGACGACGACGTCTCGAGGAACCCGAAGTAGAGCCCGATCTGCGCGAGCGCGAGGGTCGCCGCGAAGGCCACCCCAGCGAGCGACGCGACGAGCTTGCCGCGATCGTAGGCGAGGGTCAGGAGCGCGATTCGGAACACGAGGGCGCGGGAGGATACGATGGACCGTCCGGACGCGCCCGCCCCGGGACGCGGCGCGCCACCGCCCGCATGACGGATTTCAGCCGCCGGGGTCTGCGTCTACGCGAAGCACGCTCGCCTCACGGCGTGCACACGCCGAGCCAAGCCGGGGTGCCCACGGCCGTGCAGGTCTGCCCCGAAGGACAGCCGCCCAGCCCGGGCGCGCCGCCCACGGTGCCGGCGGAGGGCGCGCCCGCGTCGCTCAGCTTGCAGAGCCAGCGGCACGCCGCGCCGGCGGAGTCCCCCCAGCAGAACTGCGAATCCATGCAGTCATTCAGGAATTTGCACGGCTTCCCCTCGGTCGTGCCGCCATCGGCGTCGTAGTTCGGGAAGCTGCAGGCGAACTCGCGTCCGTCATAGTGGCAGTCCGTCTCGGGGCCGGACGCGGGGCAGCCGTGCTCCCAGGGCGTGCACGCGACGGGAAAGGTGCACACCGTCATCGAGGCTGCGCCGTCGTCATAGCTCACCGTCATGTTGCAACGCCCCTGGGCCCCGCAGAGTGTCGACTCGTCTGCGCCGCAGCACGGCCGCGAGCACTTGGCGAGCACGCAGCGGAGCCCCGGCGCGCACTCGCCATGGCTCCCGCACGAATCGCCGAGCGCCTTGCCGCCTCGACCGAGCGTCTGGCACTCGGTGCGCCACCCGCCGCCGTCGCCGCTCGCGATCCCGCAGGTGAGCCCGCTCGGGCAGTCCTGCGCCGCGAGGCTGCACTCGCCGGTCGTCACGTTCGAGACCTCCGACGGCGCACAACTCCTCGGGCCGTCGGCGGAGGCGTCGGACGAGCCGCCGCCCGTCCCGCCGCTCGACGGCGCCCCGCCTGCATCACCCGAGCCCGCGCCGCCACTCCCGCTCCCCGAGCCGCCGCTGCTCGAGCCCGCATCGCCGCAGCCCTGGCACGCGCCGTAGCTTGCGCCATTGTCGCTGCACACTTGAAATCCTTCGACACCGCCCCCGCACGCGCACGCCTTCTGTTCGCCGGGTGTGCAGGCCGGAGCGCCGGAGTCCGACGAGCCGCCATTCGAGCAGCCGAGCGGCAGCGCCCACGCGAAGATCCCGAAGGCGAGAGCACCGAGCGCGCGCCGCGTCGTCATGGCGCCATGATACCGTCATGCGCCCGCGCCGGAGAGTAGATATCGACCCGGCGCCACGCTCTGCGAGGATGCATGGAAAATCGCGACCACTGGGACGACCTCTACGCCTCGAAGGGCGCTACCCAGCCGAGCTTTTTTGCGCCGCACCTCACGCGCTCGCTCGACTTCCTCGAGCGAGCCGGGCTCCACGCTGACGCGAGCGTCATCGATGTCGGCGGCGGGGCCTCGACGCTCGTGGACGATCTCCTCGCGCGCGGTGTCCATCGTGTCACGGTCGCCGATCTCTCCGAGCGTGCGCTCGACCTCAGCCGCGCGCGGCTCGGAGCGCGCGCCGAGCACGTGACCTGGCTCGCGGGCGACGTCACCGCGCTCGAGCTCCCGCCGGCGAGCTTCGACTTCTGGCACGATCGCGCGACATTTCACTTTCTCGTGAGCCCGGCGAGCCGCGCGGCCTATTGCGCCCGGCTCGCCGCCGCAGTGAAGCCGGGCGGCGGCGTGGTCGTCGCCAGCTTCGCGCCGGACGGCCCCGAGCGGTGCTGCGGGCTCCCCGTGCGTCGCTACTCCGCCGATGCGCTCGCCGCCGAGCTGCGCGCCGATTTCACGCTCGAGGGCGCGGCGCGCGAGGCGCACCGCACCCCCACCGGCGCGACGCAGCCGTTCCTCTACGCCTGGTTTCGCCGGCGTGGCACGAGCGCCCCGCGCGGCTCGTCGTAGTCTTGAAGGGGCTGGGGTCGGTCCGTCGCGGCCGGCGCCGCGCCGCGGCTTTTTGCGCTCGCCGCCCCGCGCGCTAGAAGGCGGCTCGACCATGCTGCTCCCGCGCCGCCCCAGCCACGTGATCTTCGACCTCGACGGAGTGCTCCTCGACACCGAGCCGCTCTACACGCGCTCGACGCAGCAGGTGCTCGACGAGTTCGGCAAGCGGTTCGACTGGTCGGTGAAGGCCGACATGATCGGGCGGAGCTCGCTCGAGGGCGCGCGCCACCTCGTGCGCGCGCTCGCGCTCCCGCTCTCGCCGGAGGAGTACCTCGCCCGCCGAAAACCCATCCTCGACGCGATGCTCCCGTCTGCCGTCGAGATCCCGGGCGCCAGCGCGTTCGTGGCGAGGCTCGGCGAGCACGGTGTGCCGATGGTGGTCGCCACCAGCGGCGAGCGGGCGCTCACCGAGCTGAAGGTCGGCTCGCACGGGTGGTTCGCGCGCTTTCAGCGCATCATCTCGGGGGACGATCCGCGCGTTCACGCGCTCAAGCCTTCGCCAGACATCTTCCTGGTCGCGGCAGAAGAGCTCGGCGCCGCGCCGCGCGACTGCCTCGTGTTCGAGGACTCGCTCGCGGGCGTCGCGGCCGCGCGGGCCGCCGGCATGCAGGTCGTGGCGCTCCCGGATCCGGAGATGGACGCCGCGCGCTACCACGACGCCGATCTGGTGGCGCCCCGCGGCTACGCCGAGCTCACCCTCGAGGCGCTCGGGCTCTAGGGCGCGCGCGCGTCGAGCGCGGCGAGCTCTTCGAGCGAGGTCGTGGTCACGTCGAGATCGCGCAGGAGCCCGTCCTTCAGCGCGTAGACCCAGCCGTGCACCGCGACCGGCTGCCCGCGTTGCCACGCGGCCTGCACGATGGTGGTGTGGCAGGCGTTCCTCACCTGCGCCATGACGTTGAGCTCGCCGAGCCGGTTCACGCGCGCCTCCTCCGTCGGGAGCGCCATGAGCGCCGCCTCGTGGCGGAGCCAGAGCTTTCGGATCGGGCGGATCCAGTTGTCGACCAGGCCGGTGCGCGGGGGGTTCATCGCGGCGCCAGCGCCGCCGCAACCGTCGTGACCGCACACGATGATGTGCCGCACGCCGAGCACGTCTACCGCGTACTGTATCACCGTGAGACAGTTCATGTCGGCGTGAACCACCAGGTTCGCGACGTTACGATGAACGAAGAGCTCACCGGCGAGGAGCCCGACCACCTGATTGGCGGGCACGCGGCTGTCCGCGCAGCCAATCCAGAGGTACTCCGGCTTCTGAATCCGGCTGAGCTCCGTGAACGAGCCCGGATGCTTTCGTTCCTCTTCCGCCGCCCAGTGACGGTTCCCCTCGAAGAGCTTCGGCAAGATCCTCATGGCCGCCTTCTCGCCCATGAGCGCGCGCGACGCCAGACGAAATCGGAGGGCGGAGGGGGGCGCTTGCGTTCGCGGGGCGTTCCGTCTTAGGGCACGAGGCATGAAGCTCGACTCGTCGACGCGCGCCGTGGTCACCGGCGCAGGCAGCGGGCTCGGCCGCGCGCTCGCCGAGGAGCTCGCCCGCCGCGGCGCGAGCCTCCTCCTGGCGGACATCGACCTCGACGGCGCGAGCGAGACGGTGAAGCTGCTCGGCGGAGCGCGCGCGCACGCGGTAGCGTGTGACGTCTCGAGAGCGGCCGCGGTCGAGGCGCTCGCCGAAGAGGCCGAGCGCCGCCTCGGTGGCGTCGATCTCGTCGTCAACAACGCCGGCGTCGCGGTGGCGGGGAGCGTGGGCGAGGTCCCGCTCGACGACTGGGAATGGATCATGGGCGTGAACCTGTGGGGCGTCATCCACGGCTGCCACAGCTTCGTCCCGCGCCTCCGGCGGCAAGGCCGCGGCGCCATCCTGAACGTCGCCTCGGCGGCGGGCCTCCTCTCGACGCCGCGCATGGCGCCTTACAACGTCACCAAGGCGGGCGTCGTGGCGCTCTCCGAGACGCTCGCCGGCGAGCTCGCCGGGAGCGGGGTCTCCGTGACCGCGCTCTGCCCCACCTTCTTTCATACCAACATCATGACGAGCGGGCGCGGCGACTACATGAAGGGCATGACGAGCACCGTCGAGAGGCTCATGAGCCTCACCAAGGTCCAGGCCCCCGAGGTCGCCCGCGCCGCGCTCGACGCCACCGAGGCCGGTCGGCTCTACGCGATCCCGCACCGCGACGGGCGCTGGCTCTGGCGCCTGAAGCGCGCGCTCCCCGAGCGCTATTTCGACATCATGGGGCTCGTCACCCGAAGCGGCGCGATCGACTGAGCCTACCGCGCTGCCTCGACGCGCATCCCGTCGACGGTGAGGCTCACCGCGCTCGGCGCAGCGCTCGTGCGCGGCACGAAGAGCCACCCGCCCGGCATGTGATCGTAGGGGAAGAACTGCGCCTCCACGGTGCGCGTCTCAGCGCCGGCGCGCACCGTCACCGGGAGCGGCGCGCCCGCGAAGGTCGCGTCGCGGAGCACGCTCGGCCCCCACTCGACCACGCCGGCTCCGTCCACCGCGACGAGATCATACTCGGTGGCCGGCCCTTGCACGGACGGCAGGTTGATGCGTTGCCCGCGAGCGTGGAGCGCCGCGTAGTTGTAGTCGCTAATCCACTTCTTGTCGCAGTAGCCCATGATGTCCGAGTAGACGCTCGGGTCCACGAGCTGGCGCGCGAAGCGGTCGTAGCCCCAGGTTCCGATGCTTCCCTTGGGGTACGGGAAGCTCTGGTCGACCGACTGCGGATCGAGTCCCGGGCCGCAGTTGGCGTGCTCGCGTCCGTGCGCGTGCCCCGTCTCGTGCGCGGCGGTGTCGGCGGCGTACTCGGTGTAGCCCACGCCGAGCGCGAGGCGGAGCCCCACCGTGCCCACGTCCGGCGGGTTGTTGTTGAGCAGCGTCACCCCGAGCATGCAGCCGAAACCGCAGTACTGCGCGAACGACTCGTTCGGGTTGAACATACCGTAGAGGTACGTGTCATCCGGGATGTGCTCGCCAGTGCGAATCGAGAAGAGCTTCACCCCGACCCCCTGCCACCCGGTGCCGTCCTTGGTGATGGCCTGCGTCCACGGCACCGGTTCGTGGACGCTCATCTCGACGTTCGACACCGGGTAGAGCTGCAGGAACCGCTGTCGGATCCGCTCGACCTGCTCGGGCGAGGTGTCGGGCAGGCGCCCCGAGCCGTCCGTGTCATAGCGGAACGGCACGATGATCATGCGGAGCGTGTTCTGCTTCCCTTCGACCGGCACGCTCGCGAGGCCATCCGCCGGATAGTGCGCCTCGGCGTGGTCGGCATCCCCGGGCTGGAGGAGGCTCACCGCGTAGGACAGCGTGTCGCCGATGCGCGCGCCCGGAACGTCGAAGTCGATGGTGCTGGCGAGATCCGCCTGCGAGGAGATGCGGCCGAGCGCAGTGAACTGCTCGAGCGGGGCACCTGCTCCGAGCTTCAGCCGCGCCCTCACGGGGTGGCCGTCGTACTTCGAGTCGGTCGCGTAGAAGACCCGCACCATCGCGTCACGCCCCGCGATGAGCGGCACGCTCGACTGCGCCGGCGCGCCGTTCACCATGAGATCGCGCTCCACCCCCTGATAGATGGCGATCCGAGTCACCAGCACGCCGGCCGCGCCGACCTCACTCTTCGCGCCCTCTTCCGCCGCCGAGTCGTTTCCCGAACACGCGGCGAGCATCGAGACGCAGACCGTGACCAGCGGGAGCGCGCGCATTCTCATGCGGCTCACTTAGCATTTCCCGCGTCGCGCCACGGCGCGTTTCCTCGGACGCCGCGCGCTCCCGCTCGGAGCCAGGTAGGGGGATGTCGGTGCGGCGCGGAACCCCGAGCCGAGGCGGCGTCACTCCCCGAGGAGCGCCCTGCGCGGCGCCCTCGCCTCGTGAATCCAGAGGGGCGGCGTGGTATGCCGCGCGCCCATGAGCCGCATCCACAAGACGCTCCCCGCGCCCGGGACCAAGATCGGCATCGCCTTCTCGGGTGGCCTCGACACTCGCGCTGCCGTGGCGTGGATGAGCCAGAAGGGCGTCGAGGTGCACGCCTACACCGCGGACCTCGCGCAGCCCGACGAGAAGAGCGTGGCGGATATCCCGCCCATCGCCCTCGAGCACGGCGCGAAGTCCGCGAAGCTCATCGACTGCCGTGAGGCGATGGTGAAGGAGGGCATCATCGCGATCCAGTGCGGGGCGTTCCACCTCCAGAGCGGCGGCCGGAAGTACTTCAACACGACCCCGCTCGGCCGCGCGGTGACCACCACCGCGCTCGTGCGGCAAATGCGTGAGGACGGCGTACACGTCTTCGGAGACGGCAGCACCCACAAGGGCAACGACATCCAGCGCTTCTTTCGCTACGGGCTCCTGGTCGATCCGACCCTCACCATCTATAAGCCCTGGCTCGATCAGCGCTTCGTCGACGAGCTCGGCGGGCGCAAGGAGATGAGCGAGTTCCTCGCCTCGCTCGGCAAACCCTACCGGCTCGGCGCAGACAAGGCCTACAGCACCGACTCGAACGTGCTCGGCGCGACCCACGAGGCCAAGGATCTCGAGCACCTCGACCGCGGTATCCGCATCGTGGAGCCCATCATGGGGGTCGCCTTCTGGCGACCCGAGGTCCGAGTCGAGCCCGAGGAGGTCGTCATCGAGTTCGAGCGCGGCATCCCCGTCTCGATCGGGGGCGAGCGCCGGGAGAGCCTGTTCGAGCTGTTCGAGCTCGCCAACCGGATCGGGGGTCGCCATGGCCTCGGGATGAGCGATCAAATCGAGAACCGCGTCATCGACGCCAAGAGCCGCGGCATCTACGAGGCGCCGGGCATGGCGCTCCTCCACATCGCCTACGAGCGGCTGCTCAGCGCCATCCACAACGAGAGCACCATGGATCTCTACTTCACCCTCGGACGACGGCTCGGTCGCGTCCTCTACGAGGGCAAGTGGTACGACCCCGAGGGGCTGCTCTTGAAGGACGCGCTCATGCGCTGGATCGCCCCGAGCGTCTCGGGCGCGGTCACGCTCGAGCTCCGCCGAGGTGACGACTACACCATCGTCGACACCCGCGCCGAGCACATGACCTATCACCCCGACAAGCTCAGCATGGAGAAGGTCGCGGCAGCCTTCTCCCCCGAGGACCGGATCGGCGCGCTCGAGGTGCAGGCGCTCAGCGTGACCGATAACCGCGCGCTCATCCTCCACCACCTCGCCGCGACGCAGGCGCTCCCGTCGCGTGACACCGCGATCGGCGAGCTGCTCGGCGAGACGGAGCCGTCGTAGCTCGGACGCGCGGCGCGGCACCCGAACGCGCCGGTCAGTCGAGACCGAGCTCGCGGAGCCGTCGGAGAAAGGTCGGGTAGGAGATCCCGAGCGCCTGCGCGGCCTGCATTCGCCGGCCGCCAAAGTGCTCGAGCACGCGCCGCACGTACTCTTGCTCGACGAGCTCTGACGTCGGCGGCGCTCCGTCGGCATCGAGCTCGACCGAGAAGAACGCGCTGGCCCCACTCGACTCCGCGGGGCTGCCCCGCGGCAGCACCACGTCCGCCTCGGTGAGCTCGACGCCGCGCGCGAGGATCACCGCGCGCTCGATGATGTTGCGGAGCTCCCGCACGTTCCCCGGGTAGTCGTAGGCGAGCAGCCGCTCGAGCGCCCCCGGCGTGATGCCCGAGAGTCGCTTCTTCACGCGACTCGAGAAGAACCGCACGAACCCGCGCGCGAGCTCGGGGATGTCCTCCCTGCGCGCGGCGAGCGGAGGCACCTCGATGGTGAAGACGCCGAGGCGATGATAGAGGTCCGCCCGGAAGCGCCCCTCCTCGGCGAGCCGCGCGATGTCCTGGTTGGTCGCGGCGGCGATGCGGAGCTCCACCTCCATTTCGCGCTCGCCGCCGACCCTGCGAAACCGCATGGTGTCGAGGAACTTGAGCAGCTTGGCCTGCGAACGCTCGGGAAGCTCGGTGACCTCGTCGAGGAAGAGCGTGCCGCGATGAGCCATCTCGACCAGCCCGCGTCGCTTCGCGCGAGCGTCGGTGAACGCGCCCTTCTCGTGGCCGAAGAGCTCGCTCTCGACCAGCTCGGCAGGGAGCGCCGCGCAGTTGATCTCGACGAAGGGCGCGTCCGGATCGTCCGTGTAAGTGAGGCCGTGGAGCGTCTCGGCGGCGCACTGCTTGCCCGCGCCGGAGGGCCCCACCAGGAGCACTGGCGTGAGCGGGCTCAGCGCGACGCTGGCGAGCCGCTCGCGGAGCGCGCGCTCGGCGTGACTCTTGCCCTCGCTGAGCGGCGGGCGCGCCTTGCGTGTCTTCTCGAGCGCCAGGCGTTCGCGGAGCCCGCGCGCCTCGAGCGCTCGGTCGAGCTTGACGACCAGATCGGTGATCTGCAGCGGCTTGGTCAGGTAGTCGGTCGCGCCGGCGCGGAGCGCGGTCACCGCGTTCTCGACGTCCCCGTAGGCGGTGACCACGATGACGAGCGGTGCCGCGCCGCCGTCCTGGCGGAGCGACGACAAGAGCTCGATGCCGTCGCCGTCGGGTAGCCGCCGATCGAGGATGACCACGTCCGGCGTCGCGCGAGAGAGCTCCGCTCTCGCCTTGGTGAGCGTGGCCGCGGTCCTCACGACGAACCCCTCGCGCGCGAGCGCCTCCTCCGCCATGACGCGGAACACGCGCTCGTCGTCGACCACCAGGACGGATGCTCTCACCGCGCCTCCCCCTCCGTCTTCGCAGGATCCGTCGGCAACGCAAGCACGAAGGTGGCGCCCAGCCGGGACGGCGCGAGGGTGAGCTCGCCTCCGTGCGCGGCGGCGATCTTCCGCGCCATCGCGAGCCCGATCCCTACCCCGCTCGGCTTGCCGGTGACGAAGGGCTCGAACAGGGTCTCTCTGAGCGCCTCGGGGACGCCGGGGCCGTTGTCCGACACGCGCACGATGATGGCTTCGGGACGCGCCTCCACGCTGACGAGCACGCGCGGGTGTTCGCTCGGCGAGGTGCCGGCGAGGGCGTCGAGGGCGTTCGAGACCAGGTTCGAGATGGCGATCTGGAGGAGCACCGGATCGCCCGAGAGCGGGAGCGGAGCGTCGGCGCCCTCGACGACGAGCGCGACGTCGAGCTCGGCAGCGACGTCGCGCCAGAGCCGGAGCGCGCTCTCGATGAGCGTGCTGAGCTCGATCGCCGCGCGCCGCGGCTCCGGATCCTTGGCAAATAGCATGAGCTGGTGCGTGAAGCTGCTCAGGCGCTCGATCTCGGCGCGCAGCTCGGCGACCACGCGCTCGCTCGGCTGGGCTCGGTCGCGCAAGACGAGATCGAGGCCCATCTTGAGTCCATTCAGGGAGTTTCGGACCTCGTGCGCGATGAGACTTGCGGCCTCACCGATGCGCTGGAGCCGCTCCTCGCGGACCACCTGCGCCTCCGACCGCTGGAACTCGCGAAACGAGCGTCTGAGCAGGAGCACGAGCGCGAAGAGGGGCGCCAGCGCCAGGCTGAGCCCGAAGAGGAGCCGGGTGCGGAGGCGGGCGGTGACGTTCGAGAAGAGCTCCGTCTCCTGGGCGAGCGTGAGGAGCGCGAGCTCGCCGACCGAGATCGGCGCGGCCGCGACGATGGTCGGCACGTCATCGAGCCGCACCTCGGTCGCGAAGGGGGTCATCGGCCTCCGCGCGAACAGCCCGGTCCACTCATCGGTGGAAGAAAAACGCGGCGGCACGGGCGGATACACGACGTTGCCGCGCTCGGTGGCGAGCACGGTCATCCGGCTCGAGTCGTCGTCGCCGATTGGGCGATCTTTGGTGAGATCGACGCCGCCGACCAGCGCGCCGGTGAATTGACCGTCGCGCACCACCGGGGAGACCACGAACACGACCGCATCGGTCGACTGCGGATCGACCGGGACGATCCGAGCTTCGACGCTCCGCTCGGCCTCGAGGAACCAGGGTTGATTTCCGAGCGAGGTCCCCCGGTGCAAGAACTGGCGCGGCTCGGCCCACTGCACGGTGCCCTCGAGATCCACCACGGCCACACCGAGGTTGAAGAACGTGCTGTTCTCGTGCGCGATCTCGAGCAGGCGCCGCTCGGGCGCCATGTTGGCGTCGAGCAGGTTGACCTCCGAGCGCAGGCCGAGACGCTGGAGCTCGGCGACGAGCAGGGCGAGGTGCTGACCGAGGTAGCTCGCCCGCACCTGGGTCTCGAGCTCGAGCCGTCTCACCACCTGCTCGCGGTCGTGATTTCGGTCGGTGACCAGCGCGGCCACCAGCATCGCGATGGCGACGCTGCTCGCCCCCAGGTAGACGAGCAGCACCGCTTTGGCGAAGCGCGCGTGGACTGCCGCGCTCTTGCCTGCCGCGCCGCTAGCCGTCGACGACACCTCGCTCGAGAGGATACTCTCGGTCGGCACGTCGTCCAAGCCGCTCCCTCGCTCCACGTCGCCGGCTCGCTCGGACGGAGAGCAGCCCCCGGCGCCCGCACTCGCTCGCACCTCAGCCCACGGGCTCGGCGAGGCGCGCCTCGCGGCGCTGCCGAATCCACTCGCGGAGCTGATGGCCCCAGAAGTAGCTCACCGGAAGCACGATGAGGGTGAGCAGCGCGGCGGAGATGGTGCCGCCAACCACCACCACCGCGATCGGGCGCTGCGTCTCGCTACCGATGGCATGAGACAGGGCCGCCGGGAGGAGTCCGAGCGAGGCGAGGAGCGCGGTCATCAAGATCGCGCGCAGGCGCTCCTTCGCGCCCTCGAAGACCGCCTCGAACGGCCGCTGCCCCGCCTCGAGGCGAGCTTTGATCGCGGCCACCACCAGAACGCCGTTCAAGACCGCCTGCCCCAGCAACGCGATGAACCCGACCGCCGCGGCGATCGAGAGCGTCATTCCCGCGACCGCGAGCGCCGCCACCCCCCCGACCATCGCGAAGGGGACGTGGAGCAGGATGATCGCGGCGTCCCAGACGCTCTGAAACGCCGAGAACAAGAGGACGAACGTGATGAGCAGCGCCAGCGGGATGACGACCTGGAGGCGCTTCATCGCGCGCTGCTGATTCTCGAACTCGCCGCCCCAGACGACGTGATATCCGGGGGGGAGGTCGAGCGCGGCGTCCACGCGCTCTTGCGCATCCCGCACGAAGGAGCCCATGTCGCGATCTCGAACATTCATGCGGACACCGATGTAGCGCTGCCCGTTCTCACGGGTGATCGCCGCCCGACCGAGCCCCATCTCCACCTGCGCGATCGCCGAGAGCGGCACCATGTTGCCGTCCTTCAGCGGGAGGCGGATGGAGCGGATGGCCCGAACGTCATCGCGGGTGACCCGCGGCAGACGCACCGTGACGTCGAAGCGCTTCTCCCCTTCCCACAGCTCGCTGGCCGCGTGACCGGCGAGCGCGGTCTCGATGTAGTCTTGGACGTCTTCCAAGTCGAGGTTGAAGCGCGCGAGCGCGGCGCGGTCGATCTTGATGGCAATCTGTGGTGACTCACCAGACTTCACGATCCCGAGATCCGCGACGCCCGGGACGGTGGCGATGGTGTCCTTGGCGGCCTCCGCCGTCCTCTGCAATCTACCGAGATCGTCTCCGTAGATCTTGAGGGCGACCTGCCCGAACTGCCCCGAGATGTTCTCGGCGACGTTGTCGCGGATTGGCTGCGAGAAATTGTACTCGAGGCCCGGGATCTCCTCGAGGTTGGTCGTCATCTCCGCGGTGAGCTCATCGAGAGTGTGCTTGTCTTTCCGCCACTCGTTCATGGGCTTGAGCTTGACGAAGAACTCGAGGTTGTTCGGCAGCGTGGGATCGGTGCCGTCCTCGGGCCGCCCGAGCTGGCTCATGATCCCGTCGAGCTCCGGGGTTCTGAGGAGGCGCTCTCGAATTCTCTTGGTGAGCTTGCGCCCCTCGCTCAACGAGATGTTTCCTGGCAGGGTGAAGGTGACGTAGAGCGCGCCTTCGTTGAGCTCCGGCAAGAACTCCGATCCTAGCCGCGGCGCGAGCACGAGCGACGACGTCAGCGCGCCGGCAGCGACCACCAGCACCAGCGCCGGCCGCAGCATGGCGAAGCGGAGTGCCGGCGCGTAGGCGTTCCGTGCCCAGCGAAGGAGCGGCGATTCTCGCTCCGGCCCACCCTTTCGAAGCGCGAAGAGGGCGAGCACCGGCACCAAGGTGAAGCTCACGAGGAGCGCGCCCACCAAGGCGCTGACTACGGTGTTCGCCATCGGGGCGAAGATGCGCCCCTCCACCCGCTGCATGCTGAAGATCGGGATGTAGGCTGCGATGATGATGAGCAACGAGAACAGCGTCGGGCGCGCGACCTCGCGCGCTGCGTCGAAGATGCGCTCGGCGATGGGGCGGCCCGGGTCGGAGCGCGGAACGCGGTGGAAGAGGTGCTCGACCAAGATCACGGCGCCGTCGACGATGATGCCGAAGTCGATCGCGCCCATACTGAGCAGGTTCGCGCTCATCCCACGCGCTCGCAGATAGGCGAACGCGGCCGCGAGGGAGAGCGGGATGACGGTGGCGACGATGAGCGACGCGCGGATCGAGAGGGTGAACGCGAACAGCACCAGCGTCACGAGCAGAGCGCCTTCGGCGAGGTTGTGAAAGACGGTGTGGAGCGTCGATTCGACGAGCTTCGAGCGATCGTAGAAGGGACTAATCTGGATGTTCTTTGGCAAGATCCTCCCGTCCAGCTCCTTTATGCGCTGGCCGAGCGCCTCGAGCACCACCGAGGGATTCTCGCCCCGCCGCATCAGCACGATTCCCTCCACGGCGTCCTCGTTCGAGTCGCGGGTGACGATGCCCTGTCGCGGCGCGTAGCCGTCACCGATCGAGGCGACGTCTTTGAGGAGCACCGGGACGCCAGCGTGCTCGGCGACTCGAGTCTGGCCGATGTCCTCGATGTTCCGGAAGATCCCGACGCTGCGGATCACGAACATCTCCGAGCCACGCTGCACGTAGCCGCCGGTCGCGTTGCTGCTCGCCTTGTTGAGCGCTCCGAAGACGTCCTCGAGCCCGACCCCGAGCGTCGCCATCTTGGCAGGGTCCGGGATCACATGGATCTCACGCACCAGCCCGCCGTAGGAAACGACGTCCGCGACGCCCGGGACCCGCAAGAGCTGTGGGCGAACGACCCAGTCCTGAAGGGTGCGGAGGGTCATCGGGTCGGCGCCCTGGCCTTCGAGCGTATAGCGATAGACTTCACCGATCGGCGTCGCCATCGGTCCGAGCTCGGGGGTGATGCCGCTTGGGAGCTCCGCGTCTCGCAGCCGCTCGAGCACGAGCTGGCGCGCCAACTGCGGCTCGATGTCATCATCGAAGGTCAGCGTCACGAAGGAAAGGCCGAAGAGCGAGATGCTTCGCAGCCGGAACAGATGGGGGATGCCGTTGAGCGCCCGCTCGAGCGGGATCGAGACGCGCCGCTCGACCTCTTCCGTAGGCTGCCCATCGAAGGTCGTGATGACCTGGACCTGTGTGTCCGTGGGGTCGGGGAACGCCTCGATGGTGAGCTCGCGGTAGGCGAACCAGCCGGCCACCGCGAGGATGAGCGCGAACAGGAACGCCGCGAGGCGATTCTTCAGCGAGTAGCGTAGGAGTCCTTCGAGCATCGGACTACTCGGCGAGGTCGATCTGGTTGTCGAGGAGCACCGAGCCGCGCTCGACGACCGTCTCACCGGCCGCGAGCCCGCTCATCACCAGGATGCGCCCCTCGCGGATGGGCCCGGCGACCACCTCGCGTCTCCCGAACGCGCCGTCCGTGCCGCGCACGTAGACGTACTGGCGAGCGCCGTCGGAGACGATCGCGGTCGCCGCGATCTCGACCGCACCCGGCGCGGGTGCCGCGAGAAATTGCATGTGCGCGTAGGTGTTCGGCTTGAGCTTCCGATCGCGGTTGTCGAGGCGGACCCGCACCGGGACGCTGCGGGTCGCCGGATCCACCACCGAGGACACCATCTCCACCGTCCCCTCGATGGTGGCTCCCGGGAGCGACGCGACCGTGATCCGCGCGCGCGAGCCGCGCTCGACCCCGCTCGCGTCGGCCTCGAAGAGCTGCGCGACCACCCAGACCGACGACAGATCGGCGACCATCATCAAGGTGGTCGCGTCCTCTGCGATCTGCTGTCCGGGCAGGACGCTCTTGTCGACCACGTCGCCATCACGCGGCGACTTCACCACGTACTCGTTGTAGGAGCGGCTCGCGACGCGGAGCGAGCCGAGCTTGGATTCCGCGACCTGATAGTCGACCCTCGCCTGGCGGAGCTGCTGCTCGGCGGCGAGCTCCTCCTTCTCTGGGAGCGCGCGCGCCGCGACGATCGCCTTCACGCGCTCGAGCACGGTCTTGGCCGTGTCGAGCTCGACGGAGGCCTTGGCCCGCTCCGCGTTCAACGACGCGAGGCTCGGGCTGGTCACCGAGAACAGCGCGTCGCCGGCCTTCACCGGCTGACCGAGCTCGACGAAGACCTTGTCCACTCGCCCGCCGAGCGGAGCGCCCACTCGCGCGGTGACCGCCTCGTCCACGCGGATGTCCGCGGGCACCGGGTCGCTCCAGTGCTCGCGGCCGGGCTCGGCGCGACCGAGCGCCACCGACTCCCACTGCGGCGCTCCGCTCGCGAGCGAGATGCGCCCGTCCTTCACCTTCATGTCTCGAGACTCGGCCGGCGGAGCGGGCGGCGCGCGACGGAAGCGCGCCGAGGCATAGATCGACACCGCGCTCACCAGCACGGCGGCGCCGACGCTGACGAGGGTGCCGCGGCTCGGACGAAACCTATGCGGCCGCTCGGCGGCCGACGGCGAGCTCGGCCGCTCCTGAAGGACGTTGGCCCCGCTCTCGTGGAGATCGTGATTCATGGCTGACTCGGCTGGAGTTCGGCGGCGTCGAGCCCGAGCGCGCGCCGGAGTTGATTTCGGATCGTGAAGAGCTCGAAACGGGTATCGGTGACGTCGAGCAGGACCGCGACGTGCTCGCGCCGGACCAACAAGAGGTCGGTCATGCTGAGCTGCCCGTGGTGATAGGCCTGCTCGGTAGCCTCTAGGACGGCCGTCGAGTGCGGGACGGATTTTTCGACCAAGCCGGCGAGCTTGCGCTCGAGGATCTCGCGCCGCCGAACGAGCGACGCGACATCCGCGCGGGCGCGAGCGAGGCGCGCCCGCGCGGAGAGCTCGAACGAGCGCGCCTGCTCGTCGGCCTGCGCGGCCTGGTAGCCGCCATGATCGAAGATCGGCAGCGGGATGGAGAGCGATACGCTGAGAGTGTGAGGCTGGTTGCCGTTCGCGGTGAGGTAGTCACGGGTGTAGGCGACGCCGACGGTCGGATCCGGGATCGCCTGACGCCGCCACAGCTTCGCGTCTTGCCGCGCCGCCTCGCCAGCGCGCTCGAGCGCTCGCACGTCGGGACGCTTCGCGACCGCGCTCGCCGCGTCGGGCGGCATCGACGGCACCGGAGCCGCTCGATCGACCGCCGCCATGTCGACGCCGTCGGGCTCACAGGTCGCGGCGAGCGCGACCGAGCAGTTCGAGAGCGCAGCCTCGTAGTCCGCGCGGTTGTCCACCGCCTCGCGCTCGAGCGTCATGGTGTCGAGCACCAAGCGATCGTGATCGATGCCGCTGATGTCGCCGTGGTCGAGGCGGGCCTGCTCGAGCTCGATCACCTCGCGCGCCGCTTCGAGTCGCTCGTCGAGGATGCGCTGGCGAGCGCCGAAGTAGACGACCCTCGCGAGCGCGTCACGCGCGTCCTCGACGTGCGTCACGAGCGCGTCGTCGTATGACAGGACCGCCGCGTCTCGGCGGAGCTCCGCGGCGCGCGCGCGCGGGCCGCGCTTGCCGAGCTCGATGGTCTCCGCGAGCCCGACGCTGTACGCGCGCGTCTCGGAGGGCGAGAGGCTCGGCGGGTTTCGCGGACCCAGGCCGATCCCGCTCACCGACAGGCCGAGCGCGGGGTTCGGTAGCGCGCGGCTCACCCCGACCGCCGCCCGCGCGCCCGCGACCTCGGCGCGCGCGGCGGCGAGCTCCGGGTGGGCTGCGGCGAGCCAGCGCGCGAGCGCGCGGTCGTCCTCGAGCAGGACCGACGGCTGAGCGGGACGCGCGGGGACCGCCTCGGCGGCGGCCGCGCGAGGGAGAGACGCGGCGAGGAGCAAGAGGAGACGCGGGAGCAGCGAGGAGCGACGCATGACCGACGCGGACGCCTCTGCACTTCGCGTGCCGCCCCGGAAGCACCGGGCAACTAACGAATATGACTTGGCTTTGGTGCTTGCCGCGGCGTGGCCGGCGGCCGCGCATGAACGATCCTTTCAGCGAATACGCGGGGCGGCTGCACGATTCGTGCACCGCGAGCTCACGAGTCAGCGCGGCTCGCGGAGCAGCTCGAGGAAGCGCTCGCCGTAGCGCTCGAGCTTGGCGGGGCCGACGCCGGGGATGGCGAGCAGCGCGCTGGGCGACGTGGGGCGCCGCGCCGCCATCTCGAGCAAGGTCGCGTCGCTGAAGACGACGTACGCCGGGACGCTCCGCTCGGCCGCGAGCGCGCGCCGGAGCTCGCGGAGCCGCTCGAAGAGGCTCGCGTCCGCCCCGAGCGGCGCGGCGAGCGCGTGCTCCGCTCGCGCCCGCGCGACGCGGTGGCGCGGGGCGTCGGCGAGGGCATCGACGCCGCTGCAGCGATCACACGACGCGCCGCACGGCGCGATCTCCTCATGGAAATGTCCGACCAGCCGGACGTGACGGCAGCCCTCGCTCTCGGCGAGCTCGAACATCTCGCGCGCGTTGGCGAAGGCGCGCTCCGCCGAGGCCGCGTCGAGCTCCTCGCCGAACTCAGTGTAGGTGCGGACCTCCTTCCATGAGTAAAAGAGGATGCAGTCGCTCGCCACGCCGTCGCGCCCCGCGCGGCCGATCTCTTGGTAGTAGCTCTCGACCGAGCGCGGCATGTCGTGGTGGATGACGTAGCGGACGTTCGATTTGTCGATGCCCATGCCGAACGCGACGGTGGCGACCACTACGTCGAGATCGTCGCGCTGGAAAGCTTCCTGCGTGGCGGCGCGCTCTTCGTTGCTCAGCTTCGCGTGGTAAGCGCGCGCGCGCACCCCGGCGGCGGCGAGATGTTCAGCGAGCTGCTCGGTCGTCTTGCGGGCGAGGCAGTAGACGATGCCGCTCTGCCCCGCGCGCGCGAGGACGAGCCGGCGCACCGCGTCGCGCACCGGCGGGGTGCCGTGGTCACGGCCCTTCTTGTAGGCGCTGAGCCGCAGGTTCCCGCGAAAGAACGAGCCGCGGAAGGTGGCCGGCGCGCGCATGCCGAGCTGGGTCACGATGTCGCTCACGACCCGCTCGGTGGCGGTCGCCGTGAGCGCGAGCACCGGCACGTCGCCGAAACGGCGCTTCAGCCCGGCGAGGTTCCGGTAGGCGGTGCGGAAATCGTGGCCCCACTCGCTGATGCAGTGCGCCTCGTCGACCGCGATGAGCCGGAGGCGCAGCGCATCGAGCGCGCGCCCGACCGACGCCTCGATGCCCTCCGGCGCGGCGTAGACGAGCTCGTAGCGCCCCGCCGCGAGCGCCTCGACTCGCGCTTGGCGCTCTTCGGTCGAGAGGGTCGAGTTCAGGGACGTCGCGCGGACGCCGACCTCGTTCATCGCGTCGACCTGATCCTTCATGAGCGCGATGAGCGGCGAGATGACGAGCGTGACGCCGCCGAGGATGCGCGCCGGGATCTGATAAGTAAGGGATTTTCCCGCGCCGGTCGGCATCACGCCGATCGAGTCGCGCCCAGCGAGCACGCTCTCGATGAGCTCGAGCTGGCCGGGACGGAAGCTCTGGTAGCCGAAGACGTCCGCGAGCACTCGGGCGGCGGCGTCGCGGTTCGCGCGGGCCCGGCCCTCATCGAGCGACGCGCTCGCGCGCTTGAGCTCGAGGAGCACCGCCGGCTCGAAGAGCTGGCCCACTTGGCGCCACGCGGCGCGGAGCTGCGCGAGGAGCGCCTCCCCGCGCTCGAGCGCGGCCCGGTCCCCCCTCGTCGCGCCGCTCGCCGCCGCCGCGAGCTCGCGCGCCGCAACGGCGACGGCCTCCCGGGTCTCGAGCGCTTCGAGCATGACGTCGGGCGGAAATACGCGGAGGCAGGGCGCGGCGCAAGGACGCCCGGTCCCGAGAGCACGCGCGGACCCGCGCGCTGGCCGGCTCACGACGGATGAAGTAGCGTCCGCGGTGGAGGACGACCCATGGGCGACGGACACGAGCACTCGCGCGAGCACCACGGCTGCCACCACTCGCACCACCCGCAGGGTCATGACTGCGAGGGGCGCCATCACCACCACCACGACGGCGAGGGCGGCGGCGACGCGCGCGGGCCGGGAGCGCGCGACACCGAATTCCTCGATCTCGAGATCAGCCAGGTGCTCCTCGGCGAGGCGCGACGCGCCGCGCGCGGCGTCGCGGTCGAGCTCATGCAGGAGGCGCTCCGCGAGCGGCTGCGCGAGCGGCTGGGTGAGCGCCTGGCCGCCATCGGCCGGCTCGCGGCGGACATCCTCGCCGATGACGTGGAGGCGAACCTCGCCGTCGAGTCGACCATCGGCGCGCGGCGCGAGCGAGGGCGCGAGATCGAAGAGCGGCTGCGCGCCGCGGTCGGCGCGAGCGGGGCCGAGCCCTCGCCCGGCGGCGGTGAGCGCGCGGGAGGCTCGACGCGCAAGGCGCAGCGCCGGCGAGGACGCTGAGGGCGGCGCCCGCGACGCCGGCCACGCCGGACCGCAAAACTAAACCGTTTTATTTAGTCTTGCGCGCCTACGGCATCGGATGCGCCTCGAAGAAATCGAGCATGGTGTTGGTCGCATCGAGGCTCGAGCTCGTCTTGCCGAGCCCCGGCACCGGGAGGCCACCCGGCCAGGTGTGACCGCCACCGTCGATGGTGCAGAGCACGGTGTCGGCGCCGTCACGACACTCGGGATAGGAGACGCAGGTCGCGTCCCCGTGCTGATAGATGACGGCCTCGACGGCGCTGCAACCGTTGTTCATGCGCCAGAACTTCATCGTCTCGGCGACCGAGCGAAACACGATGCCCTGCCCGAGGGTGGGCAAGATGGGCGTCCCGCCGCCGTAGGGGACGAGTGGATCGGAGGTGCCGTGCGTGTCGATGATGGGCACGGCGCGCGTCGGATGGCAGTCCGCTGGGGTCACGCCGAGCACGCCGGCGACGGGGGCGATGGCGGCGAAGCGGTCGGAGAGCGCGCAGCCGATGCGATGCGACATGAAGCCGCCGTTGCTCATCCCGGTCGCGTAGACGCGGCGCGGATCGATGCAGTAGTCGGCCTCGAGCCGGTCGAGCAGCGCCTCGACGAAAGCGAGGTCGTCGACGGCGTCGAGCCAGGCGGTGCCGCAGCAGTCTCCGGCGTTCCAGCTGGTCACGACGCCCTCCGGGTAGACGAGGATGAAACCGCGTTGGTCGCTCGCGCGCGACATGTTGGTGAGCAGCGCCTCTTGCCAGCCGGCCGAGCTGAACCCGTGGAAATTCATCACCAGCATGGTGCCCTTCGCGGGGTCGTAGCCCTTCGGCACGTGCAGCAGCGCGGTCCGGAGCAGGCCTCCCGAGGTGAGGCTGATGACGCGCTCACCGCTCGAGCCCTGCTTGCCGCTGCAGGTCACCGGCGGCGGCGAGGGCGCGCCGGCGTCGAAGCTCGGCTGCGGCCCGGCCTCCGCGGGCGCGTCCGGCGCGGCGTCGGGCCAGGCGATCGCGCCGTCACTCGCGTCAGCCGCGTCGGCCGCGGCGTCGCCGCCCACGATCGGCTCGAATCCGGCGTCCTCCCCGCCCGAGCCGCAGCCGGCGAGCCCCGCCACCGCGAGCGCGAACACCCGGACGTGCTTCGTCATCCGCGACTCCTTCACATGCCAGAATATCATATTGCCGCCTCGCGCGTCCGGCCTTCCAGGGAGGCCCGATAGTGCGCTATCGAGGGCGCATGATCGCGAGCGTCAACGGACTCCGGCTCTTCTACGCCGAGCACGGCGAGGGCGCGCCCGTCCTCCTCCTCCACGGGTTCCCCGAGACGCATCGCTCGTGGGATCTCCAGCTCCCGGCGCTCGCGCAGGCGGGCTATCGAGCCATCACGCCCGATCTCCGCGGCTACGGCCAGACCGAAGCTCCGAAACGCGGCTACGATCTCGACACGCTCTCACGAGACGTCGCAGAGCTCATCGAACACGCCGGGGCCGGCAAGGTATCGCTCGTCGGCCACGACTGGGGCGGCGCGGTCGCGTGGCACGTCGCGACCCGCTACCCGGAGAAGCTCGACCGGCTCATCGTCATCGACTGCCCGCACCCGGTGCTCATGGCGCGCGCGCTCCGCTCGAACCTCCGCCAGCTCCGGCGGAGCTGGTACATGTTCTTCTTCCAGCTCCCGGAGCTGCCCGAGCGCTTGCTCGCGGCGCGAGGCGGCGCGCGCCTCCGGAGCATCTTCCACGAGCACCCGCGGCCGGCGTCGATCGTCGACGCCACCGCCCAGGCGCTGAGCCAGCCCGGCGCGCTCCGCGGCCCCCTCGCCTACTACCGCACCATGTTCCGACGCGGCATCCCGGACTTGGTCCGCGGGCGCTTCGAGGAGGGCTACCGGCCGATCGAGCTGCCGGTCACCGTCATCTGGGGCGACGAGGACGAAGCGCTCGGCACCGAGCTCATCGACGGCACCGAGCGCTTCGCGCCGGACCTCGAGGTGCACATCGTGAAGGGCGCCGGGCACTTCGTGCACCAGGAGCGCCCCGACGAGGTGAACGCGCTGCTCCTCGCCGCGCTCGCCCGGCCGAGGGCGAGCTGAGCGCCCGCCCCGCCCGGCTTCCGCGCCGGGCCGGCATCTACTAACCTCTCGCCCCGATGCTCTTCGACGAATCCCACGAGCTCTTCCGGCAGACCTGCGAGCGCTTCACGAGCGAGCACCTGACGCCCCACGCGCTCGAGTGGGAGGAGGCGGGCGAATTCCCGCGCGAGCTCTACGCGAAGGCCGCCGCTGCGGGCATCCTCGGGGTGTCTTTCCCCGAGGAATACGGCGGCGGCGGCGGCGACGTCCTGCACGCGATGATCAGCGTCGAGACCTCGCTCGAGTGCGGCTCGAGCGGGCTCGTCGCCGGGCTCGGCTCGCTCGGGATCGCGCTCCCGCCCATCTTGTTCCTCGGCGACGACGAGCAGAAGCGGCGCTTCATCCCGCCGGTGCTCGCGGGCCAGCGGATCGCCGCGCTCGCCATCACCGAGCCCGGCACCGGGAGCGACGTCGCCGGCATCCGCACCCGCGCGGTGAGAGAAGGCGACGGCTACCGCATCGACGGCGCGAAGACCTTCATCACGAGCGGCGTGCGCGCCGATCAGGTGACCTTGCTCACGCGGACCGGCCCCGACAAGCACGGCGGGCTCACCTTCTTCGTGGTCGAGCGCGGCACGCCGGGCTTCACGGTGTCGCGCGCGCTCAAGAAGACGGGCTGGTGGGCGAGCGACACCGCCGAGCTCTCCTTCGACGGCGTGCGGGTGCCCGCCGAGAACCGCCTCGGCAACGAGGGCAGCGGGTTCCTCGCGCTCATGCAGAATTTCCAGAACGAGCGGCTCGCGCTCGCCGTCTACGGGCACGCGACCGCCGCCATCGCGCTCGAGGATGCGCTCGCTTACGCCAAGGAGCGCGAGGCGTTCGGGCGCAAGCTGGTCGGCTTCCAGGTCACGCGGCACAAGCTCGCGCGGATGGCGACCCGGGTCGCCGCCGCGCGCACGTTCAACTACGACGTGGCGCGCCGCGTCGCCGCGGGCGAATACCTGGTCGGTGAGGTGAGCATGGCGAAGAACTTCGCGGCGGAGGTCGCCCAGGAGGTCTGCTACGACGCCGTGCAAATCCTCGGCGGCATGGGCTACATGCGCGAGACGCGCGCCGAGCGCCTGAGCCGCGACGCCCGGCTCCTGCCGATCGGCGGCGGCACCACCGAGATCATGAACGAGATCATCGCCAAGCACCTCGGGCTCTGACCGAGCAGGGCGCCGTGAAGCTCGCGAGCCTCGACATCGGTTCCAACTCCATCCACATGATCGTGGTGGAGACGGACGGGGAACGCTCCTTCGAGGTCATCGATCGCGCCAAGGAGATGGTGCTGCTCGGGCGGAGCGTGTTCGAGCACGCGCGGCTCTCGGACGACGCCTTCCGCGCCGGGATCTCCGCCGTCAGCAAGCTCGTGAAGCTCGCCGAGCGCCACGGCGTCGAGCGGACCCGCGCGGTCGCCACCTCGGCGATCCGCGAGGCGGCCAACGGCGTGGAGTTCCTCCACGCGCTCACCGAAGCCGTCGGGCTCGAGGCCGAGGTCATCTCCGGGCGCGAGGAGGCGCGCTACATCTACCTCGCGGTGCGGTCCGCGCTCGATCTCGCGACCCGCCCAGCGCTCATCATCGACTGCGGCGGCGGCAGCGTCGAGCTCATCGTCGGAGACGCTCGCGAAGAGCGACTCGCCGCGAGCCTAGAGCTCGGCGTACAACGGCTGCGCGCGCGCTTCGGCCCCGGCCCGCTCGAGAAGAAGGCGCGCAAGGAGCTCGAGGCGCTCGTGCGACGCCTCGCCGGGCCCGTCCTCGAGGCAGCGCGCAGCGCCGGGTTCGACCTCGTGGTGGGAACCTCGGGCACCATCTTGGCGCTCGGACAGGCGGCGCAGCGCCTCCGCGGCGGCGCGCCCTCACCGACGCTCACCGGACAGACGCTCGGCCTCGACGAGCTCCGCGACCTCGCCGATAGGCTCGCTCCGCTCACCCCGGCCGAGCGCGTGAGCGCGCTCGGGCTCGACGCCCTGCGCGCCGACACGCTCCACCTCGGGGCGGTGCTCATCGAACGGCTGCTCGCGCTGAGCGGCAAGCAGCGGCTCGTGCTCTCGAGCGCAGCGCTCCGCGAGGGCGTGATCAGCGACATGCTGGGGGGCGCCCGAGACGAACGGAGCTCGGCCGAGCTCGGACGCGACGTGCGGCGGCAGAGCGTGCTCGAGCTCATGCGTCGCGCCGGACAGACGGGCCCGCACCCGGAGCAGGTCGCCAAGCTCGCACTCTCGCTCTTCGACCAGACCCGCGAGCTCCATCGCCTCGGCTCTCGGGAGCGTATGCTGCTCGAGTACGCCGCGCTCCTGCACGACGTCGGACAGCTCATCGGCTACGAGCGGCACGAGCACCACGCCGCGTACATCATCCGAAACAGCGAGCTTCGCGGCTTCTCCGAGCTCGAGCGCGAGCTCATGGCGGAGCTCGCGCGCTACCACCGAAAGGCGCGTCCCAAGCGGCGCGACGCGGACTTCATGGCGCTCTCGCCTCGCGTGCGACGGGTGGTGCGGGTCCTCGCCGGGCTCTTGCGGGTCGCCGACGGGCTCGACCGCGGGCACCACCAGATCGTGCGGAGCGTGCGCGTCGAGCGCGCCGGGCGCGCGCTCCTCGTCGTCGCCCAGGCCACCGCGGACAGCGAGCTCGAGCTCTGGGGGGCGCGGTGCAAGGACAAGCTCTTGGCGCGCGCGCTCGGGGTCGAGATCCGTCTCGAGGTCGAGCCGGTGGCCTCGGTCACCCTCGAGACGAGCTGAGCGCAGCGCTTGCGGCGCGGCGCGCGCGGCCGCAAGGTCCCGGGCGCGATGATCGGGATCGATTTTGGCGGAACCAAGATCAAGGCGGCTTCGGTGCGCGAGCAGGAGCTCGTCCGCTTCCGCTCGATCGACACGCGCGCGGCGGAGGACCCGGCCAAGATCCTCGACGACCTGGCCGCGCTCGCGCGCGCGCTCGAGCCGAGCCCCGAGAGCGTCGGGCTCGCCATCCCGGGCGAGGTGGACGCGGGCGGGCGCTGCTGGCGGCTGCCCAACGTGCCCGGCTTCGAGGGCGTCGAGATCGCTCGCGAGCTCGGCGCGCGCCTCGGCGGGGCCCGGGTGGTGGTCGAGAACGACGCCACCACGGCCGCGCTCGCGGAGTCATTGTACGGTCACGGCCGCCAGTACGAGAGCTTCCTGCTCATCACCCTCGGCACCGGCATCGGCGGCGGCCTGGTCCTGGACGGGCGCGTGCGCCCCGGCGCCCACGGCTTCGCGGGCGAGTTCGGGCACCTGCTCATCGAGTCCGGACCGGGCGCCGCGCGCTGCGGCTGCGGGCTCACGGGCTGCGTCGAGGCCTACGCCGGGACGCGCGCGCTCCTCGCGCGCTACCGCGCGGCGGGCGGCGCCGCGGAGAACGTCCGCGACATCGCCGAGGCCGCGCGCGCGGGGGGAGAGGCCGCGCGCGCCGTATTCGAGGCCATGGGCGAGGCCATCGGCACCGGGCTGGTCGCCGTGCAGAACCTGCTCGATCTCGACGCGGTGATCTTCACGGGCGGCATCAGCGCCGCCTCCGACCTCATCCTGCCGGGCGTGCGCGCCGGGCTCCGGCGGCGCCGGTTCGCCGCGCCGCTCGGCGAGGTGCCGCTGCTGGTGAGCGCCGTCGGCGCGCACGCCGGCGTCATCGGCGCGGCGCACCTCACCCGCCTCCCGGCGCCGATTCCGCGCCGGGCCGACCACCCGCCCGCGGTATCCTCCGTGCCGTGAGAGCGATCGTCATCAAGGAACCCGGCGGCCCCGAACAGCTCGAGCTCCGCGAGGTCGCGAACCCGCGACCCGGGGAAGGCGAGCTCCTCGTCGAGGTGCGCGCGACCGCGCTGAACCGCGCCGATCTCCTGCAGCGGCGGGGGCTCTATCCGCCGCCCGCGGGCGCGACCGACATCCTCGGGCTCGAGTGCGCAGGCGTGGTTCGCGAGCTCGGCCCGGGCGCGAGCGGCGCCGCGGTCGGCCAGCGCGTGATGGCGCTGCTGCCGGGCGGCGGCTACGCGGAGCAGGTCACCCTGCCCGCGGCGATGGCCATCCCAATCCCGGAGCGGCTCTCGTTCGAAGAGGCCGCCGCCATCCCCGAGGCGTTCCTCACCGCGCGCGAGGCGCTCTTCACGCTCGGCCGGCTCGCTCCCGGCGAGACCGCGCTCATCCACGCCGCGGCCGGCGGCGTCGGCTCGGCCGCGGTCGAGCTCGCTCATCGCCACGGCGCGCGCGTCATCGCCACCGCGGGGAGCGCGGAGAAGCTCGCGCTCGCGCGGGAGCTCGGCGCGGGCACGCTCGTGAACTACCGCACCGAGGACTTCTCCGATCGCGCGCGGAGCGTAACCGGCGGCCGCGGCGTCGACGTGGTCGTAGATTTCATCGGCGCCTCGTACTGGCCCGCGCACGCCGCCTGCATGGCCGACGGCGGGCGCTGCGTGGTGGTCGGGGTGCTCGGCGGCGCGAAGGCGACCGTGAACCTCGGCGCGCTCCTCGCCCGCAGGCACCAGCTCCTCGGGCTCGTGATGCGCTCGCGCTCGGTCACCGACAAGATCGCCATCACGCGCGCGTTCATCAGGGAGTCACTCCCCGGGTTCGCGACGGGCGCGCTCCGCCCGGTCATCGATCGCGTGTTTCCGCTCGCGGAGGCGCGCCTCGCCCACGAGCGCATGGAGCGAAATGACAACCTCGGGAAGATCGTGCTCAGCATTGGCTGAGCTCTGGTCTCGATGCCGGTCCGGCGCGGCCGGCGGTTTGCGCGCCCGCGCGTCAGGCGCCGATCGGCTTCAGCGCGACCACGCCGTCCCCCGCGCGCACGCGCACCTGGCACGCGAGCCGCACGTCGGGCGGGCCGTCGAGGAGCGCGAGCAGTTCACGCTCCGCCTCTTCCGGAGGAAGGAGCCGCTCGGCGCCTTCGACGACGTGCACCTGACAGGTGCCGCAGGTCGCCGAGCGGCACGAGAACGGGACTGGCGCGAGGCGCTCGTCGCACAGGTCGATGAGCGCCCCGCCCTCGGGCGCGTCGAGCGTGGTCGCCCCGCCGGAGACGCTCACGAGAAAGTCGATGCGGGGCACGGCGCGCTCCTCAGCTACCAAAAGCGCACGGGGCGCGCAAACCACCGCGCGCCGAGCGCGCTCAGACCGAGATCAGGTACGCGCCCACCGCGACCAGCGCGAGGCCCGCGATCAAGAGCGCGGGGCCGAGCCCGACCCCCACGACGGCGCTCCGCGTGAGCTCGCCGAGCGGCGCCGGCGTGATGAGGAGCGCGTCGTCCGAGGCGACCCCGGCCGCGAGCACCGTGCGCCGCGGCCCCTCGGCGCGGTAGGTGTCCTCCTCCCCGCGCGCGCCCTCGCGCGAGATCGGGCCGACCACGGAGATTTCGTCGCCGTCGAGGATCGCCTCCACGCGAACCTCGAGCCGCCCGGTGCCGGGCCAGGCGTCGTTCAAGCCCGGGCCGGCGTCGACGGCGAACCGGCGGAGCGCCTCGCCGCCGTCGGGCAGAGAGTCCATCCTGCCGTCGAAGATCCTACGTCCGTCGAGCTCGGCGCGCGCCGGCTCGACCTCCGCGCGCTCGCCCGAGCCGTCGTCGAGCAAGAAGTCGCGCGACATCGACTCCTTGAAGATCGGGACGAGATTCTGATAACCCAGCGTCCGGTGGGGCGCCGGATCGTAGATCGAGACCTTGCACGCCACGCCCCTGACGTCGCTGTACGGCACGTCGAGGAGCCCCTCCGCTCCAGCGACGACCCGGCCCCGGAGCGCGGCGCGGCCCTGCCGCGGCGCGCCGGCGATGCGCGCGACGCGCGCCTTCGCGATCCGCCGCCGAATCGGGAGCTGCTCGAGCGCCTTCAGGAAGCGCACGACCCCGAAGCGCATCATCAGGAGCCCGATGAAGAGCGCGACGATCCCTACCCCTGGCGGTACCCCGGTTGCCATGCGCGGACGAAAACCCCCGCTCGAGCTGGGTGCAAGCCCTATTTCCTCGGCCGGCCGCCCCGATGGTAACCTCCGCGGCGTGACGGCGCGCCACCTCCTCTGCAGCGGACCGCGAGGCTGAGCGGTGACGAGCGCGCTCACGGTGACCTCCCGGATCGTGATCCCCGAAGCTGAGCTCGAGTGGAGCGCGGTGCGCGCCTCCGGGCCCGGCGGCCAGAACGTGAACAAGGTGGCGAGCAAGGTCGAGCTCCGCTTCGACCTCGCGCGCAGCCGCGCGCTCCCGAGCGCGGTGAAGGCGCGGCTCGCAGAGCTCGCGGAGGGGCGCCTCGACGCTGACGGTCGCCTGCTCATCACGAGCCAGAAGACGCGCGACCAGTCGCGAAACCTCGACGACGCGCGCGAGAAGCTCGCCGAGCTCGTCCGGCGCGCGCTCGTGCCACCTCGCCCGCGCCGCCCCACCCGGCCGACCCGCGCCTCGAAGCTCCGGCGCCTCGACGACAAGCGCCGCCAGTCCGAGAAGAAGCAGGCGCGGAACCCGAGGCGCGGCGAGTAGTCAGTCCGCCGCGCGCGACTCCTCTTTGCAGAGCCCGAGCTGGCGCTTCGGGCAGGAGATCCGCACGTGGAAGTGATCGTCGTGCGCCTCGGCGTTGGGCGGTTGGTGCAGGAGCCGAAGCGCGGCGGGGACGTACCCGGCGAAGTCCTTCCGGCTCTCGGCGAAGGCGATGAGCCGGTGCTTGAGCCAGGAGGCGACGAACACGTGGCTCAACCCCGCGCGACCGTCGCGGAGCCACGAGAGCACGAGGAGCCAATTTCGCCAGTCGTCGAACACGAGGCCGCTGCCGTCCGCCGCCCGGCCTCGAGCGTCGAACTTCACGAAATGGTCGAGCACGACCGGCTTACCGCTCGCGTCCTTGACGTAGAACGCGACGTCCGCGTCGCGACCGCTCTGATGCGAGTGATGTCCGGAGAGGGGACCGCCCTCGGCGCGGGACAAATCGCCGACCACCATCACCGAGCCGCGCGCCGCGCGCGCGAGCTCGGCCGCGCTCCGGCGAAGCATGAGGACCAACGCGGGATGGCCGTAGCAGTGCGCGGCGCTGCTCGGCTTGATGACGAGCGACCGCGTCCGCTTGAGCCGCTTGGCGCGTACCTGCCAGCCGTCGTTCGGGTGGCCGACGGTGAGGCTCATCAGCGAGTACGGCGCGCGGCGGTACTCTTTCGGCAGCTCACGCTCGGAGCCCGCGCGCGCCGAAGGGGCGAGCGCGACGGACGCGGCCATCACGACGAGAGCGCTCGTGAGTCCTCGCACGTCTTCAGCCCTAGCAAGCGTGTGGCGCACGCGCCAGCCGATTTTGGCCGCGGCGCGCCATGAAGCGCCGCTAGAACACGAGCTCGACGCTCCCGTGGAAGCTCCGGGCCGGCAGCGGGTAGCCGACCACGTCGAAGCGCGCCGCGTCGGTGACGTCGTCGATCGCGCCGCGCACCGCGACGCGGTCCTGCCAGCACCACACGGTCGCGCCCAGATCGAGGAGCGTCTCGGGGGCGAGCACGATGAGCCCTGCCGGATCGGCGACCCGCGACGCGCGGTGCGTGGCGCGGAGCTCGAGCGACGCGAGGTGCTTCACATAGACTGCGAGCCCCGCGGTGGCGACCAGCCGCGCCTGATACGGCACGAGATCGCTGACCAGCGCGCGCCCCGGGGTCGTATCGCGCGGGTCGAGGATGGTGACGGCGGCGTCCGCGCGGAGATGCTGGAGCGCGTCGGCGCCGAGGGCGAGCTCCGCGCCGAGCACGCGCGCGCGCCCCGTGTTGTAGGGGCGAAGATAGCCGAGCGCCGCGCGGCGATAGGTGACGAGCTCGCGGACCTCGCGGACGAACCCGAACCCCTCGACCCACGCTCCCAGTAAAGCTCCCGAGGACGCAGCGGCGCGGAAGCCGAGCTCGCCACCGACTGCGCGCTCGGGGACGAGCGCGCCGTTGCCCCGCACGAGCGGCGAGACGCCGTAGAGCTCACCGAGCGTCGGCACGCGCACGGTGCGCGCGAGGTTGCCGAGGAGCTCGAGGCCACGCGCCACCCGGACGCGCGCGCCGACTCGCCCGACCGGCTCGAGCGCGGGGCTCGCCTCGTCGGCGGACGCGGCGGTCGCGTGCCGCTCGAGCGCGCCGAGCGCGAAGAGCGTGAGCGGAGCGCTCACGGCGTACTCCGCGCTCGCGTCGAGCCGGAGCCCGAGCCGCCGCGCGGCGAGCCCCGGCGCGCCGCCGCGCGCGATCGCGAGCCGCTCGAGCTCGAGCCCAGCGCCGGCCGACCAGCGGAGCCGCTCGCCCGGATGATCGATGATGCTGAACCGATTTACGAATCGTTCACCAGCGCTCGCCGCCCACGGCGCGCCGAGCCCGAGCTCGAAGCGCGGATCGTCGGTCAGGCTCCGCGCGGTGATGGCCGAGGAGGCGAGCTCGAGCTGACAGTCATCGACGGGGGCGCCGGCGCGCGCGCCCGGGCACGGCGCGCGCGCGCTCACCCCGGCGAGGAGCCGCTCGACGCGCGCGCGCGCGGCGCGCGCCGGCACGACGCCGAGCCCGGGCACGCCCTGCGCGCGGTGGAACGCGTCGAGCACGGTGGTCACCTGCGCGCCGCGACCGAGCGCGACCCGCCCGATGGCCCACGCGTCGGTGCTCGCGTGGTCGGCGTTGTCGCGCCGGACCCAGGCGTCGTCCGAAGCGTCGAAGCGGGTACCGCCGTCGTCGAGATAGGAAAAATCGTCGCGGGCGACCGCGCGCCGGAGCGCGAAGAGGCTCGCCGCGCCGTCGCCCGCCACCGCGGCCCCGGCCCACGCCCCGAGCTCGCCGAAGCTCCCCACGTTCGCGCCCGCGCGGAGCTCGGAGCGGCGTGGGAGGCGCGGCTCGAGCACCAGCGCGCCGGCGATCCCGAGCCGGTCGAGCGCCTCGGGGCCGTTGCCGCGAAACACCTCGACGCGCTCGAGCATCCAGAGCGGCACTTGCGAGAGATCGGCGGTGCCGGTGACGTCGTCGTTCAAGCGGATCCCGGCGAGGTACACCGGGAGCTGCGCGCTCGACGCGCCGCGGACGGAAGCGGTGGCGAGCGCCGAGCTCGAGCCCGACTCGGTCACCTGCACGCCGGGCACGCGCGCGAGCACTCGCGCCGCGCTCGCGCCGGGCGCCGAGAGCTCCTCGCGATCGAGCACCGTGCTCGCCGCGGTCGGATCGCGACTCGACGCGGGCGGGCCCGCGGGCTCACCGCGGACCTCGATCTCGATGGGCTCCTCGGCCTGCGCGGGCCTCGCGAGCGCGCTCGCGACCGCGGCCGCGCCGAGCAGGAGGCGCGCGCGCGCGCTAGCGGCACTCAGCATGGACGAGGCCGACGGCGTCGAGGTCGAACACGCCGTTCATGCCGCCGAGATCGGCGCGATCGGTGACGCGCACGAAGCGCGCGCGGGTCACGCCGAGCGCGGCGAGATCGAAGGCGTCGCCGCCTGCCACCGCGGGATCGAGCGGATCGATCGCGTTCTCGTCCGGGTTCGCGTAGACCGGGTGCCACCCGGCGCAGCTCCCGTAGGGCGGCGCCGAGGCCGTGCACGGGAAGGTGAACCAGGTCTGCCCATCGTCGCTCACCTCTACGGTGGCGAGCTCCGCGAACACGCTTCCCGGATCGCCGCTCACCTGGAACGCGTTCTCGAACACGATGAAGTCCGGCCCGGGACCATCGACGATGGCCGAGGCGCCGAACCCGAGCGTGACGCTCCCGCCGTCGCCGAGCGACACGATCTCCCTCGGATCGGCGTTGCCTTGGCAGCAGCCGCCGCCATGCGGCGGCCCGAGGACGTTCGCCGGAAAATCTACCTGCCCGACGTTCTGCCCGGGCCCGAAGGTGTGCGCGACGACCTCGGAGGCGAAGCGCTGACAGCCGCCGGCCTCACCCGCGCCGCCGGCCTCACCCGCGCCGCCGGCCTCACCCGCGCCGCCGCTCGAGCCGCTCCCCGCCCCGCCACCGGACCCGACGCCGGCCGCGCCGGCCCCACCCCCATCCGAGGCCCCGCTCGCCGCGCTCGTGCAATCGCTCGCGGCGAGCGCGAAGCAGAAGAGCGCGATCCCGTGCGTGATTCGTACCTGTGACATCGACGACCTCCCGGGCGAAGCGCGCGCCCATCGTGGAAGGGACTCCGCTCGGCGGGGCGCCCCCAACTGCGGCGGCGCTCTCGAGCGGGTCGGTGGACAGGTTTTCTGACTTCCTCGAGTGCGCTCGGTCGCCTTCCCGGACTCTCCAGTGGCTTCGTGACCGTGCGCGTGACGAGGTTACAGCGGCGGCTCCGTGCCGGACTCTCACCGGCTTCCCATCGGTGCCGAAGCACCGCCCCGCGAGGGGCTCCAACGACGACCGGCTCGTACCACGAATCGGACACGGGCGTCGACCGGGGGGCGCTCTGGAGCCAGCTTGGGGATTTGAACCCCAGACCTGCGGTTTACGAACCCTGCCGTCGCGTCCGACGAGCTTGTGGAGGAAGTACACGACATCTGGCACAAAGCAGAGCCAGTGCGCGCACTTCGGAACGATCCTCCCGGCTCGGCGACGCGACGGCATCGGACGCCGCGGGACGCTATGGGACGCCCGTTGGGGCAATAGTGGGGCAATGGGATCCGGACGTTCGGTGCTCCGGCGGCTCCGTGCGTCCGGTGGTGTGAGCGTGCGCTAGTCGGCTTTCACGGTCGGCGTCGCCATCGAGAACGCATCGACCGCCGAGACCAGCATGCGCCATGTCGACAGCTGCATGAACAGCCCTGCGGGGCTTCGAATCGTCACCCCGATCAGGTGCAACGCGGGCTCGCCGTCATCGCTCGAAAACGCGCTGCGGAAGGGTGACAACTGCGGGTGGACCCACTCGCCGGGCGCGTCTTTCGGCATTGCGTTGCGCGTCTCGGCCTCCACCCATTCATCCTTTGGCACGGCCGTTCCGTCGATGATCCAGCCGTGCGACTGCAGCACGAGCGCCGGGCGCAGGTTCTGCGGGCCAAGCTGTGCGCCGTGACGCGCCTTCGTCTTCTCGATCAGCAGGACCACCGTTGCCAGGCAGCTGTCGCTCATGTTCACCTCGGTGCATATTCTAACACCCGCAAAGGCCGGAGCCGTGTTGAGCGGGCGGCCGACGAGTCCTCGGGAGAGGCGACCTCTGCTTGTCGGCCTGCGCGAATGCGGTTCGCCCTGGGGCGTGCTAGTAGTTCGTTCGGAACGGCCAAGGCGCGAGCTTGCAACCTTGTCGCTCGAAACCCTGGAAGTAAGCCTGTCTGCCGCTGTTGCGTGAACGCGGTGGGCTTGAATCGACGGCCTTGCCCGAGACGGGCTCGGCCGTCACCTACGTTTCAGCTGACGCCAAGGCGTGGCGGGCGGCAATGTCAGCCACGCGGTTGTCCGCGACGCGGGCCTGGTCGGCGCAGTCGAACGACTGGAAAACCTATGCGGCGACGCGAAGGAACAGGCCTTGGAAATGGCCGACGGCTCGGGCGGCCCGCTCGGCATCAACTCCTTCGAATGCATGACCTGCGGGTTGCCAGCGAACGAGCCCATATGGTCGCGTGGCAACTCCAGCGTCCCAGGCTGAGACGATGACCTCTCGCTGAAACTCGGCGATGAACCGCTCGCGCGTGAATGCGACCAGCTCCATCAGGTCATGGTAGTCACGCTCGGAAAGTGTCTCAGGATTGCCAGAGCGCGATGACTTCACCTGGATGATGGGTAGGTGAACGACGGTCGGGCGGCCAATCTTGCGCAAGCCCCAGACGTCCGCGGGAGATCTGCTCCCCGGGGATAGCGACGCCCAATAATCCGAACCGGACAGCAGCTCCGCCACGTGTGTCTCGCCCTTGCGCCCCGTCGCGGCATTTGACGGGTTGGGCTGTGCCGGGACCGACCGGCGCTGCTTTCTGCCCCACTCGAGCACGGTCGCGCTCACGAACACGTCAAACCACTCGGCCTGGTTCATTGATGAACCGTGACACGCAGCCGCCAGGGTGGCCAGTGAGGTCCACTGAGCGAAACGAGTCCGCAGTGGCCCACTGGGCGCGCCTCACGGATGCCGCGTCTTGCCGAGCGAGTCGCGGCTGGCGTGAACGGCGGCATGCGGTGCCGCCCATCGTCCGCAAGATGACGAAATCGGATGCGCGGTACACGGTGCAGGCGCGGGGAATCGAACTCGCCGGAGAAACAGCGGAATTACCCTGGAGTTTCGCGCCGTTTTCCCCTCTGGCGGGCTCGGTTCCGGTGTCCAGCGCGTGCTAGCCGTTTCGTGGGGTCACGAGTTCGTCGGGCTGCGTCTGGGAACACAACGGGAACACGCCTGGCACCCCGACCGGCTCGTGGTCAGCACCCGTTGACTGAACATATGGCGTGGTTATCTTCCCTTGCGTCGGTGGCTTTCGACGGGCGGAAGTGCGACCGAAACGCCCGCGTCAGGGCGACTGTCAAGGTCGCTTCGCGCGGCTGGTAGCTGAACGGGGATAGCATGGCAGACGCTCAGGTTACGTGCATCACGAAGACGGGGAGTTCTCACGAGCACATCACTCATCTTGGAGGGTCGACGTGGAAGTGGCCGGTAGCCGACGTCATCGCTTCGATCGAGGCCAAGACGAATACGTTCTTCACGCTTGTCGGCGGCAAGCGCGCGAACGTTGGCGTGGTGAACGGCGCCAATGGGAAGTACGTTCGGACTCACGCAGATGGGGCATGGTCCGACAACTTGCTGGCGCTACCGGCGTGCTCGTGAGCTGCCCCAACCGGGCGAGGAGTAGGTAGATGGCGGGGCTCAAGATCACTAAGGGCGGGCGATCGATTCCGCTCAACAGACTTGCCGACGAGATCATGTCGGATGTGCGCAAGGCCGCGACCGTGCAGATCGAGCAACAAGTCCGGGCGCGGCTCGAGCGGATTCGCTGCCCTGTTCACGGGAAGTCGTTCCGATCCATCAGTGTCGCGATGGCGGGCGACGCTGGACGTATCCGCGTCGAACCTTGCTGCGAAGAAACCAGCGACGCCGTCGAACGCGCGGTCGCTGGCGTGTAGGCGCCGGCGCAAACATCGAAGATGGCAAGGGCGCAGACAAAAAGAAAAAGGGAGACGTGGCACCGAAGTGCGACGTCCCCCGGCTAGAGGGCGAACCCAGCGCGACCGCGCGGATTCTTTGAGTAGTGTACGCCAGCTGTGCTCGACGTCAACCCTTACGCTGACCACGTCGCCGCGCGGTTCCTCGACTTTTTCGGCCGGGCGACCCGCTGGCAGCGCGGACTCTGGAGTGTAGGGCTAATCCTGACGCTACGCGAGGTTCTCGAAGCGAGCGAGGCGGTTCGTGAGGGTGTTCTGAGTCAGGACGCCCTGAAGTACCTGCTCGATCACGCGCGGAGACTCGCCGGCCCGGATCCGGGCGTTGGCGAGGAACCCAGACGGAAATCCCTGCTGGCGTGCCTGGCTGGCGACCTCGCGTACAAGGGGCACGATTTCCGCGTGCTTCGGCAGACTGTTCCCGAACTCGAAGAAAACTACCTGGATCGGTGGGCCGTGGCGCTGCGACGGTCCGCGCCCCCGACGGGTCCCGAGCGCGCGGCGCGCGCGATCGCGGCCCACCTGCTCGATGCCGGGCTGCATCCGAACTTTCTCCATCGGTGGATCACCTATCGCATCGCTCGCGAGCCCGGACAAAGGTCGCTTGCGGACGTCATCGCTGATGCACACGGCCTCGTACGCGCGTCGCCGCGTACCTACGACGTCGTCGTGGCGTTCACTGCGGCGCCCAAGCCGTTCGACGGTCCCGCTTGGATCGACGCGGCGAGCCTGGCCCAGTGGCTGGATGTGAAAGGGCTGCAGACGCGCAAAGTGCGTCAATACGGGGGCGTTCGGCTCCGCGTATCCGCGCGCGACCCTTGGTCGGCGGTCGATGACGCTGGCGAGCGCGTCGATCGAATGGCCGCTCTCGGCGCGATCGGCACCCGCGGAACGCGGCTTGTCGCGCATCCGGTAGCCTGGGTCGAAGGCAAGTCGGGGACGTATCCGCTTCGGTCCCGCCGCCGCGTCGAAGTGCTTGCACTCACTCGTGAGACGCGCCTTGGGGGCGTCGAGCGTGTCGACATCGTCGATGCCGCACTCGAACTTCTCGGTCCGCTCGACACAGGTCCGGCAGGCCCGGCCGTAGCAAGTGGGTGGGCTGCCGTCGAGGCCGTCCTCACGATGCCCGGGGATCGCCAGCGCGTGCTTGCCGCGGATCGTCTCGCCTCGCTCGTCGCATGCTCCTGGCCTCGCGCGGAGCTTACAACGCTCGCGTACGCGCACCAGACAAACGCGAGGGACGAGCTCGCGACCAGGCTTGGCGCGTGCACGGAGAATCGCGAGCGCGCGGTCTTGACGGCCGAAGCGCTCTCGGCAGGTGAGGCACTGAAGGTTGTGCACGGGTCTGACCAGGCTGCGCGGGATCGAATGACTCGGTTTCTCGCGTCGCGGCGAACCTGCCTCCTCGACGTCCAGGAGCATGCGACGGCCGCGATCCGGCGACTCTACCGGCAGCGGAATCTCGTCCTACACGGTGGGCGCGTGGGTGCTGTCGCTCTCCGCGCCGCGCTGCGCACTGCGGCGCCACTGGTGGGCGCGGGGTTCGATCGAATCGCGCACGCCTGGTACGTCAAAGGCGTCGAACCTCGAGATCTTGCGGCTCGCGCGAGGCTCCGCATCGACCAGGCGGACTTGCCGGGACGGTCGGTGGCCGAACTGCTCGAGTAGGGCGTTGTTCTAGAACCCGTATTTCTGTTGGCGCAGTTTGAAGGCGTCGATGCCGCCCTCCATGACCTCGGTGATCTCGCCCTTGATGGCGGGAATGTCGATCGCGCCCGTCAGCTTGATCTTGCCGCCCGACTCGGTCGTGGTCGTCCGGTAGTCGCAGGAGACCACCAGCTCCGCATCGCCGTTGACCACCAGGTTGGCGTTGTGACTTGCGAAGATGATCTGACGGTGCGCCTTCGCGTCCCACAGCGTCGCGACGACCTCGCTGATGATCTTCATGTTGAGGTCATCTTCGGGCTGGTCGATTACGAGCGGCGGACCATCTTGGAGCAGCAAGATCGAGAGCAGCGCGGTGGCCTGCTGACCGGGCGAGGCATCCTGGAAAGCGATGAAGTCTTCATCTCGAACCCGATACTCGAAGATCGGAAGATCCTTCAGGTCGAGCAGCAGGAGCTCCAGCCACGCGCTCGGCTCGAGCTGCCGCGCGAGCGCCATCTTCTCCCTGTTCGTCAGGCCGGCCGCGTCCAGACGTGGCACGGACGGAAGCGTGGTCGTGGCTTCGTCTTCGATCTTGAGCCACGCCAGTTCCAGCAGGTCGCTGAGCGCGGCGTGCCACGCGTCGAGCGGCGCCGCGGCGTCGGAGACGGCCTTGAGAAGCGCGTCCGTCTTGGTGCTCGCGATCTTTGTGCCGCGAAAGACCTGCTTCAGGTGTTCAGCAATCGGCTCGACGTCGGCGGCGCGACGGAGAGTGGCGCGCAGTCTCGTGTTGTCAGTCGCCGACAGTTTCGCGCATTGACCCTCCAGCAGCTCGGCTCTCTTCCCGAACATCTGGATCCACGCGGTCCGAAGACGTGAGAAGTCCTGCTCCGGAAAGCCGAGGCGATGGATCTGTTCGTTCTTGCTGTCGGTGAACTGGTTGATCTCCTTCAGCCGCGTCTCGAGGACAGTGATCTGGCGAAGGGTCTCTTCGTGCGCTGCCGCTCGCTTTCGTGCCTCGTCGTACTGTTTGCGGTGCGCGTCGCGCTTCGCGCGCCAGTCGGTGATGCCCTTGAAAAACGAGCCGAGCGCCTTCGCGGCGATTGGCTCGGTGAACGCGGCCTCCGCCGATCCCAGCGCGGAGCGCGCATCCTTCGCCCAGGAGTCGAGCGCGACACGGATAGCCTTGAGCGCGTCTGCGTTCTCGGTGGCCACCTTCAGGTCAACTTTGCTCGGGATCCTCGTGAGTTCCGCGATCGATGATGACAGCGCCGTCTTTGCGTTCTCGGCGTCGCGCTCGAACGTGGCGATGATCCGTTCCTCTGCGTCGTACACACCTTGGCGCGCGATGATCGCGCGATCCTCGTCCGACAGTCCCTTCAGCGACGCCTTCAGCTTCTCGATGCGCTCGGTCAGCGAGCTGCGTTCGAGTTCGTGGGCCGTAAGTTCAGCGGTCAGCGCCCGGAAGCGCTGGAGTTTGTCGAACGACGACCGAAGCTCGATCCGTGAGCTCGCGATCTTCTCATCCAGCGCGGCCAGCTCTGCTCTCACCGGTGCGTGCACGAACCGCCGGAGCTCCTCGATGCGGGCGCCGACGGCGCTGAGTTGCTTCTGGCTATACGCACGGACCGGAAGCAGGTCGCGCACGTTCTCCTCGGTGCATGCCTGGAACGCCGCGTCCCCGATCTTCAAGACGAGGTCGCCCGCCGCCTTGCGTCGCACCACATGCGGCACCTCGTCGACGAGGAACGAGACATCGACCGTCGCTCCGAGAGGGATGAGCGTGTTGTCGATGAGTGCTTGCCGCCTCTTGTTGAAGTCGGCCAGCTCCGTGCCGTTCGTCATGGCGGGCGGCTGGTCGCACAGCGCCCAGCGGCAGTACTCGAGGATCGTCGACTTCCCCGTGCCACGCCCGCCGATCAGCGCATTGTATTGAGGGTTCAGATCGAGCGCGAGCGGACCGAGGAACTTGCTGTTGCTCACCTCCAGCGCGGTGATCCGGACAGAAGGCAGTTTCGGCGGCTGGTGCGCGATGCGGGAGTGTCGGGCGAGGCATGCCTGACGGAGCGCCTCCGCCGTCGGCTCCGCCCACTTGATCCACGTGACGTGCTTGCCGAGGTCCGCGAAGTCGCGCGAGCGGTTGTCGGACGTTTGGATCACGGCTACGCCGACTCGAAGGCCCGGCTGCAGCAGCTCCTCGACGCCGATTTCCGTGGGCTGATCATCTCGATGATCCACAAGTTCGACGGCATCCGCGAGAGCTCGTGCGCGCGCGACAGCTTCTACGTGCTCATCGACGAGGCGCACCGTTCCACCGGCGGCGATCTCGGCAACTACCTCATGGGCGCGTTGCCGAGCGCGACGCTCATCGGCTTCACTGGTACGCCGATCGACAAGACCGCGCAGGGGCGCGGTACGTTCAAGACGTTCGGCAAGGAGGACGCCGGCGGCTACCTCGACAAGTACTCGATCAAGGAGTCGATCGAGGACGGCACAACGCTCCGGTTGCGGCACACGCTCGCTCCTGGCGAGATCAGTTTGCCCGACGAGATGCTCGATCAGGAGTTCCTGAGCCTCGCCGAGACCGAGGGCGTGAGCGACATCGACGAGCTGAACCGGATCCTCGACCGCGCCGTACGGTTGAAGACGTTTCTCAAGGCCGACGAGCGCGTCGACCGCGTCGCACGCTTCGTCGCCGAGCACTTCAAGGAGAACGTAGACCCGCTCCAGTACAAGGCGTTCCTCGTCGCCGTCGATCGGGAGGCGTGCGCGAAGTACAAGGAGGCGCTCGACCGCTACCTGCCGCCCGAGTGGTCGGTGCCCGTCTACACGAAGAACTCGCTCGACGTGATCGATCGTCCGCTGGTGGCGAAATACCAGATCGACGAGACGCGCGAGAAGGAGGCTCGCAAGGCATTCGCGAAGCCGGGCGAGTTGCCGAAGATCCTGATCGTTACCGACAAGCTCCTCACGGGCTACGACGCGCCGGTGCTCTACTGCATGTACCTCGACAAGCCGATGCGCGATCATGTGCTGCTCCAGGCCGTTGCGCGCGTGAACCGGCCCTACGAGGACGACGCGGGGCGGAAGAAGCCGTGCGGGCTCATCATTGACTTCATCGGGATCCTGCGGGAGCTGAACCGAGCGTTCAGC
Organism: Polyangiaceae bacterium; assembly: GCA_035063585.1. Classification (GTDB taxonomy): domain Bacteria; phylum Myxococcota_A; class Polyangia; order Polyangiales; family Polyangiaceae; genus JAPSGB01. The sequence goes on from JAPSGB010000009.1 coordinate 127,782, forward strand.
TTCGACTCGAAGGAAGTCTCGGGCGTCATCGAGGATCTCGACCTGCTCTTCGAGCGATTCCGCGAGCTCATGGGCGAGCCGGCTGCGCGCTACCTCGATGCAGGCGACGGCACCCCGGATCAGCAGCTCGAGCGCCAGCTCTACGAAGTCTATTTCGACAAGGATCGCCGCCGCCAGTTCTTCGACTACTTCCAAGAGGTCGAGACGCTGTACGAGATCCTGTCGCCGGACGCCCAGCTCCGCGAGTACGTCTCGACGTACCAACGCCTCGCGGATTTGTACGCTGTTCTCCGCAGCGAATACGGCACGCAGGGCGGCGTTACCAGCTACGAGCTCGGCCACAAGACCGAGATGCTGCTCACGCACGAGGCGGTCACGACTGGCGACTATGCCGCGGGGCGAACGGTCGAATACGACGCGAAGACGCTCGAAACGCTGCACAAGAATGCAAAGACCGACACCGGCAAGGTGATGAACCTGCTCCGCGATCTGCGGACACGCGCCGAGGCCGAGGCGACGACCACCCCTGCGCTCCGCGGCCTGTTCGAGCGTGCGCAGCGCGTGACCGAGCAGTTTCAGGACCGGCAGCTCTCGACCGAACAGGCGTTCGACGAAATCCAGAAGCTCATCACCGAGCAGACGAAGGCCCAGGCGGAGCGGAAGAAGCTCGGCATGGATGCCCCCACGTTCGGCGTGTACTGGTTGCTCGACGAGGCGAAGCTCGCCGGCGCCAAGGAGCTGGCCGTCGAGGTCAGCACCCTCTTCGACCGCTTCCCAAACTACGCCCGGAGCGCCGACGAGATGCGGCAGCTCAAGGCCGAGATCTACAAGACGCTGCTCAAGGAGGTGTCCGGCAAGCGCATGGTCGAGCTGGGCGACAACATCATCAAGTCGCGGGGCGTATGATCCGGGCCGAGCAGCACGTGGCACTCAAGGAGCGCGTGCGCGCCTGGGCCAAACGCGTGCGCGTCGATCCGGCGCAGATCCGCGTCCAGCGCATGTCGCGGAAGTGGGCGTCGTGCTCGACGCGCGGCTGGTGCACCTTCGCCGCTGACCTGGTTGACGAGCCGGCCCATTTTCAAGACTACGTGATCGTGCACGAACTCCTCCACCTGAAGGTGCGCAACCACGGCCGCGTCTTCCGGAGCCTGCTCAGCGCGCACGTGCCGGGGTGGCGCCGGTATTGTCCGACCGGATTGGGGACGAGCTGTGCGTCGCGGCCGTCGGACTAGATTCCTGCGGTTTGGATCACGTAGAAGCCACGCGGATGGCGGTAGCCGCGCTCGTGCGCGTGCGCGACGGCCGAGGCGATGTCTTGGTACCGGTGGCGTGACACGAGGTACCACCGGATTACGTGAACTCCGCAAAGCCAATGCGCCAGCGCGACCGTTCCGCCGACGCAGTGTGAGCCATCGATCCTGCGCTTCGGCTCCCGGGATACGCCGAAGTAGACTTCACCGAGGTCGTGGTTCACGCCGCGATACACGTAGTGCATGTTGCTCTCTCCTTCCGCGCGCGATTACCGAGCGACGAAGCGCCCTTCGGTGTCGCGGTAGCGGCCGACCCGGGAGTCCCAGCGAACGCGAGGCGCACGTCGACGCGAGGTACTCCGGCGTGACCCACCGCCGCTGGCCATGATCGCCAGCAGCGCGGCTAGCGCCGTTGCGGCAACGGCATCGCCGGTGGTGTAGCGAGGCCTTGCGGTTGGCGTGGGCGTCGGCGGAATTGGCGAGCGCCCAGTCGCCGAGCTCTGTTGGCGTGCTTTCGCCTGCCGCGCGGAAAGAAGTTGCTGGTCGTGCGCTTTCCGTTTCGCGGGATCGCTCAGGATGTCGTGCGCGGCGACCGCGGCCTTGAAACGCTCGGCCGCAGATACGTCGGTGGGATTGTGGTCCGGGTGGTGCCGCTTCGCCTTCTCGCGGAACGCGCGCTTGATCTCCTCGGGCGTCGCGGTCTCGGCGATGCCCAGCGTGTCGTAGCAATTCTCCATCATGATTCGTCCTCGGGGTTGTCGGGTTCGTCGTCCGCGGAGCTGTCGGCGTCGCCGCCAAAGAAGAACGCCAGGCTCGCGACGCCGGCGGCGGCGGCAATGCCCGACAGGATCGCGCCGAGTTTGCCGGTGGCCTTTGTCTGACCGAGTTCTCGCTGCAATTCTTCGACGCGCGTCTTCAGTGCCGAAAACTGCGCCAAGGCGCGCTGCAAAGCGACCTGATAGCGTGCGATCTCCGCCTTGTGCGTGTCGCACTGTCCCTTCAGCGCGCCGAGTTCCGTCGTCGATCGCTCAAGGTCCCTTTCAGCAGCGGTCGCCCGGTCCTCCGCCAGTCGGCGAAGCCGCTGCTCGTTCTCGAGGTTTTCCGCGAGCGATCGGACTTGTCCGTCAAGCTCACGCGTCTTCGCCTCGTACTCGATGAGCTTGCCAACGGCGGCCTCGTAGTCGGAACGCCTGACATGGTCGGCCCCGCCGCTCAGGCGAGGCTCGGCGTCCGTGCCAGCGACGAGGTCGGCGACGTCGATCTCGAGCGCTGGCGCGAGTGCCTGGAGGGTGTCCAGCGTCGGCGGGCGTTCGTTGCGGACGAGACGGGAGATCAGCGACCGGTCCACACCGCTGCGTTCGGCGAGCCACGCCTGAGTGGCGTCCTCGCCCAGCGCGGCAAGTCTGTCGCGAAGGCGATCACCGAAGGGCACTGGCGTGGCGTTGCCATGCATGCCCTAGTTGTAAGTTGTCAGTGGCACCCGTGCAACGCCTCAGAGGGTGACATCTGGCAATGACGGTGTCATCTACCGAGAAAATGCCGCAAATCCTCCGAAGAATGGAAACATGACGCGCCGGACGGGGCCGCTGGCCCATTGCAACATCGGGCCAGAGCATACCACGGCCGACCGCTCGGCCGCCGATATCCCGCGCTCGCGCTCGTCAGATGGGGTCGACGAGGCTGGCCGAAGATTGCATGGTGAATCGGGAGCAGCCGAAAAGTTTGCGGTCCCGCGCTCACGCCGCTTCGCCCAAGGGGCGATGGACGCAAGGAGATTCGTCAGCCGCCGGACCCGCGGTTCCGGAGCTCCAGGATTTCGCTGGGTTGGCCGGGCCCGGGGAGGTGTTGTCGTTCGCGGGCTTGTCGCGGGGGACGCCAAGGAGGGGCGCCCGCGCCGGTGTTTCAACGTGAGACACCGGACCCGGGATCATCGCCGACAGCCGCTCAACCGCGGCGCGGCGACGTTCGTCGACGAGGTGCAAGTAGAACTTCCTCGTGACGTTCACGTCGCTGTGACGGAGCACGTCGGCAGTGGTCGCCAAATCGACGCCAGCGCCGAGGAGGTTCGTCGCAAGCGAATGGCGGAGCGTGTGCGGCGTCACGCGCTTGGCCGTGCCGATCGCCGCGCGCCAGCGCGCGAAGAGATACTGCACGGTGCGCACCGAGAGCCGCGTGCTCCGGTTCGAGACGAAGAGGGCGGACTGGTCGGGACCCACGACGTTGGCGCGCACGGCGAGCCACTCGCGGAGGAGCGCGACCGTCGGCGTGTTGAGCGGCAGGTCGTGGATCGTCGCGCCCTTGCCCTTCACGCCGATCAGGGTTGCGCTCGCGAAGTCAACCTGGTCCACGTCGAGCGCGACGAGCTCATGGACACGAAGCCCGAGCGACGCGAGGACCGCGAGGAGTGCGATGTCGCGGGCGCTCTGCAAGCCGCTCCTCGCGCGCACCGGCGCCTCGAAGAACTGCCGCACCTCCCCGACCGAGAGCACCGAGGGCGAGCGCCTCGGCGACTTCTGGAAGGTGAAGCTTGTGGTCGGGTCGCTCGGCCACGCGCCGGTGCGCACCGCGAACGCGGCGAGGGCGCGGAGCGCGGCGAGCTCGTGGTTCCAGGTCGATGCGCTGCGTCGGTCGCCGTCAGCGCGGGGACGGCGAAGGAACCGTTCGACGGCGCCGGGGTCGAGCGGCGCGTCGGGCTGCGCGAGGAATGCCGCGGCGACGCCTGCGTACGATCGCGCGGTGCGCGGTGCCCGGGTCTGGGCGAGGTCTTCACGGAAGGCGTCGAGGAGGGCGCACATACGGAGCGCGTGGCTCCATCGTGACGGACATGCACGGCGCGAACGTCTACCCTCCGCGACCATGGCGATCGTGTTCGAGACCGGGCTCGGCGCCGCCGGGCGCGTCCACGAGGACCGCCAGGACGCCGACCGGTGGTACGTGGGCATCTCCGACGACCCGCTCCGGATCCTGGAGGACCACGACGTGGATCCAGCGGGCTCGTACCGATACGCCGAGTGCGCGTCGGTCGAGGTCGCGCGGAGCGCCCGCGCGCACCTCGTCGCCGCCGGGTATCTCTGCAGCCCCGACGTCGGCGACGAGCACACCGTCTGGGTCTACGTCTACCGCATCACGTCGAGGACCCGGCAGTAGCGGGCACGTCATGCCGCCTCGTCGAGGCCGCCGTGGCCCCCGAGCAGGCCGAGCCGCCGGAGATCCGCGCCCGTCCAGCGCGTCGCGGCGATCGTGGCACCGAGCGTCCCCGGCGGGAACGTCGCACCGGGGCGGTGGTACGCGACGACCACGCGGCGCCCGTCCGCGTGCCGGTACACCCGATGGCTGCCCTTGCCGCCGGTCCAAGCGAAGCCGTCGGCTTCGAGCGCGGCGACCAGCTCGCGGGTTGTGAGCCCGCGGAGCTCGGGTCGGGTCATACCGTGACGGACACCGCGATGTGATCGAGGGGCCGGATGCTTTCGGGGAGCGCCTCCCCAGCCGAGACCATGTCCTCGACGTACGCCTCGGCCGCCTCTTGGATGTTCCGGAGCGCGATCTCGCGGGTGCCGCCCCAGGTCGCGCAGCCCGGCAGCATCGGGCACGTCGCCGACCAACGGCCGTCGGCTTCCGGCGTCAGTTCGACCGGGAACACGTACGTTCGGCTCGCGTCGCGCGTCGCGGCGGGCGTATGGATACGCATATACAGCCACGGTGCCGTATCGCGGGCGGAGGCGTCAAGGTGGTGGCGAGCGGCGCGTTCGGTGGCGCTCACCGCCGCGTGCTGCCATCCTAGCGAATGGCCCCGCCGCTCTGCCTTGTTCAGTTTCTGCCCGACGAAGGATCCGCGGAGGTTGCCGCTCTTCAAGGACGATTTCCTCCCGAGACCATGGTTGCAGTCCATGCCCGGACGAAGGCGGAACTCATTGAACGCGTCGCGGCGTGGGCGGCGCTCGACAACGCGCAGCGGCTGTACCTGGGCGCGCACGGTCATGGGCGAGAGGGTCAAGAGTTCGATGGTTTTGGCCCCTCCGGCGACTTTATGAGCTGGATGGAGCTGGCAGATTTCCTCGCCGCCCTCCCGCACCAACCAGATTCGCTCCACTTGGGGGCGTGTGGCTCCATGGCGGTCGCCGAGGCGTGGTCCGAAAACCGGGTCGCCGAGAGACTCCCCGAGATGAGCCTGATCACCTACGCGGCGAACACGATCACGCCGTTCATCCGGTGCGCGCTCGAGCGCTCCCTCGATGATAGCGGCTGGGACCCACTCGTGTTCCTCGATCAGGAACTGCCTCGGTTGCGGGAGGCGGCAGGGATTGCCGTTCACATGCACCACCCGAACCGCAACCGGAACACGAAGCGCACGGAGTTCATTGCCGTGGAGGCCTTCCCAGAAGTCGTGGGCGTCGACTTTCGTGCGGCGCTCATCGCGCAGGGTTCCCGGCCCCTCCGGCCGTTCAGGTACTCCCGCAACGAGTAGATTTCTCGGCCGAGGCGTCTCCTCGCCCCATCTGCTCGTCGCGCGTGGTTCGTCCATCGCCCCTTGTACGCAGTATCGCCTCCTGACGAGGTCCATCCACGGCCCCGTCGGAGGGCGAAGTGGAGAGCGCACAAGGATCGAGTGCCCCGGCACTGCGTTGCGGGCGCGGCGCCACCGAGACGCGTGGCATGCATGCCGTGGGTCGAACCGCCGCCGCGACTCTCGCCCTGCTCGCCGTAGCGGCGGGCGGGTGCGGCGGCGCGGAAAGTGCGACGGGGACGGGTACGACGGATGCAGGACGCGATCACGGCGCCGCGGGCAACCCCGGGAGCGGCGGAGTCGGCGGTGTTGGTGGCGCGTCGGGCACGGCCGGCGCAAGCGGCAGCGGTGGCACCGGCGGCGCGGGAGCCAGTGGCGGTGCCGCGGGCATCGGCCAGGGCGGTGGCGCTGGCGTGGTCGATGGCGGAGACGCGTCATCGGATGCCGATTCCGGTGGCGCAACCGACGCTGACGTCGAGAGTGGAAGCGACGCGGCGGATGCCGCGGGTGGTGCGGGTGGTGCTGCCGGGTCCGACGCGGGCGATGCGGGCGCGTGCGTTCCCGAGATCTGCAACGGCAAGGACGACAACTGCAACGGACAGATCGACGAAGGCAATCCCGGCGGCGGCGTCTCGTGCGACACGGGCTTGAAGGGCATCTGCGCGGCGGGCACCACGAGCTGCTCGCAGGGTGTGCTGGGCTGCGTGCAGAAGTACGCGCCGACGACGGAGGTCTGTAACGGCTTCGACGACAACTGCGACGGACAGGTCGACGAGAGCGATCCGATGCTCGGGACCTTGTGCAGCACGGGTCTATACGGCGTCTGCGCGACCGGCGCGTGGGCGTGCGTGGGCGGCAAGCTCGTCTGCGAGCCGGCGGTCACCCCCGGCTCCCAGCCCGAGAGCTGCGACGGCAAGGACGACGACTGCGACGGTGTCGTGGACGACGGGAACCCCGGCGGTGGGCAGCCGTGCTCGACGGGCCTCCAGGGCGAGTGCGGGACGGGTGCCACGCTGTGCTCGAACGGCGCGATCGTCTGCAACCAGACCGTCTTCGCGACCGCGGAGACATGCAACGGCAAGGACGACGACTGCAATGGCGTGGTCGACGATGGCCTCGGAACGATCTCCTGCGGCGTCGGCGCCTGCGCGGTCACCATCCAGGCGTGCGTCGGCGGCGCCACGCAGACATGCACGCCTGGCGCGCCGACGACCGAGATCTGCAACGGCAAGGACGACGACTGCGACGGCGTGGTGGACAACGGGAACCCAGGGGGTGGCGCGAGTTGTTCGACGGGCAAGCCCGGCATCTGCGCGGCGGGAACCATGACCTGTACCGGCGGCGCGCTCGTCTGCGTCCAGAACAAGCAACCCGTCGCGGAGAGCTGCAACGGGCTCGACGACAACTGCAACGGCGTCATCGACGACACGAACGCCTGCGCATCGGGGAACGTGTGCAGCGCGGGCACGTGCATCACGATGCCGCCGTATTGCACCGGATACCGCTACGGAGGGCACGCATACGCCTTCTGCGGCACCGACTCCGGCGGGACGTTGAACTGGGCCGCCGCGAGCGCGAGCTGCCAGACGTACGGTGGGCACCTCGCGACCGTCAGTTCGTATGGGGAGAATGCGTTCCTCGAGGGCCTCTCGACCTCGGCGTACAGGAACGCGTGGATCGGGCTGTACCGGTCCGCGTCGAACTGCGCGTGGCGCTGGGCGGACGCCGAGCCCGTAACCTTCACGGATTGGGGGAGCGGCCAGCCGGATGGCGCGTGCGGCACGGACGACTGCGCCCAGCTCTGGTCGTCAGTGAACTTCCATTGGGACGACAGCCCCTGGTGCACGTCGTCGAACAGGTACTTCTGCGAGTGGGACCAATGATGCGACAACGACGGAACGAGAGCGGGTGGACCCCGCGATTGGCCGCGGCTCTGGCGGCGACAACAATGCTTCTCGGCTGCGACGCGATGCTGAACTCCGCCGTCGGCGCGGCGTTTCCCGGTGTCGCCGCGCACGTGCAAGCGCAACAGCAAGCCGCCTGGAAGCGCGTGATGGCCCGCTACCGCGAGGACGACGGGCACGACGACGTGGGCGACGCCTCGCGGTTCCTCGAGGAGATGCGCGCGCGCCCCCGCCCGATGAAGTTCTGCTTCCGGTTCTTTCCCCCGGGTGCAGGCAACTCGGAGCAGAAGATGGTCGAGCGTGCGCGCACGACACACCCCGAGGCGTTCGTCGGGATGGGCTACGCCCGCCCCGCCTCGCAGGGGGACTTCCTCGCGATGCCGACCGAATTGGAGGCAGTGGCGGCGCATGCACGTATCCGTTCGACCAACCGCGTTCCTGACGTGACGGCTACTCCGGCGTACCTGTCCAGGGATGAAGCGAGGCAGCCGCGAGACGTGGTCCGCCCTGGTCAAGGAGTGGAAGCGCAGCGGGT
>JAPSGB010000010.1:0-124019 GCA_035063585.1 Polyangiaceae bacterium
CGCCAGCGCTCGGGCGCTGGTCGCTGCCCCGGCTGCCGAACTTTCCGGCCCGACGTCGCTCCGCGGACCCTCCACGGCCGGTGGACCCGGCTCGTCATCAGGACGACCGATCAAGGCTGGCTCGAGTGTAGCGCGACTTTGGACGCGCATGCGGGCGCGCTATCCTCACGAGCCGCGCCCCGAGTGGCGCCGCCCCGCCCCCGAGCCGATGACCGCCGCGCCCACCGAGCTCCTCCACCGTGACGACCAGCTCGTGGTCGTGAACAAACCAGCCGGCGTGCTCGTGCACCGGACCGAGCTCGCCCCGGACCGCGACGTCCTCATGATGCGCGTGCGCGACTTGATCGGAGCTCACGTCTGGCCGGTGCATCGCCTCGACCGAGGCACTAGCGGCGCGCTCGTCTTCGCGCTCTCCTCCGCGCGCGCGCACGAGCTCGCCCTCGCCTTCGAGCACGGCGGCGTGGAAAAGCGCTACCTGGCGCTCGCGCGCGGCGAGCCACCCCCGGAGGTCGAGGTGGACTACCCCGTTCCGCGAGGAGAAGGAAAGGCGCGCGTCCCCGCGCGCACGCGGTTTCGGCGCCTGTATGCGGGGGGCTGGTTTTCCCTGATGGAAGCGGAGCCCTTCACCGGGCGATATCATCAGATCCGACGTCACCTCGCCCACCTCCGGCACCCGGTCGGCAACGATAGCAACTACGGTACCGGCTGGTTCAATCGCAAGCTGCGCGCCGACGCCGAGCTCCACCGCCTCGCGCTCCACGCCGCGTCGCTCACGCTGCCCGTACCGGGCGGCGTGCTCCGCGTCGAGGCGCCGCTCCCGCCCGACTTCTCGGACGCGCTCCGGCGGCTCGGTGTCGTCGGGCCGTTAGCCGCCCTCGCGCCCTCGGCGCCTCCACCATTGCCAGGTGAGGCGCCGGCGTTATGAGATGCGCCGCATGCTCCCTACGGTGCTGGTCGGTGCGCGCACGCACAACCTCGACGGCGTAAACCTCGAGCTCTTTCCCGGTGAGGTCGTGGCGATCACCGGCGTGTCGGGTGCGGGCAAGAGCTCGCTCGCCATGGACACGCTCTACGCCGAGGGGCAGCGCCGCTTCGTCGAGAGCTTCAGCCCGTACGCGCGGCAGTTCCTCGAGCGGCTCGAGCGGCCGCCGATGGAGCGGCTCGAGCCGGTGCCGGCGGGGGTCGCGGTCGACCGGCGCGCGCCCATCAAGAGCTCGCGGTCGACCGTCGCGACCATGGCAGACCTCGAGCCGTACCTCTCCGCGCTCTTCACCCGCGAGGCGCGGCCGGCGTGCCCGGAGCATGGCGTCGAGGCGGTCTACCTCGACGCCGGCGCGGCCGCCACGCGGGTGGCGCGCGAGCTCACCGGCCGGGCGGTGGTTGCGTATCCGCGCGCGGTCGAGAGCGCGGAGCGCTACCTCGAGCTCCGCGAAGAGCTCGCGCGCGACGGCTATCGGCGGCTCTGGGTAGGCGGTCGCGCGGCGACCATCGACGAGGTGAAGCCCTCCGAGGCGGTCCCCGGCGTGGAGGTGGTGCTCGATCGCGTGAGCACGCGCGACCGGAAGCGCCTCTCGGGCGACATCGAGACCGCCTGGCGGCTCGGCGGCGAGGCGAGGATCCATGGGGACTCGGGCGAGCTCACGGTGGCGCGCGGGCTCGGCTGCCCGGTGTGCGCGCGGCGCTTCGACGCGGCGCGCCCGGGGCTCTTCAGCTACGAGTCGCCGCTCGGGGCGTGCCCGGAATGCCGCGGCTTCGGGCGCACGCTCGGCATCGACCTCGAGCGCGTGCTCCCTGATCGGTCTCGCTCGCTCGCTCAGCGGGTGATTCGCCCCTGGTCCGGCAAGAGCACCACCTGGGAGCGCGCCGAGCTCGCCAAGATGTGTCGGCGTGAGCGCGTGTCGATGGACACTCCCTGGGAGGCGCTCACCGAGCGAGAGCGGTCGCTCGTGCTCGAGGGCGATGGCGCCTGGGAAGAGGGGAAGTTTCCCGGCGTCATGGGCTGGTTTCGCTGGCTCGAGACCCGCACCTACAAGATGCACGTCCGGGTGCTGCTCTCGCGCTACCGGTCGTATGACGTCTGTCGAGTGTGTTACGGCAAGCGCCTGAACGAGCGGGCGCTCGCCTGGCGCGTGAGCGGCATCGATCTGGCCGCGTGGCACGCGCTCTCGATCGCCGAGGCGCATGCGCGGCTCGCCCTGCTCGAGACCCGGAGCGGGCAGGGCGCGATCGCGCGGAGCGAGCTCGAGAGCCGGCTCGGCTACCTCGAGCGCGTCGGCCTCGGTTACCTCACCCTCGACCGGCAAGCCCGCACCCTGAGCGGCGGCGAGGCGCAGCGAGTGACCTTGACCGCAGCGCTCGGTACCTCGCTCCATAGCGCGCTCTTCGTGCTCGACGAGCCGACCGTCGGGCTCCACGCGGCCGACGTCGCGCCGCTCGGCGGCATGCTGCGCGAGCTCGCCGACCGCGGTAATGCCGTCTTGGTCGTCGAGCACGACCCCGCCATCATCCGCGTCGCCGACCGGGTGATCGAGCTCGGACCGGGCGCGGGTGCGGCCGGCGGCCGCGTCGTCGCGGACGGCTCTCCCGTCGCGGTCGCGAGAGCCGGCGGAGCGACCGCGCGCGCCCTCGCCCCGCGCGGCGCGGCCGGGCGCGCGCCGCGCGAGTCCGCGACCTCGCTCATCGTGCGGGGTGCGGCCGAGAACAACCTCCGCGGGATCGACGTCGAGCTGCCGCTCGGGGTCGTGTGCGCGATCGCCGGGCCGAGCGGCTCGGGAAAGAGCACGCTCGCGGTGGACATCGTCTACCGAGCGCTCGCGCGGTCGCTCGGAGCGCTCGATGTCGAGCTGCCCGGCTCGCACGCTGGAATCACGGGCGCCCAGGCGATCCGACGCGTGGCCCTCGTCGATCAGGCGCCGCTCGGTCGCACCTCACGCGGAAACGCTGCGACCTACACCAAGGCGTGGGACGTCGTGCGTCGCACGTTCGCCGCTGAAGACGTCGCGCTCGCTCGTGGGATCACCGCATCTCACTTCTCATTCAACGTGGAGGGCGGGCGCTGCGAGGCCTGCTCCGGCGAGGGCTACGAGACGGTGGAGATGCAGTTCCTCGCCGACGTACGCCTCGAGTGCCCGGTGTGCCGGGGCCGGCGCTTCAAGGATGAGGTGCTCGAGGTGCGCCACCTGGGCAAGAGCGTGGCGGAGGTGCTCGAGCTCACCGTCGACGAGACGCTCGCGCTCTTCCGCGCCGAACCAGCCATCCAGCGGAGCCTCGGTCCGGTCGCGCGGCTCGGGCTCGGCTATCTCCGGGTCGGGCAGCCGCTCTCCACGCTGAGCGGCGGCGAGGCACAGCGCCTGAAGCTCGCGCGCGCGCTCGCGGACGATCATCAGGGCAGCCTGCTCATCCTCGACGAGCCGAGCGCTGGGCTCCACGCCGACGAGGTCGGGCACCTGCTCGGTGCGCTCGACGTGATCGTGGAGGGAGGTGGGAGCGTTCTCGTGGTCGAGCACGATCTCGACGTCATTCGCGCGGCCGACTACGTCATCGAGCTCGGCCCTGGCGCCGGCCGCGATGGGGGCGAAGTGGTGGCACGCGGCACGCCGGAGCAGCTCGCCCGCGCCGGGACACGCACCGGCGCGGCGCTCCGCACCGAAGCCGGTCCGCTGCGAGCGCGACCGCTCCGCCATCGTCGGGCCAAGCCGGCGCTCGCCATCACCCGTGCGCGCGAGCACAACCTCCGGGAGGTGAGCCTGGCGATTCCGCACGGTGCCCTCACCGTCATCACCGGGCCGAGCGGCTCGGGCAAGAGCACGCTCGCGTTCGACGTCGTGTTCGCCGAAGGGCAGCGCCGCTTCCTCGAGACGCTCACCCCGTACGCGCGGCAGTTCTTGCCCACCATGCCGCGGCCCGACGTGGACAGCGTGATCGGCGTGCCGCCGTCGATCGCCCTCGAGCAGCGCACCGCCCGAGCCGGCGGCAGCTCGACGGTCGCTACCGTGACCGAGGTCGCACACTACCTCCGGCTCATGTTCGCGAAGCTCGGGGTCGCGCACTGCCCGGAGCACGACGCGCCCATCGAACGGCGGAGCGCGGCCGCGATCTTCGCCGCGCTGTCGGGTCGCCTGACGCTCCTCGCGCCGGCGGTGACCGCGCGGAAAGGGACGTATCTCGAGGTCTTCGCCGGAGCGGCGCGGGAAGGGATCCGGGCGGCCATCGTGGACGGTGAGCGCGTGTCCACCGACGAGCCTCCGCGGCTGGCCCGCAGCCGCGAGCACGACATCGATCTCGTGATGGTCGACAACGCGCGGGTCGAGCGTGAAGTGTTCGACAGGGCGCTCGCCTGGGGCAACGGCGCGGTGAAGGTCGTTCGTGGCGGCCGGGTCGAGCTCTTCAGCACGCGGAGCGCGTGCCCGACCTGCGGTCTGTCCGTCCCCGAGCTCGACCCGCGATTTTTCTCGTTCAACACCAAGCAAGGCAAGTGCGCGCGCTGCGACGGCGAGGGAGCGCTCACGAGCGAGCGGCGCGGCAAGACGATCGTGGCGGCGTGCCCCGCCTGCGGCGGCGCGCGACTCGCGCCGCTCCCGCGCGCGGTGCGTCTGCTCGGTGAGCGCTACCACGAGTTTACCGCACGGTCGGTCGGCTCGGCGCTCGAGCGGGTGAGGGCCTGGCGCTTCGCGAAGCACGAGCAGCCCATCGCCGGCCCGGTAGTCGTAGAGCTCGCGCGGCGCCTCGGGTTCCTCGAGGAGGTCGGGCTCGAGTATCTCGCGCTCGAGCGTCCGGCGCGTACCTTGAGCGGCGGCGAGATGCAGCGGCTCCGGCTCGCGGCGCAGCTCGGCGCCGGGCTCACCGGCGCGCTCTACGTGCTCGACGAGCCGACCATCGGACTGCACCCCCGTGATACTTCCCGGCTGCTCGGCAATCTTCGCAGCTTGGTCGACCTCGGCTCGACCGTGGTGGTGGTCGAGCACGACGCGGACACCATCCGCGCGGCCGACCACCTGGTGGATCTCGGACCGGGCGGCGGCGCGCTCGGCGGTCGCGTGGTCGCCGAGGGGACGCCGGCGGCGGTGTTGAAGCGGCGCGATTCACCGACCGGGCGCGCGCTCAGCGCGCCGACCCGGCTCCGCGTGGCCCGTCCGGTCGAGGCGCGCGGCGCTTGGCTCGAGCTCACCGGCGCGACCGCGCACAACCTGAAGAACGTGGAGCTTCGCGTTCCGCTCGGGCGGTTCACGGTGGTGGCGGGGGTGAGCGGCTCGGGCAAGAGCACGCTCGTGAGCCAGGTGCTCTTGCCCGCGCTTCGAAGGAAGCTCGGGCTCGTCGCCGAGGACCCGGGCGCGCATCGCGCGCTCAGCGGGTTCGGAGCGCTCCGCCGCGCGGTCGCGGTGGATCAGGCGCCGATCGGACGCACCCCGCGCTCGGTGCCGGCGACCTTCCTCGGCATCTGGGATGTGATCCGTCGGCTCTATGCCTCGGCGCCAGACGCGCAGGTCGCCGGCTTCGACGCCTCACGGTTCAGCTTCAACACGCCGAAGGGCGGGCGCTGCACCACCTGCGGAGGTCAAGGGGTCATCACCCACGAGATGAGCTTCTTGCCCGACGTCGTCACCGCGTGCCCCGCGTGCGGCGGCGCCCGCTTCGAACCGCGCACGCTCGACGTGAGGTATCTCGGGCTCTCGATTGGAGAGCTCCTCGAGCTCGACGTCGAGCGGGCGGTCGAGGTGTTCGCCAATCACCCGCAGATCTCGCGGCCGCTCGCGACGCTCACCGAGCTCGGGTGCGGATACATCAAGCTCGGGCAGGGCTCGCACACGCTGAGCGGCGGTGAGGCCCAGCGCCTCAAGCTCGCGGCCGAGCTCACCGCCTCGAGCCACCACGAGCCCACGCTCTACGTCCTCGACGAGCCCACCACCGGGCTGCACCTCGCCGACGTCTCGAAGCTCATGAGCGTGCTCGATCGACTCGTCGAGCGAGGTGATACGCTGGTGGTCATCGAGCACCACCCAGTGGTCATCGGCGGAGCAGACTACCTCGTCGAGCTCGGGCCCGAGGGTGGCGCGGCCGGCGGGCGCATCGTCGCCGAGGGCTCGCCCCAGGCGGTGGCCCAGCAGAAGACCGCGACCGGCGCCGTGCTCCGCGCGCTCGCCCAGCCTACCGGCCGAGGACCCGCTCGGGCTCGATCTTGAGAACCACTCGGACGTCCCCGGGTCGGTTCCACGGGTACTTCTTGCCGATATACTTCTCGGCGAGCCGATCGATCCCCTCGAGCGCGCCCTCTGTCGTGATCTCGACGACCTTCCCGCGGAGCTCGATGTAGAGATAGGGGTCGTTCGCGTCCGCGATGGCGATGGCGACGTTCGGATCTTCCTTCAGGTGGCGCACCTTGGCGCGCTTCTCCTCGGAGTTGATGATGACGTGCGTCCCGTCGTACTCGACCCAGACGGGCGTCACCTGGGGTTTTCCGTCTCCCCCTACCGTCGCGAGGTAGGCGAAGTTCTTTCCGTCGAGCAGCGCGCGTTGTCGGTCGTCGAGCGTGATGGCCATGCGGGTTCTCCGATTGAAAGGGGCGTCGTCAACGGACCGGGTCCGGCCCTGGGTGAGGTGGAGTCTAGGGCAGCGCCGCATCGGACGCTCGCCGGAGGGAAATTCGCGAAGATGACCGGGCCGCCGAGTCGCGCTCAGGCGCCCGCCGCGCCCTCGAGCCACTCGCCGAGCAGCGCCTGGCGCTCGACCTCGAGCCGCCCGAAGCAGCACGCCGCCTGCCGGGCGTCGCGGAGACAGCGCTCTTGCCCGTACGCTTCCATGTACCCGTTGCCGCCGAGGAGTTGCACACCGTCGAGGGTCGCGCGCGCGGCACGCTCTTTCGCCTCGATGAAGCGCGCCCGAGCGAGCGGCGCGGGCAACTCGCCGCTCGCGAGCCGCTCGACGGCGTCGTGGCACGCTGCATGGTCGGCGAGCATTCGCGCCAGCATCGCGCGGACCTCCTGGTGCTCGATGATGAGGGCGCCGGCCTGGTAGCGGGACTGGGCGTAGTCGGTCGCGGTGCGGAGCGAGCGACCGACGATGCCCGCGCAGATTGCCGCCGCAGGCGCGCGGAGTCGCGCGAGCGCGCGACGAACGTCGACCTCGACTCGGCTGCTCGCGGCGGGCTCGAGGAGCTGCGCGTCCTTCGTGGGGCAGCCACGCATTCCGAGCGTGAGCAGCAGCGGCCCGAGGCGGATCGAGGTCGCCTCTGAAGCGACGATGAGCACGCTCGATTCGTCGAACGGGAGCACGAGATGGCTCGCCGGCCCGGCCCCGACCACGAGCTCCCACGCGCCGCCGTCGGCGATCTGCTCGCTGATGTCTGCGTAGAGTGGGTAAGCGAGGGGGCCGGGCGCCTCGAGGGCACGGGCGCGCGCTGCCGAGGACGGCGCGTCGAGCAGGAGCGCGCGCGCCGCGGCGTTGGCCAGGACGAGCGAGGCCGCTGCCGGGCTCACGTCGGCGAGCGTCTCGAGCGCGACGCCGAGCAGCGCGATCTCCTCGGGAGCCGCGCCAAGTTGGAAGAGCCCGAGCGCCCGGAGGCCGTCGACGACCGCGGGCGGAAGCGACTCGCCCTGCTCGAGCGCCTCGGTGAGCGGCTCGAGCGCCTCGGCCGCGAAGCGCGCGACGCTCGTCCTGAGGAGCTGCCTCTCGCCCCCGCTCATCGCCGGTGCGCTCCGCCGAGGGCCTTCTTGAAGATCTCGATACGGTTGAGCTGGTTCGTGCCCTCGTAGATCTGGAGGAGCTTGGCATCCCGGAAGAGCTTCTCCACGCCGGCGTCGTGACGGAGCCCGCTCGCGCCGAGGATGTCGAGCGCGAGCCCGCAGTTCTCGACCGCGAGATCGCTCGCGGCCGCCTTCGCGACCGCGCCGCTCGCCGAGGTCGCGGCGACTTGCCAGTCGTGGAGCCCAGCGACGCCGCCCTCGACGCGCTCGCGCGCGATCCGCGAGCGCAGCGCGCGCTTCACGGGCGCGCTCGCGAGGAGCCTCGCCGGCAACCGCTCGAGGAGCGCGCCGGCTTGCATCAGCGACAAGAGCCCGAAGAGCTCGTTCTGGAGCATCGCCGAGACGTAAGCCATCCGCGCGAGCTCGGTGTTCATGTGCATCTGGGCGAGCCTCATCTGCACCCACTGCTCGCCGATGAGCGGGCGAGCGCCGAGCCGGTGCGTGTCGGCGAACGCGCGAGCGCGCTCGAGCGCGCCGCGCGCGACCCCGGCGGCGAACGCTCCGACCCCGCCGCGCGTCGCGCCGAAGATGAGGTCGATGCGGCGCCCGGGGAGCGCCTCCTTACCGAGGCGTTGCCGCTCGGCCACGAAGCAATCTTCGAACACGAGCTCGGCGGCGGGGCACGCCTTCTGCCCCATCTTCCGCTCGACGCGGCCGAGCGAGAACCCCGGGGTGCCCGCTTCGACCAGGAACGCGAAGGTCGTCTCCACCGGCGCGCGCCGGTCGGTGGGCATGTAGACGACGTGCGTCGCGGCGATGCTCCCGTTGCTGATGAAGATCTTGCGGCCGTTCAAGCGATAGCCGCCCGCGACCGGGGTCGCCTCGCAGGTGATCCGAGCCGTGGCGAGGAAGTCGGCGTCCTCGGTGTCCGTCCCGGCGCCCGGCTCCGTGATGCCGGTGGAGAGCAGCTTCGGGCGGCCGGCCCGTTCGCTCTCGACGAGCGCGCGGCTCACGCGCTCGAGGCCCGCGAGATCCCCGGTAGCTGCTACCGAGGTGATCGCCAGGCCGTGCACGGCGAGCAGATTCGCGATTCCGACGCAGCCGGCCGAGATCTCCTCGAGGGTGAGCATGACCGCGCCGAAGGGCAGCCCCAAGCCGCCGAAGGCCTTGGGCACCAGGCTCGTGAAGAGGCGTCGCCGCGCCGCCTCAGCGAGGATGTCTTCTGCCACGTAGCGTGGATTTTCCATCATGCGCCGCTCGAGCTCGAGCGCGTTCGGCTCGACCACGCGCGCGCGGAACTCTCGCGCGTGGTCGAAGGCGCGCTCGAGGACGTCGATGTGTCGGGGTCGCGAGGCGCGGAGCGCCGCGAACATGGGATACATCTGATCGAAGTCGCGGCTCGCCGCGGGCGCTGCGCGACGGGGGGTGCGGCGCCCAGCGTGCTCGCGCCCCTGGGTTCCGCGCCGGACCGACATCAAGGATCCCCCGCAGGCTCAGCGCTCGATCTGGGAGTTTTCGAGCTTCGCCGGAGCCTTCGCGAGCACGAAGAAGCCAGGCAGGTCTGGCGTCTCGAAGGTGCCGCGCGGGTTTCGGCGCGTGAGCGAGTCCTTGATGGTGATCGTGCCGGAGCGGTCGTTGCTCACGAAGAAGACCGCGCTGCCACCTTCGTTGGCGCGGTTGTCCTCGAGCAGGCTGCTCTCGAGGTTCATGATGATCTCGTTGCCGTCGTTATAGATGGCGCCACCGTTGCCGCCTTGTCCGCTGTTGGCGCCGTGGCCCACGGCGGTGTTGAACGAGAAGAGCGAGTCTAGGATGTTCCAGGATACGCCGATGCTCGAGAGCGCGCCGCCGTTCGCGCAGGAGTTGCCCATGCCCTCGGAGCCTCCGAAGGTGCTGCCGACCACCCATGCCGGGCGCGCGGGGCCCGCGCCAGGGGCGATGAGGTAGTCGAGCTTGCGGATCGCGCCCCCGCCCACGTCCGAGCCGAGCTCATCGCACACGTTGTTGAAGAAGCGACAGCCGACGACCTTGAGGCTCCCTCCTTGCGCGTAGATGGCGCCGCCGCCGCCCGCGTTGCCCTCGTCGTCGGAGATCCCCCTCGCGCTCCCGTCGATGAAGGTGAGGTTCTGCACCACGAGCTCGACGCCGGGGTTCGTGTTGCAATCGCCCGGGCCGGGCGGATACGTCTGCGCCTCGTCGCAGGTCGACATGTAGAGGATACGGACCTTGCCGCCGCCGCTCAAGGTCACCTTCCCGCCGCCGTCGATGACGAGCTTCGAGCCGCGATCGTTGAAGACCTTCGCCGTCTCCGCGAGCGTGATGGTCACCGGGTCCGGGCCGCAGTCGAAGGTGATGACTCCGCCCTTCGCGACCGCCGCCACGAACGCCGCGCCCGTGCAGCTCTCTCGAGTACCGGTGCCGACCACGGTGGTTGGCGACGAGACGTCCTCGGCCCGCGCCTCGGCCGGGATGGTGGCGTGGCCGTCGGGCCAGCCGGCGCCGGCGCCGTCACCGGGGTTGGTGTGCGGATCGGCAGGCGCGCCGCCCCCTTCATTCGAGCCGCACCCCGAGAGGCCGGCGAGCGCGCAGAAGGTGAGCGTCAGCGCTCCAGCGTCACGAAAGCGCATGCGCCATCTTAGGCCTTTCCGCCACAGGGCCGCAACCGAGGGCGGCGCCACACCGGGCGTGCGGGTAGACCCGAGGGTGAGGCACCGAGCCCTCGGGGCTCGTGGGGCTTCGACGCGCGCTCGCTCGCGAGCTCCGAGCCGCCGCCGCCTCACGCGGTCTCGCGCCGAACTGACCTCGAAGCACCCAGCCTCCCGAGCCGAAATGAAGCCGCGCACCCCGGGGGAGGAGGCCCGGAGTGCGCGGGAGCGCGGGGTGCGCTCGTCAGGGCTACTCGCCGTAGGCGCAATACTCGGCCGGGCCTTCGGGCGCGCTCAGGGCGAGCGAGGCGACCGGGTGGTCGAGGTCGTTCACCTGGTTCACGACCACGCCGCCGTACGAGATCGAGTAGACGTAGTCGTCGAGGAACAGGCCGCGCCGCACGTCGACGCCGTAGTAGCCGCTGCAGTAACCCTGCGGCGCCGAGCTCATCAGGCTCGAGTGATCGATCGAACCGAGTCTTGCGATCCCCGCCTCGGTGTCGATGGAGAAGACCTCGAGGGAGCTCTTCATACCGCGCATGTCGTCGTAGGACGAATACGGGAAGGCGAGCAGCTTGCGGTCGGCGAAGTAGGTGAAGGCCTTGTGATCGTAGGAGGCCTCCGAGCTCCCGTAGGGATCCGAGAACACGTACTTGTGGAGGAGCCTGGGCGCGCTGGCCTGGCGCACGTCGAAGATCTGGAGCGCGAGCCCGTTCGTCTGCACGCCGCCCCACTCGTCCTCCGTGGTGTCCTTGCCGATGGTGAGCAAGTGCCCGTCGTCGAGCGGGTGCATGTACTCGCTGAAGCCAGGGATCTTGAGCTCGCCCACCACCTTCGGCGCGGTCGGGACCGAGAGATCGATCACGAACAGCGGATCGACCTGGCGGAAGGTTACCAGGTAGCCGCGGTTACCCACGAAGCGCGCCGAGTAGATCCGCTCTTCGGGCGCGAGCTCGCCCGCGCTGCCAACCACCGCGAGCTCGCCGTCCTGCTCGGCGAGCACGAACAGGTGGTTCACGCGCGAGGGGCCGAGCGGCGCGTCGAGCGGCCGCGAGCCAGGGCCCGAGTTCGGGGCGGGAGCCGGCGCGGGCGCTGGTGTGGGATCCGGCGGCGCCGGGTCGGCCGCACCGCCGTCCTGGGCGATCCCGCCGCCCGAGCCACCCCCGCCGCTCGGGACGCCCGGGTTGCTCGGCGCGGTGCCGGTGCCGACCGGGACGTCACCGCCGCCCGAGCCGCCGAGGAACATCCGATCTTCGGTGGTCGCCACCCGCAGATATCCATCCCGCTCGTCGAGCGAGAACTGGTTGTTCACGGTGCCGACCACGGTGCCCGAGGCGACGTAGCGCGGCTCCCCCGGATTCGCGGCGAGATCGAACTTGTGGAGGTGCGTGCGCGCGGTCGGGATCGCGGTCGTGGTGCGCGACGCCCAGGCGCTCGCATACGCGGCGGCCTCGTAGGAGGCCGCCGCGACGATCATGGTCGAGGCGTTCGAGTACACGGTCTCGGCCGCGCCGACGATGCTCACGCCACGCACGTCGTTCGGAGCGGTCTCGTCGAGCACCTGCACCTGGGTGAGGCCGTAGCTCGTGGTCCCCGCGGTCGGCACATAGTACCCGTCGCAGCGCGCGAGGCTCGCCGTGACCTGGTCGCCGCGCTTTACGAACGTGTAAGGTAGCCAGTCGCTCACCTTCGAGGCGCGGATGGCCGCGATGCTGGTCTGCCGGAGCCGCTCCCACGCCGCGATGGCCTCGCTCGTGGTGCCCGCGCCCGACCACTCGGGATAGCCGGGCAGTGACGGGCCATGCGCTCCACCCTCGAGCACGGTTCGGATCTCGGCGCCCACACGGCGCGACGACAGGTAGTTACCCTCGAAGTAGAGCTCGGCCTCGATGGTCGGCGCTGCGCCGTCGACGCGGAGCACGGTCACCTTGGTGAGCGGCGCCTGGCTCCCGTTGTAGCCGCCGCCCATGCCGCCCATACCGACGTCGACCGCGCCACCACCGTATCCGTAGCCATACTCGTCATACTGGGGCTTCGGGGTGACGTTCGCGGCTTCATACACGCTCGCGCCGTCCACCGCCGAGTAGACGACCGCGCGGCCGTCGTGCACGAACATCTCGGAGGGCTGCCCCTCGATGCTAATCTCCGAGCCCTTTGCCAGCGAAGCCGCCGGCCACGCATCGATGATCTGGAGCGTCTGCCCGTGGAGCAGGAAGAGGTGCTTCCCATCGGTCTTCACGATATCCGCCTCATCCACCCCGGCGACCTGGGTGTTCGTGTCCGACTGCGCCTTGGCGCTATCGCGTGGCGGCTCGGTGGTCCCGGCTCCAGCAGAGCCGCTCTCGTCGCCCGGGAAGCCCATCGCGCCGCCGGTCCCGTTCGGCTGTCCGCCGTAGGACGGCCCGCCGTACGGACCCCAGGCGCGAACCTCTGCAATCTGCTCATCGACTCGCGCGTTGACCTTCGCGATGGCGTCCGCGGTGAGCATTGCTTGGAGGTCCTCGCACGACGCCGCGCGGCGGAGCGCGGCGCGCTGCTGCCCGGCCCCTTCGTCGACCGTGACTCGCCCGCCGCAGCCGACGCCGCTCGTCATTGCCGCCATCCCGACCACCGCGACCGCCGTTCGAATCATTGTTCGCATGATGTCTCGAGCTCCGTAGTTCGGGCGGGGCTCCGCCACTTGCGGGGACCTCTTGCGAGAACTGTGCCATCGATGAGTCCCCGCCGATTTCTGGCAAAGTCACCGGCAGTCGGCGCGGTCTCGGCGCGCTTCGCGAGCCTCGTCGTTCCGGTCGTGGCACATCTTGGCACATTCGAGTGCGCGCGCTTGGGCCACGCGGCCCAGGTCGTCACCGCGCGAGGGTTGCGCCGCCGGCGCTACCTGGCGCGCGAGAGCGCCTCGACCGCGTCGCGGAGCGCGCCCTCGGGCTGCTCCGGTCCGCCGACCCAGCGCACGATCCCGTGCCGGTCGGCGACGAACGCGACGGGCAGCTCGGAGACGCGGAAGCGCCCCGAGAGGACGTTGCTGCGGTCGTGGATCACCGGGAAGGTGAGCCCATACTGCTCCACCATCCAGCGCGCGTCCGCCTCGGACTCGTCCTCCGACACGCCGACGATGATGACCTCGGGGTGAGCTTCGCGGAGCGCCACGAGCGCGGGGAGCGAGCGCTTGCAGGGCTCGCAGTACTTCGCGAAGAACTTCACGACCACGAGCTGCGCGCGCACGCGCGAGCTGTCGAAGGTGTCGCCGCCGATGGTCGGGCGGCGGAAGCTCGGGAGCGCCCGGCTCGTGAGCGCGCTCGGTGAGGTGGGCGGCAGCTCGCGTGGCTGCGCGAGGCAGGCGCCGAGCGCGAACGCGAGCGCGAGCGCGAGCGCGACGGAGGCGAGAGCGCGAGGCATGGCCGAGCCTAGCACTCGTCTCATGCGCGACGGGTACTCGCCGGCGCGCAGGTCCCCGCCGCGCTCCGGAGCGACCTCGACGCCCGCGTGAGCGACGGACCGCAGGATACCGCGCCGAGCCGACATCCCTTGCGACTCGCCGGTCTCGTGAAGCCAGCGCTCGGGTGGCTCAGCGGGAGCGCCGGGGGCTGCCGGGCGGACGCCGCGCCCGTCTCCAGCGTTCGCCGCCGCCCCTCGAGAAAGTCGGCGCGAACCGCGCGCTCCTTCGTATCCCTTCGCCGTGCGGCGGGTCTCGGCGCTAGAGTCCGGCCGGAGTCATGGTCAAGTACGCAGTCGCCCTCGCGATCGCGCTCGCGCTCAACGCGGCCGCCAACCTCTTCATCAAGTTCGGGATGCGCGGCGTCGCGCTCGATCTCGCGGGTGCCGGGCTCTTCGACGGCGGCGTCGGCGGGCTCACGCGGCTGCTCCTCAAGAACTGGGTCGTCCTCCTCGGGGTTGGCTGCTTCGCGGCGAACGTGGTCTTCTACGCATACGCGCTCCAGAAGCTGCCCATCAGCGCGGCGTACCCCATCATGGTGACCGGTGGGTTCGGCATCATCGTCGTGGTAGCGGGGTTCATGCTGGGAGAGCGGCTCACCATGACGCAGTGGGCCGGCGTCGCGGCGATCGTCGCGGGTGTCGTGCTCGTCGCGCGCGACGCGGGGCGGCAGGTCGGCGACGCCGGACAGGAGCGGGTGGTGCCGGCGCGCACGACCGAGTCGGAGTGAGGAGCATGACGGCCTCGAACGATGATGTGGCGGAGCGCGTCCGCGCGCTGTTCACCGATCCGCGCTCGCCGGCGCTCGAGCGGTTCGACCAGGGTCTCGCGGCGTCCGTCGCCGACGTGCGCCGCGCGGAGCGGATCTCGACGGAGACCGCGGTCGAGGACCTGCGCGAGGCCTTTAGCGAGTCCGCCATCCCGGGCGGCCCGCTCTCGCTCGACGACTACCTCGAGATGCTCCGGCGTGACGTCATCCCGAACGCGGTCAGCGTCTCGCTGCCCTCTTACACCGGGCACATGACCTCCGCGCTGCCGGCGTTCCTCCCGCCGATGAGCAGCTTTCTCACCGCGCTGAACCAGAACGTCGTGAAGGTCGAGACCTCGAAGGCGTTCACCCTGCTCGAGCGACAGACCATGGCGATGATGCATCGCCTCGTCTTCGGTGACACGGACGAGTTCTACGCGCACCACATCCAGAACCGCGAGAGCACGCTCGGTATCGTCACCTCCTGCGGAACGCTCGCCAACATCACAGCCATGTGGATGGCGCGTAACAAGGCGCTCCGCTCGTCGGATGAGTTTGGCGGCTTGCAGGACGAGGGTTTGCTCGCCGCGCTCCGGCATTACGGCTACACGGGCGGCGCGGTGGTCATCGGCTCCGAGCTGATGCACTACTCGATGGACAAGCTCGGCTCGCTGCTCGGGCTCGGCGCCCGCAACGTGATCAAGGTCGAGCTCGATCCGGCGGGGCGAGTGGACGTCCAGGCGCTCCGCCGCGTCATCGAGGAGTGCCTCGAGCAGAAGCGGCTCATCGTCGCGGTGGTCGGCGTGGCCGGCACGACGGAGACGGGAAACGTCGATGATCTCGCGGCGCTCGGCGAGATAGCGCGCGAGTATCGCATCCACTATCACGTGGACGCGGCGTGGGGTGGCCCGATCCTATTTTCCGAGCGACACCGCTCGATCCTCGCCGGGATCGAGCTCGCGGACACCGTCACCGTATGCGGCCACAAGCAGCTCTACCTGCCGCAAGGGATCAGCATGGTGCTCTGCCGAGATCCGCACGATTTCTACCACATCCAGGCCGCGGCTCGCTATCAGGCGCGCGTCGAATCGTTCGATCTCGGCAAGCACTCCGCCGAGGGCTCGCGACCGGCCAACAGCGCTTATCTCCACGCAGGGCTCCACCTCCTCGGGCAGCGAGGGTACGCGTACCTCATCGACGAGGGGATCCGGAAGGCCCGCTATTTCGCCGAGCTCATCCTGCGGCATGACGTCTTCGAGCTCATCGAGGAGCCGCGCACGAACATCGTCGTGTACCGCTACGTGCCGGACGCGCTCCGCGAGCGGGCGCGCGCCAAGACGCTGAGCCCCGAGGATCACTACGTCATCAACACCTTCAACGAGGTCCTCCAAGATTTCATGTTTCTCCACGGCTCGAGCTTCGTCTCGCGCACCACGCTCAAACAGGGGAGAAACCAGCGACGCCAGGACACCGTGGTGCTCCGCGCGGTGATCGCGAACCCGCTCACCACCGAAGAGCACCTCGCCAAGGTGCTCGAGGACCAGATCGCGGTCGCCGACGAGCTGCTGCGCGAGCGCCGCATGAGCTTCGCCGAGATCCTGCAGCTCCTCGTGCGGCAGACCTCGAGCGTGAGCCGCCAGTGACGTCGGCGGCTCCTCGAGGACTAATCCTGGTTCAGTGGGACGCAGGCGCACACGGCCGGGGAAGGGTCGAACTCCATGGTGCCGACGCAGGCGATGTTCCGCTTACATTCGCAGTGGCCCTCGCAGGATAGGCACGAGGGGTCGTCCGTGACGCACTCGCCGGAC
This sequence comes from Polyangiaceae bacterium, assembly GCA_035063585.1. GTDB lineage: Bacteria > Myxococcota_A > Polyangia > Polyangiales > Polyangiaceae > JAPSGB01. Next base: position 16,317 of record JAPSGB010000010.1, read on the forward strand.
CCGGGGCACGGGATGGCGGTGGTACCGCCGCACGGGGTGACGGGCCCTCCCGCGTCCGGGCAGGAGCCCGGCGGGTGGGCCATGCACGCGTCGGTTGGATGGCAGACGAACTGGCCGCTACTACACTCGCAGATGGTCGCCGGGTAGGTCTTACCGCAACACTCCGCGACGCCGTAGTCGCACTGCACGCCTTCGTTCGAGCACGCCTCGCTCAGGGGAATGTCCGCGGGGCAGTCGGAGCCGGCGTCATCGCCCGGATCGGGGCACGGCGGATAGACGACTCGACAATGCCCCCCTTCACACTTCCCGGCCGCACAGCTCGTGCCCCCGTTCGGGCACGCCTTGCAGACCGCAGGAGCTGGGCAGTCGATATCGGCGCTGCACTCCGGCCCGCCGTCAGCGCCGCCGGTTCCCGAGCTGCCGCCGGTTCCCGAGCTGCCGCCGGTTCCCGAGCTGCCGCCGGTTCCCGAGCTGCCGCCGGTCGCCCCGCCGTCCGTCTTTCCCCCGGCGCCCCCGCTACCGCCGGAGTCGAACGTGGAGCCGCCGCACGCAGCCAGCGCGAGCGTCAGGGAGGTAGTGATGAGGGCGGTGTGGAGTCTCATGTACGTCTCTCTCCGATCAGGCGTCCCGCGCCTTACAAAGCATGATTCGTGCCACGGCGGGCGCCCCGGAACGGTGCGTGTGCCGCGCAGAAATCCGTCGAAATCAGCGAGCGCCCGCGGCAAGACGCGCCTCCCTGTGCCACTCGTGGCACACGACCCTGCAAGAACGTCAGGCCGGTGCCCGAGCCGTTCACCGCTTGACCGGACCGAGCCCGCGATACTCGAGCAGCGGGCCGATGTCGGGCGCGCGGCCGTAGAACTTCTGAAACAGCACGTCCGGCTCTTCGGTCCGGCCGCGCGAGAGGATCTTGGCGCGGAACTCCTCGCCGGCTTGGCGGCTCAAGCCGCCGTGCGCGTGAAACCACGCGCCCGCGTCACGCGCGAGCACCTCGCTCCAGATGTACGCGTAGTAGCCCGACGCGTACCCGCCGGTGAAGATGTGCGAGAAGTACGTCGAGTGGTAGCGCGGCGGAACCGGTGCGTAGGTCACGCCCTCCTTTGCGAGCGCGGCGCGCTCGAAATCCACCACGCCCGCCGCTCGCGGGATCTTCCCGTCGGGGATCTGATGCCACGCCTGATCGAGCAGCGCGGCCTCCAGGTACTCGAGCGTCGAGTAGCCGCGACCGAAGTCGTCGGCGGCGAGCACCTTGTCGAGGAGCGCCTTCGGCATCGCGGCACCCGTCTCGCGATCCTTCGCGAAGTTCGCGAGCACCGCCGGCTCCCTGACCCACATCTCGTTGAACTGCGACGGGAACTCCACGAAGTCGCGCGGCACGTTGGTGCCCGAGAGGAGCGGGTACTTGCAGCTCGAGAGCAGGCCATGGAGCGCGTGACCGAACTCGTGGAACGCGGTCGTCACCTCGTCGAAGGTGAGGAGCGTCGGCTGGCCTTCGGGCGGTTTTGGGATGTTGAGGTTGTTGATGACGATGGGCTTCTCGTCGAGGAGCCCCGACTGATCGACGAAGGTGCTCATCCAAGCGCCGCCGCCCTTGTTGTCGCGCTTGAAGTAATCCATGACAAATAGCCCGATGATCTGGTCGTCGGCGTCGTGCACGTCGAACACGCGCACGTCCGGGTGGTAGACGGGCAGATCGCGCCGCTCAGTGAACGAGAGCCCGTAGAGCTGATGCGCGGCGTAGAACACGCCATCTTTCAGCACGCGCTCGAGCTCGAAGTACTTCTTCACCTCGGCCGGGTCGACGTTGAACCGCGCCTTCTGCACCCTTGCCGCGTAATAAGCCCAGTCCCACGGCTCGAGGTTGAAGGATTGCTTCTGCTCCGCGCGCGCCACGCTCGCGATCTCGCTCTGGATCGCGGCGGCCTCGATACGCGCCTTGGCGAGCGCCGCGGGCGCGAGCTGGCGGAGGATCTTCGCGACCGCCGCGGGCGTCTTCGCCGTCTCCTCGGCGAGCACGTAGGCCGCGTAGGTGTCGTAGCCGAGGAGCTTCGCCTTCTCGCTACGGAGCTTGATGGTCTCTTCGATGATGCTCGTGGTGTCGGCGTCTCCGCCTCGCCCGCGCGCGCTCGATGCCTCGAAGATGCGCTTGCGGAGCTCACGATTGTCGAGCTGCTCGAGCGGCGGCTGAATGGTGGTGTTCTGGAGGGTGATGACCCACTTCCCGTCGAGCTTGCGCTCCTTGGCCGCCTCCTTCGCCGCGCCGATCTGCTCCGGAGACAGCCCCGCGAGCTCGGCCTCGCTGTCGACCACCACCGCGGAGTCCTTGGTGGCCTTGAGGACGGTCTGGCGGAACCGGGTGGCGAGCGTGGAGAGCGCCTGGTTGATGACCTTGAGCCGCTCCTTCTGGTCGGAGGGGAGCTTGGCGCCGGCGCGCACGAAGTGCGAGTGATAGCGCTCGAGGAGCTGCATCGACTCGGGATCGAGCTTCAGCTCGCCGCGCTTCGAGTAGACGGCGTCTACCCGCGCAAAGAGCGCGGGGTCGAGGTAGATGGCGTCCGAGTGCGCGGAGAGCCTCGGCGCCATCTTCAGGTCGATGTCGTCGAGGGTCGGGTTGGTGTTCGACGCGGTGAGGTTGAAGAACACGTTCGCGACGCGCGCGAGCGTGCGCCCCGTCTTCTCGAGTGCCACCACCGTGTTCTCGAAGCTCGGCGCGGCGGGATCGCCGGCCAGCTTGCGTACCTCGTCGAGCTGCTCGGTCATCCCGGCTTCGAAGGCCGGCTCGAAATCGGCGTCCGTGATCCGATCGAACGGCGGCATCTGAAACGGCAGCGGGCTCCGCGAGAGGAGCGGGTTCACTCGCGTCGCGGCGGCCTCGGGTCTTGCCGGCGGCGCTGGCGGTCGCGCGGGCTCGGTCGTGACGGGCGGTGTCGGGTTCGCGCCGCAGCCGGCGAGCAGGAGGGCGAAGGCGGTGAACGGTCCGGGTCGTAGATGCATGGCGGCCGGCATTCAACGACGCCGCGCAGCTCGACTCAAGCTCCATCGCCCGCGCGCCGGCGCGCCCTTTTCGGGTCGAGCCTGCCGGTCCGGCGCGGCCGGCGGCGCGGGCGGCTGCCGAGCCGCCGGCCGCGCACCTCGGGTCGTCGCGCGCGTCAGGTGAGCTCGAGCGCGTCGCGGAGCTCGCGCTCGAAGTCGTCGAGCGCGGCGGAGGCGAGCCCCGGTGCGGCGTAGAGCTCGAGGTGGAGCGCGCCGCGGAAGCCGTGAGCGACGACCGAAGGGATGGGGACCCCGCGGGCGTTGGGACCGATGATCCGCACGTCCTCGAGATCCTCGCCGAGCGCGCGGAGACCGGTGTCGAGCCGACCGACGTTGGTCAGCATCATTCCACGCTCGAGTGGGAGCCCGATGAGCACCGGGTGCAGGAGCCGCGTCACGCGGCGCGCGAGCGCGTGTGGCAGCCCGAGCCCGAGCAGATGAGGGACGAGGAGGGTCGCCGGGCCGGCGAGCCCGCGGCGCTGCGCCCCGGTGACTCGCGCCACCGCGGCGAGCGAGGCGTCGAGGCTCACGGTCGCCCGGCGCGGCACGAACACGGTGAGGATACTCGAGGTGTTGGCCGCGACGAGCCGCGGCCGGCCCGCGTAGCGGCGGAGATCCATGGTGTAGAGGATCGGGAGCGCCCCCGCGCCGGGCGCGGCGCGCCCGGCCGTGACCCGCGCGAGCGCGGCGATGATCGCGTCGTTCAGGCTCGCACCCTCCGCGCTCGCGCGCGCCTTCAGGCGCGCCGTCTCGTCCGGGGAGAGGCGCACGTGCCGCCAGTGCGACGCTCCGCCCGGCTCCGTCGGGAAGCCACGTTCGCGCGGCGCGGCGCGGAGCACGGCGAGCGGCGTCGCGAGCGCGCGGGCCGCGTCGCGGGCGAGCGCGGGTAGGTGCCAGGGGCGCAGCGCAGCCAGCGAGCTCGCGAGATCACGCCTCGGATCGATCTCGGCGATCGGCGCGCTCCCGGTGAGCGCCGCGGCGAGCACGCTGCCGACCGCCGCCATCCCCGCGCCGTCCACCGCGAGGTGCGAGAGCGTCACGAGCACCCGTGAACCTGCTCCGCGCGGGAGCGATACGAGCCGCAGCGGTCGCTCGCGGGTGAGCGCGAGCGTGCGGCGCGCCCACGCGATGGTCTCGCGCTCGAGGTCGAGCTCGCCTTCGACGACGTGCACCAGCTCGGCGATCGGTCGCGCGCTCGGGCGCCAGCGATCACGAACCAGGCGGGGCTGATAGACGCAGCCGAGGACCGGGAATGCGGCGATCGCGGCGGCGACCGCGCGCTCGAGCTCGGCCCGCGTGAAGCGACGCCGGAGATCGAGGGTCACGTGGGTGACCAGATCGCCGTAGCGGGCCTCGGAGGCGAACAGGGCGACGTCGACGAGCTCCGCGGTGAGCACGCTCTCGCGTGTAATCGGGGGTCGTGGGCGCGGCAATCGGTCCGGGCGAGGTTTCATCCTCGAGCGGCCGCGTTCGCGTGGCGAGAAGCAGCGGTAGCGACGCCGGCGCGGAAAACGGCTAGACCGCCGCCATGTCCCGCGTCGCCAGGGTCGAGCTCTTTCACGTCGTCATCCCGCTCCCGGCGACGTTTCGCCCGGCATGGATCCCGGGGCTCCCCCAGAACGAGAACCGCTTCACGCTCATCCGAGTGACCACCGACGACGGCGTCGAGGGGTACGGCGCTGGGCCTGCGATGGGTCGCGAGCGCGCGGGGCTCGGAGAGCTCCTCGGGCCGTATCTCCTCGGCGCGGACGCGACCGACATCGAGCTCGTCCAGCAGCGGCTCCGCGAGATTGGCTATCTCGGGTGGAAGAACTGGTGGATCGAGCCGGCGTTTTGGGACATCTCCGGCAAGCTCGCGGGGAAGTCCGTGTGCGAGCTGCTCGGCGGGACCGCGCGCACGGTCGAGCTCTACGCCTCGAGTGGGGAGGTGCGCGAGCCCGGCGCGCGCGTCGAGGAGGCCGAGGCGCGCTACGCGGAAGGATTTCGCGCGTTCAAGCTGCGGGTCCACGATTTCGATCCCCGCGTGGACGAGCGTCAGGTGAGCGAGACGGCCGAGGCGCTCGGCGGCCGCATGAAGCTCGGCGTGGACGTGAACCAGGCCTGGCGCGTCACCATCGTGAGCAACGCGCCGCGCTGGGATCTCGCTCGAGCCCGGCGCTTCACGGAGGTCTGCGCGGACGCGGGCGTCGCTTGGGTGGAGGAGCCGCTTGCGATGGACGCCTACGACGACCTCGCCGCGCTCACCGCGGAGAGCCGCGTCCGGGTTACCGGCGGCGAGCTTCACACGGCCGGCCTGCCGGAGCTCGCCATGATGATCGACCGGCGCTGCTACTCGGCATTCCAGCCGGACGCGGTGTTCACCGGTGGTATCGCGCAGAGCATCGAGGTGGCGCGGCTCTGCCGGCGGCGTGGCCTCGGCTTCACCCCGCACACCTGGACGAACGGCATCGGCTTTGCCGTCAACCTGCAGGTCTTCGCGGCGAGCGGCTTCGCGGGCGAGGAGTTGCTCGAGTATCCGCTCGATCCACCCGGCTGGGTGCCCGAGGCGCGCGACGGGTTGCTCGAGGAGCCGTTCGTCCACGATCGCGGCACGCTCCGCGTGCCGGATGCGCCCGGGCTCGGGTTCCGCATCGCTCCACGCGCGCTCGCGCGCTACGGCGAGCGGTTCTTCGTGATGGACAAGAAGCGTCTCGTGTGGTTCTCCCTGAGAAATCGCGGGCTCCGCGCCAGCCTCGAGATCGCGAAGCGCCAGCGCGCCGCGCGAGCTCCTCGCGGGGCGCGCTGAGCCTGCGTGCCGCGCCGCGGCATTCGGCGCGACGCCGGCGGCGCCAGCGACGCGATGACACGAGCCGAGACTTCGAGTAGAAGTCGCGCTCGTGTCAGCCGGGGAAGCACGAGAAAAGCGCCCGCTCAAGGACGACCTGCGCGACCTCATGCGGTCGCCGCGCGAGCTCTGGCTCGCGTACCTCATCTGGTTCGTCGAGAGCATCGGGATCTTCTCGATGCTCTACACGCTCGTGCTCTGGCTCTCGGTCGATTTCCACTACGACGACGAGGGCGCCGCGTTCTGGGCGACGGTGTTCTCGAGCCTCGCCACGCTGCTCATGCTGGTCGCTGGTTTCGTGGGCGACGCGCTCGGGATGCGCCGCGGGCTCATCGCGAGTCTCGGGCTCCTCGCCGTCGGGCGCTTCTTCATGGGGTTCGCCACGGAGCGCGAGATGGCGATCGGCGGACTCATCGTGATGTCGCTCGGCTACGCTGGGTGTACGCCGGTGCTGAACACCGCCTTCCGCCGGTTCTCGCACCCGCGCGCACGCGCCTTCGCCTTCTCGATCTATTACGTCGTGATGAACCTCGGCGCCGCCGTCGCGGGTTTTCTGGTGGACGCTTGCCGCGCGCCGTTCCTCTCCGCCGACGGCAAGACGCTCGCGCCGAAGCTGCTCGAGTTCCCGTTCATCGGCGCGCACGTGCTCTCGGCGTATCGCCTGGTGTTCCTCATCGGCGCGGGGCTCGCCGCGCTAGCCTTCCTGCTCACGCTCCTGGTGCGCGACTCGGCCGACGTCGAGCGCGACGTCGCACCCGAGCCCGCCGAGCCCGCGGAGCGCGCCCGCGCGCCCTGGTCCATCGCACGCGAGGTGATGCGTGAGGTCACGTTCTGGCGCTTCATGCTGCTCATCGCGCTCCTCGTGTTCGTGAAGATGATCTTCCAGCACAGCCACTTTACGCTGCCGAAATACGCGATCCGCGAGCTCGGAGAGAGCTTCCCGCTCGGTAAGTTTCAGACGATAAATCCCATTTCCATCATGATCCTGGTGCCGATCGTGACCGCGCTCACCCGGCACATGCCCGCTTATCGCGTCATCTTCGTCGGGAGCGTCATCACCGCCGCATCGGTGTTCGTGCTGCTCGCCCCAGCGTCGTACTTCACCATCGCGGCCTTCTATCTCCTCCTCTCGGTCGGCGAGGCGCTCTGGTCACCGCGGAGCTACGAGTACATCGCCACCATCGCGCCGCGCGGTCGCGAGTCCTCCTACATGGGGCTCAGCGGGCTGCCCTTCTTCGTGGCCAAGCTCGGCGCGCTGCCGCTCTCTGGCTGGCTGCTCGCGCGCTACTGCCCGCCCGATGGTCCCCGCGAGTCCTGGATGATGTGGCTCATCATCGGGCTTACCACCGCGATCGCTCCGGTGCTCATGTTCACGCTCCGTAAGGTGATCGAGGGGCCGCGCGCGGCGCCCATCGAAGCGGCGGAAGAGCCCGAGGAGCCGGACGAGCCGCCCGCCGCTGCGGTGGCCTGAGGGGATGATGGGCGGTCCGGCGTGGCCGGCGTCACCTAGAGCTTGAACACCCGCTTTGCGTTGCCCGAGAGGATCGCCTCGAGCGCTTCTGGGCGGAGCTCGAGCTCGTCGAACTGCTGGAGGTAGCGCTCCCAGCTCAGGCCGTTCGAGCCGAAGATGACCTTCTGCGCGCCAGTGCGGGACTTCATGAACGTAGTCAGCGCCGGGCTGAAGTAGCGAGGGAGCCACGCGCTCACGTTCAGGTAGACGTTCGGCCACTTGGTGGTGACCGCCAGCATTTCGTCGACCCAGGGCCAGCCGGTATGAGTCCCGACCAGAGTGAGGTTGGGAAAATCGCACGCGATGCGATCGAGCACCATCGGGTGCCCGTGCTCGCTCGGCATGGCCTCGAGCACGTGCCCGACCTGCATCTGCACCGGCAACCCGAGCTGCTCGCACCGCGCGTAGAGCGGATACATCTTCCGGTGGTCGAGCGGGATGTCGTACCCGTAGATGTGGATGTAGACGCCCCTATAGCCGCGCTCGCTCACGTCGCGGTCGAGCTTCTCGAGACTCTCTCGGATGTGCATCGGGTCGTAGTCGGCGAGCCCGTAGACGCGCCCCGGGTACTCCTTCGTGAGCTTCGCGATGGTCTCGGTCATGTCGAGCGCGAAGCGCGTCTGGCGCATGTAGGACCACGCGAGCAGATCGGTGGCGAGCACCGTCTCGATCTTCGCCGCGTCCATCGCGGCGATGAGCTCGGCGCCGTCGGCGTAGCCGTCACCCCAGGACTGCTCCACCTTGCATTTCAGCTCACCGGGTGAGTTGGTAGCGTTCACCCAGCTCTGTTTCCACTCCTTCAGGAGCAGCGGGAAGAGACAGTCGACGGCGCGGTACTCGGACATCGTTCCTCCACTATCATCGCGCGCGAGATCGCGCGCTCGGACCGCGGGGATATGACGACGGATCGCCCCTTCGTGAAAGGCCTGGCGAGCCGCGGCATGACGTCCGTCGTGTCCGCGGGTCAGGGGCTCGCGAGCGTCTGGTCGGGAAGCCTCCGCGCGCGGCTCGCGGTCACTTCTTGCGCGGCGGGAGGCGCGGGGCGTGATTGGTCCCGGTCGGGGCCGTGGTCGCGGTGGCCGTCGGGGCCGTGGTCGCGGTGGCCGTCGGGGCCGTGGTCGCGGTGGCCGTCGGGGCCGTGGTCGCGGTCGCGGTGGCCGTCGCCGTCGCGGTGGGCTTCGGCTTCGCGGTCGCCGTCGCGGTGGGCTTCGCGGTCGCGACCGCCACCGGCGCGGGCTCCGCGGACGTGGGCTCGGCCGTCGCGACGGCCGTTGCCGGCGCAACCTCGGCCGTCACCTCGGTGGCGGGCGCGGCGGTGGTCGCGCTCGGGGCAGGCTCATCGTCCGCGCTTCGATTCGTCAGCACCAAGAGGATGGCGATCGCGCCGCCCAGGACCACGAGCACGCTGACGAGCCCGAGGATGAGCCCCGTGCTCGAGCGCTTGCGCGGCGCGTTCGGAAGCGGCGCCGCGCCGTAGCTCGCGCCCGGCGCGGACCCCGCGATATAGGGGCCGGGGATGTACGGCTGCGGGGGTTGGCGCGCGGCGCCATAGGGCGGCGGCGCGGCGCCATAGGGCGGCGGCGCGGCGCCATGGGGCGGCGGCGGGGCGCCCGGCGACATCGGCGCGTGCCCGGGAGGAGCGCCGCCGTACTGCATCGGCGCGCCGGCGTGAGGTGCCGGGAAGCCCGCGGGCGAGATCAGGGGCGGCTCACCGAGCTGCGTGTGCCCGGGGCGGTCCCACGGCGGCGCCGCGTTCGGCGCGCCCTCGTCGTCCACGACGGTGGGGGAGGCGGACGGCCTCGTGGGCCCTGCCGAAGCGCCGGGGAGCGCCGTCATCGCGTCCGTCGGGGGGCTCAGCCTCGGCGGCGCGGCGTTCTCTTGAACCAAGGTGCCGCCTCGCGGCCGCGCGTTCCCGCCCTGCCCGTCGCTCATTTATGAACTCTATACCACTAGGCTACGCTCGCGCGCCATGGTGCGCGTCGCGGTCGATGCCCGCTCGGTCACGAGCCGAAGGAGCGGTATCGGCAATTACGTGGAGGCGCTCCTCGACGAGCTCGTCCCGCTCGCGCCGGACCTCGACTTCCTGCTCCTCAAGAACCCCGACCGGAGCGCGCCGCTCGCGGCGGGCGCGCGGGTCGAGGAGCGCGTCTTCCCGGGCGAGACCAAATCTGTCCGCACCGTGTTCGAGCTCGGGCGAGCGCTCGCCAGCGCCCGCTGCGAACTCTATCACTCGCCCGCCGATCTCGTGCCGCTCGGGCTCTCGTGCCCGTACGTCGTCACCATCCACGATCTCATGTGGCTCGAGGCGCGTCGTCTCGCGTCGAGCTTCCTCCCGGTGCGCCTCGCCAACGGGCTCTGGTACACCGCGAACATCACCCGCGCCATCCGCGGCGCTCGTCGCGTCATCGCCATCAGCGAGGCGACCGCCGCCGCGATCGGCCGGGTCTTTCCCGAGCACCTGGCGAAGGTCCGCGTCGTGCGTCACGGGCTCGATCTCGCACGCTACGACCCGAGCCGCGCCGGGCCGCGCAGGCTCCTCGACGGCCTCGTCCCCCCCGGCGTGCGCTTCTCGCTCATCGTCGGGCAGGGGTCACCGTACAAGAACCATGCGGGGATGGTGAGGGCCTTTGTCGAGGCGGCGCGGAATCGCCCCGATGAGCGCCTCGTCCTCGTGCGGCGCTTCTCGCGTGTCGATTTCGAGATGAAGCGGCTGCTCGCGCGGCCCGAGGTGCGCGAGAAGGTGCTCGTCGTGCCCTTCGTCTCCGACGAGCACCTGCTCGCGCTCTACCGCTACGCTCGTCAGGTGCTCTTCGTCTCGCACTACGAGGGCTTCGGGCTGCCCGCGCTCGAGGCGATGGCGCTCGGGACGCCGGTGCTCGCTTCGACCGCGCCGGCGGTGCGCGAGGTGACCGGCGACGGCGCCCTCCACGTCGCGTCGACCGATCACGCGGCGATGGTCGCCGCCATCCGCCGCCTCTCGGACGACGAGGCGCTCCGGGACGCGCTCACCGCGGCTGGGCGCCGCCGCGCGGCGACCTTCTCCTGGCGCCGCGCGGCTGAGCAGACGCTCGCCGTCTACCGCGAAGCGCTCGAGCGATAGCGGCCGGCGCGCGCGTGCCGTCGCCAATTGCGGCTTGTGCGACAGTGCCGCTCCGGGAGCGAACGGCCTCACCTTCCCAACGGCGAAATCGTGGTTAGGTTCCGGTTCGAGTCTCCGGGAAGCCGCCGAGCGATGTGCTCCCTCCGCCCCGGATGATCCGAAAATCCAACGACATTCAGCAGGAGGACGTTTCTCCATGATCACTCTGCATTGGGCCGCGTGCTTGGGCGCGGCAGCGCTCGCCGTCGCGTGCAACACCACCAACTCCGCCTCCGATACCAGCTCGACCGCCGCGGCCGCTACGCCCGCGGCACCCGCGGCCGCGCCGTCGGCGGCACCCGCCGCTGCTGCGGGGCCAGCTTCGGCGAATGAGCCGATGGCCATGCCGGCTGGCACGATGAACTGGTACGGCGGTGAGGCGTACCTCGGCGCTCCGGCGCTCGACGTCACCGCGGCGTTCGTCGAGGCGGGCGGCGGCCCTGAGAAGTTCAGCTTTGCGAAGGCGCTCGTCTCGATGCTCGGCCAAGAGGCGACCGACGCCGAGGTCGCCAAGCTCGAGAAGCAATACGGTAAGGAGAAGGTCAAGGGCTTCATCGACGGGATGGACTTCGCCATCAAAGACGCGCTCAAGCGCGCCACCGAGGCGGGCGTAAAGCTCCCGGCTCCGGCGAAGCTCGAAGGCGCGGAGCTCGCCAAGGCGCTCATCAAGGCGGGCCAGACGCCTGATGGAACCTTCTGGAGCGGGCGGCTCTTCGACGCCGCCGTGTCGCACAAGATCCACAATCAGGTGATGACCGACATCAACGATCAGGTGAGCCCTGCCGCTGACGAGCTCACCCATCGGCTCTTGAACCAGGCGATGTTCGACGCTGCCGGAGCGCTCGGGATGGAGGGCGTCAAGCTCGCCGCGCTTCACTGAGCGGCGGCCACCGCGCGCCGTCGCGAACGCGGCGGCGCGCGCCCGGTGGTTCCGCGCCGGGCCGACCCCATCCAGCCGGCTCGCTTCGCGCCCCCGGCGACTGTCCGCGCGCGCTCAGCGCGCAGCCTTCTCGAGCGCCGACAGCACCGCCACTTGAAGTTCGAGGCGGCGCGCGTCGCTGATCGGGGAGTCGTCGAGCTCGGTGATGAGGAACCGATCCTGGACGCGACCTTCGAGCGTGCGGACCTCGGACTCCAGGATCTGCACGCGCGCCTCGAACAGCGCCTTGGCGAGCGCGAGGAGGAGCCCGGAGCGATCGCTGGTCTCGATTTCGAGCGTGTTCAGCGCGCCGTCGCTGCCGGTGAGGAAACGCACCAGGGTGCCGGCCGCAGGTGACTCTGCGCCGCTCGGGCGCTCGGCGGCGCGCGCGTCGAGGCGCCCCTCGAGCAGGTCGATGAGGGTGCGGGTGAGGCGGTCGACGAGCGCGTCATCGACCGGCGCGGGCTCGCCGTCGGCTTCGACGCCGCGGACCCAAAAGAGATCGACCGCCTCGGCGCGTCGAGCCGGAGTCTTCCGGGTGTAGGCCTCGGCGTCGAGGACGTCGAGGCCGGTGAGCACGAGGCCGGCGCTGATGGTCGCGAGCAGCCCGGGCCGATCCTCGGCGACTACGCAGAGAGCGGTGCCCGGGTGGCGGCTCGACTCGAAGCGGCCGACGCTAGCGGCCGCGCCGCCGCGCGCGGCCGCGACGCGCGCGTGCGCGTGGATGAGCGCGGGTGGGTAGTTCGTGCGGTAGCCCGCGGGCATCGAAGCCGTGAACTCGGCGACCCAAGACGGTGAGGGATCGTCCACGCCGCGAGCATAGTCGCCGGAGCTGCGCTGGCGAGTGAACTCGACCTCGGCGCTCGAGGTCACTGAGGTGGCGGCTGCGGGAAGCCCGGGAAGGTCGGGATGGGGATCGCGGGAAAGCCGCTCGGCAGCGCGGTCGGGAATGCGGTGGGGAGCGCGCTCGGGAACGTAAAGGGGAACGGAGGGGTGTGTCCGCCGTCGGCGCTCACGCCGCCGTCGGCGCCCGCGTCGGGTCTCGACGCGCCGGCGTCGGGCTTCGGCGTGGGCTTCGGGGTGTGCCCCGGCGCGACCGGCTGCGAGGTGGGCGACGGCGTGATCGGGATGGTGGGCGACGGCGCGATGGTCGGCGCTACCGCTGGGCCGCCTTGCGCGGTGATGGTCGTGTTCGGCGCGGTGGCCGCGGTGGTGAGCGGAGGCGGCGCGTCGTCGCTCGCGTTCAGCCGGAGCGCGTACGCCGCGAGCACGCCGCCCGCGAGCAACACTCCGAGCAGGAGCGCGACGAGCGCGCCGCCGAGGCGGCTCTTCCTGCGGCGCGGCGCGATCATGCTCGCGCTCGCGGACGCGTAGGTAGGATACGCGGCGTTCGGTGGTGGCGGCGCGTACGGGGTCGAGCCCGCGCGCTGCGCGTGTTCGAGCGCCTGCATCAGCTCACGGGGCGCCTCTTGCGTGGCGCCCTTCGGGCCCGCGAGGACCGGCTCGGGATCGCGTAGCGTGGTGGTCGCGTCGGCCCCGGGGGCGGCGTCGCCGGGGGGCCAGGTCGGCGCGACGCCCTGCGGGCCGGAGGCGCCGAGCGCGGGCTCGTCCACGGTAGCGCGCGCCAGCGCGCTCGCGTTCGTGTCCGGCGCCAGCGCGCTCCCCGGCGCGGGCGTGGCTGCGAGGCGGCCCGCGTGGCTGAGCGCGCCGGCGAAGGACGTCAGCGCCAGGCGCATGTCGGCGGCGCTCGCGAAGCGCTCCTCGGGGCTCGGCGCCATGGCGCGATGCACCAGATCTGCGAGCCCGCGTGGGATGCTCGGATCGAGCGCGTCGGCGCGCGGCACCTGGCCTTGCGTCACCTTGGCGATGAGCTGCGACGGGTTCTCTCCGTACGCCGGCCGCTTGCCGGTGAGCATCTCGTAGATGAGCGCGCCGAGCGAGTAGATGTCCGCGCGGTGATCGACGCGGTCCGCCGAGTAGAATTGCTCGGGCGCCATGTACTCGGGGGTGCCCATCACCGCGCCGGGTCGAGTGAGCCCCTTCTGGTCGCTCTCCACCTCACGGAGCTTGGCGATGCCGAAGTCGAGGAGCTTCACCACCGGGCCACCGGGGGAGGGCGTGATGTAGACGTTGTCCGGCTTGAGATCGCGATGCACGACGCCGAGCGCGTGCGCGGCCTCGAGCCCGGCGAGCATCTGGAGCCCGAAATCCACCGCCTGATCGACCGGGAGCTTCACGACTCGATCGAGCAGCTCTTGAAGCGACTCGCCGGAGAGGAGCTCCATCACGAGGTACGGCGAGCCGTCGGTGGTCTGGTCGACATCGGTGACCCGCGTGACGTGCACGCTCTGGATGCTCGCCGACACGCGCGCCTCTTGAAGGAAGCGGGAGGCGATGCCCGGTCTGCTCGCGAGGTCGCTGTGCAGGAACTTGAGCGCCACCGCCGAGCCGAGCAGCTCGTGCCGCGCCTCGTACACTGCGCCCATCCCGCCGTCGCCGATCATGCGGACGATGCGGTACTTTCCGCTGATGACGTCGCCGGGGTTCGGTTGCATGGAGCGCCTAGCTTCGGCCGTGATCTATCACGCGCGCCTCGGGCGGGACGAATCGCTCGAATTCTCGCTGGAAAATTAGCGAACCCGGCTCGGCGCGGTCGACGAAGAGCACACCGTCGAGGTGGTCGACCTCGTGCTGCACGATCGCCGCGGGCACCCCTTGCCAGTCGAGCGTGACCGGCTCGCCCCGGCGATCGAGCGCGTTCACCAGCACGTGTCGTGGTCGCCGCACGCGCCCGCGGAGCCCGCGCACGCTGAGGCAACCCTCGTAGAGCTCGACCGTCTCCTCGGGGGTCGGCCCGGCGAGTGGATTGACCAGTCTTGCCTCGACGACTGGATTGACCAGTACGAGGAGCGGGAGCGACGGGAAGCTCGGGTAGCGCGGTGTCCCGTTCACCTCGATCACGCAGATCCTGTGTGATTCGAACACCTGAGGGGCCGCGATCCCTGCGCCGTCGGCGTCGCGCATGGTCTCGATGAGGTCGTCGATGAGCATCTGCACGCTCGCCGAAGCGAGCGCGTCGCGTGAGAGCTCCTCCGCGCGCCGTCGGAGCACTGGTTCACCCAGTTGGGCAATCTTGCGAAGCGCCATGCGAGCATGGTAGCAGCCGCGATCCGAGAGAGGCGATCGATGTCGTCGTCTCCCGCAATTCGAAGGGATAGAAGCGAGATGACGAGATCCACGATCCTCGGCGTCGGCAGCTACGTGCCGAACAAGGTCGTCACCAACGACGACCTCGCGAAGATGATGACGACCAGCGACGAGTGGATCCACCAGCGGAGCGGCATCAAGGAGCGCCGCTACATCGAGGAGGATGGCATCGGCGCGAGCGATCTCGCGGTGCCCGCCTCGAAGGCGGCGATGAAGCACGCCGGCGTCGCGCCCGAGGAGATCGACGCCATCATCTTCGCGACCCTGAGCCCGGACTACACGTTCCCGGGCTCAGGCTGCTTGCTCGGTCACAAACTCGGCATGCCGGGCGTGCCCGCGCTCGACATCCGCAACCAGTGCTCCGGCTTCATCTACGGCATGAGCGTCGCGGACGCGTGGGTGCGCGCCGGGATGTACCAGCGCATTCTCCTGGTCGGCGCCGAGGTGCACTCCACCGGGATCGAGTTTAGCGATCGCGGTCGCGACGTCACCGTGCTCTTCGGCGACGGCGCCGGCGCCGCGGTGATCGGGCCCGCCAAGGACGACGAGCACGGTCTGCTCTCCATCGCGCTCCACGCCGACGGGGTGGGCGCCGAAGATCTCTGGCTCGAGTGCCCGGGCTCGAAATACATCCCGCGCCTCACCCCCGAGATGATGGAAAGCGGCCGTCACTACCCGAAGATGAAGGGCAAGGCCGTGTTCCGCTGGGCCACCGAGAAGATGCCCGAGGTCGCCCTCGAGGTGATCCGCAAGGCCGGGCTCGAGGTGAAGGACGTCGATTTGTTCGTCCCGCATCAGGCAAACCAGCGCATCAACCAACTGGTCGCCTGGCGCCTCGAGATGGACGAAGAGAAGGTCGTCCACAACATCGAGAAGTTCGGCAACACCACCGCCGCCACCATCCCGATGGCGCTCGATCGCGCCTTCAAGGAAGAGCGCGTGAAGCCCGATTCGAACGTGCTGTTCGCCGCCTTCGGTGCCGGTTACACCTGGGCCGGCGCGGTGATGCGCTTCTGAGCGACCGGGGAGAGGCTGGTGGGTCGGTCCGGCGCGGAACCGCGCCGGACCGGCATCATCCCCTCGGAGCCCAGGGGACGTCGGCGACGCCTGCTTCGAAGTTGTCGCGGCGCGCGAGCACGAACAAGAGATCGCTCAGGCGGTTCAAGTAGATGAGGAGCTCGTCGCGGACGGGGGAGCTTCGCCGCGCCGTCCAGAGCAGCCGCTCGGCGCGCCGGCAGACGGTGCGCGCGTGGTGGAGCGCGGCGGCGGCGCTGGTGCCACCCGGGAGCACGAAGTTCTTGAGCGGCGGGAGCCCCTGCTCGGCGGCGTCGATGGCGGCTTCGAGGCGCGCGGCGTCGGCGGCGGTGAGCAGCGGCGAGCCCATTCGCGACTCCTTGCCCGGCACGCACGCCAGTTCGGCGCCGAGCGCGAAGAGGTCGACCTGCACCTCGGCGAGCACGGCCTCCACCGACGCGCACGGACGGTAGGCGCGCGCGAGGCCGAGCGCGGAGTTGGTCTCGTCGACCGTGCCGTAGGCGTCGACGCGCGCATCGTCCTTGTCGACGCGCGCCCCGCCGAAGAGGCCGGTCGTGCCGTCGTCCCCGGTGCGGGTGTAGATCTTCATCGATCGCGCCGGCTCACGCCGAGAAAATCTGGTGGATCTCCCCCTCGATCGAGGCCGGCGCCACCTTCTTCGCGAGCGCGAGCTCCTGGATGAGCAGGCTCCGCGCCTGATCGAGCAGGCGCCGCTCGCCGAACGAGAGATCCTTGTCGAACTTCAGGCGGTACATGTCACGAAGGACCTTGGCGATCTCCGCCGGGAGACCGCTCTTCAGCATCTCCGTATAGGCGCGGAAGCGGCGGTTCCAGGGCTGCAGATCGACGGCAACCTCAGGCGCGCGGAGGATGTCGAGGATCTTCTGCGCCTCCCGCTTCTTCATCACCGGCCGGAGCCCCACCCGGGAGACGGCCTCGGTCGGCACCATCACCTTGAGCCCGGTGTCGATGATCTTCAGCACGTAGCAGGCGCTCGGGCGCCCCCCGAGGTCCTTCTCCTCCAGCCCACAGACCTCGCCTACGCCGTGCGCGGGATGGACCGCCATGTCGCCGGCCTTGAAGCTGTGGTTGGATCCGTTCACCTGCGATTGCATTCCGCCTCCCTGAAGGGCCTTCCGCGGGTTAGCAGACGCCTGCTCGGCTGCTGCGCGTGTCGCGGCTCGTTGGCTGTTTCCCCGTTCGTCCTGACGACTGCCGCGGTGCAGCACGGGCGAGGACTAGCACCGATGGGTGGCGCCGGTCAATCGCTCCGGAGCCGGCCGACGCACCCGAAGTCATTGAATCTACCAGTAAATCACGGATTCGTAGGGGCGGCGCTCGGCGGACCTCGGCCGAGCCATTCGGTGACGTTCGCGCCGACCGCGTCGCGGAGCCCCACGGCGAGCGGGCGCGCGGCGAGCTCGACCCGGAGCTTCAGCGCGTCCCCGCTCACCGACACGATCGGCGCGGCCACCGGGTGATCGAGCCCCGCGAGGTGACCGAGCGAGCCGCTCGCCAGATCCTCCCAGGTCTGCAGGAGGCGCGCCGTCGCGTCGGGCCCGGCGCGCGCCCAGTCGCCTGCGAGGTAGAGGGTCACCTCGAGCACGCCATCCGGGCGTGGCACGACGCCCACGCCGACCGCCAGGGCGAGCCCGAGCAGCCCGTGGGCGCCGTCGAGCCACTCGCGATCGAAGGGCCCGGGCGCGTAGAACACGAAGGGGGCGCGCGCGAGCTCGGGCGGCAGCGTGGAGAGCGCGGCGCCTTCGAGCGCGGGCTTCGAGCGAGCGAGCTTCCGCCGCGCGAACGCCTCGACCACTCGCACCGGGGTGGGATCCCCGGTGCTCACGGCGACCAGCAGGCCATCGATGTGGACCATCGCCTCGGGGGTGCGCCCGATGACGCCGGAGACGCGATGGATGCGCGGGTCCGGAGAGCGCCGCACGGCGCCCGAGACGATGCGCTCGGCGAAGAGCTCCTCGACGGCCACGCTACGGGAGGGCATCGCGGCGACGTAGAGCGTGCCGTAGTCGAACCCCGCCACCAACGCCGCGGGCGTCCTGCGCAGGTCCACCCCGGTCGAACGCGCGAAGGCGTCGAGCCGCTCGGACGGCACCAGGAGCTCCACCGCGCGCGCGAGCGCAGCGTCGGCGGCGAGCTCCTTCGGCTTGCCCACCACCATCCAGCGGAGCCCGGCGGCAGGCACGTAGTCGGTGAGCGGCCCCTCGTGCAGCGCGGGGAGCGGCGCGCCGGCCGTCGCGGCCGCGGGCCTGCGCGTGGTCGCGCCGCCGCAGGCCGCGAGTACGACGAGCAGCGCCGCCGCCGCGCGCCTCAAGCGCGGACCCGGATGTAACAGAAGCGTCGCTTCTTGGAGCCCACGCGCACCAAGTGCCGCTCGCCGCGCGCGAGCTGGTGCTGCGGGTCCGTGACGCGCGCGCCGTCGAGCTCCACCCCGCCCTGCTCGACGAGACGCCGCCCCTCGCTCGTGCTCGGGACCAGCCCCGCCTCCTTCAGCGCCTTCGGGAGCCAGAGCGTGGGGCCGTCCGCCGCGAGCTCGAGCTCGGGCGTGTCTTGCGGGACGCCGCTCGCGAGGTACACGCCCTGGAACTCGCGGCGCGCCGCCTCGGCCGCGCCCGCGTCGTGGAACCGCGCGACCATCTCGGCGGCGAACGCCGCCTTGGCCGCGAGCGGATCGCGCTCCGCTTCGAGCGCGGTGAGCTCCGCCGCGCTCCTCGAGGAGAGCAGCTCGTAGAACCGCCAGATCACGGCGTCGTCGATTTGCATGCACTTCCGGTACATGTCGAGCGGCGGCTCGGTGATGCCGACGTAGTTGTCCGCCGATTTGCTCATCTTCTTGCCGACGATGCGGCCCTCCTCGAGCCGCGCGTCGAGCCCCTCGAGAATGGGCGTGGTCATCACGATTTGCGGCCGCTTGCCGAAGCGCTGCATCAAATCGCGACCGACCATCAGGTTGAAGAGCTGGTCGGTGCCGCCGAGCTCGACGTCCGCGTCGAGCGCCACCGAGTCGTAGCCCTGGAGGAGCGGGTAGAGCAGCTCGTGCAGGTAGATGTCGCGCTGCGACTCGAAGCGCTCGCGAAAATCCCGCCGCTCGAGCGTGCGCGCCACGGTACGCTTGGCGGCGAGCTCGATCAGCTGCTCGAGCGAGAGCTTGCCGAGCCACTCGCTGTTATAGCGAACCAGGGTCTTCTCGCGGTCGAGGACCTTGAAGGCTTGCTCCTGATAGGTCGCCGCCGCGGACATCACCTGCTCGCGTGTGAGGCGCGGGCGCAGCTCGTTCTGGCCGGTGGGATCGCCGAGGAGCGCGGTGCTGTCCCCGATGAGGAAGATGACGTGGTGCCCGAGCTCCTGGAATTGACGCATCTTCTGCATCAAGACCGTGTGCCCGAGGTGCAGGTCGGGCCGCGTCGGGTCGAAGCCCGCCTTCACGCGGAGCGGTCGCCCGGTCGCGAGCCGCGCCTCGAGCTCGTCGCGTTGGTGGAGATCGACGACCCCGCGGGTCAGCTCCGCGAGCTGTTCACTGGCGCGTGACACGACCGCCTGCTCCTCTCAATCCCAGCGCCGCGTCGTCGAGCTCAGTCGTCGTCGTCGTCGTTGTTGTCGCCGCTGATCGCGAAGCCGCGGCTGGCGTTCACCAGCTCCTTCAGCTCCTTGCCGACCTTGAAGAACGGCAGCCGCTTGGCGGGGACCGGCACCGGCTGCCCGGTGCGCGGGTTCCGGCCATCGTAGGGCTTATACGGGCGCACCGTGAAGCTGCCAAACCCGCGGATCTCGATGCCTTCGCCCTTCTGGAGCGCCTCGGTCATGGCGTCGAAGACGCAATTTACGACCATCTCCGCGCGAGCCTTGGTCAGCTCCCCCCGAGCGGCGATGGCCTCGATGAGCTCGCTCTTCGTCATCCCTCGCTCCGTGTCCGCCCCGATCATTTCCCCGTAAGGCGTGAATTGTCAACGCTTTTTGGGGAACGCACGGGCCCCCCGCGGGAGCGCCGCCCGGCGGTTCCGCGCCGCAGCGGCAATCCTTGGAAAACAGCAAATATGTAGTGATATCATAATCTTATGGTTTCGGGTCGCGGCCGGCGGCGAGGGTCGCCTCCACGCGATCGAGGAGCACGGCGCCCCCGCGCCAGTCGACCTCGAGCCGCTGAGAGCCCTGGGCGAGGTCCGCGACGAGCGGCGGAGTCTCGCTGCAGGCTCCGGCCGAGACGCTCACGGAGCCGGTCCAGCGCCTCCCGCCCGCGGAGAGCGTGAGCTCGCCGCCGATCGGCGCGTCGAGCGGGGCGACGAACGCGCGGAGCTCATACCGGCCGCTCCGCGGCGCGTAGAGCTCGAGGGCCACGCGCGCGCGTCCTCGAACGGGGTGGAGCCCGAGCCCGCGCCCGCGCGAGACCGAGCTCGCCGCGCTGTAGCTGGGGTAGGCGGAGCCCGCCGTGACCGCGAGCGCCGGCCACTCGGCTTCGCTCTCGAACACGAGCGGCGCGGAGCGCGTGAGGGGCGGCGGTAGGTACGGCTCGATGCTGGGCGTCGCGCGCGACGCGCTCGGGTCGTAGCGGTAGAGGTAGCTCGGCGGACGACCGAGCGAGTCCCAGAGCGCGGCGTCGCGAGCGTCGTGGCGCGCGCGCGCCACGACCAGCGCGCGCGTGGCGTCGTGCGCGCCCGGCGCGTGCCCGAGGTTGAAGCCGTGATCGGTCTCGACGAACACCAGGCCGTGCGCGATCCCTCGGGCCGCGAGCGCGCCCGGCTCGAACATGGGCCGGCCTCCTTCTCGCTCGGCGAGCGCGCGGTGCTCGTAGCTGGCGCGGAGGGCGAAGCCCGCGAGGAGCAGCGGCGCGGTGAACCGCGCGGCGCGAAAGCGAAACATCGCCCACGCGATGAGCGCGTGCTCGAAGGGCAGCGCGTCCGCGAAGAAGCGCGCGCCGCCGCCGGGGTAGTCGCCGTCGAAATAGAACGGTGCGTAAGCGAGCACGAGCCCGACGACGACGACCGCGGCCCACCGGAGCCTCGCGACCCGCGCGCTCAGCAAGAGCCCAGCGATGAGCGGCAGCGCGAAGAGCTCGCTGTTACCGGCGTCGATGAGGTGGTGGAAGAGCCGCCGGCCGGTGGTGCCGGCCGCGGCCGCGAAGTCGTACCCGTCGCGGAGCCGCGCGCGCACGAAATCGCCGTGCTCGTAGAGGCACCCGATCCCGGCGCCGAGCCCGTAGCGGAAGCAGCCGGGGGGGCCGTCGGACACGGAGTAGTACGCGCGCTGCGTCGAGCCCAGCCACGCGCCGGTGGCGGCGTGCTGATGGAGCGCGAGGAGCGCGAGGCCGGGCGCGAGCGCGGCCGTGAAGGCGAGGAGCGAGCGGCGCTCGGCGCGCAGGATGGCGAGCGCGACCCCGACACCGATCGCGCCGGTTACCGGGCGAGTGGCGATGAGCCAGCCCGCGGCGAGCCCCGCGAGCAGCGCCGCGCGGATGCCGGACTGGAGGGCGGCGGTGACGAGCGCCGCGAAGAGGAGCGCGGCGAGCCCGTGAGACATGGTGTCGGCGGTGTGATAGCGGAGCGCCGCGGAGAGCGCCGACAGGAGCGCGGCGAGGAGCGCGACGTCCCGGCGTCCGGTGAGCGCCTTCGTGAGGAGGAACGTCATCGCCACGAGCAGCGCGGCGAGCAGCGGTCCCACCGCGAGCGGAGCGCGCCCGAGAAAGCCGAGCGCGAGGAGCGCCGGATATCCCGGCGGAAATATCACCGCGAGCCGCTCCCCGCCGGGCGTGGAGAGCAGAAACCGCCCGCGAAAGCTCGCGGTCGGCGCGGGCGTCGAGAAGGTGAGCTCGCCGCGCGAGAGCGCGCGGCCCTCGAGGAAATAGCTGGTCGCGTCGATGATCCGCGGTCCGCCCCGGAGATAGAACGCGACGTAGCCAGCCGACAGGAGCGCGGCCGCGAGCGCGAGCAGCGTGACGAGCGCGGGCGCGGGGATCCGCGCGACGAGCCTCGCGAGCGCGCGGCGCTTCGCGAGCGCCGCGGCGAGCGCGAGCGCCGCCGCCCCGAGCGCCGACCACGCGACCGCGTCAGGGGGGAGGCCGAGATGAGTCACGAGCTATCGCGCCTGCGTCGCCCAGACGTGATAGACGATGGTCTCGCCGCGGGTCGGGACGAGGCGGAGTCGCATCGACTCGCCCACGCGCGCGGCCGGGATGGTCAAGGCGGGCTCGAGCCAGGTGTCGCCGGCCGGAAACTCGATGACGCCGGCGCGCCACCCGTCGACCTCGAGCGCGATGGCGCCGGCTTCGGGCGGCGCGATGCGCACCGCCAGCCGCGCCGCGCGACCCGGCTCGAAGCCGCGGAGCACGAACTCCTGCGCCACTCCGGGGTTCACGACGCGCCCGGCGTCCCAGAGCGTGCGATCGGGCTGGGTCGGGTGAGCGAGGAGCTTCATGTCGACGAAGCCCACGTTCCGCGCCGAGAGGCGATAGTCATGCGCCCTCTCGTCGACGATGTCGGCCACGTCGAGCGCGTCCACCACGTGCTCGCCGGGCGCGAGCGCGAGGGGCTCGCCGCTCAGGTCGAAGGGGCTCCAGTCCGGGCGATAGATGACCTGCGCCGCCCCGCCGCAGATCACGTTCCCGCGTACCGGGACCTCGCCGACGCGGTTGCCGAACCACAGGACCAAGAGCGGCCACCACGACGGGTAGGTCGCGATCACGTCGGGGCGCTTCGACGGCGGCATCCGCTCGATGAGTTCGAGCGCCGCGCCCAGCCCCTGCGGCGTCGCGCGCGCGAACGGCAGCTTCTCGTAGCCGCCGAGCCCGATGAGGTCGAGCGAGGGGAGATCCGAGGCGTAGAGGATGGCGCCGGCGTCGCTCAAGAGCACCCGCCGCGGCGTTGGGTGCAGCGAGTAGCGGAGCTCCCACCCGGTGCGGATGTGCTGCTCGAGGATGTTCCGTGAGGCGCGCCCGAAGAACCACAGCTGGTCACGGAAGCGGGGGCGTTGGTGGATGGCGAAGAACGTGAGCGACCCCATCGCGACGAGCGCGCCCGCGACGTGGACCGAGCGGCGCCGCTCGGCCCAGCGCCACGCGCCCGCGAGCAACGCGGCGGCGCCGAGCGCCGCTGCGAGGAGCAACCACGCGACCGCCGGCATCGTGTAGCGCTCGTTCTGCCAGCGGACCTGGCCGTTCAAGGCAGTGAGCAGCACCCACACGACCGCGCTCGCCCAGAGGAGCGCCGCGTATCGACGGGTGCGCGCCGGCACCAGCGCGAAGAGTCCGAGCGCCCAGATGAACCAGCCGGTCACCGGCCCGTCCGAGAAGTGATACTGGGTGATCCGGAGCACCTGATACCCGACGAAGAACTTCCAGGCCTCCCACACCTCACGGGCGCTCAGGTACGGGTGGTAGAGCTCGAGCTTCACCAGCGCGCCGGCCGCGGTCGAGTCGCCGGTGAGCACGCGGTTGGCGAGCGCGTGGCCGACCACGACGAGCGCGCCGGGGAGGGCCGTCCCGAGGAGCGTCCAGGCCGCCGCCCGCCGACCTGCTCGGCGCCACATCGCGGCTGCCGCCGAGGAGGAGAGGAGCGCGACGATGAGCGCCGCCTCCGGGCGGGTCGCGACGACCAGCGCCGACCACGCGCCGAGCAGGAGCGCGCGGGTGCGCGTCGAGGCGCCGGGCTCGCGCGGCTTGATGAGCTCGTCCCACGCGGCCAGCGCGCCGCCCCAGACCCCAAGGAAGAAGGCCACCTCCATGCCGCTGAAGAGCGACCAGTCGAGCGCACCCACCGAGAGGAGCACGGGCGGAGCGAGGTAGCTCGTCCAGCGAGGCAGCCCGGAGAAGAGCCGGCGGCTCACGAGCAAGAGCCCGAACACGCTGACGCACGCGACGAGCCCGGCCCACAACATCAGGGTGAGCTCGCGAAAGCCGATCCAGTAACCGAACGCGAGCACGAACGGATAGAGCAAGCTCGTGCCGCCGCTCGAGTAGCCGTTGCCCTCCGACCACTGAAAGGGGTGACCGCGCGCTATGGAGCGGGCGAAGTCGAAGTGGATGAAGACGTCATCGAGCGGCGCCGACCAGGGCCCGGGCTGCCCGAGCCGCTCCGCGAAGTTCTTGGCGTCGATGACCGTGTAGAGGGTCTGCAGTCGAAGCGACGAGTAGAAGAGGCGAGCGACCCAGAGCGTGCATGCCGCCGCGAAGAGCGCGTAGAGCACGGGCTCGAGCCGCGAGCGCGGGCGGCTGGCCGCGGCGGACCGCGCCGGGAGGTCGCGCTCGGCGTCGCTCGTGCCCATGAGTGCGGCCGATCTATCACGGCCGGGCGGCTCCACCACGCCGGGTCCCCGGGAGCCGCGCGCAGCCCGTCGAGAAATCTCGCGGCGCCGCGAGCTCCGGGTCGGAAATGGGCCTTGCCGGGAGGGCGAGTCGGCGCTCTACTACGCGCCCGCGTCACGCTTGGAGCCCCCATCAAGACAATGCGCTGGTTCGTCGAGGTGTCCCGCGTCGGTGGCGACGACGGCGCACAGAAATTTTGCGTCGAGGCGAAGCAGTGGCAGGCGGCGCTGCAGGAGGCCCGTAGGCTCCGCGGCGAGAGCGGGCCGCTCTCGAAGTTCTCGATCGAGATGATGGACTCCGGGTATCGCGCGGTCGATCCGGCGAGCAAGGTCCGCTACGTGGTCAGCAAGGCGCCGGCGGACGCCCCGCTCGCGGGCCCCGACACGAAGGCGACGAGGTCGCCGGAGAGCGCCCCGCCCACCGAGGTCGCCTCGACGGTCGTAGGCGAGCCCCCCGCCTCCGCCTCGTCGAAGCGCAAGGTCGTCACGGTGCCCCCTGACGAGGTCCCGCGGGTAAAATCCGTGCCGCCCCCGGCGGACACGACGAAGTCTGCCGAGTCGCACTCGACGCAGCGGAGCATGCAGGCGACGCGCGCGCCCGAGTTCGAGATCGTGCGCGAGCGGGCAGAAGAGCCGCGCCCGGACACGCCGATCATTTACCGAGAGGTCGCCTACGCGGTTGCGGCGAGCACTAGCCTCGACCAGGCGCGGCTCCTCTTGTGGACCCGCTTCGAGGAGCTGAAGGCGCAGCTCGCCTCACGGCCGGCCGGGAAGTTCTTCCAACTGGCGGTGTTCGACCACGTCTTTCGAGAACGGCCAGCGCGTCCGCCGCTCGCGACCCTTGCCTGGAAGGACTGGCGCGGAGAGCCGGTGGTGCGGCTCTTCGACGGCGCCGCGCAGTCCGCGCCGAAGCCCGAGCAGGCGGAGCCGGCCGCGCCGAAGCCCGAGCGGGCCGAGTCGAAGCCCGAGCCGAAGCCCGAGCAGGCCGCGCAGGCCGCGCCGAAGCCCGAGCCGGCCGCGCCGAAGCCCAAGCAGGCCGAGAAGGCCGGGGCGCGAAAGCCATCGCCCGATCCCGTCGCCACGCGGCGTCGCGGAGAGGACCTCATCGGCGAGCTGTTCGAGATCCTGCACGAGCTCCACTTCCTGCCCGACGTGATGTCCGGCGCGGATTTCGTGGTGGGCGTGTTGAAGCAGGCGCTGCCGTGCGAGGCGCTCATCCTCCACCTGTTCGACATCAACAATAATCAGTTCGTGGTGGTGCGCGCCCTCGCGCCCGCGGCGGACGAGCTCATCCTCGAGCGTACGCCAGACCGCGAGCCGTTCGTGAACAAGGTCATGCGGAAGATGCGCTCGATGCGCTTCGACTCGGCGAAGAACGAGCCCGGGTTCACCGGTGGTCGCTGGGCGCGAAGCGGCGTGAAGGTGGAGAGCGCGCTCGCTGCTCCGATCCATCAGACCGGTCGCTATCTCGGTCTGGTCGAGCTGGTGAACCCCGAGGGCGGTGGGCCGTTCATGGATTCGGAGGCCAACGCGCTCGACTACATCTGCGAGCAGTTCGCGGAATTCCTCGCTGCTCGCCCGATCGTGCTCGACGCCGAGGTAGTGACGGCCAAGCGCTGACGCGCGCGCTATGCTGGGCGGCGTGGCGCGCCGTGGTAAGATCGCAGCTCGGGCCGATTCCGAGGGAGAGGGTCGGTAGGTGCGTTCATGGCGGGCCGAACCGTCCGGGAGCGCTGGCTCACCTTCCTGATCCTGCCGCTCATCGTGCTCGGGGTGCTGGTGCTCGAGAGCGTCACGTTCAGAAATAGCTTTCAGCTCGAGAAGCTACGCGAGCAATCGGTGGTCGAGGCGACCCTCTTGCTCGCGAACGAGAAGGCGGACCGCCTCGACAAGCGCATCATCGAACAGGACAACGCGGTGGCCTCGACCATCGACGTCACGGTGCGCCAGGACTTCGGCTCCGACTGGCTCAAGATTGCCGCGCGCCAAACGCCGACCGTGCGAGCGGTGCTGGTCCTCGATCTGTCATCGCTGGAGAAGACGGTGGTGGCGTTCGCGTCCCGCGCGCCCGGCCCCGAGGACGAGCATTTTCGACGCTTGCTCATAAACTCCATGCTCGCGGACATGAAGCTCGACGTCGCGCCGCGCGAGCAGCTCCGGCACCTGCACAAGACCTATCAACGCGCCAACTACCTCATCAGCTACTGGCAGCGTGACGTGGGCGGCGGTCGCTATCTGGTCGTGGCCTGGCACGACGTGCCTCGGATCGTTCACGACGTGTTCCCGGCGCTGTATTCGGATCGCGATCAGCAGAGCCGTGTCAACGTGGTCGACGGCGAGGGCCGAATCGTCTACGGGCCGCCGCTCAGCCGCGGAGGCTTCACGCTCGGTCGCCCGTTTCAGACGACCCTCTACAAGTGGCGCCTCAACGTCGCCATGGTCTCGGCCGAGGAGCTCGCGGCCGCGGTGGGTCGCCGACGAATGCTCGAGATGGTGATGGTCGGCCTGTCTGGGCTGGTCGTCGTCCTCGGGCTGATCGTGGTCCTCGTCGCGGCCGCGCGCGAGCGCAAGCTCTCCAACCTGAAGAGCGATTTCGTCGCCAACGTCTCGCACGAGCTGAAGACCCCGCTCTCCCTGGTCCGGATGTTCGCCGAGCTCCTGCAGAGCGGCCGGGTCGAGAACGATGAGAAGCGGCAGCAGTATCTCGATATCGTGACCCGTGAGAGCGAGCGACTCTCGTCGCTCATCGAGAACGTGCTCGATTTCGCCAAGGTCGAGCGAGGACGCGTAGCGTACGAGTTCTCGGCGGGGAACCTCGCCGACGTGGTCGCGCGCGCCGTGGAGGTGTGCCGCGTGCGGGCCGAGCGCGAGAAGGTCACCCTCGCGCTCGACGTCGAGGAGTTGCCCGCCTGCCCGCTCGACGAGCGCGCCATCGAGATCGCGGTCATCAACCTGATCGACAACGCGCTCAAGTACGCGGCGAGCGGCCAGCGGGTCTCGGTGGCCGTGCAGCGCAAAGCACGCATGGCCGAGGTACGCGTCACCGACCAGGGGCCGGGCATCTCGCCGGAGGATCGGAAGCGGATCTTCGAACGCTTCGTGCGCGGCACGAGCGCCCAGCGCCAGCAAGTGCGCGGGAGCGGAATTGGGCTCGCGCTGGTGAAGCACATCGCCGAAGCTCACGGAGGACGAGCCTGGGTGGAACCAGCCGAGCCCAGCGGGAGCGTCTTCGTATTGAGCGTGAGTCTCGGTTCGCCAGCACGCGGCGTGGCGGAGGCGACGCGCGAGGCTCCCTCGCTCGCGTGAGGGGAGCTATTCGCTCACTTCGCCGTCGTCGGTCGGAGGTTGCTGCTTGAGGAGGTCTTTGTCGGTGAGGAAGACGGGGTTGCCCCCCGTGGCAGGCGCGGCTGGCGTCGGCGCGGTGGAGGTCGGCTTCGCCTCCGCGGGCACCACCAGCGCCGCGGTCGCGGCTGCGGTCGCCGTCGCGCCCGGGGAGGCCTCGTCGAAGTTGGGCTCGTCGTCCTCGACCGGCTCCGCCGGGGGCGCCGCGCTCGCCGCCGCCTCGGCGGGGAGCGGCGGCGGCGCCACGATACCGTCGAGGAGCGCGTCGTAGCCCTCTCTCACCTTCGCGAACGCGTCGCGCTCCGATGGCGGCAGGACGCGCAGGCCGTCTGGGTTCAGCGACATCGGATCGATGTACTTGTCGTCCTTCTTCGCGAACCAGTGAAGATGCGGCCCGGTGGAGCGCCCGGTGTTGCCGACGTAGCCCACCACGTCCATCCGCTTGACGTGATCGCCCACCTTGAGCCCTTCGGCGAAGCGCGACATGTGGGCGTAGCCGGTCTCGTAGCCGCCCGGGTGCTCGAGCACCACGAGCAGTCCGGTCGCACCGGTGCCGCTCATGCGATCGACCGTTCCGAAGGACGACGCATGAATCGGCGTACCGGACGGCGCCGCGATATCGGTGCCCAGGTGCGGCGTGACCTTCTTCAAGATCGGATGCATTCGGGTCAGGTTGAAGGGTGAGGAGATGCGCGCGCCCGGCAGCGGGAAGCGCCAGCCGCCCTCGTAGGGGGCCTTGCCCGAGCCGTCGTAGTAGGCCCCGTGGGTCCCGGCGTCGCGGTAGAAGTAGAGGCGGAGGGGCTTGCCGCTCCCACCCGCGGGCTGGTACTCGAACGCCTCGAGACCGGCGTAGCGAGCGAACTCGCCGAGCACGGTGACCTCTTGCGCGATGAGCTTGAGCACGTCGCCGCGCTTCATGTCATCGAGCGCCATGTGACCGGCGATGGCCGACGCCACCGTCTGCGCGAGGCCTTCGTCGAAGCCGGCGCGCTTGGCGGAGCGCTCGAAATCACCGTCGAACACCAGCGCGCCCTTCACCTGAGCGCGCTCCACCTTGAAATCGAGCTTGGACGCCTTGAGCAGGCCGTCCGCGCCGGCGCGCGCCTGGTACACCTCTTCCTTGCTCACGATGTACTCGAACGCCGTGAGCTTCTTCGAGGAGCGCTCGACGAGCGCCTGGAAAGAGTCGGTGCGCGCGCACTTGTCGAAGTCGCGGAGGCCCTTGAACGCGGTGAGCACGCGATACGCCTCGGTCTTGTCCAAGCCCGCCGCTTGCACGACCTTGAGGAAGGGGTCGTGACCGATCTCGCCCTTCAACACCCGATAGGTCGGGTTCGCCGCCTCGTCCGAGATGCGCCATGGCCCCGGGATCTTCGGTCGAGCGGGTCGGGTCGGCACCGGCTCGGCCTCCGCGACGGGCGCGGTCGCCGAAGGCGCGGGGGCGCGCGCACCGGACGTGGGACGCTCGAGGTGGCTCAGGTGAATGGCGAGCGCGATCACGGTCGCGACCACTGCGAGCCCGAGCAGGGTACTGAACACCGCGACGAGCGAAGGGGAGAGCGGGGCCCGAGTCGAATGAATGAGCGGCGCGGCCGGCGGCCGGCCCGCCGCCTTGCCGACCAGATCGAGCTCGAGGTCGAGCGGCCGACGGCGCGCCGGGCGCCGCGCTCCGATCTCGTCGAGCTCGTCGCCGCGCGGGCTCACCTCGTCGTGGACGCGCGCCTCGGCGGCTCGCGCGAGGAGTCGCGCGCGCACCGGGTGCACCGGCTCCGCTGCCCCGCGCTCCGCCGTCGCGGCGGGCGGAGGGGTCGCGGTGCCAGCGATTTCTTCTGAGAATTCCGGAGCTTCGCGGAGTGGCTCCGGGTGCGCCGAGGCGAGCTCGAGCGCTGGCTCGGGCTCCCCGTCGTCGCGCACCGACGGGTCGACGATCCGCCCGACGTGGCGCGGGTCTTCCGAGTCCGGCGTGGACGCCACGCGTGGGCTCGTAGCAGCCGCATCCTCTAGCGGCAAGCGCCGCTGCCCTCCGCCGCGCTGCGAACGCACACCCGCTCGGCGACGGGAGACCACCGGGCTCCCAAACGGCGGTCGACTCCATCGCCACCATCCGACAGACTGCTCGGGTCGAGGACGGACATGGATGACCACGTGAAGCAACTCCTCTTGCTCGGCCGAGAGCACTACGCAAAACGCGAGCTCGACCAGGCCGAGTATCTCCTCGAGCAGGTAGCGCAGAAGAGCGATCGCTTCGCCGATGTGTTCGACATGCTGGGCGTCATCGCGCACAGCAAGGGTGATTTCGCTCGGGCGGAGGAGTTCTTCGAGCGTGCGGTGGCGCTGAACCCGAATTACACCGAGGCGCAGCTCAACCTGATGGTCACTTACAACGACCTCGGCAAGTACGACGCCGCCCGGAAGATTTACGCCAGCATCCGCTCGCGCGACGGCGGCGAGCGGCTCGATCCGTTCGCGCGCGGCAAGATCGCCAACATGCACGCAGAGATCAGCCAGGCGTATCAAGACGCGGGGATGCTGGTCGAGGCGATCGACGAGCTCGAGAAGGCGGTCTCACTCTGTCCGACCTTCGCGGATCTTCGCACTCGGCTCGGCTCGCTCTACCGCGACAGCGGTGACCACGCCCGCGCTCGTGAGCAATTCCTCGCTGCCAAGGAAGCCAACCCGCGCTACGTGCAGGCGCGCGTCCTCTTGGGCGCGCTGATGCTCGGCGCGGGCGAGAACGCCGCCGCGAGCGACGAGCTCAGGAGCGTCCTCGAGCTCGATCCGGAAAATAAGAGCGCGCAGATGTACCTGCGGATCGCCAAGCAGAACACCAAGCCGCCCCCGCCTCCCGCGGAGTCGTGACTGCGGCGGCGCCGGCCGGAGGGAGGCTCGGGCTCCGCGGGCAGCTCCGCCGGCTCTGGCGCCGGCTCCGAGGCGGTGAGCTCACGCCGCGTCGGGCAGCGGCTTCGGTGGCGGTCGGACTGTTCATCGGCTGCACGCCGCTCTATGGCGCGCACCTCGCGCTCTGCGCGGCGCTCTGCGCGGCCCTGCGCCTCGATTTGGTAGTCGCCGGGCTGGCCTCGAACGTATCGAACCCGCTCTTCGCCCCGTTCTTGGTCACCGCAGAGATCGAGCTCGGTTCACTCATCGTCGAGGGGCGATTCACGGAGTTCGACCTCGAGCGTGCGCGGGCGAAGGGCATCGCCGGGTTTGCGCTCGAAGCGGCGGTGGGCTCGCTCGTACTCGGTGGCGCGCTCGCCGGGCTCGGCGCGGCGTTCGCGTGGTGGCTCGCGAGCGCCCGCAGCCGCGCCGCGCGCCGTGCGCGCGCCGGCTGAGCGCGCGCTCAGGTGAGCCGTGACATGAGCCTCGCCGGCTCGGTGTCGCCGCTCCAATCCTCGAGGCTACTCGCCTCGGCGCCGAGCGCTCGCGCGAGGTGCTCGAGTGCGCGCTCCGCGGCGGCGCGCGTGGTGGGCTGCGCCCCGGTGAGCGCCTCGATCGAGGTGACCCCGTGCTGGGTGATACCGCAGGGGACGATGAGCCCGAAGAGGGAGAGATCCACGGTCAGATTGAACGCGAACCCGTGCATCGTGATCCAGCGGGACAGCCGCACGCCGACCGCGCCCAGCTTGGCCAGCCACCGCGCCTGTCCCGCGCCGGGCCAACACCCCTTCGACTCGAGATCGACCCACAGCCCGATGAGGTCGGGGACCGACCCGGCGCCCACCCCGAAATCGAGCGCGAGCAGCCGCATGGTCTCGGTGAGGTCGCGGACGTAGCGGCGCACGTCCCGTCGGTCCGGGGAGAGATCGACGATGGGATAGCAGACGAGCTGGCCGGGGGCGTGGAGGGTCACGTCGCCGCCGCGCCCGGTCGACACCAGATCGATGCCGCGTCGGGCGAGCTCTCCCTCGGACAGGAGCACGTTCTCGGGGTGGGCGCCGCGACCGAGCGTGATCACCGGCTCGTGCTCGAGCAAGAGCACGGTGTCGCCGGCGCGCCCAGCGGCGCGGGCCTCCGAGAGTTCACGCTGGAGCGCGTGCACTGGCTCGTAGCGGCGACGCCCGAGCCACACTCCGGTGAGGCGACGCGACACCCTATTCGGGGACCTCGTGACCTGCGTCGCGAAGCTCGTCGCGGAGCGCGTCGATGCGCTCGGTGAATACGCCGGCGACGTCCGGGTCGAACTGCGACTTCGAGCAGCGGACGATCTCGTTGACGGTCACCTCGTGAGGCAGCGCGCGGCGATAGGCGCGGTCGCTGGTCATGGCATCGTAGGTGTCCGCCACCGAGATGATGCGGGCGATGAGCGGGATCTCCTGACCGGCGAGGCCGAGCGGGTAGCCCCGGCCGTCCCAGCGCTCGTGGTGCAGATGCACGCCGGGGATCACTGGCGCGAGGAACTTGATGGGATCGAGGATCTCGCGACCGTAGGCGGGATGTTGCTTGAAGATCTCGTATTCGTCGTCGGTGAGCCTCCCCGGCTTGTTGAGGTTCATCACGCAGCCGACCTTGCCGATGTCGTGCATCAGCGCCGAGTGCCGGACGATCTCGATGGTCGGCTCGTCGAGGCCGAGCCAGCGCGCCAGGGCCACCGCGTAGCGCGCGACGCGCTCCGAGTGACCCGCGGTGTAGCGATCCATCTTGTCGATGGTGCGAGCGAGGCTCTGGATGGTCTGCTGGAAGGTGGCCTGGAGATCCTCGTAGAGGCGTGCATTTTCCATGGTGGCCGCGGCGCGCGACGCGATCATCGCGAGCATCTTGCGGTTGCCCTCGTCGAAGCGCTTACTCGCCGTGAGCGAGACCACCGCGAGCCACCCGATGAGCCGCTCGCGCATCTTGAGGGGTACGATGGCGAGGCTCGACACCGGTCGATCCGGCGCTCGCTCGAAGAGATCGAGCGCGCGCGCGCCGTGCTCGACCACCGAATCGCCGCGCATCAACCGCCTCGAGATGGCCGTCGCGTCGAGCTGTCCCGGCTCGAGCTCGGCGGGGAACGATGCGCTCACGTGCACGCTCCGCTCGAAATAGCCGCCCTCGCCGTCCTCGAGCCAGGTCGCCACCATGTCGGCGCGGACCTCGTGAATCCCGGCGTCCGACACGGTCGCGATGACCTCATCGAGCGAGAGGCTCGCGTGGATCGCCTCGCTCACCTTGTAGAGCGACACCGCCTCGCGGAGCCGGAGGTTCTCGGCGGCGAGCCGGCGCTTCTCGAGGCCGCGCTGGACGATATGGACGATCTCCTCGACCTTGAACGGCTTCAGGATGTAGTCGTACGCGCCCTGCTTCATCGCGTCGATCGCGGTCTCGACCGTGCCAAATCCGGTCATGATGACGGTGAGCGTGTCCGGATGGGTGCGCGACACCTCCTTCAGGAGCTCGAGCCCGCCCATCTTCGGCATCTTGAGATCGCTGATGATGAGGTCGTATCGGGCTCGCGCGAGCTCGTCGAGGGCGCGCGTGCCGTCCTCGGCGGTCCGGACCTGGTAGCCTTCCATGCCGAGAAAATCGGCGAGGATGTCGCGAATGAACTTCTCGTCGTCGACGACGAGGACTCGCGGCTTCTCGTCGAGCTCTGCCGGTTCGGTTTCGTTCATTCTGCGATCGGGGATAAGGTACCAGGAAAACCCGGGGCGGGTTCAGCCGCTTGCCTCGGCGAAGACGGCGAGGTCGCCAGGGAGGGCGCATGAGACCACGATTTCGTTTCCGTGGCCGCCGGGATCTAGCTCGACGCGGCTCGCGTGCAAAAAGAGTCGGTCGAGCCCGTGACGCTCGGCGACGTGGCGGTTGGTCGGCCCGTGTCCGAAGCGAGTGTCCCCGAGCACTGGGTGCCCCAGCCCTGCAAGATGCCGGCGGAGCTGCTCGGGGCTTCCCGGCTCGGCGAGGATCTCGAGCAGACTATGCCCGTGGGCCACGCCGAGCCGGCGGTAGCGAGTCCGCGCGGGTGCGCCACCGAGCGGGCGGTTCACCGACCCGGATGGGCGGGTGACGCCGCGCACGGCGGCGACGAACCTCACCCGGACCGCGCTCGGCGCGGTGGAGTGGGTGAACGGGAGCGCGCCGCTCGCCTCGGTGTGGAGCGAGACGGCCGCGCGCGCCTCCGCGAAGCCCACGACGCGCCGGACTCGCTGGAGCAGGTGGCGTGGGTCCTCGTGCGGGGGCTTGTCGACGACGAGCCACTGGTCGTCCGCATGGAGCACCCGGAGCGGTGGCGGCGCGCCCCGCGTGAGCACCGCGAGGCACTCGAGCTCCTCGGTGAGCGGGATCATGTCGAACGGCTCGGGCGGGGCCGCGCGATAACCGAGCTCGACGAGGTGTGAGAGGTCGCGAGCGAGCGTCTCCGGGTTGCACGATACGTAGGCGAGCGCCCGCGGCTCGAGCGCGGCGAGTGCGACACGCGCGGCCGGCTCGAGCCCGCGCCGCGGCGGGTCGACGACCACCACGTCTGGTCGGACGCGGTCGCGCGCG
Organism: Polyangiaceae bacterium; assembly: GCA_035063585.1. Taxonomy (GTDB): domain Bacteria; phylum Myxococcota_A; class Polyangia; order Polyangiales; family Polyangiaceae; genus JAPSGB01. The sequence goes on from JAPSGB010000010.1 coordinate 50,098, forward strand.
AGAGCGCGCGCGACCCGTCCCGCGTCGCCGGTGATCACCTCGACCGCGCCGGATGGTAGCTCGCGAGCGGCGTCTCGCGCCGCCGCGGCCGCTTCCGGGTAAGACTCGACCAGGGTCATCGTCATGCCGGCGTGCGCGAGCGCGAGCCCGATGGCCCCCGAGCCTGCGTAGAGCTCGACGCCTCGCTTGCCAGCGAGCCCGCCGAGCGCGCGCTCGAGCGCGGCGACGAGCGCGGCGTGCAGCGCCGCCGCTTGCGCGCGATGTGCCTGCACGAACGCGCCGGGCACGGCGAGGTGCGTGACCTCTCCGATGCGATCCGGCGCGCGCCCGACGCCGCGCACCAGTCGGTGACCCGCGCCGAGGAGCTGGACTGCGTCGCGCGCTCGGCGGCTCACCGAGACTCCGGCGAGCTCGGGCGCCGCGCTCATGAGCGCCGCCGCCGCGGCGGCGAGCGCGCGCTCCGGCACCTCGCGCGCGGCGTCCAGCACCAGCGTGAGCAGCGCGCGCGGCGCGCCGCCGTCGCTCACCTCGCGGGCGTCGATGGCGACCAGCGCGTCGAAGACCGCCGCGTCGGCCGGACTCGGCTCGGCCGCTCGGCTGCGGAGCGCGGCGACCACGGCGCGGACGGTCGGCGTGAGCACGCGGCACTCGGGGATGTCGACCACCTCGTGGCTCGCCGCGGCGTAGAGCCCGACCTGGGCGCCCGGGCCGACCACGAATTTCGCCCGCACGCGGTAGTCGACCACGGTGGGTGCGGGGCGAACCGCGCGTGGCTCGAGCGCGAGCGACGGGTAGCGCGAGAAGGCGCGGCGCGCGCGCTCCTGCTTCTCGGCGAGCCCCGCGTGGTAGTCGAGATGGATGAGCGGGCAGCCGCCGCAGCGCTCCGCGTGAGGACAGTTAACCGACACGGCCGCGTCGGGTCAGCCCCGCTGCCCGAGCAGGCCGCCGAGCGAGCGGCGATGGTGCTCCGGGTCGTAGCTCCGCAAGAAGTGGAGGTTGAGCCCGTTGATGAGCGCGTGCGCGACGATGGGGCCGAGCAGCGACCCGGACAGCTCGAAGATGGCGCCGAGCGCGAGCCCGACCACGGTCGCCCACGAGGCCCACACCCAGCGGCTCCGCCCGCGCACCTGGTGCAGCACGCCGAAGAGGAGCGCCTGCGGGATGAGTCCGAGCCACGGCTGGAGGAGCCCCCGGAAGAGCAATTCCTCACCGAGCGCGCTCGAGACCGCGAGCGCCACGATCCCGACGGCCGAGATCCCGCGGGCGATGGGGCGGAGCTCGCCGTGGAGCTCGCGCGCCCACGAGAAGCGGGTGACCGACATCCGCGTGCCGAGCACGATCACCGCGCCGAACACCAGCCCGAGGATCAGGCTGTAGGTGTGGCTCTCGCTCGGGCTGAGCGGCAGCCACGGAGTGGGGTACACGAGCGGCGAGCCGCGCCGCCAGAGCACCGCGATGAACGCGGCCGCCACCGCGAGGACGGCGTAGGCCGAGGCAGCGGCGAAGCGGCCCCACCGGATCATCGCGCAGACTATGGCACGGGCCCTCGGGGCGCGCACTAGCCACCTCGGGCCGAGGCGCTCCGCGCGCGGCCTGGCCGAGCCGGCTTCGGGGCCCGCGGGCGGGCCGGGGACGGCGAGGGTGTCGCTCGCGCGACAACCGCGCTAACTTCTCGCGCCGTGGCGCGGCCGGACGACCCTGCAGAGGTGCGAGAGCGGTTCGACGCGACGCTCGAGTTGGTCGAGATCATCGCGCGTCGGGTCGCGCGCTCGATCGGCCCCGCGGCGAACCTCGACGAGCTCGTGAGCTTCGGGCAAGAGGGCCTGCTCGACGCCGCGCGACGGTACGACGCCTCGCGGGGGGTGCCGTTTCGCTCCTACGCCAACTACCGCGTGCGCGGCGCCATCATCGACGGGGTCCGCTCACTGGCGCGGCTGCCGCGGCGCACGCACCAGCGGCTGAACGGCCTGGACGCCGCCGGGCGCTTCTCGGAGGGCGCGCTCGAGGACTCCTGCGCGCCGCGCCCTCCGGGCTCCGCTGCGGCGGAGGCCGAGCGGGCCCTCGCCGACCACCTCGCCGGGATGGCGACCGCGATGACCCTCGGAATCATCGCGCCGGTCGCGCACGGCGACGAGGGCGAGCTCGTGAGCCAGTCCACCGACGAGGATCCCGAGGAGCGCGTCGCGCGGGCGGAGCTCCTCGCCGTGGTAGGGGACGCGATCGCAGAGCTTCCGCCTCAAGAGGCGGAGCTGGTTCGCCGTCACTACCTCGGCGGCGAGCGTTTCGACGTGGTCGCCGCCGAGCTCGGGCTCAGCAAGTCCTGGGGCAGCCGGCTCCACACGCGCGCGCTCGGGCGGCTCGCCAAGCGGCTTCGCGGCGTCGCGGGCTGACCGCGCCGCCGACGAGCGCGCCGCGCGCTCGGGCCGGGCAGGGTTCCGCGCCGGACCGACCCACAGGACACGCAACCGCGGCGCCGCCCGGCCGATTCGGCGCGCATGATCCCTCCGCTCACGAGCGCTCCCGGTCTCGAGCAGTCCGTCGCGTTACCGTCCTCGCCCGCGCCGTCGGCTTCCGCCGCGCCGGAGGCCACGCCGCCCGAGGAGCGGCGCGAGCGATTTCGGAGCGCGCTCGAGGGGTGGGGGCGAGAGATCGACCGCGGCGAGGCGCTGGTGCGCTCGTCGCTGGGTGGGGGCGCGCACCTGGGCGCCGGCGATCTCATCGCGCTCCAGGCGGGGATTTATCGCTACAGCGAGGCGGTGGATCTCGCCGCGAAGCTGGTCGACCGGGCGACGAGCGCAGTGAAGACCACACTCCAGGGCTCGGGCTCGTAGCGGGCGCCCGGGCGCGCTAGGCTCTCGCCGAGAGAAAGGCGAGACGGAAAGCGAGATGGGACGCGTGCTCGTCGCGATGAGCGGCGGGGTAGATTCATCGGTGGCCGCGGCGCGGCTCGTGGCGGCCGGGCTGGAGGTGGTCGGCGTCACCCTGCACCTCTGGGACACCCCGGACGACGGCTCGGTGAAGGGGCGCTGCTGCGCGCCCGAGGACGTGCACGACGCGCGCAGGGTGGCCGACGCGCTCGGTATCGCGCACTACTCCTTCGACCGACGAGAGCAGTTTCGACGCGAGGTCGTGAGTCCCTTCGTCGACGCCTACCTCGCTGGGGAGACGCCGAGCCCGTGCGTCACCTGCAACCGCTCGGTGAAGATGCACGAGCTCTTGTCACTCGCGGACCGCCTCGACGCGGACGCGGTCGCCACCGGTCACTACGCGCGCGTCGATCACGTCGCGGAGCCGCCCCGGCTGCTGCGCGCGCGTGACCGCGAGAAGGATCAGAGCTATTTCCTCCACATGCTCGACGCTCGGGCTCTCGCGCGCCTGAGGTTTCCGCTCGGCGAGGCGACCAAGCCCGAGGTGCGCGCAGAGGCGGCTCGGCTCGGCCTTCCGGGCGCGACCAAGGGTGAGAGCCAGGAGCTCTGCTTCGTCCCGAGCGGGCACTACGCGGAGTTCGTCGCGCGCGAGGCCGGCGAGCGCGCGAAGGGAGGGGTCGTGGTCGATGAGCGCGGGCGCGTGCTCGGCGAGCACGACGGTGTCCATCGCTTCACCATCGGGCAACGTAAGAACCTCCGGATCGCCGTCGGTCGTCGCGCCTACGTGGTGGACATCGACGCCGTGACCGGCAAGGTCACGCTCGGCGAGCGCGAGCAGCTCGCCTCGGAGGGCGCGGTCGTGGAGGGGGTCACACTCGCGGCGGACGTGACCCTCCCGATCGAGGTCGGCGTCGCGGTGCGCTACCGTGCCGAGCCGGTGCCCGCCATCGTCGAGCATCTGTCGAGCGGCGAAGCGCTGGTGCGCTTCCGCGCGCCGGTGAGCGCGGTCGTCCCGGGACAGTTCGCGGTGTTCTACCAGGGCGAGCGCGTGCTCGGCGGCGGGCGCATCGCGCGCGCGGTGCGGGCTCGGGCCACGGTCGCCGACGAGGTGCGCGCGTGAGCCGAAGCGGTCGCGCGGCGGTCGCGCTCGTCTCGCTCGCGCTGCTCGGTTGCACCGCCGGTGAGGGAGAGGGTTGGGTTCGGAGCGAGCGCCTCTTCATCGAGGACTGCTGGAACGGGAAGTTCGACTTGAAGCCGGATTTCTTCGCCGCGAACCCCTCCCGCGATACCCAGATGATCCGGGTGCAGCGGGGCGACAACATCGAAGAGATGTCCGATGGCCTGATGGCCGTCGTCACCGACGTGGGCGCCATCCGCAGAGGGATGCTCGGGCAAGCCCTGAGCGTGGGGCTCCCGGTGGGAGTCCATCCGCCTGGGACGGGGCTGCCCACGACGCCGAGCGCCGATCCACCGCGGGTCAGCCTGGCCCTCTACCTCCACGACACCTGCCACGGCCAGAACGGCACGCTCTACTCGATCGACGGCACCATCACGTTCAACGCGCTCTTTAGCGGAGATCGGAACGAGTCGAGCGCCGACGAGCGCCTCACCGACGCCGAATTCGAGGCCACCTTCGCCGATCCGCGCGATCTCCAGCCGGACGGCACCTACCCGCCCGAGCGCACGAGCACGGTGCGGGGCTGGTTCCGTTTCTTCTTCCAGCGAGGACAGCCCGCGCAGCCATTTCCGTGAGGCGTGGGCCTAGGAGCAGAAGTAGGAGGTTTCCCGAAATGTCGGTTCGGCGCGGAATCGGGGGTGGTCGCCCGGCCCCGTGGCCTGTCGGGTTCGGCCGGCATTCAGCGCCAAAATGTTGCATACTCGTGGGTCCGAGGCGGGCGCGAGCGGTTGATCGAGCGCGCGCGCGTCGGTAGAATTTGCACATCGTCATGCCTCGACCCGCGCGCGCCTGCCGCCCGATTCGCCTGTTGCTTGCCGCCTTGGCGTGCGCGCTCGTCTGCCTGATGGCGCCGCTCGCGTCCGCCGCGGGCGGTCGGTTCGCGGGCGCGGACGAGGCCTGGAGCCAGGGTGAGCTCGAGAAGGCCCAGAAGCTCTACGAGCAGGCGCTCGCCGCGGGCGGCCTCGAGCCGAAGGAGGTGGTCATCGCCTATTCCAGGATCGGCACCGTGAAGGCCGCGCTCAAGGACTCCAAGGGGGCGCTCAGCGCGTTCCGCACCGCGGCCACCATCGACCCGGCGTTCAAGCTGCCCGCCGACAGCGGCCCGATCGCGAAGAAGCTCTACGCGCAGGCGCACGCGGAGGCTGCCGCGCAAGGCGAGAAGCTGAGCGTCGCCATCAGCGCGCCGGACAACACACCGGCGAAGCAGCCCTTCACCCTCGAGGTCAGCATCCCGGGTGGCTTTGCCGTGCTGGTCGCCGAGGTCGCCGTCACCATCGAAGATCCGGTGACCCACAAGAAGTGGGAGAAGAAGAAGCCGGCAGAGCCCTCGCTGTCCTTCGAATTCCCGAAGGCTGCGGCGGTCCCGGGCGCGCGTCTCAAGGTCACGGCGCGAGCCGTCGACGGCGAGAAGAACGCGTGGGCGCTCGCGGAGACGGCCATCAAGGTGGACGGCACGCGGAGCGTCGCCAGCATGGACGACGGCGAGGTGTCGCCCTTCGAGGACGATAAGCCGAAGAAGAAGGAGGACAAGGGCGGCGGGTTCTTCGCGGGTCCCCTCCCGTGGATCATCGGCGGTGCGCTCTTGGTCGGCGGGGTCGTCGTGTTTGCCGTTACTCGCCCGAGCGGTGACGTGACGGTCGGGGCGCCGAGCTGGCAGTGAGCCGATGACGAGCGATCCTGCACCAGGCGCGGGTCCGCCCCGCTCGAGCAAGCCCGCGAGCTCGTCGAGCGAGCGCGCGCGCCAGATCAAGGAGGGGAGCGACTCCTCGCTGACCCGAGGCGGGACGTACTTCCTCGGTCGCTACCGGATCGTGGACGAGATCGGCGTCGGCGGTATGGCGAGCGTGCACCTCGCCCGCGCCGACGGCCCCGGAGGCTTCCAGAAGTGGGTGGCGATCAAGCGGATCCACCGCCACCTCGCGGAAGACGAGACGTTCATCCAGATGTTCCTCGACGAGGCGCGGATCGCCGCGAGGATCTCGCACCCGAACGTCTCGCAGGTGTTCGACATGGGCAAGCACCAGGACACGTACTGGATTGCCATGGAGTATCTGCACGGCGAGCCGCTCCGCGAGCTCATGCGCTCGCTCGAGGAGGGGCACGGCGCGCCGCTCAAGCCCGAGCTCGCCGCGAAGATCATCGCCGACGCGGCCGAGGGGCTGCACGCCGCCCACGAGCTACGCGACAAAGACGGCAAGCTCTTGAACCTCGTCCACCGGGACGTGACCCCGCACAACCTCTTCTTGACCTACGACGGCGCGGTCAAGGTGGTGGACTTCGGGATCGCCAAGGTGACGGGTCGCCAGGCGAACACTCGCGCCGGGACGCTCAAGGGCAAGCTCGCGTACATGAGCCCCGAGCAGGTCCGCGGCGCTGCGGTGGACCGTCGCACCGACATCTTCGCGCTCGGGGTGGTGCTCTGGGAGCTCACCACGGGGCGTCGGCTCTTCCGTCAAGAAAGCGACCTCGAGACGCTCGAGCGCGTCCAAGCTTGCGTCGTGCCGCCGCCGTCGAGCGTGGTCGAGAAGTACCCGGGCGAGCTCGAGATGATCGTGATGCGGGCGCTGTCGAAGGATCTCAACCGCCGCTACTCGACGGCGCGGGAGATGTCGCGCGCGTTGCAGCAGTATCTGATGCGCTCCGGCTCGTTCGTGGGCTCCGACGAGATCGGCGCATACGTGAAGGAAACGCTCGCCGAGCGCTATCAGAAGCGCGAGGCGCACCTGCAGTGGGCGGCCGAGGTGACCCAGACGATCTCGCTCGAGCAGCTGCAAGAGGGCGCGGTCGAACTCGAGGAGGTCTCGCTCCTCACGTCCTCGTCGGACGTCCAGCGGGTGCCCGGGGCGCGTCCCGCCGCGGGGGCTCCCCCGGCGCTGGGCACGCTCTCGACCCGGGCCGCGCCGATGCGCGGGGCTCCGCCGGCGAGCGGCACGCCGTCGGCCCCCGCGTCGAACGCACGTCTCGTCGCGCAGGCACCCGTGGCGCCGCCTCGCCCAGCGACGGGGGGCCTCGGAGGGCCGCCTCGCCCCTCGGCAGCGCCGGCGCCTCCTTCATCGTCGTCGCTCCCTAGCTACGAGCTCAACACGTCGACTACCAGCACTGGGCTCCTCGAGCCCGTCGAGCCTCCGAGCCCGCGAGGAGGCGTCGTGGCAAACCTCTCGCCACCCGCGCCGGCGCAACCCCAGCAGTTCAGCCCCAAGCAGACCATGCTCGGCTTGGGGCCGGCATCGTCGCCAAAGGCGGAGCCGCTCCCGAGTTTCGGCGCGTCGGGAGGCTCACCGCTCGAGGCAAAGCCAGCCCCGACCATGCACGACTACTCCGAGGAAGATGAGGACGCGGTCACGCGCGTCATGGGCAGTCCGCTCGACGACCCGGCGGTCCCGCACCCCGTGAGCACGGTCCACTCGCCGGCGAAGAAGGTGCAGCCGGCGCCGCTGCCCCCGCAGGCGGTCGTGGTCTCCCCCGCGGTGATGACGCCCGAGCCGCCGCGAGCGGGCCCATACGCCCAGCATACGCCTTACGGCGCGCCCTACGGGATGGGCGGGCCGCAGCAGAGCGTCCCGCCGGGCTACTCCTCGATGCCGCCGATGTCGGGCGGGATGCCGGGCGCGATGGGCTACTCCGGTGAGCTGGGCCGGCGCGACGCCTCGAAGGTGTGGGTCACGTTGATCGCTGCGGTCACGACGCTCCTCGCGCTCGTCATCGTCGCCGTCGTCGTCATCAAGGTCACCGACCGAGGCCAGGCGCAAGCGCCCAGCCCGCAGGTCGCGCCGCCCCTCGCGACGGCGGTGGTGCCGGGGCCAGCCGCGGTGACGACAGCCGCTCCGACCCCGCTCGCCCCGACCGGGTCCGCCGTCGTCGAGCCCGCCGCGCCTGCGAAGCCCAAGGATGACGGGCCGGTGGATCTCACGAGCCTTCCGAAGGAGCAGCCTCGGCCGACCGCGGGCGGGGCTCCCGCGCCTCCGCGGATCACGGCGCCGGCTGGCGCGCCAGCGGCGCCGGCGCCCGCGAAGCCGCCGGCCGCGAGCGCGGGGCCGGGCTTCCTCACCGTGGTCTGCGACCCTGCGTGTGATGCGGTGGTGGCGGGAGGGCGAAACTTGGGGCCGTCACCGGTGGTCCGCGCGGCCCTCCCACCCGGCAGCCACTCGGTCACGCTTCGCGGCGGAGGCAAGACGACCTCCATCGGTGTGACGATCGTATCTGGCCAGACGACGGCTCGTCGCGTGAAGATGGGCTCATGAAGCCGGCTCGGCGAGGGCGCCCAATCGCTCACAGGACATCGACATGAGACTGGTCAAGCGTCTTGGCGCGCTCGGCATCGCGTTGACGGCCGGGCTCCCGTTCGCGTCGTGCGCGTCGAACCCCGCGGTCGAGCTCGTGCTCGTCGACGGCTGCATCGGTTCCGCCCCTGCGGAGGGGACGGACTGCGCCCGGGCCCCGTGCGACGGTGGACAATCGTTCCGCCAGGCGGCCGCGTACGTAGAGGTCGCGGTCTTCAACGGCGGGTGTCCGCCCGATGACGACCTCATCGCCGGAGACACCTCGAAGGCGACCTACCGCGCGGTCGTCGAGGCGAGCGCGCCGCTCCCCGAGATCGGCGACCTCTCCAAGGACGTCTACGGGTTCGGGGTCCTGCTTCGCGACAGCGACTGCGGCGTCTTGGCCATGGGCTGTACCGGCGCGGATCTGACCAACGTCCGGCGCATCAATGTCTCGGTGCGCGCCTGGAGCACGAGCGCGCACCCGCACGGAAACGTCTGCGACCCCTACGCGCCGCTGCCGGGCTGCGCCGACCCGCTCGTGTGCGAGGCCGGGCGCTGCGTCGGCGAAGCTGGCTCCACGGACGGAGGAGGCGGGGGCGACTGCGATCTGTCCGTAGTAGCGTCGGGGTCGCTGCCCCCGACGCCGTCGTCCGACGCGCAGGTGAGCGGTCCGGCCATCGCCGCCACCGACGACGGCTTCGTGCTCGCCTATCGTCAGTTCGACCCCTCCACGGGCAAGCTGCAGGTCGTCGCGATCCCGCTCCCCGACGGCGGGCCGCTCGGCAAGTCCGCCACGATGGGCCTGGCTAGCTGTTCGTCGATGCCGGCACCGACCGACGGGCTCGGCTTGGCCTTCTCAGGGGCTCAGGGGCAGCTCGTCTCGGCGCTGCAGAACTGCACGCCCGAGGACGGTGGAGCGGGCGCAGGAGCGGGCGCTGCGTTCCTGCGGATCGCGCCGACCGGCGCGATGCAGGCTCCCAACTCGCTGCGAAACCCCGCGTTCACCGAGCTTCGCCTCGCGCAGGGGCATAGCCTGAGCGTGCGCCCGGACAGCGGGTTCGATCTCGCGTTCCGCGCCGTCAACTCGGGGACCGCCATCGTGCAGCTCGGCAAGCTCGAGAACAACGGCTTCTCGGGCAGCCCCGTCTCGGTCTTCTCCGACCCGGCCGACTACGGCATGGTGGCCACGACCGACAAGCTCCAAGCCGTCCTCGGGCGCATCTCTTCTCGTGGAACCGACGTGCTCCTCGTCACCGACACCAGCGGCGCCCCACCGATGGATGCGGGCAGCGACGCCGGTGACGCCGGCGCCGCCGGCCCCGTCGAGTTCTTGCTCCCGGACTCGCCGTGGGGTGCGCTGGCAGCGGCAGGCGGGCGCGTCGCGGCGGTCGTGCCCGGCAGCGGCGCCGGGCTCACCCTGCTGGTCGCCGACGCGAGCGGGGGAAAGATCGGCCAGAGCACCATCGCGGGCGGCGTCTTCACGAGCGGTGACGTCGCGTTCGCCCATGATCGCCTCATCGTCGCGACCGCCGCGTCGAGCAGGCTCACCTTCTACCGCATCGACGGCGCGACCACGCTGCCCGCGGTCTCGACCACGGGCGCGACCGAGGTCCAGTTCAAGGACACGCTCGGGAAGGCGAGCTTGAGCGATTTCGACGGGAACCGCGTCGCGGTCGCGGCCGCCCGGGGGCGCGTCGCGGTCGTGTGGCTGAGCACGCTGGCCCTCACGGAGGGCGTGCCGACCGGCGGTTGGGCGCTCCTATCGTGTAAGAAGTAGCGGCCGCGGCGATGGCCTCCACACGCGTCGACGAGCGGCTGCTCCGGGAAATCGACGCCTGCGAGCTCCGCCTCTGGTGCGAGAGCTGCGTGCACTACGAGCCGGAGAGCGAGGGCTGCTCCGCGGGCTACCCGACCGCTCCGCACCGCGCGCGGAGGCTCGCGCGCGGGGATGCGCTCGAGTTCTGCAAGCTCTTCGAGCTCGCGTGACCCGCTCGCACCCGCCGTCGCTCATCACGCTCGCCGAGCGCACGCTCCGCGAGGAGTGCGGCGTGCGCCCGGGAGAGCGCGTGCTGGTCGCGGTCTCCGGCGGCGCAGACTCCACCGCGCTCCTGGCGGTCCTGTCGCGGCTCGCGCCTCGGCTCAGGCTCGAACTCGAGGCGCACGGAGTCGATCATGGGCTCCGCGCGGAGGCCGCCGCGGAGCTCGACTCGGCCGCCGAGCTCGCCCGGAGGCTCGGCGTTCGGTTCGAGCGGACGATCCTTCGCGTCGAGCCGGGCGGGAACCTCCAGGCGCGCGCGCGCCACGAGCGATACACGGCGCTCGAGCGCGCGCGCGAGCGGTGCCGTGCCGCGCTCATCGCGACCGCGCATCACGCAGACGATCGAGCCGAGACGGTGCTCCTCCGGCTGCTCCGCGGCGCCGGGCCGCGCGGGCTCGCCGTGCTCCCGGCCCGGGCCGGGAGCCGGATCCGCCCGCTGATTCGCGCGCGGCGCGCCGCGATCGAGGCGCACCTCGGCCGCCATGGGCTCGCGTTCGCGCGAGATCCGTCCAACCAGGACCGGCGATTTCTTCGAGTCCGGGTCCGGCTCGACGTCTTGCCGCTGCTCGAGGCCGCCTCTCCGCGGATCGTGGAGCACCTCTGCGCGCTCGCCGACGAGCTGGGCGGCCCGCCGGCGCCGGTGGTGCTCGGCGAGGACGGGCGGCCGCTCGCGCTCGGCCGCGCACAGCTCGGCGCGCTCCGTCGGGCCCAGGCCCTGGGCCTCCTCGAGGCTCGAATCCCCCTCAGCGACGGCCGGATTCTCGCGCTCGACCGCCAGACGCGCACCCCGGTGCTGCTCGGCCCGCCCGCCTCGGTAGCGGGAAGTCGCCGGCGGGGGGATGCCAAACCTCGCTCTAGGAGTTAACTCTCCTGGGTTACCCGGCGCCCGACCCATCGCTCGGGGCGCGCTCGTGAATCGACGCGCGGAAGTTCGGGTGGCATGCTCCATCACCCCGGCCAGACGACGTCGGCCCGACATTCGAGGAACCTGAACCGTGAAGCAGCCGCACAAGACCCTCCTGCTCTGGGTCGTCCTGATCGTCGCCTTCCTGGCGCTCTGGCAGTTCCTGAGCCCCGACGGCCCCCAGAAGCAGCCGATGCCGTTCAGCGAGTTCATCGCGCTCGTGAACGCACCGGCGGACAAGCCTCACGTCGACGCCGTCGAGATCAAGGATCGCGAGTACAGCTTCACCATCAAGAACCCGGGCGCCAAGGGCGGTCCCGAGCGCGGCGTCGCCATCGGGCCGCAGCGCGCCGATCGCGCGGTCGAGGAGCTCCTCGCAAAACCGAACCTGAAGGTCACCTATCAGAAGGACGAGGCGAGCCCGATCCTGACGAGCGCGCTCACCATCCTCCTTCCGATGGTGTTCCTCCTCGTGATGTTCTACCTGTTCATGCGCCAGCTCCAGGCGGGCGGCGGCAAGGCGATGAGCTTCGGCAAGAGCCGCGCGCGTCTCTTGAACGAGTCGCAGAACAAGGTCACCTTCGCCGACGTCGCCGGCATCGACGAGGCTCGCGACGAGGTCGAGGAGATCATCGCGTTCCTGAAGGATCCGAAGAAATTTCAACGCCTCGGGGGGCGCATCCCCAAGGGCGTGCTCATGATGGGGCCGCCCGGGACGGGCAAGACTCTGCTCGCGCGCGCGATCGCCGGCGAGGCCGGCGTGCCGTTCTTCAGCATCTCGGGCTCGGATTTCGTAGAGATGTTCGTCGGGGTAGGCGCGAGCCGTGTGCGCGATCTCTTCGAGCAGGGCAAGAAGCACGCGCCATGCATCATCTTCATCGATGAGATCGACGCGGTCGGTCGTCATCGCGGCGCCGGGCTGGGCGGTGGCCACGACGAGCGCGAGCAGACCTTGAACCAGCTCCTGGTCGAGATGGACGGCTTCGAGTCGAACGAGGGCGTCATCATCATCGCGGCCACCAACCGCCCCGACGTGCTCGATCCGGCGATCCTTCGCCCGGGGCGCTTCGATCGACGCATCACGGTGCCTCGCCCGGACATCCGCGGGCGTGAGGGCATCCTCGGCGTCCACACCAAGAAGGTGCCGCTCGCCACCGACGTCGATCTCCGCACGCTCGCCGCCGGTACGCCCGGCTTCGTCGGCGCCGATCTCGAGAACCTGGTCAACGAGGCCGCGCTCCTCGCTGCCCGCCAGGACAAGGACGCGGTCGGGATGGTCGATTTCGAGCTCGCCAAGGACAAGGTGCTCATGGGGAGCGAGCGCCGCTCCATGGTCATGAGCGATCCCGAGCGCCGCGTGGCTGCCTGGCACGAGTCAGGCCACACGCTGGTCGGCAAGCTCATCGAGGGCAACGACGCGGTCCACAAGGTGAGCATCATCCCGCGCGGCGCGGCGCTCGGCGTGACGCAGTTCCTGCCCACCGAGGATCGTCACCTCATGACCAAGAAGCAGACGCTGGCGCGCATCGCCATGGCGCTCGGCGGCCGCGTCGCGGAGGAGGTCGTCTTCGGAGAAATCACCACCGGCGCCCAGGACGACATCAAGCGAGCGACGCGGGTCGCGCGCGCCATGGTGTGCGAGCTCGGCATGACCGATCGGCTCGGTCCGGTCGCCTACGGCGACAACGAGGAGAGCGTGTTCATCGGCCGCGAGATGACCTCGCGTCGCGAGGACTACTCCGAGGAGACGGCGCGCGAGATCGACCAGGAGATCCGCGCCATCGTCGAGGGGCAGTACAAGATCGTCCGCGAGCTCATCAGCGGCAATCGCGACAAGCTCGACCGGCTCGCGGAGGCGCTCCTCCAGCGCGAGACGCTCGATGCCGAGGAGATCGAGGCGGCGCTCGACGGTCGCGAGCTTCCCGCGCGCCAGCGCGTGGTCATCCCGTCCTGGTCAGACAAGCAGAAGGCCGCCCGCGAGAAGAAGCGCCCGGCGAGCATCTTCGGCGCCCCCAAGCCAGCCCCGAGCGCCTGAGCCCACCCGAGGGAGGGGGTGTCGGTCCGGCGCGGAACCGCGCCGCCCCGATCGACACCCTCAGGCGCTCTCGCTGATGAGCGCGCGAGCACGCTCCACGAGGCGCTCGCGCGTGTTGAGTTCGGGCTCTTCGGTGACCGCCTCGAGCAGCGCGCGGAGCAACTCGCCGAGCACCGGGCCCGGCGCGAGGCCGAGCTCGCTCATGAGCACGCGACCATCGAGCGCGAGATCGCGCACGGTCAGCGCCGCGCCCGCGGCCATCAGCCCGAGCGCGCGCTCGTGGAGCTCGCGAGAGCGCGCGAGATCGTCGTCGGCGCCGGTGCCCTTGGCGATGACATCGGCGCGATTCAGCAGGAACAGGTCGTCGAGGAGCTCCGGGGTGACGCGGCGGACCCAGCGGCGCACCGCGGCGTCGCTCCAGGACTCGTCGTACACGATGAGGTGGTGACGGACCAGCGCGACGATGCGCGCGCGCTCGTCGTTCGAGAAGCGAAGGCGGGTGAGCAACGGCTCCGCCATCTCCGCGCCGATGCGCTCGTGCTCGTAGAAGGTATAGTCCCCGGTGCGCTCGCTCTGCCCGCGGCTGCGCGGCTTGCCGACGTCGTGGAGCAAGCCGCCCACGCGCAGTACCGGGTCGCGCGGGCACTCGTCGAGGCACGCCATGGTGTGACCCCAGACGTCGTACGCGTGGAAGCGGTTCTGCTCGCAGCCGACCGTCTCCATGAGCTCGGGCGCGGTGATCTCGAGCATGCCGTGCTCGCGCATCACCTCGAAGGCGCGGCTCGGACGCGCGGCCCGCATCGTCTTCAGCCACTCTTCGCGGATGCGCTCGGGGCTCACCTTGCGGTAGCTCGCGAGGCTCGGGCGGATGGCGGCGAGCGTCGAGGGCTCGAACTCGACCTCGAGCACCGCGCGGAAGCGTGCACCGCGGAGCACGCGCAGACCGTCTTCGGCGAACCGCGCGGCCGGATCGCCGACCGCCCGGAGCACGCGCGCCTCGAGATCCCGGATGCCGCCGAAGGGATCGATGAGCTGGTCGGCGAGCGGATCGTAGGCGATCGCGTTGATGGTGAAGTCGCGTCGCGCGAGATCTGCGACGATGTCGTCGACGAAATACACGGCGTCCGGGCGGCGGCCGTCGGAGTAGGTCGTCTCGCCGCGCAGCGTGGTCACCTCGTACCCGACCTCGCGGAGCATCACGGTCACCGTGCCGTGCTCGATGCCGGTGGGGATCACCCGGCGAAACAGCCGCGTGACCTGCTCGGGGCGCGCGTCGGTGGCGATGTCCCAGTCATGACGCTCGAGCGGCGTCGCGCGGCCCGACCCGGCGGCTCCGGGCTCGGCGAGCAGCTCGTCGCGCACGCAGCCGCCCACCACCCACGCGCGATGACCGGCCTCGGCGAGGCGCTGACACAGTCCGCGTACGTCGCGCGGGATCTTCCGGTTCAGGCCCGAGGCGTCGATCATCCGACGCGGTGATAGCCTAGGACGCTCACTTCGCCCAAGGGTACACGATCTCGCCGCCGCCGACCCCCGAATGCGGCTTCGAAGGGGTCGGAGCCGGCTTGGCAGGGCCGGCCGCCGGCTTGGTGTTCCCGGGCGAGCGCTTCAGCTTCTCGAGCAGACGAGGCTTGGAGCCATCGAGCTCGAGCGTCTTCGATTCGTAGCCCTCGCGGCGGAGCTCGACCGTGACGCTTGCGCCCTTGGGGATCTCGACCAAGACCGGGCTCGGGCCCAGATCTCGGTCGCCCATGAAGGCGTGCGCGTCGATCGGCTGGATGGCGAGCGCCACCTGGATCTTCGGCTCCGGAGCGGGCGCGCTCGCGGTGGAGGCGGCGGTAGGCTCCGCGGCGCTCGGCGTGGTGAGCGGTGCAGCCGTCGCAGAGGGCGCGAGCGATGGCGCCGCGGGGCTCGTGCTCGATTTCGCGAAGATGAAGACCACGATGAGCGCGGCGGCGCTGACGCCGACGATCCCGGAGAGCAGCGGCCACTTCGCGCGCGCAACCGGCACGCCCAGCGGGGGTGACGCCGGGACCGGCGCGGGCATGCGCGCGTCCTTCTTGAAGTAGTCCGCCGGTACGTTGAAGCCGCCCGAGCGCGCCATCAGCTCGGTGACCGCCTCTGGCACCAGCCCCTGCTCCAGCCGCTCGAGCTCGGCGAGCACCTCGTTCATCGTCTGGTAGCGCTGTTCGGGCCGCTTCGAGAGGCACTTCAGCACGATGGCCTCGAGGCCCGGCGGGACGTCTTGCGGCTCCGGCACCAAGGCGCGGATCGGCACCGGCGCCTTGTACATGTGCTGGGTGAGGATCCCCATGAAGTTGTCGGCGTCGAACGGGAGCTTGCCGCTCGCGAGCTCGTAGACGATGACGCCGAACGAGTAGATGTCTCCGCGATAATCGACCGGCGCTCCGGCGGCTTGCTCCGGAGACATGTAGTGCGGCGTGCCGAACACGGCCCCCGCGCGGGTGAGCCTTCCCTCGCTGTGGCTCACCTTCGCGATCCCGAAATCGAGGATCTTCACGAAGTCCTTGTCCGCGCCGCGCGCGACCAGGAAGATGTTGTCCGGCTTGAGATCGCGATGCACGATCCCGGCCTCGTGCGCGGCCGCGAGCGCCTCGCAGAGCTGGCGCGCCAGATGGGTGATGCGAGGAACCGGCAGCGCGCCGCTGCTCGCGACGACGCTGCTCAGCGCCACGCCGTCGAGGTGCTCCATGATGAAGTAGGTCGAGCCGTCGGGGAGCTGGCCGAAGTCGCTGATGTCGATGATGTGCGGGTTGCCGATGGCCGACGCCGATTTCGCCTCGTTCAAGAACCTCTCGGTGGCCTCGGAGTCACGCGCCAAATCGGCGCGGAGCACCTTCATCGCGACCTTCTTGCCGATGATCTTGTGCGTGCACTGATAGACGACCCCCATGCCGCCCTCGCCGAGCACCGCCTCGACCTTGTAGCGGCCGTCGATGACGCAGCCGAGATAGGGATCGATCACGCGGGGCGGGCCGGAGGGCTCGTCGGTGGGCTCCGCGACGTCCACGTCCGCGAGCGAACCGCTCGGCGCGACCGTGGCGAGCTTCATCCCGGTGCGCGGGGCGAGCGCGGCGCCGTTCTCATCGGGGGGGGCTTGCTGCTCGTCGTCAGCCATGGCTCTCTCGGTCAGCGGAGGTTCGAGGCGTCTCGTCTAGGGTCGGGGTCGATCCTGGCTCAGGTGGGGCGTGCGAGGAATCAGCCTCCGGGTCGAGCACGACCCATATCCTCTGACGTCCCAGGCGGCAAAAAGCGCTTCCGCCCTCGTGCAAGATCCGCACCCGGAGCGCACTTACGACGCGCACCAATTCCTCCGAGGTTTAACACCAGTCACGCCGCAAGCTGTGCAATTATTGCATAGTCGGCTGATCCGGCGTGTCACGGCGCTGGTGCCGGTCTCGCGGTGGCTCTGCTACACCCCGAGCGCCCATGGGTTTCCCGGTCGAGCTCGCCCTCCGCTATATGCGCTCGCGGAAGCGGGCGTTCGTCTCGGTCGGGACCATGTTCGCGATCATCGGCGTCTCGCTCGGGGTGGCCGCGCTCGCGACCGTGATGAGCGTGACCGGTGGGTTTCGCGCCGAGTTCCGGGACAAGGTGCTCGGCGTGAACGCGCACGTCCTGGTGCTCAAGTACTCGAGCGATTTTCGCGAGTACCGGAAGATCATGGACGAGATGAGGAAGGTCCCCGGCGTGATCGGGATCGCTCCCTTCGTCATCAACCCGATGATGGTGACCCACGGCGCGCGCACCGCGACCGGCGTGCTGCTGAAGGGGGTCGATCCGAAGCTGATGCCGGGCGTGCTCGATCTGCCGAAGCACATCGTCGCGGGCAGCCTCGAGGGGCTCAGGCTGCCCGACGCCAAGCCGCCCGCGCGTCGTCGCGACTCGTTCCTCGACGACGGTACGGCGCTCGGCGCCGAGCCCGCCGCTCCCAAGGACCGGAAGCCACTCTTGAAGGCCCTGAAGGACGAGCTCGACGATGAAGAGGACCCCGGAGCGGCGGCGCCGCCGAACGGAGGCGACTCCGCGGACGCCCCTCAGGGAGCCTCGCCGGAGGACGCGCCGAGCGACGCGCTCCCGCCCGACGCGCCGCGGGGCAACGTGGTGCCCGAGGGCGGCTATCAGAGCGCGCTCCCGGGCGACGACGAGGAGTTACCCGAGGAGGTCGATCCCGATCCGTGCCGAAGCCCGGAGGCCGTGAAGAAGCTTCCCGGGATCATCATCGGCGCGACCCTGGCGAGGAACCTCGCGGCCGGGCTCGGCGACTGCGTCCAGGTGACCTCACCGACCATCGGCTACACCTACTCTCGAGGCTCCATTCGCGCGCCGGTGGCCAAGCAATTCCGCGTGATCGCCATCTTCGACGCCGGCTTCGATCAGTACGACTCGAAGCTCGTCTACACCGATCTCTACGAGGCACAGGCGTTCTACGACGCCGGCGACAGCGTGACCGGCGTGGAGATGAAGGTCTCGAACATCGACGGCGCGAAGGGCATCGCGCGGGACATCGACCGGCGTCTCTCGAACGGCATCTACCACACCATGGATTGGGAAGAGCTGAACCATGGGCTCTTCACCGCGCTCCGCATCCAGCAGATCATGATGAGCCTGGTCTTGGCGCTCATCATCATCGTGGCCGCCTTCACCGTGATCGCGACCCTCATCATGGTGGTGCTCGACAAGAAGCGTGAGATCGCGGTCCTGAAGGCGATGGGCGCGACCGACACGGCGATCCTGCGCTCGTTTCTCTATCAGGGCGCCATCATCGGCGTGATCGGCGCGTTCTTCGGGCTCGCCCTGGGGATCGGCGTGTGCAAGGGCTTGCTCGTCTACGCGTTCCCGCTCGACCCGAAGGTCTATTTCATCTCGCACTTGCCGGTTCAGGTAAATTACTTCGATTTCGCGATGGTTGGCGTCTTCGCCATCGTGGTGTGTCTGATCGCGACGGTGTGGCCGGCGATGTACGCCGCGCGTCTCCGTCCGGCCGAGGCTTTCCGCTCGCAGCAGTGAATCAGCCGCGCGAGGTCGGCGACTCGGGCGGTCGCGAACGGCGCAAGAGCCCGAGCACGCGGGCCGCGAGCTCCGGCGCACGGAACGGTTTGCTCAGAAAATCGTCCGCTCCGGCGGAGAACGCCTCTTTCACGTCCGCCCGCGATGAGAGCGCGGTCAGAAATAGCACCGGTACGTGCCCGAACGGACGCTCGCGCCGCAGGCGCTTGCAGAAGTCGACGCCGGTCATCCCCGGCAGGTTCCAGTCGAGCACGATGAGGTCGCAGGTCAGCTCGCGCAGGCGATCGAAGGCCTCCTCGGCGCTCGCAGCGGTGGCGATCTCGAAGCCGGCGCCGCGTAGCATCCGACCGATCACGTTCCGGCACTCGAGGTCGTCGTCGACGACCATCACGCGGGTGTCGGGAGGCGCCGCGACCTCGACCGGTATCGTGAGGCTCGCCGGCGGCATGGACGGTGGCCCGTCGGCGTTGGCGAAGTCGGACAGCATGTTCCAGTCGCGCCCCTCGAGCGTGAGGCGTATCGCGCCATCGCCGCGATCGACGGCGCAAGCCGCCACGGCGATCGACTCCTCGCCGATCGTGAAGGTCGCGAGCACCCACTCGCCGTCACGGAGCCCTTCGCAGGTCGAGAGCGCGATTTCCTGCTCGCCTTCCCCAGCTTCCACCTCGAGCGAGAGCGACTCGAAGGTCTCGAACGCAAGCACTATCCCGCGCACGGCCGGCAACCTATAGCGCGCGTGCGCGCGCTTCGCCACCCCGATGACGCGGCCGACGAGCCGCTCCGTGCCGGGCGCTCGCGCTCGTCTCAGGGCGCGGTGCGACGGACCATCACGCCGACGCAGACGAGCGCGATGCAGAGCGCGATGAAGCTCGAGCTCCGCTGGGACAGCTCGAGGACCGGCTCGGCCCCGAGCAGGTTCCTGAGGTGTCCGCGCGGCCAGGGCAGCGCCGAAGCGGCGGCCCCCGAGCCCAGGAGCCAGTCGAGCGCGAGCGCCCACGCGCGCCCACCGCCGCGGCGCCCGAAGGTCGAGGCCGCCCCGAACCATGCGGCGTAGAGCGCTCCTGCGAGCGCGCCGAGCCCCGCCGAGAGCCGCGCGTCCGAGCCACCCGTGAGCCAGGTCGCCTCCGCGGCGAGGAGCGCGCCGGCGGTCGCCATGAGCGCCGCAGACAGCGCGAGCGCGCCGAGGGCCAGACCCCGTCGGTTCGCGCCGTGTCGCGCGAGCGCGTCGAGCGAGTCGTCGAGCCGCGCGCCGCCAGAGACGCGCTCCGAGGTCAAGTACGCGAGGAGCGGTATCGCGACGCCGAACACTGCGCCGACGAGCGCGTGATCGGTGGCCGCGCGCCCCGCGACGCGGCGCTCGAGCGCCGCGTCGAGCGCGACCAGCGCGAACGCCACGAGCGTGGCTAGCAGCGACGACGCGCGCCGGAGCCGCGTCGCGCCGAGCGTGGCGCCGCCGAGGAACGCGCTCACGGCTCCTCCGCTCCGGTCGGCGCCGCCTGCGCCGCCGGCTCGTCACGCCCCGTCGCGACCTCGCACGCGGGAGCCGCGGCGTAGAGCGGCGCGGCCGCGGCGGGGCGTGGCCGCGCCGCCTCGACATAAGCCCGGTACGCGGCCTCGCGAGCCGCTTCCGCGAGGCCCGTCGTCGCGGCGCGCACCAGCTCGAGCTCCGGAGGCACGAGCGCGAGCGCCTCGAGCGCAGCGCCCGAGTCCCGCGCCGCGCCCATCACGGCGAGCGCGAGCGCGTCCGCGTCGGCGCCGCGGACGCGCAGCTCGTTCGGTGCGCGGAGCTCGTCCCAAGCGACGCCGTTCACCCGCGCATCGGCGATCACGAGCGCGGCGAGCTTGCGCGCGTCCGCGCTCCGCACGAGAAGCTCGCACGGCGAGCCCGGCGACAGCTCGCGCGGGAGCGCGCTCGTTGGCCTTCGCACGATGCGCCCGCGTTCGAGGAGTGAGAGCGTGCCGCCGAGCGCGTCCGCGTCGCGGGGGCTCGCGGTGAGCGAGAGCA
Source organism: Polyangiaceae bacterium (assembly GCA_035063585.1). Lineage (GTDB taxonomy): Bacteria > Myxococcota_A > Polyangia > Polyangiales > Polyangiaceae > JAPSGB01. Next base: position 70,417 of record JAPSGB010000010.1, read on the forward strand.
CGCAGGCGCCCTGCTCGGCGCGTGCGTCGAGCAGGGCGCGCACTGCGTTCGTGTCCACTCCCTCGAGGTTCGCGAGCGGCTCGACGAGCACGATGAGCGCGGGGCTCGGCACCGCCAGCGCGAGCGCGAGCGCCACCGCGCGGCGCTCCTCTGGAGAGAGGGTGTCGGTTCGGCGCGGGCCCCACGCGGCGAGGCCACACGCGGCGAGCGCTTGCTCGGCAGCAGGCGCTCCCCCGCGGCGCGGCGCGAGCGCCCGCTCCACGGCGAGCCTGACCGTGGCGCCGAGCGGGAGCGGTTCGTCCGCCAAGAGCGCGCCGATACGCCGGCGCGTCGCGGGATCGCGTCGTGGGTCGGCGCCGGCGACCCGCACCTGGCCGCGCGCGGGCGCCGAGATCCCGGCGGCGAGCTCCGCGAGCTCGGCGGTGCCATCACTCGGCGCGCCGAGCACTACCTCGTGGCCCGCGTCGAAGCTCGCGTCGAGCCCGGCGAGGAGCGCGCCCCGCACCGCCGCGAAGCCGAGCACGCTCACGCGACCCCCGCGCCCAGCTGGAGGAGCTGATGCGAGAGCCATCCGAACGTGTCGATGACGCCGGGCACGCTCTCCCACAACTCGTGGGCGAGCTCGGGGCCGAGCACGAGCACCGACAGCAACCAGCGCCCGCGCTTCGGGCTCACGCTGGCCGACCAGCGCGCGAGGCCCCCGAGCACGGCCGCGAGCAGCGCGACGTAGCCGACCACGGCGAGCAGGAGCGCGGCTCGGCGCCAGAGGAGCGGGCCGGCTCCGCTCGCCCCGAGCGCGACCCCGCACAGCACGAGCGCCGGCGTTCCGGTGACCACCGCGATTCGCCAGATGGTGGCGAGCAGACGCGCGAGCGAGAGCTCGCTCGGTCCATACCCGCGCCGGAGCGCCAGCCCCAGGACGCCGTCGGCGCGATCCTGCCCGGCGAGATCGCCGGCCGCGCCGAGCGCGGCGACCCCCGCCGCGCCGAAGCTGAGCCACGCCAAGCCGCGCAGCGCCACGGCGTCGAGCACGTCCTCGCCGCCGTGGCGGGCGACGATCGCCATGGGGAGCGCGAAGACCGGAATGATGAGGAGCCCAACGAAGCGGGCGAAGCGCATGCTCCGGAGCGAACGCAGGCGAGCGTCCGTGAGCGCGATGAGCGAAGCGAGCCGCACCTGAGTGAGTCTATGTGCGATAGAAGGACGAGACACGAGCGATTCGGCCGCGTGGTTCGGTCTCGCGCGAGCATAGCCCGCCTCATCGGCGCGCGGCGCCCCGTTCGACTCCACGGGCGGCCTCGGTTCGGCTACACTGAGGAGGAGCTCGCTCGCGCGGCGCGTCGCGTGTTCCGAGCGGACGTCGAGTCAGAGGAGGCCGCATGCTTTCCAGCCGTATCGCCACCGCCCTGTTCGTCCTCGCCCTCGCCGCCGCGACGGAGGCCTGCGGCGGCGGAGCCGACTCCGCTCCGACCGGCTCCGGCGGCGCGGCCGGCGCTGCTGGTGCCGCGGGCGGCGGAGCCGGTGGAACCAGCGGCACCGGCGGAGGCGCTGCGGGCAGCGGGGGAGCGGGGGGTACGGCCGGCGCGGGCGGCGCGGCGCCCACCCTCTGCTCGGATCCCGACGCCGACTCCGACAACATCAGCGACGCCGACGAGGGCCGAGACGACCCCGGCGGTCCTCGCGACACCGACGGTGACGGAACCCCCGACTACCTCGACGCGGACAGCGACGGCGACACCATCCCCGACCTGGTGGAGGCTGGAACGCGGTTCGCGTGCAGTCCGCCGCTCGACAGCGATGGCGACGGCACGCCCAACCACCGCGATCTCGACAGTGACGACAACGGCATCCCCGATCGCGACGAGATCACGCCGGATGGCCAGCCCTACGATTCGACCGTCGGCCTGTCCGATCTGGACAAGGACGGCGATCCCGACTTCATCGACTCCGACAACGACGGCGACACCATCGGGGACGTGGACGAGCTCGTAAACGGCAAGCCCGTGGACACCGACCATGACGGGGTGCCGGACTTCAACGACTTCGACTCGGACGCGGACACCATCGGCGACGGATACGAAGGGATCGAAGACGCGGACGGCGACGGGCTCCCGAATTTTCGCGATCCCGACAGCGACAACGACGGGGTTCCGGACGTGTGCGAGGCTGGTCCGAACCACGAGGTGAAGGAGCCGCCGGTCGACACCGATCTCGACGCGAAGTACGATTTTCTCGACGTCGACTCCGACAACGACGGCTTGAAGGACGGGCAAGAAGACAAGAACGGCGACTGCGTGGTGAACATCGGTGAGACCGATCGCCTGCTTTCCGACACCGACGGCGACGGCGCCACGGATCTCATCGAGGTAAACCTCGACAGCGACCCGACCAACCAGTTCGACACGCCCCAATCGCGAGGGAAATACTACTTCGTGATGCCGTATCGGCAGTCCCCGCAGCCCGCCCAGCAAGACGTGGTGCTGACCACCAACTTGAACAAGGGCGACATCGCCCTGGTCGTGGACACCACCGGCTCGATGGGGCCGGCCATCACGAACATCCAGCAGAACCTGACCGCGCTCGTCACCGACATCCGGAAGGATGTGCCCGACGCTCGCTTCGGAGTGCTAGGACAGGACGACTACCCGCTGTCGCCCTATGGGGTTTCGGGGCAGCACCCCGTGTGGCTGCCGGGGGGCAACAGCGCGTTCCTCTCCGATCAGCTGAGTGACACGCTCGCGGCCGTTGGTGCGCTCACCACGACCGGCGGCGACGACTTCCCCGAGTCGCAGGTGACGGCGCTCTTCCGCGCGCTCGACAACGACCCCATCCTCTGGAGTGGCGGTGGCTCCGTCGCGCCGTTCAGCCTGCCCTCGGGCGGTTACGGTGGGCTCGGGTTCCGTGACGACGCGCTCGCCATCTTGATTTCGGTGACCGACGCGTCGTTTCACAATTCGAAATACGTCGACAAGACCACGCTCCATGACGCTTACGCGCCCACCTTGGGCGTTCAGCCCACCGTGGATGACCTGGTCTCCGAGATGAACGCCCACGGCGCGAAATTCATCGGGATCTCACTCGACAATGGCGGCCCGCAGCGCGTGACCAAGGATCCCTATCGCGACATGGCTTACATCTCGTCGGCCACGCGATCCTACGTCGAACCGTCGGCTTTCCCCGGCGGAGGCACCGACTGCTACACGGATCTCGGCGGGAACCCCATCGCCCCCGACCAGCGAGATCCGTCCCTGCCCTCGGGCGCGGCTCCCTCCCTCTGCCGGCTCATCTTCAGCGGCTACAACTCGACCTCCCCGAACGCGGGGCAAGGCGTCAGCACGACCGTGGGCTCGGGGATCAAGGCGCTCCTCAGGGGCATCAAGCTCGAGGTCCGTGTGGCTGCGGTGACGGCGCTCGGTCCGATCGCGTGCGATCCGGGCTCGGGTCCGGTCGCCGTCGATCCGATCGACGCGTTCCTCGCCGAGGACTATCAGGACCCCGACACCGGCTACATCGAGGTCAACGCCCCAGGTCAGGTGGAGGACCCAGCCGCGCCCGGTATGTTCTGCGAGACGATCGATCCGCTCACCTTGCGCGATTACTACAGCGGCGCTCGCGGCGTGATCGGCGGCCCACCGCCCATCGACGCGCCTGACACCTACAACGAGACGATCACCGGCGTCGTGCCGGGCATTCGCGTGTGCTTCAGGGTCGTCCCCAAGATGAACGAGCTCTGCCCGCAGAAGGCGGACGTACAGATCGTCACGGCGCAGCTCGTCGTCTACGCGCGCAATGAGGGGCAGGCCCAGGAACTCGTGGTGGGCCAGCCCCGCGACGTGTTCTTCGTCATTCCCCCGTCGTATCAGTGAGCGGGCCCGCCGGCGAGCGCCGCCTCGATGATCGGCTCGCCGGGCGAGAGGGCTCGCGCTCGGAGCAGCCACTCGCGCGCGTGCGCGTCGCCGAGCCCGTGGAGCGCGAGCGCCAGCGCGTAGACCGCCACGGGCTCCTCGGGTGACAGCTCGAGCGCCCGTTTCGCGGCACCCGCCGCGTGGCGGAGCCGCTGGGCCGAGAGCTCGGCGGTGGCGAGCCACGCCAGCGCTTCGGCGGCGACGCCGTCACGCCCGACCGCGAGCGGCGTGAGGAGCTCGACGGCGCGCTGGGTTCTTCCGTGACGCAGCTCGCTGCGCGCCGAGAGGATGATGAGGTGAGCGTCCGCAGGGAATCGCGCCACGCCCTCGCGCCCCGCCTGCTCGGCTTCTGGGACACGGCCGAGACGCAAGAGCGCCTCGGCGAGACCGGCGTATCCGGCTGGCTCGTCGGGAGCCACCTCGACCAGCCGCTTGAACTCGAGCCGCGCGCGGTCGAGCATCCCAGCATCGAAGAGGAGCCGCGCGAGGTTCAATCGCGCGGGCGAAAAGCCGGGGTCGACGCGGAGCGCCTCGCGATACCGCTCGGCGGCGAGATCTGGCCGATGTTCACGCTCTGCGAGCACGCCGAGCCCATGGTAGGGCTGCGCGACGTCCGGGTTGAGGCGCTCGGCCCGGTGGAGGAGCTGCCTCGCGCGATCGAAGTTGCCGCGCTCGAGCTCGACCAAGCCCTGGTTGACGAGGGCCTCTACGAAGTGCGGGTTATACTCGAGGGCGAGCTCGAAGCGGGCCTCGGCGGTCTCGAGATCGCCCTCGGCGAGCGCCTCCACGCCCGCGCGGTTCAGCTCGATCGCCTTGGGCGGGAGCGGGGCGGCCCCCTTGCAGGCGGACAGGGACGCCACGAGGAGGACGAGCCACGCCGGGGACGACTTCATGGTGAGAGCGGTCGGCTCGGCGCTCTGGCCGGTTGCGCCGATTCTGACGGCCCGCGGGCTCGGTCGCGCGCGCACGCCCGCGGCAAAACCACGGTCGGCCGAGATCGGGTTGCGCGGCGGCCCTGAGCCGACGAGACTCCCGCCATGCCGAAGACCCCGGCCGACGAGCCCGCGAAGGACGAGCCCGCGAAGGACGAGCCCGCGAAGGACGAGCCCGCGAAGGACGAGCCCGCGAAGGACGAGCCCGCGAAGGACGAGCCCGCGAAGGACGAGCCCGCGAAGGACGAGCCGCGGCGAGAGGTCGTGAGCGCGAGCGAGCAGGCGCCCAAGGGGCCGGCTCAGCGGAAGGCGCGCGCAGAAGAAGACGAAGAAGACGAAGAAGACGAAGAAGACGAAGAAGACGAAGAAGAAGCCGCGGCGCCGCCTCCGCGTCGCGCAGCGGCTCGCCCGAGCCGGCCGTCGCGTCCGCGCCGCGCGGCGGCTCGTCCGGCAGCGACCCCGCGAGCCCCAGCGAAGACCGAAAAGGAGATCGACGCGCCCAGCCTGCAGACCTTGGGTCTGCTCGGTGCGCTCGCGCTGGTCGTGCTGATCCTGTGGGGCGCGGCGCGCTTCGCGTGCAACGCTCACCCTCCTCAGACGCTCACTCCCCGTGCGCTCTCGGTGGAGGAGCTCGCGCGCGACCCAAAGGACGCCGCCATCGAGCTCGAGCTGCGCTGGGCGAGCGGCCAGTACGACCAGGCTGCCCAGCTCGCGAGCGGTGAGGTCGCCGCCGAGCTCGCCAAGGCTCGTCAGGCCTGCGCGGCCGACAAGAGCGCCTGCGAGTCCAAGCAGAAGGCGCTCGAAGGCAAGGTGCTCGTCACGGCCGCGGTCTTGTCGCGAGACGCATCGGGCGCCATCGTCCGAGTCACCAGCGAGGGCGGTGCCGACGGAAGGCGCACGTACCTGATGCGGCTCGTCCAGGACGGGCGCGTGTACAAGGTCACCTCGCGCGAGCTCGTCTCCGAGGGTGCGGCTCCGCCCGCTCCCGGACCGGCCTCGGCGGCGCCGGCGCCGAGCGGCTCGGCCCCCTGAGCGTCAAAGCCGCGTCGCGCCGACCTCGTCGAGCCAGCGCTCGAGCTCGGCCTTGCTCGGCCCTCCGGTCGCTACGCGCCGGACGTGGCCGGTGTCGTCGACCAGGATGAAGGTCGGGAGCAGCGTGATGTCGTAGCTCTTCGCGAAGCTGCCGTCGTCGTGGAGGACGTCATACGGGATCCCCCACGCTCGCTTCACCGCCTGCGCGCGCGCCGCGGTGTCGTCGACGCTGACGCCCACGAATCGCACCGCGCGCGCTCGCTTCGCCTGGGAGACCTCCTCGAGCGTGGGTGCGGACTGGCGGCAGACCCCGCACCAGCTCGCGAACACCTCGACCAGCACCGGCGTTCCACGCTGGGCGGAGAGCTGGAAGCTCTCGCCCGTCTGGGCGTTCGGCAGCGTGAAATCCTTGGCAGCGACGCCCTCGGTCGGCCCCGAGCTCCGCCGCGAGAGCATCATCGCGACCGCGACGGCCGCGGCGAAGAAGAGGACATACTTGAGCTGGCGGCCGAGCTCGCTGCGCCGCGGCGGCCGAGGGGGCTCCGTCGTCGCGGCGTCTTCGTCTCGCTCACTCACGGCGCGAGCCATCGCCGACCCACGAAGAAGCCGAGAACCGCCATCGAGATCACCACGAGCCCGTGCGCGAGCCAGAGATGCCAGACCTCGACCGTCGGGCAGGCCACGCCGACCGCGGCGGCGCCCGCCAAGCCGCCGACCAACCCCGCGAGCGCGCCGGACAGCCCGGGTGAGAGCGGATCGGTTCCGCGCCACACCAGCAGCATCCCGACCGAGGCGACCGCCCCGATGAGGATCGCGTGCACGCCGCAGTCGAGCGCGCGGTGGACGTGGTCCGGGTGGAGGAAGGTCGCGAACGGCAGCCGACCAGCACCCGACCAGGCGAGCCACGCGAGGAAGGCGACCGGCACGCCACCCGCGATGACGAGGCGCCAGGCCCGTGAGATACGCCTGCCCGGGGGGCGCGCGAGTCCGACGAAGAGGACCGCCGCCTGCACGACGCCCCACCCGATCGCGCCGAAGAGCGCCGCGCGCACCGCGCCGTCGGTGCGGGTGTGGCTGAAGGCGAGGTAGGTGAGGAGGCCGAGCGCCAACCCCGAGATCAGCATCGACAAGAGCAGCCGTTTCCCGGCGCTCGAGCCGCGGCTGCACTTCAAGTCCTTGGTGCACTCGGCGCGGATCGCCTCCGAGACGCCTCGGCTCGGACCGATCGGTTCGGGCCAGGGGAGCTCATCCGCGCGGTCATCGAGCTCGCCGCTCATGGGCTTCCCCTCCGAAACTGCTCGAGCTGCCGCCGGAGCTGCTCATAGCCCCGGTGCACGCGCAGCTTCACGGCCGTTGGGGTGGTGCCGAGCAGGTCCGCCGCCTCCATGACCGAGAGCCCGGTCACCTTGGTGAGTTGGATCGCCTCACGGTAAGCCTCGGGGAGCGCGTCCATCGCGCGCTCGAGCGCCACCGAGACGTCGAGGGGCACGCCGTCCTCGACGACGGCCGGCTCGGGCAAGGTGCCGTCGGCGCTCAGGTTCTCGTTCCGGCTGCTGCTCGCGCGCCGCTCGTCGTAGAACGACCGCCGCGCGATCGCCAGGATCCACGGCAGCACCGGCGCACCCCGCAGGTAGCGGGCGCGGGCGCGGTGAACCTTCGTGAAGGTGATCTGGAGGAGATCCTCCGCGCGTTCTCGGTTCCTGGTGAGCCTCATGAGATAGCCGAAGAGCTTGGTAGCCAGCCGCTCGTAAAGGGCGTCGAAGGAGGCGGCGTCGCCGTCGACATACCGCTCCATCAGCTCCTCGACGCTGAGCTCGGCGGCTCGGCTCCCTCGCTCCGCGTCCACGCTCGACAATCCAATCCGGTCCAGTCGCTCGGAGCTACTGGCCAAGGCGCGGGAGCGCTCGGACGGTCACGGCGGCGCCGCCGCGGCCGTCCACTCCCACTGATACGCGCGGGCGCGCCTCGCGGTTTCCCGGAGGCGCGCCCGAAATGCGCGACAAGCTCGTCAAATCTTCCCGAGGTCCAGCATCTCCTCGACGTCCGGCATGAGCACGAGCTCGACGCGCCGGTTCTGCTGGCGCCCTGCGTCGGTGGAGTTGTCCGCTACCGGGTCGGTGTCCCCGTACCCGGCCGCGTGGAGCTTCGAGGCGTCGAGCCCTCCGCCGCCCTCTTTGGCGTCCGGAGCGTCGATGAGGAAGACGAGCACCGACCGGGCGCGCATGGCCGAGAGCCCCCAGTTGTCCTTGAACGGGCCGCCCTTGAGCGGCTTGTTGTCGGTGTGGCCGGCGACCTGGAAGTACCGGCTCGCGAGCTGAGCGTCCGCCTTGATGACGTCGGCTACCTGCTTCAGGACGTTCAGGCCCTCGTCACGCAGTTTGTCCGAGCCCGACGCGAAGAGCACGTCGCCCGGGAGCGAGATCACCATGCGATTATGCCGCACCTCGACCTTCAGTCCGAGCTGGGTGAGCTTCTGCAGCTTCGATTTCAGGAGCTCGAAGCGCTGCTTGATGCGCTCGAGCTGGGCGGCGCGAGCCTTGTACTCCTCGAGCGCCTGCTTTAGCTGATCGAGGCTCGCCGAGAGCTTCTCCTTCTCGGTGCCGGTCGCCTGGAGCTGCGCGTTCAGGTTCTCGAGATCCACGCCCATCCGCTTGAGCTGAGCGCTCAGGTCGGAGACCTGCTTCTTGACCTTGTCGAGCTCCGCGCGCGTCGCGGCGTGCGCGTCCTTCTCTTGCTGGTACTGGTTGTTCAGCTGCCCGTATTTCGCCAGCTGCGCCTGCCATTCCTCCTCGGAGTAGCCGCAGCCCGAGAAGACGACTCCCATGGCCAGGCTGGCCAGCACCATCAACGCTCTACGCACGACGACCTCCTAGTGGCGCGGCGGGTAGGCCGGGAAATGGGCCACCAGCGCACCGTCGAGGCGGGAAGCTTGGCGCACCCGAGCCCGCGAGCGCAAGCGAGAGCTTCCGCTCGGGCCTCCGCGTCGGCCGAGCGTCGCGCCTGACATTTCGGGGGATGGCTCGGGGGTTTGTCGGCTCGGCGCGGAATCACGATGACGCAGCGCGTTATCGAGCGGCCCGCCCGTGTCGGCTCGCGCGCCGCCGCGCGGCGATACCCAAGTGTCGTCCGCGAAAGGTGGTAGAGGAGCGCGCGAGCTCAGCGCGGTCATGGAATCGGTGCTTCGTCTCGAGATCCTTCCGCAGCCGGACGACTCCACCTGCGGGCCGACCTGTCTGCACGCGGTCTATCGTTATTACGGCGAGCAAGTCGGCCTCGAGCAGGTCATCGCGGCGACCCGGCGGCTGGAGAACGGCGGCACGCTCGGCGTGCTGCTCGGTAGCCAGGCGCTCGCGCGCGGCTATCGCGTCACCATCTACACGTATAACCTCACCGTCTTCGACCCGACCTGGTTCACCCGCGCGGACGTCGATCTCGTGGAGCGGCTCGAGTCGCAGATCGCGATCAAGTCGGACGATGAGCGGCTGGTGTTCGCGTCGCGCGCCTATATCGATTTCCTGCGCCAGGGCGGCCAGCTCCGCTTCGAAGATCTCACGAGCTCCTTGATCCGGCGCTTCCTCAAGCGAGGCGCGCCGATCCTCACCGGCCTCAGCGCGACGTATCTCTATCGCACCCCGCGTGAGCGCGGCGAGGAGGTGTCGATCTTCGACGACCTCCGCGGGACGCCGATGGGCCACTTCGTGGTGCTCTGCGGGTACCACGTAGGCGATCGGAACGTGCTCGTCGCCGACCCGTGGCCAGCGAACCCCGTCTCGGGCAGCCACCAGTACTGGGTCGGGATGGACCGGCTGGTGAACTCGATCCTGCTCGGCATCATCACCTACGACGCGAACCTCGTCATCATCGAACCCTACGGGAGAGGCGTTGAACATGCGGGCGCTGATCGTCGTCAATAGCCCGAAGCAGTGGCCGTTCGAGATCCCCGGGGTCGAGGTCGTCTCGGCGCGGAGCTACCTCACGCGGCCGGAGTTCAGCGCGCTCCGGGGCGCCAAGGTCTTCAACCTCTGCAAGTCCTACCGCTACCAGAGCCTCGGTTACTACGTGTCGCTCCTCGCCGCGGCGCGCGGGCACAAGCCGGTCCCCAACGTGGCGACCATCCAGGACCTCAAGGCGACCGAGATCGTCCGCATCCGCTCCGACGACCTCGACGCGCTCATTCAGCAGAGCCTCGCCTCGATTCAGTCGAGCCAGTTCGTGCTCAGCATCTATTTCGGACGAAACCTCGCCAAGCGCTACGACCGCCTGGCGACGCGGCTGTTCAAGCATTTTCACGTCCCGCTCCTCCGCGCGACGTTCACGCGCTCGCGCGGTGGCCACTGGTTCCTCCAGAGCATCGTGCCGATTTCGTCCGATGAGATCCCGGAGACGCACCACCCCTTCGTGCTCGAGGTGGCCACCGCGTACTTCGACAGCAAGCGCTGGTCGTCGCCGCGCCGCCGCGTCGCACGCTACGAGCTCGCCATCCTCTGGGACCCCGAGGACGAGGAGCCGCCTTCGAACGAGCGCTCGATCCAGAAGTTCATCAAGGCCGCGCAGGGCCTCGGGATGGAAGCCTCGACCATCCAGAAGGACGGCTACGCGAGCCTCGCCGAGTACGACGCGCTCTTCATTCGCGAGACGACCAACGTCAATCACCACACCTACCGCTTCGCGCGGCGCGCCTTCGCCGAGGGGATGGTCGTCATCGACGACCCCGACTCCATCCTCCGCTGCACGAACAAGGTCTACTTGAAGGAGCTCCTCGAGCACCACAGGGTGGCCTGCCCGCGGACGGTCATCATGCACCGCGACAACCTCGACGACATCGAGCGTGAGCTCGGCTTCCCGTGCATCCTGAAACAACCGGACGGTGCGTTCTCGCAGGGCGTCGTCAAGGTCACCGACGCGGACGCGCTCTACCACCAGGCAGAGACCATGCTGGCGCGCTCGGAGCTCATCATCGCGCAAGAGTTCATGCCGACCGAGTTCGACTGGCGAGTCGGTGTCCTCGGTCAGCGACCGCTCTGGGTCGCGAAGTACCACATGGCTCCGCACCACTGGCAGATCATCCAGAATCGTCCGGGCGGCGCGCGCCGCTACGGTCGCGTGGAGGCGCTTGCCCTCGACGCGGCGCCGCCCGCGGTCGTAAAGACCGCGCTCCGCGCCGCCGAGCTCATCGGCGACGGGCTCTACGGCGTGGACCTCAAGCAGGTCGGCCGGCACGTCTACGTGGTCGAGGTCAACGACAACCCATCGATCGACGCCGGCTGCGAGGACGCCGTCCTCAAGGACGCGCTCTACGAGAGCGTGATGCGGGTGTTCGTCGAGCGGCTCGAGGCGCGACAGCGAGGGAGTCAGCTCCGATGACGCACGAAGGAGAGGCCCGCGCCGCACGGCTCGGCCTGTTCGCCGCGACCGGGATCGAGATCGAGTACATGATCGTCGATCGGGAGCGGCTCTCGGTCTTGCCGGTGTGCGACGAGCTCATCCGGGCAGCCGTGGGCCGAGTCGAGTCGGAGATCGAGCGGGGCGCGCTCGCCTGGTCGAACGAGCTCGTGCTCCACGTGGTCGAGCTCAAGACGAACGGTCCGGCGCGAACCCTCGACGGGCTCGCGAGCGTGTTCGCCGCCGACGTTCGCCGAATCGACGACTTGCTCGCGCCGCTCGGCGGCCGGCTCATGCCGACCGCGATGCACCCGCTCATGAACCCGGACCGCGAGACGGTGCTCTGGCCGCACGACTATAGCGAGGTCTACCAGACCTTCGACCGGATCTTCGACTGCCGCGGGCACGGGTGGTCGAACCTGCAGAGCGTGCACATCAACCTCCCGTTCGGCGACGACCAGGAGTTCGGCCGGCTCCACGCCGCGATCCGGCTCGTCTTGCCGCTCCTGCCGTTCTTGGCGGCGAGCTCACCGCTCGTGGAGGGGCGCTTCACCGGGCTCGCCGACAATCGCCTCGAGTATTACCGGATGAACTGCCGCCGCATCCCCTCGATCACCGCGCACGTGGTGCCCGAGCAGGTGTTCTCCCAGGCCGACTATGAAGCGCGGATCTTTCGCCCCATCGCCGAGGCGGTCGCGCCCTTCGACGCGGACGGCGTGCTCGACCCCGAGTGGACGAACGCGCGCGGTGCCATCGCGCGCTTCGACCGCTCCGCCATCGAGATCCGGTTGCTCGACGTGCAGGAGTGCCCGCGGGCCGACCTCGCCGTGGTGAGCGTGATCGTCGCGCTGGTACGGGCCTTGGTCGAGGAGCGCTGGGCGCCGGGAGCCCGGCAGCGAGCGCTCGACGAGCGCCGGCTCGAGGCGGTGCTCCTCGCGGGCATCGCAGGTGGCAGCGCCGCCACCGTGGATGATGGTGATTTGGCCACGCTGGTCGGGGCTGGCGCGCGCGGCCCCGTCGACGGACGCGCGCTCTGGGGAGCCATCGCCGAGCGGCTGGTCGCCGAGGGCCTGCTCGCGGGCAGCGGCGAGTGGGCGGCGCCGTTCGAGCGGTTCCTCTCCGAGGGCACGCTCGCCGAGCGGATCGAGCGCGCGATCGGCGCGCCGAGCCCGGGGCGCATCTTCGAGGTCTACGGCTCACTCAGCGAATGCCTCCACCATGGCACTCTCTTCTCCGCGCCGTGAAGACCTTCCCTCGAAATATCGTGGTGAGCTGTGAGCACGGCGGGAACCGCATCCCGGCCGCGTACGCCGGGCTATTTCGCGGCGCGACGCGCCTGCTCGCGAGCCATCGTGGCTGGGACGCGGGCGCGCTCGTGCTCGCGCGAGAGCTCGCTCGAGCGCTCTCGGCGGATCACGTGTTCGCGACGACCTCGCGGCTGCTCGTGGACTTGAATCGCTCGCCCGGGCATCCCGCGCAGTTCTCGGAGTTTACCCGCGCGCTACCGCGCGAGCAGCGTGACGCCATCGCGCGCCGTCACCACGCGCCCTACCGGCGAAAGGTCACGGAGCTGGTCGCGCGCGCGCCGGCGGTGCACCTGTCCGTGCACTCGTTCACGCCGATCTTCCACGGCGAGCCGCGTCGCGCCGAGCTCGGGCTCCTCTACGATCCGTCGCGAGCGCGCGAGCGCGCGCTCGCCGACGCGCTCGCGCTCGCGCTCGCCGCCCGCGCGCCCGAGCTTCGCGTGCGACGGAATTACCCCTACCGCGGCACCTCGGATGGCCTCGCCGAGACGCTCCGCCGCGCGCTCCCGCCCGCCGCGTTCATCGGCCTCGAGCTCGAGCTGAGCCAGGCCATCGTGCGGCGTCCGACGCGTTTTCGCGCGACGCGGCGCGCGCTCATCGCGGCGTTGGTCGAGGTCCTCCGCCCGGAGTCGCGCTGAAACCGCACGGCTCAGACGGCGCAGGCGAGCTCGGTGGGCCCGGAGAGCGTCACCGATTTCGCGACCGCGCTCGCGAGCCGCTCGAGGTACCGGGCGCGCGAGAGCTCGCGCGCGCCGAGGCTCGCGAGGTGCGGCGTCAGGAACTGCACGTCGAACAGCTCGAGGCCCGCGTCGAAGAGGGTGGTCACCGCCATGACCAGCGCGACCTTGGAGGCGTCGGTGCGCCGGTGGAACATGCTCTCGCCCGCGAAGAACCCGCCGAGGTGGACGCCATAGAGCCCACCCACGAGCTCCCCGTCTTGCCAGACCTCGAAGCTTCTCGCGCGCCCGCGCGCGAAGAGCCGGGTATAGGCCGCGATCATCTCCGGGAAGATCCAGGTGCCCTCCTCGCGCTCGGCGCAGCCGAGCATGACCTCGGTGAAGGCGCGATCACGCGTGACCGTGAAGGGACCGTGGCGGAGCACCCGCCGCAGGCTTCTCGAGATGCGGAGGTCCGCCCCTTCGATGATGGCGCGGGGATCCGGGCTCCACCAGAGCGGCGGATCCGAGGCGCCGTACCACGGGAAGATCCCGCGCTCATAGGCGAGCGTGAGCCGCTCCGGCGAGAGATCCCCTCCCACTGCGAGCAGGCCCTCGGCGTCCGCTTCGCGCGGCTCGGGGAAGCTCGGCGGGCCCTCGACCTCGAGCCACACCGGCAAGCTGCGACGCCCCATCCCGGTTAGGTAGTCCTCGTTCGTGAGCGCGCAAGGCCCTCGCCGGGTGGTCTCGCGGCGTTTCCGCGGCCATCTCGGATGATGGGGTGTGGTAGTGGTGGGGCGGCCTCGGATGCGCCTCCTCCGCATTTGGCTTCGCACCGTCACGATCACGCTCGTGTGCCTCGTCGCGCTCGCGGGTTACCTCGCGCGGCGCGTGCTCGCGGGGCGGAGCACCGCCGAGGCTCGCGAGCGGCTACGCGGCGAGAGCCTCTCGCGGCTCCTCGAGCGGCTAGGCGCCACCTTCATCAAGTTCGGGCAGATCCTGAGCACTCGCCCCGATTTGCTCGGCCCTGGTTACATCGAACCCCTCGCGCGCCTGCAGGACTCGGTGCCGCCCGCGCCGTTCGAGGCCATCGAGGCGATGCTCGCGCGAGAGCTCTCGCCGAGAGAGCGTGCGCGTATCGTCACGCTCGAGCCCATGCCGATCGCGGCCGCGTCGGTGGCGCAGGTCCACCGCGGAGTGCTCGACGACGAACGGGTGGTCGCGGTCAAGGCTCAGCGGCCCGAGGTGGAGGCGCAGGTCGATCGTGATCTGTCCATCCTGAGTTTTGGCGCGAGGCTCCTCGACCGTATCCCCACGGTCCGCATGCTGAGCTTGCCCGGCTCGGTGGCGCGGTTCGCGGTCGCGCTCCGCGGGCAGCTCGATTTTCGCGCCGAGGCCGACAATAATCGGCGTTTTGCCAAGAATTTTTCCGGGGTCCCCAACGTGGGCGTGCCCGGGTTGGTCGACGACCTCTGCACGCGCCGGGTGCTCGTCATGGACTTCATCGAGGGTGTCAAGGCGACCGAGCCCGAGAAGGTCGGCGGCGACCGCGCCGCGCTCGCGCGCGTGGGCGGCGAGACGGTGCTGAAGATGGTGTTCCACGACGGCTTCGTGCACGCCGATCTCCACCCCGGGAACATCATCCTCACGCCGGACGGCCGTGTGGTGCTCATCGATCTCGGGATGGTGACCGACATTCCGGGCGAGCTGCTGCGCCCCTGGGTCGAGACGTTCCTCGCGCTCGCGCAGCAGGACAGCGCGCGCGTGGCCGAGCTCTTCTACGTCTACGCCCCCAGCGTCGCGACCCCGGACTATGCGGCGTATCAGCGGGACGTCGAGGAGAACCTCGCGGGCCTCTACGGCAAGAAGCTCGGGGAGGTCGAGATCAGCGAAGCGGTGAGTAGCATGATGAACGTGCTGCGGAAGCACCGGGTGCAGGTGGATCCGACCTTCACGGTGGTGAACATCGCGCTCTTGGTCGCCGAGGGGCTCGGCAAGCAGCTCGACCCCACCATCGATCTGATGCCCATGGCGATGCCTTACCTCTCCGAGGCCATGCTCACTGCGCCGCCCGGGCGCGCGCCGCTGCGAGAGCTACCGGCGGCGGTCGCCGGGTGAGTGGCTCGCGCGCCCATCGCGGGCGCGGCGGCGGTATACTCGGTCGTTCCCGCGAATGAGGATGCGAGGAGAGGCGAACTCGACATGAGCTACGGAAGGAACCTGGACCGGATCGCGGGCGGACTCTCGCGCCTCATCCACTTGCGCGGCGCAAGAGACAACACGCTCGCCGACATCGGGCTCTATCTCGACTTGCCCGTCGAGGAGATGTTCCCGGCGCCCCGGCTGCCGCGAGACCTCGTCCAAACGCGCTCGCTCGTCGATCGCGCGCTCTCCACCACGACGCTCCGCTGGACGAGTGGACATGAGGTCATCTCCGCCGCGTACCGCGCGCGGCACGAGACGGTGTACCGCTCGAACCTCACCGCGTGGGCGCGCTGGGTCCGGCCCGAGGGCGCGAAGCGGCGGGCGTGCCTGCTCTACGTCCACGGGTGGCTCGAGCCCGGCTCGTGGGCGGAGGAGGCGACCCTCTTTCGCAAGTGGGCGCGAGAGCTCGACGTCGACCTCGTGCACGTCTCGCTGCCGTTTCACGGCAAGCGGATGCCCCGCGGGTCGCTCTTCTCGGGGGAGCTGTTCTGGACGGCCGATCTGGTGCGCTCCATCGAGGGCGTGCGGCAGGCGCTCTTCGACGCGCGGACGATGATGGCCTGGCTCCGCGAGCAGGGCTACGAGGAAATCGGCGTCACCGGGCTCAGCCTCGGCGGCGCGCTCACCATGCTCTTCGCGTGCGTCGAGCCGCTCCCCGACTACATCGCGCCGCTCATGGGGCACCTCAAGCTCGACGACGCGGTCGAGCACGCGCCCATCCTGTGGCGGGTGAAGCACGACCTCGAGCGCTGGGGGATTCACGAGACGGAGCGCCGCCGACTCTTCGAGCACCTCCGCTGGGGTCACTATCCGCCGATCCTGCCGCCCGAGCGTCAGCTCTGGGTCCTCGCTCGCGAGGACGTATACATCGCGGCTCGGCCAGCCGAAGAGCAGCGGCGCGAGTGGGGCGAGCCAGAGGTGCTCTGGATCGACGGCGGACACATGACGTTCCCGCTGGAGATTGGCCGCATCACGGACGCGCTCGGCGCGTTTCGCCGCCGGCTCGCTGCCTCGCGCGGCTAGCTCTGCCCGCCCGCGACGATGTCATCGCCGGTGCCCGGCTTGCCGTCGCGGCCGGCCGAGCGCACCGTCACCTGGCTGCCGTCGCACACCACGCGAAAACGCTCGCCCCAGGGATCGGCAGCGGCGGTGTCGTTCGAGAGCGCGCTGTCGTACTCGAGCTGGCTGATGGTCGGGCAGCCCGAGCCGTTCGCGGTGCGCCAGTCGAGGACGGCGCGGCGGATGCGCTCCGCGGCCTCCACCGCCGAGCGCGTCTCGTCGGCCGTGTGGCGCGGGCCCATCACGAAGGCGGCCGCGCCGCCGACCACGGCGAGCAGCGCTACCACGGCACCGAGCTCGATGACCGTGACGCCGCGTTGGCGAGCTCTCGAGCGATGAGCGGACATGACGGGGATAGGATTAGCAAGGCGTGTGCCGTGCCTGAATTCTCGAATGATCCGGGGGAACCGCGCCTCGGTCACCCGACGGCGCTGTCATTGTGACTGCGGATCTCGCGCGCCCCTTGGCTCCCGTGACAACTTGTCAGCGAGCGGCGTCGCCGAAGGTGGCGATGAGGGCGCGGTGCGCCTCGAGCGCGGGCTCGGGCGCCTCGAGCTGCCCGGGGCGGAACCCCGTGGAGATCCGCTCGACGTCGACGAGCTCGCCCTCCACTCGGAAGCTCACCCGCCACTCCTTGAGCGCAAGCTCGAAGCTCCCGTCGGGCCGCTTTCGGATCCGCCGATAGGCGTGCGGAGTGGGCCCGAGCGCGAGGCGTCGCTCGATCTCTGGGGCGAGCTCCACCCCGAAGCGCTCGCGCAGCCACGTGAGCTCCGCCTCGGCGAGCGGTGCAAATCGCACCGACCACGCCGGCCCCGGATCGAGCACGCCCGCGGTCCGCCCGGGCCCCGCGCCGAGCCAACCCCCACCCGCCTCCGGGATGCTATCGGCGTAGGCGAGGTACGGCTTGAGATCGAGCACGGGTGTGCCGTCGAGCATGTCGACGCCCGCTACCGACACGCGGAGCCCGCTCACCGAGGTGAGCTTCACGACCGAGAGCCCAATCGGGTTCGGCCGGTGCGGTGAGCGAGTGGCGAAGACGCCCCGGCGCCGGGCGCTCCGCGGCGGCGTGACCTTCGGTCGCCAGCCGGAGTTTCCGTGGAACCAGTAGACGACCCACAGGTACTCGAAGCTCGCGAGATCCTCGAGCGCGTCCTCGAAGCCGTGCCCCGGGTCGAGCTCGATGACGCCGCTCGCGCCGCTCGCGCGACTCGGCTGGCGCGGCGCGTCCGCGCGCTCCCGGAAGGGCGAGCGGATGACGCCGATGGGGCGGACGGTGAGCTCCACGCTCGGCGACGCTACCACGCCGCGCCGTTGAACGCGGCCGGAGAGCGCGTCATGCTGTCCGGGTGAGGGCCGCGTCCCGCCTGGTCGCACCGCTCGCCTTCGCGCTGGCAGTCGCCGGCTGTGCGCGCGAAGGCGGCGACGCCGAGGGCGAGCCAGCGGAGCACGAGCCGCAGGATGAGTTCGCGCCGGTGGCCGCGCCGGTGGTGCGGGAGCGCGGACCGGTGCGACCGTCGTCCCGCGTCTCCTTCACGGTGCGCGATGCGGCGACCCACGAGCTCATCCCCTGCAAGCTCACCGTGCTCGGGGTCCATGGCTCGCCCGACCCCGAGTTCTCGAAGACCGACGTGCCGCGGGAGCTCGACGGCGCGGTCGCTGCCTATGAGCGTGTGTTCTCGCTGCGCGGCACCGGCAGCGTGCCCGTCCCGCACGGGACCTATGACGTCTACGTGAGCCGCGGACTCGAGTGGACACGCGCCGTGGTGCGCGGCCTCGAGGTCGGCTCGAGGGGCGCCGTGCTCGACGTCACTCTCCAGCACGTGGTGCCGACCGACGGCTGGATCAGCGGCGATTTTCACGTCCACTCCGCGGCCTCCTGGGACTCCAAGGTGCCGATGCGCGCGCGGGTCTTCGAGTTCGCGTCCGACGGCGTCGAGGTGATGGTCTCGACCGACCACAACTTCGTGAGCGACTACGCGCCGTTCATCGAGGAGCTCGGCGCTGGCCGTTGGGTCACCAGCGTGATCGGCAGCGAGATCACCACGCGGAGTTGGGGTCACTTCGGCGCGTTCCCGCTGGTGCGCGATCCGAGCCAGGTGAACGGCGGCGCGATCCCCGTGAGGTCGCAGACACCCAAGCAGATCTTCGAGGCCGTGCGTCGCCGCTCACCGCCCGCGCTCATCGACGTGCACCACCCCCGGCTCGGTCGGCTCGGCTACTTCGATCGTGGTCACTTCGACGCGCCACGCGCCGAGTTCCTGAGCCCCGCCGGTACCTCGCTCGACTTCGACGCGCTCGAGATCCTGAACGGCTTCCGCGACTCCGAGCGGCACGCCATCGACGACGTGCTGTCGGACTGGTTCCACCTCATCCTGCACGGCTACCGCTTTACCGGGACCGGCAACTCGGACACGCACCACCCGCGCTTCAACATCGGCGGATACCCGCGAAACTTCGTGCGGGTCCCGAAGGACGTCCCTGCCGCGATCACCCCTGAGCTCCTCGCGCGCGCGGTCAAGGCAGGACACGCCTTCTTCACCACCGGACCCTTCCTCCGCCTCGAGGTGGACGGCGCTGGCATCGGCGACACCGTCACCGAGCGGAGCGGCAAGCTCCGCGGTCACCTCGAGGTCGACGCCGCGCCGTGGGTGAGCGTGACGGGGGTGCGCCTCTATGTCGACGGGCACGTCGCGCAGCGGTGGATGGTGCCGCCATCTTCCGCCGTCGCGCGCCTCCGCGCCGACTTCGAGCTCGCCGTCACGCGCGACGCCTTCGTGGTGCTCCGCGCCGGTGGCGACCAACCGCTCGCGCCGGTCGCTGGCGAACCGGGCGGGTTTCGCATCTACCCGATGGCGCTCACCAACCCGGTCTTCATCGACGTCGACGGCAACGGCCGCTACGACGCGCCGTTCCCGAGGTCCGACTGAGCCTGGGCTCATCCGGTGCTCACCGCGACCAGCCGCGCCGTCGGGATGCCGCCGGTCCGTCGCGGCCGGCGGCGCGAGCCGGCGACGCTCGCGCCGCCGCGTCGAAGGGCGCATCGAGAGCGGCCCCTCGTCGAGCACGCCGGACGCTCGCGCGCTGGAGCGCTGCTCCTAGCGGCGCTCGGCGAGGTAGTCGAGGCAGGTCGCGACCAGCGCCGTCCAGCCCGTCTGGTGGCTCGCGCCGAGGCCACGGCCGGTGTCGCCGTGAAAGTGCTCGTAAAAGAGGATGAGCTCGCGGAAGGCCGGGTCGGTCGCGTAGCGCGTCTCTTCGCCGTGGCACGGCCGCGCGCCCCGCTCATCGGCCAGGAACAAGCGGACCAGCCGCGCCGCGAGCTCATCGGCGACCGCGCCGAGGGTCATCATCCGCCCCGAGCCCGTGGGGCACTCGACCTCGAGCGACTCACCGTAAAACCCGTGGTAGCGCCGGAGCGCCTGGATCAAGAGAAAATTCACCGGGAACCAGATGGGCCCGCGCCAGTTCGAGTTTCCACCGAACATCCCGGTGGTGCTCTCGCCCGGCACATACTCGACGCGGTGCTCCTGCCCCTGCAAGTCGAAGACGTACGGGTGAGCCTCGTGCGCCTTGCTGAGTGAGCGCACGCCGAAGGGTGACAGGAATTCGTTCTCGTCGAGCACGTAGCGGAGCACGCCGAGCAGCCGCTCCTTCGAGGGGACGGCGAGCAGCCGGTGCGCGCCTGCGTCGGCGGTGCGGCGGTCCATACAGGCGATGTGCTTGCTCAGATCCGGGCGGTTCGCGAGAAACCACCGCATGCGCTTCTTGAAGCCGGGCAGCGCGTCGATGAGCTCGTCGTCGAGCACGGTGGCGGCAAAGAGCGGGATGATCCCGACCATCGACCGGGTGCGGAGCGGGATCACCTCGCCGTTCACGTGGAGCTGGTCATAGTAGAAGCCGTCGTGCGCGTCCCAGAGCCCGGAGCCGCGGAACTCGTTCATGGCGTCGACGATGGCCACGAAATGCTCGAAGAATTTCGACGCCATGTCGCCGTATGCCGAATCGTAGCGGGCGAGCTCGAGCGCGATCTCGAGCATGGTCGCCGAGTAGAACGCCATCCACGCGGTCCCGTCCGCCTGCTCGATGTGCCCACCGGTCGGGAGCGTGACCGACCGATCGAAGACCCCGATGTTGTCGAGGCCGAGGAAGCCGCCGCCGAAGAGGTTGTTCCCCTCTTCGTCCGTGCGGTTCACCCACCAGGTAAAGTTGAGGAGCAGTTTCTGGAAGACACGCGCGAGAAAGGTGCGGTCGGGCCGCCCGGCGCGGAGCGTCGCGTGATAGACCATCCACGCGCTCCAGGCGTGCACCGGCGGGTTCACGTCGTGAAAGGCGAATTCGTAAGCCGGGATCTGCCCGTTCGGGTGCATGTACCACTCGCGCAGAAAGAGCACGAGCTGGTGCTTGGCGAACTCGGGGTCGATGCTCGAGAGCGGGACCATGTGGAACGCGAGATCCCAGGCCGCATACCAGGGGTACTCCCACTTGTCCGGCATGCTCAGGAGATCGCGGTTATAGAGGAGCGGCCACTCGGAGTTGCGGCCGTGCTTCCGGCTCTCGGGCGGCGGCGGGAACGCCGGGTCGCCGTCGAGCCAGTCCCCGATGACATAGTGGTAGTACTGCTCGCTCTGGAGGAGCCCGGCGTAAGCCTGCCGCGCGACCTGGCGCTCCTCGGGGGTGAGCGTCGGCGCGAGCACCTCGTCGTAGAACTCGTCCGCCTCGCGTCGGCGCGCGTCGAGCGCCGCGTCGAAGCTCGCGTCGAAGGGAGCGCCACGGTGGGCGCTCTCCGCGGTCAGGCGCAGGCGCAGTCGCACCGCGCCGCCGGCCGCGACGCTCAAGCAATGATGAACCGCCGCTTTGGTGCCCGGCCCGGTCGTGCTCGCGGCGCGATGGTCGCCCGTCACCAGGTACTCGTGAAACCCGTCCTTGACGAGCCCCGAGTTCTCGCCGCCGAAGAGGCGGGCGAAGTTGGTCTCGTTGTCGGTGAAGAGGACGGGGGGCTCGCTCTCGCCGGCAGCCTCGAAGTGGAGGCGCATGAGCCCGAGCGAGGCGTGCTCCGCGGTGAGCTCGCCGGGGCCCGAGCGGATGATGCTCGGCTTCGGCCAGTACCCCTCGCCCTCGCGGCCCCACGACCAGGTGTTGCGGAACCAGAGCGTCGGGAGCACGTGGAGGGTCGCCGGCTCGGGGCCGCGGTTCGTGATGGTGAGCACGACGAGGATGTCCTCGGGGCTCGCCTTCGCGTACTCGACCTCTACGTCGAAATATCGATTCTCGTCGAATACGCCGGTGTCCGCGAGCTCGTACTCGCGCTCGCTGCGCGAGCGGCGCGCGTTCTCTCGCACCAAGTCTCCATATGGAAATTCACGCTGCGGGTATTTGTAGAGGCTGCGGAGGTGCGAGTGGGTCGGCGTCGCGTCGAGGTAGTAGTAGCACTCCTTGACGTCCTCTCCGTGGTTGCCTTCCGGGCCGGTGAGGCCGAAGAGGCGCTCCTTCAGGATGGGATCCTTGCCGTTCCAGAGCGCGAGCGCGAAGGCGAGGCGGCACTGGCGGTCACAGATTCCGAAGAGCCCGTCTTCGCCCCAGCGGTAGGCGCGGCTCCGCGCGTGATCGTGAGGGAAGTAGTCCCAGCAGGTGCCGTCCGGCGAGTAGTCCTCTCGCACCGTGCCCCACTGGCGCTCGGAGAGGTACGGCCCCCAGCGCTTCCAGTTCTTCTCGCGCCGTGAGTCCTCCGCGAGTCGCGTCGCCTCGATCGAGCGTGCCACTCTCCGTCTCCCTTGCTCAGGCGCCGGGCGCCATGGCGCGGAGGAACATCTCCACGATTTGCCAGGGCATCCCGGTCGGGAGGTTCAAAATCGGGAGATCGACGCCGAAGCTGCGGCGCCGGCGGAGCTCCTCCACGCAGTAGGCCGGCTCGCCGGCGATGGCGAGCGCCTCGATCATGCGGTCCGGCACCGCGTCGGTCGCCTGCGAGCGGGTGGCATGGTCGGCGTAGAGCTCGGCGATGCGCTTGCAGTCGTCCCCGTAGCCGAAGCGCGTGAGGAGCTCGATGTAGTAGTCGCCCATCCCGCCGATGTAAAAGGCGATGATGCTCTTCGCCATGTAGGCCGCGCCGTCGCCGCCCATCGGCAGCGCGGTGGTGAAGGGAGCGCAGGTGATCTGCTTGGGATCGCGCCCGGCGCGCGCCGCGCCCGCGGCGATCCACTCGAGCCCGTCGCGGTAGTTGGCGTAAGGCCAGAAGGTCGGCAGCCAGCCGTCCGCGAGCTCGCCGATCGACTCGATCGCCTTCTGTTTGAGCGCGGCGACGTAGATCGGGATCTCGCGCCTGGTGGGCGTCATCTCCAGCTTGAACGGACGATACTCGGCGTTCTCGGCGCCGGCCTCGGTCAGGCGCTTGCCCGCGAGGAGCGCCCGCACCACCCGGATGACGTCCCGCGTCTGGGTGAGCGGCTTCTTGAACTCGCGCGCGTGAAACCCCTCGATGACCCGCTTCCCGCTGGTGCCAATGCCGAGGATGAGCCGCCCCTCGCTGATCTCGTCGACGGTGGCCGCGCTCATTGCCAAGAGCCCGGGCGAGCGGCTGAACACGTTGGCGATGCCCGTGCCGAGCTTGATCCGCTTGGTCTTCAAGGCGAGCTCGGTGAGCAAGCTGAAGAGCTCGTAGCCCCAGGCCTCGGGGATCCAGAAGGAGTCGTAGCCGAGGTCGTCGGCGAGCTCGGCCGCGCGGACGTAGAGCTTGCGGTCGTAGTTCTTCCAGAAAGCGAGCGCGCCGATACGTTCGGTCATGACCCGGGAGAATAGACCAGGCGCGCGCCCGCGCGGAAGCGCGCCCGCGCGGCGCCGGCCCTCACGGCTCGAGCCGAGGACGCCCGCGCCATTTCGCGGGAATTTTGAGCTCCTGGCCGATACGGAGCGGAGCCCGTGGGACGATTCCGTTCTCTTCGCACAGCGTCCGCACGGTGACGTCGTACTTGCGCGCGAGACCGCTCAGGGTGTCGCCGCGCTCGACCACGTGCACCTTCGGCGCCGCCTTGCCGCCCTGCTGCTTGGGGCGCTGCCGCTTCACGAGTTCGTCGCCCGCGCCGCCCCGGCAGCAGCGAAAACCGATCGAGTAGTCGTGGTACTTCGTGTCGTGGGCGGTGGTGAGATAGCCGCAGCCGTCGCCGTTCAGGTGATTGTCGAGGTAGTAGCCGCCGCGGAAGGCGCCGCCGGGGTTCGCCGTCCACTCGTGGAGGTTTCCGACCATGTCGAAGGTGCCGTACGAGGAGCGGCAGCGCGAGAAGCTGCCCGTGCGAGCCACCGAGCCCTTCACCTGGTTCAGGCGCGGGTCGTTCATCGCGTCCATACCGAAGGTCGAGAGCGAGTCGTCGGCGCCGTGGAGCAGACGAAGCGGCGAGACCCCGGCGTCGTTGCAGCGCCCTTCCACGCGCTCGTCGCCGTAGGGATAGAGGGTCGGGCTCTTGCCCTTGCAGGCGGTCAACCACTCCTGGTCCGTGCAGAGCCGCTTGCCGGCGTTCTCGCAGGCTGCGGCGGCCTCCACCTGGCTGAGATATGCCTGCGGCACGACGCCGCGGCGGCTCCGCGCGGCGAGCCGCTCGGCGGGCTTCTGCGTGTGATAGGGCGAGTGCTTGCGGAGGGTCCGCCCGCGCGCGTCGACGACGTCGGTGCTCGCTTCGTAGCGGTCGATGCAAAACTCGCCCTTCACGCTCGCCATGCCGGCGAGGCAGGTGACGCCGCGCGCGGTGGCGGTCGGCGCGGCCGCGGCGAGGCCGGCGACTCCGACGAGGAGCGCGAAGGCGAGGGCGCGGCCGTTCATCCTCCCGAGGCATGTCATGTAGCGCGCGCGAGCGCCAACCCTCGGCGCTCCGCGGGTGTCACTTCAGGGGATCACAACGCCAGGCTACCCCGTCGATTCGGTAGTTCCCGGTCACGCAAGCCGCGGCGCTCACGCTCACCACGCGCGAGGCGTTGGCGTCGAGGGACACCCGAAGCGTACGCCGATCGCGCCCGGTCACCTGGCCCTTGTCGTCTTGGCAGGTGACGGTGGCGCTCAGCGAGCACGAGTATCGCAGCTCGCACGAGTTCGAGAAGCCATAGTCGAGCCCGCGCTCGACGCTCGACTGGTGGACCGTGACGCAGCTCTCCTCCTCCGCCTCGGCGCGCGCGCCGGGGCTCCCGGCAATCACGCACAAACCCAGCGCGAACGGCACGAACAGACGATCCAGGCGCATGGCGGCCTCCTCCGGTGACAGGACCTCGTGGGCGCCGCGCATCGGCTCGCCGAGGCGGCCGTCAGCGAGGCGAGGATGACATCATGAGACAACGAGCCCTCGGGGGAGTTCCGGGAAATCCGCCGAGCCGCGCGCGGCGCGTGACCCCCCGCGCGCGGCGCGCTACATGGCTCGGAAGGAGGCACTAGGGTGCTCGATCTCGAACGACTCAAGCGCATCGAGCTGAGCCCGCGGCCGCGCGGGCAGATCCTGATCGCGAACCTCGGGCTCGTCTTCGACTACCGCTTCCCGAGGAAGACCGAGATCGTGCTCGAGGGCAAGGAGCGGCTGCCGAAGGGCGGGGCGTTCCTCGCCATGAACCACACCGATCGGTATAACTACTGGCCGCTCCAGTACGGGATGTACCGCGAGGGCCTCGCCTTCACCGCGACCTGGGTGAAGGGGAAGTACTACGAGAATCGGTTCTTGGGTCGGTTCATGGACTCGACCAACAACATCCCGACGCCGTCGCGCGGGTACGTGATAACGACCGAGTTTCGGAAATTCGCCGGCCGGCCGCCGAACGACGATGAGTACCGAGTGCTCCGGGATCTCATCGACGGCAAGCGCGCGCCGGGCGAGCCGCTCCCCGATGACGCGAGCGACGCGGTGCGAGGCTTTCTCGGCGGCGAGCCGGGCGCGTTCCTCGAGCGCTTCGACGCGCTCTTCTCCGAGATGCTCCGCGAGGTCATCGAGCTCAACCGCCGCGCCATCGAGGAGCTCCACCTCAGCGTGCTCGTGTTCCCGCAGGGGACCCGCTCGAAGCGGCTCTCGCGCGGGCACACGGGGCTCGCGCAGATGGCGCAGTACCTCGGCGCGCCGATCATCCCCATCGGTTGTAACGGCAGCGATCGGCTCTATCCGGGCAACTCGCCGTTCTCGAAGGGAGGGCGCGTGGTCTACCGGGTGGGCGAGCCGCTCGCGGTCGACGGCCCCGAGCTCGCGCCGTATCGCGTGCCGCGCGACGTCCTCCCGCTCACCGACGAGGCGTCCGCGAAGTACGGCCGGAGCTACCAGGCCATCACCGATATCGTGATGGACCGCATCAACGCGCTCCTCGACCCCGAGTACCAGTACGCAGCGAGCGGCGAGCCCGACGGCGAGCGCGGGGTAGCGCGGTTCGTTTGAGGGCTCGGCCCGCAGCTCGGCGCGGGGTCGAGCGAGGGGCGCGTCGCGCCGCCGGCCGCGCCGGACCGGCATCGAGCGCCAGCCGCCTCACGCGCTCGTGCGCAAGCTCGCGGAGTCGGAGCCGCCCTTCGCGTCGAGGATCTCCCGGATCTTCAGCAGGAACTCGCTCGACGAGAAGGGCTTCTGCAGGAAGGCGAAGCGCGTCGCGAGAGCGCCGTCGCGGACGATGACGTTGTCCGCGTAGCCGCTCAGGAAGAGCACGCGCAGGCTCGGATGGAGCTCGCCCACCTGGGCGGCGAGCTCGACCCCGCCCAGCTCGGGCATGACCACGTCGGTGACGAGCAGCTCGGGCAGCCGCTCGGCGGCGTCGAGTACGGCGAGCGCGTCGGCGCCATTGGCCGCCTCGAGCACGGTGTAGCCCGCATTTCGCAAGGTCCGCGCGGTGACGCGGAGCAAGGACGGCTCGTCCTCGACCAACAGGATGAGCTCGCTGCCCCGGCTCGGGTGAATCGACGGCTTCTTTCGCGGCCGCTCCTGAGCGGGCCCCGTAGCGCGAGGAAGGTAGAGCTCGAACGTGGTTCCCTGGCCGAGCTCGCTCTGCACCTCGATGTGCCCGCCGGCCTGCTTCACGGTGCCGTAGGTCGTGGAGAGGCCGAGGCCGGTGCCCTCACCGGGCGGTTTCGTGCTGAAGAAGGGCTCGAAGATGCGCTCCCTCGTCGCTTCGCTCATGCCGACGCCGGTGTCGCTGACGGTGAGCCGGATGTAGTCGCCCGGCACGAGCTCCGGGTCCTCGGGCGCCGGAGAGGAGCCGAAGGTGACGCGCTGCGTCTCGATGGTGAGGACTCCGCCCTGTGGCATCGCGTCGCGCGCGTTGACCACCAGGTTCAAGAGGACCTGCTCGAGCTTGCTCGGATCCGCCACGACCGCCCCGAGCTCGTCACCGAGCTCGAGGCGAATGGTGATGTCGGTCCCGACGGTCCCGCTCAGTAGGCGCTCGGTCTCGCGCACCAGCTCGTTCAGATCCAGGCGGATGGGCTCGATGACTTGCCGCCGCGAGAACGCCAGGAGCTGGCGCGTCAGCGCGGCGGCCCTCCCCGAGGCGCGCAGGATCTCTCGCAGATCGCCGCGCGCCGGCGAGTCTGCCGGCAGCCCGTCTCTCACGTGCTCGGCGTAGCCGGTGATGGCGGCGAGCATGTTGTTGAAATCGTGCGCGATGCCGCCCGCGAGCTTCCCGACCGATTCGAGGCGCTGCGCGGCGCGCAGGCGCTCGTCGCGGCGTTGTCGCTCGGAGATATCGCGGATCGCGAAGAGTCGCTCGCCGCCCGCGCCCTGCGCGCTGCTCGAGGTGCACTCGACCGGGAACCGTTCGCCGTCCCTCCGCTTTGCCTCGCCGCTTCCGGCGAGGCCCGTGGAGCAATCCCCGCCCTCGATGAGGGACGAGAGCGACTCGCCCACCAGCCCGCCGCGCTCGGCGCCGAACAGGGTGAGCGCTGCGGTGTTCGCGCGGTGGATCTTCCCGGTCGGGCCGACCAGCAGCATGGCGTCGGGAGCTCTCTCGAGCGCCTGGTGAAAGAGCGCGTCCGTCTGATCGCGCGCGAGCGCGAGGTGCTGATTGCGCGCGAGCAGCAGCGCAAACACCCAGAGCGCCCCGAGCGAGAGCACGCGGTGCACGATGATGAACTCGAGCCCCACGGGCCCGCTCGGGCTCGGCGCGCGGAGCGCGACATCCACCAGCACCAGCGCGCTCGAGAGGCCCGCCACGGCGAGGGGGTGCCAGCGGACCCGCGAGCGGAGGAGCGCCATGAGCGGGATGAGGTAGAGGAAGCCGAGCGCGTATCCCATCGGCGCGGCGAGGTCGATCGCGAAGATGACGAGCGTGAGCGGAATCGCGAGCGCGAGCCGGCGATGGGCGCCGGCGTGGGCACGAGGCGGACTCATGCGGCGAGCCTCGCGGTGATGGCGGGCGCGGGGGGCGCGAGGGGCGCGAAGCCGCCGCGGGTGAAGAAGTAGGCGCCGAGCGCGAGCTCGACGTAGCCGTGGAACATCGCGAGGCTGAGGTAGAGGTTGCGCGCGCGGGCGAGGCCGAAGAAGGCCAGGACGACGACGCCGAAGGTGCCGATGACGATGAGCGCGACGCCGGCCTGCCCGAACTCGCGGAGGAGCGCGCGCGCGAAGCGCCGGTAGGTGGAGGTGCCTGGTCCGCGGACGTCTTCTTGGGGAATGACGAGGAGCCAGGTCGAGTAGTGAACGCTCTGCAGGAACGCGAACGAGAGCGTGAGCCCGACCGCGGGGAAGAACGAGAGGCCCGGAGCGAGCCAGTCCGCCGCGGCGAGCACGTGGAGCCCGAAGACGTCGGTGGTGCCGAGCCGCTCGGTAATGAAGTAAGTGCGGCCGCTCGAGAGGATCAACGTCATGAGCACGATCACCGCGAGCGGGAGGGCGGCGGCGCGGAGCTGGCTGCGGAAGAGGGCGAGCCAGAGCACGAGCGCGACCAGGTTGTGCAGGTGCGCGTACACGAGGCGCGTCAGGTAAGGGTGCGTCTGCGCGACGACGCCGAGGCCCGAGAGCACCGCGAGCCCGACCGCGATGCGGCCCCAGCGTCGCGAGGTCGCGGCGCCGAAGCAGAGCGCCACCGCGATCCAGGCGGTCACGACCGCGTGCTCGGCGCGCGCCACCGCGAGCCGGCCGAGGCCGAGCTCGTCCGCTCCGCGGAGCGCGATGAGCGTCACGCAGGCTGCCGCGATGATGGCGAGCCAGACCCTCGGCAGCCCGCGGCGCATGACGAGGTAGCGCAGATCGGCGACCACGTGCGCCACGCCGAGCAGGACCGGACCGATGGCCAGAAGGAACGTAGGGAGAGCGACCGCGAAGGTGAAGGCCACGAAGGCGTGCGCGGTCGCCACGAAGGTGACCCGGTGGTCACGCTTACCCATGAGCCTTCGCAGCGGCGGGACGCGTGCGGAGAGCTTGTAGAGGGTGGTGCGGATCCGGTCGAGCGGCTCGGCGGCGTGCTCGAGAAGCTGTCCCGCGAGCGCCCCCATTCGCCCTCGGTCAGTGCGCTTCGCGGCGACGGAGCAAGAGCGCCGCCCCGAGGCCGAGCGCGAGCGTCAAGGCGCCCGAGCTGCCGGTCGCTGGCGCGGAAACGGAACACCCTCCGTCGTCGCTGGTCGAGCCGCCGCTGCTGGTCGAGCCGCCGCTGCTGGTCGAGCCGCCGCTGCTGGTCGAGCCGCCGCTGCCGGTCGAGCCGCCGGCGCCGCCGGTGCCGGCGCCGCCGTCCGACCGGACACAGCGCGAGCAGGCGTACTCGATGGTGCCGCCGTCGGGCGTCGGGCGCTTGCAGGTGGTCTGGGTGCAGACTCCGGGCTGGTTCCCGTCGTCGCCGGCGTTGTTGCAGGCTTCACCGACGTTCTGGCAGCTGTCGGGCGGCGGGACGTCGGCGCGGGCCAGGCGAGGGGACAGCCACACCCCCGAGCAGAGGAGCGCCGCAAAGAGCACTGAGGGAAGCTTCATACGGAGACAGTCTCTTCCAAGTCTCGGGCGAACGCAACCCGGCCGCTCGCTCGACCGGTCGACAGGCGCTCGGCCCGCGGCTCGAGCGCGCGCCTAGCCGCGAAGCTGCTCGAGCAGCCCGAGCCGATCGACGAGCTGCCAGTGCCCCGCGACCTGCTGCCCCGCAAGCTCGTAGATGGTCTGTCCGCCGAAGCGGAGGCGCTTGCCCGAGGCCGGTAGGCCGCGCAGCGCTCCCTCGTGCGTGCCCTCCGCGCTCCAGCGCACGGCCACGCGCTCGCCGGCCGTGAACGCCTCGTGAATGGTGAACTCGAGATCGGGGAACGCCGCGCGCGAGTACTCCACGCGTTCCCGGTAGCCGGACCGATCGAGGGTCTTCCCTTCCCAGGGATCCCCGGGATCGGAATGGACGACGTACTCGGGCGCCACCAGCCGCTCGATCGCCTGGTACTCGCCCTGGCTCCAGACGAGTCGATGGAGCTCGGCGACGATGACGGTGGGAGCGTCGGAGCCTGCCGCGGCCGCGGCCGCCTCGCGAGCCATGTCGAGCGCAAGTTCTCGTATGTCCTTGGGCCACCGTCGCACCTGCCGCTCGAATAGCGCGAGATCGTCGTTGAAGAGCGCGCGCGAGGCCTCCTCGAAGTGGGGACGGTCTCCGGCCATGCTCGAGAGAAAGCTGCTCAGCGCCGCGCGTATCCTCCGCGCCTCCTGCTTGCCGGGCTCCGCCTTCATCGCCTCCTCGAGCAGCCTGCGAAGCGCGCCGGAGCTGCCGATCGGGTGTTGCTCGAGCCAGTCCCAGTGTCGCGGGAGCAGGGTCACCTCTCGACTCGTGACGCCGAGCTTCGGCCGGCCCGGCCCGCGCGTCGGCACCGGCGCTTCGCGCGCGAGCATCTCGTCGAGCGAGCCGCGGAGATCGAACTCGACTTGTCGTCCCGTCGCGAGCTCGAACACGAGCACGCACTCGGCGCCCGCGCTTCGGTCGAACCGCTCCTTCACGACCGGGAGGACGTCACGAAGTGAGCCGAGCGCGAGCTTTCGAGGGCCCGCGAAGGCAGCGTAGACAGCGCCGGATGGCATGGCCGGGTTGTACCCGGGTAAAATGGGCCAGTCAATATCATCCGGGTAAAAAGTCGCCGCCGCCGCGACGGCGCGCGCTCCCACGCGAGCTTCGCTAGAACGCGGCTCGCTCGAGCGCGGCCGCCGCCGCGGTCGCGGTCGCGGCGCGGGCGAGCGCCTCGACGATGGCCGGGGAGAGCACGCTCCCGGCGAGCACGTCGCGACAGAAGCTCCGGACGAGCTCGAGGTGCGCGAGCTCGACCGCGCCGGGCGTGTCGCGGCTGACGCCGGAGGTGTCCGTGAGCCAGAGCCGGTCCGCGCGATCGAGCTCGAAGCGAGCGAGCCGTGCGTCGGGCAAGGCGAGGCCGAGCGCGGCGAGCGAGGCGAGGAGCCGCGCGGCCTCCACGCACGCCGCGACGAGCACCGGGCGCGGCACGCCGGGGCGGCGAGTGACCAGCGAGGAGAGCGGCCTGCCGGGGCGCTCGAGCGCGTACCAGCGCGCGCCGTCTTCGAGGGTGCCCTCACCGAGGAGCGCCGCGACGCTCGGAACATGAAGGGCGAGGGGCGGCTCGCCGGCGTACACGGTCGCGAGCCGCATGGTGCCGAGATGGACCGCGCTCACTCGCTCTCGCTTCGCGTCGCCGATGAGCGCGAAGCGCCCTCGCCGCGGCAGCGCGAGATCGTCGAGCCAGCGCCTCGCGGACTTGGTATCGAGCGCGCGGAGCAGCCTCGCCGCCTCCTTCTCGCGCTCGGCGCCGATGAGCGCCCGCGCGAGCTCGAGCCCGAGCCGCTCGCGCTCGTCGCCGCCGAGGCTATCGACCAGTGCCGCGACGCTCGCGCTCGCGTGCGCCTCGAGCGCGGCGCCCAATGCGGCGCCGAGCTCGGCCAGCCGCCGGCGCGCGTGCGGCGGATAGGCGAGGAGCGTGGCGGCGTCGCCCTCGAGCAAGAGTTGGACGCCGCGCGCGAGCGCCTCTGGGCCGAAGCGGCTCGGCTCGCCGCGGAGCACCTGCTGCCCGACCGCGCGGATCGGCACGACCAGGCTCGCGAGCGCCTCGGGCAGCTCGGTCGCGGCCGCGTCGAAGGCCTCGCGAAACGCGCGCCCCTCGAGCAGCCCGAACAGGATTTGCGGCAGCTCGCTCGCGCTGTAGAGCTCGACCACCAGATCGAGCACGCGCCGCATCTGACCGGGGGACACCGCCGAGAAATCGATGCTCGTGAGCGCGCGAACCAGCGCCGAGGTCGCGTGTCTTGCGCTCGCCGAGCGCCGCACGCACTCGAGGTAGAGGAGGAGGTAGTCGAGGCTCGGCGCGATGCGAAGCACCCCCTCGGCGAGCCGCGTCGCTGCGGCGGGCTCGAGCCGCTCGGCGGCCGCGTGCACGCGCGCGCGATCCACCTTCGCGAGCAGGTGCTGACACACGCCGCGCCGCTCGGGCTCGCGCGCGCCGTTCAACAGCAGATCCTCGTGGGCGTTCACGCGGAGCTGGAGCGCGCGCCGATGTTCCTTGAGGAAGCGGAGCTGCTGCTTGAGCTCGCCGAGTTCCTCGGGTGAGAGCGGCTCCTCGGCGGATTTCCCAGCCAGCACCGGTCGCGCGCCCTCCGCGCGCGCGACGACCTCCGCGGGCGCTTGCGCGCGCTCGGGCTCGCGCGGGCCGCGTCGTCGCCGCCGCCGTCCGTCGTCTCGTCGCTTGGGGCCTCCGGGCGGTGACTGCACGGCCGAGACTCGTACTACGAGGCTACTCGTTCGGCCAGCGCGAGCACAGGGTTCCGCGCCGGACCGGCAAACCCCTCCCGAGGGGCTCGCGTGAGCGCCGTCCGATGGGACTCCGGTGTCGGTGCGGCGCGGCCGGCGTCGCGCGGCGCGCGTGGGGGCGCTAGCATCTCTCGCGATGAAGGCTCCGAGCGGACCGCGCTCGACGTTCGATGGGGCGCGTTCGCGCCGGTCGTCGCCGCGAGTGGAGCTCGTGTGGCCCGGCAAGCACGAGCCGGACGAGCCGGACGCCGGGCTCGAGCCGTCGCTCCGCGTCGTCGAGCGGGTCGGGGAGCACGGCGCGCGGCGCGTGGAGCCGGCGCCGGGCGGGTGGCGTAACCGTTTGATCGCGGGCGACAACCTGCTCGTGCTCCGCGCGCTCCGCGCCGAGCTCGCGGGGGCGGTCGAGCTCATCTACATCGATCCGCCCTTCGCGACCGGCGCGACCTTCTCGATGCGCGCGCCGCGAGGCGACGCGCGCGGCCAGCGCGCCGGCGCTCGCGGCGCGGTCGCGTATCGAGACGCCTCGGACGACGGCGTCTCCGGCTACCTCGGCGGGCTCGTGCGGCGGCTCGAGCTCGCGCGCGAGTTGCTCTCGCCGACCGGGAGCATCCTCATCCACTCGGACGCGCGGCTGAGCCACTACCTCGGCGTGATCTGCGATGAGCTCTTCGGCGTGGGCGACCGCGGCGCGCGCCCGAATCGGCCCGGCTTCCGCAACGAGATCATCTGGATGTACGGGCTCGGAGGCTCGGGAGCGCGCTCCTACCCGAAGAAGCACGATGTCATCCTCTGGTACACGAAGGGCGAGCGCTGGTATTTCGAGCCGCCGAGGGTGCCCGCGACCTCGCAGCGGATGAGGGGGATGGACAAGAAGGCCCCCGACACCTGGGACATCCCCGCCATCAACAACATGGCGCTCGAGCGCACCGGCTACCCGACGCAGAAGCCGGAGCGTCTGCTCGAGCGGATCATCTCCGCGCACTCGGCGCCGGGCGCGCTCGTCCTCGACTTTTTTTGCGGTTCGGGGACCACGCTCGCGGTCGCCGAGCGACTCGGCCGGCGCTGGCTCGGCTGCGACGTCGGGCGCCCGGCGATCCTCACCACGCGGAAGCGCTTGCTCGAGCTCCGCGCGGCCGGCGGGGAGGGCGCGCAGCCGTTCGACCTCGTCGACCTCGGGAGCACCGAGCGACGGCGCTGGCAGCGCGCTCGCTTCGGCGGCGGCGCGGGCGGAGCGGACCGGGCGAGCGGCGCGAGCCTGGCGGCGGACTCGGCTGGGTACCGGCGCTTCATCGTGGAGCGCTACCGGGCCAAGCCGGTCGCGGGCGCGATGATTCACGGCCGGCGCGGCGCGGCGCTCGTCCGCGTGGAGGAGGTCGACGCGCCGGTCACGCTCGCGAACCTCGAGGCCGCGCTCGCCGAGGCTCACGAGCGCGGCGCGCGCGAGCTCCACGTGCTCGCGTGGGAGTGGCCGCTCGGACTCGCCGACTCGCTCGCCGAGCGCGCTCGCGCGCTGGCGGGCGTGAAGCTGCGCCTCGTGACCATCCCGCGGGAGGTGATGGGTCCGCGCGCGCTCGCGGCGGGGGAAGCGCGGTTCTTCGAGGTCGCCCGGCTGCGCGTCGAGGTCGTTCGCGCGGAGCGCCCGGCGCGTGGCGTGAAGCTCGTGCTCGCGGATTTCTCGAACACGCGGCTCGAGGCGGCGCGGGCGTGCTCGCAGCGCGCGAGCCGCGGATGGTCGGAGCGCGTCGACTCTTGGGCGGTCGACTGGGACTATCGGGGTGACCCGTTCGTGGCCCATTGGGAAGCGCATCGGAGCCTCGGAGTCCGCGCGCTCCCGCTCGAGACGCCCTGCTACGTCCCTGAACGCGGCGGAGCCCACCAGCTTGCCGTGAGGGCCGTCGACACCTTCGGCAACGAGGCGAGCGCGCTGATCCGCTGGAGAGCGCCGTAGCCGCGCCGCGCCGCGCGGGCCGTCGCTCCGCCGCCGCGCGCAGCCTCCCCGCGCCGCCGGCCGCGCCGGGGCGGGCTCAGCTCCTCACTTGAGCTCGGAGGAGCTCTTGCCGAGCAGGCGGCGGGCGATGATGAGTAGCTGGATTTGCTGGGTGCCCTCGAAGATGTCGAGGATCTTCGAGTCGCGCGCCCATTTCTCGAGGAGCTCGGTCTCGGTGGAGCCGAGCGAGCCGGCGAGCTGGAGGCAGCGGAGCGTGATCGCGTTACCGACGCGTCCGGCCTTGGCCTTGGCGATGCTCGCCTCCTTCGAGTTGGGGATGCCGTTGTCGGCCATCCACGCCGCGCGCAAGGTGAGCAGACGCGCCGCCTCGAGCTCTGCTTCCATACGGTAAATCTCGGCCTCGGCCGCGGTGGAGCGGAGGGGGCTCCGGCTGAAGTCCGCCTGGTCGCCGGCCTCGGCGAGGAGCTCGCGGGTGCGCTCGAGCGCGGCGCGCGCGACGCCGACCGCCATCGCGGCGACCAGCGGGCGCGTGTTGTCGAAGGTCTGCATCACGCCGGCAAACCCGGCGCCGGTGCGGATCTCCGGATCGCCGAGCAGGTTCTCCTTCGGGATACGACAGTCGGTGAGGAGGATGGTCGCGGTGTCGGAGGCCTTGATGCCGAGCTTGTGCTCGAGCCGGGCGACCTCCATCCCGGGCGTGCCGGCCTCGACCACGAAGCTCTTGATCGCCGCGCGGCCGAGCGACGGATCGAGCGTCGCCCACACCACGATGAGATCGGCGCGGCTGCCCGAGGTGACGAAGATCTTCTCGCCGTTCAGCACGTACTGGTCGCCGTCGAGGCGAGCGGTGGTCCTGATGGAAGCCGAGTCGGAGCCGGCGTTCGGCTCGGTGATCGCCATGGCGGCCCAGCGCCGGTTGAAGCGCGCGAGCTGCTCCTCGTTGGCGACCGCGGTGATGGCCGCGTTGCCGAGCCCTTGGCGGGGGATGGTGAGCGCGAGCCCGCAATCACCCCAGCAGAGCTCGGTGAGGCCGAGCGCGGTCGACATGTTGGCGCCGTTGCGGACGCCTTCGCCGCTCTTCTCGCGCTTCAGCTTGCTCGCGCCGGCGCCGTCGGCCGACCCGCTCTGGTTCATGCCGTCGACTACCGCGGCGAGCATGTCGAGCTCGACCGGGTACTCGTGTTCCTTGGCGTCGTATTTTCGCGAGATGGGGCGGAAGACCTGCTCGCCGACCAGGTGCGCCTGCTCGACGAAGGGACGGAGCTTCTTGGGGATTTCGAGGTACATCGCTAGGTGGCTCCCGGGGTTCAGACGAGCGCGCCGCCGTACACGGTGGAGAGCGCCATGAGGTCGCGGTAAAATCGCTCGACGGGGTGTTCCTTGGTGTAGCCGTGCCCGCCGAGGAGTTGCACGCCGCTCGAGGCGAGCTCTAGCCCCTTCTCGGTGGCGAGGAGGTGCGCGAGATAGGCTTCGCGCTTGGCGTTCATGCCGCGCTCGAGCCGCGCGGCGGCGCGCCAGGTGACCATCCGCATGGCGTCGATCTCGATGGCGAGGTTCGCCACCATGAACGCCACGCTCTGCCGGTTGCTGATCGGCTCGCCGAACGCGACCCGATCGTTCACATACGGCGTGACGTAGTCGAGCACCGCCTGGCCGACGCCGACCATGAGCGACGAGACGGCGACCCGATTGCGAGCGATGAGCTCCTCGTAGTCGACCGCGCCGGCCGCCTCGCCGACGAGCGCGCTCGCGTCGAGCTCCACGCCGTCGAAGCGCACTCGCCCGAAGCCGGCCGCGCGCGCGCCGAGCGCGGGCTCGCGGCTGGCGCTCACGCCTGCCTCGCTCCGGGCGACGATGAAGAGCTGCGGACCGTGACCGAGCAGCTCGGCCGTGACCAGGAAGTAGTCGGCCGCCTCCGCGCCGACTACCAGCGATTTCTCGCCGTGGAGGACGTAGCGGTTGCCGCGGGCCGCGGCGCGCGTCCGAAGCTCGGCGGGGTCGAAGAGCGCGCGCGGCTCGCTCACCGCGAAGCTCGCGCGCGGCGGCGTCTCTTCGGCGAAAGCCGGGAGGTACGCCGCCTGCTGCGCGCTCGAGCCCCAGCGGACCAACGCGCTCGCGACCGCGATGGGCGCGAGCGCCGCGAGCGCCTGACCCGCGTCACCCCAGGCGAGATCCTCCGCGATGAGCGCGCTCGTCACCGAGGTGCTCTCGCTGGCCGCGCCGCCGAAGGACTCCGGGATCGCCATCGGGCCGAGCGCGAGGTCGGCGAGCGCCCCGCCAAACTCGGCGGGCGGCGCGCATTTCGTGTCCGCCTCGTGTGCCGCCGGGCGGAGCACGTCGCGGGCGAAGCGCTGCGCGGTCTCGCGCACCATCAGCTCCTCTTCGCTCACGTTGAGGTCGAACAGCTCGGCGCGCGGGCGGTTCGCGA
Organism: Polyangiaceae bacterium; assembly: GCA_035063585.1. Taxonomy (GTDB): domain Bacteria; phylum Myxococcota_A; class Polyangia; order Polyangiales; family Polyangiaceae; genus JAPSGB01. Next base: position 106,970 of record JAPSGB010000010.1, read on the forward strand.
GACGCTCGGGGGACTCGCCGCGCCCGCGGCTCGCGAGCCCGCGCGCGATGGCGCTGGCGGCGGCGAACCCCTGCTGCGACGCCGTCGCCGCGACGCGCTCGGCGGGCTTCAGCCAGCCCTGCCTCTGCACGAAGGGGCTCCCCGAGAAGATGCGGAGCCCCGCGAGGGCGGTGCTCATGGCTCGTCGTCCAAGGTCTCTTGTTTCCATGTGGTTACTCCGCACGCTCCAGGACCGCCGCCGCACCGAGCCCGCCCGCGGCGCAGATGCCGAGGAGCGCGGTCTTCTTGCCGGTGAGCGCGAGCTCGTTGGCCATGGTGGTCACCATGCGCGCGCCGGTGGCCCCGAACGGGTGTCCGAGCGCGAGCGAGCCGCCGTGCACGTTGAGCCGGGCCGGGTCGATCTCGCCTGGCGCCGTCTCTCGGCCGAGCCGCGCCCGCGCGAACCCCGGGCTCGCGAGCATCTTGAGGATGCTCAGCACCTGCGCGGCGAAGGCCTCGTGCATGTCGACCAGATCCACGTCTCTGAGCTCGAGGCCCGCGCGCTCGAGCGCCTTCGGCATCGCCAGGGCCGGGCCCATGAGGAGTTGATCGGCCGGATCGACGCCAGCGTAGGCCCAGCTCTTTACCCGCGCGAGCGGGGTCATGCCGAGCGCCTTGGCCTTCTCCTCGCTCATCAGGAGCACCGCGGCCGCCCCGTCGGTGAGCGGGCTCGAGTTGCCCGCGGTGAGCGTGCCGGCCTTCTTGTCGAAGACGGGTCGGAGCTTCGCGAGCTTCTCGAGTGAGGTGTCGCCGCGGACCAGGCCGTCTGCGTGGACCCAGCGCCCGCTCGGCGTCTGCACCGGGATGATCTCGCGGTCGAGCCGCCCGGACGCGATGGCCGCCGCGGCGCGATGATGCGAGCGGGCCGCGAACTCGTCCTGCGCTTCGCGCGTGATCTCGTTGCGGCGCGCCATGCGCTCTGCGCTCTCGCCCATTACCTCGCCGGTGGTTCGCTCGGCGATCTTCGGCTGGCGCGGTAGCAGATCGGTGAAGGGCGCGAGCTGGGCGAGCACGCCGAGGTAGTCCGACGCTGTGGGCTTGCCGAGGGCGAGTGGCGCCATCGCGTGGACCAGCTTTTGCGGGAGCTTCACCTCCGCGTTGCTGGTCGAGTCGCTCCCGCCGGCGATGATGACGTCGGCGTCGCCTCGCTCTATCTCGGCGGCGGCGTTGGTGATGGCCTGGAGCCCGGACGCGCAGGCGCGCGTCACGGTGTACGCCTCGCAGGCGACCCCGAGCTTCAGGTCGAGCACGATCTCGCGCCCGACGTTGGGCGCGCCGCCCGGCAGGATGACCCCGCCCCAGATGAGCGAGTCGACCGCGCCGTAGGCGAGCCCGGTGCGCCCGAGGAGCCCGCGCACGGCCGCCACGCCGAGCGCGATGGTGTCCATCTCGGTGAACTCGGTGAAGGCCTTGATGAAGGGCGTGCGGACGCCGCCGACGATGACTGCTTTGCGACTCATGATGCCTCTCTACGCCTCTCAGGCGCCGATGAACGCGCCGCCGCAGACCCTGAGCACCTGACCGGTGAGGCCCTGCGCGGCCGGTGACGAAAGGAAGGCGATGGCTTGAGCGACGTCCTCCGGGATGCCGCCCTGGCCGAGCGCGCTCAGGCGCCGGCCGCCCTCGCGCACCGCGAGCGGCACCACCGCCGTGAGCCGCGTCTCGATGAAGCCCGGCGCGATCGCGTTGACGGTGATGCCGCGCTCGGCGAGCTTGGGGGCGAGCCCACGCACGTGTCCGGCCACGCCGGCCTTGCTCGCCGCGTAGTTGGTCTGGCCGTTGTTGCCGGCGAGCCCCGCGATGCTCGAGAGGCACACGATGCGCCCGCCGTCGGAGAGCGCGCGCTCGGCGAGCGCCGCGTTCAGCTTGACGACCGCTGCCAGGTTCACCCCGAGCACCAGATCCCAGAGCTCTTCCTTCATGCGGCCGAGCGTCTTGTCGCGGGTGATGCCCGCGTTCTGCACCACGATGTCCGCGCCGCCCTCGGCGCGCGCGGCCTCTACCAGCCGCTCGCCGGCGTCCGGCGCGATGACGTCGAGCCCGAGCGGCACGCCGTCGAGCTCGCGCGCGAGGGTGCTGGTCTCGCCGACGTCCTCCGGGCGATCCACGCAGATGACCCGCGCGCCCTGCGCCGCGAGGAGCCGCGCCGTCGCGGCGCCGATGCCGCGCGCTGCGCCGGTGACGATGGCGACCTTGCGATCGAGCGCGCGCGCCGCGCCGTCGCCGTTGGTCGCCTTCGCGCGGAGCGCCGGCTCGCCCGCCGCCGCGAGGCTCACCTCGACCGGCTGCGCGGTCACGAAGGCCGAGCGCGCGGAGAGGAAGAATTCGAGCGGACCGCCCGCGAGCGCCTCCGCGCCGCGCGCCACCAGGATGACGTTGGCGGTCGCGCCCGCGCCGCCGATCTCCTTGGCCGCGCTCTTCACGAAGCCGGTGAGCGCCCCGGCGATCATCGGATCTTCGGGGCGGCCGAGCACGAGGAGTCGCCCCGAGCGGCCGATGCGCCGGATGAGCGGGTGGAAGAAATCGTAGAGCGCGCGGAGGCCCGCGGCGTCGGTGACGCCGGAGGCGTCGAACACGAGCGCGTGGAGCCGCTCGGGCGCTTGATCGAGCCCGCGCGCGGGGCGGCCGTAGGCGTCGCCCGCGCCGCGGAAAGCGGACGCGTCCCCCTCGACGAAGGGGTCGCCGCCCGCGCGCGCGACCGCACCGGCCACGCTCGTGAGCAGCGCCGCGCCGGGCGCCGCGCCGAGCGCCACCGCGCGGTCCATGAGCGGCCGCGGTGCCCAGGTGCCGTGCTCGCGCTGGAGCTGGGCCGGCAGCGGGATGGGCAGCCCGAGCGATTTCACGAGCGAGCGCGCGCGCGGATTCTTGCCGAGATCGACCAGCCAGTCGTTCATGATGATTGCCTCTCGAAGGTTCCCTGGAGGTACGCCGCGCCGCCGGGCGCGTCGCCGACGAAGAGCTCGCTCGCCGCGGTCGCGTACACGCCGACTGCGCGCGGCAAGACGAGCGGCTTGGTGAAGCGCACCTCCACCGAGGCGAGCGCGGAGACGTCTCCCGCGAACACGCCGCGGTTCAGCGCCTCGAGCGCGCGCGACAGCGTGGCGAACCCGTGCAAGATGACCGAGCGAAACCCGCTCGCTCGCGCCGCCGGCGGGATCCAGTGAATCGGGTTCAAATCACCGGTCAGCTTGGCGAACTCCCACCCTGCCTTCGCGCCGAAGCGCACGAACGCGAGCTCGCGCGCCGCGACCGGCACGGTGGGGAGCTCCTTCTTCGGGCGCGGACCGGGTCTTGGTTGGTCCGGCGCGGAACCGCGGCCGAGCGGTACGAACGCGTTCATGTGCGCGATGACCGCGCCCGGAGCGCTCCGCGTCCCGGTCTCGATGCGGGTGGTGATGAGCGCGCGGCGGCCGTCGTCGTCGAGGCGCTCGAGGCGCGCGCGGATGAGGAGCGGCTCGTTCGCGGGCAGCGGCGCGCGCTGCTCGAGCCGGCAGCCCGCGTTCATCACCCGCTGCATCGGGTAGGAGAGCGAGCTCATGGCGCGCGCCGCGAGCGGGAAGCCCCACTGCGGGAAGAGGTGCGCGGGGACGCGCCCGCGGTACCACGAGGGATCTCCGCCCGAGAATCGGATGAAGTCGCGGAGCAGCTCGGGTGAGCGCGGCGGGAGCGTCATCTCGAGCCAGGGACCGGGCAGCGCCGGCGGCGCGCTCGCCCGGGGCTTCGCCGTGAGGCTGGCCGCCGCGACGCCCGCGAGGGTGCGGAGCACCGGCCCTTGTTCGAACAGGCGAGTGATGGATACGGTCACGGTTCACCTCTGCGGCGCTTGCCGCGCTCGTGGTGGGTCGCGGGCTTGAACAGGCTCGCGCGCGCAATCCGCATGAGCTCGCGCTCGTAGCGCGCGCGGGCGTCGCTGCCCGGCGCGATGGCGGCGTCGAGCACCGACGCGCTGGCGGTCGCAGTGATGACGAGCTGCATGACGTGGAGGACGTAGACCTCCGGATCGACGTCGGCGTGGTGGTGCCCGGCCTCGCGCCCGCGGGTGATGTAGCTCGCCACCGCGTCGAGCCACGGGCGCACCGACTCCGCGAGGACCCGCTTCACCTCCGCGGGTCGGTCGAACGACTCGCGCACCAGGAGCCGCCCGCGATCGGGATCGGCGGCAAAGAAGCGATAGAGCTCACCGAGCACGGCGTCGAAGCGATCCTCGCTGGCCGCGGCGGCGAGCAGCACGCGCGGCAGCACGTCCCGCCAGTGATCGAGGATGACGTCGATGACCGCCTGGCGGAGCGCCTCCTTCGAGGAGAAGTGGTGGAGCACCGCCTGCTTGGTCACGCCGACCTCGTCGGCGATGAGCTGGAGCGAGGTGTCCCCGAACCCGCGCGCGGCGAACAGCCGCGTCGCCACATCGAGGATGTGGGCGCGGGGGTCCGGAGCGGGCGCGGCGCTTACCATTCGAGAGGCGATTCCCTACCAAGTGGTAAGGGGCCCGTCAAGGCCCATGGGCCGGATCTCGCGCGGGGCGGCATCCGCGCCTCCGAGGCGGCTCCTCATCCCCTCCCGCTGCCGTGTCGTGGCACGCCCGGCAGGATTCGAACCTGCGACCGGCGGATTAGAAATCCGCTGCTCTATCCAGCTGAGCTACGGGCGCGTGGCGCCCGCGCTCTCTAGCATGCTGCGCGGTCCGACAGTAGCGCGAGCCCGCGCCCGGAGCGCTCCGAGCGCGGGCTCTTCCGCGGGCGGCTAGCCCTAGAACGCGCCTTCGTTGATGACGCCGGTCGCCATCAGGATGCCAAAGATGATCGCGCCGACGACCTCGAGCGCCATCAGCCCGAAGCCGATGAGGACCAGCATCCGCGCGGTGCCGATCTTCTGCTGCGCCGTCGCGACGTCGCCCTTGGAGAGCGCGTCCTTCGCGCTGCTCGCCATCATGATCGGGATGAGCGCGAGGATCCCGCAACCGCAGAAGAACGAGACGATCGACAGCGTGAACCACTTCTTGACGTGCGCCTCCAAATCGGGCGGACCGCCGCCGGGAGGGCCGCCGAAACCCGGCGCGCCACCGGGCGGAGCGCCGTAAGGAGGAGCGCCGCCGGGCGGCGCGCCGTAAGGAGGAGCGCCACCGGGCGGGGCGCCGTAAGGAGGAGCGCCGCCAGGGGGAGCGCCGAAGGGGGGAGCACCGGGAGGACCGCCGGGAGGAATGTATCCAGCCATGTTGCTCGTCACCTTACAGGGGCTCCCGCGGAACGGGAAGGGAATAGCAGAGGGGCCCCGCGGGCTCGGAGCCGAGCTCGTTCGGCCCGGCCGATTCGATGGTGAATCGAGAGAGGGTACCGGCCAGGCGCCGAACCCGGCGGACCCGCGGCCCGCCGCTCAGACCCGCTCGGGCGGGTCGAACGCCTGCCCGTCGCGCTCCTTCAGTTGCTCCGAGGTCTGCCCGAAGCGCCGCTCCTTGCGGCCGTAGCCGGCGATCGCGTCGAGCAGGGTCTGCGGGCGGAAATCCGGCCACATGATGGGCAGGAACGCGAGCTCGGCGTAGGCCGCCTCGAAGAGGAGGAAATCGCTCAGCCGACTCTCGCCGCCGGTGCGGAGCAACAGATCGACGTCCGGCAAGCTGGCCGTCGACATTTCCCGGTGGAAAAACGACTCGTCGATCTCCTCGGGCAGCACCAACCCCGCGCGAGCGCGGACCGCGAGCGCCCGCGCCGCCTCTACGATGTCCGTGCGCCCGCCGTAGGAGAGCGCGAGGGTGAGCGTCATGCGATCGCCGTCGGCGGTGTAGCGCATGAGATCTTCGACCGCCGCGCGCGTCTCGGTGGGGAGCTCTTCGAGCTGGCCGATGACGTTCAGCCGGATGCCGTTCTGGCGCAGCTCGGGGCGCTCGCGCTTGGCGAAATCCACTAGAAGCCGCATGAGCGCCTGCACCTCGGCCGGAGGCCGCGCCCAGTTGGCGACGCTGAACGCGTACAGGGTGAGATACTCGACGCCGGCGCGCGCGGCCGTCTCGACCGCGTCGCGTACCGCGCGCGCGCCCTCGGCGTGCCCGTCGGCGCGCTCGAGCCCGCGGGCCTTCGCCCAGCGGCCGTTGCCGTCCATGATGATCGCGACGTGGCGCGGGATGATGGGGTCTCGTTCGTTGTCCAAGGTGGGCCTCTCACGGCTTCGGAAAGCCAGCTCGACGACCGAGAACCTGCCAGAGCCGCGAGCAGCTACCGCGCAGCGTGTGTGGAAGTTCCATGGAGAACGCGGCGCGCGAGCGCCGGTCGTCCGGCCAGCGCGGTTCCGCGCCGCACAGGAAAACCTAATGATAACGGAAAGTTATGTGTCAGCTGTCGAGCGGCGGGTCGGGCGCGGGGTGGCGCGGCTCGCTCGACAGCTCGACCGCCTCCCGGAGCTGCTCGGCGGTGCTGCGGCGCGCGGGAGGTAGCGCGACGCGGAAGCGGACCTCGGGCGGGCCGGCGCTCGCGAGCTCCACCGAGCCGCCGTGCGACTCGACCACCGCGCGCACGATGGCGAGCCCGAGCCCGGTGCCGCCCCGGCTCGCGCGGGTGGTGACGAAGCGGCGGAAGAGGCGCGGCTTCACGTGGCGCTCGATGGCGCCCGCGCTGGTCACGGTGAGCGTCACCTGCGCCTCCTCGCGGCACACCGAGACGCGCACCGGGCTGCCCTCCGTCGAGTGCACGAGCGCGTTGTCGAGCAGGTTGCCGACCGCGCGGGTGAGCCAGACGAGGTCGCCTCGCACGCGCGTGTCGCCGCTCGAACCGAGCGTGACGCGCCCGCCGTGCGCCGAGGCCTCGAGCGCGGTGCGCGCGATCGCTGCGAGCTCCACCGGCTCCGCGCTCTCGACGCCGCGCGCCTCGATGCGCGCGAGGCCGAGCAGATCGCCGAGCAGTCGCTCGATGCGCCCGGAGGCCTCACGGATCCGCCCGACGAAGCGGCGCGCCTCCTCGGGCTCCTCGAGCGCACCCTCTTCGAGGAGCTCGGCGCTCGCGCGGATCGCCGCCACCGGGTTCTTGAGCTCGTGCGAGAGATCCGCGGCGAACGCCTCGACGAAGGGGCGCCCCTCGAGCTGGCGCCGCATGGAGTCGATGCTGCGGGTGAGGCGGGTCACCTCACGACCGAAGGGCGCGGGCGGCGAGGCGACCCGCTCGCCGGTGCTGACGCGCTCGGCGAAGATGGCGAGGCGCTCGAGCGGGTGCGCGATGGCGCGGCCGATGAATCCGGCGGCGAGCCCGGCGGCGGCGCCGAGCACCAGGCTGATGACGAGCACCGTCGGCGCGAAATCCGCGAGGAGCCGCCGCATGACCACGGTAGGCTTCACGACTCGCACGGCGCCCACGGTGCGCGGGCCGACCAAGATCGGGTGATCGACCGCGACCGTGCCCGGCTCGTGCACGGCGCTCGCCTGGCCGCGCGGGAAGAGCACGCGCCCGTCGTCGTCGAGGAGCTCGAGCCGGAGATCGGCCCCGCGCCTCCGCTCCTGCTCGAGGCGCTCGGCGATCTCCCCGATGTGGACGCCGCTCCGCACCATCTCGCCCTCGATGATGCCGGAGATGCTGGTGGCCTCGTCGGTGGCCGCCTGCATCGCGATCCGCACCGCGCGGGCCTCGATGCGGTCGATCACCATGAGGCCGAGGCCGAACGCAAACGCGCCCATCACGACCGCGAGCGCGATGAACACCTGCATACGGATCGACATGCCGCGCGTGCGGGTGAGCAGCAGGCGCGATACCACGAAGGCGACGAACAGGATGAAGCCGATCGAGGCGGCCGCGACGATGATGAGGCGAGTCACGGGTCGTCGCTCGCCGGCTCGTCGGTCACGCGGTAGCCGACCCCGCGCACCGTCTCGATGAGCCCCGGATCGCCGCCTGCCTCGGCCACCTTCTTGCGGAGCGCCTTCACGTGCGAGTCGACCGTGCGATCGGTGATCGCGAAGCCGTCGCCCCACACGCGATCGATGAGCTGCGCCCGCGTGTACACGCGCCCGGGCGTCTCGAGCAGGCTCGAGAGCAGCGCGAACTCGACCCGGGTGAGCTCGAGCGCGGCGCCGCTCACCTGCGCGCGCCGCGTGGCCTCGTCCACCGAGAGCGCCGGGGCCGCGGCCTCGAGGGGGGGGCGGTGCGGCGCGGCCGGCGGCGCCGCGCGCCGGAGCACCGCGCGCACGCGCGCCACGATTTCGCGCGGCGAGAAGGGCTTGGTCACGTAGTCGTCTGCGCCCGTCTCGAGCGCCGCCACGCGGTCCGCCTCGCTGTCGCGGCTCGAGAGCACGATGACCGGCGTGGCTCCGCCGTGGTGACGGAGCGAGCGGATGAGGTCGAAGCCGCTTCCGTCGGGGAGCATGAGGTCGAGCACGATGAGGTCGGCGTCCGGTGCGGCGCGAGCCGCCTCGTCGCGGCTCGACGCGGTGACGGTGAGAAATCCATCGCGGCGGAGCGCATAGCCGACCGTCTCGAGGATGGCCGGCTCGTCGTCCACGATGAGGATGCGCTGCGCCACGGGTGAGCGAGAAGGTAGCACTCGCGCTCACGGAGAGGAGAGAACGCACGGGAGGGGCTTGCGCGCGGCGCGGCGCGGGCGGACCATCTCCTCACGGGCCCCGGCGCGCGAGTGACCTGGGTTCGAAACCCCGAGCGGCGAGGTCGAACATGACGAACGGTGGGCGCTTCGATCGAGTGTTGAGCGGCGCGGTGGTCACCGCCGTGCTCGGCTTGCTGGGCGCGAGCTTGGTGCAGTGCTCTGCGGCCGAGGGCGGCTCGCAGGTGGGCGGCGGCGCGGCGAACGGCGCGGGCGGCGGCGCGGCGAGCGGCGCGGGCGGCGGCGCGGCGAGCGGCGCGGGCGCGAACGGTGGCAACACCGGGATCGACGTGCAGGGCGGGCAAGACTACAACGCCGACGCGTTCTTCGTGAACGATCCGCCGCCGCCGAGCTGCAACGACGCGGGCGCGCAGCCGAAGGTCCCCGGCGGCACCCCGGAGTGTCCCGACGACAAGAACCTCGAGGGGTGCCCGTGCACCCACGCGGGCGAGACGGCGGCCTGCTGGCCCGGGTATCGGCGCAACCGCAACCACGGCGCTTGCCAGGACGGGCACACGACGTGTCGCGCCGCGGGCGAGAACGCGCTCGCGTGGGGTCCCTGCGAGGGCTACGGCGGCATCGACCCGAACACCGGTGAGCCCCTCGGCTCGTCCGGTAAGGCCGCGTGCACTTGCTTCAGCAGCGGGTACTGGAAGCTCGCCAACATGAGCCCGTGCTTCTACACGTCGAGCGGGAACCAGGTGTCATTCGCGGTCTCGACCGTGGACACCGGCGGCGGCGTGTACCAGTGCCCGCAGGGGATGACGGCCGGCTCGCCGGCGCCGGCCCTCTTCACGCCGGACACGGTGACCGCCGACTGCACCGGGTATTTCAAGCTCTGCTACACCTTCAAGGCGCGCGCGACGCTGAACGGTTCGCCTCAGCCGACCGACTGCACCATGAAGCGGATCTGCACCGAGGCGTACTACGGAGCCGCCAACCAGGAGCAGGATTTTCCGCCGCTGCCCGGCTGGATCACGAGCGGCGCCGAGACCTCCTGCGCGCAAGCGTTCGTGAGCAACGGCGGCTACGCCGAGATGAGCGTCGAGGGCACCAGCGACGAGTGCGATCGGGTCGACAAGGTCTTCCAGACGGTGACCTACTGCCCCTTCAAGTGCGCGCAGAACCCGAGCGACCCCGACTGCGCGAGCTGCACGAACGGCGGCGGCGGCGCGTTCTAGGGCGAGGCGGGGCGCGCTCGCGCGAGACGAGCGCGCCGCCTCGCGACGCCGGCCGCGCCGGACCGGCCTCACTCGCCCATGAACGCGCTGACGAGCTCGGGCACGCTCTGGGGGAGGCCGTCGAGCTGCTCGGGCGCCGGCTGGATCAGCGAGAAGTTCACCACCAGGCCCCCCGGGCGCACCTCGAGGTGGCCGGCGAAGCCCCAGCGCGCGAGCAACTGCCGCGCGGCGAGCGGGAACGCCGCGGCGGCCTCGCTCGACGAGGCGGCGAACGTCGTCAGGTGACGATCCCAGGTCGGGTCGCCGAGCGTGACGGTCGGCGGCGGTGGGTTCTCGAGGTAGGCGACGCGGGTGTTGAAGTGCTCGCCACTGCGCGCAGCCGCGCGGCGCCGGAACCCCGAGTGGACGACGAAGATCACCATCGTGCGCGCGAGCGGCTCGGCGTCCGGCGCCGCGTACCACGGCTCGGCGACCACCACCCCGCCCGCGCGGAGCGGCCACGAGACGCTGCTAAACCAGCTCTCGGGGCTCGTCATGGTGTCGTAGGGCTCCCAGGCGCGGAACCACTCGAGCGCGGGCACCGGCGACCACGAGAAGCCGCGCCGGCGCGCCCAGTCGCCGATGCGCTCCGAGCCGGGCGGCAGCCGAGGGACCTCCATGACGCCGACTTAGCACGGCGCCGCGCCGGCTTGACGGCCCCGCGCGGGCGCGGGTACCACCGAGGGGTGAAAGCCGCCCGCCAGCTCACCGCTCGCATCTTCCTCGGCGCCACCCTCGCGTGCGGCGCGCTCGCGGCGTGCGGCGGCGCGCAAGAGTCGCCTGCCGACGCCACCAAGCAAGAAGATGAGGGCAAGGCTGCGCGCCAGCTCGCCCGCGCCCGTGAGTCGAAGAACCCCGATCGATACCGCGAGCTCATCGCGCGCTTCGGCGACACCAAGGCCGCGGTGGACGCGAAAGACGAGCTCGCCGCGATCCTCGTCGAGCAGGCCGAAGCGGCCATGACCAAGAAGGACTGGCGCGCCGCCGAGTCGCTCGCCGAGGAGGCGCGGCAGTACGCCGGTCTCGAGCTGACTCGCCGCGCCATCGCGGTCGAGGACGAGATCGACCAGACCCACGCGGCGCACGTCGCCGAGGCCGCCGAGGCGCTCGCCAAGGAGGGGAAATGCGCGAGCGCCGCCAAGACGGTGGCGGCTCCGCTCCGGAAGAAGCCGCGCGCCGCCTTCAAAGGACGGCTCCAGAAGCTCGCCGGGCCGCCGCTCGTCGACTGCTACGCGAAGAAGCTCGCGGAGGAGATCGATCAGGGGAATCTCGACCCGGCGCGCGCGATGCTCGCGACGCCCGACGCCACCACCGCCCTGTCGAAGCCGCACTACGACGCCGCGCAGGCTGCGCTCCAGAAGCTCATCGTCAAGCGCAGCACCAGCCAGATCCAGCCGATGCTCGCCGCCCAGGACTGGACGGGCGCGCTCGCCGAGCTCGACGCGCTCGAGAAGGCCGGCAAGCTCGACGCGAAGGAGCACCGCGTCGCGATCGGGGTGGTGCAAGACGCCATCCTGGAGAGCCTCCTCGTGCGCGCCAAGGCCGGCCTCACCGCCGCGAAGCCGAGCGAGGTGCTCGAGAGATTCGACACCGACGTCTCCGTAGCGGCGTGGAAGCAGCTGCCCGCCGAGCTCACCGCCGCGCGCGCGCTGCTCACCATCGCGGTCGAGTGCGAGCGGCTGAAATGCAAGCCGGGCGCGCCCGCCAAGGTGTGGGCGTGGGGCTCGGTCGCCATCCACACCCCGGCGTCCGCGGAGGGTGAGACGGTCGCCACCGTCAAGCACGCCGAGCCCGCGTGGCTCCTCGCGAAGGGCGCGAAGTTCGCGCTGGTGGTCCGCGAAGATCCCGGCAAGCTCGCGCCCGGCGAGCTGTGGGCCAAGGCGGACGGTTGGGCCGCGCCCGAGCACTTGAAGCCCGCTGACACCGCGCTCTGGCTACCGCCGAGCGAGCAGCTGGTCGGCGTGCAGGTGTGGGGCCCGCTCCGTCCTCCGAGCAAGGACTACCACCTCGGCGTCGTGACCAAGGTGGATGGCAAGCAGGCCACCGTGCGGCGCATGGCCGACAGCCTCGAGCAGGCGGTGCCGCTCGCGAGCTTGCGGATCGGTAAGCTCATGAGCGGCACCAAGATCATGGCCTTCTGCGAGGACGAGCTGCACCCGTCGTCGGCCAAGATCGCCGGCGTCGTCACCGTCGAGGGAGGGGTGCCCAAGGTCAAGATCGCGTGCGACAAGGGCGGCATCGAGCGCGTGGATCTGGGCGGCTCGATCACCAGCCGCGCCGAGTGGCTCCCCCCGCGCAGGCCGTGAAGACGCTCCTCATCATGCGACACGCCAAGGCGAGCCCGGACGGCGCCGCCGGCGGCGACCTCGCGCGCCCGCTCAGCCCGCGCGGCCTGAAGACCGCGCCGCGCGTCGGCGCTCAGCTCCGCGAGGCCGGGCTCACCCCCGACCGCGTGCTCGCCTCGCCGTCCGTGCGTACCCTCGAGACGGCGCGCGCGGTCAGCGCCGAGTGCCACTTCCTCGGCCCGATCGCCGCGCTCGACAGCCTCTATCTCGCCGAGCCGCGCGCCTACGTCGCCGCGCTCGCCCGCTTGCCGCGCGAGGTCCTCCGCCCGCTCGTCGTCGGGCACAACCCCGGCCTCGAGCAGCTCATCACGCTGCTCACCGGTCGCGGCGAGCACCTCAACCCGGGCGCGCTCGCCGTCGTCGACGTCGAGCTCGCGGACTGGACGGAGCTCTCCGCCGAGACGCACGCGACGCTCCGCGCGCTCTGGCGCCCGAACGAAGCGGACTGACGCGAGCCCCGCGCGCGAACCGAGCCGGCCTCGCCCCGCGCGCAACCGGCCCGTGAGCTCGCCCGACCAGCGCTGCATGGTCGCCCGAACCCGCGTCGCCGCCGCGCTCCTCGCGCTGTCTTCCCCTCTTGGTTTTTGTCGGTGCGGCGCGGAACCGCCCGCCTCGACGCGCGCCGCTGCTGCGCGCGGGCCGGACGCGCCCGCGGTGTTCGACGACGCGCGGGCTGGCGTGTCGAGCGCTGCGCGCGGGCCGGACGCCGCCATCGAAGCCGGCGCCATCGAAGCCGATTCATCCGTTATAACGGACGAGTGTCCGTCGTGTGACGCTGGCGAGACCGGCGCGAACGGCGCGCCGGCGCGCCGCGTCGGCTTCGCGCTCGACGTCGAGGACGACGTCGCGGCCTTCGATCTCGCGAGCGGCGAGACGCTCGCGGTGTTTCGCTTCGGCGGCCTGGTGACCGACTTGTGCTGGGACGCGCCCCGCGAGCGGCTCGTGTTCGCGCAGACGGACGGCTGGGCCGACGGCAGCCGGGTGTACGCGCTGAGGTACGACGGCGCGCTCACGCTCCGCGCCGCGTCGGACGCGCTCCCCGCCGGCGCGCGGCTCGCGTGCGCGAGCGCGGGCGTGGTGGTCGTCGCGTCGGACGCCGGGCTCGCGTCCTGGACGCTGCTCGATGAGTCACTCGCGCCGGTGGGCGAGCCCGCGTCCTTGCCCGAGGTCGCGTCGCTGGTCGTGGCGGGGCCCGCCGCGCTCGTCGCGCTCGCGCGGCACGAGTGGGTGAGCGGCGCGCACCACGACGCGCTGCTCCGCGCGGACGCGCCGGGCGGCGCGTGGACGACCGCGCGCGCGCTCCTCCCGGACGACCCGGACACGTCGCTCCGGCTCGCACCCGGCGAGGACGCGAGCGAGGCGTGGCTGGCCAGCCGCTCGCGCGCGGGCGGCCGGCTCGCGCTCGCGCGGCTCGCGCTCGCCACGCTCACGGTCGCGCCGCCGGTGGAGGTCGCGCTCGAGCTGGGTGCCGGCGAGCTCGTCGACGCCCTCTCGCTGCCGGAGGCGGCCGCGGTCGCGCTGCTCGTGGAGACGACCGCGGGCGCCACGCTCGCCGTGGCGCCGACCGAGCCGGGGGGCCGCGTGACGAGCGCGTATCTCGACGATCACGCGGCCGCCGGGGAGCGGGTCCTGCACGCGCTCGCGCTCGAGCGGGAGACGGGGCGCGTCCTGGTCGGGACGCGCGCGCGCCTCGCCGCGTTCACGCCGAGCGGGGCGCCGGGCGCGCCCGCGCTCGCGCGCGACCGCGCGTTCGTGGCGACCGGGCTCCACGCCCCGGTCGCGCTCCCCTGACCTGCTCGGCGACCGGGCTCGCTCAGTCGCAGCGGACGAGCGGCGCGACGGGCGCGAAGGAGCGGTTCTTCACCGGCGCGCACAGGTTTTCCCCCAGGCACTCCTTCTTGCCGCCCGAGGTCGTCTGGTAGCAGAGCTGACCCGCGGGGCAGCCACCGGTGCAGTCCGCGAGCGGGACCTTCGGGAAGCGCGTGTTCGGGTAGCACGCCTGGCCCGCGCCGCAGGCGGACGCGCAGCTCGCGCTCGGGAGCGCGGCGACCGCGTCGAGATCGGTCATCGCCGTCTCGAGCACGCCCTTCAAGGTGGCGTAGTCCTGGTCGAGCTTGTTCGCGGAGGATGAGGTGGCCACGCAGAGGAACTTGCTCACCCCGCAGATGTTCATCGTGTCGCAGCCGGGCGCGGCAGGCGCCGCGGCGACCAACCCGGCGTCGCCGTAGAGCACGGCGCCGCCCACCATGACGAGCCGCACGTCCTTCGGGCGCGCGGCGAGGACGGCGTCGTAGGGCTTCGAGGTGTCGCCGCCGATGACGAAGAGATCGGCGTAGAGCCCCGCTGCGATCGAGCCGATGTACGCCTCCGAGGCGAGCGCCTTGGCGCCGTTCTTGGTGGCCATCACCACCAGAGCCTTGGCCGACAGCTGGTCTCCGAAACGCGCGTCGTCCCACGCGTTCGCGAAGCGGAGCTCATCGAGCATGTTTTGACTCCCGCCCATCGACCAGTCCGGGCCGAGCGCGATGGTGAGCCCGAGGCTCAGCGCCAGCGGGATGTCGGCGGTCACGCCGTAGAGCGCGACGTTCGAGGCGGGCGACCAGGTGAGCTTCATCCCGTGGTCGGCCATGATCTGAAACTCGGCGGCGCCGAACGCGACCCCGTGGGTGATGGTGGTCTCGGGAGCGTAGAGGCAATCGACGGGATCGGTGAGCGAGCCGAGCGTCGCGAACTCGCTCGCCGCCCCCGAGGCCGGCGTGCCCTCGCCGAGGTGGGTGAGGTAGGCCTGGGTGGTCCCGCTCGTGATGTTGCTGCAGACGCTCTGCGCGGAGGCCTTCGAGGGTGGGGTGCCCACGTTGGTCTGGATGCGGGCCTTGCCCTCCGGGCCGTTCTCGATGTCGATCGAGCGCGCGAGCGAGGAGAGGCACGCCGTGTTACCGGTGCCGGGCAGCCCGACGATCGAGGTGGTGCCTGCGATGAGGCCCTTCAACTCCCCCCACTTGTCGAGCTCGCAGCGCAGCATCCCCGCGCCGTCGTACTTCTGCGGGCACCAGGTCGGCTTGCCCTGCGAGGCGTCTTCGAGGCACTGCTTGTAGTCGAGCATGAGCCCGTACTCGGGCTCGAGCGTCCACTGGGTGTGGCTCTGGTAGCGGCAGCGGTTATCGACGCAGTCGCACCGGTTACTCTTGCAGTTGTTCGCGCCGGTGTTGCAGTCCGCGGCCGTCGAGCAGCTCGTCGGGATGTTCGGCACCCAGTCGTCGTCGTCGAAGACGTCGAACAAGATGTGGTTGTGCGTGTCGATGAGCCCGGGCAAAATGATGCCGTGGGTGTCGATGACGGTCGCGCCGCTCGCGCGGGGGTGGCTCTCACACGCGCTACCGGGCTCGGCGCACGCGATCATCTTGCCATCCACCAAGACCTCTCCGTCGTAGTCGGTGTCGGGGGTGACCACGCGGCCGATGAGCAGGAACCGATCCGCCGCGCCGGGTGTGATGGTGGCTGGTTCGCCGCTGCTCGTCCCGGCGCCGCCGCTCGCGCCCGCGCTCCCGCCCGCTCCCGCGTTGCCACTCGCTCCCGCGCTCCCGCTCGCTCCCGCGTTGCCGCTCGCTCCCGCGCTCCCGCCCGCTCCCGCGTTGCCGCTCGCTCCCGCGCTCCCGCCCGCTCCCGCGCTCCCGCTCGTTCCCGCGTTGCCGCTCGCTCCCGCGCTCCCGCTCGTTCCCGCGCTCCCGCCCGTTCCCGCGTTGCCGCTCGCTCCCGCGTTGCCGCTCGCTCCCGCGCTCCCGCTCGCTCCGCCTCCCGAGGCGTCGTCGGTGCCGCACGCCGCGAGCGAGAGGAGCGCGGCCGCAGACGCGAGAGCCGCCATGAAGCGTGTTTGCATGGCGTGCATTCTACGCGATCTTCACCGAGCGTGGCGCGTTCGGCTGGCACTCGCGGTAAAGGAGCGGTATTCACGCGGCCATGCCCACGACCACGCCGCTTCCGCCGAAGAAGGACGTCGCGCTCGCGCTGCTCGAGAACTCGACGGTGTTCGTCCACCTCGATCCTCGCATCGACGAAGTGCGCGTGCCGGCGTGGTTCAAGAAGCAGCCGCAGCTCGTCCTCCAGATCGGCCTCAACATGCCGGTGCCGATCACGGACTTGAACCTCGACGAGGAGTCGGTGTCCTGTACGCTGAGCTTCAGCCGCTCGCCGTTCTTCTGCTTCATCCCGTGGCACTCCGTGTACGCGCTGGTCGGTGAGGATGGGCGCGGGATGGTGTGGCCGGACGACGTGCCGCCCGAGGTCACCGCCAAGACGTCCGAGGCGCCACCGCCGAAGGTCGCAGAGCGCCCGCGCCTGCGCGCAGTCCCCGCGTCGGGCGAGCCCGCGCCGGCCGCCGCCGAGCTCGCGCCCGCCGCGGAGACGGCCCCGGCCAAGCCGACCCGCAAGCGTACGCGCAAGAAGCCGGCGATCGCCGCCGCCGCGCCGCCGAAGGCGAAGGGCGAGACGCCAGCCGCGCCGCCGAAGGCGAAGGGCAAGCCGCCAGCCGCGCCGCCGAAGGCGAAGGACGAGACGCCCGCGGCTCCGGCCGCGGCGAAGCGCGCCGGCGCCACCGATAAGAAGAAGCGCGAGCTCCCGCCCTACCTGCGCGTCGTGAAGTAGCGCTCAGCGGCGAGAGGGGTCTTGTCGGTTCGGCGCGGAACCGCTCAGCCGCCGCCCGCGGTTCCCGCCGCGCCGGAGGTTCCCGCGCCACCCGCGGTTCCCGCCGCGCCGGCGTGACCGGCCGCGCCGGAGGTTCCCGCCGCGCCGGCGTGACCGGCCGCGCCGGAGGTTCCCGCCGCGCCGGCGCTGCCGCTCGCGCCCGCGACGCCGGCCGCGCCGGCCTGACCCCCC
>JAPSGB010000011.1:0-136664 GCA_035063585.1 Polyangiaceae bacterium
CGCTGCCCGACGAGCCCGCGCTGCCCGACGAGCCCGCGCTGCCCGACGAGCCCGCGCTGCCCGACGAGCCCGCGCTGCCCGACGAGCCCGCGCTGCCCGACGAGCCCGCGCTGCCCGACGAACCCGCGCTGCCCGACGAGCCCGCGCTGCCCGACGAGCCCGCGCTGCCCGACGAGCCCGCGCTGCCCGACGAGCCTGCGCTGCCCGACGAGCCCGCGCTGCCCGACGAGCCCGCGCTGCCCGACGAGCCCGCGTTGCCCGACGAGCCCGCGTTGCCCGACGAGCCCGCGCTGCTCGTGCCTCCAGAGCCGGCCGTGATGACGCCTGCTCCTCCCGAGCCCGTGTTCGGAGCGACGTCTGCAGCCGAGTCGCAACCCGCGGCGACGCCGACCACCGTGAGCAGCACGAATCCAAGCGAGGTCGTTTTCATGCTCGCAGGATGCATCAACCCGTCCCGGTCCGCAAAGCACGGGATGACTGCCGCTCGGCCCCCGCGGCATCTCCGGCTCGAGCCGCGAGCCCACTCGCTCCCTCTTTGGCCCCCCGGTCGCGTGGCCCGCGGCGAGCGAGCCTGGGCTGCTCGCCGCGGGTAGCGCCCGTGCGCTCGCAGCTACTTCTTGGCTGCGGGCGGCGTTGCGGCTGCGGGCGGGGTCACTGCGGTGGGAGCTGCCTTCGGCAGCGCCTTCGGCGTGATGCCGGCCTTGCTCGCGCCCTCACAACCGCGCACGATGTCGGTCGGCTTCCCGTCGCGGAGCAGGATCTTGAACTCCACGCGCCGGTTCTTCTCGAGCGACTCCTCGCTGGTTCCCTCATCGAGCGGGCAGTAGAAGCCGTAGCCTTGCGGCATCAAGCGCTCCTTCGGGACGCCGCGGCCGATGAGCGCCTTCACCACCGACTCCACGCGCTGCTGCGTCAGGGTGCGGTTGTAGTTCGCGTCACCCTCCTTCGAAGCGTGCCCGCCCACCTCGATGAGCTGGAGCTCCGGGTGCGTCTTGAGCGTCTCGGCCACGGCGTCGAGCACCGCGTTCGAGGACTCCTCGATCTTCGAAGACGCCTTGGCGAACTGGATCTTCTGGTTGATCTTGACTTCCTGCCCGACGATCTGGACGAGCGGCTTCTTGTCGGGGCAGCCGTCCTCGTCCTCGAACTGGTTGACCGTCTCCGGCTCGTTCGGGCACTTATCCTGCGGGATCGGGATCCCGTCGCCGTCGGCGTCGAGGTTCGGGCAGCCGTCCTTCGGGTCCGGCGGCAGGCCGTCTTCCTTCGCGTCAGGACACTTGTCCGCCTCGTCGGGGATCCCGTCGCCGTCCCGATCCGCTGGCGGCGGCGGAGGCGGCGCCTCGATTCGCCCGCCGATCTGCGCCTCGCCGGAGCAGCCGACGACGGTCGCGCCCCCGAGCCCGCACAGTGCGATTGCTGCCATCCACCTGAATTGTCTCGTAAGTTGCATGGTGTTCGAATCCCTCCGTGTAATGGTCGGAGTCAAGCCGCGGTCGCACCGTCAGCTCGCCTCGTGGCGACGTACTGAGCACCCGGGCCGGACATTCCCACATGGCTCGCGGATAGGAAAGCCCACCCGTCGCAAATTCTCTCCTCTCGCCCCCGAGATGCGGGGCGCTCACGCTCGAGCCGGCCGCGACGGGGGCTCGGTCGATAGGCGAGATTATGTGTGATTATCAGGGCTTGTGGCTATCTTGAGCTCCCCGAACCGGACCGCGAAGACGAAGCTGAGCGCGCCACCCTTGGCGGGTGGAAAGCGGAGCTCGCGGATGACGCCCGTGACGCACGCCGACACGCTGGGGTCCGGGAAGCGGCTCTCGGTCTCGCGAACGCGCCGCGTGCGTCCCCGCTCGTCGAGATCCACCTGGACCTGGACGCGTCCCCAGAGCGCCGGATCGCGCGCCAGCCCCTCCGCGTAGCATCGCGTGACGGCCTCGCGCGCATCCATGCTCGCGCGCTCCAGCAGGGAAGCGTCGAGCTCGCCGGGGTTCTCGGCGGCGTCGCTCGGCGCGCTGGTGAGCGGCACCGGGGCGTCGCCGGGCCAGAGCTCGATGGAGAGCTCGACGTCGATCGCCTGCCGCGGGCCGGGCGAGAACTCGAGCGCGCGCGCTCGCTCGGTGAGGCACCGGCGCACCGCGTCGTCCGGGAGCCGCTCACGGAGCTGCCGCGCCGACCGCGAACCACCGCTCTTCGTCACCCGGAGGGTGAGCTCGATGGTCCCGTGCAGGCGCTGGTCCCTCCGAAGCCCTTCCTCGAAGCAGAGGCGGAAGGGCCAATAACCCTTCTTGCGGGCTTGCGCGAGCACGGCCGTCTCGCTGAGCACCCGCTCGAAGCGTCCTCGCCGCCGGTCGTAGGGCGCGCGCTTCGGCAACGCCCCCACCGGGGTCTTCACGTTCACGATGACTCGGGCCCCGGGGTGAAAGCCTGGAGAGCTCGAGGGGCGCTTCGGATCGCCGCTGCCCCCGACGTTCCACCGCGCGAGCAGCTCGTCCTGCCCTGCGGCGTACACCTCGCCCTTCGGCCGGGGGCGCTCGAAGAGCTTATAGGGCCGTTCGAAGCTCACCTTCGGCTCCGGGAGCGCCGGAGCGGGCCCGGGGTGCTCGGCCGCGGGCTCCGCGGCAGCCGCGGGCTCGGCGGCGGCCAGAGGCACCGGCTCGCTCGCCTCGACGACGACCACGCTCGGGGGGGTCTCGAGATGGTTGGTTCGGCGCGGTGGATCCGGTGACGCCAGCGCGCCAGGTGGCGTCATCGGGCTGGCGTGCTCGGCTCGGGACGCCGGCGCCGCGCCGCAGCTCGCGAGGAGCGCGAGCCCGGCGAGCGCGGCGAGTGCGCTGCGGCGTCTGACGGAGCTCGCGACGCGCTCCGCTCCCGAGCCTACTAGTAGATCTTCCCGGTCGGGCACCCGTACACGACCTTGATCGAGCCGCCCGTCTTGGCCGAGTCGCACGCGGCGCCGCAGAGCAGGATCTTCGAGCGATCGTCGTTGTACTGCCAGCCGTCCGCGCTCGGCGCGCACGCGCCCTGCGCGCCGGTCGGGCTCACGAAGTTATTGTCGATGGTCACGTTCGCCTTGCCGTAGTCGAACGCGCCGCCGCTCGGGTTCGCGGGCACGTCCACCTCGCAGCTCAGCACGCTGCCGCTGATCTTGGCGAGCGCGTCCGACAGGGCCGTCGCGAAGTCGACCGAGGGATCGGTCATGTCGTAGTGGCAGTCGCCCGCGTCCGAGCCCGCCGAGCCCGCCGCGGGCGGATTGGCGGTGTGTGCGCAGGAAGGATCTCGCGGCGTCCCGCCCACGTAGGCCATCTGCGAGAGCACGGCGCGGCCGTCCTCACTGCCGGGCACGCCAATCACGAAGGTGCGGATGCCGACCGCCGCGGCGTGCGCCACCGGGCACGCCGCCGGAGACGCCGCGCAGGCGCTCGGATCCGAGTCGATGAAGCCCGGCACCTGGCTCGGCGCGCACGTCTCGAAGCCGTCCGTGAGGAGCACGATGAACTTGTTCCCCGTGAACGCCTTCTCATGCATGTACTTGTAGCCGTACACGGAGGCGCCGATGATCGGCGTCTGACCGCCCGCGCTCACCACGTCGAGGTATGCGTTCACGCTCGACGCCCAGGCCGCGTCGAGCGGCTTGACGGTGACGTTCGGCGCCGTGGGGGGACTGCAGTTCGTGCCCTCGTTCGGGAACGTGGACAGGCCGACGCTCGTGGTACCGCCCACCGACAAGGCGGTGATCGCCGCCTGCAGCGCGGGCTTGGTGAGCTCCCACTTGGACGGCTTGCTCACGTCGCGCTTGGTCGGGTGGGTCTCACAGTCTGCCGTCGACTGTCCGTCGGCCGGGAGGTTGCAGTTCATGCTGCCGCTGCGATCGACCACGAACAAGATGTTGGCCGGGACGAGACTGCTCGCGATGTTGGTCTGCTCGCAGCCCCCGTCGGCGTTCTGCGAGCCGCCCGACGCCCCGGAGTCGTCGAGGCTGATGCCGCCGCCGCTGCCCGTGCCGTTGCCGCTCCCGCTGGTGGCGGCGCCACCACCCGAGCCGCCCGCGCCGCTCCCGCCCGTGCCATTGCCGCTGGCGGCGCCGCCGACGTTGTTGGCGACGTCCGGGTCGTCCGAGCCGCAGCCGACATAAAAGGCCAAACAGACGCCCGAGAGGGCAACCAGGGACTTGCGGTAGCTCACGTGGTTCACCGTACGGCTGAAGGGTGATGAGGAGCGAAGCGGGTTACGAGCCAAGGCTGGCACCTCCCGAATAGTATCACGTTCTCGCCCGGTCGCAGCGGGCTTCTCGGGGCGGTTCGCGGTTGAAGGTCGGCCGCGCCCGCGCGTAGAGTGCGGGCGCGCGGCGGGGCGCGCGAGCGACGGGGCACGAGCTGGGAGCAAGAGCGACATGGCCGATGCAGTGGAGTTCGAGCACGGGTCCGGGTTCACGCCGGGCGAAGTCGCGGGAGGGCTCGGGTTCGGCCCCCTCGAGATCCAGTATGAGGAGCTCTTCGCGGAGGCGCTCGAAGACGGGGTCATCACCGCCGATGAGCGCTCGCGCCTCGAGAAAGCGGCCGATAACCTCGGCCTCGACCGACAGCGGCTCCTCCGCCTCGAGCAGGCGATGGTGGCCGCCTATCAGACTCGCCACCGCGTGCAGATCGTCGAGCACTACGAGGAGCCCGCGGCGTCTCTGGCCCCGCTCCGCGTCGAGGCCGCCGGCGACGCCGGCAAGGCGCTCCTCCTCAAGCGCGTCGAGCAGCTCGAGCAAAGGGTGCGCGACCTCGAAGAGGAGCTCCGGCGGGCGCAGGCGGCGGTCAACGTCGAGGTCGATCTCAGCGGCCTCGACGCCGCCGCCGAGGACGCCTCCGAGGACGCCTCCGACTGGTGGCGGCGCATCCGCCGCGATCCGCTGAAGGTCGAGGGCTATCGCGCGCTCTATCGGATCCACGGCGCTCGGGGGGACCGTGACGCGGAGTGGTGCGCGGCGCAGGCGCTGGTCGCGCTCGGCGAGGCGAAGCCCGAGGAGCGCGCGGTGTTCGAGAAGCACCGCGCGCGGGGGCTCATCGCGCCCCGCGGCGGCGTGTCGCAGGCCGCCTGGTACGACTGCCTCTTCCATCCGGAGGAGGAGCCGCTCACCGGGCAGATCCTTGGCGTCATAGCGCCGGCCGTGCTGCTCGGGCGGGTGACCGCGCTCCGCCGCGACGGCTCGCTCCGCCAGCCGGATCCGGCGTCGCGGCAAGACCCCGCGACGGCGACCGTCACCGCGGTGCGCGCGCTCGGGTGGGGCGCCGCCATCCTCGGGCTCGCGCTGCCGCCCATCTACCTCGAGAAGGAGCGCGAGGTCGCCTATGAGCACCTGCCCGCCATCCCGCCGGTCACCGTCATCGGCAAGCGCGCGCTCACCGGGCGCACGCAGCTCGAGCATGCGTTCCTGGTAGGGCGCCACCTGAGCTATTACCGCCAAGAGCACTATGTGAAGACGCTCTTCAACGCGGTGCCGGACCTCGAGGATCTCTTCCTCGCGGCGCTCACCCTCGGCAACCCGGGGCTCCCCATCGCCGAGGACATGAAGCGTCGCGTGACGCCCATCGCCAAGGCGTTCGAGCCGGTGCTCGAGCCGGCGCAGATCGACGCGCTGCGCGGCCACTTCCTCCGCTTCGTCGAGGAGGGCGGGCGCACCAACCTGCAGCGGTGGAGCTTGGCCGTCGAGAAGACGGCGTGCCGCGCCGGGATGCTGCTGTCGAACGATCTCGGCACCGCGCTGTCGCTCCTCGAGCACGAGGAGGGCGCGCGCGGCGAGCTCGGCAAGGAGCTGCTCGCGTTCACCGTCAGCGATCGCTACCTGCAGCTCCGCCGGCAGCTGGGGATTTCGCTCGATCAGAGCTGAGCCGTCCGCTCGTGAGCGCGGGCGTCGCCGCGCGCCTCCGCTTCGAGCATCTGCCACACGAGACGCGTGGCGGCCGCCACCCCAACCGGCAGGAGCAAGACGCTGAAGCAGGGCACCGCGAACAGCAGCCCGAACGCGGCGGCGAACCCGAGCAGCGCGGCGCGGTGGCGACCGATGAGCGCCGCGCGCTCCCGAACCCCGACGCCGCGCAGCGTGAGCGGGTAGTCGAGCAGGTTCCACGACAGCGCGAGCGCGGTGACCAGGAACTGGAGCGGCGCGGTGACGAGCGCGAGCGGCGGCGCGAGCCAGGTCGCCACCGAGAGCAGCGCGAGGAGCGGCAGCGCGACCGCACCTCCCACGACTTGCGCGCGGAGCGCGCACCACGCCTCGCGCAGCCAGCCGAGGGACGCGCGCCGAGGAGCGCCGAGCGCGCGCTCCTCGGCCGCGACGATGCCCTCGAGTGCGGGCCCGGCGAGCACGGGTGCGATCGCGAACGCGAAGAGCACGCCGACGAGCGTGGCCGCGACCGCCGCGAGCCAGCCGACGAGCTCGGCCCCGAGGCGCGCGAGGGTGCTCGCCGCCGGGATCCATGCGGCCACCGCGGGGCGGAGCCGAGCGATGGCTGCCCAGGTCGCGACCGAGCCGAGGGCGGTGACCAGCAGGCCGGGGAGGGCGGCGTGTGGCCAGATCGCCGGCGTGACCGCCACGAACCGCGCGCCGCTCGCGAGCGATGAGAGCCCGGCCCAGAATCCGGGCGCGGTCGGGGTCGAGGGGTGCGGGGTGGTCATGGGGCGGGCCCCCGGATGATAGCGGGTTCTCCGCGCCCGCCCCGCCGTCGTGCCGCCGGCCGCGCCGGACCGGCGAACCCTCGGAGCGGGGTGGTTCGGCACGCGCGGATGTTTCCCCGGCTCCGGTTTCGTGATGGTACGCTCCGCGTGGGACGCGAGCGGGCGGGAGCGTTTGGGTAATGGCAGAGGACGTCTTCGGAATCGTTGGAAGCGTCATCGCCGGCACGTATCAGGTGGAGGCGGTGGTCGCCGAGGGCGGCTTCGGCGTCGTCTACCGCGCGCACCACATCGGGTTTCGAGCGCCGGTCGCGCTGAAATGCTTGAAGATCCCGCAGCAGCTCGGCGCCGACTATCAGGCGGACTTCCTCGAGCAATTTCGCGCCGAGGCCGAGCTCCTGTTTCGACTCTCCGCGAGCATCTCCACCGTGGTCCGACCGCTGCACGTCGACGCGGTGACGATCGGCGAGGGCGCCTTCGTACCGTTCATGGCGCTCGAGTGGCTCGAAGGCGAGACGCTCGACGCGATCGTGAATCGGCGCAAGGCGAGTGGGCAGCCCCCGATCTCGTTGAAGAAGCTCGCGCGGCTGCTCACGCCGGTCGCGCGGGCGCTCGAGCGCGCGCACAACTTCCCCGCGCCCGGCGGCTCCGTGTCGATCGTCCACCGGGATGTGAAGCCCGAGAACATCTTCGTCGCGCGGGTGGCGGACGAGCAGGTCGTAAAAATCCTGGATTTCGGGATCGGCAAGGCGAAGAGCGTCGCGAGCCAGGTGGCGGGTCGCGCCAGCCAGACGCACAGCCGGATCTCGTCGTTCACGCCGGCGTACGGCGCGCCGGAGCAGTGGGTGCCGAAGCGCTACGGGCAGACGGGGCCGTGGACGGACGTCTGGGGGCTGGCGCTCACGCTCGTCGAGTCGCTCGCCGCGCGCCCCATCATCGACGGCGATCAGGCCGCGATGATGGGGACGGCGCTCGACCCGAGCCGTCGCCCGACGCCGCGCGCGGAGGGCATCGCGGTCTCCGACGCGGTCGAGGCGGTCTTCGCGCGGGCGCTGGCCGTCGACCCGCGGGAGCGATACGCCCACGCGGGGATCTTTTGGGACGACCTGCTCGCGTCGCTCGGGCTCGAGTCCGCGCCGGACGCCGGTTCGAGCCGCTCGGCCGCGGCGCGCGATCTCCGCTCGGACGGCCTCTCCGCACCGCGCGTCGAGCGGTTCGAGCCTGCGCCGCGCTCCGGCTCGTCGCATGCGTCGGGCGCGCGCCCGATCGGCGTGGAGCCTGCGCGCGAGGCGCTTCCGCTCGACGCGGTCGGCGCGCCGAGCGGGAGCTCCGGGGCGGCCTGGCCGGCGATCGGGATGCTCGCCCGCTCGGGCTCGGGGGAGCACGCCGCGGTCGGCTTCGGCGCGGGTGGGGCCGCCCTCGCCGGGCTGTCGCTCGAGCTCGAGCCCGCGCCCGCGCCGCGTCGAGCGACCCCAGCGCGCGCGGAGGCGGCACCGAGCGCCGGCCGCGGCGGAGCAGACGAGCGGCGCGCCGGCCCGCTCGACGCGAACGGGATGCTGGACCTCGACGATGAGCTCACGGGCGGTTCCGTCGAGCTCGCGCTCGACCTCGCCGCCGGCGAGGCGCCCTCGCGCCGCCCGCCGAGCGGCTCGCTTCCCGCCGTGCGGAGCGAGCCGAGCCTGACGCCCCCGCCGCGGTCGTCGTCCGGGAGCAGCGGCGGGTGGGCCGCGGTGAAGAGCTCCCCGACCGCGGCGCCGCCCCCCGTCGCGTCCGCGGTCGGCACACCGCTGCCGGCGAGCCGCTCATCGATGGCCGAGGCGGTTCGCAGCGTCGCGCCGCCGATTCGACCCGCCCAGCAGGAGACCATCCTCCACCGGCTGAAGCCCGGGGTCGTCATGGTCGCCTCGAGCATCGTCGTGACGCTGGTAGATCAGGCCTACGCCTCCGCCACCGGGTCGGTGCTCGGGCTCGGTCCCGTGCGGCTGGGCTGGCTCGCCGCGCTCCTCATGCTCGGCGGGGTCGCGGTGGTCGTGGTGCGGCTGCTCCCGCAGGATCGGTGAGGGGCTCGGGCGGGGTAGCTTTCTCGTTCGAAGCGAGCTAGGTTTTCGGCAAAGGGAGGCGACATGGAGGGGTCCAGCGCAGTGAGGAGAGACGAACCGCTCGGCGGCGCCGCCCGCTTCGTGAGTGACGCGCTCGACTTGCAGGAAGAACGCCTCCGGATCGTGCTCGAGGCCTGCTCGGACGCGGTGCTCGTGGTGCGGGGTGGGGTGGTGCTCCAGGGGAACCCGGCCGCGGCGCGCTTGTTCGGCGGCGCCGCGGGAGCGCTCGTGGGTCGGCAGCTCGTGGAGCTCATCGAGTCCCGCGTGCTCGATCTGTTGAAGAGCGAGGACGAGGGCGGGGCCTCGAGCGAGTCGACCCCGCGCGAGCTCGTCTGCATTCGTCAGGACGGCGCGCTGGTTCCGGTCGAGGCGATCTTCACGCAGCCGGCGAACAGCGACCCGACGATTCGCTACGTATTCCTCCGCGATCTGAGCGAGCGCAAGCGGCTGGAGGCCGCGCTCGAGCGCGCAGCGTGCTCGGCGGCGGAGCTCCTCGCACGGCTTGGCGGAGGTACCGGCCCGGCCCCAGGCAACGCCTCGGCGGACGTCGCGGCGGCCATCCTCGAGGTGGCGCGCCTGCTCGCGCTCGATGCGGGCCGCCTCGAGCCGACACGCGCGCCGCCGCCGCGCGAAGCAGCACGCGCCGGGCGGTCGGCAGTGCTCGTGTGTGACGACGAGCGCCGTCTGGCCGAGCTCACGGTGAGCCTGCTCGAGAGCATGGGTTACGACGCGACCACCGCCGGCAGCGTCCAGGGCGTGATGGATGCGCTCCGCGCCGGCGCCGCGCGGTTCGACGTCCTGCTCCTCGACGTGAGCCTTCCACCGGGAAACGCGGGCGACGTGCTCCGCCAGATGAAGGCCGAGGGCATCCGCCTGCCGGTGATCCTCACCAGCGGCTACGCGGAGGAGGACGTGCCTGCCGAGCTCCTCGCCGATCCGCAGGTCGTCCGCTATCTCGCCAAGCCGTGCGCGTTCGACCGCCTCGTAGAGACGCTCGAGGAGTTCGCGCTCGAGCGAGGGGCGTAGCGCGCGGGCGCGCGGCGCGAGTCGGCGCCGGGGCCGATCGGCGACCGCGTGAGCTCCACGGCGTGAGCCGCAGGGAGTCCGGGGGGTCGGTTCGGCGCGGAATCCCGCTCGCGCGTGCCCGCTCTAGCGCGCGGCGCCCGACGCGTCTTCAGCGGGGGCGGACACCTCGCGATAGCTGACCGCGTCGCGGTAGAACGAGCGCAGCACGTTTCGGCCACAGAACGGGCAGTTCCACCCAATCTGGAACCACTCCTCACCCGCACGGATGGCGTGCGCGGGCGCCGGACGCTCGCGCCTGCGGACTCGCTCGCGGGAGTAGCCCCGGATGACGTAGCCGTTCTCGTCGAGCTCGGCGCGGAGCCGGGCCTGGCACTCGCAGACTGTCAATACGGTAGCAACTCTCACGTCGTTGGCCGATCGCTGGCGCCGCGCGGGCGGGACTGGCCCATTTAGCGACCCGGAGCCGGCGAGGTCAAGGTCGCGGGCGCGGCGCGCTCCTCTCGGCCGCGCCGCCGTCTCGAGCGCGCGCTCCGGAGCAGTTTGTCGAAGCTGCTCGCCGGACGCCGGAATCGTGTTATAGGAGCCGCCACGCGGGACTAGCTCAGTTGGTAGAGCACAAGCTTCCCAAGCTTGGGGTCGCGGGTTCGAATCCCGTGTCCCGCTCCGGAAAGATAGGTCGATTCTCGAAGCGGTGAATCGAGGCCACCGCCTCGGCGGCGCCGTCGAGGTGTCCCGCTCCGGAAAGATGGCTCGATGCTCGAACGTGACCGTCCAGGGGTGGCGGCGCGGCCACCTCGATGCGAGCGGCGCCGCGCGCGAGCGGCTCGCGCGCTTCACGCCGCGCCGCCGGCCGCGCCGGACCGGCAGGCCCTTCGAGCCTGGTCGTCTGCGCTCGGCGCGGCCGGCGCCCACGCGCGGCGGATGGCGACGATGGCTCAGCGCGGGTCGATGACGATCGTCTCGAGGTTGAGCCCGCCCGGATACATGTAGCTCGTGTAGCTGCCGTAGCCGTAAACGACGATGCCGAAGTTCGCGCTGCCGGTCATCTGGTGCGCGCCGCCCGGGATCTTGTGGCGCGCGACGCTGAGCCCAGACGACCCGATGGGCGTGAACTCGGAGGCGGGGATCGGCTGCCCGTCGATGTTGATGGTGGCGCCGGGCGGCGCGACCACGTTCACGAGGTTGTAGGTGTACGTCGTGGGGGCGAGGAACGTGTACGACAGGCGATACTGCTCCGTCGGGATCGCGACCGACTCGGACGGATCTCCGGCGCCGGCAGAGCTCCCCGAGAAGTTCTCGCCGACCATGAACTGCGCCACCAGGATCTTGTCTTGCGCCTTGACGTGGAAGTCCTGCGTGACCGGCCCAATCTCGATCCACTGGCCCTTGTTCAGCGTGACCTCGCCATGGACCGCGGGGTCGAAGACGATCTTGTTGTCGTCCGCCGCCGAGAGCACCCGGACGAACATGTTGTCCGGGGTCTGCCCGCCGCTCTTCGCGGCCGCGACGTTGGCCGGCGCGGTCACGACGAGATCCTTCCCGAGGGCTTCCACCGGGAACATGCTCTCCTCGATGTGATCGCAGGCGAACCGGCTAAATGGGATGAACGTGCAGTCGTGCCCGGCGACCACGCTCACCGGAGCGCTCGCCGAGATGAACGAGCCGGTGAGGTCGTACTCCTTCGGAGTCGGGCACATGATGACGTTGACCCCGCCGTTGTTCTGCGTCGCGCAGGGCTTGTTCGGCTCGTCCGTCCGCTGCGGCGGCAGTTTGCCGCTGCCTATCATGACGACGTCACCGGCGTTCTGCAGCGTCAAGGTCTGCACCTGGCCGGGCGTCATGGCCTGCACCCCGGTGCCTGCGCGCACGTGCGACGACGAGGTGAACTGAACCGTGGTGTTTGGCTGGGTCGCCGTGATGGCGACGAAGCCGGGCGCGTCGCCCCACGTGGTGGAACCGAGCAGCGACTGCCCGATGTGGAAGGTCGGGTAGGTGACGACGAAGTACTCTTTCCGGAGCGCCGTGGTCGGCAGCATCAAGGAGGCGTCGTTGGTGAACGAGTAGCAGCCGTCCGTGCCGTTCTTGTCGCAGGAGGGCGGCGCGGGGGCGATTTGGAACTCGAGCGGGTTGAACTGGTAGAGCGTGATGGGAACGGTGCTCGAGATCTTGTAACCGCCCCCCGCGAGCAGCACCGACGTCATCGCCGACGACTGCTGCTTCAGCTGGGGCACCCACGGGAGCGTCATCGTCTGGAGCTGCCCCGGCGCGACCGACGCCTGCGCGACCTGCTGCCCGGCTCGCTCGACCCGCACGTCGGCGGGAGCCGCCGTCGGGTTGGCGACGGTGATGGCGAACTGGAAGTTGTTGTCGACGCTGCTGTTGCTGGTCACGGTCGGCCAGTACTCGCAGCCGATATAGCTCTGCTGCTCGAGCGCCTGCGCGCAGGTCTGCGGCACGCCGCCGCCCTTGCCGCCGCCGGTGCCCGCGCCTGCGTCGAAGCCGCTGCCGCCCGTCCCCGGCGAGCTGCCGGTGCCCGGAAATCCGCCCGTGCCGGAGCTACCGCCCGTGCCGGGACTGCCGCCCGTGCCGAGGGCGTTGCCGCCGGTCGCGCTCGAGCAGGCAGCGAGGAGCGCGCCGCAGGCGAGCACCGGAAACGAACCGAGCCAGCGATAAGAAGTATGGGGAAGTGACGTCACGGTGCCCTCCTGGCGATTTGCCTCCGAAAAATAGCAGGGGCCTGCCACCCCGACAAGGCGAGCGTTCGCCGCTCCTCGGCTAGCGCGCGCCCGGCGCGGCCTTCAGAGCGGAGCGGAGCCCGAGGAGGTCCTCCGGTGGCGGCGCGGAGAACCGCAGCTCGGCGCCGGTCCGCGGGTGGATGAAGCCGAGCTCGGCGGCGTGCAGCATCAGCCGCGGCGCCGCGATGAGCGCGCCCGGGTAGCCGCGCTGGTAGACCCGCTCGCCGAGGAGCGGGTGACCGGCCTCGGAGAGGTGGATGCGGATCTGGTGCGTCCGCCCGGTCTCGAGGCGGCACTCGACGAGCGTCGCTCCCTCGAGCGGCTCGAGCGCGCGCACGTGGGTCGTGGCCGTGCGGCCGAGCCGCGGGTTGGTGGTCGAGCCGCGGAGGCCGTCGCCGCGGTCGGCGACCAAGCGCGACGAGAAGGTCTGGCTCGCGAGCCTGCCGTGCGCAAGCGCGAGATAGCGCCGGTGCACCGTGTGGAGGCGAAATTGCTGCTCGAGGTGGCGCTTGGCGGCGAGCGTCCTCGCGAACACGACGAGCCCGCTGGTCTCCTTGTCGATACGGTGCACGACCCCGAGCGCGTCACGGCGGCGGTGCTCGCGGCGCTCGAGCGCGGCGCGGACGCGGCGGTCGAGCGTGTCGCGCTCGCGCTCGTCGAAGGGGACGGTGCTGAGCCCGGCCGGCTTGTGGACCACGACGACCTCGCCGTCCGCGTACTCGAGGAGGACCCCCGCCGCGCGCGCCGCGCGCGGCCCCGGCGCGGCCATCTTGACCGACACGCGGGCTCCGCCGGGGATGAGCTCGCGCGGCTCCGTGCAGAGCTCGCCGCCGACGCTCACCTTTCCGGTGCGCGCGAGCTCGCGCACGGCGCCCCAGCTCGCGCCCGGATAGAGCTCGCGCAAGAGCTCGCCGAGCGGTCGCGCCGGGCCCGGCTCGAGCTCGCGGGTGAGGTCGGTGAAGCGCGGTCTCGCCACGGCCCGGGGCTATACGACGCTCTCGGCGCGAGGACGAGCGCGCCGTCTGCGTCCGGGAGCGAGGAGCTCAGCCGCAGAGCTCCCGGGCGAGCCGCTGCCGGTGGTACCCGGCGTCTCCGAAGGCTGCCTGCCCCCAGAGCGAGCGCTTGAAGAAGAGCTGCGCGTCGCAGTCCCAGGTGAAGCCGAACCCACCGTGGAGCTGTACGCCCTTCTTCACCGCGAAGGCGAGCGCGTCGCCGGCCGCGGCCTTGGCCATGCGCGCCGCGCGCTCCGCGTCCGCCGGGGCGTGGTCGATGGCGCACGCGGCGGCGAGCGAGAGGCTCCGCGCGAGCTCGAGCTGGCACATGAGGTCGACGAGCGGGTGCTTCACGGCTTGAAACGAGCCGATCGCGCGCCCGAACTGCTGGCGTACCACGGCATAATCACGCGTCATGGTGAGCACCGCCTCGGCCGCGCCGACCAGCTCCGCCGCGACGAACGCCGCGCCGCGCGCGAGCACCGTGCGGAGCGCGCGCGTCGCGTCGCCGGCGAGGCGCGCGCGCGCCGGGACGCGGGCGCCGTCCAGGAAGAACCGCGCCAGCGGACGCGTGCCGTCGACCGAGCGCTCGCGCTCGACGCGGACCCCCGGGCAGGGCAGCTCGACGGCATACAATTCGAGCTCGCTCGCGTGGTTCCGCGCCGGGACCACCAACACCCGAGCCTCGTCCCCCGCGAGCACGTGCGTCTTCGCGCCGTAGAGCGCGAGCTCGCTTCCCTGTCGAACGGCGCGGGTGAGCCCGGCGCCGAGGAGCCCACCGGGCTCGCTCACCGCGACCGCGGCGACACACTCGCCGGCGACGATGGACGGGATGAGGCGCGCCGCGTCCTCGGGGGAGCCTCCCGCGGCGATGGCCTCGAGCGCGAGCGCGCTCGCGAGCAGCGGCGAGGGGAGCAGCACGCGGCCCTGTTCCTCGAGGAGCAGGGCGAAGAGCAGGTGATCGGGGCCCGCGCCGCCGTGAGCGTCCGGCGCGCAGGCGGCGAGCCATCCGAGCCCTGCGAGCTCGCGGTAGAGCTCGGGATCGGGCGCTGCGCGGCCCTCGACCACGCTCCGCGCGTGCGCGATGGGCGCGCGCTCGGCGAGCAGCCGGCGCGCGCCGGAGACGGCCATGGCGTGAGCGCTCGTGAAGCCGAAGTCGGCAGGGAGGGCGGGGAGCCGGGAGGCGCCGAGCTCTGGGGGAAGGTCCAGGTGGGTCATCACTTCACTTGCTCTTGGGCAGCCCGAGCACGCGCTCGCCGAGGATGTTCCGCAAGATCTCGCTGGTGCCGCCGCCGATGGTCATGCCGAACGAATTCATGAACGCGCGCGGCCACTCGCCGGCGAAGGGCGCGTGCGGATCGTCGAGGCTGAGCGCGGCGTCCTCGCCCAGGATCTCGCAGGCGAGCTCCGCGAGGCGCTGGTTCCACTCGGAGGCGACCAGCTTGCTCATGAGTGGGAGCGCCATCGGCCGCTCGGCGACGAGCCCCGCGACCGCGCTGCGCGCGGCCGAGTGCCCCATCGCGTGCGCTTGGATGTAAAGCTCGGCGATGCGGTCTCGGAGCCGCGGGTCCTCGCTCGCCGGTCGGCCGTCGCGGAGCGTGGCGCGCGCGAGCTGGAGCAGGCGCTCGAGCTGCTCGAGGAGGCTCGCGGTGCGCTCGCGCGCGGAGCCCTCCGCCGCGCCGCGCTCGAAGAGGAGCGTGGCCATCGCGACCTCCCACCCTTGCCCCTCGGCGCCGAGGACCGCGTCCGGCGGCGCGACCGCGGCGTCGAAGAGCACCTGGTTGAAGCCGCCCTCGCCGCTCAGCTTGACGAGCGGCTGCACGGTGACGCCGGGCACCGTCATCGGCATGAGGAAGAAGGTGAGCCCAGCGTACTTATTTACGGACGGATCGGTGCGCGCGAGCAGGATCATGAAGCTCGCGGCGTGGGCGAGCGTGGTCCAGACCTTGTGGCCGTCCACCTGCCAGCCGCGCTCCGACCTCGACGCGCGGGTGGTGAGACTCGCGAGGTCCGAGCCGGCGCCCGGCTCGCTGAAGCCCTGGCACCAGAGCTCGTCGGCGCGCAGGAGGGGCGGGAGGAAGCGGCGCTTCTGCGCCTCGGAGCCGAACGCGAGGATCACCGGCCCGGCCCAGTTGAGCCCGATGAAGTTGAGGAAGAACGGCGCGCGCGCGCGCACCAGCTCCTGCGCGACCACCCGGTGCCGCGCCGGATCGACGCCACGTCCGCCGTACTCCTCGGGGACGTCGAACCCGAGGTAGCCGGCGTCGTAGACCTTGCGCTGCCAGTCGCGGAGGTACTCGAGCTGCGCGTCGCTCTCGACCTCGAGGAACGTCTGCGGCAGCTTGAAGCCGGGGGCCGGCGGGCGCTCGGCCTCGAGCCAGTCGCGCACCTCGCGGCGAAACGGGCCGAGCTCGCCGGGCTCCGAGGCATCGTCGCTCATGGTGAGCGTGACGATACCAGGAGGCGGTCGCCACGCGGAGCCGGACTTGGCGCCGCGGCGTCCGCGCCGCCGGCCGCGCCGCCTCGGCAGCATTTCCCACGTGTCGGCCCTCGGGAGTCGCCGGCCCGATGGCAAGGGCGCGCTGAGCGGTGCTACCCTCCGCGGCCTGCCGAAGGGAGAGTGAGCGATGATCGAGTGGAGCGACAGTCACCTCGCGGTCCGAGAGATGGTGCGGAAGTTCATCGACGCGGAGGTCAAGCCGCACCTCGAGGCGATCGAGCACGGCGACGAGCCGCCCTACGGCGTGCTCCGTAAGCTCGCCGCGACGTTCGGCCTCCGGGACATGGCCGTAGCGCAGTTCGAGACGCAAATCTCCCGTGACCGGAAGTACGAAGAGGCGGTCGCGCGCGGCGAGACGCCGCCCGAGCGAAAGAAGAAGAGCGGTCCCGATCTCGCCGCGGGCGAGATGATGGCGATGCAGATGATCCCGGTCATCGAGCTGTCGCGGCACAGCCCGGGGATGATCACGGCGATGGGCGTGAGCGTCGGGCTCACTGCGAACACCATCATGAACCGTGGCACCGTGCGCCAGAAGGAGCGCTGGGCGCTCGATCTGCTCACGCTCGACAAGATCGGCGCCTGGGCGATCACCGAGCCCGCGAGCGGCTCGGATGCCTTCGGCAGCATGAAGGCCTCGGCCCGCCGCACCGACGGCGGCTACCTGCTGAACGGCAACAAGACGTTCATCACGAACGGCCCCTACGCCGACACCCTCGTCTTCATCTGCAAGCTCGACGAGGGCAACGACCCGAAGGAGCGCAAGGTGCTCTCGTTCGTGCTCGACCGCGGGATGAAGGGGCTCACCCAGTCGAAGCCGCTCCGCAAGATGGGCCTGCACGGCTCGCCGACAGGCGAGCTCTTCCTCGAAGACGTCTTCGTCGAGAGTGATCGTCTCCTCGGCGAGACGGAAGAGTTGAGCTACCGCACCGGCGTGAAAGAGACGTTCACGAGCGAGCGAACGGGCGTCGCCGCGATGGCGCTCGGCATCGTGAGCGAGTGCCTGGAGCTCTCCCTCGAGTACGCGAAGACCCGCGTGCAGTTCGGCAAGCGCATCGGGGACTTCCAGCTCATTCAGCTGAAGCTCGCCAAGATGGAGGTCGCGCGCGCGAACATCCAGAACATCATCTTTCGCCAGATCGAGCTCGCCGGCGCCGGAAAATCGATGAACCTCGCCGAGGCGAGCGCGTGCAAGCTCTACTCGGCGCAGACGGCCATGGAGGTCGCGCTCGAGGCGGTGCAGCTCTTCGGCGGCAACGGCTACATGGCGGAATACAAGGTGGAGCAGCTCTGCCGCGACGCGAAGGTGCTTCAAATCTACGGCGGCACCGACGAGATCCAAATCTCGCAGATCGCGCGCGACCTCCTCTCGCGCTGAGTGGCTGCTCGGCCGGGCTCGGGCGGCGGGTCTTCTGGTCGCCGGTCCGTCGCGGCCGGCGTCGCGGTGTCGCGGTGTCGCGGTGTCGCGGTGTCGCGCGCCCTCGCGCGCTGATGCGGGCGGCTCCGCGAACGGCGACTCGGTCCCCCGCCACCCGGCGCAGCTCGTGGGGCTCTGGGACACCCGAGATGCCAAGGCAGACGAACGCTACCTCATGCGCTTCGACGCGAGCGGCGCCGCCGAGCTCACCGACGGGGAGCCGAACACCGGCGTCTGGTCGGTGACCGGACCGCGGGCTCCGAGCTATAGCGATCCTTGGGTGATGCAGGTTCGGCTCACGTTCGAACCCCTGCGTGATGGTGAGCCCCCTCTCGTCGAAGCGCGCACCTAGCTCGTCTTCGCCGTCGAGACGGACCAGTTCTCCGCGACGGTGAGCACCTGGGACCACGGCAACGTGACCCAGGTGTTCAGTCGCATGGAGTGAGGCTCAGCGCCCCTTCGGCTTGGCTACCGGTAGCCCGGCGGCGCGCCGGGCGGCGGCGAGCTCGCGCTCGGCGTCGGCGAGCCCCGCGGGGGGCGCGCCGCCGTGGGCGAGCTCGCGCCAGGCCGCGACCACGGCCTCGAGGGTCGCGAGGCGCGCGGCACGGTCGCCGAGCTTGCCCTCTACCTCCGCCCGCTTCTCGAGGATGCGGACCTTCCGCTTGCCGTAAGCGCGGGGGAGCGCACGCTCGAGCGCCGCGCGCGCGTCCGCCCAGCGCTCGAGCTCCATGAGCACGTCGGCGAGCCGCACCGCCGGCTCGAGCGCGCCCGGGAGGGCGCGCTCGCGCTCCTCCAAGAGCCGGACGGCGTCGCCGGCGCGCCCGAGCGCGAGGTAGGCGCGCGCGCGCCCCTCGTCGAAGGTGGCCGCCGTCTCCGGGCTGGGCGCGGCCGCCGCGGCCGCCTCGAGGATGGCGAGCCGCTGGCGTCGCGCCTCGGCGGCGCCGGCGCGATCGTGGAGCTCGTCGAGCGCGCCGGCGAGGATGCCGTAAGCGTCCGCGCGGTCGTCCGCGGAGCGCTCCGGCGAGGCGTCGGCGGCGATCACGCGCAGCCGCGCCACCAGCCGTTCGCGCAGGCTCGCGCGCTCGGCGGGGCGGAGCGCGCGCGTGCAGCCGAACGCGTAGGAGAGGAAATCCGCCGGCATCGACGCGCCGCGGAGCTCGTTCAGATAGCGCGCGCCGACGGCAGCGCACTCCTCGTAGTCGCGCGCGTGGTAGAGCGACTGCACCCAGCCGCGCAGCGCCTCGCTCCGGCGCGGCCAGTCCGCGCGGGTGAGCTCGATGACGGCCGCGTAGGCGTCGGCAGCGGCGCGATAGTGCTCGCTCGCCTGGGCAGCCTTCGCCTCGATGAGGCGCGCGACCGGGGAGTCGGCGGGGAGTGAGTCGGCCTCGAGCGCCGCCTTCACATCGAGCGATTCTGTCAGGAAGTCAGCCATCTCGCGCACCGATCCGGAGCCCGGCCAGTAGCCGACGAGGCGGCCCGACGCGGGCTCGATGGCGAAGAAGGTCGGCCAGACCTCGATCGCGTAGCGGTCCACGAACGCGGCGTTCTCCGGCCGATCGGTGTTTATCGCCGCGAACACCACCGAGCCGCCGAAGCGCCGGAGCTCCGGGGCGGCGAGCACGTAGCTTCGCATGCTCGCGCAGGTGTGGCACCACTCGGCCCAGGCATCGACGAAGAGGAGCTTGTGCTCGGCCTTCGCCTGCTCGGTGGCGCGCGCGAGGTCGTCCTCGATGAAGACGAGGGGAGCGGGCGCGCTCGGCTCGGCCGCGGCGGGCTTCGCCTCGCGCGGCGGGGCGGGCGCCGAGGCGGCCGCCGGGCTGGGCGCCGGCGTCTTCATCGGCGGCGGCGCGGCGCGCCCGCACCCGACGACGAGCGTCGTCGCGAAGAGCGACGCGAGCGCTCGCGTCATCGCGTCGCACCGCGCGGCGTGCCGGTCGCCGGCCGCGCCGGACCGGCACCCGAGAGAAAACCAGACATCCGACTCTCGAGGCTAGCCCGGGCGGCGCGGCGGTCAATCGGGGAGGGGGGACTCGGCGTCGCGGCCGGCGTCGCGGACGCAGAGCCAGGGCGCGGTGTATGGTCCGCCGCGAACATGGCGACCATCGAGCGCTCCCGGGGGGAGGACGCCGCCCCGGCCGGGCGAGCGCTCGCGGAAGAGGCGCCCGCCGAGCCACCGGTGCGGCGCGCGCTCGTGTTCTCGATCGTGTCGCTCGCGCTCCTCATGATGTCGGTCGACGGCACCATCGTCGCGACCGCGCTCGACGCGCTCGAGCGCGGCCTCGACACCAGCATCAATTGGGCGGGCTGGACGGTGACCGCGTACTCGCTCGGGTTCGTGCTCATGCTGCCCATCAGCGGGAAGCTGAGCGAACGCTACGGGCGGCGGCGGGTCTTCCTCGGCTCGGTGCTCACCTTCACGCTCGCCTCGCTCGCGTGCGGGCTCGCCGAGGACATCGCGACGCTCATCGTGCTCCGCGCGCTGCAGGCCGCGGGCGGTGCGGGGTTCACGCCATCGGCGACCGGCATCGTGGTCGATCACTTCGGCGACGCGCGCGATCGCGCGGTAGGCCTCTTCGGGAGCATCTTCCCGGTCGGCGCGATGATCGGCCCCATCTTCGGCGGCCTCTTCGTGACCTACTGGACCTGGCGCGGGGTCTTCTTCGTGAACGTGCCCATCGGGCTCGTCGTCATCCTGCTCGGGTGGCGGCACATCCCGTCCGATCGACCGCGTCCGCGCCGCGAAGCGGGAGGGATGGATCTCCGCGGGTTGGCGCTCCTCGGCGGCGCGGTGCTCGGGGTGATGCTGGCAGCGAGCGCGCTCGGCGAACCCGGCGCGCGCGCGCTCTCGCTCGCGGTCGTCGCGCCAGCGTTGCTCGCGGGGAGCGCCGGGGCGGGTTTCTTTCGACATGTCCGCCGCGCGCCGGCGCCCTTCATCGAGCCGCGGCTGATTTACGGCGCGGGGTTCGGCGCGGTGAACCTCATCAACGCCGTCTTCGGCGGGGTCACCCTCGCGATGATCACGCTCCTGCCCATCTACGCGACCGCGCGCTACGACATCGACGCGCTCGACTCGGGGACGCTGCTCGTCGCGCAGGGGCTCGCCGCGATCGTGTTCTCGCTCATCGCGGCCTTCGCGCTGCGGAGGACGGGCTATCGCCCGCCGATCCTCTCGGGCGGCGTCATCATCGTGGCGGGGGCGCTGCTGCTCGCGCTAGGACCGCATCTCGGCCTCACACCCTTCGCATGGCTCGCGGCGAGCGCGTCCTTCATCGGCATGGGAAACGGGACACTGAACCCGGCGAGCCGTAACGCAGGGCTCCAGCTCGCGCCCGACAGCTCCTCCACGCTCGCCGCGCTCCGCTCGATGTCGATGCAGATGGGTTCCATGCTGGCGGTCTCGGTGGCCACCGCGCTCCTCGCGGGCAGCGACGACCGCGGGCGCGCGCAGGCCGCGTTCTATGTCGCCTGCGCGGCGGTCCTCGCGCTCTCTCTGCCGCTCGTCCGGCGCGTGCCCGAGCACCGCGGCGCGTGGTGAGCGCCGCGCCGCGACGGGCGCGACGGGCGCATGTGTCGAGTCTCCAGAGGAAACTGACGGGCCGCGGGTGATCGTGTTAGCGTGCGCGGGAGATGACAGGCGAGAACCGCGAGAGCCCGCGCGTGCAGGCCGAGTTCACGGTCCGCGCCGAGGCCCTCTCGCGGGCGCGGCTGCCCGGGGTGGATCTGTCGCGGGGCGGGCTCTTCATCGCCACCGAGCGCTTCCTCCCGTTGAACGCGGTGCTCCGGCTCACCATCGCGCTCGACGACGCCCCCGGCGAGATCCCGACGCTCTGCCGGGTGGTCTTCGTGCGGGACCGCGCCGCGGCGAAGGCGACGGGCAAGCCGGCCGGGATGGGGCTCGAGCTGCTCGACATCTCGGCGGAGCACCGCGCGGTGCTCGACGAGTCGCTCGCCGCCCGCTCCGCGCGGAACCCCGCGCCGCCCCCTCCGCCGCGGGAGCGCCAGCCGTCGCGGAGCGACGCGCTCGACGTGATCGTGGTCGACGACGACGCGCGCTTCCGCGAGTACGCGGCCGGGCCGTTTCGCAAGCGCGGTGACCTCGTGCGGGTCACCTCGGACGGGCTCGAGGCGCTCGCCATGTGCCTGAAGCAGGCGCCCGACATCATCGTATCGGACGTGCAAATGCCGCGCATGGACGGCTGGCAGCTGCTCCGCCTGGTGCGCGCGCGACCGTCGCTGGCGGCGGTGCCGGTGCTATTTCTCACCACGCTCTCGGGGGACGACGAGCGAATGCTCGGGTACCAGCTCGGGGTCGACGGCTACCTCGCCAAGCCGTACGCGCAGGAGGAGCTGCTCGTGCGCGTGCACCAGATCGTGCGACGAGCGCGGAGCGCGCGGAGCACGCCGGGCGCTCGCACCACGCTCCGCGGCGAGCTCGATCACGTGGCGTCCGGGTCGCTCTTCTCGTTCCTCGAGATGGATCGGAAGAGCGGCGTGCTGCTCGTGCTGGGCGCGTCGGTCGCGCGCGCGTTCTTCCGTGACGGCCGCGTGCTCCGGGTGGAGCTCGAGGGCACCGCGCTCGACTCGCGCGGGGCCTTCGCCGAGGTGCTCCGCTGGACGACCGGGCAGTTCGAGTTTTCGCCGCAGGAGGTCGTCTGCCGAGACGAGCTCGGGCAATCGGTCACGGCGCTGCTGCTCGAGTCCGCTCGAGAGGAAGACGAGGGCCGGCGCTGAAGCGAGGGGGTGCGCCGGCGGCACCCCGCCGAGGGCGAGGCGGCGGTCAGAGCTGGAGCGATTTCACCTCGAGGAATTCCTCGAGACCGAACTCTCCGTACTCGCGCCCGCGGCCCGACTGCTTGTAGCCGCCGAAGGGCGCGATCGGGTTGAAGGCCGCGCCGTTGATGTCCACCTGCCCGGTACGAATCCGGCGCGCCACGCGCTTCGCGCGCTCGACGTCGGCCGACCACACCCCGCCCGCGAGCCCGTAGCGGGAGTCGTTCGCGATGCGGATGGCGTCCTCTTCGTCTTCGTAGGGGATGATCGAGAGCACCGGGCCGAAGATCTCGTCCTGCGCGATGGCCATGTCGCTCCGCACGTCGGAGAAGATCGTCGGCTTCACGAAGAAGCCCTTGGCGAGCCCCTCGGGCGGCTCTGCGCCACCCGTGACGAGCGTCGCGCCCTCCGCGATGCCCCGCTCGATGTAGCCGCGCACGCGCTCACGTTGCGCGGCGCTGACCAGCGGTCCGAGCCGCGTCTCGTCGGCGAGCGCCGGGCCGAGGGTGAGCCTCTCGGCGGCCGCGCGGGCCAGCGCCACGACCTCTTCGAGCCGCGCGCGAGGGACCAGCATGCGCGTCCACGCGCTGCACGTCTGCCCCGAATTCAGGAACGAGCTATTTACGCCCACCTTCACCGCGCGAGCGAAATCCGCGTCGTCGAGGATGAGGTTGGCGCTCTTGCCGCCGAGCTCGAGCGCGACGCGCTTCACCGTCCGTGCGGCGAGCTCCGAGACGCGCTTGCCCGCGCGAGTCGAGCCGGTGAAGCTCACCATATCGACCTTCGGATGCGTCGCGATGGCCTCGCCGACGGTAGGGCCGTCGCCGCTCACCAGGTTGAAGACCCCCGGCGGGAGCCCGACCGCGTGGATCGCCTCGGCGAGGATGAAGGCGCTGAGCGGCGCGATCTCGCTCGGCTTCACCACCACCGTGCAGCCGACCGCGAGCGCAGGGGCGATCTTCGCGATGATCTGGTGGAGCGGGTAGTTCCACGGGGTGATGCAGCCGACCACGCCGACCGGCTCTCGGATGACGAGCGAGCTCGCGATGGGCGTCTCGAACTCGAAGGAGCGGGCGAGCCGCGCGAAGGTCGATAAGTTGGAGATGGGGAGCGCGGCCTGGATCGGTCCGGCGAGGCGCAGCGGCATGCCGACCTCGCGCGCCACCGTCTCGGCGAGCTCCGCTTGGCGCGGCTCGAGCGCGCGGCCAATTGCCTCGAGCGCCGCCGCGCGCTCGGTGAGCGGCCTCCGCGACCAGCCGTCGAAGGCCGCCGCGGCGCGCTCGATGGCGCGGCCAGCGTCCTCGGCGGTACCCGCGGGCACGCGGCCCATCGGCTCCTCGGTCGAGGCGTCGATGACGTCGAAGGTCGCGCTGGAGGACGCGGGGGTCCACTCGCCGCCGATGTAGAGCTGGTCGTACGCCTTCATGCGAGGAACCGTTCGCGGGAACCGCGGCAGCGTCAAGCGGACGCCGGGGGAGGGTGCCGGGGCGGCGCGGCCGGCGGCGCGCTCGGCCCCCGCGCGCTCACGAGCGGCGTTTCAGCGCCTCGAGCTCGGCCTCGAGCGCCGCCGCGCGGGCCGCTTCCTGGTCCGCGCGGGCCGCTTCCTGGTCCGCGCGGGCCGCTTCCTGGTCCGCGCGGGCCGCTTCCTGGTCGGCGCGGCGGGCCGCCGCGTCGCGCGACGCGGTGAGCTCGTCCACCATCGAGCCGAGCTTGCCGATGAGCTCGTCCACGAAGGGGAGCGGCGCGGTGCCGTAATAGAAGCGCACCATGCCGCCGTCGACCGCGAGCTCGAGTCCGAGGATCTCCGAGGTGAAGCGCCCAGCCTGCGGCACGAGGCGCTCGTACGCGCCGCCGCCCTCGCGGAGCCGATATCCGACGAGCCGTGCCTCGGGCCGATCGAAGATGAAGTACTCGGGGATACCGAGCCGCGCGTAGCGCTCCACGTTGCGGCGAAAATCCTTGTCGTGGTCGCCCGACACGTGCACTTCCATCACGAAATCGAGCCCTCTGCCCTCGTGGCTCACCACCCAGCGCGAGCGCTCGCGGGGGTCGGTGTCGAGCACGGCGAGGATGTCCGGGCAGAAGCGGGGCTCGTTCGGGTAATAGGTGGCGAGCTCGCTCGAGACGTAGATGCGGCGGCCGGTGCGGCGGAAGAACTCGTCGAGCGCGTCGCGCGCGCCCTCCTTGGGGACGCGGTGCGGATCGCCTTCGGGCGGGTGGAGCTCGAGCGGGACCTCGGCAGGCAGCGAGGCGACCACGCGCTCGCGCTCCTCCGGGCCGAGGCGCTCCCACACCTCGACCGGCGGTGCCCGAGGGTCGTCGGGATCGATGGGCCACGTCGACTGGACCACGCGCCGAGCATAGCACGCGCCGCCGGCCGCGCCGGACCGGAGAGCCGGCTCGCTGCCGAGCCGAGCTCGCCCGCGTCTTCGCGGTATCCTCGTTCGCGTGTCGAACCGCGTGAGCAATCGCGACGCGCTCCTCGCGGGCGCGTCGGGAGCGGACGCTCGGCGGCGCGCCGTCGCGCTCGAGCTCATCGACGCGGCGCTCGCGGCGATCGAGCCGCGGCGGGTCACCATCCTCGCGCTCGAGCGCGCGCGCCGCGCGGGCGCGCGGCTAGACGGCTGCACGGTGTTCGCGTTCGGCAAGGCGGCGCGCGGGATGGCGGAGGGCGCGCTCGCGGCGTGCGAGGTGCGCGGCGGGTTGGTCGTCTCCTACGACGACCGCGGCGCGCTCGGCCCGCTCGCGCTCCGCCGAGGCGGCCACCCGCTCCCGCTGCCCGACGCGGCCGAGGTTGGCCGCGAGGTGCTCGCGCTCGCCGAGCGTCTCGGCCCGGACGAGGTCGCGCTCTGCCTGGTGAGCGGAGGCGGCTCGACGATGCTCGAGCTGCCCCGCGAGGGCGTGACGCTCGACGAGATCGCGCGCGTCACCGCCCGGCTCGGGCGGGCGGGCGCGCCCATCGAGGAGCTGAACCACGCGCGCTCCGCGCTCTCGCGCCTCAAGGCCGGCGGGCTCGCGCGCGCGCTCGCGCCGGCGCGGATCGTGAACGTGGTCATCTCCGACGTGCCCGGCGCGGGGCCGGAGCTGGTCGCATCCGGACCGACCTTCGCGCCCGAGCTCGCGGCGACGACCACCACGCTCGTGGCGGCCGACAACCTGACCGCGCGCCGCGCGCTCGTCGAGGCGGCGCGTGCCCGCGGGCTCGTGCTCGAAGACACTCCCTCGTATTTCCGTGGGGAATCGCGCGAGGCGGCGCCAGCGTGGTTGGGGGCGTGCCGCGCCCGCGCCGACCACGCCGAGCGGGACGGGTTCGTGTGGGGTGGCGAGACGACCGTCACCGTGCGCGGCGCGGGGCGCGGTGGGCGGTGCCAGGAGGCGGCGCTCGGGGTGCTCGCGCGCGGCTACGCCGAGGCCGGCCTCTTCGTCGCGCTCGGGACCGACGGCGTGGACGGCTCGAGCGCCGCGGCCGGCGCGCTGGTCGACCGCGCGGTGGGTGAGCGCGTGCGCGCCTGCGGCCTGGAGCCGCGCGCCGCGCTCGACGAGAGCGACTCGGATGCGTTCTTCCGCGCCGCCCGGAGCCGCGTCGTCACCGGGCGCACCGGCACCAACGTCGCCGATCTCTGGCTCTACTTGCGCGGGTAGGGCGACGCGCCGCCGCGGGTCAGCCGAGCCGGGCGGCGCGAAACCGCTCGAACGCCTCGCGCGAGGTGTAGCGCGGCGTGTAGCCGAACTCGCGCTTCAGCCGGGCGTTCGAGAGCACCGGGCGATAACGGAGGAAATCGACCTGCTCGGCGCCGCGCGCGCTGAGGCCCGCGCGCTGGAGCGCCGCGAGCGCGAGCCCGAGCACCCGCGGCGGGATGGGGAGGTACGGCTTGCGGAGGAGCCGCGCGAGCTCGCGCGGGCTGAGCGCGCCGTCTCCCGCCAGGTTGTACGCGCCCTCGGCGTCCTCGAGCGCGCCCTTCACGAGGCAGGCGACGACGTCCGAGTCGTCGATGAACACGAAGGGCGACTCGGAGCCCATGACGCCGAGCACGACCGGCTGCTCGAAGAGCGCGGTGACGGGGCTGTCTACCGTGGGGCCGAGCACGGTGCCGGGGCGGAAGATGAGCTGCGCGAGCCCGGGGTGCCGCTCGCGGTACTCGGCGAGCAGCTCCTCGGCCAGCCGTTTGTTGCGGGAGTAGGCGAACGCGTCGTTGCCGCGGAGCGGCGTGGCTTCGTCGAGCCAGGCGGGGTGGTCCGGGTGGTAGCCGTAGGCCGCGCCGCTGCTCGTCACGACCACGCGCCGCACGCCGCGCGCGACCGCGGCCTCGAGGAGGTTCTTGGTGCCGAGCACGTCGACCTCGTACGCGAGCGCGTCGCCGCCCTGCTTCGGGGGCTTCACGAGCGAGGCGAGGTGCACCACCACGTCGATCGCGTGCTCGCCGATGAGCTCGCCCACCCGCGGGCTGGTGATGCTCGTCGTCTCATAGACGACGCCGGGCGCGCGCTCGCGGGGCGCGCGCACGTCGAGCGACACGAGCGCGCCGAGGCCCGCCTTCGAGAGGGCGGCGACCGTGAGCGCGCCGAGGTAGCCCGAGCCGCCGGTGACGAGGACGCGCCTCATCCCTCCGGCTCCTGGTGCATGGCCTTGAAGGTCATGAGCCCCGGCGCCCAGAGGTGCAGCATCGGATCGACGTCCACCTGCACGACCGCGGGACCGGGGTGCTCGAGCGCGGCTCGGAGCGTCCCCTCGAGCTCGCCGGGCTTCGCCACCCGCGCGCCGTGGGCGCCCATGGCGCGGGCCACGTCGTCGAAGCGGATCTCGCCGAGATCGGCGTTGATGGTGCCCTCGTCGGCGACCCCGAGCGTCTCCCGGGCGGCGGCGAGCCCGACCTGCTGGGTGAGCTTCACCATGCCCCACTGCCGATCGGCGACGACCACGAACTTGACGGGCAGCGCGTGGCGCACCGCGGTCTCCACCTCTTGCAGGTGGAAGCCCATCGCGCCGTCGCCGAGTAGGCACACGACCGGCGCGCCGGGTCGCGCGAGCTGCGCGCCGAGCGCCTGGCCCGGTCCCGCGCCGAGCATGCCGAGCTTGAAGGTCGAGAGCAGGCAGCCGGGCGCGCGCTGCGCGAAGTAGAACTGCGCCCACACCGCGGTGTTGCCGCCGTCGACGACCAGCACCGCGTCGTCGGGCAAGAGCCGGCGGAGCGTGTGCGGCACCAGCGCGGTCGCCATCGGCTCGGCCTCGTTGGCGAGCGCCGGGGCGAGCTCGCGCTCGGCTTCGACGATGAGCGCGTCGATGCGGTCGCGCCAGCCGCCGCGCGCGCGCTTCG
Source organism: Polyangiaceae bacterium (assembly GCA_035063585.1). Taxonomy (GTDB): domain Bacteria; phylum Myxococcota_A; class Polyangia; order Polyangiales; family Polyangiaceae; genus JAPSGB01. The sequence goes on from JAPSGB010000011.1 coordinate 27,509, forward strand.
CGAGCGCGGGGGCGAGCGCGCGGAGAAAAGCGCCGGCGTCGGCGTGGATCGCGAGCTCCGCGCGGCGGTTCAGGCCGAGGAGCTCCTCGTCGGCGTCGACCTGAATCACGCGCTGCTCGCCGGGCCGAGCCCAGTAGGGCGCCTTGCCCCAGAAGTCCGTCTCACCGAGCCGCGAGCCGACGACGAGCACCAGATCCGCCTGCCGACGTGCCTCGTCGACCGCGGCGAGCGCGCTGAGCGGCAAGGCGAGCGGGTGCGTCTCGGGGAGCGCGCCGCGCGCGCCCCAGCTCGTGCTCACCGGAGCCTCGAGGAGCTCGGCCACGCGCCGGAGCGCCTCGAACGCGCGCGCATGGACGACGCCGCTGCCCGCATGGATGAGCGGGCGCTCGGCGGCCCGGAGCAGCTCGGCCGCGCGCGCGAGCTGCGCCGCGGGAGGCTCGATGGGCTCCGTGCGCCGGTACTCGGCGGGCTCCGCGATGGCACCCTTCGGGAGCGGGCTCGCGCCGTTCAGCACGTTCTCGGGCACGTCGAGGTGCACCACGCCGGGCCGCCCTCGGTGACTGACGCGCAGCGCGCGGCGCAGCGCCTCCGGGATCCGCTCGACGCTCCCGGCGACCCCGCTCCATTTCGTCATCGCGCGGGTGACGCCTGCTTGGTCGAAGTACTGATAGGTTCCGCCGCGGTCGGGGTAGGCGATGCCCTGCCGGCGGCAGCTCGTGATGACGAGCACGCGGTTACCCTCGCCGTTCTCCACCGCGATGCCGGGCAGCAGGTTCGCGACGCCCGGGCCGTTGCTCGCCATGCACACCCCGAGCTCACCGGTGAGCCGCGCGTAGGCGCCGGCCATGTGCGCGGCGGTCGTCTCGTGACGTGGCGACACCAGTCGGATGCCGTACTTCGCGAAGCTCGCGTAGAGCCCGAGGTAGGTGCCATCTACGATCCCGAAGACGACCTTCACGCCCTCCTTCGCCAGCATCTCCGCGATGATCTCGCCGCCCAGAACCGTGCGTTCGCTCTCGCCCATGATCGCCTCCGGTGTCGCTCGGCCTCCCAAGTTGACCGAGCGGTCAAATTAACTAGAGCCATTTTGAACCACTTGCAAGAACATTATTGACCGAGCGGTCAAATGCTGGCAGAGAGCTCGACGTGGCCGCCGAACGCATCCTCGACGCCGCCGCGGCGCTCTTCGGCGAGCGCGGGTTCGCGGCCGTGAGCGTGCGCGACGTGGCCCTGCGCGCGGGCGTGAAGAAGGCGTCCGTCTTCTACTACTTCGGCAGCAAGGCCGAGCTCTTCGAGCGGGTGCTCGACCGCTACTACGAGGCGCACGCGCGCGCTCTCGAGGCGGTCGCGCGCGGCCCCGGCGACGCCCACGAGCGGCTGCACCGGCTCCTCGACGGCTACCTCGACTTCATGGAGGACAGCGAGCGCTGGGTTCGGCTGGTGCAGAGCGAGCTCGGTGCCGGCTCCGCGCACCTGCCGCGCATCGCGCGCGGGCTCGAGCTGCTCTACGAGCGGGTGCGGGCCGTGCTCGACGGGCTGGTGCCCGAGCAGGGCCCGCTCGCCGCGCGGCACTTCTTCGTGAGTTTTGCCGGCATCGTCAACGCGTACCCCACCTACGCGCCCGCGCTGGGCGACATTTTCCACGGGGATCCGCTCGCCGCCCACGCGCGCCGCGAGCGCCGCGAGCACGTCCACTTCGTGGCGGACGCGCTGCTCCACGCGCTGCTCGAGCGAGAGCGGGGCAGGGGTGCCGGTCCGGCGCGAAGCCGAGGCTGACGGGCCGCGCGGCTTCGCGCCGGTCCGGCAAGGATGAACCGCTGCTCGACGAACCGCTGCTCGACGGCTGACGGTCCGCGCGGCTTCGCGCCGGACCGGCAAGACCCCGGGACGCGGTGCCGAGTGAGCGCGCTCGGCGCCGAGGCGACGCGAGGCGCTCCGCGAGGCATCGGCGCCGCGCTCCCGGACGGAGTCCGAGCCCGTCCGGGCCGGCAAGCGGGCGCGCTCCCGGCAGGTGGCGCGCTCGACCGGTGACGCGAGGCTCGGTATCATCGAGGGGTTCGGTCATCTCGTGGAGGGACTCATGACCATGCGCTCCGTCTTCCCATTTTGCGGCGCGGTGCTCGTTTCCGCCTGGCTCCTCGCGGCCTGCTCGGACGACGACCCGAGCCCCCACCCGAGCTCGAGCTCAGGCAACGACGCCGGCGATGCGGGCGGCGCGGGCGGTGATGGCGGGGCCGTTCGAGACGGTGGTGGCGGCGCGGGAGGTGGCGGCGCGGGCGGCGTCGGCGGAGGGGGAAGCGCGGGCGCGACTCCGACCGGGCCAGATCCGGGAGGGGGCTACATCGACGACCTCGAGACGCCGAACCCCTACCCGGGGGGCCGAGACTTCTTCGTCGACTCGGCGAGCGGCGACGACGCGCGGGCCGGCACCAGCCCGCAGGAGGCCTTCAAGACCTTGGCGAAGGTCGGAGGGAGCTTCCTCCAGCCGGGCGATCGGGTGTTCCTGCGCCGAGGCTCGACCTTTCGAGAGACCCTCACCGTCGGCGTCGCGGGCACCGCCGAGGCGCCGATTACGTTCTCCGCGTACGGCGCGGGCCCGGCCCCCATCGTCACCGGGGCGGCGGTCGTCACCGGCTCTTGGGCGCCGGTGTCCGGCAAGATCCATCGCCTGCAGACCTCCGCCAAGATCGGCAGGGAGCTCCTCGTGGACCACGCCTTCATGACCGAGGCTCGCTACCCCAACGCGAGCCTCGCCGGGCGCGCCCGCTATCTATTCAAGGATGATCGGACCGGGCAGAGCTATCAGGTTCATCCCGCGGGCAAGCCCCGGCAATACTACCTCAAGGACTCCGACCTTCCGTCGTCGCCTCCGGGGGGAGGCTCGTTCGTGGGGAGCTCCCTCACGATCCGGAACAATAACTTCAGCTACGCGATCGGAAAAATCGTCGCCTACGACGACGCCTCGAAGACGCTCACGTTCGACCTCGACGCGTATGACTACGTGATCGTGTACGGCACCGAGCTCGATCCCGATCTGCCTCGGCTCGGTTGGGGCTATTTCATCTGGGGCTCGCCAGGGCTGGTCGATGAGCCGACCGAATGGAGCTTCGAGAACGGGGCGCTCACGCTGTGGGCCCCGAACGGTGCGGACCCGGCGGGTCGGCTCGTGGAGTATCTCGCGCGCGATCACGCGGTGAGCCTCGCGCCGGGCGCGAACTACATCAGGCTCGAGCACCTGGTGCTCGAAGGGGCGCGGCGAGCCGCCGTGGAGCTCGCCAACGGCGCGCGGGGGGTGACGCTCGAGCACTGCGAGCTCCGAAATTCCTACATCGGGGTCACTTCCTGGGAGGCTACCGAGCTCAGCATCCAGAAGAACTACTTCCACGACCTCCTCGAGCACGCCTCGGTCACCAGCGACGCGATCAGCGTCGAGTACGCGTACAACGAGCTGGAAGACATCGCGCTCTTCCCTGGCCAGGTCGCCTCGAACTGGAGCTACACCGGCGTCGAGATCAGCGGCAAGGAAGGCGTGGGGACGATGAACATGCATCACAACGAGCTCAGCCGCTTCGGCTACATCGCGATCGGGGGCGGTGGGAACGGGCTCATCGAGGACAACATCGTGCGAGATCCGATGATGATCCTCACCGACGGCGCCGGGATCTCCTGGGATCACATCGCGTACAACCAGCACCTCGTCGTTCGGCACAACGTCGTCTTGAACGCCGTCGGAGACTCCGATTCCACGCCCGCGGAGCACTGGGACAGCGGAAGCCAGATGGGTCAGGGGCTATACTTCGGAAATCACAGCCCGGCCAACACGACGGTGGAGGGAAACAGCGTGAAGGTCGCGTCGGGGACCTGTATGCTGGTGGATACCTCTCGGATCTCGGATGGGAGCGGGCGGAAGGTGGCGAGCGCGGGTCAGTCCATCAAAGACAACAAGTTCTTCGACTGCCGGCATTTCGGGATCGTCCTCACCGACCAGTCCGTCGGCCTATGGAACGGACGAGCGGATGGCGCGTGCAGCGGGACCAACGGCGCCTGCTTCGTCCCCGAGTGCGACAAGAACGTGACGGGGAACGAGGTCTACACCATGCGGCCGGGCGCAGCGGGGCTCAGCTATTTCTATTGGTACAGTAACGCGAAGGGCGAGCTCATCGACTACGGCACCTCCGACCGCAACAAGATCTTCACCCCGGCGGCGGCCTATCAGCCGTTCACGACCCTCGCGCTCTACGATCTCTCGAGCCCGAAGGTGAACGTCTACACGCTCTCGCAATGGCAGGCGGCGATGGGCAAGGACATGAGCTCGAGCTCGAGCTCCGGGCGAGCGAACCTGGTCGACGATCCCGCGATGCGCGGCGCGATGATCGTGAACGACAGCTTCGCTCCGAAGACCTATTCGAGCGCGGAAGGGACGCTCGAGCGGTGCCTCTTTACGCTCACGGGCGCACCGGTAACGGATCCGCTGACCTTGCAGCCGCTCGATTCCATCATCGTCGAGCGAGGGAAGCGGAACGCCGACGGCTCGTGTTTGTGAGCCGCCTCGTTCGCCCCCCGCGCGAGCTCGCGGAGCTGCTCAGGGGCGCGCGCGCTCGGGCACCATCACCGCGGCGAAATCGTAGTCGCCCGCGTCCGGGAGCTCGGCCGCGCCTTCCACCACCGGGCGAACGCTCGCGACGCGCGCGCCATGGCGCCGAGCGAGGCGCGCCGGAACCGCTCGGCGGCGGCAGTGCTCGGCGCCCGCGATGATGACGAGCTGGCGTGCTGGCGCGCCCTCGGCGAGCCACTCGGCGGCGGTGTCGGCGATGGCCTCGTCGCGGAGCACCTGCGCGAGGTAGAGGTGCTCGCGCGAGCCCGGGTGCGGGTGCTCGCGCATCGCGTGCTCGAAGGCGGCGTGGTGCTCGCGGTCCCGTAGGTCGAGCGCGGGGAGCTTCGCGCGCTCGGCGGGGTCGAGTGCGTCGAGGCCGCCCCGGGCGACGCGGCGCACGAGCGAGTGCTCGACGTCGAGCGCGAGGAGCGGCGCGTCCGCGCGGCGCGCGGCGTCGACGAGCGGCTGGGTGAGCGCAAAATCGTAGCCCCAGCTCTTCTCCCAGCGGAGGCGCTCGCGGAGCTCGGCGTCGTCGATGGTGCCGTCGAGGTAGCGCTCGAGCTCGGGCTGGGCGGTCGACTGCACCATCTCGAGGCCGAGCCCGAGCGCGCGCCCGCTCATCTTCGCGAGCTCGCGCAGGCGGCGAAAGAGCTCGAGCTCGGCCCAGTGCGCGTGGACGTCATCGTGATCCTCGCCGATGCAGATGGCGTCCGCCTCGGCGAGTCGAGCGGCGAGCCGATCGGGTTCGATGGCGAGCCCGGACTCGAGCACTACGCCGTGCAGGGGCAGCGCGGCGCGGTATACGGCGTCGGGGGCCAGCCCCTCGGACGGCTGGCGACGCCGCTCGGCGTCGCGCGCGCGCCGCTCGGCGGCCTCGCGCTCGACATCGGCACGCGCCTGCTCGGGCCCGACCGCGCCGATCGGCGCGAGCGCGCGCGGGGCGCAGCCCGTGAGCGAGGCGCCCGCGGAGATCGCGCCGAGGGTGAGGGCGGCGAGGGGAGCCAGGGCGGGGCGCATCGGCGTCATGGAATCGCCCGAGGCGGCGCTCCGGTCAATAGCCGCGAGCCAGGAGCTCCGCCGGCAAGAGCGAGCTCGGCGCGCCAGTCACCATGACCCAGAGCTGGTGCGCTGCGCGCGTGGCGGCGATGTGGAGCAGGTGGCGTGCCTCGTCGGTCGCCGGGTAGGTCGGCGCGCCCGCCTCGACGAGGACGACGTAGTCGAACTCGAGGCCCTTCACCTGGCGCACGTCGGTGACGTCGATGCCGGGCTTGAATGGGAAATCCTGGTCGGCGATGCGGCGCGCGTAGGGGACCTCCGCCTTGGCGAGCGCGTCGAAGTAGGCGTCCGCCTGCTCGGGGTAGCGCGCGATGACCGCCACCGACGCGCGCGGCTCGGCGGCGTAGAGCTCGCGGAGCGCCTCGGCGAGGAAGCCGCCCGCGTCGCCCGAGTGGGCGAAGGTGAAGAGCTCGACCGGCGCGCCGCTGCGGGTCGCGCGGCCTTCCTCCTGGCACGCGAGCGGGCCGAGCACGGCCTTCGAGAAATCGATGATCTCCTGCGTCGAGCGGTAGCTGATGCGGAGCGGCTCGACCTCGACGTGCGCGAGCCCGAGCTCGCCGAGCACGCCCGACCACGAGGTGAAGCCGTTATCCATGTGCAGGCGCTGCGAGACGTCCCCGGCGAGCGTGAGGCTCGAGCCGCGGCTCACCGTGCCCAGCACGACCGCGAGCTCGACCGGGCTGATGTCCTGGGCTTCGTCGATGAGGACGTGCTCGTAGACGAGCGGCTCCTTATTCTTCGCGCCGCTCCGGAGCGCGCCGCGGAGCTTCTGCGTGAGGCGGAGCAGGATGGCGTCGTCCTCGCGATCGAGCGCGGCGCTCGCCTCGAGCGCCTCGCCGTCGGCGCCGCGGGTGGGCTCGTCGGTGCCGTCGGGCCCCCGCGCGCCGCCGTCGTGACCGCGGCGGCGCTCCTCATCGAGCCGCTCGTCGAAGTCGCGATCGCGGTCGTCGCTGCGCTCGAGCGCGGCCTCCGCGCGCCGCTCGGCGCGCGCCTCGCGCTCGTCGGCGCGCCGCTCGAGCAGCGCGCCGAGGTCCGCCGAGCGCGCGGCGGACCAGGCGTGCGCGCGGTCGAGCTCGCCCTCGGTGAAGTCCCCGGGCGCGTGCAGGGCGAAGGCGCGTCCGAGCGCGGCGCGATCGGTCATGAGCTCGAAGAAGTGCGCGGTCACGTCGCGCGCCCCCGCGAGCCGCTCGGCGACCAGCCGCTCGAGCGCGACGCGCTCGTCGGTGGGGAGCGCGCGCCCGGCGGGCTCGCCGAGCCAGCGCTCGAGCCCGTGCAGGCGGTGCGCGAACGGACGCCCGCCGCTCTTCTGCCACTCGCGCAGGGCGGCGGGCGCCCGCGCGAGCTCGCGCGCGACCTCGACCTCGAGCGCCGCGACGTAGGCGTCCACCGCGCGGAGCATCGCCGCGTGCTTCTTCACGCGCGTGACCACGCCGGGCGTCTCGTCGGTCGAGTGTCGCGGGAGCCTCGGGAAGTGCGCGACGCGCAGCTTGCGCGCGAAGTCGGTGAAGGTGCGGATCGCCACGCCGTCGATGCCGAGCGCCGGCAAGACCTGCGAGATGTACCGCGCGAGCGCCTCGTTGAAGACGATGACGAGGAGTTTGTCGGGGCGGAAGCGCCGGCGATCCTGGAAGGCGAGGTACGCCATGCGGTGGAGCCCGATGGTCGTCTTGCCGCTGCCCGCGCCGCCCTGGATGACGACCAGCCCCGAGTCCGGCCGCGTGATGAGCTCGAACTGACGGCGATCGATGAGCGCGGTGATCTCGGCGAGGTGGGTGTCCTCGCGGCCGACGTCGCCGCCGACGCCGAGCTTGCCCGGCCGGCGCGGCTCCGGTCGAGCGGCGGTGCCCTGGCCCCCCGCGAGCCGCAGCGCGTCCGCGCTCACCGTGCGCCAGCCCGAGGCGGAGCGCACGTAGGTGCCCTGCGGCGCGATGATCCGCTTGAGCTCGCCGCCCACGATGGTCACGCTCCGGCGCGTGAGCACGGTGCCCGTGAGCTCGCGCTCGCCGAACACCTCCTCGTACTCCTCGCCCTCCTCGCAGCGGTAGTAGATCCGGCTCACCGGCGCGTCGCGCCAGTCGACGATGCGGACCGCGCTCTTCGTGTCGAGGTAGGTGCTGCGCCCGATGAGCACCTCGCGGCGACGCCCGTTCTCTTCCAGCACCAAGTGGCCGAAGTAGGGCGAGCGCGCGTCGGCGACCCCCTCGACGACCTCACGCCGGCGCGCCGCGGTTTGCATGAGCCGCTCCATCTGCTCGACCAGCGGGGGCACGTCCTCGAGGCGCGCCGCGGCGATCTGGTCGCGGAGCGAGATGAGCTCCGCGTCGTAGTCGAAGCTCTGCCGCTCGCGCGGGCGGGCGGCGCGCTCGCGGAGGTGGTCGAGCACGCGCGCGAGGCAGCGCTCCTCTTCGGCGACGATGCGGTCGCGCTCGGGGTCGTCGCTCGCGGGGGGGCACGCGAGTTCGGTGCGAGGTTCGGTCAAGAGGCTCGGGGCTCCGTCGAGAGGCGCCCGAGCCGGCGCGGCCGGGCGACGGAGGCCCCTACCATTTGCCCGCCCGAGCCGCACCACCGACGCGCCGCCGCGACGGGTCGCCGGCCGCGCCGCAACGACGACACGATCAGGGCCGCGAGCGCGCGGTCACCCTCGCGTCGCTTCCCGGGATGGTCTGCCCGGCGCGGCCGGCGGCGCGTGGAGGAGCGCGGTGGTAGGCTCGCGGCGTCGCCGCCCGCGGCGGTTCGCGCGCGGCGAGGAGGCACGCGGCGATGACCGAGACGATGCGCGCGATGGTGCTCGAGGAGCCGGGGCGCGAGCTCGTGCTCCGCGAGCTCGCGCGCCCCGAGCCCGGGCCCGGCGAGCTCGTGGTGCGGGTCGAGGCGTGCGGGGTGTGCCGCACCGATCTGCACGTCCGCGACGGCGAGCTGCCGCGCGCGAAGCGGCCGCTGGTGCCAGGGCATCAAATCGTCGGCCGGGTGACCGCGCTCGGCGATGGCGTCCGCGAGCACGCGCTCGGCGACCGGGTCGGGATCGCGTGGCTCGGCGGCGCGTGCGGCGCGTGCCGGTTCTGCGCGAGCGGCCGCGAGAACCTCTGCGACGAGGCGCGCTTCACCGGCTACCAGCTCGACGGCGGCTACGCGGAGTACGCGCGCGCGCGGGCGCGCTTCGCGTTCCCGCTCGCCGGCGCCGGCGAGGCCGCCGAGCTCGCGCCGCTGCTCTGCGCGGGGCTCATCGGGTACCGCGCGCTCCGCATGTGCGGGAGCGCCACGCGGCTCGGGCTCTACGGCTTCGGCTCGGCCGCGCACCTCGTCGCGCAGCTCGCGCGCGCCGACGGCCGGCGCGTGTTCGCCGTCACGCGCCCCGGCGATCGAGCGACGTGGGAGTTCGCGCGGTCGCTCGGCGCCGAGTGGGCGGGCGGCACGGACGAGCCGCTCCCCGAGCCGCTCGACGCGGCGATCTTGTTCGCGCCGGCGGGCGAGCTCGTGCCGCTCGCGCTCCGCGCGGTCGACAAGGGCGGCGTGGTCGTGTGCGCCGGGATCCACATGAGCGAGGTGCCCGCCTTCCCCTACGAGCTGCTCTGGGGCGAGCGCGTGCTCCGCTCGGTCGCCAACCTGACGCGCGCCGACGGCTCGGAGCTCCTCGAGCGGGTGGCGCGCACCCCGCTCCGCGTCGAAGCGCGCCGCTACCCGCTCGAGGCCGCCAACCGCGCCCTCGCCGAGCTCCGCGCCGGCCGCTTCCGCGGATCGGCGGTGCTCACGATGTGAGGGCGCGCGCGCTCACGGGCGGCTCGGGGCTCGCCGGCGAGCCGCGCGGCTCGGCTAACGGTAGGGCACGCAGGTCATGCGCCCGTACCCAGCGTCCCACGCAAGCCCGTCGTCGGTCTCGCTCACGTCGTAGCACCCGTGCGTGAAGCAGAGCTGCCCGGTCGCGCAGTCGATGGTGCCCGCGTTCGGCTCCAGGGTGACGTCGCACGAAGCGCCGTGAGACGCGCCGACGTCGAGGAACATGCCCTCGAACCCCTCGACGCTGCAGGTGAGCCTGCGCGGCGTGCACGCCGCGCAGGCGGGTGGGTCGGGCGTCGCGGCGTCGTCCCCGCACCCCGCCGCGCCGAGCGCGAGCGCCATGAACGCGAACCTCAAGCTCGAACGAACCATCTGAACCTCCCAGACTCGGCGGCGAACCCCCTCAGCGACGCGTCGCGGGCGCCGGTAGCCGCTCGCTCCAGAGCGCCTCGTCCGGTGAGGTCTGCAGGCGCGCAAAGTCACTCGCTTCCAGCTTCAGCAGGGTCCCTCCTCCGGCCGGATCATCGAGGGTCAAGAATGCGCGCGCCTCCCCGACGGAGCGTGTCGAGCCTCTCGCCGCATCAGGCAAGCGAACTACGAGCTCAGCCGGCATCGTACGGGTAGAGACCGCGATGGTCGCGTCGTTCGAGAGCCACGGCTCAGCGCCGTTCCAGCACTTCGCTCCTCGAAGCACGCATGTTCCGCCTCCGGCCCCATCTCCCAACACCCTCGCAGCTTCCCCGAGGGTCGCCAGATCGACCGGCTCGCTGAACTCCAAAGTCACCGGATCACCCGCCTTGGCATCGACCGGGACCGAGATCCCGACGACGTGCGGCGCGCTCCCCGTGAAGAAGTGAGTCGACCATGTTCCCGCCTTCGGCGGCGCGAGGGGATCTTGGACGGTCACGTCGCGGTCGACCGAGACGACGAGCCAATACCAGGTGTCGGCGCGAAGCTCCACCTCCGGGGTCAGCTCGATGACCGACTCCGCCGGCGTTCGGCCGTGACTCACCCGCGCGATCGCGCCGGTCACCGCGCCGTCCGACTCCACATACTGAGCGCGTTTCTGGAGGTCCCGGGCGAGCGCGTCCTCATCACCGACCAACGGGAGCGAGAACGCCACCATCCCCGTCGAGCTCGTCTCACCGTGCCGAGTGCGCACGCCGAGGCTCGCCGGGCCGGGCAAGCCCGAGTCTCCAACCCCGCTCTGATCCGCGCCAGTCGACGCCTTCCCTAGGGTATCCTGGTTCTCGCACGCGAGGATCGTTCCCGATATCAACCCAGCGACTACGATCAGCTTTGTTTCCATGGCCTTCCCTTTCATTGAAATGCAGTGCCCAAAGTCGACGCGTTTCGAGTATTTCGATAAAATACTCTGCCAGGCTGCGAGGACTGCGTATCTTGATTCGGCGGAGTCGCAACAAACTGACCCGGATAATGAGCTGGTGCCCGCGCCCAATTCGTTCCACTCGCTGAGCAATCGTATCCAGGTAGCGGTCCGTTGGTGCTTGCACCCCACTCCTGGCAGTGATTAAGCCCGACACACCACTTGTCTGAATTCGAATTTGGGCCATTCATGACAGAGTGCCCGCAGAACCAGCTGCCCGGGCCATCCGGATTATATTCGTTAGCCAAGCCAAAGCGGCTGTGACCCAGCTCGTGCGCGATCACCAGTGATGCCGAGTCGGGGGAGTTGTAGTTCGCGCACGAATGGTACGCGACTCGGACGACCGTTCCGCTCGTTTGACCCACCGTGCAATAGTCACCTGCGCAAGGTGTGGTCATACATATATCACAACTTGAATCGCTCGTGCAAAACTGACTGCAATAATCCGGAATGTTCTTGAATGTAATCTTAGTTGGCTGATAGTTTCCGTGGCTCATATGTTCAAGCCGAAGAAGCGATTTCTTGAGAGTGTCAATGACCTTGTTCTGGTTCAGGGATATCGCCATATTCACGCCAGGCGTGCAAACTGTCAACGAGGGAGTCATTACTCCGACCTTGGCATTATCAGCACGGAGCACGAAGTGCCCAGCTCCTGAATAACTTCGTATTCCTAAGTAAATAGCTCGTGCAACAGGTGATGACGGAATAACAACTGACGCGCCTGCGCCGTCAAGCGTTCCGCTGAGATTCGCCGCTGTATCTCGCCAGGTGTAACTTGAGTTGTCTGGTAATGCTGTTGACGTACTTGCGTACAAATCGAAATCAGCCGAACTCGTGTTCGCTGCCGGTACGGTCACGCTCACCATCAAGCGAGTGTTGGGGAGTTGTAACGTATTGACATAAATTACATCTCCAGAATCAATAAGAATACCGTCAATTCGCTCGTTAATTGGGACGTACCCTCGATTAAACGTCGGCTGACGCTCGACCAAACACGTGGCATTTATTTTGCTAATTCTTGGGATTCCCAGGTAATTAATGGATCCATCGCTATGCCATGTCACACGGTAACGTGGTGCCTGTGGCCCTGTGAGTATCGGTGCCGTTAAAACCCATCCTGTACCGAGGTTTCCCGTTAGGGTTAGATCACCACCTGAATATGCAAGTTTCAGAAAGTCCCAGTTTGTTTCGGTTCTGAAATCGACATAGCTTTGCTTTAGCCAGCGGACGTTTGAGTTGACCATGACGGTCCACGAATAGTCCTCACGCAACGCGTATCTGCCCGCGGCATTGACGTCATAGTTATAGTCCGTCGCCCCCAGATCAACTGGTATATCCGGGCCAGCACCCAGCGATGGGCAGGTCGCCTGTACGAACGCGGCGTGTGCCGATCCACTAACAGCGATTACCGCCGCAGCAACCGCAGCGCTTAGACAGTGCGTGCCCCGTGCCCCGTGCCCCGTGCCCCGTGCCCCGTAGCCGTTGATCATGAACCCCTCCGCTCAGTCAGCATATAGCATAGCGGCGGAACGCTTCAACACAATTGCGATGGGAGCTTCGAGAAGTCCTTGAAGGGAGAACGGATGGCGCCTGACGCGGCTGGTCGCGCGCGGTATCATGGGGGCTTCGCCGGAGCACGAGGCGAGCGGCGCGGCCCGCCGGCGGCCGGGGCGTCGTCGGTGATGAGGGGCTCGACGTGCACGGCGGCGGGCGGCCTCGACGCCACCCGGGCGTCGCACGGGACGCGCTCGGGGGATGCGCGCCGTAGGCCTCGCCCCGCGCGCCCTGGCCGAGGAGCCGCACGCCGCGCGCCGTGGTCGCGCGCCGTCATGAATGGTACTCCTGAGACGACAGCGAGGCGATGGGGCGATGTCGGCGAGGGAGCTCGTGAGATTGACGACCGGGCGGTCACGGGTGGCGGCGCTCGGCGCGGCGGCTGGGCTGACGAGCGCGCTCCTCGGGTGCGCGCGCCCCGCTACGGGGCCGTCGCCGAGCGCGAGCCGCTCCGAGGTGAGCGGCGCCGAGGCCAGCGCTCCGAGGCTCGGCCCGAGCATACCGGCGTCGCGCGCGTCCGGTGCGCCCGCTCAGGGCGCCTCCGCCGACTCGCCCGCACGCCCGGGTGAGCGACGCGCCCCGCTCGGGACGTGCGGACTCGTCGCGCACCTCGAGCGCGCGCCCGACGGCCGCTTCAGCCTGGTGCTCCAGAACCGGGGGGCGAGCGAGCTCAGGCTCGTCGTCCCCGGTGACGGCAGCGAGGCGGGCTGGAGGACGCCGGCGCTCGCCTGGACGGCCACCTCCGGCGGTCGGCCGGTGTCGGTCGAGCCAGCGCGCTGCGGGCTCATGAATCCCATCGACGAGCAGGAGATCTTCTCGCTCTCACCGGGAGCGGAGCGGCGGCTCACCGAGTGGGTCACGGCGCCGCAACTCCCTGGCGGAGACTACGAGCTGCGCCTCAGGTACCGTAACGACCCGGGGCTCATCGACAGCCGCGTCACGGCGACGGCCGAGGTGAGACGCAAGCTCGCGGAGAGCTCGGCGTGCGAGGTGGCGACGCCGCCCCTGCGCGTGACGCTCCCGTGAGGTGTTCGGCCTCCGAGCGATGAAGGCCGAGCGCTCGCGGAGCCGGTCGTGGCCCGTCCTCCTCGCGAGGGGGCCTCGCCGGTGCGCGCGCCGCGCCGCCGTCGCTCACCGGGCCCCCGGGTTGCGTCCGGGCCGCTCTCCTGAGATGCTGAGCGCTACATGGACCTTGACGGACTCGTGAAGAACCTCCTCGGCGAGCTGAACAAGATCTCGAAGAGCGAGGCGGTGGTCGGTCAGGTCCGCGACGCGGGCAAGGCCAAGGTCATGCCGCTCAGCAAGATCAGCATCGGCTTCGGCGCGGCCTCGCTCGGCGCGGGCGGCAAGGCGCGCGGCGGGGCCAAGGGCGACGCGGGCGCCGAGGGTGGGGGCGTCGGCGGCGCGGTGATCGTGGAGCCGAAGGCGTTCGTCGTGGTCGGCGAGGACGGCCAGCCGCACCTGCTCGCGCTCCGCAAGGGCAAGGGCGCGGTCGCGCGGCGGGGGCTCGAGATCATCCCGGGCTCCGGAGTCGCGCCGCTCTCCGGCGCCGCGCCCACGAAGCAGCTCGCCGCCGAGAGCGGCGAGCCGAAGCGGTCGGGCGGCTAGTCGAGCCGGTCGCGGCGGGAGCGCCTTGGACACCGCGCTCACGGTCGTCGCGCTCCTCTCCGTCGCGCTCGCCCTCATCGCGCTCGCGCTATTTCTGCCGGTTCGCTGGCGCCTCACGGTGCAAGGTCGCGGCGAGCCGGACGGCGCCTGGGTGCTCGCCGGCGGGACCTCGTTCGGGCCGCTCGCGCTGAGCGGCGTCGGCGCGCGCGGCGTGCCGGGCGTCGTGCAGCTCCACCTCTTCGGCCGCCGCGTGTGGCAGCGCGCGCTCGCGCGCCTGCGGAGCGGCTACGCGCGGGTCGCGCGCTTCATCGATCCGATCGATTTCTGCGTGTTCGTCGTCACCGAGCCGCGCCACGCGCGCATCGAGGCGCTCGACTGCGAGGTGGATTTTTCCTTCGAGGACATCATCACCACCGGCAAGCTGCTCGGCGCGCTCTACGCGCTCGGGGGCGCGCTGCCGCCGCCGGTCTCGATCCGGCCGAACGCCTCGTGGGAGTCGCTCGATCGCGGGAGCCTGGCGCTCTCGGCGACGGTGCGGGTGCGCCCCGGGCTTCTGGCGCTCGGGAGCCTGTGGTACCTTGTGAGCCACCTCGAGATCCGCGAGCGGCCGCGCGCCGCGAGGGGAGCCGCCGACCCGCCATGACCGACACCAAGATCAACGACATCGTGAAGAACCTGCTCGACGGTATCCACGGGGTGACCAAGAGCGAGACCATCGTCGGCGAGGCGCAGCAGGCGGGCGAGGCGACCGTCATCCCGGTGCACCGCCTGAAGATCGCCTTCGGCGCCGGCTCGGCGAGCGCGGGCGCGCACGGCTCGCGGCTCGGCGGCGACACCGGCGGGCAGGGCGTCGGCGGCGCGGTCGAGCTCGATCCGGTCGCGGCCATCGCGGTCGGCAAGGACGGCCATGCGCACCTGCTCACCGTCGACGCCGACGCGGGCAGCGCGTGGTCGAACCTGCTCGCCGAGGTGCCCGACATCCTCGCGCGCGTCGCGCAGAGCATCGGCACCCGCGTGACCCACGAGCTTCGCACCCGCGGGGTGAGCGGCGAGCTCGACGGCGGCGCCGCCGAAGCCCCCGCGGCGGGCGAGCTCACCGGGGCGTCCGAGAAGGGCGACTGAGAGCCGCTCTTTTCCGAGGGGGAAGGGATGGGATGGTCCGTCGCGGCCGGCGGCGCTCCGCGCGAGCGCGCCGCCGGCCGCGACGGACCGGCACCCTCACCACCCCGCGGCCGCGTCGCGTGCGCGGCTCAGCCGAGCACGCTCGCGATGGCGCGGTCGAGCCGCTCGACGCCCTCCGCGATGGCCTCCGCGGTGACCGTGAGCGTGGGGCGGAAGCGCACCGAGCGCGCGCCGCACTTCAGCACGATCATGCCATCGTCGAAGCACTCTCGGACCACGCGATCGCGCGCTTCGGTGGTCGGCAGATCGATGGCGCACATGAGCCCCCGGCCGCGCGAGTTGGTGACCGCGGGGCGCCGGCGCGCGAGCTCTGCGAGGCCGGCGAGGAGCTCCTCGCCGCGCGCGCGCGCGTTGTCGAGCAGCCGCTCGTTCTCGATGATCTCGAGGATGCGCGTGGCGCGCACCATGTCGACCAGCGACGCGCCCCAGGTGCTGTTGATGCGGCTCGGGACCTTGAACACGTTGGTCTCGATCTCGTCCACGCGCGCGCCGACGAAGATGCCGCCGACCTGCATCTTCTTCGCGAAGCAGACGATGTCCGGCGTGACGCCGAGCTGCTCGAACGCCCACCAGCTGCCGGTGAGGCCGAGCCCGGTCTGCACCTCGTCGAAGATGAGCAGCGCCTCGCGCTCGTCGGCGAGGCGGCGGAGCCGGGCGAGGAACTCCGGGCGGAAGTGGTTGTCGCCGCCTTCGCCCTGGATGGGCTCGACGAGGATCGCGGCGATGTCGTCCGGGCGCTCGTCGAAATGGCGCTCGGCCTGCCGGAGCGCCTCGGCCTCGGCGGCCGCCACGCGCGCGAGGTGCTCGCCCTCCAGCGGGAAGACGATGGCGGGGTTGTCGATCCTCGGCCAGTCGAACTTCGGGAACCAGCGCGTCTTTACCGGATCGGAGTTGGTGACGCTCAGCGTGTAGCCGCTCCGCCCGTGGAAGGCGTCGCGGAGGTGCAGGATCTGCTGGCCCTTCTCGCCGTTACCGGCGGCGAGGTTCTTCTGCACCTTCCAGTCGAAGGCGACCTTCATCGCGTTTTCGACCGCGAGCGCGCCGCCGTCGACGAAGAAGTAGTGCGGGAGCGCGGCCGGGGCCGCCGAGCGCGAGAGCGTGTCGACGAATTCCGCCATATACGTCGTGTAGTAGTCGGAGTTCGAGACCTTCGTGACGCTCACGTGCGCGAGCCGCTCGAGGAACTCTCGGTCGGTTACGCCGGGGTGGTTGAAGCCGAGCGGGTTCGAGGCGAAGAAGCTGAAGAAATCGAGGTAGTCGCGCCCGGTCACGAGATCGCGCACGTGCGAGCCCGAGCTCCGGTCGGTGTCGACCACGATGGGGTAGCCGTCCACCAGGAGGTGCTTGCGGAGCGTGTCGTGGACGGCCGAGGCGGCGACTTCGGAGCGGCGAAACATCGGGGCTGGACCTCCGCGGCGGGGCGCCGCAGGCTGGAGAGATTGCCGCGGTGCGGCAGGGAAAATGCCGGCGACGCGGAGCGTTTTAGCTCGCGCCCGGCGGGACCGCTGTGGCTTATACTCCGCGAACCATGCTGGACAAGATGGCGGTCGTCGGAGCGGTCGGCAGATACCTCAAGCATCACCCGGAGGAGCCGCTCCGCGTGGCGAAGAACGCGCTCTTCCTGCGCTTCGGGCTGCCGCTCGATGCGCTCCGCTGGGCGGCCGGCCAGCTCCGCGGCAAGCACATGCCGAAGGACGTGCAGCTCGAGGCGGTGCCCCCCGGGATCCGGGTGGGCGCCTCGGTGGATCTGATGGGGACGCCGGTCCGCGCCTCGGCGGTCATCTTCATCGAGCGCATCCGCTTCAACGCCGAGGAGCTGCGCGTCGAGGTGCGGCTCGCCGACGTGGCGCTCAAGGTGCTCGACGACGCGGTGGAGTCGCCGGTGGCGGCGCTGCTCAAGAGCGGCGCGCTCGACCTCTCGAAGCCCGGCAACCTCGCGGCCTACATGCCGAAGCGCCCGCCGGTGCTGGTGGAGGCCGAGGGTGATCGGGTGGTCATCGACCTGATGAAGGAGCCGAAGCTCGCGCGCGACCCGCGCCTGGCGCGGCTCATCGGGCTCATCACGCCGCTCCTCGGCGTGCGCGCCATCGAGACGGACTGGGAGCACCTCGACGTCGCGCTCCGCCCGTTCCCGGACGGGATCCTCGAGGCCGTGGAGGCGCTCCGCGCCGCGCTCCAGGGCGCCGCGCCGGCCCCCGCCGCGGCGATGGGCTAGCGCGCTTACGCTACTTCGCGCCCGCGAGCTTGGGCGGAGGCGGCGCGGCGGGCCTGGGCTCGGGCTCGCCCGCGAGCCAGGCCCGGAGCCGCCCGAGGCTGAACGGCCGCGAGTAGGCGAAGAGCGCGAGGAGCGCGAAGGCGTAGAAGAGCCACGACATCGCCGTGAACTTGTCGTCCACCCAGTAATACCTGAGATACACGATCTGGCTGCCCGCGCTCGCCAGCAGCGCGAGCGGCCCGAGCGGACGTCGCGCCTTCATGAGCGGGATGAGCACCAGGAAGAACGAGAAATAGTAGCAGGTGAGGTTCAGCACCGACGAGAGCAGCGGCACGCCCATCCCGATGGAAATCCAGAGGGACTTCGTGCGCCGGAGCGCCCACACCGTCCACAGCCCGACGAACAGGATGATGCCGCGGAAGAGCCAGCGGTGCTCGTGGATGCGCTCCGTGCGGCCGTTCTTCCAGCCCTCGAACGGATCGTCGAGGTTGTCGTCGCGCGTGAAGCGCATTCGGCCGTCCCAGTTGTGCACGATCATGGTCTCGAGCCCCATCGTGTTGGTGAGCGGGGTGCTCTTGTGGGTCATGATGTGCTTGTAGAAGTAGTAATAAGACTGCGGACCCGCGATGACGACGCTCGCCGGCACCAGTAGCCCGCCGGCCACGATCGCGCCGCCGATGAAGCGCTTGTACGGCAGGCTGAGCCTACGGCGCTTGATGAGATCGATGGCGATGAGGATCGCGGGCCCCACGAACAGCACCACCGGGAACACGCGGAGCGCGGTCGACCAGGTGAGCGCGGCTCCGGCGAGGCCGTATTTCCGTTTTCGCGCGAAGCACGAGCTCGCGACCAGGAAAAATAGCCAGTCCTGCCTCAGGAACGCGCCGCCCGTCCAATAGAAGTTCGCGGGCGCGTTACAGCCCCAGAACACCGTGAAGGCGGCCCCCACTCGCCACCCGAACGCCCAGAAGACGAGCAGCACCATGCCGAGGTGCAGCATGATGTCGATCGAGGCGAGCTGTTTGAAGAAGGTGTCGCCCGCGACCCCCAGGCTGCTGAAGAGCTTCCCCTCCATGGTCCACACGGGCGGGGGGTTGTACCCGTGGTCCTTCTGCATGTTGAGCCAGTAGTCGCCCGGCGAGGAGTGATAGAACCAGTCGACGTCCTTCTTGAAGGCCTCCCAGGTCGCCGGCGAAAAGTGTGATTTGCACTGCGCCGGATCGCTGAAGACGAAGGTCTCAGTGGTCGGCTTGATGAGGTTGACGGAGAGATCTCGGAGCTCCCGCTTCCTCACCTGCGCCGCGCGACCGAGCTCCACCTCGGCGATGGCGGTGCACTCGTAGAGCCGCGTGTACTCGAGCTCCCGGTTGTATTTCGAGCCGAGGTAGTAGTGGAAGAACTCGTGCCGGTGGTAGTAGCGGTCGTAGCGGACGTTGGGGTTGAAGAAGTCGAAATAGGCGCCGAACCCGAGCACCGCCATCCCGATGGCGATGCGCTTGCGGAGCCGCACGTTGCCGAGCTCGCCGAGCCGCACCGCGCGCAGCTCGTAGATGAGCATCAGCGCCCCCGCCGCCGTGAGCAGGATGCGCAGCCCGTTCATCGTGTTGGTCCAGCCGTCGTGCGCGAAGAACGGGTGGTCCCAGAAGAACGCGGGGACCGCGCCGAGGGCCGAGGTGAAGGAGCCGAGCGGGAGGGAGCCGTACATGGTGGTGATTCCGGGCGCCCGGAGGCTAGCCGCTGCCGCGCGCGGGAGCCGAGAAAAAGAACGGCCCGGGCAGCATTCCTGCCGCCCGGGCCGTCGTAGCAGCCCCTTCCCGGTTGAGCGCGTCGGGGCCGAGGCCGCGCTCCTCGCGAGGAGGCGGCCGAGCGCTAGGACCTAACGGTCGCCCTCCGGGATGGGGGAATGGCTACTCTGCATGTCTCGACCACCTCCTCCGGCTACGCGCCGGACACCCCGTGGGCGCCCGCGCGAGCCCGGGGCTCGCTGAGGGAGCGCGCGATGGGGGCGTTTCACGAACGGAGGCCGCGGCGCGGCCTCGGGCTGACTTCCAGGCGCGGGGGTGCTCCTCCGCCGGACCAATCCGGGAGCCAGGCTCCAACCTGGACGGTGGTTCAGGGGTAACACGGGTCACGGCGCCGCGCCACTTCGACCGCCTGGCCGCCAGGTGTCGTGCGGGCTCGGGTGCCGGTCCGGCGCGGCCGGCGGCGGGGGCCGCGCCGCTACTCGGGCGCCCGGGTGCGGACCGCGGTGAGATCGTAGCTCATCTCGCAGGGCAGGAACGCGAACCCGCCCTCTACCCCGACGAGCTCCGAGCAGTCGGACGACTCGCGCGCGGTGTACCCGAAGCGCATGCGCCCGGCGAAGCTCGGCACCTCGGCGCCCGAGACGGTGAGGGTACCGGCCGCGGTGTCGCGGCGGACCACCGTGCAGCCGAGCCGCCCGCGGCCAGCGTCCCGCACCGGGATGACGACCTCGGTGTCGAACCCGAAGGTCACGCCGTCGGCGGCGACGCGACCGGGCACCACGTCCTGACCGTTCAGCCAGTAGAGCTCGCCTCGATCGCGCGAGAGCTTCACGTCGAACTCCCAGAGATCCGACGAGCCGAGCGCGCCGGGGCCGCAGGTCGACGCCTCGAGCCGGCCGATCACGTGATAAGTGCCGAGCTCGTCTCCCGGGATCTTGGCGTCCTTGCCGAGGTTTCCGCAGCCGAGCGCGAGCGACGCGGCGAGCACGAGCGGAGCGGGGCGCATGCCCCGGGGCTAACACCGGTCACCCGGGCGGGGCAAAGTTACGGCGCCGCGCGCGGCCGATCGGGTAAGAGGGAGCCGTGGGCGTCACGGCGTCGGGCTCGATGGGCGGAGGAGGTGAGGCGGGGGTCATCGTGCACGGCGGCGCCGGCGCGCTCCCGGAGGACGCGCGCGCGCTCCACGCCGAGGGGTGCGTCGCGGCCGCCGAGGCCGCCATGAAGCTCCTCCGGGAGGGCGCGCCCGCGCTCGACGCGGTCGAGCGCGCCGTGCGCGTCTTGGAGGACGATCCGCGCTTCAACGCGGGCACCGGCGCGTGCCTCACCGAAGACGGCCACGTCGAGCTCGACGCGGCGGTGATGCGCGGCGCCGATCTCCGCTTCGGCGGCGTGTGCGCGCTCCCGCCCTTCGCGCACCCGATCTCGATCGCGCGCGCGGTGCTCGACGACGGCGCGCACGTCCTCTACGCCGGCGCGGGCGCGGCCGAGTTCGCGCGGCGCGCCGGGTTCGCGCCGGTAGGCGAGGCCGCGCTCATCACCGAGGCGGCGCGCGCACAGCTCGCCCGCGCGCTGGCGGCGCGGGCCGGCGCGCCCGCGGGCGGCGGCACGGTCGGCGCGGTCGCGCGCGACCGCGCGGGCGGCGTCGCGGCGGCGACCAGCACCGGCGGGATCGCCGGCAAGCGCGCGGGCCGCGTGGGGGACTCGCCCATCCCGGGCGCCGGCACCTGGGCGGACGATCTCACCGGTGCCATCTCGGCGACCGGGCACGGCGAGGGGGTGCTCCGGGTCGCGCTCGCCTCGTCGCTCGCCGCCGCGCTCGCCGCGGGGCAGGACGCGGAGCGCGCCGCCGCCCGCGCCCTCGAGCGACTCGAGCGGCGCACCGGCTCGCTCGCCGGCGTTATCGTGGTCGCGCGCGACGGCCGGCTCGCGTTCGCGCGGACTACGGCGACCCTGACCTGGGCCGCCGCGTGGGACGGCGCGGAGCGAGCCTGCTCGGGCTGGTGAGGCCGCGCCGGTCGGCGGTCGGGCGCTAGCTCGCCTCGGGCGTCGCGGCCGGCGCCGCCTGCCGCTCTTTGCGTGCGAGCGCCTCGTCGAGCCCGATGCGCGCGCGCTTGCGCTTGCTCAGGTGCTTGCCCTTCAGCGGGGTGGTCAGCCACTCGTGGCGCTTGCGGACGTTCCAGATCGCTCGGTTCGACATGAGAGGCGGCTATCTACCGGACCGCGGCCTCGAGCGCAAGCCCGCGCGGCGCGCCGGTCGGCCAATGGGCCGGCCCGCTCGCCGCGCGCCGGAATCGCCCCGGACGCCGGCCGCGACGATAGAATCAGCCGGATGTACTCGCTCGACCCCCTGAGCGGTCGCGCCGCGCTCGTGCTCCCCACGACCGGCGGCGTGCTGCGCTCGACGCGCGGCTGGAGCTACCTGCTCGGCGCCCGGCTCGGCGCGGGCGGCTTCGGCGCGGTGTTCGAGTGCGTGGGGCCCTTCGACCAGTCCTTCGCGCTCAAGGTGCTTCACTCGGGTGAGCGGCCCTACGAGGAGGTGCGCGCGGAGTGGACGCGAGAGGCCGAGCGGCTCTGGCGCCTGCGCCACCCGAACATCGTCTACGTGTTCGACTATTTCGAGGCCGACGGGCTCTTCTGCCTGGTGCTCGAGCGCTGCGATCACAGCCTCGCCGACATGCTGGGCGCGCCCTTCACCGATCGGCTGGTGGTGGAGGTGACGCGGCAACTCCTCTTCGCGATCCAGTACCTCGCCGACAACGACATCGTTCACAACGACCTCCACGCGGGAAATATCCTGGTCGTGCAGGGAGACCAGCTCGTCTGCAAGCTGAGCGATCTCGGCATCGCCGAGGAGCTCTACGGGCGGCCCGCGGTGCGGCCGAGCATCGTGCACCACCGGATCATGGCGCCCGAGGTGGCCGCAGGGGGCTACACCACCAAGCAGAGCGACCTCTACCAGCTCGGGCTCCTCATGTACGCGATGCACGTCGGGGAGTACCCGCTCGACGTCACCCTCGGCACCGACGAGGTGGTGCGTCAGATCCGTGACGGCGTGCCGCGCGCGCGCGCGGAGGCGCTCGACACCGAGCTCGGCAAGATCATCAGCGTGCTGCTCCGGCGGCACGAGCAGTACCGATATACGTCGCCGGGACAGGTGTGGGAGGAGCTCCGGCGGCTCGACGTGTGGGCGCGCGCGGCGCCGTGAGCGCGGCGCGCCGAGGTCGGCGGCGCGGACTACCCGCTCGAGAGCGATTTTCGGCGCTCGGCCTTCCGCTCGGTGCAGGCGTCGCAGAGCGAGTAGCCCTTGGCGGCCGCGCCGCACGCGGTGCAGCGCCCGCGCTTGCGCCGCTCGTAGTAGCGCTCCTTCATCTGCTCGGCGGCGCGCGACGCGCAGGCGTCACAGAGCTGGAAGTCCGGTGAAGCCGCGCCGCAGTCGATGCAGATGCCGGCAGCGCGGCGCTTCTCGCGGTACTTGCGGAAATACTCGAGGTGGTAGCGGCACTGCTTCCGCCCCGGCGCCGCCGACCGTTGACACTTGCTGCAGAGGCGGGTGTTCGGCGCTTTCTTCATCGCTGCGCTCCTCGAGATCAGAGTAGAGAGAATCCAACTTTCCACCCTACACAAGACTCCAATCCTTCGCAAGGGGGAACGAGGGCGCGGGCTTTGGCGCCGCGCGCCGCGCGCCGCGCGCGGCGGCGCATTTTTCAGGGGCTCGCGCGTGAGCGCCCGTATTCGCCCGCATTTCCTTGGGGGAGCGCCCACGCGCGCCAGCGCGCCGGCGCAGGGCGCGCTGGCGCGCGCATGTCGGTCGGGGTGGAGGGATTTGAACCCCCAACTCCGGAAGCCGCTACCGAACATGCGTGACACGCAGGATCACGCGGAGATTCGGGATCGCCGCCGCGACGAGGGACGCCCAGAGGCGACTAGAAACGACAGGGGTTCTGGCCACAGGCCAGCTCCGGCGCCCGGGGCGGTCGGGCGGTGGGTGCCGCCCCCGCGATGTGCTACACGAGCAGCGTGACAGCGGCAGCGCGGGGCCTATCGCTCCTCGACTTCCTGGTGGAGTGGATAGCGGAGCGGCTGGGGGAGCCGATCGCGGACGAACCGTCTACCGGTGTGGCGCCGCTCCCCGAGAGCGAGCTGGCGCCTTTCCGCGCGTTCCTCGCCTTGGCCCGGCCGGTTGCCGACGCGCCGGACCACAGGGCGTTGCGGCAGGCGTGCGGAACACTGGCGCTTTCGGCGGACTACCTCCGGGCGATGACCAGGCTTCTGGCGGCTGCACCCGAGCCCGCCGCAGACCAAGCAGCGATTCCACGGGACGAGCTCGCAAAGCGTCTGGCGCGGCACGTCGCCGGCCCCGCCGCGTCGCTGCTGGCCGAGGCGTTCAGTCTCGCGTGGGACGTCTTCGTGTGGCAGCGAGGGCACGACGCGGTGCCGGCGCCCGCGGACTTCCCCGCGCCGGAGTTGATCGCCGATTTGCGGCGTCGTCTGGTGCTTGGTGATGAAGTGCCGGCGCGCGTCGCGGAAGTCGTGCTCGCGTCCCTGCGCGGCGAGGTGGCGCTGCTCACCGCGATCGCGATGCTGTCCGTGCGCGAACGCCTTGACACGTGGAAGGCCATTGGATTGGGCGAGCTGGCCGTGAACGGCATCAAGGCGTCCAAGCGCCTGGTCCTTCCCACGTTGGACCGAATCGACCTGGACGGGGAGATCCAGCAGTACGCAGCATACAAGCGTGACCTGGTCCTCCGCCTGGAATCCCGCGCGCAGGACTGACGGCCGATGCGCCAGGTGGGGCTGGGCTCGTTCGGGTGGGCGACGCATGACCCCCGCCGCCCAGGACGCGACATCAAGCGCCGCGCCTGCGTCGTGATCATGGGGCACGCGGGCCGCCTTGTCTGCGTGTTCGGCCGAACCGAGGCCAACGTCAACAAGCGCCAGGAGTCGGTCGCCGCCGACAGCGCGCTCGGGCGCAAGCTCGGTCTCGATCACCTGACGTACTTCGAGGCCGAGGCGCATCTCTTGCCAGCGGATTTCGAGCCTCGCGGCCAGCTTGCCGTTCTGCGCGGGGACGCCGGGGACGAGGATACGGTCGTGGATGACGACGTATGGCTGCGGTTACGCTCGCTCGGCGATGCGCCGTAGCGTAGCGCGCGGATGTCGGTCGGGGTGGAGGGATTTGAACCCCCAACAGCCGGCACCCAAAGCCGGCCCTCTACCAGATTGAGGTACACCCCGTTCGCTGAGACTCTTGGCCTTGCCGGGCAGCCTCTTAGCCCGTTCGCGTACGCTCGGCAACGCCTCGTCTCGCGGTGCTCCGCGCGAATTTGCGCCGCGCCGGACCGGCGCGCCGCGCGTCTCCGCGCCGGACCGGCACCCTCGGCCTCGGTCGTCGTCTTCGACGCGCGGGCGAGCCCTCAGTCCGGGATGGGTACCAGTCGGACGTCGAGGTGGACCGGCTCGCGGTCGGACTCTACCAGGGCGTCCCAGGGGAAGTACCCGGACTTTTGCACGGTGACGCGGTGCTTGCCGACCGGCAGGCGCACCCCGCGGGCGGACACGTAGCCGAGCGGTCCGACGTACTCCTCGTCGATGTAGACGCTGGCGTCGGCGGTCGCGCGCTCCGGGCTCGCGAGCGACAGCGAGACCGCCGCGCGTCCGACGCCGGGGCCGCAGGCGGTCGCGCTCACTGCGACGAGCGCGAGCGCGGCGGCGAGGGTGAGCGCGGCACGCGTCATTCCCACTCGATGGTGGCGGGCGGCTTCGAGCTGATGTCGTAGACGACGCGGTTCACGCCCTTCACCTCGTTGATGATGCGCGTGCTCATGCGGGCGAGGAGCTCGTGCGGCAGCCGCGCCCAGTCGCTGGTCATCCCGTCGGTCGAGGTGACCGCGCGGATCGCGCAGGTCTCGTCGTAGGTGCGCCCGTCGCCCATCACGCCGACGCTCCGCACCGGCAAGAGCACCGCGAACGCTTGCCACAGGGAATCGTAGAGGCCAGCGTCTCGGATCTCCTCCTGGACGATGACGTCTGCCTGGCGGAGCACCTCGAGCCGCGCGCGGGTGACCTCGCCGAGGCAGCGGATGGCGAGCCCCGGGCCGGGGAAGGGGTGCCGCCAGAGGACGTCGCGCGGCATGTCCATCGACTCTCCGGCGCGGCGGACCTCGTCCTTGAAGAGCTCGCGCAGCGGCTCGATGAGCCCGAGCTTCATGTGCGCGGGCAGACCGCCCACGTTGTGGTGGCTCTTGATGACCGCGCTCGGACCGTTCACGCCGACGCTCTCGATGACGTCCGGGTACACCGTGCCTTGCACCAGCCATTTCGCGTTCTTCACCTGGGCGGCGCGCTCCTCGAACACCTCGATGAACACGCGCCCGATGATCTTGCGCTTCTGCTCGGGATCGGTGATGCCCGCGAGCTCGCCGAGGAAGCGCTCGCTCGCTTCTGCCACGATGAGGTTCAAGCGGAAGCTCTCGCGCATGGTGCGCTCGACCGCGTCGCGCTCGCCCGCGCGGAGCAGCCCGTTGTCGACGAAGATGCAGGTCAGCCGGTCACCGATGGCGCGGTGGCAGAGCACCGCGGCGACGCTCGAGTCCACCCCGCCCGACAGCCCGCAGATGGCCTGCTCGTCGGGCGCGACCCGGGCGGCGATGGCTCGCACGCTCGCCTCGACGAAGGAGCCGGGCGTCCAGCTCGGCCGGAGTCCGGCCACGTCGAAGAGGAACGCCTTCAAGAGCTCGACGCCGCGCGGGGTGTGGACGACCTCCGGGTGGAACTGGATCCCGTAGAGCTTCCGCCCCGGGTCGGCGATGACCGCGAGCGGCGCGTTCGGGCTCGCGGCGATGGCGCGGAACCCGGGCGGGAGCGCGGTGAGCCGGTCCCCGTGGCTCATCCAGAC
Organism: Polyangiaceae bacterium; assembly: GCA_035063585.1. Classification (GTDB taxonomy): domain Bacteria; phylum Myxococcota_A; class Polyangia; order Polyangiales; family Polyangiaceae; genus JAPSGB01. The sequence continues at coordinate 53,519 of JAPSGB010000011.1, forward strand.
CTCGAGCGTCTCGCCCGCGCGGAACGGCGCGAGGATCCCCTCGGGCTCGCTCACCGTGAGTGTCGCGGGCCCGTACTCGCGACGCTCGCTCGGTTCGACCTTGCCGCCGAGGGCGAGCGCCATGAACTGCTCGCCGTAGCAGACCCCGAGCACCGGCAGGCCGAGCGCGAAGAGGCCCGGGTCGGCGTGCGGCGCGCCGGGAGCGGTCACGCTCTGCGGCCCGCCGCTCAAGACGACCGCGCTCGGCGTGAGCGCGCGGAGCTGCTCGAGCGGGAGCGAGAACGGGTGGATCTCGCAGTAGACGCCGCACTCGCGCACGCGGCGCGCGATGAGCTGGGTGTACTGCGACCCGAAATCGAGGATGACGACCGTCTCACGGCTCGACATGGCGCCCCCTCGCTAGCACGGGCCGGGTCGGCCGAGAACGCGCCTCGACGGGGAGCGCTCGGGCGGGCGAAAAACGCGCCGGAGGCGCCTAGCCGCGAGGCTTCACGGTGACCACGAGCGGCGCGTCGGCGGTGAACGCGCGAGCGTGGAAGCGGTGGAGCTCGCCGAGCTCGAGCGGTCCGCGAGCGCTCGCGCCGCGCCAGAGATCGACGATGCGGCGGCGCGGGTCGAGCGCCTCGGCGGCGCGGACGCGCGCCTCCTCGCGGGCCGCGAGCCGCGCGTCGGCGGCGGTGGCCGCGCCGCGCGCCAGGCGCTCGAAGAGCCCGCGCACCTGCGCGACCGCGTCCGCCGCGCCCGCGGGCGCGGTCGTGAGCTCGAGCACGAGCGCTCGCGCGCGCGCGCCGCCGAGCACGGTGGCGCGCGCCGCGGAGGCGAGCGCGGGCGCCCGGAGCGCCTGCTCGAGCCAGCCGCCGGGGCGATTCATCAGCCACGCGGTCGCGCGCGCGGCCGGGAGCTCGTCGGGCCCGAGGGAGACCGCGAGCCAAGCCGTCGCGGCGCCCGCGTCATCGACCGAGGAGTCCACCGTGAGCTGTCCGCGCCGCGGCGTGAGCGCGGTCGCCGCCGGGCAGGTCTCGGCGGGGCCGCGCAGCGGGCCGACCCAGCCGTCGAGCGCGGTCGCTACCGCGTCGGCCTGCGCGCCGTCGACGCTCGCCAAGACCGCGAGCCGGAGCGGCTCGGCGACCAGCTGCCGGCGGCGCGCGCGCGCTTCGTCGGCGCCGGCCTCGCTGAGCGCGCGCCACGTCCCGCGGGGCTCGAGCCAGGAGGGATGGTCCGGCGCGAGCGACTCGAGGACGAGCGAGCGACCCGGGTTCGCCGCCGCCCCGAGCTGGTCGAGCAGGTCGGCGCGGGCGCGCACCACCTCCGCGCCGTCGAGCCGGAGCGCGGTGAGCGCGCGTCCGAGCGCGCCGCCCACGCGCCGCGCCTGTTCGGCGGGCGTCTCCTCCGGGTCGCGGCGCGCCGCGTGCGCGAGCAGGCCGAGGCCATCCGCGGTGACCCAGGGCTCGATGACCACGCCCGGCGCGGCCGCGGCGCGAGCGAGCGCCCGAATCACGAGCGCGCCGGCCCCCGCGTCGTCGCTCGACTCGCGCCCCGTGCCGCACGGCGAGGCGATGAGCGCCCAGAGCTCGCCCTGCCCGGCCTCGACGCGCACGCGGCGTTCGACGACGGGCGCGCGCGCCGCCGCGCGCTCACGGTCGAGCGCCTGCGTGAGCGCCGCGCTCGCCGCAGCGCCGCCGCCCGGGCCGGCCGCGGCCTCGAAGCTCACGAGCTCGCGTGGCGGCCCAGCGGGCCTCTGCGCGGCGAGGCCGCGCCAGGCCGCGCCCACCGCGGCCTCGCGCGGATCGCTCGGGCGGAGCACGCTGTCATCGAGCGCCCAGTCGTTGCTCGCGGCGCTCGCGGTGCGCCGGGCGACCTCGGCCGCCTCGCGCTCGATGACGCCGATGACGGCCGCGGCGCGGGCCGTCGTGACGCGCTCCGCGCCGCTCGCCCGCGCGTCGAGGCGCAGGCACGCGCCCCGCGGCCGCGCGGTGCCGACCGCGCGCTCGAGCCGCCAGCCGGGCTCGAAGGCGCCGAGCCGCAGGGCGAGCTCCGAGCTCGGCGCGGCGAGCCGGCGCGCGGCCTCGAGCGCCACCCCCGGGTCGGCGAGCCGAAAGGCGACCGAGATCCGCTGCGCGCGGCCGGCCGCGGCATCCACGCCGATCTGATCGCGCGACGGCCAGGGATCGTCCGGGGCCGGGCCCGCCGGCCATGGCTCGTCGCGGGAGAGCGCGTCGGCGGCTGCGCCGAGCACCGCCGGCGCGCCGACCGCCGCGAGCGCCACCGAGCTCGCGTTGGCGACGCGCGCGCGCCACGCCTCGAGCCGCGCCACCCCGCGCGGACTCGAGGGCTCGAGCGGGGGCGTGTCCGGCGCGGCGTCGAGCTCTCCCGAGCAGGCGTCCACCGCGGCGGCGGCCGAGCCCGGCTGAGAGCGCGCGCGGAGCCCGCGGAGCGCGCGTGTCACTGCGCCGAGCGCGGGCTCGCCCGCGCCGACCGGAGCGCGGAGCACGCGGGCCGCCGCCTCCACGAAGCGCGCGGCGTCGCCGGGCTCCGGGACCAGCACGCTCACCGAGAGCCCGAGCCCGTGCGGAGCGCCCGCGGCCTCCGCGAACCCCGCCGCGCGGAGGCGGGCCTCGAGCAGCGCGGCGAGCGCGACCGACGCCTCGCCGCCGAGGTCGTGCGCGACCGCGAGCGCCATCGCGCTCGCCGGATCGCCGAGGCGCGCGACCAGGCTGAGGGTCGGGCGATCGGCGGCGCGCCGGAGCTCCACGCGCGACGCGCCTGCGGGCCCGGCCGCGGGGCGCGGCGGCTCGGGCGGCGGCGGCGCGCCGCCGAGCAGCTGGCAGCCGGCCCCCGCGAGGGTCGCGACGATGAGCGCCGCGTGAGCCGGGAGGGTCGCCGGCGCCCGCCTCACCGGACCAGATCCGAGGCCGACCGCGGTGCGATGCTGAAGTTCTGGAAGTATTGCACGACGCCGGTGACGGACTTCAGCGTGGTGCCCTTCTCGAGGGAAACCCCGCTCCCCGCCACGTCGAAGAGCGCGTTGGTGAGCGTCGGGACCTTGCCGAGCGACACGCCGCCGCCCGGATCGAGCCGCACGGAATATCGCCCGTTCGCGCTCTGATACGGAGCGTCGAAGACGCGCACGTTCTCGAGGCGAACCAGCATGCCGAGCCACCTCCGGCCCTTCGCGTAGTCGACCAGATCACCGAGCTCGATGGTGATGGGCTCGAGCGGCGCATACTCGAAGCGGAGCGACACCGTGCCGCCCACGAGCTCCGGCAGCGTCTCGCCGTCAGGGAAGGGGAGCGAGGCCGGTCCGGCGAACTCTTGATACTGTCCGCGCACGTCCACCACGTCGCCGGAGGCGACGCGGAGCGCCGGGGGGTTGAAGCTCGCGTCGAAGAGCAGGATCCCGGCGTACGGGCAGGTGACCCCCGGCCGGGCGCAGCCCTCGAGCCTCCCGTCCGCGGCCTCGCGCGCGAGATCCTGCACGAAGATTCCGCCCGCGCTCTTGCCGTCGTGCGTCTCGTCGAAGCGGTCCACCGCCACCACCGTCACGCCGGTGACGAGCTGCACGGCGGTCTCGGACGGACGCGGCGCGGAAGGGTCGTTCAGCGTTGCCAGGCGGCTGCCGGAGCCGATGACCGCCGGCTCGGCGAGCGGGACGCTGTCTCCGCCGTTGCCCGAGCCGCAGCCGACGGCGAGGAGGGCGACGAGGGCCGAGCTCGGGATCCGGGCGCGCACAGTGCGCCTTCTAGCACAGCCGCGCCGGCGCCGGCCTCGCCGCGCGCGCCGCCGCGCGGAAAACCCCGCTCATGCCGTGAGGTTCCGCTCGGTGAGCAAGGTCTCGAGGCGGGCGCGGATCTTGTGCTTCTTCGAGTAGACGGTCTTCACGCTGATGCCCATCTGCTCCGCGATCGCCTCGGGAGCGAGCCCCTCGCCGTAGTAGAGGGTGACGAACTCGCGGTCCTTGTCGCTGAAGTCCGCGAGGAGCGCCTCGACGAGCCCGAGCCGCTGCCGCTGCACGCACGCGTCGTGAGGATTGGGGAGCTCGGACGAGAGGCCCTCGGCCTCGGTGAGCGCGGCGCGCCTCGGCTCCCGCTTCGCGGTCCGCAGGAAGTCGTAGGCCGCGTGGATGGCGAGCATGCCGAGCCAGCTGCCGAGCTTGCTCCCGCGCTCGGGCTCGAAGCTACGGAGCTTGCGCTTGTCGTTCGCGAGCAGGCTGAGGCAGAGGGTCGCGTAGATCTCGCGCACGTCGTCGGGGGCGACCACCGCGCTGAAGCGCGAGGTGACGCGGGTGATGCAGCGGAAGATGAGCCGGCCGTAGCGCGTGTTGAAGTTGCGCCAGGCGCGCTCGTCGTCGGCGAGCAGGCCGTCGATGAGCTCGCGCTCGTCACCCGCAAAGGCGCCGGGGGCGGCGCCAAGCGCCAGGTTCGAGACGGGGACGAGCGGTGAAGCGAACATCGAGACGACCTCCTCGGGGGCGCCGCGCGGCGCCGTCGAGGAAGCTCCAAGCATACCCCGTGCCAGATTATTTCGGCGTGATTCCGCTTATTTATGGAGCGTAACCGACCGTAACCGCGTCACCCGGCAGCGTCACATCGTGACGCCCTCGCCCCCCGCGTGAGGGTCTTACGCTGGCGCCCGCGCGTTTTCTCCCCGCGCCGCCGGCCGCGCCGGACCGGCCCTATTCCTCTCCCCAAGGAGCCCGGCTCTAGTAGGCTCCGCCGCGTGTCCGGACGGATGAAGGCGCTCTTTCTGCTCGCGCTCGCGCTGGTGCGTACGCTCCTCGGGCGGCTGTTCGCGCGCCGGGTGAGTGGGCTCGCGTCGTTCCGCGAGAACTACGACGCGGACGGCCTGCCGCCGGTGACCGAGGACGAGCGCGCGGCGATGGCCGAGTTCGGGCGTTGCATCGCCTGCGGGCTCTGCGATCGCGGCGAGGCGGCGCGGATCGCGGCCTCGCGCGGCGAGTACCGCGGGGTCATGCCGCTCATGCTGGCCGCCTCCCGGAGCATGCCCGACTACCGCCTGGCGGCGCGTTCCTTCGCGCACGTGCCGGACGCGGTGCTCGCGGAGAAGGAGCAGCGCTGCCCGACCCACGTCCCGATGCGCCGCATCGCGCGCTTCGTGCTCGAGAAGAGCGAAATGACCCGTCCGGGCCCGGCCGCCGTGTAGTAGAGACGACCCTGCCATGACAAGCGATCCCTCGAACATTCCGCTGCCCGCGCTCGACGGCTGGGCGCTCATCCTCGGCGCCTCGAGCGGTTTCGGCGCGGCGACCAGCCTGGCGCTCGCCCGCGCCGGCGTCGACATCATCGGCGTGCACCTCGATCGGCGCGCGACCCTGCCGAACGTCGAGCGGCTCACCGCCGAGATCCGCGCGCTCGGCCGGGAGGCGTGGTTCTTCAACGTGAACGCGGCCGACGACGACAAGCGCGCGGAGGTGCTGGCGGAGGTGTCGCGCCGCTTCGCCGAGCGTGGGCGCGGCGAACAGGTGCGCGTGCTCCTTCACTCCATCGCCTTCGGCACGCTGCGCGATCTGGTCATCTCCCCGCCGGACGAGGTGGTCACCCGCAAGCAGATGGACATGACCATCGACGTGATGGCAAATAGCCTCGTTTACTGGGCGCAGGGCCTCGTGCACGGCGAGCTGCTCTCGAACCAGGGGCGCATCTTCGCCATGACCAGCAACGGCTCGTCGCAGGTGTGGCGCCGCTACGGCGTGGTGAGCGCCGCCAAGGCCGCGCTCGAGGCCCACATCCGCCAGCTCGCCTTCGAGCTCGGGCCGCGCGGCATCACCGCCAACTCCATCTGCGCGGGCGTCACCGACACCCCCGCGATCCGCAAGATCCCCGACAACGAGGCGATCATCGAGGTCGCCATCCGCAAGAACCCGTGGCATCGCCTGACCCGCCCGGAGGACGTCGCCAACGCCATCGTCGCGCTCGCGCAGCCCTGCACGTACTGGCTGAACGGTGACGTGCTCTATGTCGACGGCGGCGAGGCGCACTCGGGCTGAGCGCGCGCCCACGCGCGAGCCGGGGAGGGCGTGCCGGTCCGGCGCGGCCGGCGTCGCGGGCGGCGGCGCGCGCCTCAGCCCTTCACGAGCGCGAGCCGCGCGCCCGCGCCGAAGGCGGCGAGGTGACCGCTCTCCTCCGCGACGTACACGTCGCAGCGCTCGTCGACCCGGACCAGATCGGGGATGAGGTCGCTCGGCACGGCGCCGATGACCTCGCCGTCGCGCGGGCGCATGACGTGCACCTGGTGCTGCGGCACGAAGAGCGCGCCGCCGCGCAAGACCGGCTCGAGCCGGCGCGGCTGATCGGCCTCGACGTTGCGCGGGAAGACGTGATTATAGCGGAGCGTGCCGGTGTTCGCGTCGATGCAGACCAGGGTGCCGGCGCTGCTGTTGGCGATGAGCGCGTCGTCGACGCTGAGCCAGGCGGTGGTCGGCGCGGTGAGCCCGGGCGCGTGCTGCCAGAGCGGCGCGCCGGTCTTACGCGAGAAGGCCGCGGCGCCCGCGCCGCGGCGGTCGCGCGTCACGACCACCACCACCTCCGGCGTCACCAGCGGGGCCTGACCGGGCGCGGCGCGCTCGTCGAGCTCGGCGCTGTAGCGCAGCTTACCCGAGAAGGGATCGAGGTGGAGGAGCCGGGCCCGCCCGCGCGCGGTGCCGGCGAGCGCGAACGCGCCGTCGTGGTCGACGGTGGTGTCGCCCGAGAAGGGCAGGCGCTCGCGCACGCGCCACACGACCTCGCCGGTCGCCACGTCGAGCGCGCTGAGCGCGGTGTCGCCGCCGGCCACGAGCAGGAGCTTGCCGGCGCGCCGGACGCGGTAGGCGCCCGGGCGGCGCAGCGCGTGGCGCCAGCGCACGTCGCCGCTCACGAGGTCGATGGCGGTGATCTTGCGGTCGCCCTCGGCCAAGACGAGCAGCTTCGGCAAGCCGGGCGCCTGCACCACCGCGCCGCTGGCGCCGCCCGCCGCGCGCGGGGTGACGCGGACCGAGAAGCGCACCTCGCCGGAGTCGAGCTCGTGCAGCATCACCCGCCCGTCGGGGTGGATGCGGGCGAGCCCGCTCGGCGTGACCACGCACGCGGCGCGCGCGGTCGGCGCGCGCCAGGCCACCACGCCGGTCGCGCGGTGGATGCTCGCGGTCTCCCGCGCCGAGCCCACCACCAGCATCTCTCCGCAGAGGAAGGTCGCGCGCAGATCGATGCCCGGCACGGTGGCCGCCCAGCGCGGCTGGAACCGCATCTTGCCGCCGTGCTCCCAGGGCCCCATCACCTCGGTCGCCCGGCGCGGCAGCCCGAACGAGCGGTAGCTCTCGGGATCTGGGTTCTCGCAGGAGTCGTCGCGCTCGGCGTCCTCGGCGCGGCTCGCGAGCGCCTCGGCAGAGGCGGTGAGCGCGGCGAGCCGGAGGTTACGGCCCTGTCCCGGATCGCCGGCGGTGAAGGCGTCGGCGACCGCGCGCGCGAAGCGCACCGCGGCCTGGGCGAGCGTGGCCGGCGCGACCTCCGGGAAGTTCACGGCCTCGCCGCGCGCGTGGAGCGCCGGGCCGCCGATGCTCACCGTGAGCGGGCCGTCGCCCGCGCCGTGACGCACCGCCAGCCGCGCCTCGCCGACCTCGAGGCGGCGGAAGAGCGGGCGCGCGCCCTGCCAGGCGTCGAGCGCCTCGTCGGCGAGCGTGACCAGCTGCTCGGCGACCAGAAAGAGCTGCGCGCGCCCGAGGCTCGCGGTCCGCCCGCGCGCGGTGACCGCGAGCGAGCCCTCGACCAAGAGCCCGTGCAGATCGGCGCGCTCGAGCCCGCCGGTGTCACCCGCCTCGCGGCGCGCCTCGCGGCCGAGCTGGCGGAATGAAGCGCGCGCCGAGAAGCCGAAGCCGCGGCTCGCGCGGGGAGCGATGGCGAGCTCTGCGACGGCGCGCGCCGCGCGCGGGCAGGCCTCGGCGGTCGCGAGCACCCCGCGGGCGACCGCGAGCGCGCGCGTCACGCTGCGCGGCGGCGCGTCGCCGGGGCCGTCGTCGATGGCGTTCAGGATCGCGGCGCGGAGCTCGGCGAGGCGCACGCGCCGCTCGAAGACCGCCACCTCGGGGCTCGGGCCGGAGCGGTAGACGGTGACCAGCGCGTCGGCGCCGTCCGCCTCGAGGCCGAGCTCCCAGGCCTCGTCGGCCGCGTAGAGCTGGAGGGTGGCGCGATCGCGGCGCCCGGTGGTGAGCGAGGCCACCGCGTGGGCGAGCTCGCCGAGCAGGGTGAGCGCCTGCGCTTCACCGACGCGCGCGGTGACGTTGACCCCGTCGACGATGACGTCGAAGAGCCCGTGCAGGGGGGCGAGCGGCGCCGCGGCGGCGCTCGACGGGCAGGGACGGACCACCACGTGAATCGCTGACATCCGAGCGCGAATCGTAGGGCGCGCAGGCGCTCGAGCTCGAATTTTGAGACAGAATCGCCGGAGAGTGGACAGGACCCCGCCGAACCGGCTAGGCGCGCCGCCGGGGGCGAGGGAAGGTCGGGCGCGTGGAGCGTCGCACCCTCGGCCAGGCCGCGCTCGGCGCGCTCGCCGCGGCCGTGATGATGCTCGCGCTCTCCGGCTACACGGTGGACGACGCGCTCATCACCGCCCGCGTCGCGACCCGCCTCGCGCACGGCGAGGGCTATCGCTTCAACACGGGCGGGCCGCGCGTCGACGCGGTGACGCCGCTCGGCTACGCGAACCTGCTCGCGCTCGTGGCCGGCGCGACGCCGCTCGAGACGCTCGCGCGGGCGCGCCTGCTCGGCGCGCTCGCCTGGCTCCTCGCCGCCGCGGGGCTCGGGGTCGGGCTCGCGCGCGTCGGGCGCGGGAGCGCCGAGCCCGGCGCGCTCCGGTTCGCGCCGCTCCTCGCGCTCGCGCTCTCGGCTCCGCTCGGCGCCTGGGCGGTGAGCGGCATGGAGACGGGCTGGGTCACCGCGCTCGCGACCGCGGCGCTGCTCCCGGGTTCGGGCGGCTGGCTCGCCGCCGGGCTCGCCGCGGCGTGGCGGCCGGAGCTGCTCCCGTGGGCGCTCACCCTCGCGGTGGGCTCCGCGCTGGTCGCGCGCGCGCCGCCGGCGCGGGTGCTCGCCGCCGCGTCGCTCGCGCTCGCGCCGGCGCTCGCGGTGGCGGGTGTGCGCGCGGCGCTGTTCGGCTCGCCGGCGCCGCTCGCGGCGCTCGCCAAGCCCGCCGATCTCGAGCACGGGCTCCGCTACGCGCTCGGCGCGCTCGCGCTCACCGGGCCGCCCTGGCTCGTCCTCGCGCCGCGCGGGCTCGCTCGCCTCGCGCCGCGGCTCCGGGTCGTGGTGGCGGCGGCGGGCGCGCACTTCGCCGCGCTCGCCCTCGCCGGCGGCGACTGGATGGCGCTCTATCGGCTCGCGGTGCCGGTTCTGCCCGGGCTGCTCCTCGTGGGCGCCGCGCTCGCTCGGGTCACGCCGTGGTGGGCGACCGCGCTTCGCCTCGCCGCGACGCTCGCCGTCGAGGGGCTGGTGCTGATCGGGCTCGGGCCCTCTGCGGCCCGGGTGACCGAGCGGCGCGCGGCGCTCATCGCCTCGGCGCGTCCGGTCCTCGCCGGGGCGCGGCGCGTCGCCGCGGTCGACGTCGGTTGGGTCGGCGCGGCCACCCCGACCGACGTCGTCGATCTCGCCGGCGTCACCGATCGCGAGGTCGCGCGGCTGCCCGGCGGTCACACCTCGAAGCGGCTCCCCGAGCGCTTCCTCGAGGCGCGCGGGGTGGACGCCCTGGTGCTCCTCATCGCTCCGGGAGAGCCCCTCCGCGAGCCGTGGTGGACGAGCCGCTTCGCGCCGTACGCGGTCGACGCGCGGGTCGCCGCGCTCGCCGCCGACGCGGGTTTCCGCGCCGTCGCGACCCTCCCGCTCCCCGGCACCCGCCAGCGCTACCTCATCGCCCGCCGAGCGAGCCCTTGAAGTTACTTCAGGGAATGGTTAGTAAGTCGCGGAATCTCAAAGTCAAGCTGACCTCGAGCTCTTCGTGAGCTCGGGGTCGCTCACCGCCAGCTTCTCGAGCGCCTTGCGGAGCGCGCGCGCGTCCGGGTAGCGCTCGGCCGGCCGCAGCGCGAGGGCCCGCCCGATGACCCGACGCCACGGCTCGGCGACCGCGCGGAGCGCTCGCTGGACGCCGCTCTCGGCCGCTTCCGGGCCGCGCGGGGGGAACGACGGCCAGGGGTCGAGGGCGCGCGCGGGTGGGGGCAGCCCGGTCAGGCACTCGTAGAGGACGGCGCCGAGCGCGTAGAGATCGGCGCGGCCGTCGAGCTCCTCGCCCTGCTCCTGCTCGGGCGACATGTAGCCCGGGGTGCCGACCGGCGCGCCCATGTTGGTGAGCCGCGTCTCGGCCCACTCGACCCGCGCGATGCCGAAGTCGAGGAGCTTTACCACGGGCGGCGCTTCGGGGGCGGCGTCCCGCGCGCGAGAGAGGAAGATGTTGCTCGGCTTGAGGTCGCGGTGGACGACGCCGGCGGCGTGGACCGCGCTGAGCGCGTCGCAGAGCTGGAGCGCGATGGGCTGGAGCTCGGCCGGGGCGAGCGGGCCCGAGCGTCGCAGGCGCGCCCCGAGCGGCTCGCCGTAGAGCCGCTCCATGACGAGGAAGCTGGTGCCGTCGTAGAGGTAGCCGTCGTCGTAGATCTCGACCACGTTCTCGTGCCACGCGAGGCCGAGCGCCGCGGCCTCGCGGCGCAGGCGATCGGCGGCGATGGTGTCGTGCGCGACCGCCGTCCGCAGGAGCTTGATGGCCACCACCTCGCCGTCGCCGAGGCGCTCGGCCTCCCAGATGGCGCCGCTCGCGCCGGCCCCGAGCGGCGCGCCGAGTCGGTACTGGCCGGCGATGACCGCGCCGGCCTCGAAGCTGGCGGCGCCGCGCTCGCGCGCCTCGCGGAGCGCCGCCGAGCGCTCGAGGACCTCGATCCGGGTGGCCTGCGCGCGCGCCTGCGCGCGGCGCCGGCGCTCGAAGCCGAGCACGACGCCGGCCACGCCGCCGAGCGCCGCGGCCGTGAGCGTCAAGGCCGCCGAGCGCGGCTCGCCCGCGTGCGCGGCGAGGGCGAGCGCCCCGCCGGCGGAGACCCCGACCGCGCCCCCGAGCGCCGGGGCGAGCCAGAGCTCGCGGGCCCGCCAGCGGACCTCGTACTCGAGCACCGCGCCGCCCGAGCGGTCCGGATCGCCTGGCCGCGCTCGGACGCGCGCGGGCGGGAGCCCGAACAGCAACGGCACGGCGGCGAGCTCCGCCTCGCGCGCGAGCGCGCAGAGACCATCGAGCTCGAAGCTCGGCTGCCGGAGGGTGACGTGTCCTCGCCAGCGGCCGGGCGCGCTCGCGTCGGTGCGCCAGCCGTCGGTGAGCGCGTCCTCGCCGCCGAGCGCCTCGAGCTGCTGGTAAGCGGCGAGCGGCTCGGACGCGCCGCGCAGCACGCGGGACCAGACGCCGAGGTTGTCCGGGTGCACGAACCCGGGCAGGGTGGCGCGGATCGCCTCGCGGCCGAAGCGCGAGGCGAACGCCTCGAGCGCCGCGTGCCAGACCGAGATCGGCAGCGGGCGCGTCTCGTCGTCGAGGTAGACGCGGTCGAGCCGCACCTCGCGGAGCAGGGCGTCGGCGGCGGCGCGGCCGTGGACCGCCTGAGCGTGGAGCACGAGCGCCTTCAGCCGCGACGCGGTCGTGTTGCCGGTAGCGCCTCGCCGGAGCACGCCGCGAGCCTAGCATCATCGGCGAGGCGGGATGACGCCTGCTAGGGTCGCCCGGTGCCGTCCCTCTTCGAGCCGCTCGGCGACTGGCTCGCCCGCGTCGAGCTCCTCGCGCGCGGCGCCGAGCAAGCGCGCGCTCGCGCCGCTCGCGCCCTCGCCGAGGGCCGCCCGGCCCAGGCGCGGAGCCTGGCGCTCGGGCTGCTCGACGAGCTGCCGCGCTCGCGGGTGGCGCTCTTGCTCTGGGCGGACGCGGCGGAGGCGATGATGCTCGACGCAGAGAGCGCGGAGGCGAGCGAGCGGCTCGCCCGCGCGCTGCCCGAGCGGGCGGACGCCTGGCTCCGCCTCGCGCTCGCCCGCGCCCGAGCCGGGCTCGGGCCCGAGGCCGCGCTGCTCGCCGCGGCGGAGGCCGGTGAGCCGCTCCGAGCGGCCGACTCGGCGCGCCTCCGGCTCGCGGAGCTCGACCTCGCGCGCGGCGACCCGGCGCGCGCGGAGCGCTGGCTCGCGCAGCTCGGGCTCGCCGAACGCGGCGGCCCCGAGGCGGCGCTCCGGCGCGCCGAGGCGCGGCTCGACCGCGGGGATCTCGAGGAGGCGCGCCGGCTCGTCGCCACGCTGCCGGCTCCCGAGGCGCTCGACGGTCGCCGCGCGCTCGTCGAGGCGCGGCTCTCTGCGGCGGCAGGGGACGAGCGCGGCGCCGCGCGCTCGCTCGTGCGCGCGCTCCTGCTCGACGCGCCGCGCGCGAGCCGGTACGCGGCGGAGCTCATCGCGCGCGCTCGGGACCGCGCGGCGGTGGAGTCGCTCTCCGCCGTCGGCGCGGCGCTCGGGTACGCCGCGCAGCCGTCGTTTCGCGCCGCGGTGGCCGAGGCCGAGGGGCGCACGGCGGACGCGCTCGCCGCGCTCGCCGAGGGGGCGGGGGACCCGGAGCTCGCCGCGCGCTACCTCGCCGCCGCGCTCACGGCGCGTGACCCCGTGGCGCTCCGCGACGCGGTCGCGCGCGCGGTGGCCGCGGGCGTCCCGGTCGCGCCCGGGATCGCGGCGCTGCTCGCGTCGCTCGACGCGGCCCTGCCGGAGGCGCGGCTCGCCGCCCTCGACGCCGCCGACGGCCCCGCGACCGACTGGGCGGCCGCGCTCCGCGTCGAGGCGTACGCCGCGCTCGCGCCGGAGGGCGAGCCGGCGGCGTGGCGCGAGCTGCTCGCGGAGCTCGGGCGGCTCGCGCGGGCGCTCGGCGAGCTCGGCGCGCTCGGCGACGTCGAGGCGCTCGCCGTCGATCTCGAGCGGCCGCTCCGCGCGGCGGTGGTGGGTGAGTTCAACGCCGGGAAATCGACCTTCATCAACGCGCTGCTCGGGGAGGCGGTGGCGCCGGTCGGTGTGCTCCCGACCACCGCCACCCGCAACCACCTGGTGTGGGCGCCGGACCGCTTCGTGCGCGTCGAGCTCGTCGAGGGCGGCGAAGCGCGGGTGGTCTCGCACGGCGCGCTCGGCGCGACCCTCGTGAGCCTCGGCCCAGCGCTCATCGACCGGGTGACCATCTACGCCCCGCTCGAGCTCCTGCGCCGGGTCGAGCTCATCGACACGCCGGGCTTCAACGCGCCCGATCGCCGCCACGCGGCGGTGACCCGCACGGTGTTCGACGACGTGCACGTGGTCATCTGGCTGCTCGACGCCACGCAGCCGCTGAAGGCGAGCGAGCGCGAGGTGCTCGGCGAGCTCGCCCGGCGCGAGCTGCCGCTGCTCGTGCTGCTGAGCAAGCTCGATCGGCTGGGCGGCGCGGAGGAGCTCGCCGCCGCCCTCCGCCACGTCGAGCAAGGGCTCGCGGCCGCGGGCGTCCGGGTCGAGGCGCCGCCCATCGCGTTCTCGGCCCGGCTCGCGCTCGAGGGCGGAGCTGACGCGGCCGCGCGCGAGCGCTCGGGCTGGCCCGCCGTCGAGCGCCTGGTCGAGCGCGTGCTCTTCGACGACGCGGCGCGCCTGCGCGAGCGGGTAGCTCGGCGGCGCGCGGCGACGCTCGCCGCGGCGCTCGCCCGCGTCGCGACGGAGCGCGCGGCCGAGCGCGAGCGCGGCGCGGACGAGGAGGACGCGCGCCGGGCGCGCTGCCGGGCCGTGGCGCACGACGCGCGCGCCCGCGGCGGCGAGCTCGCCGAGGGGCTCGGCCGCGTCATCGACGAGGCCATGGCGGAGCTCGCGCGCGAGCTCCGCCCGGTCGCGGGTGGCGCCGCCGAAGACGACGCGGTGATGGACTTCGTCGCGTCGCGGCTCCGAGGCCGGCTCGCGCGCGCAGCGGCGGACGAGCTCGGTCGGGCGATCCCGCCGAGCGAGCGCGAGGTGCTCGGCGCCGCCCTCGAGCCCCGCCTGGCGGCGATGGCGGCCGCGCTCGCGCCCTGGCTCCACGGCGGTGGCGCCGCGGGCGCGCTCGCGCGCCGGAGGCTCGCGCGAGAGGCCGTGCGCGAGCTCGAGCGGGTGGCGGCCGGGAGGTTCCGGGAGGTCGCTCGGCCGGCTGCGCCACCGGCCGAGCGACGCGCCCTCGCCCTCGTCCGGGCGCTCGGCTGACGCCCGTCATGGCGGGCTTTTCCGCGCCGAACCGGCATCTCCCTCTCCGCGGGCACCCTTCTTGCTGGAGGGGTGTTACACTCTGGGGCGCGGGACGGCGGTCCGTGGGGGACCCCGAGGCTACGGACCCGCGCCGAGACCATGGAAATCAAGCAGCAACTCCGCCTCTCGCAGCAGCTCGTGATGACGCCGCAGCTGCAGCAGGCGATCCGACTGCTGCAGCTCTCGCGGCTCGAGCTCATCGACGAGGTCCGCAAGGAGCTCGACAACAACCCGGTGCTCTCGGACGAGGAGCCCGACGCCCGCGCGAAGCGGCGTGAGCCGGGCGGCGCGAGCGAGCCGGGGGCGCCGCCGCCGGAGCAGCAGAGCTTCGAACGGGTCGAGGTGAGCGAGGACGCGCGGGCGACCGAGAAGGCCACCCGCGAGGTGGACTGGGAGAAATTCCTCGAGAACCGCACGCTCCAGCAGTCGACCCCGTCGAACCGCGGGGGGCACGACGAGCTGCCGCCCATCGAGCAGAACCTGACCAAGCCGCGCAGCCTGCGCGACCACCTGCTCTGGCAGCTGCAGATGAGCGACTTCACCGACGTGGAGCGCCGCTTCGCCGAGCTCGTCATCGGTAACCTGGACGAGAAGGGCTACCTCGACCTCGCGGGCGTCGAGCGGCCCGACGGCACCCGCACCGCGGATCTCACCATCGACGATCTCGCGGCGGAGTCGGGGCTCCACCCGGATGACGCGCCGCTCGTGCTCGAGCTGCTCCAGAACTTCGACCCGCTCGGGGTCGCCGCCCGCGACCTGCGCGAGTGCCTGCTGATTCAGGCCAAGACCTACGGCTACGACGAGATCGAGCTCTCGATCATCGAGAACCACCTCCACAACCTCGAGAAGCACAACTATCAGGCCATTTCGCGCGAGCTCAAGATCCCCGTCGAGGAGGTCTACGAGGCGGCCAAGGAGATCCAGAAGCTCGAGAGCCGTCCGGCACGCAATTTCACCGACACCGACGAACGCACCATCGGGATTACCCCGGACGTCTACGTCATCAAGGACGGCGACGAGTTCACGGTGCTCGACAATGACCGCGGGATCCAGCGGCTGTTCATCAACGAGGCGCTCACCAAGCGGCTCCGCGCCGACCCGTCGGCGAAGGAGTTCATCGACGAGAAGCTGAGGAACGCGCAGTGGCTGATCCGCGCCATCGAGCAGCGGAGAAAGACCATCATCCGCGTGACCGAGTGCATCGTGGAGAAGCAACGTGATTTCTTCGAGCGAGGCGCCGCGCACCTGAAGCCGATGATCCTGCGCGACGTCGCCGAGTCGGTCGGCATGCACGAGTCGACCATCTCGCGCGTGACGACCAACAAGTACGTTCACACCCCGCAGGGGCTCTTCGAGCTCAAGTACTTCTTCAACTCGAGCATCCGCCGGGTCGCCAACGAGGACATCGCCAGCGAGAGCGTGAAGCAGGCCATTCGCAAGCTCATCGACGACGAGGACAAGCAGAACCCGCTCAGCGACCAGGTCATCGTCGAGCTGCTCGAGAAGGCCGAGGGCATCAAGATCGCCCGGCGCACAGTCGCTAAATATAGGGAAATGCTGGGTATTATTGCCTCTTCCCGGCGCAAGCGGATGTTCTGACCATTCCCGCGCGAAGCGCGCGAAAGTTGGGGTATCCTGCCCGGAGTGGGTCATCCGACCTCGGGAAGCCATCCGCCTCGACGCCGCGCGCGACCCCGCGCGGCGTGCGCGGAGCGTCCCGGCGTTCGAGAGACCCACGGCGCCCCTTGTCAGGAGGTCCAATGAACATCAGCGTCACGTTCCGCCAAATGGAGCCGAGTGAGGCCATCAAGGCCTATGCGCGCGAGAAGGTCTCCCGGCTGCAGAAATTCCTGCGCGAGCCGATGACCGCCAAGATCACCCTCTCGCTCGACAAACTCGTGCACCAGGCGGAGACGCGCATCTCGAGCGGCAGCGCCCGACTCGACGCCAGGGAGTCGAGCGACGACATGTACGCGTCGATCGACAAGATGGTCGACAAGCTCGAGCGGCAGATCCGCGTCACCAAGGGCGCGGCGCAGGCGAAGAAGCGGCGCAGCGGCGAGACGGTGCGCGAGCCCGGTGCCGCCAAGAGCGCCGCGCGGCCGGCGAAGCAGGCCGCGCGCGCGCGGGCCCCCTCCAAGACGCGCGGATGACGATGAGCGACGTCAGCGGAGGTCGCCCGGACCTCTCCATGCGGCTCTCGGACATCGTCTCCGTCGACCGGATCCTGGTCGACGCCGATGGGAGTCGGATCCGCGACAAGGCCGACGCGCTCCATTGGCTCTCGTCGCTGCTCGCTCCGGCGATCGGCGCGACCGAGGAGAGCATCCTCAGGCTCCTCCTCGATCGCGAGCGGCTGCAGAGCACCGGCATCGGCGACGGCGTCGCGATCCCGCACACCGCGGTGGACGCCGCGCCGGGCCAGGCGGGCGCGCTGCTCTTGTGTCCGGTCGGGGTCCCCTTCGAGGCCATCGACGGAGTCAACGTGAGCATCGTCTTCGGCGTGGTCGGGCCCAAACGCGCGACCGGGGAGCACCTGCGGACGCTCGCTCGCATCTCGCGGCTGCTCCGCGATCCCGCCACCCGCTCTCGGCTGGTCGGCTCGGCCTCCGCCGAGGCCGCCTACGCGCTCATTCACGCTCAGGACACGCTCGCTCCGTAGAGCGCGTCGAGGCGGCCCATGACGGTTCGCGACCCTCCGCAGCCTGGCGCGCCCGAGATCAGGGTCCGCGAGCTGCTCGACGATCCCGCGCTCGGGCTCGATGTGCGGCTGGTAGCCGGCGCGGCGGGCGTCGACCGGCTGGTCACGCACCCGAGGATCCAGAAATCCGGTCTCGCCATGGTCGGGCACCTGCACGGGATCGTCCCGACCCGCATCCAGATCCTCGGTGAGACCGAGCTCAGCTACGCCGAGAAGCTCCCCGAGCCCGAGCAGGTGCGCGCCGCGACGAGCCTGTTCTCGCTCGGGCTCGCCTGCGTCTTCGTCACGCGCGGCGCGGTCCCGCCGCGGGCGCTCGCGGACGAGGCCGAACGCACCTCCACGCCGCTCATCGTGTGCGCCGAGCGCTCGAGCGCGACCATCACCGCGATCCACACGCTCCTCGACGAGCGGCTCGCCCCCCGGACCCGGATCCACGGCGTGCTGGTCGACATCTACGAGGTCGGCGTGCTCTTGCTCGGCAAGAGCGGCATCGGCAAGAGCGAGTGCGCGCTCGATCTGGTGATGCGCGGACACCGGCTGGTGGCAGATGACGTCGTCGAGTGCGACTTCCGCCCGCCCGGCATGGTGTTCGGGCAGCCCGCGCCGCTGCTCCGCCACCACATCGAGGTGCGCGGGCTCGGCATCCTGAACATCAAGGACCTCTACGGCGTCACCGCCGTGCGCGAGCGCAAGCGCATCGATCTGGTCGTTCAGCTCGATCTCTGGCAGGGCGACGGCGCGTTCGACCGGATCGGAATGGATGACCGCCACCGCGAGATCCTGGACGTCGCCATTCGCGAGGTGTGTTTGCCGGTGCGGCCCGGCCGCGACATGAGCTCGATCATCGAGATCGCGGCGCGGAGCGAGCTGCTCCGGCAGAGCGGGCGCAATCCGGCGCGCGAGTTCATCGAGCGCATCGAGGCGGGGCTCGGGGCAGGGGAGGAGGGCTCGCCCGGTCGCGCGGAGGGTGCGCGGTCGCGGCGGCCGGTCGCCAACGAGAGCGCCGCGCCGCCGCCGGTCGAGCTGGGGAAGCGCCGATGAGCGAGCCGCGCACCTTGGTGGTCGTGGTGACCGGCCTGAGCGGCGCGGGAAAGTCGACCGCGCTGCACGCGCTAGAGGATCTCGGGTTCTTCTGCATCGACAACCTGCCGACCGCGGTGGCGCTGCCTACCCTCGAGGCGTGCGAGCAGGGCGGCGTCGCGCGGGTCGCCCTCGGGCTCGACGTGCGCGTGCGCGCCTTCTTCGAGCACGTCGGGGAGGTGATGGACGCGGTCCGCGCGGGGGGGCGGCGAGAGCTCGCGGTGCTCTTCCTCGACGCTTCGGACGAGGCCCTGCTCAGGCGCTTCAGCAGCACCCGCCGGCCCCACCCGCTCTCGACCGCCGCCACCGCCGGCAGCGAGCGCGCCGCCCCCGCGGTGCTCGATGGGATCCGCATCGAGCGCGAGCGGCTCGCGTCGCTCCGCGCCCGCGCCACCATCGTCATCGACACGACTCGCCTCGACGTGCACGGGCTGCGCCGTCGGATCATCGAGGAGCTCGGGCCTGGCGCGGGCGCGAGGCCGCGCTTCCGCCCGCGGGTGGTGTCGTTCGGGTTCAAGTACGGCGCGCCGGTGGACGCCGATCTCGTGCTCGACGTGCGGTTTCTCAGGAATCCCTATTTCGTCGAGGCGCTGAAGGAGCGGCCGGGCACCGAGGCCGAGGTGCGTGATTACGTCCTCGGCGATCCGGACTCGACGGGCTTCCTCGACCGAGCGGGCGCGCTGCTCGTGTTCTCGGTGCCTCGCTACGAGCGCGAGGGGAAGAGCTACCTCACCATCGCGGTCGGCTGCACCGGTGGGCGCCATCGCTCGGTGGTGATCGCCGAGCTCCTCGCCGAGCGGCTCGCCGGGGAGCTCGGGCTCGAGGTCGAGGTCGTGCATCGAGATGTCGACCGGGCTACCCTGGAGGACCGTCACTCCGAGCCCGAGCTCATCGGCGGCGGACCCCGTGACGGAGGGAGGACAGCGTGACCACGGCCAGAGGGAGCTTCGTCGTCTGCAACCGCCTCGGGCTGCACGCGCGCGCGGCGAGCAAGCTGGTTCAGCTCGCCTCGTCGTTCCCGTGCGAGATCGTCGTGAGCCGAGAGGGCCAGGCCGCCAACGCCAAGAGCGTCATGGGTGTGCTCCTGCTCTGCGGGTCGATGGGCACGACGCTCGACGTCGAGGCCATCGGGCCGGACGCGGAGCTCGCCGTCAGGCGTATCGGCGAGCTCATCCAGGACCGCTTCGGGGAAGGTGAGTAGCGGGGTGGCCGGCGAGGACGGCTCGAGCCCAATCGCGCGGTCGAGCTCGGCCGCGCGACCGCGCGGCGTGGAGCTCGACGGCATCGCGGGTTCGGCAGGCGTGGCCGTCGGTCGCGCGGTGGTCATCGACGCCCCCGAGTCGTCGGTGGTGCGCCGTCGCATCACCGAGCAGCAGGGCGAGGAAGAGCTCGAGCGATTTCAGCGCGCGGTGACGAGCGCGAGCCGGGCGCTGCGCGAGGTGGCCGAGCGGATCCGCGAGAGCGCTACTCGGGCCGAGTCGTCGATCGTCGAGGCGTACATCCTGATGCTCGAGGACGAGACCCTGCGCGACGCGGTCGAGCGCCGCATCTTGGGCGAGTGCCAGTGCGTCGAGTGGGCGGTCGACGGCGCGGTGCGCGCGATGGCCGAGCAACTCCGCGCCGCGCACGATCCTTACCTCGCCGAGCGGAGCCACGATTTCGAGTTCATCGGCGATCGCATCCTGCGCCAGCTCGGCGGCCGCCAGCGGACGCTCTCGCTCGTGGATCTCGAAGAGCCCGGCATCCTGGTCGCCCACGATCTCTCGCCGGCCGAGACCGCGGGGCTCCATCGCGAGCGAGTCGCGGCGATGGTGATGGAGGTCGGCACGCGGACCAGCCATACGGCGATCCTCGCTCGCGCGCTCGAGATCCCGGCGGTGGTCGGGGTGAGGGAGCTGCTCACCCAGGTGGCGACCGGTGATCGCCTGCTCGTGGATGCGCTCCGGGGGCGCGTGATCGTCGAGCCGACCGACGAGCAGATCGCCGCCGCGACCGCGCGCGCCGAACGCTACCGCGCCGTCGCCGAGCGCTCCCGCGTGCTCCAGCGTCCCGCCGCGACGCGCTGCGGGGTGAGGGTCGCGCTCCGCGGGAACGTGGAGCTGCCCGCCGAGGCCGGCATCGCCTCCGCGCTCGGGGCAGAGGGGATCGGGCTTTATCGTACCGAATTCCTCTACGTCGATCGCGCCGAGCCGCCCGACGAGGAGGCGCAGTTCGAGACCTACCGGCGGGTCCTGCAGGTCATGTCGCCCATGCCGGTGACGCTCCGCACGTTCGACATCGGCGGGGACAAGTACGTCTCGGCCTTCCAGGCCCCGGCCGAGATGAACCCGGCGCTCGGCCTGCGGGCCGTGCGGCTCGGGCTCGCGCGTCCCGAGCTCTTCCTCACCCAGCTCCGCGCCATGGTGCGTGCGTCGGCCTATGGCTCCCTCGCGATCATGGTCCCCATGATCGCGAGCGTACGCGAGCTGCGCGAGGTGCGGAGTCTGCTCGAGCGGGCCCGTCGCGAGGTGGACGCGGCTGGGCACCCGAGCGCGCGGGAGATCCCGCTGGGCGTCATGATCGAGGTCCCCTCGGCGGCGGTGATGGCTGCGGAGCTCGCGCGGGAAGCCGCCTTCATGAGCATCGGCACCAACGATCTGGTCCAGTACGCCCTCGCGGTGGATCGGACCAGCCGCGAGCTCGCGTACCTGGCGACGCCGTTCGATCCGGCGATTTTGCGGCTCATCCACGGGGTCGTCGCGGCGGGGCGGCTCCACGACCGACCCGTCTCGGTGTGCGGCGCGATGGCGAGCGATCCGCTGGCGGCCGTGCTCTTGGTCGGGATGGGGCTGCGAGAGCTCAGCATGGAGGCGTCGGCCATCCCCGGCATCAAGGAGGCCCTCGGCCGGGTGACGCTGGCCGAGGCCGAGGCCGTCGTCGCCGCGGCACGCGCGCTCGTCACGGCGGAGGAGATCGAGGCGCTCGTCATCGAGCGGCTCGGGCCGCTCCTGTCCGATCTGCTCGAGCTCGACGCCGCCGGCTCCTGAGCGCGGCGCGCGCCCCGGGAGCGCGCTCCGCCCTTTACCGGACGCCGCGTCTCGCGCTAGATGAAGCGGAGCATGTTCCGGCGCATCGTCGCGGCCGTGGTGCCCGCCTTGGCGGTGGCCGCATCGATCCTGGGGCTCCCGGGCTGCCCCGAGGCGCCGCCCGCCGATCCGCGCCTGCGCGGACAGGTGAAGCTCACGCTCCTCCACACCGCGGACATGCACTCGCGGCTCCTGCCGTACCAGATGCTCATTTCGCAGTCCGACGCCGCGCTCGGCCTCGGCGCGGCGGGCTCGATCGCCACGGTGGGCGGCGCGGCGCGCGTCGCTTACGTGCTCGACCGCGAGCGGGCGCGGGCGGACCGCGTGCTCCACATCGACGGCGGAGACTGCTTCCAGGGCGCGCCGATCTTCAACTTCTTCAGCGGCGAGGCGGAGGTCCGCGCGATGAGCTTGATGGGGACGGACGCTCAGGTCATCGCCAACCACGAGTTCGATCAGGGCGCGCTGAACGTCCGCATCCAGGATCAGAAGTGGGCGACCTTCCCCGTCCTCGCGGCCAACTACAAGCTCGAGGACGGCGCGGTGCTCGGCCAGCCCGGGCTCGACACCGTGCTCCGGCCCTTCACCATCATCAACACCCGCGGGCTCAAGGTCGGCGTCATCGGTATGGCCAACCTCTCGAGCCTCACCTCGCTCTTCGAGCGGCCGAGCCGGCTCGGGGTGACCCCGCTCGACACCATCGACACCGCGCAGGCGTACACCGACCTGCTTCGCCCGCTGGTCGATCTGGTGGTCGTGGTCAGCCACCTCGGGCTCTCCGCCGACGAGGCGATGATCGCCGGGACGACCGGGATCGACGTGGTCCTCGGCGGCCACAACCACATCGTCTTGCAGCCGCCGAAGGAGGTGAGCGACTGCGCGCTCACCGACGACGAGGGGCGCCACTACATCGCGCTCCGCGACGCGGACGGCCGCCCGTCGCGCCGCTACTGCCAGCCGCGCCCGGCGATTCTCGCGCACTCGGGCGCGTTCGCGAAGTACGTCGGGCGCCTCGACGTGGTGGCGAGCAACGACCCGGCGGATCTCCCGCCGCGCTGCGCCTCGGGCAGCAGCGGGCGCTGCTACGACCCGCTCGACGGCTTCGAGATCATCGGCCACTCCTACCAGCTCTTTCCGATCACCGAGGACGTCCCCGAGGACCGCGCGCTCACCGAGCTCCTCGAGCCGTACGTCAACCAGATGGATCAGCTCGTCGATCTCGATCTCGTGGTCGGCTACGCGCCGGACGGCTCGCGCCGCTTCGGAACCTCGGGCGGAGACTCCCCGCTCGGCAACATGATCGCGACCGCCATGCGACAGCGGCTCGGAGTGCAGACGGACTTCTCGCTCACCAACACGACGGGTATCCGCACCGACATGGTGCCGGGGCCGGTCACCATCGAGGAGGCGTTCAACATCTTCCCGTTCGACAACTCGATCTCGAAGATGCAGCTCTCGGGCGACGAGGTCCTCCAGATGTTCGACTTCGTCGCGCGGCGCTCGGCCGGGCGCGGCTGCGTGAGCCAGGTGCAAATCGCCGGCGCGCGGGTGGTCCTGAACTGCGCCGGCTGCGCGCGCGCGAATGGCGAGCCTTGCGCCGAGCACGTCTACATCGGCACCACGAGCCACCCCTGCAGCTCGGATGCCGACTGCGCGAACCAGCGGAACGCATGCGATCTCGGCGCTCGCGACGCCAGCGGCCAGGGGCGCTGCCTCGCGGAGATCAGCCCGACTGCGTCTTATGAGCTCGCCACCAGCAATTACCTCGCCGGCGGCGGCAGCGGCTTCACCATGCTGAAGCGCAACACCACCCAGTTCGACACCCGCATCCAGCAGCGCGACGCCCTGGTCGACTGGATCCGCGCCGGTAAGCCCTGCGGCTGGTCGGCGGAGACGAAGACGCCCGACGGCCTGACCGCGTGCAGCACCGACGCCGACTGCGCCCGGGTGGGGACGGGCTACGCCTGCGCCTGCGCGCAAAATGCGAGCGAAGACGCCTCGGGCGCGTGCCGCTCCGGCAAGAGCTGCGAAGGTGGCGGGCGCTGCGTGCTCGCCGCCTGCCGGCAAGACGTCGCAGACTTCCATCGCCGGCGCTGCGCCGATCCGAGGAGCGCCAAGAACCTCGCCGCGTGCACCACGCGCGCGCCCGCGTGCGAGCTCGGCGGCGAGCAGTGCAAGTACCTCGCCTGCGTCGGCCGCGACGCCGGCAATTTCTCGGACGATCGCATCCTGACGGTGGGGCAGTGAGGCGCGGAACCTCGCGGTCCGCCCGCGCGCTCGCGTCGCTCGGCGCGCTCGGCGCGCTCGGCGCGGGCTGTACGGTCGACATCGCGCAGCCCGAGCGCGTCGAGCGGATGGGCGTGACGGTGGCGCTCGCCGACGGCACGCCGCTGCCCGGGCCGGGCGATGCGCCGCTGCCCATCCCACCGGACGGCACGGTCGAGCTCGTCGTCGATCTCCGGGCGCTCCGCGCGGACGGCGCGGTCGACGCGACCTTCTCGGGCTTCGTGCGGCTCGACGTCGAGCCCGGCACCGTGATCCGCGTGCGGGGAGAGGGCGCGGAGGGCCGAAACGCGCTGCTCGCGGGCGGCGTCGCCGAGGGGGTGCGCGTGCTCCTCGGCAACGTGCGCGGCCCGACGCGCGTCTGGGCGGAGGACATCGGCTACGTCCCGACCGATCCGTTCCTGCCGCCGGCCTGCGCGGACGGCCTCGACAATGACGGCGACGGCCTCGCCGACTACCCGGTCGATCCCGGCTGCGCCTTCGCCAACGATGACACCGAGACGGTCGGCAATTTCGCGGCGGGGGTCTCGGCGCCGGTGCGCTTCGCGCTTCCGCGCCTGGCCGACCTGCAAGGCCTGGGGGCGAGCACACCGTACTCGCAGGAGGCGGTCACGGTGATGACGGAGGACCCCGCCGTCGTCATCGTGACCCGGGTCGCCTCGGACGGCTTCTACGCGACCGACGTGACCGAGACGCGCGGCTTCGGCCACGTGTTCGCGTTCAACTTCAGCACGCCGGGCGGAGTGCGAGTCTGCGATCGGGTCACCTCGCTGTCGGGCACCGCGGCGGATTTCTTCGGCTTCACCGAGCTCTCGTTCCCATCGTACGACGTGCATGCGTGGGTGTTCCCCGACGCGCGCGGAGCGCACGACGGGCCGTGCCGCGTCCCCGAGCCGTGGCTCATCGACGCCGCCGGGATCGCCGACGCGACCGCGATGGAGAGCCACGAGTCCGGGCTCGTGCGCGTCGAGTCGGTGACGGTCGGGAAGCATTTCGGTCCTGAGCTCGCGAAGAACAACAGCTTCGGGCCGACCCGCTCGAACTGCGATTTCGACGGTTCGGGGTCGATCGACTTCACGCCGAACAGCCCGGAGGGCTCGTGCGTGAACGCCTGCGGCGCGGACGCCGAGTGCTCCGAGTGGTCCCAGTACGTCGGACGCGGAAACTTCCTCGTGCGCCTGCCGACCGGGCAGCCCATCCAGCTGAACACCGGCACCATCTCCGGGTTCGAGCCGCCGCGCGCGCGCGGCAAGGCGCTCGCGTTCGTGACCGGGACGCTCCGGAACTTCAGCGGCGGCAAGCTCAACTGGACGATCGAGCCCCGCTGCCCGGACGATCTCGTCTGCGACGATCCCTCCCAGCCCGCGTGCGATCCCGAGCGAAACGCGCCCGTGAGCTCCGGCACCGCCTGTGTCTCCCGAAGGACCACCGATGATCCGAATGAAGCCACGAACTAGCGCCTGCCTCCTCGGACTCGCCGCGCTCGCCACGCTCGCGCTCGCCACGCGGCCCGGCGCCGCGCAGCCGGCGCCCGACGCTCCGCCCGGCGCGCCGGGCGCGCCGCCGGTCGAACCCGCGCCCGCCGCGCCGCCGCCGGCCGAGTCCGCGCCCGCCGCGCCTGCAGCGCCACCGCCGGCCGAGCCCACGCCGCCCGCTGCACCCGCGCCGCGGGCGCCCGCCGAGCCGCCGCCGACTCCGAGCACGACGGTCACCGCCGCGGCCGGGCCCTCCGCGCCGCCGCGCGCCCACAGCGACTTCATGGACACCCGGCTCACCTGGACGTTCGGTGACGACGACTTCGTCCATCGAACCGGCGACGCGCTGCCGCTCTCGGCGAACGCGAGCGTGGGCGATCGCCCGCAGTATCGCCTCTTCTTCGACAACCTGAACTCGCGCTTCAGCGGTCGCGAGAACCTGACCCAGCTCGTCCTTTATAACCACCTGCCGGGCTACCTGCCGCGCCTCGACACCGAGGCGGCGCTCGTGCTCCGCGTCGATCTCTCCCAGCTCGCGAGCCAGTCGAACAACCTGAACGCCGCCTTCGAGGACGCCGGCACCTATATCCGCCTATTTTATCGCACCGCGGGCAGCGAGGCTTCGCCCGAGGGGCTCGGGGTCACCTTCTACCCGATCGACACCGATCGCTTCCGGCTCGGGTATCTCTATGACATCTCGTGGGGCGGCACCAACGCGCGGATCAACCAGTCGATCTTCCCGCGCCTGCAGGGGAGCGCGCCCGGGCTGAAGGCGCAGTACGACGGCAAGGGCTGGTACGTGTTCGCCGGCTTCAAGACCGCGAGCATCATCGAGGTGCAGCAGCGCCTGGTCGACGACGCGAGCGGGGAGGGCGCCGCGACCGACACCGTGCGCCTCGCCGAGACCAACTACGGCTTCCTCGGCGGCGCCGGCGTCGACCTGCTCGAGAACCTCCGCCTCGACGCCGGCGGCGGCTACTTCCAGCAGGGCCGCTTCGAGTACGCGGACGTCATGGGCAAGCGCGTGTTCACCTACGGCTACTCGGGCCGCGTGGTCGTTCATGATGGAATGCCGGTGCCTCGCTCGGTGGATTTCATGCTCTACCGCAATGACCCGAACGCGAACCTCCAGCAGTTTTCCGCCGAGGAATACACGCCGGGCAAGCTCAGCTGGGCCGTCTCGCTCGAGGGCACCGAGCTCCGTCAGAACCTGAAGGACTTCGACGCGGCCGGCAAGACGGCCATCCAGCCCGCGCGCGCCGCCGCCGCTCAGGCGAACCTGAAGCTTGGCTATCTGCGCGCCACGGTGAGCGCCATCTATCGGGATTTGCCGTTCGTGCTCCGCAATCAGCCGAGCTTCATCCCGTTCGAGACGCTCCCGAATGACGCCAAGACGGAAGACGAGATGTTCTTCGCCGCCGCGGCGGACTACTACATCGACTCGCTCCGCCTCACCCCCGGCATCGGCGCGGGCCTGCAGATGCCGGCGACCTTCCGCAGCGAGTCGGTCGACGCCTTCGGCAACGACACGAGCCGGACCATCGTCGTGCGGCAGCAGGGCGACCTCGCGTTCCTCCCGGCGGGCTATGATCGGGTCCCCATCGTGCAGGCGCGCGCGAGCGTGAAATGGGACATCTCGCCGATGCTCGCGGCGGTCGTGTGGGGGCAGTATCGCCGCGACAACAACGCGACGCGCCTCGAGCTCGACCCGACCGGGACCGTGCTCCTCCGCCGCTTCCTCGGCCCGGACTTCATCGGCGCCGGGATCTCGGCGCAAGCGCGCTTCTAGCGCGAGCGCCCGCCCGGCCCGCCGGCTCCAGGAGCGGGGTGGGGGGGGGCCGGTTCGGCGCGGCCGGCGTCGGGCTCCCCCGTCCGGTGAGCGTGAACCGCGACTGAGGCTACGTTCAGTGGGCGCGCGGTCACCGAGCGGTTGACCGGAGGCCGGCGGTGCGTATACTCCGCGGACTTTTCAGGAAAAGACCATGCCGCTACTCCCCGAAGCGAAACAAGAGGTCATCACGACCTACAAGCTCCACGACTCGGACACGGGCTCGCCGGAAGTGCAGATCGCGCTGCTTTCGAGCCGGATCCAGTACCTCACCGGGCACTTCAAGACGCACAAGAAGGACCACCACTCGCGGCGCGGGCTGCTCAAGATGGTAGGCCGTCGTCGCCGGCTCCTCGACTACCTCAAGCGGTCGGATGTCGAGCGATATCGCAAGATCGTCACCTCACTGAACCTCCGCAAGTAGTCGTCTCGGCTCGATCATCCCATCCGGCCCGAGGGGCCTCTTCGCTTCGACTTCGCTTCGCGCCCGTGACCTTCCGGGTCGCGCGCGGGAACCGAGGCTGAAGCGGGATCTCTCATGGCCGGCGTCAGCCGCACGCAGCGGCCCTGTGCGCCAAGGGGGCGCTTCAGCAATGTTCGTACGTGAATCCGTAATGGTGGGCGGCCGTCCGCTCACCCTCGAGACTGGCCGTCTGGCCAAGCAGGCGCACGGCGCCGTCCTCATCACCTTCGGCGAGAGCGTGGTGCTCGTCACCGCGGTCTCGACCGACGAGCGGCCCGGGCTCGATTTCTTCCCGCTCACCTGCGAGTACCAGGAGAAGACGTACTCCGCGGGCAAGATCCCGGGCGGCTTCTTCAAGCGCGAGGGGCGCCTCCGGGACTACGAGGTGCTCACCTCGCGCATCATGGATCGGCCGCTCCGTCCGCTCTTCCCCGAGGGGTACAAGAAGGACACGCAGGTCATCGCGACCGTCCTCAGCGCCGACAAGATGAACCCGACCGACGTGCTCGCGCTCACCGCCGCGAGCGCCGCGGTCCACATCTCGGACATCCCCTGGGACGGCCCCATCTGCGGGATCCGGGTGGCCCGGGTGGACGGCGAGCTCATCTCCTACCCGACCTTCGAGCAGAGCGAGCGGGCCGACATCGATCTGGTGGTCGCGGTCAGCAAGTCCGCCATCGTGATGGTCGAGGGCGGCGCCGCGGAGGCGAGCGAGGCGGAGATCATCGACGCGCTGATGTTCGCGCACCAGACCGGGCAGGTGATCATCGAGCTCATCGAGAAGCTCCGCGCCGCGGTGGGCAAGCCGAAGCGCGAGTTCTCGGTCACCAAGCTCGACCCGGCCATCGCGGCGCGAGTGGCCGCGCTGGTGGACGCGAAGCTCCGCCAGGCCTGCGTCGTCAAGGACAAGAAGGAGCGCTACGACGGCTACTCGGCCCTGAAGAAGGAGCTCGTCGCGACGCTCTCCGCCGAGCTCGGCGAGGCGAAGTGGGCCGAGGTCGAGAAGCTCGTGAAGGGCGAGTTCGAGGAGCGGAAGTACCACGTCGTCCGCGCCATGGTGCTCGACGAGCGCCGGCGCATCGACGGCCGCGACGAGAAGACGATTCGGCCGATCTCCTGCGAGGTCGGGCTCCTGCCGCGCACCCACGGCTCGGCGCTCTTCCAGCGCGGCGAGACGCAGGCCATCGTCACCTCCACGCTCGGCACCGCGAGCGACGAGCAGAAGATCGACGCGCTCACCGGCGAGAGCTGGAAGCGCTTCATGCTCCACTATAACTTCCCGCCCTTCTCCACCGGCGAGACCAAGCCGCTCCGCGGCCCGGGTCGGCGCGAGGTCGGCCACGGCGCGCTCGCCGAGCGCGCCATCGTGCGGATGCTGCCCGAGCGCGAGAAGTTCCCGTACACCGTCCGCATCGTGAGCGAGATCCTCGAGTCGAACGGCTCGAGCTCGATGGCGAGCGTGTGCGGCGGCACCCTCAGCCTCATGGACTGCGGGGTGCCGATCAAGCGCCCGGTCGCCGGGATCGCGATGGGGCTCATCTCCGAGGGCAGCAAGGTCGCCATCCTGAGTGACATCCTCGGCGATGAAGATCACCTCGGCGACATGGACTTCAAGGTGTGCGGCACCGACAAGGGCATCACCGCCATCCAGATGGACATCAAGATCGCCGGGCTCGACCGCGCCATCCTCGAGCGCGCGCTCGACCAGGCGCGCGAGGGGCGGCTCCACATCCTCGGCAAGATGCTGGCCACGCTCCCCGAGCCGCGCAGCGAGATCAACCGCTGGGCGCCGCGCATCACCACCATCAAGGTGAAGCCGGATCAGATCCGCATCATCATCGGGCCCGGCGGCAAGACCATCAAGGGCATCACCGAGCAGACCGGCTGCAGCGTGGACGTCGAGGACGACGGCACGGTGGCGGTCGCGAGCAGCGACTCGGACGCGGTCCGGCGCGCGATCGACATCATCCAGGGCCTGGTCGCCGAGCCCGAGGTCGGCAAGGTCTACCGGGGCACCGTGCGCCGCGTGGTGGATTTCGGCGCGTTCGTCGAGATCCTGCCGGGCAACGAGGCGCTGCTTCACGTCTCCGAGATCGCGCACGAGCGCGTCGAGAACGTCTCGGACGTGCTCAAAGAGGGCGACGAGATCGACGTGAAGGTCATCAGCGTGGATCGCGAGGGCAAGACGCGGCTCACCCGCCGTGAGCTCCTGCCGTTCCCCGAGGGCACCGAGGGCGAGCTCGCGCGCGAGCGCATCGCCAAGGCCCGCGAGGGCGGCCCGCCGCAGCGTAGCGGCGGCCGCGGCCGCGACGATCGCGGCCGGGGTGGGCACGGGGGCGGTCGCGGGGGCGGTCGCGGTCCGCGCTAGCGCGGGCCCCGGGGGCCGCGCCGTCCTCCGTGGACGGCTCGGCCCGGCTTCGAGTACGGTTCGGCGCATGGTGAACCGGGTCGTCGCCTCGGTCGTGGCTGCGCTCACGCTGACGGTCGCCGCGCGCGCGGGCGCTCAGGCCGCCGCGCCGAGCGGTCCGCCGGGCCTCGCGCCGGCCGGTCCCCCGGGTGGCGCGCCGCCCGAGGCGTCCGCGCCGCCGGCCGCGCCGCAGAGCCAACCCAGCCCGAGCCGTGAGCTTCCGCCGGTCGAGGGCTCGGTCGGGCTCCGCGTGCTCGGCGGCGGCAACCTGTTCTCCACGCCCGGCTCGGTCACGCCGGCGGGCTACGAGGGGCTCGGTTTCGCCGGCAATGGCGGCGGCTTCGGCTGGGGCTTCGGTGGCTACGGGGAGCTGCGCTTCGCGGGACACCTCGGGCTCGAGCTCGGGCTGCTCTATGACAGCTCGGAGATCCGGCGCGACGTCACCTACAACCGCGTGGTGAAGGTGCGCGAGCGATTCACCACCTCGTCGGTGCGGCTCGATCTGTTGGTGAAGGGGATCCTGCCGTTTCCGGGCGGGCGTGTCTGGGCCGGGCTCGGTCCGGAGTTCGTGCTCTCGAGCAGCGCCGACGCGAAGAACGAGATCACCGAGGGCAAACAGTACGTCGGCAACGCGTCGGACATCGAGGGGCTCATCCGGGCGGACGCGAAGCGGCCCGTGCTGCTCGCGCTCGGCCTCGGCATGGTGATTCACGCCGGGGAGCTCATCGAGATCCCGATCGACGCGCGCGCGCTCGACAACCTGAGCCAGGAGGACGCCTGGCGGGATCGGGTGGCGCTCCAGATGAACGGACCGAACCTCGCCAGCTACACGGTCTCGGCCGAGAACACCTGGGAGTTCCGGCTCGGGATCGGCATCGGCGCTCGCTTCTGAGCGCGCTCAAGGAAGGAATCTCTCATGCGTCTCGCGCTCGTCACCGGCTACTCCGGCTCGCGTATAACGCTGGACCTGCCGCTCATCCACGAGGCCGAGCGCCTCGGCTTCGACTCGGTGTGGACGGCCGAGGCCTACGGCTCGGACGCGGTGACCCCGCTCGCCTGGATCGGCGCGCAGACCTCCACCATCCAGCTCGGCACCGGCATCATGCAGCTCCCCGGGCGCACCCCGGCGAACACCGCGATGACCGCGATGACGCTCGATCAGCTCTCGGGCGGCCGCTTCCTCCTCGGGCTCGGCACCAGCGGGCCGCAGGTGGTCGAGGGGTGGCACGGCGTGCCGTTTCGGAAGCCCCTCTCGTGGCTCCGCGAGTACATCACCATCGTTCGGAAGATCCTCGCGCGGGAGGCTCCGCTCGAGCATGACGGCGAGCACTACCAGATCCCCTACCGAGGCCCCGGCGCGACCGGGCTCGGCAAGCCGCTGAAGAGCATCCTCCACGGCCGGCGCGACATCCCCATCTACACCGGCAGCATGGCCCCGAAGAGCCAGGCGCTCTCCGCGGAGATCGCCGACGGCCTGCTCCTCACCAACATGAGCCCCGAGCGGTTCGACGTCATCGAGAAGAATCTCGCGGAGGGCTTCGCGAAGGCCGGGGGCGGCAAGAGCCTCGCGAACTTCGACGTCGCGCCAGCGGTCGCGGTGATCATCGGCGATGATCTCGACGCCTGCCGCTTGCCGCTCAAGATGACGCTCGCGCTCTACGTTGGCGGCATGGGCGCGAAGGACAAGAATTTCTATAACGACTACGTGCGCCGCATCGGCTTCGAGGAGGCCGCCGAGAAGATCCAGGAGCACTACCTCGCCGGCCGCAAGAACGAGGCCATCCAGGCGGTGCCCGACGAGCTGGTCGACCTGTTCAACCTGGTCGGGCCGGTCGAGCGGATCCGCGACCGATTCGCCGCGTGGCGCGAGTCGAAGGTCGGCACGATGATGATCGCGACCGCGCAGCCCGAGGCGCTCCGCTTGATGGCGGAGCTCCGCGGCTGAGGCTACTTCTCGAGCCCGGTGAACCGCACCCCGGCGCCGGGGCTCTTGTATTTCTTGTTCAGGCGAATGAGGACGGGCGTCAGCGACTCGAGCGCGACCGCGTTCGCGAGCTTGCCCGCGTCGAGCCCGCGGAGGCCCAGATCGCCGATGAGCCCGAGGACGGTGTCGAGCGCGGCTTGGTCGTTCGAGCAGGCGAGCACGTCGCAGTCGATGACGGCCTCCGCGTCGGCCAGGTGCGCGGCGCCCACGTGGTGCAGCGCCGCCACCACGCTCGCGCGGTCGCCGAGGAGCGCCTGCGCCTCGAGCGCCGCCGCGTGCCCCGGCGGCAGCGTGACCTCGCTCACGCGCGGCGGCGCGAGCGGTACCGTGATGTCGATGACGATGCGGCCGGCGAGCACGCCCGCGAGCTCGCGCAGCGTCGCGCCGTGTCCGGCGTAGGGGACGCTGACGAGCGCGATCTCGCCCTGCTCCGCCGCCCAGGCGTTGGAGCCGCCGCGCACCTCGCGCCCCGAGAGCCCGGTGAGCTCGGCGGCGGTCGCCTCCGCCCGCGCGGCGTCGCGTGAGCCGATGAAGAGGTCGTGCCCCGCCTTCGCCCACCGGAGCGCGAGCCCGCGCCCTTCCTTGCCCGTGCCGCCGATGACCGCGATCCGCATGGCTCCATCTTCTTCCGTGAGCCGAGCGCTGCGGCAAGCCCTTTCATGGGGTGCCGGTCCGGCGCGGGAGCGGGCTCGCCGATGGCTGGCGCGCGGGGCGCCTGGACGGGCTCGCGCGCGCGCGATACGACTCCGCCCATGCCCGGAGCACCGCGCGCTCGTGAGCGGGTCGAGCTCCGCGCTCTCCCCGGGGTCCCGGTGGTGGAGCCGGGCGCGGACCTCGCCGCGCTCGCGTGGGCGGCGCTCGAGCGCGCGGAGCTCACCGTCGCGGACGGCGACGTGCTCGCGGTCGCCTCGAAGCTCGTGTCGCGCGCCGAGGGGCGCTTCGTGGACGTCTCGACGGTCACCCCCTCCGCGCGCGCGCGCGAGCTCGGCGCGCAGACGGGCAAGGATCCGCGCGAGGTCGAGCTGGTGCTTCGTGAGTCGACGCTCGTGAGCCGCGCGCGGCCGGGCGCGCTCATCGTGCGGCACCGCGCCGGCGTCATCGGCGCGAACGCCGGCATCGACTTCAGCAACGCGCGCCCGAGCGGGGCTCCGGAGGGGAGCGGGCCCTGGGCGCTGCTCCTGCCGGAAGACGCCGACGAGAGCGCCGAGCGGCTCCGCGGCGCGCTCGCGGGGCGAAGCGGCGCGGCGCTCGGCGTGGTCGTCACCGACTCGCTCGGGCGGCCGTTCCGGCTCGGGAGCGTCGGGGTCGCGGTCGGCGTCGCCGGCCTGCCGGCCCTCTTCGACCAGCGCGGCCGCACCGATCTGTTCGGGCGCGTGCTCGAGCACACGGTGACCGCGTTCGCCGATCAGGTCGCGGCCGCCGCCGACTTGATCGCCGGCCAGGCCGACGAGGGACGGGCGATGGTGCTCGTGCGAGGGCTCGAGTTCGGGCTGGTGCGCTCGAGCGCGCGCGAGCTCTGTCGCGAGCCCGAGAGCGATCTCTACGTGGGAGGCGGGCCGTGACGCGCGTGGTGGCGCTCTCGGGCGGGGTCGGGGGCGCCCGGCTCATGCACGGGCTCGCGCGCGCGCTCGCGCCGGGGGAGCTCACCATCGTCGTCAACACCGGCGACGACTTCGAGCACTGGGGGCTCAGGGTGAGCCCGGATCTCGACACCGTGATGTACACGCTCGCCGATCTCGCCCACGAGGAGCGCGGCTGGGGGCTCGCGCAGGAGAGCTTCGCGACCCTCGAGATGGTGCGGCGCTACGGCGGCGACGACTGGTTCGCGCTCGGCGACCGCGATCTCGCGACCCACCTGCTCCGCACCGAGGCGCTCCGCGCGGGCGAGCCGCTCTCCCGGGTGACGGCGCGGCTCGCCGCGCGGCTCGGCGTGACCGCGCGGCTGCTGCCGATGACCGACGCGCCGCGCCGCACCATGATCGACACCCGCGACGGCCGCACGCTGCCGTTCCAGGAGTGGTTCGTGCGTGAGCGCGCGGCCCCCGCCGTGCGCCGTGTCTGGTACGACGGCGCCAGCGCGCCCGCGCCGGGCCTGCTCGAGGCGCTCCGCGCCGCCGAGCTCGTGGTCCTCGGGCCGTCGAACCCCTACGTCTCGATCGATCCCATCCTGACCCTCGACGGCGTGCGCGTCGCGGTCGAAGAGAAGCCGGTCGTCGCGATGAGCCCCATCATCGGCGCGCTCGCGGTGAAGGGTCCGCTCGCCAGCATGATGACCGAGCTCGGCGAGGGGCCGCCGAGCGCGGGCGCCGTCGCGCGGCACTACCGCGGGCTCCTCCGCGGGATGGTCGTCGAGCGCGGCGACGAGGCGAGCGTCGAGGGGCTGCCGGTGCTCGGCACCGAGACCCGGCTCCGCACCCGCGCCGATAGCGCGCGCGCCGCCCGCGCGCTCCTCGGGTTCGCGGCGGGGCTCGCGTGACGCTCTCGGCCGTGGTGCCCGTGAAGGGGTTCGAGCGCGCGAAATCGCGCCTCGCGCCGATGCTCGGCGAGCGAGCGCGGGCCGAGCTCGCCGGCGCGCTCTTCGAGCGGGTGCTCGCCGCGCTGCTCGCTGCGCCCGGCGTGGCTCGGGTGCTCGTCGTGAGCGACTCGGACGCGGTGCTCGAGCGCGCGGCGCAGGCGGGCGCGACCACGCGGCGCGACGCGGCGCGCGGCGGGCTCGGCCGGATCGTCGACGCGGCGCTCGCCGAGCTCGACGGCGCGCGCGCGCTCGTCGTCATGAGCGATCTGCCGCTCATCACCGTCGAGGACATCGCGCTCGTCACGAGCTCGGCGGCGCCCGTCGTGATCGCACCGGACGAGCGAGGCGAGGGGACCAACGCGCTCGCGCTCCCGCTGCCACCGCCCTTCGCGACCGCGTTCGGCGCCGCCGACAGCGCGCGGCGCCACCGCGCGCTCGCGCCCGGCGCCGCGGTCGTGCGGTCGCCGGGCCTCGCCTTCGATCTCGACGAGCCCGCCGATCTCGCCGAGCTCGAGCGCCGCCGAGGCGCGCCGGTCGCCGGCCGCGCCGGGCCGCCTGCTCCCGTGAGGGGGCGATGACGCGCCCGGAGAGACGTCCGTGGATCTGAACCGCGTCGCGGTCGCCATCGAGGTGGTCGAGCGCGGGAGCTTCACCGCCGCCGCGCGGAGCCTCGGGGTGCCGAAGTCATCGGTGAGCCGGAGCGTGTCGCAGCTCGAGGCGGAGCTCGGCGTCGCGCTCTTGCGCCGCACCACGCGCAGGCTCGCGCTCACCGAGGCCGGCGAGGCGTGGTACGAGCGCGCTCGGCGAGCGCTCGGCGAGCTCGAGGAGGCGAACGCGCTGGTCGCTCGAGGTGAACGCGCGCCGCGCGGACGCGTGCGGCTCACCGCGCCGCCCGACTACGCCGCGTCGCTCGGCCGCGCGCTGGTCGAGTTCGGCGCGCGGCACCCGGGCGTCTCGGTCGAGGTGGTGCTCACCGCCCAGCGGCTCGATCTGGTCGCCGACGGGATCGATCTCGCGCTCCGCGCCGGGCGCCTGGAGGACTCGAGTCTGGTCGTACGCAAGCTGTCGACCGCGGACTTCGGGCTCTTCGCCGCGCCCGCCTACCTCGCCGAGCGCGGGCGACCGCGCGCCCCGGACGAGCTCGCGAGCCACGCCTGCGTGCTCTTCCGCGCGAGCCACGGTCGCGCGGTCTGGCGGCTCGAGGGGCCGCGGGGTCAGGTGCGCGCCGAGGTCACCGGGCGGCTCGCGAGTGACAACATGGATTTTACACTCGAGGCGGTGGCGGCGGGCGCCGGGATCGGGCTCTTGCCGCAGGCGCGGAGCCTGGCGCTGCTCGGCGAGCGCCGCATCGAGCGCGTCCTACCGGCGTGGCACGTCGCGGGCGGGGCGCTCTCCATCGTGTATCCCGCGACGCGCTTCCTGCCCCGGCGCGCCGAGCTCCTGCGCGATTTCCTGGTGGAACGTTTCGGGACGAGCGGAGGAGGCGCGCGCCGCGCCCGGTCGTGAGGGCGCGGCGCCGCGGCGCAGGGCCGCTGTCGCGGGGGCGGCGCGTGGTGTATGCTCGGAGCGCGATGCGCGCGGTCTTCGAAGCCCTGCTCGCCGAGCTCGACGCCGGGCGCCCCGCGGTGCTCGCGACGGTGGTCGCGACGCAGGGCTCGGCGCCGCAGGTGGTGGGCGCGCGGCTGCTCTACCGAGCGGACGGCACCATCGTCGGCACGGTGGGCGGCGGGCGCATCGAGGCGCTCGTCCTCGAGCGGGCGGCGGCCGTGCTCGGCTCCCGAGAGAGCGAGCTCGTGAAGCGCCACCTCGTGCACGAGCTCGGGATGTGCTGCGGCGGCGCGATGGAAATCCTGGTCGAGCCCATCGAGGAGCGCCCGCGGCTCGTGCTGATGGGCGCGGGGCACGTCGCGCAGGCGACCGCGCGGCTGGCGGCCGGGGTCGGCTTCGACGTCACCGTGGTCGATGCCCGAGAGGAGCTGAACGACGAGGCGCACTTCGCTGGCGCGGCGCACGTGCTCGCCGAGCCGGCGGAGGCCGTCCGGCGCGGGCTCATCGCGTTCACACCGGGCACCTACGTCGTGATCGCGACCCACGAGCACCGCCTCGACGAAGAGGCGCTCGCGGCCTGCCTCGACGTGCCGCGCCGCTACCTCGGCATGATCGGCTCGCGTCGCAAGGTGCTTCGGATCTTCCAGCGCATCCTCGCGCGCCGGCCGGAGGCGCCGCTCGACGAGGTGCGCGCGCCGATCGGGCTCGATTTGGGCGGCCGCACCCCCGAGGAGATCGCGCTGGCGATCGCCGGGGAGCTGGTGTCGGTGCGGCGCGGTGGCACCGCGGCGGCGCTCGCGCGCGGCGCGGCGCGCCCCGCGCGCGAGACGGACGCGCCGCGCGCGGACGACCACGTCGACTGATGGCGCGCCGAGCCGGCATTTCCCCGGAGCGGGTCGGCGGGATCGTGCTCGCGGCCGGGGCGTCGGTGCGGGCTGGGTGCTCGAAGGCGCTCGCGACGCTCGACGGCGAGCCGTTCGTGCTCCGCGTGGCGCGCGCGCTCAGCGAGGGCGGCGCGGCGGAGGTGGTGGTCGTGGTCGGGCCGCCGCGGGAGGCGGCGATCCGCGCGGCGCTCTCGGCCGCCGAGCTCGTCGGCGTGCGCGC
This sequence comes from Polyangiaceae bacterium, assembly GCA_035063585.1. Taxonomy (GTDB): domain Bacteria; phylum Myxococcota_A; class Polyangia; order Polyangiales; family Polyangiaceae; genus JAPSGB01. The sequence goes on from JAPSGB010000011.1 coordinate 90,230, forward strand.
CGCGCGCAATCCCGCGCCCGAGCGCGGGATGCGAAGCTCGATGCTGGTGGGGCTCGACGCGCTCGGGGCGGTGGACGCGGCGCTCGTCGCGCTGGTCGATCAGCCGCGGGTGCGCGCGGACACCATCGCGGCGCTCCTTGGCGCGCCCGGCGCGCCGCTCGTCCGGCCCGTCTACGCGGGCGCGCGCGGGCATCCGATCCTGGTGCGGCGGGCGCTCTTTGCGGCGCTCCGCGACGCGCCCGACGGCGCGAGCGCGCGCGACGCGCTCGCGGGCGCGCCGGCCGTGGATCTCGACGTCGACGATCCGGGCGTGGCGGACCGGCTCGACACGCTGGAGGCGATTCGCCGGGCGGGCGGGCGGGCTCCCGGCGCCGGCTGACGCGCTAGCTCGTCATCGCCGCGCGGAGCGCGCGCTTCACGAACACCGGCACCATCTCGTGGCGGTACTCCGGATCGCCCGGGATGTTCGCGACCGGGCGGCACTGCTTGTGGGCCTGCGCCGCGATGCGCTCGAGGGCGTCCTCGACGGCGCCGGCGGCGCGGTCGCGGAGCGCCTCGGCGACGCCCTTCACGCGCACCGGACGCGCCTGCAGCGCGCCGACGACCACGTCGGCGTCGGCGATGCGCTCGCCGTCGAAGTCGACCCGCGCCGCGACGCCGAGGAGCGGGAAATCGATGGAGCCGCGGGCGCGCAGCTTCTCGTAGGCGCCGCGGTGCCCGGGCGCTTGCTTCGGGATGCGGAGCGCGGTGAGCAGCTCGCCCGGCTCGAGGGTGCGGTTCGAGACGCCGTCGGGCTTGAAGAAGGCGTCGACCGCGACCGTCCGCGAGCTTCCGCGCCGGGCCAGCATCATCTCGGCCCCGAGCGTGCAGAGGGGAGGCACGGTGTCGGCGTCCTGCGCGGCCACGCAGCGGCGCCCGCTCTCGACCACGTGGCACTTCGTGCCGTCCTTCTTGAGGCAGAAGCCGAGGCTCTCGCGCCAGAAGTGGCTCTGATTGATGAAGCGGCAGCGGGTGTCGAGCAGCACGTTGCCGCCGAGCGTGCCGGTGCGGCGGAGCTGCGGGCCGCTCACGAGCCCGGCGGCGACGGAGAGCGCGGGGGCGTGCGCGCGTACGACCTCGCTCGCCGCGACCTCCTCGAGCGGCGTCATGGCGCCGATGACGAGCGCGCCGTCCGGGTCGGCGCGGACGCCGCGCAGCTCCGCGATGCCAGCGAGCGCGACCAGCGCGCCGGGCGTCGCGACCCGATGCTTCATGTTGGGGAGGAGATCGGTGCCGCCAGCTATAGGCTGAGCTTCTGGATTCTCGAGAATAACGAGGGCTTCGCTTATGGACGACGGGCGGTGGAGCTCGAAGCGAGGCAGGCGCAGCATTATTCCTGCTCCTTCAGCGCGGCGACGCGCAGCGGCCGGGCGGCGATGAGCCGCTCGGCCTCGCGCTCGCGCTGCTCGCGGAGCGCGCGGAGCACCTTCCCCGGGGAGAACGGCAGGTGACGCAGGCGGATCCCGACGGCGTCGTAGATGGCGTTGCTCACCGCGGGGATGACGGAGTGGAGCGGCCCTTCGCCGGCCTCCTTCGCGCCGTAGGGGCCCTCGGGATCGATGCTCTCGATGATGTGCGAGTGGAGCTCGGGGGTGTCGAGGGTGGTCGGGAGCCGGTAGTCGAGCAGCGACGGGCCGAGGTGGAGCCCGCGCGCGTCGACCGCGTGCTCCTCGAGCACGATTTCCCCAGCGCCCATGTAGGTGCAGCCCTGGATTTGGCCGTGCACGAGGTGCGGGTTGAGGGCGCGCCCGCAGTCGTGGCCGACCCACACCTTCTCGATGCGGAGCTGCCCCGTCTCGACGTCGACCGACACCTCGGCGACGTGCGCGGTGAACGAGTACGCGGGCGACGCGCCGATCGCGCCGCCGCGGTAGCCCTTGCCGAGAGGCGGCGAGTTGTAAGAGCCGGTCGAGCCGAGGGTGTCGAAGCGCTCCTCCGCGACGCGAAAGGCGTCGCGGGTGCTCATGCGGCGCTCGCCTCCGAGCTCCACCGCCTCGCCGCCGTGGAGCTCTACCTGGCCTTCCGCGACCCCCCATTTCTCGGCGACCGCGCGCACCACCGTGCGGCGGAGCTTGCGCGCGGCGTCGATGGTGGCGTTGCCGACCATGAAGGTGACGCGGCTCGAATACGAGCCGAGATCGACCGGGCAGAGATCGGTGTCGGCGGCGATCACGCGCACGTCTTCCGGGTCCATCCCGAGCTCTTCGGCGACGATCACCCGCACCACCGTGCTCGAGCCCTGGCCGATCTCGTTGCTGCCGGTGAACGCCGTGACGAGCCCCGAGCGGTCGGCCTTCAGCTGGATGCCGGCCTGCGGCATCTCGTTCGGGTAAATCGGGTAGTTGGTGCCCGAGATGTACATCGAGCCGGCGACCCCGAGCCCGCGGCCGAACGGAAGCTGGCCGCGCCGCTCGCGCCACCCGCTCGCTCGCTCCACGGCGTCGAGGCACTCGAGGAAGCCGCTCGAGGTGACGCGCTGGTCGTTCACCGTCTGCACGTAAGCGCCCTGGTAGTTCTTTCGGCGAAGCTCGATGGGGTCCATGCCGAGCTTTGCGGCGAGCTCGTCGAGCTGCACCTCGAAGGCGAACCGCGGCTGCACCGAGCCGTGCCCGCGCTTCGGGCCGCAGGGCGGCTTGTTGGTGAAGACGCGCGTCGAGTCGAAGCGGTAGGTAGGGAAGTGATAGGGCCCGGTGAGGAGCTGGCCCGCGTAGTACGTGGTGACCAGGCCGTAGGAGCTGTACGCCCCGCCGTCGATGACGATCTTGGCGTCGACGCCGGTGAGCTTGCCGTCCTTGGTGGCGCCGGTGCGGTAGCGCATCTTCATGGGGTGGCGGCCGCGGTGCGCGTAGAACACCTCCTCGCGGCTCCAGAGCATCTTCACCGGCCTCCCGGTGACGATGGCGAGCTTGGCCGCGCAAAACTCGAGCGAGAAGGGATCCGATTTCCCGCCGAAGGCGCCGCCCAGGGTCGGCTGGATGACCCGCACCCGCGTCTCGGCGAGCCCGAGCACCTTGGCGAGCGCGCGGTGCACGTAGTGGCTGATCTGCGTGCTCGACCACACCGTGAGCACGCCGTCGGCGCCGTAGCGCGCGACCGCGCAGTGCGGCTCCATCGCCGCGTGGGTGGTGCCGTGGAACGAGTAGTCGCCCTCGACGACCACCTCGGCGCCGTCGAGCGCGGCGTCGAGGTCGCCGAACTCGAGGTGCACGTGCTTCGAGACGTTCCCGTGCTTGGCGTTCTCGGGGATGATCGCCTCCGAGTGCGCGAGCGCCTCCTCGGGGTCGAGGAAGGCCGGGAGCTGCTCGTAGGTGACCTGGATGAGCGCGAGCGCGTCGATGGCGGTGTCTTCATCGAGCGCCGCGACCGCGGCCACCGGCTCACCGACGTAGCGGACCTTGTCGACGGCGAGCGCCGTCTCGTCCTCCGTCCACGGCAAGATGCCGTACTTTTCCGAGAGCTCCTCGCCGGTGATGACGGCGAGGACGCCCGGGAGCGCGCGGGCGCGCGAGGCGTCGATGCCGGCGATCCGCGCGTGCGGGTGCGGGCTCCGCAGCATCTTCGAGTGGAGCATGCCGGGGAGCTGGAGGTCGTCGGTGTAGACGGCCGCGCCGGTCGCCTTGTCGATGCCGTCGACCTTGCGCTGCGCCTTGCCGACGACCGAGAAATCCTTCCCCCAGGGAGCCTCCGGCCCGTGGAGGTCGCGCGCGCCCATCAGCTCGCTCCCTTCGTGGTGCGGGCGGCGAGCTCCACCGCCTCGATGATCTGGGTGTAGCCCGTGCAGCGGCAGAGGTTCCCCGCGAGGGCTTCTCGAATCTCGCGCGGCGTGGGCGAGGGGTTCTTCGCGAGCAGCGCCTTGGTCGTGAGGATCATCGCCGATTGGCAGAACCCGCACTGGAGCGCGCCGGTCTGCTCGAAGGCCTCCTGGATCGGGTCGGCGCCGGCGCCGCCGCGCGCCCGGTGCGCCGGCATGAGCCCCTCGATGGTCGTAATCTCGTGCCCCTCGGCGAGCGCGGCGAGCGTCATGCAGCTCATCACCGGCTCGCCGTCGAGGAGCACCGTGCAGGCGCCGCAGTCGCCCTTGTCGCAGCCCTGCTTCGTGCCGGTGAGCCCGAGCTTGTAGCGGAGCACCTCGAGCAGGGTGTGGTGGTCGGGGGCGGCGACCTCGAAGGGCTCGCCGTTCACCTGCAGCTTCAGGACTCGCACGCCCCGACTATCCCGCAATTCGAGCGGTCGTCCCACGGGAATGTTCCGTAGCGTCGCGACGCGGTGCGCTATCGCCCTGGCCGCTCCGCGCGCGGCCGCGCCCGTCCCGAGGGCGGTCGGCCAGGAGCCGAGGGTGCCGGTCCGGCGCGGCCGGCGGCGCGCCCCGCGGAGCGGCGCGCTCAGCCGTCGTCGTCGAGGGGCTCGAGGCGCGAGTAGGTGCCGCGCCAGTACACGAGCGGCGCGCCCGCGTCGGAGTCGGCCGACAGCACGCGACCGATGAAGATGTCGTGGTCGCCGCCGTGACAAATGTCGGCGACCTCGCACTCGGCGCGCGCGAGCGTACCGGGTAAGAGCGGGCAGCCCGTCCGCGGGCCGGGGTGCCACTCGATCCCCGCGAAGCGGTCGCCCTCGAGCGCCGAGAAGCGCACCGACCAGTGGCGCTGGCCCGCGGCGAGCACGTTGACGGCGAACTTGCGGCCCACCCGCATCGGCCCGTGCGCGCGCGCCGTGCGATCCACGCACACGAGGCAGAGCGGCGGGTCGAGAGAGACACTCGTGAACGCGGTGGCGGTGAGCGCGTGCGGGGTGCCGTCGGCGTCGAGCGTGGTGACGACCGTCACGCTCGACGCGAACGAGCCCATGAGCGCGCGAAAATCCTCGTCCCGGACGGCCACCCGCGGAGGCTAGCACAGCGGATTTAGTAAAGTGTACTATAAAGTATCCGGGGCCTCCGGCGAGAGCACCGCGCACGAAGACGCCTTGAACACCGCGAACGCGCCGAGCCCCGGGGCGAGCCCGAGCTCCTCGTACGCCTCGAGGCTGATTTCGACGAAGAGCTCGGGGACGTCCGGCGCGAGGGCGACGCGCGCCACCGCGCGGGGACCGGCGGTGCGGAGCGCGGTCACCGTGCAGGGCGCGACGTTGCGCGCGGACAGACCCGCCGGGCGGTCCCGCGCGAGGATGACGTCGCGCGCCGGGATCGCGACGAGCGCGGCGGCGCCCGCCGGGAGCGCGCTCGAGCGGGTGAAGACGGTGACCGACTCGCCGAGCCGCACCACCGCGCCGGCGTCGCTCGGGGCGAGCACGCGGCAGGGGAGCAGGTTCTCGACGCCGCCCTCGGAGAGCGAGAAGAGCTCGGGATCGGCGAGGACCTCGCGCGGCTGCCCGCGCCCGACCGCGACGCCCTCGCGCAGCACGAGCACCTCGTCGGCGAGCGCGAGGAGCTCGTTCGGGTCGTGCGACACGAGCAGCATCGGCGCCGAGGTCTCGTCGCGGACGCGCTGGAGCAGGGGCAGGAGCCGCCGGCGGAGCGGCAGATCGAGCGCGGCGAGCGGCTCGTCGAGCAGGAGCAGCGCCGGGTCCGAGGCGAGCGCGCGGCCGAGCGCGACCCGCTGCCGCTCGCCGCCCGAGAGCGAAGCGACCGGACGCGTGAGCAGCCGCTCGAGCCCGAGGATGCGGGTGAGGTCGGCGAGCGACTGCTCGACGTCTCGGCCGCGAGCGCGCGCGCGCCGAGTGCCCGCGCGGAGGTTGCCGGCCACGTCGAGGTGCGGGAAGAGGAGCGCGTCCTGCGGCACGTAGCCGGTGCGGCGCGCCTCCGGCGTGAGGCGGACCCCGCGGGCGTCGTCGAGCCAGGTCTCGTCGCCGAGCCGGATGACGCCGCGCGCGTCCCTGCGGAGACCGGCGAGGCTCTCGAGCAGGCTCGTCTTGCCAGAGCCGGACGGCCCGAACACGCCGAGCACCCGCGCGGTCGACTCGAAGGCGACGCGGAGCGGAAATCGGTCGAGCGCGAGCGTGAGCTCGACCGTGAGGGGAGGCGGCGAGGCGGGCGTGGGGCCCGAGCATATTCGAACCTCGCCCCCCCAGCCACGCGCCCGGTCAGTCTTCGAGCGTGCCGTACTTTCCGCGCTCGAAGTCGCGGGCGGCCTCGACGATCTCCTCGCGGGTGTTCATCACGAACGGCCCGTAGGCGGCGATCGGCTCGTCGATGGGCTCGCCCGCGAGCACCAGGAGCTCGGCGCCGGGGGCGGCCTCGAGCGCGATGCGCGCGCCGTCGCGGGCGAAGATGACGAAGTCGTGCTGGCGCGCGCTCTGCCCACCGGCGAGCGCCGCGCTCCCGGCCATCACGAGCACCGCCGCGTTGTAGCTCGGAGGGAGCTCGAACGCGACCTCGCCGCCCGCCGTCGCGAGGACGTGGAGCACGCTCATCGGCGTGAAGGTGCGCGCCGGCCCGCGCGTGCCGAGCGCCTCGCCGGCGATGACGCGCACCGTGCCCGCGCCGCTCGGGAGCCGCACCTCGGGGATGTCCGCCGCGACGATGCTCTGGTAGCCGGGCGGGTCGTTCTTGTTCGCGCGCGGCAGGTTCACCCAGAGCTGCGCCATCTGCATCGGGCCGCCCGCGCGCGCCCACTCGGCCTCGTGATATTCCTTGTGCAGGATGCCGGAGGCGGCGGTCATCCACTGCACGTCGCCGGGCCCGATGACCCCGCCCGCGCCGGTGCTGTCGCGGTGCGCGACGCTGCCCTGGAAGGCGAGCGTCACGGTCTCGAAGCCGCGGTGGGGGTGCACCCCGACCCCGCGTGGCTTCGGGGTCGGCGAGTAGTGATACTCCGGGTGGTAGTCGAGCAGGAGGAACGGATCGAGCCGCCGCATCGCGTTCGGGATCGCGGAAAAATACCCCGCGACGCGGAAGCCGTCGCCGACCCAGTGATACCCGGGGCTCGGGTAGATCCCTTCGATCGAGCGCGCGGAGGCGCTCGGCCCGGCGATGGGTCTCGGGTCCGTCTCGGGGCGGTGGGCGGGCTGCGTCATGGGGTGGCCTCGTGCTGCGGCGTGAGCGCCGCCGAGGACTCCACATAAGGCTACGAGGCCCGCTTGGCCAGCCCGCGGCGCGCGCGCTTCCCCGAATACTTGGCCCGCGGACTCGGGACCGGATAGCGCGGAGGCAAGACCGTCTGCGGTCCGAGAAGGGGAAAGCCCGGATGTCGAACGACAACCTGTGGTCACTGGCGCTGCTCCTCGTGTTCGAGCTCCCGCTGCTCGGGCTCCTCGTCCGGCGGCGACGTCCAGCGCCGAGCTCGCTCGTCGAGGACGCCTACCGGCTCGGCGAGCGCGCCCGGCGCCCGGCGCTCCTGACGGGCAAGGCGCGCTGACCGCCGCGCCGCCGGCCGCGACGGACCGGCAAATCCTCGGGGGCTTCCCGAGCGGAGCGAGCCTGAGACGAGGGAGGCCGTTGCCTGACGCGCTGCGGCAGGCTAGCTTCCGCGCGGCGCCGAGCCGGGCCTCGGCCGCGGCGCCGAGGAACGACACTCGCTACGAGGAGCCGGCATGTCCGAACCCCTGTCCCGCGCGCGGATGCGAGAGCTCTTGGGCACGCGGCGCATCGAGCACGTGGTCGTGCTCGGCGCGAACGGCACCATGGGCTACGGCTCGGGCGCGCTCTTCGCGCGTTCGGCGGCGCGCGTCACCTTCCTCGCGCGCACCCGCGACAAGGCCGCGGAGGGGCTCGCCCGCGCGGTGAAGCAGGTGCGCTCGCCCGCCATCGCCGAGCGGGTCGCGCTCGGCTCGTACGACGCCGACCTCGAGCGCGCGGTCGCCGAGGCGGATCTCGTGTTCGAGGCGGTCGCCGAAGATCCGGCGGTGAAGCGCCCGCTCTTCGAGCGCATCGACGCCGCTCGCCGCCCGGACGCGATCGTCTCGACGGTGACCTCGGGGCTCAGCATCAACCAGCTCGGCGAGGGGCGGAGCGCGTCGTTCCGGCGGCATTTCCTGGGGCTCCATTTCTTCAACCCACCGAACGTGATCGCCGGCACCGAGCTCGTGCCGGGCCGGGAGACGGACGCGGCGCTCACCGACTTCGTCGAGGCCTACGCGACCCTCGAGCTCGGCCGCGTGACGGTGCGTACCGAAGACACCCCGGGGTTCGCCGGCAATCGCGTGGGGTTCAAGGTGCTGAACGAGGCCGCCGGGCTCGCGCTCGAGCACGGGCCGATGCTCACGGATCGTCTCATCGGACCTTACACGGGCAGGGCGCTCGCGCCGCTCGCGACCATCGATTTGGTGGGATGGGACGTCCACGCCGCCATCGTCGACAACGTGTTCGCGAACACGGACGACGAGGCGCACGCCGCGCTCGCGCTCCCCGCCTTCATGCGGGAGCTCATCGGAAAGGGAGTCCTCGGCCGAAAGTCGGGCGGCGGGTTCTTCAAGCGGGACGCCGAGAAGCGAAAGCTCGTGCTGGAGCCGAAGACGGGGGACTACACGCTCGCGAGCGAGGTGACGCTCCCCGCGCTCCCCTTCATCGAGCGGGTGAGCGAGCGGCACCGCTACGGGGACTACCGCGGCGCGCTCGCCGAGCTCGCCCGCGCCGAGGGCGAGTACGCTCGGCTCGCGAAGCGCGTGCTCGCGGGCTACGTGAGCTACGCGCTCCACCGCGTGGGCGAGGTCACGCGCTCGCTCCGCGAGCTCGATCTCATCATGGGATTCGGCTTCAACTGGGCGCCGCCCGGGGTGCTCATCGACGCCTTCGGGGCGAGCGTCATGGCGGACCTGATGGAAGCCTCGGGCGTGCCGGTGCCGGCGGCGCTCGAGCGCGCGCGGCGCGGCGAGGCGCCGCGCTTCTACGACGACCGCGCGACCGGGATCGGCAGGTTCTTCGTCGCGGCCCCCGCCGCGAGCTGAAAAGAGGCGAGATGACCCGCGACGTGTACGTGCTCGGCGGCTACCAGACGGATTTTTCGCGGAACTTCGCGAAGGAGAACAAGCACCTGCTCGCGCTCATGCGCGAGGCGGTGGAGGGCGCGCTCGGCGCGACCGGCGTCGCGCCCGGCGACATCGACGTCGCTCACGTCGGCAATTTCGCCGCCGAGCTCTACGCCATGCAGGGTCACCTCGGCGCGTTCTTCGTCGAGCTCGATCCGGTGTTCACGGGGCTGCCGACCTCGCGACACGAGGCGGCCTGCGCCTCGGGGAGCATCGCCGCGCTCGCCGCCTCGGCCGAGCTCGAGGCGGGGCGCTACGAGCTCGCGTGCGTGGTCGGCGTCGAGCAGATGAAGACCGTAGAGGCCGCGCGCGGCGGTGACTTTCTCGGCACCGCCGCCTTCTACGAGCGGGAGGCGAAGGGCGTCGAGTTCCCGTTCCCGAAGCTCTTCGGTAGGCTCGGTGACGAGTACGACCGGCGCTACGGGCTCGACGACGCGCACCTCGCGAAGCTCAGCGCGAAGAACTACGCCAACGCGCGGCGTAACCCGAACGCCCAGACGCGAAGCTGGACCATGAGCGAGGCGCACGCGCTCTGTCGCACGAGCGACAACCCGGCGGTCGGCGGGCGGCTCCGCGTGAGCGACTGCTCGCAGGTCACCGACGGAGCCGCGGTGGTGCTGCTCGCGGCGGGCGAGGCGGCCCGGCGCCACGCGCGCCGGCTCGGCGTGCCGCTCGAGTCGCTCCCGCGCCTACGCGGCTGGGGCCACCGCACGGCCCGGCTCGCGTTCGCCGACAAGATCGCCGCGAGCGCGGGCGCGCGCTACGTCCTCCCCGAGGTGCGCGCGACCATCGAGGACGCCTACCGGCGCGCGGGCATCGCGGGCCCCGAAGCGCTCGACGTCATCGAGACCCACGACTGCTTTACGACCTCCGAGTACATGGCGATCGATCACTTCGGGCTGACGCCGCCCGGCGAGAGCTGGCGAGCCATCGAGGACGGCTCGCTCGAGCTCGGCGGGCGGCTCCCGGTGAACCCGAGCGGCGGGCTCATCGGCGCCGGTCACCCGGTGGGCGCGACCGGCGTGCGCCAGCTCCTCGACGCCTGGAAGCAGGTGAGCGATAGCGCCGGCGATTACCAAGTGGAGGGCGCCAAGACGGCCGCCACCTTGAACCTCGGCGGCACCGCGACCACCAGCGTGAGCTTCGTGGTCGGCGTCTGACGGTGGGGAGCGCCACGGGCGCCGCGCGAGCCCGCCGCTGGCGCGCCGCGCCGCCGGCCGCGACGGACCGGCCCACCCGAGCCGGCGCTCGGGCGCGGCGCTCGCGGCCGCGCGCCGCTCACCCCGAGCTCACCGCGCGCCGAGCGCGGCCTCGAGCTTCTCGCACAGCGTGCGGAGGATCTTCACGCGGGCGTAGCGCTTGTCGTTCGCTTCGATGAGCGTCCAGCGGGCAAACTCGGTGCTGGTGCGCGCGATCATGTCGCTCGCGGCGAGCTCGTAGAGGGTCATCTTCTCGCGGTTTCGGTAGTCTTCCGGGGTGATCTTGTACTTTTTCCACGGGGCGCGCTCGCGCTCCTGGAAGCGCCGGAGCTGTTCGTCGGCGCTGATGTGGAGCCAGAATTTCACGAGCACGATGCCGTGCTCGACGAGCTGCTCCTCGAAGTCGTTGATCTCCTTGTAGGCGCGCATCCACGCCGCCTCGCTCGCGAACCCTTCGGCGCGCTCGACCAGCACCCGGCCGTACCAGGTGCGATCGTAAATCGTGAGCCGCCCGAGGCGCGGGAGGTGCCGCCAGAAGCGCCAGAGGTAATGGTGCGCGCGCTCCTCGTCGGTGGGCGCGGCGATCGGGATCACGCGGTACGAGCGCGCGTCGAGCGCGTGGGTGATGCGGCGGATGGCGCCGCCCTTGCCGGCCGCGTCCCAGCCCTCGAAGGCGAGGATCGCGCCGACCTGCCGCTTCGGCATCTTGCGCGAGAGCCGGTTCAGCCGCGCCTGGAGCGCGGCGAGCTCGCGCTCGTAGTCCGGCTTCGGGAGCGACCTCGAGAGATCGAGCGTGTCGAGGATGGTCTCGGGGTTCTGGACGCTGGCGCTCGGCGCGAGCGCGCGCTCGGCGACCGGCGCGGTGAGGCGCTGATCGATGCGCTCGACGATGTGGCGCGCGACGAACACGTCGCGGTGGCGCGCGTCCGTGCCCTCGACCAGCGTCCACGGCGCGCTCCCGGTGCTCGTCTGCCGGAGGGTGCGGGCGCAGATGCGGCGGAAGGAGTCGTAGAGGGCGTGATGCCTCCAGTCGCGCTTCTTCACCCGCCAGCGGGTGCCCTTCGAGGATTGGAGCTCCTCGAAGCGGCGCTTCTGCTGCTCGCGGCTCACGTGAAACCAGAGCTTGATGACGAGCGCGCCGTCGGCGACGAGCGCGGCCTCGAACGCGTTCACCCGCACGAGCTCGGCGTCGAGCTCGCGGTCGTTGGTCGTGCCGTAGGCGCGATCGAGGATGGGCTTCGTGTACCAGGAGCCGAAGAAGATCCCGACCCGCCCGCGCGGCGGGAGCCACATCCAGAAGCGCCAGTAGGGCGGGCGCTGGCGCTCCTCTTCGGTCGGGGGAGCGTAGGCGCGGGTGTCGAGGTAGCGCGCGTCCATCCACTCGTGCAGGCGGTTGATGCAGTCGCCCTTGCCGGCGCCGTCGACGCCGTTCACGAGGATGAGCACGGGAAAATCCGCGTCCGCGAGCGCCTTCTGCACGCGAAGGAGCGCCGTCCGCACTCCGGGGACCGCCTCCTCGTACTCCTCCTTGCCAAGCCGCCTGCCGAGCTCCGCCGTCTCGAACATGCTCGCCTCCTTCGATTCCCGCGCTTGCGTCGTAGTAGCACCGCTCTCGATGATGCGTCGCGTCAATCGGGGGCCGTGGCGTGGCGCATCTCCCCAGGGAAGCCGGGGATTCTGTTACCGTACCTTCCCGGCCATCTTCGCCGCCGGAGTGATGGGGTACCCGTGTCCACGGACGTTCCGAAGCCGCCCACCAAAAGCCCGAGCGGAGCGCGCGCGCTCCGGCTCGAAGAACTGACCGCGCTGCTCGAGCAGCCGCTCGAGCTCCCCGACGCCGTGCTCGAGACCTTGGTGACCGCCATGGCCAAGGGCCAGCCGCACCCGGAGCTCTTCCGAGCGCTCCACGACGCCGCGGAGCGGAGCGACAAGCTCGCCGAGCTCGCCTTCGCCTACGAGCACGTCACCGCCGATCGGCGCGTGAAGCTGCTCCAGGCACCGATGCAAGCCGAGCTCCACCTGAACGCGGCGCGCTTCTTCGGCGAGGTGTTCGGGGACTCCGACGGCGCCGTGAAGTACGCCGAGCGCGCGCTCTCCGCGGCGCCGGGGAGCGGCGAGGCGGTCGAGCTCATCGAGCGCCTGCTCCGGGGCGCGCCCGACTCGTCGCGGCTCGTGAAGATCCTGGTCGACGCCTCGAGCGCGGAGCGCGAGCGCGAGCGGCAGGCGGCGCTGCTCGCGCGCGCCGCCGGGCACCTCGAGGCCGCGCCCGACGCGCATGAGCTCGCCATCGACGTGTACCAGCGGCTGCTTCGGGTCGAGCCCGGCGCGGCCGGCGTCCGGAGCGCGCTCGAGGCGCGGCTCACCCAGGCGGGTCGCCCTCGCGACGCCGCGAAGCTGCTCGAGGCGGCGCTCGCCGGCGACGTCGCGGCGGTGCCCGCCGAGGACGCGCTCGCGATGCGCGCGCGACTGGTCTCGCTCTACGCGGGCGCGCTCGGCGAGCTCCCGCGCGCGCTGCCGCACGTCGAGGTGCTGCTCGCCGCGCGCCCGGCCGACGCCGCGGCGCTCGCCGCGGCCGAGGCGCTGCTCGAGCACAAGGTGTCGGCGCCCCGCGCGACGGCCGCGCTCTCGGACGCCTACGAGCAGCTCGGGCGGCTGCCCGAGGCGGCTGCGATGCTCTCGCGGGAGCTCAAGGTGGTGCGCGGGCCGCGCCGGATGGACGTGCAGCGGCGGCTCGCGATCCTGCGCCAGGACGTGCTCGGCGACGCCACCGGCGCGCTCGAGCTGCTCGGTCCGGTGGTGGCCGCCGATCCGGGCGACGACGCCCTGCGCGAGCGCTACGTCGCGCTCGCGCTCGAGCTCGGCCAGCCGCAGGAGGCCGCGCGGCTGCTCGCGCGGGCGCTCACCACCTGCAAGGCTCCGGCGGTGCGCGCCCGCGTCGGCGCGGACGTCGGGCGCGTGTTCCTCGCGGCGGGCGACAAGCGCCGCGCCGAGGCTGCGCTCGCGCTCATCCTCGACGAGCGCCACGACGACGCGGCGGTGCTCGCCGCTGCGCGGCTGCTGGTCGAGCTCCACGCCGACAGCGGTGACCCCGCGGCGCTCGCCGCCGCCCTCGAGCACGTGGTGCGGCTCGAGCCCGATCCGAACAGCCGGCACGCCGCTGCGCGCCGCCTGGTTCGGATGAGCGAGGGGGAGGGCGGAGAGCCGGCGCGGGCCGCGGTCGGGTGGCGCGCGCTCATCGACTCGCCGTGGGCGGACGAGGCGCTCGGCAAGCTCGAGGCGCTCTACGAAGCGTCGGGAGACGTCGAGGGCGCCATCGAGGTGCTCGAGCGGCGCGCGGAGCGCGCCAAGGATCGCGAGGCAGGGCGCGCGCTCGCCTTCAAGGCGGCCGAGCTTCGCTCGAGCCGCTCGCGAGACCGCCGGGCCGCGCTCGGCGCGTGGCGCGGGTTCGTCGCGACCTACGGTGCGTCGCGCGAGGCGCACGCGCGCCTCGCGCCGCTGCTCGAGCAAGAGAAGGAGTGGGCGGAGCTCGTGTGGCTCCTCGAGCGCGAGCTCGAGCTCGCGCCGCTGGAGGAGCGCGCGGCGCTCTGGGCGCGCATCGGTCAGCTGCGGCTCGGCCCGCTCGGGGACTCCGCGGGCGCGCTCGCGGCGTTCGGCGAGGCGCTCCGGCTCGAGCCCTCGGAACGAGCGAGTCGCGCCGCGCTCGAGAAGCTGCTCGGCGCGGGCGACGCGCGGCTCGCCGCCGCCGCCATCCTCGAGCCGCTCTACCGCGCCGAGGAGCCGAGCACCTCGCTCCTCCGCGTGCTCGAGGCCCGAGGCGAGCTCGCTCCGACGCCCGCCGAGCGGCTCGCCGCGCTCGGCGAAGCCGCGGACACGGCCGAGCGCGCGCTCGGCGATCCGACGCGCGCGCTCCGGCTCGCGGGCGAGGGGCTCGCGCTCGCGGCCGGGGCGCTCCCGACCGAGGTGCCCGCGTGGCTCGCGCGCGCGCAGGCGCTCGCCAGCGTGGTCGCCGATCCGGCGGCGCGGGCCGCCGCGCTCGCCCCCGCCGTCGAGGGGCGAGCGGTGGACTCAGCGGCCCTGCTCGAGGTGGCGCGCGCCGCGGGTGAGGCGCTCGGGCTCGCGGGCGAGGTGCCCCGCGCGATCGAGATCTACCGCGCGGCGCTCGCGTTCGAGCCTGCCTCGAGCGAGCTGCTCGCGCGCGTGGACGAGCTGCTCGCGCAGCAGGGGAGCCCGGGTGAGCGGCTCGCGCTCTACGAGACCGCGCTCGCGCAGGCGACCGAGCCGGTCCGCCGCCGCGAGCTCCTGCATGCGACCGCCGCGCTCCGGCGGCGCGAGCTCGACGATCTCCCCGGCGCGATCGCGATTTGGCGCGCCGTGCTCGCCGAGGATCCGGACGATTTCGCGGCGCATCAGGCGCTGGTGCAGGCGCTCGGCGAGCGCGGTGAGCGCGACGCGCTCCGCGCGGAGCTCGAGCGCGCGCTCGGTCGCGCCGAGGGTGAGCGGCGCGACGCGCTCCGCGCGCGGCTCGCCGAGGCGCTCGCCGACGACGGCGAGGTGGCCGGCGCGCTCGAGCACTATCGCGCGCTCCTCGAGCACGCGGAGCTCGACGACGAGGTGCTCGCGCGGATCGAGCGGCTGGCGCGCGCTCACGGCGACGCGCCCAGCCTCGAGCAGGTCCTCGCCCGGCGGCTGGCGCGCACCGACGCGCCCGCGCTCCGCGCCGAGCTCCTCGAGGAGTACGGCGACGTCATCGCGGCCGCGGGCGGCCCCGACGAGCGGGCGACCCGCGCCTGGCTCGAGGGCGCGCGCGCGGCGCTCGGCGTCGAGGAGCGCGAGCGCGCGGAGCGGCTCTATGAGCGCGTGCGGGCGGTCGCGCCCTCCGAGCGTGAGGCGCCCGAGGCGCTCTTCGAGCTGGCGGCGCAGAGCGGCCGGTGGGCGCGCGCGGCGGAGCTCTTCGCGGCGCTGGCGCCGCTCGTCGAGCCGCGCGACGCGGCGAGCTTGCTCGACGGGGTCGAGCCGGCCGCCCTCGCCGCCGGCGCGATCGAGGCGGTAGTAGACATGCTCGACGCGCTCGCCACCGATCCGCGCGTGGAACCTGCGCGCGGCCGCGAGCTCTCGCTCCGGCGCGCCCGCGCCCTCGCCGCGAACCCCGCTCGTCGCGACGACGCGGCGGCGGCCTTCCGGCAGCTCATCGAGGCTCCCGGCGAGCTCGCGGCCGCCGCGCTCGAGGGGTTCGGCGCCTTCCTCGCGAGCGCCCCCGAGCGCGTGGCGGATCGGCGCTGGCTACACGAGCGGCGCGTGGCGCGGGCGGCAGACCCGATCGGCGCGCTCATCGACTGGGCCGGCCTCGAGGAGCGTGAGCTCGGCGCGCCCGGGGCGGCTCTCGGGCTCTACCGGCGCGCCTTCGAGCTCGACGCGGAGCGCGCCGACGTGCTGGCGGAGATCGCGCGGCTCGAGGAGCAGACGGGCGACCTGGAGGCTGCGCTCGCCAGCCTCGAAGCGCTCCGCGACCGCTCCGAGGGCGAGGCGCGGCTCGCCGCCGAGGTGTCGAGGGCGGGGCTCCTCCTCGGCGCGCTCGGGCGACCGCTCGACGCGCTCGACGTCCTCGAGCCGCTCATCGAGGCGGCGCCCGGCGACGCTGCCCTGCTCCGGCTCGCGCACGAGGCGCTCGGCCAGCAGGCTTCGCGCGCGCGCGCCGCGGCGCTGCTCGAGCGCGCCGCCGGCGCGGCCGACGATCCGGCGGCGCGCGCGCGCGTCCTCGAGGCGCTGCTCGAGGTCTCGGGCGCGACGCCCGAGCTGTCGGGCGCGCGCGTGCGCTGGATGAAGCAGCTCCTCGAGGTCCGCGCCGACGCGCCGCGCGAGGCGCTCGCGCTCGCGCTCCGCGGCGCGCTCGAGGCGCCCGCCGAGGGCGCGCTCTGGGACGCCGCCGAGCGGTTCGCGCGCGAGCTCGACGAGCCGGCGCCGGTCGCCGAGGCGTTCGCCCGGGCGCTCGAACGCCCGATGCCTCCCGAGGCGACCGACGAGCTTGCCCGCCGGATGATCGATTTCCAGGAAGAGTGGTTCGACGATCCGGCCCGGGTGGTCGAGCTGCTCGGGCGAGTCGTCGAGCTCAGCCCGCACGCGGACTGGGCCTTCGACCGCCTGAAGCTCGCCTACAACGCGGCGGGTCGCTGGTCCGAGCTCTTCGCGCTCTACGATCGCGCGCTCGAGCGCAGCGCAGACGAGCGCGTCCGCGTCGAGCTGCTCCGGGAGGCGGCCATGGCGGCCAAGGATTTCGCCGCCGACACCGAGCGCGCCATCGACTACCTCGAGCGCCTCGAGCGCGCGAGCCCGGGCGATCCGCGCGTCGACGCGGCGCTCGAGCGCCTGTACGAGCGTGACGGCCGCTACCGCCCGCTCATCGAGCTCTTGTCGCGCCGCCTGGGTGGGATGGGCGACGCGGCCGGCGGCGAGCTGCGGGAGCGGATCGCGGCGCTCTGGCTCGAGCTCGGCGAGGCCCTGCCGGCCTTCGAGCTCCTCGCGAGCGGCGAGGCGGGGGGAGAGGCGTCGCCGGTGGCCGTAGAGCTCCTCGAGCGGCTGGTCGCGCTGCCCGCGTCGCGCGACACCGTGGCGCCCACCTCGGGAGGCAAGCGCCGCAAGCGAAACTACTCGGTGCGAGATCGCGTGGCGGCCCGGCTGCGAGAGCACTACGCGGCGGTCGGGCGCACCGCCGACAAGGCGCGCATGCTCGAGATCGAGCTCGAGGTCGCGCAGAACGACCAGGACCGGATCCGGCGGCTCGAGGAGCTCGTCACGCTGCGGCTCGACGAGCTCGGCGACGAAGCGGGCGCGTTCGACAACCTGGCCGCGCTGGTGCGCCTCGACCCCGAGAACCGTGACTTTCGCGCGCGGCTGGCCGAGCTCGCGCGCCGCACCGACGACTACCGCCGCTACGCGGAGCTCTTGACGCTGGTCGCCCGGGGCACCGACGCGCGCGCGCTCCGGCTCTCGCTCCTCGCGGAGGCCGCGCCGGTCGTCGAGCGCGAGCTCGGTGACCGGCCGGCGGCCATTCGGCTCTACTCCGAGGTGCTCGAGCTCGCCGCGAAGGAGCCGGCCGAGGCGCTCTCGGCCGCGCGCGCCCTCGACGGGCTGCTGCTCGCGGCGGGGGACTCGGCGGCGCGGGCGAGCGTGCTCGAGCGCCGGGCCGAGCTCGAAGAAGAGCGTGAGCTGCGGCGCGCGGCGCTCGGAGAGGTCGCGCGCATCGCGGCCGAGGAGCTCGGTGAGCTCGACCGCGCGATCTCCGCGTGGCGCGCGCGGCTCGCGGACGACGCTGCCGACGGCCCCGCGCTCGACGGCCTGTGCCGGACCCTCGAGGCCGCGAGGCGCTGGCCCGAGCTGGTCCAGGCGCTCACGGAGCGCGCGGCCCGAGCCCAGGCTCGCTCCCTCGCGCGTGCCGACCGGGTGCGCGTGGCCGCCGTGCAGGCCGGTGAGCTCGGCAAGCCGGGCGCCGCCATCGACACCTGGCGCGGGCTGCGCGCCGAGTGGGGCGCGGATGACGAGAGCTTCGAGGCGCTGGTCGGGCTCTTCGGACGGACCGCGCGCTGGGACGACCTCGCGGAGCTGCTCGCGAGCGAGGCCGAGGGCTCGCTCGATGCGGAGCGTCGCCGCGCGCTCTTCGAGCGCCTCGGCGCGCTGCACCGCGACGAGCGGGGTGACGTGGGCGCCGCCATCGACGCCTTCGTCGCGGCGGGCAACTGGGAGCGCGCGGCGCACGTCGCGAGCAGCGTCGGCGAGCGCGGCGCCGCCCGCGCGGCGCTCGAGCGCGTGCTCGACCGCGCGGTCGCAGCGTGGTCACCCGCGCCGGTCGCCCCGAGCGAGGTCGCGCCGAGCGGGCCGGGCGGGCTCCCCGAGACGGTCGCCGGCGCCGCCGGCTGGGCGCTCGGTGAGCTCATCACGCGGCTCACCGAGGAGGGGCGCCTGGCGGACGTGGTGGAGCTAGAGCTCCGAGGAGCGAGCCTGCCGTTCTCCGTGAAGCGCCGGCGCGAGCTCGCGCGCGACGCGGCCTTGCTCTCGGCGGACCGCCTGTCCGCCCCGGAGCGCGCCATCGAGATCTTTACCGCGCTCTTCGCCGAGGAGCCGGCCGATGAGGTGGCGAGCGGGTCGGCGCGGCGGTTCGTCACACTGCTCGAGGAGCAGGGGCGCTACGAGGACGTCGTCTCGCTGTGGGAGCGCCAAGCCGAGTGCCGCGAACGTGCCGGCGACGCGATGGGCGCCGCGTCGCTCTGGGCGCGCGCCGCCGCGCTCGCCGAAGAGCGCCTGGGCGACGTCGAGCGCAGCGTCGCCGATCATCTCCGCGGCGCGGGGCTCGGCGGCGAGACCTCGCTCGAGGCGCTCGCGCGCCACCATCATGCAGCCGGCCGCGCGCGTGAGGAGGCCGAGGTCCTCGAGTGGCTGGCGGCTCAGTCGTCCGCCGAGGCGCTCGCGCCGCGCGCGCTCGCGCTGGCCGAGGCCTACGTCGCGGCGAACTCGAGGAAGCGCGCTCGCGCGCGCCTCGAGGAGTACGCCAAGGTCGCGCTCGACGCGGCCGCGCTCCGAGAGCGGCTCGCGGGACTCTATCGAGAGATGGGCGATTACACCGCGCTCGCGCTGCTGCTCGCCGCCGAGGCCGACCGCGCGCCCGACGCGCCGAGTCGCCTGGCGCTGCTCCGCGAGGCGGCTCGGCTCCACCTCGAGCGGCGAGACGATCCGGGCGCCGCGGTGCCGCTCCTCGAGAAGGCGATGGAGCTCGCGGGCGACGGCTCCGAGCTTCCGCTGGCGCTGTCGGATGCGCTCCGCCGCGCCGCTCGGTTCGACCAGGCGGTCGCCATCTTGCGCGAGCAGATCGCGCGCTACGGAGCCCGCAAGCCGAAGGAGCGCGCGGTGGTGCATTTTGCGCTGTCGCAGGTGTGGCTCGAGTCCGGCTCGCGCGCCGAGGCGCTCGCCGAGCTCGATCTCGCGTCGCGGATCGACCAAGCGCACCCCGGGATCCTCCGCGCGCTCGCCGCGCTCGCCTTGGAGGAGGGCGAGCTCGAGCGCGCCGAGCGGATGTATCGCGCGCTCTTGTTGGTGCTCGGCCGCGGAGCGCGCGACGACGGGCCGAGCCGGGTGGAGGCGCTGCTCGATCTCGGTCGGATCGCCGAGACGAAGGGCGACGCCGTGCGCGCGGTGGAGTTCGTCGAGTCGGCCTTCGAGGCCGCGCTCGAGAGCGTCGCTGAAGCGCGCACCCTCGAGGCTGCGCTCCGGCGCCGCGGGCGGCGTGAGCTGCTCGGGCGCGCGCTCGAGGCGCGCCTGTCGGGGGAGCTCGAGCCGCGGGACGCCGCGCAGGTGCTGGCCGAGCTCGCCGCGCTCCACGCGGAGCAGGGCGGCGACCAGAGCGACGCGAAGCGCGCGCTCGCACGCCGGGTCGGCGAGGTCGAGCGGCAGCTCGGGGCCGAGCCCGGCGCGGGCGACGAGGCCTGGGCCGCGCTCGGGCGGTGTTACGCGTGGCTCGGCGACGCGGAGGCCGAGACCCGCGCGCTCGAGCGGCGCGTGGCGGGCTGGTCGCGCGACGAGGACGCTCGGCCCGAGCCCGAGGTCTTGCACCGCCTGGCGGCGATCAAGCTCGGGAGCGCCGAGACGCGCGAAGCGGGCGCGGAGCTCCTCGAGCGGGCGCTCGAGCTCACGGGCGAGCTCGGGCAGGCGGAGGAGCTCATCCTCGCGGCGGTCGAGGCCGAGCCGGAGAACGAGCGGCTGGCGCGCCTGCTCGAGCGCGTGGGCCGCGCGCCGGGGCGCGAGCGGCTGCTCTTGCGCGCGTTGACGCTGCTCGTCGCGTTCCCGGCGGCCCGCGCCGCGGCGGCGCGCGAGGGCGCAGACCTGGCGCGCGGGCTCGGTGAGCCCGCGCTCGCCGAGAGCCTGCTCGAGCGCGCGCTCGAGGGCGACGGCGCCGGGCTCGCTCCGGCCGAGGCGGCCTGGGCTCGCCTCGAGCTCTCCGGGTTGCGAGCCGAGCGCGGCGACCTCCCGGGCGCGCTCGCGCTGAGCGAGCGCGCCGCGGCGGAGCTCCCCGCCGACGAGGCCCGCGCGCTCCTCTTGAAGGTCGCCGCGAGCAGGGCGGACGAGCTCGACGACCCCGCGCGGGCCATCGCCATCTACGAGCGGCTGCTCGAGAACGACCCGGCGGATCGGGAGGCCTGGGAGCCGCTCATCGGGCTGCTCCGGCGGGGCGCCCAATATGAGCGGCTCGTCTCGCTCATCGAGCAGACGGTGCCGCTCGTCGAGTCCGCCCAGGATCGCGCCGCGCTCCGCGCCTTGCAAGCGGAGCGGCTGGTCGCCGAGGACCGCGTCGCCGAGGCGACGCGAGTGCTCGAAGAGGTGCTCCTCGAAGATCCCGGGCACCTCGAATCCGCGATGCTCCTCGCCGGAATCCTCGAGCGGGGGGATCGCACCGATGAGCTCATCGCGCTGCTCACCGGGCAGCTCGACGCCGCGAAGGATCGTCAAGATCTCGCCTCGCTCGGCTCGCTCTCGCTCCGGCTCGGCGCGCTGCTCGAGCAGCAGGGGCGGCCCGATGACGCGCTCGACGTCTATCAGTCGCTGGTCGACTGGGATCGCGGTAGCCTCGCCGGCGCGCGCGCGGTGGTGCGGCTGATCGAGGCGCGCGGCGACGGCTTCGCGACCGCGGACGCGCTCGAGGGGCTGCTCGCGGTGGTCGGGCCGGAGGAGGCGCCCGCGCTCGCCGCGCGGCTCGAGGCGCTGCGGCTCGAGCAGGAGGACGCGGAGGGCGCGGCGCGCGCGCTCGAGCTCGGCTACCGGGCCGCGCCGGAGGACCTCGCGCTCGGCGAGCGACTCGTGAAGCGCTACGCGGACCGCGGAGACTTCGGCGGGGTCGCGCGCGTGCTCCGGGTGGCGCTCGACGCGGCGCCCGGCGACCGCGCGCTCGGGGCGCGGCTCCTCGAGGCGCACCGGCAGGCGGGCGAGCTCGAGGAGGCGCTCGCCGTGGTAGACGCGCTCTCGGACGCGGAGCCCGACCCGAGCCTGCTCCACGAGCGCGCGGCGCTGCTCGGGGAGCTCGGACGCGCCGACGAGGCCCTCGACGCGCTCGAGGGAGCCTATCGAGCCGGCGGACCGTACGCGCTCGAGCTCGGCGAGGCGCTCGAGAACGCGCTCGCGGTCGCCCCGAGCGGCGAGGTGACGCGCGCGCTCACGCTCCGGCTCATCGACGTGCTCGAGCAGATCGGCGATCTGGAGGGCGCGCGCGCGCGCCTCACCGAGTGGCTCGCCCACGCGGCGGCCGAGCCGGCCGTTCGCCGGCGCCTCGCGGACCTCGAGCTCGCCGCCGGCGACTACGACGCGGCGGCCCGGACGCTCGCCGGGCTCGTCGAGGCGGCCGACGGCGAGGAGCTGGTCGGGGTCGCCATCGAGCTCGCGGACGCGTGCGCGCGCGCCGACCGCTTCGGCGACGCGCGTGACGCGCTCGAGCGCGCGGTCGCGCTGGTGCCCGAGAGTGCCGACGCGCGGCTCTGGCTCCGGCGGCTCTACGAGCTCACCGGCGAGCACCGCGCGCTCGCTCGGATGCTCCTCGACGAGGCGCGCGTCGCGGTCGACGCCGCCGCGCGGCTCGAGCTCCTCCTCTCCGCGGCGGGGCTCTTGGTGAGCTCCGAGGGCGGGGCGGGTGAGGCGCTCGAGGTGCTCGACGAGGCGCGCGCGCTCAGCCCGGAGAGCATCGAGGCGGCGGTGCTCACCGCGCGCGCGTTCGCCGCGCTCGGGCGCGGCGACCAGGCGATGGCGCTCCTCGGCGAGACCGCGAGCGCGCACCGCGGCCGGCGCACCAAGGCGCTCGCGAGCGTCTACCAGGAGATCTCGCGGCTCCAGCTCGAGGACGGCTTCCTCTCGGACGCCCTCGAGTCGCTCTCGCGCGCCTTCGACGCGGACATGAAAAATGGTCTCCTCGCGCTCGAGCTCGGCCGGCTGGCGCTCGAGATCGACGAAGAGGAGATCGCCACCCGCGCGCTCCGCGCGGTCACCATGATGAAGCCGTGGGACGAGACCACGCTCGACGGCGCCGGGCCGGAGGTGAAGGCCGAGGCGCACTATCAGCTCGCCCAGCTCGCGCTCAAGCAGGGAGACGCGCGGAAGGCCAGGGTGATGCTGAACAAGGCGCTCCTCGAGCATCCGGACCACGAGGCGGCGCTCGCGCTCATCAGCCAGCTCGGCTGAGCCCGCGGTCAGGGCGCGGGAGCGCGGGGGCGCGGCCGGCGCGAGTCTCGGCTTGCGCCGGCTCGCGCTCTCGTCTTTGATGCGGGCCGCCCCCATGAAGCGCCAGAAGCGACTCACCAAGCGCGAACGTCAAGCCCTCGACCCGACGCGCGCCGCGCGCGCCCAGGCGGCCCAGGCGCCCGCGCACATCCACTGCATCTCCTGCGGCCGGCACATCGATCCGGCCGAGTTCGACGGCCCGCCCGCGAGCGCGACCTACATCACCTGCGATCACGGCTCGCAGTTCGCTTCCTGCGTGACGTGCCTGGTCCAGTCTCAGCTCCTGGTCGCCGCCCATGACCGCTCCGGGCAGCCGGTGAAGGCCGCCAACGCCTGGCACTGACCGCGGCCGCGAGCCTCTACGGAGCGCTGGGCCCGGGCTCGGCGCGGCCCTGCTCGAGGAGCCACGAGAACACGTCGCCGAGCACGCGGTTGCTCTCGGGCCCGTAGCTGCCGTGGCCGGCGCGCGGGAGCACGAAGAGGCGCGCGCTCGTGCCCGCCGCGTCGAGCGCCGTCACGCTCGCGTCGGCGTTGTCGCGGGTCTCGAACTCGCCGCGCAGGATGGCGACCGCGCGCGCTCGAGCGAGCGCCGCGGGTGAGGCCTGGACGGGCGGCCCGCCGAGGATGACCAGCGGGAAGCGGCGCGGATCTCGCTTGGCGAGCGCGAGCGCGCGGACCACCCCCTGCGAGTAGCCGAAGAGGATCGGACGCGCCTCGTCGAGCGCGCCGCCGCGCTCGGCGCGGATCACCTCGAGCGCGCGGTCGATGCGCCGCTCGAGGTTCGCGAGGTCCGGGCCCCAGCTGAAGCGCGGGGCCCAGTCGAAGCGGTCGCGGTCGCAGCGCGCGTCGCCGCGGAGCGCGATCACGGTGCCGACCTGGCTCGCCGCCTCCGCCCAGCCGTCGATGGCGGTGATGTCGCCGCACACGCCGTGCAGGTAGATGATCGCGCGCCGGGTCTCCGGGCCCCCCTCGATCACGCGCGCGGGCGCGTCGCCCGGGATCCGCACCACGCTGGGCGCGCCCGGCGTGAGCCCGGCCGGGAGCGCGGGAGGCCCGGCGTTCGCCGTCGCGCTCGACGGAGCAGGCTCGCCCGCGCGCTCGGGGGGCGCCTCGCGAAGGTCGGGCGCGGGTCGCGCGGGTGGCGGGGCGGTCGCCGCGCGGGGCACGCTGCGCTCCCCGCTGCTCTGCGCCGGCGGCGCTTCGCGACACGCGCTCGCGAGCCCGACGCCGGCCGCGACGAGCAGCCAGGAGCCCCCGGAGCCTACGCTCGGTCGAGTCAGCGCTCGCGACCCTTCTTCTTCTTGGCCGGCGCGCGCTCGGCCTGCTTGCCGCCGCGCGGGCGCGCGGCCGGGTCGCCCGCGTCGAGCCAGGTGAGCGCGGCGCGATACATGGGCGCCTTGCTCTCGAGCGCGACCTCGTGGCCCATGTCGGCCGGGGTCGAGGCGCGCACCGCGACGTGGTTCGCTTCGAGCCAGCGGCGCACCTGCGCGGTGCCGTCGATGACGCCGTCGTGCTCGCCGGTGATGAGGTACACGCGCCGGAGCGTGCGGCGGTTCTGCTGCAGGGCCTCGAGCCCGGCGCCGCCCCAGTAGGCGTCGCTCGCGGCGAGGATGAGCCAGCGGTTGAAGGTGCGCGGCTCGCGCACGCCGACGTTCATCGCGACGTAGGCGCCCTCGCTGAAGCCGACCAGGGTGTTGCCGCGGAGCTGGACGCGGCCGCCGTATTTCTCGCGCAGCGCCGCGAGCGTGTTCATCACCACGCGCTCGGCCGCGGGCCAGTCGTTGTCCCAGCCCCGCGCGCCGCCGCCGCGATCTTCCTGTCCGCTCGGGCAGACGAGCCAGCCGAGCCGGCGCGCGACGGGCGCCCAGCGCTGGCACTGCTGCGCCGGGTTCCCGCTCCGGCCGTGGAGATACATGATGACCGGGCGGAGCCCGAGCCGGCCGCGCCCGACCGGCTCGTAGTAGTACGCGGGCGGCGCGCCGGGGACGTCGAGCGTCTGGATGCCGGACTTCGGCGGCGGCTCGGCCGCGGACCTTGCGCCCGATTTCGAGCCGCCCGATTTCGAAGCGGCCGCTCGCGCCTCGGCGGCGGCCTCCTCGCGGGCCTGGGCGGCCTCGCTGCCGTCCTCGTCGTCCGGGGAGGGGATGACGAGCTTCTGGCCCGGACGGATCGGCGCGCGCCGCTCGATGCCGTTCGCGCCGCAGAGCGCCGCGATGCTCACGTGGTAGCGCTTGGCGATCGCCCCGAGCGTCTGCCCCGGGGCGACCTGGTGCGTGCGGAGCCCCTCGGCGAACGCCCCGGACGCGACCGCGAACCCGGCGAAGGCGAAGAGGAGGGCGGCGAGCCGTCGCATCGCCCCCAGCGCTAGCACAATCGACCGCGAAGGGAAAAACCAGCGCAGGCCCGCGGGCCGGATCCCGAGGGGCCGGTGCGGCGCGGCCGGCGGCGCGGCCCGCCGCCGCTCAGCGCGTGAGCTCGACCGCGGTCGCCACCAGGGCGACCTCGTCGGCGGTGCCGTCGGGGTTCTTCTTCGCGAAGCGCGCGCCCTCGCTCTCGAGGTGGCTCACCATCGAGGCCGCGACCTGGTGCACCTTCACCTCGCCTTGCACGCGCGCGCGCGCGCCGGCGGAGTCGAGTGGGATGAAGAAGCCGTAGTCCTTGAAGCTCACGCGGCAGCCGGGGCCGGCGTCGCCCGGGGTCGCGCCGATTTCCATCCAGCAACCGCGGCGCGTGCAGGCCCGGCGCACCTCGCCCTCCACGGTGACCGTGCGCCCGGCGTAGTCGGCGGGCGCGCCGAGCACGGCGCCGAGGCTCGCCTCGCCGCCCGGCGTGATGGCGGCGCCGTAGGGCGTCGTGACGCGCGCTGGCGCGGCGCTCGGCGCGGGCGCGGCGCTCGGCGCGGAGGAACCAGAACCCTGGCAGGCCGCGACGACGAGCGCGGCGCCGAGGAGCCCGAGGGAGCGTGCGAGAGTCATTGGCGCTCAGTATAGCCGGCGGTGTATCCTTTCAAGCATGCGGGTGACGCTCGGGCTGCTCGGGGTGATGGGGCTCCTCCTCTCGGCGTGTTCGGGGAGCGGCTCGAGCGGGAGCGGCCCGGGCGGCTCGTCGAGCGATCCGCTCGCCGCGGAGCGGCGCGCCTGCGTCGACAAAATCAACGCCTACCGCGACACCCTCGGCCTGCCGCACTACGCGCTGTGGGCCGAGGCGGGCGCCTGCTCCGACGCGGAGGCGCGCGCGGACGCAAAGAGCGGCCAGGCGCACGGCGCGTTCGGCAACTGCGGGGAACACGCCCAGAACGAGTGCCCGGGCTGGCCCATCGAGAGCATCAGCGCGGCCTCCGGGAGCTGCCTCGACATGATGTGGGCGGAGGGCCCCGGCGAGAATTTCCAGGAGCACGGGCACTTCATCAACATGTCGAGCACGAAGTACACGAAGGTCGCCTGCGGGTTCTCGGCGTCGAGCGGCAGCGTGTGGGCCGTGCAGAACTTCAAGTAGCCGAGCGGTCGATGCTCGCCTACGACGAGCTTCGCGCCCTGCTCGCCGCCGAGCGGTTGCCCGCCGCGCTGGTCGATCTCGACGCCTTCGATCGGAACCTCGAGGTGGTGCGCGAGGTGGTCGGCACGCGCGGCACGCCGGTGCGCGTCGCGAGCAAATCGCTCCGGGTGGTCGCGCTCCTCGACCGCCTCCTCGACCGCGGCCGCGGGCTCATCCGGGGCGTGATGTGTTTCACCGCCGAGGAGGCCGAGCACCTCGCGCGCCACGGCTTCGACGACTTGCTGGTCGCGTACCCGACCGCGCGCGAGGGCGCGCTCGCGGCGCTCGCTCGCCTCGCGGAGGCTGGCGTCACCGCTCGCGTCGCGGTCGACTCGCTCGAGGGCGCTCGGCTCGTCTCGCGCGCGGGAGAGGCGCGCGGGGTGCGGGTGCCCGCGGTGGTCTGCGTCGACATGAGCCTCGAGCTCGCCGGCGGGCGGGTGCACCTCGGGGTGCGCCGCTCGCCGCTCCGCGAGCCGGGCGAAGTGGTGGCGCTCGCGCGCGCGCTCGAGCTGAGCCCCGGTGCGCGCTTCGCCGGGCTGCTCGGCTACGAGGCGCAGCTCGCGGGTCTCGCCGACGCGAACCCGGCGGAGCCGCTGGCGCGGCGCGCGAAGCGCCTCATGAAGTATGTGTCGCGCGGTGACGTCGCGCGCCGCCGGGTGCGATTGGTCGAGGCGCTCCGCGCGGCGGGCCTCGAGCCCGCCCTCGTGAACGGCGGCGGCTCGGGCTCGCTCGACTCGACCACGCCCGAGAGCGGCGTCACCGAGGTCGCGGTCGGCTCGGCCTTCCTGAAGCCGCACCTCTTCGACCACTACGCTGCGGCCTACCTGAAGCGGCTCGAGCCCGCGGCCGGCTTCGCGGTGGAGGTGAGCCGCGTGCCGGCGCCCGGCGTGGTGACGTGCCTCGGCGGCGGCTACCCCGCGAGCGGCGCGGCCGGCGCGGATCGGCTCCCGCTCCCGTGGCTCCCGCCGGGGCTCCGGCTGCTCCCGATGGAAGGCGCGGGCGAGGTGCAGACGCCGCTTCGAGTGCCGCCCGGCGTCCGGCTCGAGCTCGGCGAGCCGGTGATGTTCCGTCACGCGAAGGCGGGTGAGCTCGCCGAGCGCTTCAACGAGGTGCTGCTCGTCGCGGGCGGCCGCGTGGTCGGTCGCGCGAAGACCTACCGCGGCGAGGGCTGCGCGTTTCTCTGAGCCGGGGGAGCGTTCTCGCGAGGAAGCGCGGATTCATTGCTGGCTGCGTGCGGCCGGGCCCGCGGCTGGGCAGCGCCCGCGCGCCGGGGTATCCTCGGGGACCCATGAAGCAGACGGAGCGTCGGATGGCGGCGCGCGCGCTCCCGGCCGGCGCGCTCGGCGTGCCGGCGACGGAGGCTCGGCGCTCGTTCGGCGGGGGGCACTGACGCATGCTCCGGCGTTTCTCCGTGCTCGCGATGGCCGGCTGGCTCGGCGCGTGCTCGCTCATCGCGGGGCTCGACGAAGACTACCGCGGTCCGGGCACGGCGGCGTCCGGCGGCGCGTCGAGCGGCGGCGGCGCGGGCACCGGCGGCGGCGCGGGCAGCGGCGGCAACGGCCCGGGCGGCGCGCCGGGCACGGGAGGAACCAGCGGCGCGTCGGGCACGGGAGGAACGAGCGGCGCGTCGGGCACCGGCGGAGCGGGCGGTCAGGACGCCGGCAGCGGCGGCGGCGCGGGCAGCGGCGGCAACGGCCCGGGCGGCGCGTCGGGCACCGGAGGAACGGGCGGCGCGTCGGGCACCGGAGGAACGGGCGGCGCGTCGGGCACCGGAGGAACGGGCGGCGCGTCGGGCACCGGAGGAACGGGCGGCGCTGGCGGTGCGCTGAACGAGTGGGTCAACGACGTTGGAAAGCTATGTCGTTCGGACGAGGACTGTAGTCTGAGCGGCATCCCGGGAGGGACGTGCGACGGTTCGAAGCGCTGCACGAGGCCATGCAACGATCACGACGACTGCGGATGTCCGAGCGGTACCACCGATGACGACCTCCGCGTCGGTTACTGCGTGGCAGCGTGCGTCGGTCCGCGGAGTGGCTCGGCGGGCTGGTGCCGTCGCGTTTGCGCCGATCCTGAACGACCTTGCTTGCCCGTGGATCAATGCACGAAGTACGACCTCGGCGGCTATGGATTTTGCTCTCCGAGACCGCCGCCGTGAGCGCTCGCGAGCCGCGCCGCCGCGCGCTCGGCTAGGCAGCGGCCGCGCGGACGGGGTATCCTCTGCGACCAATGAATGAGATGGAGCATCGGGCGACGGCGCGAGGCGCGCGCGTGGTGAGGCGGTGGTGCGGCGGGCTCGCGCTCTGCGGGCTCCTCTTCGCGGCGCCGGTGGCGAGCGCGCAGGGCGAGAGCGCGCGGGTGCTCTTCGAGCGCGGGCTCGCCGCCTTCGAGCGCGGCGAGACGGCGGCGGCGTGTCAGCTCTTCGAGAAGAGCTACGCGCTCGATGGCGCGAGCGGCACTCTTTATAACCTGGCGTTCTGCCACCAAAGAGCCGGCCTTCACTGGCAGGCGCGGGGTGAGTTCTTGAAGCTCGCGGCGCAGATGGACCGCGAGCAGAAGCCCGACAAGGCCAGGCTCGCCCGCGAGGGCGCGGCCGAGGCCGAGCGGCACGTGCCGAAGCTCACGCTCGTGATGCCCTCGCCGAACGACGCCGCGTGGATCGAGCTCGACGGCGAGGCGCTCGACGAGGCCGGGTGGTCGCGACCCATCCCGGTCGCGCCGGGAACGCACCTCATCACGGTCGGGGCGGACGGCTTCGACACCGCCAGCCTCACCGTCGTCGCTCGAGGCGGGGGCGAGCTCGTCCGGGTGAACATCCCGCTGCTCGTTCGCACGGCCGGCGGGCCCTCGCCGGAGCGCGAGGCGGGTGGGGGGGCCCCGCGCCCACCTGCGGCCGACGCCTCCGCCGGCTGGACGACGCGCAAGACGACCGGCGCGGTGGTCGGCGGGCTCGGCGTCGTGGCGGTCGGGGTCGGGGCGGTCTTCGGGCTCGACGCGATCTCCAAGAAGAGTAGCGCGGACGACCAGTGCGGCGGCTCGAGCGGTCGCTGCTCGTCCGACGCTGGCGCGCTCGCCGCTCAGGATCGACTCCGTGAGGCCCAGGGCTCGGCGCTCGTGAGCACCGTCGCGGTGGGCGGCGGCCTCATCGCCGCGGTGATCGGCGGCTACCTCTTCTTCGGCGCGAGCGACGAGGCGCCGCCGTCGGCCGGAGTGCGCCTGGCGCCCGTGGTCGGCCTCGGCGGCGCGGGGCTCTCGCTCGGTGGGAGGTACTGAGAGCGTGCTCCGGCGCTTCGCGGCGGGCGCGGCCGCCTGCTGGCTCGGCGCGTGCTCGCTCATCGCGGGGCTCGACGAAGACTACCGCGGACCGGGCGCGGCTTCGTCCGGTGGCGCGGCGAGCGGCGCGGCGGGCGGCCGTGACGCGGGCGGCGGCGCGGCGAGCGGTGCGTCCGGCACCGGCGGGGCGGGCGGTCACGACGCCGGCACCGGCGGGACGAGCGGCCACGACGCCGGCACCGGCGGCGGCGCGGGCACCGGCGGCGGCGCGAGCGGCAGCGGCGGCGCGGGCACCGGCGGCGGCGCGGGCACCGGCGGCGGCGCGGGCACCGGCGGCGCGAGCGGCAGCGGCGGCGCGAGCGGCAGCGGCGGCGCGAGCGGCAGCGGCGGCACGAGCGGCAGCGGCGGCGCGAGCGGCAGCGGCGGCGGGTCGACGCGATGGGACGACGCGATTGGCAAGATATGCTCGACGCACGAGGGGTGCTGGGGGACGTTCGGAATCCCCGACGGATATTGCGACGGTTTCTTCCGGTGCACGAAGGAGTGCACGACCCACGCCGACTGCGGGTGCCCGAGTGGCACTACGGATCAAGACATTAGAGACGGTCGATGCGCCGCGGCCTGCCTTGA
Organism: Polyangiaceae bacterium; assembly: GCA_035063585.1. GTDB lineage: Bacteria > Myxococcota_A > Polyangia > Polyangiales > Polyangiaceae > JAPSGB01. Next base: position 120,109 of record JAPSGB010000011.1, read on the forward strand.
CGCTGACGGCGCCACCACGCACCGCTGCCGCCGGGTTTGCGATGCCAACCGAGCCTGTTCCGGCGCGGACCTCTGCGCGATGTCGCCCGGCGGTTACGAATATTGTACTCAGTAGCCGCCTGCGCGCTCACCCGCCGCGGCGCGCCGCCAGCTCTTTCTCGGCGACCGCTCCGGCGATGAGCACGGGATCGTACACGGGCGCGAAGGGCGGCGCGTAGGCGAGATCGAGCCAGGCGAGCGCGTCGACGGTGAGCTTCGCGGTGAGCGCCATCGCGAGCACGTTGACGCGGCCGGGCACACCTTCGCGCGCGACCTGCTGCGCGCCGAGCAGGCGCCCCGTCCGGCCGTCGACGGTGAGCACCGTGTGCGCGGGCGAGCCGCCCGGATAGGAGCCGGCGCGGGTCGGCTGCTTCGACTCCGAGCGGAAGGCGTCGAACCCGAGTCTTCGCGCCTCCTCGACCCCGAGCCCCGTCCGGCCGACCTCGAGGCCGAACACCTTGAACGCGGACGTCCCGACCACGCCGGGGAACCGCTGGTCGCCGCCGACCGCGCCCGCGCCCGCGAGCTTCCCCTGCTTGTTGGCGGTGGTGCCGAGCGGGATCCAGGCCGGGCGCTCGCTCACGAGGTGCCACGCCTCGGCGCAGTCGCCGGCCGCGAAGATGTCCGGCAGGTTGGTGCGGAGCCGGTCGTCGGTCGCGATGGCGCCGGTCGCGCCGAGCGCGATCCCCGCCTCGCGCGCGAGCGCGACGTTCGGGCGCACGCCGACCGCGACGAGCGCGACGTCCGCCTCGACCGCGCCCGCGCCCGTGAGCACGCGGAGCGTGCCGCCGGCGCGCTCGAAGCCCGTCACCGCGACGCTCGTCAGCACCTGGACGCCGCCGCGCTCGAGCTCCTCGCGGACGAGCCTGGCGAGCCCGCCGTCGAAGCCGGTCGCGACCGTCTCCTGCCGCTCGATGAGCGTCACCTCGAAGCCCCGCGCGCGGAGCACCTCGCACATCTCGAGGCCGATGTACCCACCGCCGATGACCGCCACGCGCTTTACGCCGGGCGCGGCGAGCGCGCGCTTCAGCGCCTGCCCGTCGGTGAGCTCGCGCAGCGTGAAGATCCCGTCGAGCTCGGCGCCGGGCACGGGGAGGCGCACCGCGGAGGCGCCGGTCGCGATGATCAGGCGCTCATAGCCGAGGCTCGAGCGCGCGCCCGAGTCGAGCGCCTCCACCTCGACGCGCTTCGCGCCGGCGTCGATGGCGACCGCGGCGTGCCCGAGCCGCACGTCGATACGCCGCTCGGTCCGAAACCGCTCGGCGGAGATGGCGATCAAATCCTCCATCATACGCGCCGGATCCTCGATGTTGTACGGCGTCCCGCAAGCGCCGTACGAGACGTACGGCCCGCGCTCGAGCACGACGACCTCGGCGTCCGGGCTCCGCCGCTTGGCCTGGCTCGCCGCGCTCATGCCGGCGGCGACTCCTCCGATGACGACCACGCGCATGCTGACGATCTCCTGGGGCCCGCGCCGGGCTCGGGTGAGCCCAGGCCGGAGCTGGGAAGGAGGTTGTGCCCAGAGCCGGAATTGAACCAGCGACACGCGGATTTTCAGTCCGCTGCTCTACCAACTGAGCTATCTGGGCGAGATTTTGTGGGTGTCGGCCCGGCGCGGAACCCCGCGCGGGGCGAGAGCTTTTAGCTCACCCTCCGCCCCCCGTGCAAGCCCGTGGTGACCGACCGGGCGCGGGGACCGCCCGCCGGCGAAGCGCCACCGCGCCCCCGCCGAGCCAGGGTAGAGTCGGCGGGTGGTCAGTCTCTCGCCGCTCGGCCTCGCGAACCCCTACGCCGCGCCGCAGTTTCTCCAGCAGCTCCTCTCCAAGGCGATCTCGTCGGGCGCGCGCGATCTCCACCTGAAGGTCGGGCAGCCGCCCGGCGCGCGCGTGCGCGACGATCTCATCTACTTCCGCATCGACAAGCTGCGCCCCGAGGACACCGAGCTCATCGCGCGGCAGGTCATCTCCGAGCCGGCGGTGCTCGACCGGCTCCGAGAGCTCGAGGAGTACGACACCTCGTACGCCGTGAGCGGGCTCGGGCGGTTCCGCGTGAACGTCTACCGGCAACGCGGGACGCTCGCGATCGTGATGCGGATCATCCCGCACGACATCCCGAGCTTCGAGTCGCTCGGGACGCCGCCGGCGTGCCGCGAGCTCGCCGAGCGCGACCGCGGCCTCGTACTCTGCGTGGGCGCGGCGGGCAACGGCAAGAGCAGCACGCTCGCGGCCATGGTGAACCACATGAACCACACCATGTCGCGCCACATCATCACCATCGAGGATCCGATCGAGTACCTCCACGCCGATGATCGCTGCTCCATCAGCCAGCGCGAAATCGGCCACGACACCAAGAGCTTCGCTTCGGCGCTCCGGGCCGCGCTCCGCCAGGATCCGGACGTCATCCAGCTCGGCGAGATCCGGGACGCCGAGAGCATGGACAGCGCGCTGAAGGCCGCCGAGACGGGACACCTGGTGCTCTCGACGCTCCACACGCCGGACGTCGCGCGCACCATGAACCGCATCATCGCGCTCGCCGAGGGCGACGCCGATGAGGTGCGCGAGCGGCTCGGCGACGCCTTTCAGGGGGTCGTCGCCCAGCGGCTGCTGCCGCGCGCGGACGGAAACGGCATGGTGCTCGCGGCCGAGGTGCTGGTCGCGAGCGGCTCGGTCCGCGAATCGATCAAGCGCCCGCTCGGCAACCCGTCGCTGAAGGAGCTGATGGACGGCGGCGCGCACCCCTACGGCATGCAGACCTTCGAGACGGCCGTAAAGCAGCTGGTCCGCGAGGGCCTGGTCGATCGCGACACCGCCCGCTCCGCCATGGGGTTTTGACTTCCTCGACCCGGGCGAGCCGCGCATCGCGCCGCCGCCCGCTCCGCCATGGGGTTTTGACGGCGCGGCCGGCGGCGCGTTCGAGCGCCCCGGTCCGCGGGGAGCGGGCGCGCCTCGGGGAGCGGCGCGCGCGCCGCGCGCCGCGCGCGCGGATCTGCTATGGACGGGGCCGATGTCCGACCTCCGTCATGACTGGGCGCTCGCCGAGGTGCGAGCTATTCACGATCTCCCGCTGTTCGAGCTCATCGATCGAGCGCGCGCGGTTCACGTCCGTCATCACGACACCCAGCACGTCCAGCTCTGCACGCTCGTGAGCGTGAAGACGGGTGGCTGCCCGGAGGATTGCGCGTACTGCCCGCAGTCGAGCCGGAACCACACGAGCGTGAAGCCGGAGGCGATGATGACCGTCGACGAGGTGCTCACGGCAGCCCGGCGCGCGAAGGACAACGGCGCGACGCGCTTCTGCATGGGCGCCGCCTGGCGCGGCGTGAAGGCTGGCCCGGCCTTCGAGAAGGTGCTCGAGATGGTGCGCGGCGTGCGCGCGCTCGACCTCGAGGCCTGCGTCACGCTCGGAAAGCTCGAGCCCGAGCAGGCCCTGGAGCTCAAGGAAGCGGGGCTCTCCGCCTACAACCACAACCTCGACACCTCGCGGGAGTTCTACGAGCAGATCATCACCACGCGCACCTTCGACGATCGGCTCTCGACGATTCGTAACGTGCGCGCGGCCGGGATCACGGTGTGCTCGGGCGGCATCATCGGGATGGGCGAGAGCATCGACGACCGCTGCAACATGCTCATCGAGCTGGCCCAGCTCGACCCGCACCCGGAGAGCGTGCCCATCAACGCGCTCGTCCGCGTCGAGGGGACCCCGCTCGCGGCGCTGCCGCCCATCGATCCGCTCGAGTTGGTTCGGATGATCGCGACCGCGCGCTCCATCATGCCGCGCTCCAAGGTGCGGCTGAGCGCGGGGCGCACCGAGCTGCCGCGCGAGGCGCAGCTCCTCTGCCTCTACGCGGGCGCCAACAGCATCTTCTACGGTGACAAGCTGCTCACCACGCCGAACCCCGGCCGCGACACCGACCAGGAGCTCATCCGGGACGCGGGGCTCGCGCCGCTGCCGCCGGCCTGAGCCGGCGGCGAGCCCGGGCGGCTCGGCGGGCAGCGCCGCACCGCGCGGGGTCAGCGCCGGACGTTCGGCAGGAGCTGGTAGACGGTCACCGCGTCGGCGAACACCTCGACCTCCTGTTCCATGAAGAGGACCGGCTCGGCGTCGCTCTCGGAGATTCGGCCCCAGAACTGGAGCTTGTACTTGTGCGCGGCCGTCGCGGCGTCCGTGTTCGGGGGCACGTTGATGACCACCCCGAGCGACTGCTTCGGGTGCGAGAAGGTGCACTTCGGCTGGGGCACGTCCGCGTCCGAGTAGATGTAGCGGGCGTCGGTGTCGCAGTTGCCGGCCGGCAGCGGCTTGCCGGTGTCACCGTCCACCAGCACGAAGCGCGCCCCGCGGAGATCGTCGTCGTCGCAGTCGCGAATGGGCGCGGCCACGATGCCGTAGCCGGCCGGCGGCGTCCAACCCGGGGTCGTGCCCGGGTAGGCGTTGGCCACCGCGGTCGCGAGCGTCGCGTAGTCCGACGGACGGATGGTGGTCCCCTCGATGCGGCGCGGCGGCGCGAACATCCGATCGCCGAAGCCGTAGAACTCCTTGGCTACGTTGGGCTTGGCGTGGACGTGATACGCGATGACGGACGCGGCCGGCGTCGGGAAGAAGAGCTCCCCGTCGTTCAGCTCGGCCGGGCCGCCGCTCTCCGGGCCCTTGGTGGTCCCCGAGGCGAAGGGCGTCTGCCCGTAGATGTGGTCGCCCTCGTAGAGATCGACGTCGAGGTCCGGCACCGCGTTGCCCGTGAGGAAGTCCTTCACGACGAAGATCCGCTGCGGCCCACCGGCCGCGCCGGCCGCGCCGCTTCCGGCCGCGCCACCGGCGCCGCTTCCGGCCGCGCCACCGGCGCCACCGGCGCCGGTGATGCAGGACCAATCCGGCGCCACCTGCTGGCCGCTCTTCGTCACCGTCAACACCGGCAGGGTGGTGTCGCAGCAGAGCGAGTCGGCGCCGAGCGCGCATTTCCCGGGGAACTCCGCGGAGACCGGGCCGCAGGTGCCGCCGCTGGTGCCCCCCGTCGAGGAGCCGCCGCCGGTCGCGCCGGAGCCGCCCGTGCCGCCCTTCGGCGAGTCATCGTCGCCGCCCGAGCAGGCGACGACCCCCGCGGCCATCGCGCCGACCAAGACCAAACCCAAGAGACGAAGCGGACGCTGCACGGAGGCTCTCCTTCATGTTCACGCACGAAGCGCGAAGGCGACCTTTACCGCACCCGCTCCGCCGGTTCCAGCGGCTCGCGCCGGCCGCAGCGGAGGGCGGCGCCGAGCGCGCGGGCGGCATTCCGCGGCGGGCGAGCGACGGTACGCTCGCGGAGCGCGGGGGGCGGCCGTCGCTCGCCGCGTCCGATGGCAGCGCCCGCGAGGTCCCTTCGCCCGGCTTCCCTCCGGCCGTTCGAGCGCTCCCCTTCGCGACCGCGCGCGGGCGAGAGGGAGGGGAGGGTGCCGGCGCGGCCGGCGTCGGATCACGGAGAGCATCTGACGGGCGCCGTGCGCCGTCGCGGGCCGTCGCGGGCGCCGTGCGCCGTCGCGGGCCGTCGCGGGCCGTCGCGGGCGCTGAACGCGTCGCGAATCGTCGTTGTCTCGGTCACAACGCGGTTTCGTGACGCGTGCCCGCGCCGTCCGAGCGCTCCGCGCGCCGTCGCGGGCCGTCGCGCGTCGTCGCGGGCCGTCGCGCGCGCTGAACGCGTCGCGGATCGCCGTTGTCTCCGTCACAACCCCGTTTCGCGACGCGTGCCGGGCCGTCGCGCGCGCTGAACGCGTCGCGAATCGCCGTTGTCTCGGTCACAACCCCGTTTCGCGACGCGTGCCCGCAGCGTCCAAGCGCTCCGCGCGCCGTCGCGCGCCGTCGCGGGCGCCGAACGCGTCGCGAATCGCCGTTGTCTCGGTCACAACCCCGTTTCGTGACGCGTACCGGGCCGTCGCGCGCGCCGAACGCATCGCGAATCGCCGTTGTCTCCGTCACAACGCGGTTTCGTGACGCGTGCCGGGCCGTCGCGCGCGCTGAACGCGTCGCGAATCGTCGTTGTCTCGGTCACAACGCGGTTTCGTGACGCGTGCCCGCGGCGTCCAAGCGCTCCGCGCGCCGTCGCGCGCCGTCGCGCGCGCCGAACGCGTCGCGAATCGCCGTTGTCTCGGTCACAACCCCGTTTCGTGACGCGTACCGGGCCGTCGCGCGCGCTGAACGCGTCGCGAATCGCCGTTGTCTCGGTCACAACCCCGTTTCGCGATGCGTGCCCGCGGCGTCCAAGCGCTCCGCGCGCCGTCGCGCGCCGTCGCGCGCCGTCGCGCGCCGTCGCGCGCCGTCGCGCGCGCTGAACGCGTCGCGAATCGCCGTTGTCTCGGTCACAACCCCGTTTCGCGACGCGTGCCCGCGGCGTCCAAGCGCTCCGCGCGCCGTCGCGCGCCGTCGCGGGCGCCGAACGCGTCGCGAATCGCCGTTGTCTCGGTCACAACCCCGTTTCGCGACGCGTGCCGGGCCGTCGCGGGCGCCGAACGCGTCGCGAATCGCCGTTGTCTCGGTCACAACCCCGTTTCGTGACGCGTACCGGGCCGTCGCGCGCGCCGAACGCGTCGCGAATCGCCGTTGTCTCCGTCACAACCCCGTTTCGTGACGCGCTCCGGGCGTGTCACGCGCCCCGTGACTCGCGCCGCGCCGCCGGCCGCGCCGCGCTGACCATGGAGCAACGGAAATGTTCGTAGATGAACCTCGCCGGCCGCGCCGTGCTGACCATCAAGCAACGGATATGTTCATATATGAACATCGCGCCGCGCCGCGCTGACCACGGAGCAACGGAAATGTTCATAGATGAACCTCACCGCGGCGCGCGCCGGCGGCGGCGGAGCGCGGCGCCGAGCGCGGTCGCGGCCGCGAACGCCAGGGGCCAGGGGCGCTGCCCCGCGCGGCCGGGCGCGCTCGCGCACGCGGTGCAGCCCTCGACTTCGTCGTCGCCCGCGCAGACCGTCGAGTAGCCATGGCGCGGCGTGTCGTCGCACCGGCCCGCGCTCCGCCCCGGCGGGTAGCTCGCGCAGATCCCCGCGACGTCGTCGCTCTCGAGGGTGCGGAGCGCGACCGTGCCCTGGAAATAGCCGGGGGTCATGGTGGCGTCGGGGTCGCGCGGGTTGTGCGAGAGCCCGAGGAAGTGGCCGGCCTCGTGGGTCGCGATGGAGAGGAAGTCGAAGGCGATCCGCCCGTCCCCGAGGGTGATCTCGTTGTCGTGCGAGTTCACCTCGACGTCGGCGTCGTAGATTTCGCCGGTGCGGCGGTTATAAGTGACGGTCGTGAGCGCGAGGGTCGCGCCGGTGTCGTCGTAGGGCCAGTCGTCGTCGCGGAACATCCACACGTTGGCGTTGCCGTGGTTCGAGCTGTACTCCTGCCGATCGCAGCTCACGAGCCCGCGCGACACCACGCCGATCGACGGGCCCGCGCCCCCCGCGCAGGCGGCGCCCATCCAGCTCGAGAACCCCGCGCCGACGGCGAGCTCGGCGTCCTTCGCGCTGATCCCCCGGAGCGGCGAGCCATCGCGCTGCACGCTGTAGGACACGCACGCGCCCGCCCAGAAGAGCGGCTCTCCGCCGACCAGGCACCCGTTCGAGTCGGTCGAGCAGGGCGCGGCGGCGTCGCCCGGCTGGCAGGTGGTGGTGCGACAGAACGCGCGCGCCGGCGCCGCCGTGAGGAGCGCGAGCGCGGCGATCAGCAGCCCGCCCGGCCTACTTCGCACGCGCCGCCTCTTCGATGAGCCGCGTGGCCTCGGGGAGCGCGCGCCCCGCGAGCGCGCGGGCCGCCGAGTCGCGCGCGTCGACCAGGGTCGCCCGCCAGGGGCTCGGGTGGAGCCGCACCACGCCCTGCGCGTCCGGCGCGAGCCGGAACTGACCCTGCGCCAGGGCGGTCACCGCGAGCTGGCCGTCGGCGCGCCGCGTGAAGAAGAGCAGCGACGCCTCGCCCGGGATGAGCACCGCCTCGCCGCTCACCACCTGTCCGACCTCGCCGACCTGCCCGCCGAGCGTCCGCACGATGAGCTCGCCGCCGAGCGCCTCGCCCGCCACGCGGCGGTCGACGCGGACGCGGGTGTCGGTCACGATCCGCCGCCGGCCGCCCACGTTCTCCCAGCGGCTGGTCGCCTCGAGCGGCGTGCAGGTCGCGACCAGCGCGCTCCGCGTGACCAGCGCCCGCAGGGTGACCGCCCGCGCCACGCTGCCCTCCGCCCGTGGCGCGAACACGAGCGCGAGGAGCGCCAGGGAGAGGGCAGCGACGGCGCGCAGCCGCTCGAGCATCGGCGCGAGCCTAGCACGAGCCCGCGCGGCGGGGGCGCGGGGTCCGGGCACGACGATACGCCAGAGCTCGCCCGGGGAGGGGAGCCCGGCCCGGCGCGGCCGGCGCCCGGGGGTCGATTCGCCGCGCGCCCCGCCCGGGCCTCTGCGCTATAAGAGGTGCCCGGCGCGGGCCTCGGGGGCCGCCGCCGTGGGTTCCCGCATGCAATCGACCCGCTCGGTGGACAGACCCGGCCCGCTCCTCGAGCGGTTCTCTTCGACGCTGGCGTCCGAGCTCAAGCTCTACGTCGCGCGGCACCGCGCCGCGGTCGAGTCGATGATCCGCGAGGGCGGCGAGGAGGGCGGGCTGCCCGCCGCGCGCCGCCACGCGAAGTCCTTCGACGGCGTGCTCGCGTCGCTCTTTCAGGCGGTGCAGGCCGTGCTCTGCGCGGAGGGCTCGTGGCGCCCGGCGTCGCTCGGCGCGGTCGGCAGCTACGGCCGGCGCGTGGTGGCCTTCGGCAGCGATCTCGACGTGCGGCTCCTCTGCGAGGCGGATCCGGACGGCGCGGCGCGGCTCGCCGAGGCGCTGCTCTACCCGCTCTGGGACGCCGGGCTCACCATCGGGCACCAGGTCGTCACGCCGGAGCAGCTCCTCGAGCTCGCCCGCGCGGATCTGCCGACCGCGACCACGCTGCTCGACTGGCGCACGGTGAGCGGCGAGCCCGGCCTCGCCGACGCCATGCTCCGGCGCGCCTTCGAGGGGCTGTTCGGCGCGGGCGCCATCGGCGGTTTCCTGGAGCAGCTCGCGACCCGCGCCTCGCAGCGTCACGAGCGCTATGGCGGGTCGGTGTACCTGCTCGAGCCGGACGTGAAGAACGGCCCGGGCGGGCTGCGCGACCTCGACGTCGCGCACTGGGCGGCGCGCGCGCGCTGGCGGGTGGCGGAGCTCGGCGAGCTCGTGCGGCTCGGCGTCCTGGTGCCGCGCGAGTGGCAACGGATCGAAGAGTCGCAGAACCTCCTCTGGCGGATCCGCAACCTCCTGCACCTCTCCGCGGGGCGGCGCTCGGACCGCCTGAGCTTCGAGCGGCAGGAGCAGCTCGCGGCCGAGCTCGGCTATGGCTCGAGCGCCTCGAGCGTCGAGCGGCTGATGAGCGAATATTACCGCAACGCGCGGGTGCTCGCGTGGACGCGCGAGATGATCGTCGAGCGGGCCATGCCGCCGCCGCTCCGTCGCCCGCACGAGCTCTCCATCGGCGCGGGCCTCAAGCTCATCAACGACGCGGTCTCCTTCGGCGAGCCGTCCGCGCTCGAGGACGAGCCCGCGCTCGCGTTCCGGCTCTACGACGAGGCGGTGCAGCGCGGCGCGCCCGTCTACCCCTTCGCGCGCGACGCGGTGGCGCGCATGGCCGCGCAGCCCGCGCTCTGCGAGAAGCTCCGCGCGAGCGAGGAGGCGGCGCGCCTCTTCACGCGGCTGCTCACCGACGCCCAGCGGGCGCGCTTCAAGAACGGCTCGATCCTGCAGGAGCTCCACGACGTCGGGCTCCTCGTGGCGATGATCCCCGAGTTTTCTCCGGTGGTCGGCCGCGTGCATCACGACGTCTACCACGTGCTCACGGTGGACGCGCACTCGGTCGCCGCGGTGGATCGGTTGAAGGCGCTCGTGCGCGGCGAGCTCGCGGCCGAGCACGCGCTCGCCTCGCGGCTCGCCGCCGAGGTCGCGCGGCCGCGGGTGCTCTTCTTCGCCACCTTGCTGCACGACGTCGGCAAGGATCTCGGCGGCGGCAGCCACTCCGAACGCGGCGCGGAGCTCGCCGGGCCCATCCTCGAGCGCCTGCGGGTCCCCGAGCAGGACATCCGCGAGGTCGCGCACCTCGTCTCGAAGCACCTCGCGATGTATCACGTCGCGACGCGCCGCGACGTGGACGATCCGCGGACCATCTCCGCGTTCCTCGGCGACGTCCACGGGCTCGAAGGGCTCGCCGAGCTCTACCTACTCACGGTGGCGGACGTCTCCACCACGAGCCCCACCGCGATGACGAGCTGGAAGGCGCGCATGCTCGACGAGCTCTACCTCGCCGCCGCGCGCGTCCTGTCCGGCGAGGCGCCGTCGCCGAGCGATCGCGACGCGCTCGTGGCGCGGGTGGTCGAGCTCGTCGGGCCGCGCGAGCGCGGCTTCCTCGAGCACTTCCTCCGCGCGGTCCCCGAGCGCTACTTGGTCGCCAACGAGCCGGCCGATATCGCGCGGCACGCCGGCTTCGTCGCGGGAGCCGCGGGGGCGCCCGCCGCGGTCGCGGTGGTCGGCGCGGACGACCCTTACGTCGAGCTCGCGGTCCTCGCCGACGACGGCCCGGGGCTGCTCGCGCGGATCACCGCGGCGCTCTCGGCGGCGCGCCTCTACATCCTCGGCGCGCAGATCTACTCGTTCGTCGAGCCGAGCGGGCGCCGGCGCGCGCTCGATCTCTTCTGGGTGCGGAGCGGGAGCGAGGCCGAGGCCGCGCGCGCCGCCGCGCCGCGCGTCGAGCGTGAGCTCCGCCGGCTCATCGCGGGCGAGCTCACCGCGGCCGAGCTCCTCGGCGGGCAGGGGCGGCCGAGTCGGCTCGCCGAGCGCCCGACGCCGGGAGTCGCGAGCAAGGTGACCTTCGACGACCGCGCGTCGGTCGATCACACCGTCATCGAGGTGATCACCCGGGATCGGCCCGCGCTGCTCTTCTGGCTCGCCCACACGCTGCAAGAGGCCGGGCTCGAGATCGCGCTCGCCAAGATCAACACCGAGGGCACGCGGGTTGCCGACGTCTTCTACGTGACCGACGCGAGCGGCGCCAAGGTGGCGGACGCCGCCCGCATGGAGGCGATCCGCGCTCGCCTCCTCACCGCCATCGCCAGAGCAGATACCGGGAGAGCATCACCATGACGCAGCGCCGAACGATCGCGCTCATCGCCCTCGCTGGGCTCCTCGCCGCTTGTGGCGGCCCGTCCGAGCCCGCGGAGCACCCGGCCCCGCCGCCGCTCGCGGCCGAGGACGGCCCGAGTGAGCCCTCGCGGGCGCCCGCCGCGGCGAGCCGGGAGGTGGCCGAGGCCTTCGACGCCATCCAGGCCGAGGACTTCGAGAAGGCGAAGCGGCTGCTCACGGCCGCGCGCGCCCAGCACCCGAAGGACGCGCAGGCCGCGTTCCTCCTCGGCGTCGCGAGCGAGAAGACCGGCGAGACCGAGGCCGCCATCGCGCTCTACCGCGAGGCGCTCGCGCTCGAGCCGAAGCACGTCGACGCCGCGGTGTACCTCTCCGCGCTCCTGCTCGACGCCGGCGACGGCGCCGGGTGCGCGAGCGTGGTCGAGCAGGGGCTCGCCGCGGAGCCGAAGCAGCGTGAGCTCATCGTGAACCGCGCGCTCTGCCTCGACGCCGCCGGGGACGCCGCGCGCGCCGCGCCCGCCTACGCGGCGGCGATCGCGGTCGCCCCGGACGACCCCTCGCTGCGCCTCGCGTACGCCGACGCGCTCTTCCGCGCCGGGCAGACAAAAAATGCCCTAGCCGAGCTCGACCGGATCGAGTCCGGCGGGGAGGACGTGCTCATCTCGGTCGCGAGCCTCTACGGGAAGTTCGGCGAGCCCGCGAAGTGCATCGCGGCGCTCGAGCCCGCCATCATGCGGAAGCCCTCGCCGGCGCTGCTGGTGCGCCGCGGGCTCTGCCGGCACGAGCTCAAAGACGCGAAGGGCGAGCGCGCCGACTACGAGGCGGCCATCAAGCTCGATCCGAAGTCCGCCTCGGCGCACTACTACCTCGGGCTCTTCCTCCGCGCGGCGGGCAAGCGCGCCGAGGCCAAGAGCGAGCTCGAGAAGGCGGTCGCCTCGGCGGGCGACAGCGCGCTCGGCAAGGCGGCGGCGAAGGCGCTCGCCGAGCTGGGCGGCAGCCCGTAGCGAGCCGGCAGCGCCGCCCACAGGTTTCCGTCAGGGACGTCAGAACGCGCCGGCGACGCTGCCGGCGAGCCCGCCCGCGGGTAGCGGCGCGAGGCCGACCGAGGCGCTCGAGCGGCGCGGCCAGAGCAGCAGCGTGAGGACGACGCTCGCCGCTCCCGCGCCCGCCACGATGAAGGAGCCGGTCGCCACGCGGCCGGCGCTCGCGTGATCGTCGAGGGCGCGGGCGAGCTCCCCGCAGGGGGCCGCGAGCTTCGCGGTCGGCCCCACGCAGGCCGCCGAATCTCCGGGCGCGAGCCGCTCGATGGCCAGGCTCGCGTCGTCCGCGCGGCCGGCGGCGTTCGAGCGCGCGGCGGTGTAGGCGAGCCCGAACGTGAGCGCCGTCACGGTGAGCGCCGCCTCTCCGCCGATGACCAGCCAGCGCGCCGGCGAGCCGGTCGAGAGCGAGCTGGTGTCGGCCGCGGGCGCCGCGGCCGGTGCGCCCGCGGGGGCCGGCTTCAGAGCGGCTGGCGCTCGGGCGAGCTCGAGCGTCTCCGAGCGCGCGTCGCCCTCGGCGAGCGTGACGCGCCGGGCGACGCGCCGATAGCCCGGCGCGGTCGCCTCCACGAGGTGCTCGCCGGGATCGAGCCGCAGGGGCGCCGCGAGCTCGGCGGGCGCGAGCGGCGCGCCGTCGAGGGTCACGCGCAGCTCGGCTCCGGCGGGAGAGAGCCGGAGCTCGAGCGTGGGCACGCGCCGCGCGAGCGCCTCCTGCGCTGGCGCGAGGAGCGCCTCGACGTCCGGCGCGGCGGCACCGCCGCGGATGAGCGCGCCGGCGCGCTCGTACTCGGCGAGCGCCTCGGCGAGCCGGCCTTGCCGCTCGAGCGCGTAGGCGAGGTGATAGCGGAGCCCGGGCGTCTCCTTGATGGCGAGCGCGCGCCGGAGCTCGTCCGCGGCGCTCGCGTAGTCGCCCGCGCGCTCGTGCTGGCTCGCTGCGGTGAAGAGGGCGCGCGCGGCCTCGATCTCCTTGGGGGTCGGCTCGGCGCGGGCCAGCCGCGGCGCCGAGCCGGCGGCGAGCGCCGCGCCGAGCGCGAGCGCGGCGAGCGCCAAGCTCCTCGGGTGCGCCATGCTCCTAGTCGCAGTAGCGCGGCCCGAAGGTGCGGCTCCAGATCTCATGTTTTCCGGTCGTCGGGTTCTCCTGCCCCCACAGGACCGCGAAGCCCTTGCCTTCGCCGAAGGCGATGCTCGGCAGCGCCGTGGGAACTCCGTCCATGACGAGCGTGGGTTTTGCCGCGGGCTTGCACCCGGGCGCGATCCGCCAGAGGCCGATGCGACCGACGCCCGACGACCCATTCCTGACGATGGTCGCGATCACGCTGCCCGAAGGGTGGGTGACGATGGCGGGGCGCATGAAGCCGTCATCGAGCTCGACGGGCCCGCACGCGAGCGACCGATCGGCTCTCCGCTCCTCGTATCGGAGGGTGGTGTCGAGGAGCGACGTGCTCGGTTGCCATACAATCGAGAAACCCGCGCTCGCGCCGGCGATAGCCGGACCGCTGTTGAACAACCCTCTCGGCGGGGCGGAAGTGAGATCGATTGCGCCGAGGAGCGCCGGGGCGCCCGTGAGCGTCGCGAAGCGGATCTTCGAGCTCGACCAGGCAGCATCCGTCGAATTTTCCGCGACGAGGCCGAGCGTCGAGCCCGAGAACGCCGCGCTCGGGGCCCCGAAGTGTGCGCTGGTCGTCTCGATGGTGAGCACGTTGCCGAGCGTGCCATCCTGCTTCACTCTGCGCGCGAAGAGCGTGTCATCGTCGGCCCAAGTGACGATGTGCTGCTTGGTGCCCGCGTCCCAGGTGACCGCCGGGTTCCACCCGTTCCCGAGCGTCACCGGCTTGTCCACGCGGAACCCGTCAGCCCCCACCCGGGTGAAGCGGATGACGCTCCCGTCGCTGTCCTCCCACGCGATCCCGAACCGCGTCTCGCCCCACGCGATGGCGGGTGCGTTCTCGCTGGAGGGAGAAGACGTCCCTCCGGTGATGGCGAGCGGAACGTCGCCGAACGCGGTGCCCGCCGAGCTCATGGGCTGGAAATACACTTTGCTCGTACCGGTGTGCTCGTCCGCCCACACCACGCCGAACGTCTTCGAGTTCGGCCCCCACGCGAGCTTTGGCGGCAGGACGTCGCCGCTCACTGAGACAAACGCCGCGTTCGAGCCCGAGAGCACGAGCCCGTCGTCGAGATCGAGCTTGCCGTCGCAGTCGTCGTCGATACCGTTGCAGAGCTCGGTCGCGCTCGGGTGAACGGCGGCGTTCTCGTCATCGCAGTCGTCGCCCGGGCTCGCCGCGCAGGCCGCGCTCGGGTGGCCGTCACTGTCGGCGTCGAGCGCGGTCACCTGGCAGCGCGGGCCGCCCGCGGTCTCCTCGCACGCGCCGAGGGCGCAGTGCTTCGCGTCGGGGTTCGCGCACTCGAACGGCGTTCCGCCGACACAGCGCCCCTCGAGGCACTGCTCCTCGCCGTTGCAGCCAAGGCCGTCGTCGCAGTCGGGGTCAGCCACGCACTCGGGCTGCGTGCCCCTCCCCGCGCCGCCGGCCGCGCCGCCCTGACCCCCGGCCCCCGCGCTGCCGGCCGCGCCGGCGGCGCCGCAGGTGTGCGTGTCGCCGCAGCCGACGCTCTCGGAGCTGCACCCAGCGAGCAGCGACGCGCAGAGCGTGAGAGCGAGGGTCGCGGCTTGGGCGCGGAGCGGCTCGAGCGGCGCGACGCGCCGGCGCGGGGTCGGATGGGACGGGCGCGGGGTTTCGGGCATCGGGGCGGTCCTCGGGTGCGAGTGGGTCATGGGTCAGTCGAGCTTCAGGGTGGCGCCGGCGTCGCCGGCGGAGCCGTCGGGGGCGGGGTCGAGGCCGGCGCCGGCGACCGAGCCGCCGGGGCCCTTGGCGCCGCCGCTGCCGTGGGCGAGGGAGGTGGCGCCGACCTGGGCGGGGCCCACGCCGGAGAAGACGAGCGCGTAGCTCGGGCCGCCCGAGCCGCCGGAGCCGGAGCCGCCGACGCCGCCGTTGCCGCCCTTGCCTCCGTTGCCTCCGCTGCCGACGCCGGTTGCCTTCGTGCCGCCTTCGCCACCCGGCTTTCCGCTCCCGCCGTCGCCGGCGTTTCCGCCCTTGCCGCCGTTGCCGCCATCGGCGGCGGTGAGGGTGCAGCCGTCGAGGACGACGGCGCTGTCGAGGGAGAGGAGCGCGACGCTGGCGCCGCCGCCGCCGCCGGCCGCGCCGCGCTTACCGCCGCAGCCGCCCATGCCGCCGGCGCCGCCGCTGGCGCCGAGGCAGGTGGCGGTGCCGCGGCTGGCGCCGCCGCCGCCGCCGCCCTGGCCGGTGCGGCCGTCGGTGCCGTCGTGGCCGCCGGCGGGGGTGAAGCCGCTCGGGCCGAAGACGCCCGCGGGCAGCGCCGCCGCGCCGGGAACGCCGGGGTTGCCGTCTGAACCCGCGCTTCCCTGCGTGCCACTCGCGCCCGCGGAGGTCGAGCCGGGACCGCCGTTGTTCACGTCGGGGGGAGTGACGCTTTCCTGGGGGGAGCCCGGATCTCCCGGGCCCCCGGCGGCGGAGCTCTTCTTGGCCGTACCGCCTGCGCCGCCGAGCGAGCCGCACGCGCTCTGGCCGTTCCAGGCGCCGCCGGTCTGCACGCCCGGGGCGCTCGGGGCGCAGTCGGCGGGGGAGCCGCTCGCGGCGCCGGTCGCGCCGTCGGCGCCGTCGGCGCCGTCGGCGCCGTCGGGGCCCGCGCCGCCGGGCGAGGCGACGAGGTCGACGCGGCGGAGGGTGACGTTGGCGGCGGAGTCGATGATGAGCGCGAAGCTGGACTCGCCGGCGGGGGTGTTGGCGGCGGGCTGGAGCTTGAAGTCCTCGAGGCGGAGGCCGAGGCCGGTGTTCTTGATGGTGGCGGCGATGGCGTCGGGGGAGCGGGTGGGGGTGCGGAGGGCGGCGGAGTAGCTCCAGTCGCTGCAGCGCATGGCGCCGAAGAGCTCGACGCCGTCGCGGGCGGCGTCGATGGTCAAGCGCTCGTTGAAGTCTCCGCCGTCGGCGCAGGCGTAGACGCGTTTTTGCTGCGTCTTGGCGATGTCGATGGCCTTGCCGAGGGTGGCGTAGGGGGCGGCTCGGGAGCCGTCGCCGGCGAGGTCGTCACCGGTGGGCGAGGCGAAGACGCCGTACGTTTCGTCGATGACGCAGGCGTCCTCGCGCGGGGTGAGCGCGGGGTCGCAGGTGCCGGTCTGCCCGCCCGCGCCGCCGGTGCCGGTCTGCCCGCCGGCGCCGCCGGTCGCGCCGCCCTGACCGCCGGCTCCCGCGCCGCCGGCCGCGCCGCCCTGACCCCCGGCCCCCGCGCCGCCGGCCGCGCCGGCGGCGCCGCCGGGGAGGTCGG
>JAPSGB010000012.1:0-141234 GCA_035063585.1 Polyangiaceae bacterium
TCGCTCAACGCCGGCTTCGCGGGGCGCGGGCGCGCGCGCGCCGCGCTCGGCCGCGCGGACGAAGCGCGGGCGGATCTCGCGCGGTGCGTCGAGCTCGACGCGCGGAGCCCGACCGGGAAAGATTGCGCCGCCACCCTCGACAAACTCAAGTAGGCTCGGGCGCGCGCATGGAGACGGTCGGGCAATACCTGCGACGGCAGCGCGAAGAGCGCCGGATGAGCGTCGAGGAGATCTCTCGCGCGACACGGGTCCCGATGTCGAGCGTCGAGCGGATCGAGGCCGATCAATTCGACGAGCTGCCGGGCGAGGTGTTCGTCCGCGGATTCCTGAAGTCCTACGCGCGCAGCCTCGGCGTCGAGCCGGACGAGGTGCTCGCGCGCTATACCGCCAGCCGGCGCGTGGCCTGGGTCACTCCGCTGCCCATCTCGAGTCCGACCAAGCAGGGTCGCAGCCGCCGCGTGGGGGTCGCCATCGCGTTCGTGCTCTTGCTCATCCTGTTCACGCTCGCGCTCAGCATCGTGCTCAAACCGCGCGGCGACGACATGCCGCAGGAGCTGTCATGGCGACGCACATCACCCGTGCCTTGCTGCTCCGTCGCGTCGCCTACGGCGAGTCGGACCTCGTCGTCACGCTCCTGACCGAGTCGCACGGGCGCGTCTCGGCGCTCGCGCGCGGCGCGCGCCGGAGCGCCAAGCGGTTCGGCGGCGCGCTCGAGTCGATGCACACGCTCCGCGTGCGGCTCGAGGAGCGCCCGCGCGCCGAGCTCATGACGCTCGCCGAGTCGACGCTCGCGCAGCCGCGCCGCCGGCTCACCGGCGAGCTCGAGCGAATGGAGGTCGCCGGGCGCGCGCTCGGCTGGGTGCGTCGCGCCGCTCCGCCGCGCACGCCCGAGCCCGAGGTATGGCGCATCACGAGCGAGCTGCTCGAGCGCCTCGATGATCCGGGCGACGCGCGCTCGCCCCGCCTGCACCTCGCCGAGGCGGGGCTCCGGTTGCTGGGCGCGCTCGGGTGGGGGCTCGAGCTCGAGCGCTGCGTGGGCTGCGGGCGCACCTGCGAGCCGGGACGCCGCGCGATGCTCGATCCTCGGCGCGGAGGCCTGGTGTGTCGCGCCTGCGGCGGCGCGCGCCTGCTCGTGGGCGGCGCGCGCCGCGCGCGGCTCGCCGCGCCTGCGCTCGAGGCCGATGACGTCGAGCTCGCGCTCGAGCTGGTCGAGCAGGCGCTCAAGGTCCACGGCGACATCGAGTGAGGCGCGGCCCCTCGGCCTCGCGCGCTACTTGCCGCGCGACGCCTTGCAGCAGCGAAACCCGGTCTGCACCCCCGCGTAGAGCTGGCTGTGGTTCGAGGTCGCCGCGCGGCAGCGGTTGCGCCCCATGAACCACCACCCGCCGCGCAGGATCGACGGATAGGGCTGCCCGCCCGGGCGCGTGGTCCACTCGTCGACGTTGCCGACCAGGTTGTAGACGCCGAACGGGCTCACGCAGCCGGGGAGCGCGTCGCGCTTCACGCGATGATCGATGAAGTCGTCGCGCGCGCGCACCAGCTCGAGCTCCGGGATGTCGTGGTGACAGCGCTCGGCGTCACGCGTGTAGCCGTAAGGGTAGGGGACCGCCTCCTCGCCCTCGCAGGCGAACTCCCACTCCTCCTCGACGCAGAGTCGCTTCCCCATGCGGCTGCAGAGCAGGCCTGCCTCGGTCCAGTTCACGTGCGTGAGCGGGTAGTCGTAGCCCTCCGGCGTGAACTCGTAGCGATCGATGCAGTAATCCATCGGCGTGCGCGCTGCGCTCCGGCACACCGTGGGCTCTGCGAACCGCGCGCACGAGGTAAGCTGGCCCGCTTGTCGGTGCGGCAGCCACTCGAGGCAGCGCTCCACCACGTCGGGGCAGCGTCCGCCCTGCACCCGCACCATGTCGATCGGGCAGGCGGCATCGGCGGGCTCGTACGCGGGCGGCGCCACCTCCGGCAAGCGCCCGCGCGCGTTCTCGAAGCTCCGCATCCCCTCCGGATCGCGCGAGCTGCCGTCCTTCGGCGGCGCGGGCGGCCGGTACGCCGCGAGCCTCGCCTCGGCGTGCTCGGCGACGAAGCTCGCGAGCTTGCCGGGGTCGGGCTTCGCGCAGCAGCGAAACCCGGTCGTGAAATCGCTGTACTGGTCGCCGTGCCCGTCGGTGACGTAGGCGCAGCCGAGCCCGTGCTTCACGCCGTCGAGGTAGTGCCCGCCCATCATGAACGGGCGCGGTTTCGCCCCGCGCGTCCACTCGAGCAGGTTGCCGTAGAGATCGTGCACGCCCTCGGGAGTCACGCAGCCCGCGAACTCGCCGGTCCTCGCGAGGGTGTCGGGCTGCTGGTTCAAGAGCGGGCTGTTCAGCGAGAGCGCGTCGAAGCGGGGCGTGCCGAACACCGGGACCGTCGGGTGCAGCGTCCGTTCGGTGTTGCAGAGCGCCTTCTGGCGCTGCATCCCGTACGGATAAGGCCGCTTCGGACCCTTCGCGCCGCTGCACGCCGTCATCCACTCCTCCGTGGTGCAGAGCGTCTTGCCGGCGCGCCCGCAGGCCGCCTCGGCCTGCTCCTCGCCGATGTACGCCTGCGGCACCACGCCGGCGCGGCTCACCGCCTTCACCGGCGTCGCCTTCACCCGGTGATACGGCGAGTGAAGGGTCCCGTCGGGGTTCTCGGTCGCCGCCTCCCACTTGTCGATGCAGAACTTCTCGCCGATGAGCGCCATCCCGTCCGGGCAGGGGCTCGCGACCGCGACCGCGGCCGGAGCGAGGATGGTGGGCTCATGCGTCGCGGCCGGCGTCGCGGCGACCGCGCGCGTCATTGGCGCCGCGCTCGCGCTCGGCCCCGCCGGCGCGTCCAGGGCGCTCCGTCGCTCACAAGCTGCTGCCACCGCGACCACCCCGAGCGCCAGGGTGCTCGCGACGCGAGCCATCGGCGCGTGCTGAGACATTCCGAGCCCAAGCCTCGCTCGCGCTCGAGGAAATCGCCAGTATTCGGCGAATGAGCTCCTGCTTACTTCGCGATCCTGGAGCAGGGCAGCTCAGAACGCGAGCGCGCCTTCCGCGGTTCCCTTCGCGCCGGCGTGCGCGGTGCCGCCGGTACCGTCGACGCCGCCGCTACCCGCGTCGTCGTGGTCGAGCGAGGTCGCGCCGCTGATGGTCGGGATGGTCCCCCGATAGGCGATGGCGAGTGAGTGCCCGCCCGCGCCGCCGCCGCCCGGTCCGCCGCTGCCCCCCTCACCGCCGTAGCCGCCGTCACAGCCGCTCGGCGTGTTGGCGCTGGAGCCCCGACCACCGCGGCCCGGCAGGCCGGATGCCCCTCCACTCTGTCCGGCGGCGCCGGCGCCGCCCGCGCCGCCTCTGCCTGCCTGGAGCGTGCTCGCCTCGAGCGTCATCGAGGAGGCGAGTGAGACGAGCGCGATGCTCGAGCCTCCCGCCCCGCCGCCCGGCCCTCCCAGCCCGCCGCAGCCGCCGCCCCCGCCGCCCCCGCCGGCCGCCCCATACCGGCTGAGGACTACGACGCAACTGAGGGCGCCCGCCGCCTTCGCGCCGCCGCCCCCGCCGCCGCCCTGCCCGGGGTTCCCCGCGCCCCCGGCCTCGCCGGCCTCGCCCTCGTAGCCGCTCGCGTCGAGCGTGCCGGGTGCGCTGCCGCCCGCTCCCGCTCTACCCGACTCGCCGTGCTGGCCGTTCTCTCCTTTGCCGGTGCTCGCGCAGCTCCAGCTCGCGTTCGTCTCGCCGATCCCCGGGTCACCGGCCCCGAGCGCCGGCTGGCCCGCGCTGCCGTTACCACCCGACTCGGCGTTCTTGCCGCCGTCCCCTCCCTTGCCCCCGCTCGAGCCCGGGCTCGAGCCGCACAGGGTGATGACCGCTGGCAGCCCTGGGTTGGCGTCCGAGCACTTCCCGTCGGGGCCGCTGCCGCCGGTGGCGCCGGCGGGCGCCACGTCGCTGAACACGGCCCCGGCCGCGCCGTCTCGGCCCGCACCGGCGACCAGCGTGACTCGCCGCAGCGTGACGTTCGACGAGTCGGAGACGATGGCAGCGATGCTGCTCGCGCCGTGCTGGGCCGCGGCCTCGCTCTCGAACCTGACGCTCTCGATGCGGAGCGAGTCGAGCCCGACCGCGCGGAGCGACGGCTGCGCGTCTCCGCTGCGGACGACGGTAGGCTCGTCGGCCCAGCTCCACGTGCCACAGTCGAACCCGCCCGCGACGAAGAGCCCGCTGTCGCTCGCGTCGAGCGTGAGCGTCTCCGGGTAGGTTCCGCCGCAGACGAACACGGGCTTCTTGGCGCTTCGCGCCGCCGTGACCGCGGCGCCGAGCGAGGCGAGCGGCCGGGCTCGCGTGCCCGGGTTTCCGTCGTCGCCGCCCTTGCCGTCGACGAAGAGCCCGTCGTCGTCGCTCGGCGTGCACGGCGTCGTGCCGGAGGAGCTCGTCGGAGCGCACCCGCCGCCGGCCGCGCCTCCCTCATCCCCGCCTCCGTTCGCGCCGTACGTGCTGCCGGTGAAGCGCTCCGAGCTGCAGGCCGCAAGGGTGGTGGCCGCTCCGGCGAGCCCGAGGCCGGCGGCGAAGAAGACAAGGCGCATCTAGCACAGCATTACGTCAGCCCGCGTCTCGCGCAAGGCGAGACGCGGGCCGCCGATCTCGCTCGGCGTGGTATGAGCCGCGGGCCCCGATGCGCCTCGCCATTGTCGTCTCGACCTCCTCGGATCGCGGCTCGCGCCGCGGAGCCCTCGCCCCGTCGTCGGTCGCCGCGCGGCTCGTGAGCGACCGTCTCGCCGAGCCGGATGCCGGGTTCGTGGTCGAGTCGCTCGAGCTCGCGCGCGGGCTCGAGGGGCGCGTGGAGGCCGTGCTCGCGAGGCACGCGGCAGGGCCCGAGCCGCTCACGCTGCTCTTCTACTTCGCCGGCCGCGCCGCGCTGGATGACGACGGCGCGCTCGCGCTCCTCGCGGGAGCCGAGCGGCTCGAGGAGAGCCCGCTCGCGCCCGTCGCTCGTGCGCTCGCGCGCGCGAGCGACACCGGGCTCGTCATCCTCGAACTGGCTCACGAGCCCGTCCCGGACGACCCCACCGCCTCGCTCTCGGTGGTCGCCTCGGCGCGCGAAGCGGTGGCGGCCGGGGGCGAGCTCGCGCTGCTCGTCGGCGCGCGCCCGAACGAGCCGGGGGGCGAGGGGGGCGCCTCGCGCTTCACGCGCCTCGTGCTCTCTGCGCTCGACGAGCTCGCGGCGCGCTCTCCGCGCGGAGGGAGCTCGGCGGTCGAGCTCTACGACGCGATGCGCCGAGACGAGGCGCGGTTCTTCGAGCTCCCGGGGCTCGGGTTCTTCAAGGGCGCGCGCGAGTTCCCGGTGCTTGCGCGCGCGGGCGTGCCCGCCGAAAATACGCTGGCGGCCGCTCCGTCCACGCTGAGGAGCCCGAGCGGACGCGCGGACGCCGCGCCGTCCGCGGCGGGCCCCGCGCCGCGCGTGAGCTCGGGCTCGGCGGAGCTCGCCCGGTCGGGTGACGCCCACGCTGCCGCGGGGCGCCACGACGACGCCATCGCCGACTACAAGCGCGCGCTCTTCATGCTCGGCTCGAAGCGCGGTGTCGAGCACGCCTCGCTCTACGTGAAGATCGGCGACGCCAAGCGCGCGCTCGGCAAGAGCGCCGAGGCCATCCACAATTACGACAAGGCGCTCGGGATCGAGCCCGCGCTCGAGCCCGCGTTCGAGGCGGCGTGCGAGCTCATCGAGGCCGCGCGGGACTGGGACCACCTCGAGCGCTTCCATCAGCGGCGCCTGCAGTCGCTCGACTCACCGACCGAGCGCGCGGCGGTGTGGGTGGGGCTCGGGCAGCGCTGGCTCGACGACGCGAGCGATCCGGAGCGCGCGGCCCGAGCCTTCGAGCGGGCGCTCACCCAGGACCCGGCGGATGGGAGCGCGCTCGAGGGGATGGCGCGCGCGAACACCGCGCTCGGTCGCCACGCCGCCGCCAACACCATGCGGCGTCGATGGGCGAGCGCGCTCGCGGAGCAACCAGCGCGTCGCGCGGCGGTGCTCGTCGAGGCGGCGCGCGTCGCCCACGCGGAGCTCCGCCAGCCGGAGGAGGCCATCGAGCTCGGCCGGCAGGCGCTCGAGAGCGAGCCTACCGCGCTCGTCGCGCTCGAGCTCGTCGCGCCGCTGCTCGACGAGCGCCGGCGCTGGGGCGAGCTCGCCGAGCTCTACGAGCTCGCGCTCGGAAGCGTCACCGAGCCCGCGGTCGAGCGCGAGCTCGCGCTTCGGCTCGGCGTGCTGCGCCGTGATCGGCTCGGCGAGCGCGAGCGCGCGCTCGCCTCGTTCGAGCGCGCGCTCGCGCTCACCCCGGACGACACCGCGCTCTTCCTCGAGGCGGCCGAGCTCCACCGCGCCGGGGGCGACGTGGAGGGCGAGCTCACGCTCGCTCGACGGGTGGCGCCCGCCCAGCCGGTCACCGCGGCGTTCTACCGCCGGGCGCTGGACATCTTCGAGCGCGCGGGCGAGCCCGACGCCGCGTGGTCTGCCGCCAGCGTGCTCGAGCTCATCGGCGAGGCGGACATCAACGAGTCGCTGCTCGTCGCCGAGCACCGGCCGGAGGGGCTCATCGCGGCCCGCGAGCCGCTCGACGAGCGCGCGTGGTCCGAGGGGCTGTTCTTCCCTGAGCGTGATCGCGAGCTCGCCGCGGTGCTCGGCGCGGTCGCCGAGGCGGCCGTCGCGGTGCAGATCGCCGCGCTGCGCGAGCAGGGCAAGCTACCCGCGCTCGATCCGGCGGCGCGGCAGGAGCCCGAAAAGAGCACCCTTACCATCGTTCGCAGCTTGGTATGGACGAGCCGCCTGCTCGGCTTGCCGATGCCGGCCCTCTATGTGCTGAAGGACACCGCGAGCGAGCTCGGCGTGGTCCCGGCGCTCGAGCCTACGGCGGTGGCCAGCCGGACCGTCGCGAGCGGGCTCGAGCTCGCTGATCTCGCGTTCCTCTGGGGCCGGCACCTCACCTGCTTCCGCTCCGAGTTCTCGTTGCTCGTCTTCTACCCGACGCTTCGCGAGCTCGGCTCGCTGCTGCTCGCGGCGCTGACGCTCTCCGGCGCGCAAGAGGAGGCGGCGTCGCTCGGCGGCGAGGTGGTGCGCCTCACCGGGGTCCTCGACGCGGCGCTCGGCGACGCGGCGCGCTCCCGACTCAGCGAGGCGGCCGCGCGGTTCGAGCCGAAGAACACCCGCAAGCGCATCGAGCGCTGGGCGCGCTCCGTGCACCTGGTCGGCGCGCGCGCGGGGCTCCTCGCGTGCGGCGATCTCGGGCGCGCCGCCGCGCTGGTGCGCCGCTTCCCGGGCGCGGGCGGGCTCAGCGTGGAGGCGCAGCTCGACGATCTGGCTGCCTGGTCGATCGGGGCGGAGCACGCCGAGCTGCGCCGCCGCCTCGGGATCGCGCTCGGCTGAGCCGCCGAGCCCGGCCGCCGGCGCGCGCTACCGCTTCGCGCACTGGTACTGGCCGACGAAATAGTAGCTGCGGTGGCACTCGACCGCGACCTCGCCAGGGTGCTTGCCCCCGACCTGGAAGCGGAAGCTCTGCGAGATCGGGCTGCGCGACAGCTGAGTCAAGGTAGCGCCGCACGGCGGGCTCTCGCAGGTGAGCGCCTCGGCCTGTGCGACCACCTCGGCGTTGTCGCCGAAGACGTTCAACAGGCCGAGCGCGGTGAGCGCGAGGAGGGCCGCGCTGAGCAGGTACCGGAGCGGGTTCTTCTCTCGCATGAGCGCCTCAGCCGGACATCTCGAGCTCGTAGAAGGGAGGCGGCCGATCCTTCGGCCACCAGAGCCCGCAGCCGACGCTCACCAGATGCTTGGCGAGGATCCCGCGGTAGTACGAGCCGTTGCGGACGAAGATGTCGGTGTCGGTGCGGGTGGTGTCGCAGCGCTCGCGCAGATCGGCGCGCGTGGTCACCTCGACGTAGACGAGCCCCTTGGCCATGGCCGCGATGTTGGCGACCGCCGGCGCGACGTCCGGATCGGGGAGGTACTGAAGGACGCCCTGACACACGATGAGGTCGTACTTCTTGCGGTCCCGCCAGCGTGCGATGTCGCGGTGCTGGTAGCCGTGCTGCTTGCACATCACCTGGCTGACCTCGGTGCCGGTGTACTGGAGCCCCTTCTCATGCTTGGCGATGTACTGCTTCCACAGCCCGATGCCGGCGCCGACGTCGAGGACGCTCTTCATCTCGAGGTGGTTGTAGCGGGCGAAGGCGAACACGAACCGGCAGAGCTCCGCGTGCTCTTCCGGTGAGACGACCCGCGTCTTCAGCGCCTCGTAGAAGCGGTGGTAGTAGGCCTCGTCGAAGCGCCGGAAGCGATCCATGCGCGGCAGTCTACCTTGATCGGGCGGGATCTCGACGCCTGCCCGCACATCTCGAGCCGAGCCCGGCCGGCTCCGGGGGGGCGCGCGGAGCTATTCGGTAAGATGCGGGAATCGTGGTTGTTTTCCGGCTCGGCCGGCGGCGCGGCCCGGCCCCGCGGAGGGCGACCCCGACGGCGCGGGCCCGGCCGAAGGCGCGAGGCCCGCGCTCACCGCGCTCGCCGGCGCGCCCGGCGCGGTCCGGGGGCTCGGCGCGGCGACGGATGCGCCCGCCGGCGCCCCCGCCGCGGCGCTCTGCGCGCTGGTCAGCGAGACGTACGCCACGCCGCCGCCGAGCAGCGCGAGCCCGATCGCTCCCTGGATGAGCAGCGGAGTGCGGCTGCGCGGCGGGCTCGGCGCGCTGGTCGGCGCGGGCGGCGCGCTGGTCGGCGCGGGGGGCGTGCTGCTCGGCGCGGGGGGCGTGCTGCTCGGCGCGGGGGGCGTGCTGCTCGGCGCGGGCGGCGCGCTGCTCGGCGCGGGCGGCGCGGGGAACGGCAGGGTGCCGCCTCCGCGCCGCGCGCTCGCCGGCGGGGTGAACGCTGGCATGTCCACCTGCGTCGGCTCCGCGCGCTTGGAGGCGCGCAGGTGAGCGTACGATGGGCGCCGCCCGGCGCGGACGTCCCGGACGTCCGCGCGCATCGTCGCGGCGTCCGGGTAGCGCCACTCCTTCGAGAACGCGAGGGCGAGATCGATGATCGCGCACACGTCCGACGGGACCGCCGGCGCGACCCTGCCGAGGGGCGGCGCAGGCTTCGAGGCCATCGCCATCAAGAGCTCCGCCTCGCTCTCGGCGTCGTGGAGCTTGCGGCCGCTCGCGACCCGAAACGCGGTCGCGCCGAGCGCGAAGAGATCGGTGCGTCCGTCGAGCTCGTCGCGACGCCCGAGCGCCTGCTCGGGGGGCATGTACGGCACCGTGCCGACCGCGGTGCCGGAACGCGTCCTGAAGCTCCCCGGCAGCTCGTCGAGGAGCCTCGCCAGCCCGAAATCCAAGATCTTCACCTGCCCGTCGTCGCAGAGGAAGATATTGTCGGGCTTCAGATCGCGGTGGATGAACCCGCGCGCGTGGGCGTGCGCGAGCGCGCCGAGGACCTGTTCCATGACGTCGAGGAGCTCGGCGGTGCCGATGCCGAGCTTCACGCGATCGGCGAGGGTGCGGCCCTGGAGGAGCTCCATCACGATGTAGGCCGGTTCGTCGTCGCCGCCGCCGCCGTGCTCGAGCACCCGCACCGCGCCGGGGTGCTCGATCTGGTTTGCGACGTACGCCTCGCGCAGGAAGCGCTCCCGGACGTCCTCGCGCAGCGCCACCTCCGGGTGCAGGAGCTTTACTGCCGCGGGGTTTCCCGCCCGGTCTCGCGCGGCGAAGACCGCAGCCATCCCGCCCGTGCCGATCAGACGCTCGAGCGCCCACTTCCCCCCGAGGACCTCGCCGAGGCGTCGGTTCGCCGCTGTCTCCTCCGCGTCCACCTCGGTCACTCTCTAGTAAAGCTCGGGCCGCGGGGGAACCCGCCGGGCGGCCTCGTCGTCGAGGCGCCCGGAGGAGTCCATGCGCGGAAGCTACTACGCTGCCCGCGGCGTCGATGTTCCTGCTACCATCTCCGCGATGACGCCTAGCGAGAAGAACATCGTCAAATCGCTCATCGCGGTGGCCTGGGCCGACGGCAAGATGGAGGAGTCCGAGTCCGGCGTGATCGAGGGGCTGCTCTCCGGCTTCGACGCCAGCGATGCGGAGGAGGCGGAGCTGCTCGAGTACGCGCGTGAGCGGCGTTCGCTCGAGGCCGACATCCCGCTCGCCGCGCTCGGTCAGGAGGAGCGGGAGCTGCTCTTCGCGAACGCCGCGCTGCTCACCCGGGCCGACGGCGAGGTCAGCGACGGCGAGTCCGCGCTGCTCGACGAGCTCGCCGAGCTGCTCGGGTTCTCCGCCGAGGACGCCGAGGCCCTCATCGAGTCGGTCGAGGACGGCGCGCTCAGGCTCGGAAACGACATCCTCGAGGAACGCGACGACTGAGTCCCGCGGTTTTGACAGGCCGCGCGCGGCGAACTAGGAGCTCTGCCATGTGGCGCGCTCTCGTGGTGCTCGTCCCCGCTCTCATACTCCCGGCGACCGCGTGTCGTCGCGTCCCCGAGCCGCCCTCGGCGGCGCGAACTCCGGACTCGGCAGAGCCTGCCGCCCAGCCTGCGCCATCGCTCGCCGCGCCGTCGGCGACGGGCGCGAGCGTGGCGGCGGCGCTCGCGAGCCGCGACGTCAAGGTGGGTAAGGGCCGCGCAGCCAAGGACGGCGACACGGTGAAGGTTCACTACGTCGGCACGCTCCTCGACGGGACCAAGTTCGACAGCTCACGCGATCGGGACGAGCCGTTCGAGTTCAAGCTCGGTGCCGGCGGAGTGATTCGCGGCTGGGACGAGGGCGTGGTCGGCATGAAGATCGGCGGCGTCCGCAAGCTCACCATCCCACCGAGCCTCGCCTACGGCGAGCGCGGCGCGCCCCCGAAGATCCCCCCGAACGCCACCCTCGAGTTCGAGATCGAGCTCATCTCGATCGAGTAGCTCGAGCGCCCCGCGCCTCAGCCGGCGAGCTTGACGAGACCATCGAGGCGCTGGAGCGCGAAGCGCTCGGTCGGGCCGAGCCGCTCGGAGTCCGCGCGGAGGCTCTCTACGTAGCGACGGAGCGCCGCGACGTCCACGCCGCGAATCTTCCTGAGCAGACTGTAGAGCTCATCGACCAGCGGCATGGGCAGCGGCGCGTGGCACGCCGTGTAGAGGCGCACCAGGTAGTCGATCCACGCGGCGCGGCCGAGCGCGGTCGCGAGCTTCAGCGCGTAGCCCGCGCCGAGCGCGCACGTCTCGGGGTTCGGCGCGCCGCCGTGCTCCGCGGCGACCAGGAGCGCCGCCAGGTGCCGGGCGAGCAGCCGTTCGGCCTCTACGCCGCGCCCGAGCGCGAGGGCCTTGTCGACCAGGCTGCCGAGCAGAGCGAAGGCGGCGTCGAGTCGCGCGCCATCATCGGAGCTCTCGAGCCCGGATGAGCCGTCGAACTCGAGCGTCCGCGCGTTGGTCGCGCTCTCGGGTCGTTCGAAGGTCGCCTCCTCGGCGATCACCAGCTCCGCGCCGCCGATCTCGAGCCGATCGCCGACGGCGAGCAGGGCCCGCCCGCGCACCTCGGAGCCATTCACCCGCGTCCCGTTGCGGCTCTCCAGATCCTCCACCGCGAGCCCGCCGCTCTCGAGCAGGAGCAGGACCGCGTGACGACGCGAGATGAGCTCGCCCTCGATGACGATGTCCGCTGACGAGCCGCGCCCGATGAGCGTCTCGCGCCGAACGATGGCGAACGACGCGCCGCGGAAGCGGACCACGTAGCCACCGCGCCGCCGCGCGCCGCTCGCTGGGGGGGCAGGCTTCGGGAAACTCACCGGTTTGCGACTCATCACCCCTCCCGGGTTCGTCTAACGGAAGTCGTGCGAGCCGTCCAGCCATACCGACCGGGCCGAGGTCACTCGAGTCGTCGGCGCGTCGATGGTCGGGGAGCGGCTTCGAGGCGCGGACGCGATGAGCCGTGCGGGATGCTCTCGATGCGTATCGTCTCACGAGATGTTGGGCCCGTGAGCCGAGACGGACGCGACGCCGTTCGGCGCAGCAGCGGGCGACGCCGGAGCCCGCGGCCCCGGCGTCGCGCGTCCTCTCGCTACTTGAGGATCTCGGTGAGCTTCTGGAGCTTCATTGCGAGCCCCATGTCGCCCTCGATCTTGAGCTTGCCGCCGAAGAAGAGTTGCTGGCCGTTGGCCTTGCCCTCGATCATGTCGACGTAGTCGCTAGCGGCCATCTTGATCGTGCACTGCGCGTCGCCGTCGCCCTCGGTGACTCCCGGGTTGTCCTTGAGGTTCAAGACCCAGGTGCCGCCGCCGTCGCCGCTCAGCACGAACTTGTACACGGCGCCGACCGTCTTCGCGGCCTCCTGGTTCGCCTCGATGTGGGTTGCGGCTTCCTTCATCTTCTCTGCGGCAGTCGCCATGTCGGACCTCTTCTCGGTTGGGGTGCTACTCATGCTGGGGACTCGCGGTCCCCGCTCTCGTCGCCGGACACCACGCCCGGCGAGAAATCTTCGCTAGCCGTGTCCCGTGCGCGTCACGGGCTCGACCCGGCGCCACCGCTCGGCGGCTTCCATGAAGCGATGGTGTCGCGCCGTCCAGATCCATCGGACCAGGGCCCGGGCGCGCTCGGCGTCGCGCCGCGCCACCGCCTCCACCACGTGCTCGTAGCCCTCCGCGATGGTGCCGGGTGAGGCCCAGAGCGTCTCGAGCAGGTGCGTGTACTTGGCGAGCAGCCCGCGAACGCTGTTCATCACCAGGCGAGGGACGATGTTGTGCGCGGAGCCGACGAGCGCGACGTTGAAGTCGAAGTCGAGCCAGAACAGCCGCGAGAGGTTGACCTCGCCGCGCAGACGCTCCGCGATGGCGCGGAGCTCGGCGAGCTCCGGCTCGGTGCGCCGCTCGGCCGCGAGCGCCGCGACCTCGGAGGCGAGGATCCAGGCGGACTCGAGCAGCTCCCCGAGCACCTCGAAATCGACCACGCCGCCCTTCAGTACCAGGTACTCGAGGACGTCGAGGCTCGCGTGCTCGCTGTAGTCGAGCACCACCGTCCCGACGCCGGGGGTTCGCTCGACGAGCCGCATCTGCTCGAGCTGGTTTAGGGCCTCACGCACCGTGAAGCGGTTGACGTCGAGCAGCGCCGCGAGAGCCGGCTCGGGTGGCAGCTTGGAGCCTGGCGCGTGCGCGCCGGACAGGATCCGCTGCTTCAGCTCCTCGGCGACCTGCTCGGTGAGCGTGCGCTTGTGCGTCGCGGCCCTCACGCGGGCCTTATAGAACGCGCTCGGAGCCGCGCTCAAGCAAATTGTTGGACAATCGGCTCGCGCGGTTCCGCGCCGCTACAAACAAGAAAAACGAGGAAAATCCGAGGACTTGCCTCGCTCGGGCGCTTCGCGCGGCAGGTTACTGCGCCGGCGGGGTGCTGGTACCGGCGTCGTCGGTGGTGGTCGCGGTCGGCGCGGGGGGCGCGCTCTTCAGGCGGGGCGGGCCGACCGGAGCGGTCGCCGTCGCCGTCGCGGTCGTCGAGCCGCTCGGCGTTGCGGTCGCGGTGGCGGGCGGCGCGGGCGCGTCCGCCGGCCGCGTGTTTTCGATGATGCAGCCGCCCAGGGCCACGGCGACTGGGAGCGCGAACGAGAGACCGATTCGAAGGTTCATGGCAAGACTTCCTCGCTTGGCTGAGACGACGCCGAGCTTATCTTCATTCACGCCCCGCGGCGAGCCCGGTAAAAAGAGTCGTACGCGCGCGGAGGGCAGGCTCTTCCCGCGGCTAGAGGCCGGAAATGCTCGTCGACACCCACTGCCATCTGGACCCGGACAACGCGAGCGAGGGCCCGGGCCCGATCCTCGAGCGTGCCCGGGCCGCCGGGGTGGGCGCGTTCGTGTGCGTCGGGGTCGGAGGCGTCGAGCCTGCGCGCCACGCGGTCGCGCTGGCGCAGCGTCGCGCGGACGTGGTCGCGGCGGTCGGCGTGCACCCGCATGACGCCGCGAGCTGGGACGACGCGCTCGAGGACGCGCTTCGACGGCTCTGCTCCGAACCGCGCGTGGTCGCGGTCGGAGAGGTGGGGCTCGACTACCACTACGAACACTCGCCTCGCGAGGTTCAGCGCGCGGTGTTCCGGCGCTTCATCGCTCTCGCGCGCGAGCTCGGAAGGCCGCTCGTGATCCACACGCGGAGCGCCGCCGCCGACACGCTCGCGCTGCTCGAGCAAGAGCGCGCTCGCGACGTGGGCGGCGTCATCCACTGCTTCAGCGAGAATCGAGAGTTTGCCCGGCGCGCGCTCGAGCTCGGCTTCGATCTGTCGTTCTCCGGCATCGTCACCTTCAAGAACGCGACCGCCATCCACGAGGTGGCCCGGTGGGTGCCCGAGGATCGCTTCCTGGTCGAGACGGACAGCCCGTACCTCGCGCCGGTGCCTCTGCGCGGCAAGCGCTGCGAGCCCGCGTACGTCGTGCACACGGCGGCGCGAGTGGCCGCGCTCCGCGGGGTGAGCCTCGAGCGGGTGGCGGCGCTCAGCACCACGAACGCCTGCCGGCGTTTCGGGGCGCCGCTGGCGGAGGCCGTCGGGTTGGCTCAGACTCCGAGTTGATGCGGGCGGCGGCGTGGATCGGCGGACCAGGGGCGCTCACCGCCTCGGTGCTGGTCCACGTGGCCGGGCTCGGCGCCGGAGCGTGGCTGCTCGCGCGGTCGCTCGCGAGGGAGCCCGCTCAGGCGCGTCCGGCAGAGATCGAGGTGACGCTCGCCGGCGGCGCCGTCGAGCTGCCGAGCATGAACGGCGCCGCCGTTCAGGGCCCGCGCGCGCGCGAGCCCGAGCTCGACGCGCCGCCGCTCGCGCCGGGCGGCGGCGAGGCCATCGCGCGCCCCGACGCGCCGCGCGCGGGCCGCGGCGGCACCGACACCGCTTCGGCGCCCGCGCTGAACCTCGCTGATCGAGACGACGGGCTGACGCTCGAGCGTGATCCGCTGAGCCACCTCGACCGAAGTCAGCTCGGCAGGCTCCGCACCTCACGCGAGCGCGCGAGCCTCGACGATCGACGCGCGACGCCGCATCCGATGGAGCTCACCTTCGTGACGACCGGCGCGGGCGAGCGCGCGACGCGGCTCGTCGCCGCGCGCTTCGATCCCTCGCGCGGCTCGCTAGCGGGTGCGCTCCCGTCGACGCTCGGCGCTCACCCGGGGCGCGCCCCGGAGGAGGCGGGGAGCGGCCCGGAGCCGGAGGCGGGCGGCGCGCCGGGCAGCGGCGAGCGCGCGGTGTCGGCTGCGGGCGTCATCGACGGCGCGCGCGGCCGCGAGCACCGGCGGAGCGCGACCGTGACGCTCGCGCGGCCCTGGGTGCCGCGCGCGCGCGCCGCGGTGCCTGCGCTCCGGCGGGCGTCGCCGGCCGACACCGTCGACAGTGACGAGGAGGTGTCGAGCGCGGTCCGCTCGCTCCTCCACGCGAGCACCGCCGGCGGCCGCGCCGGCAGCGGGCCCGGGGGCCAGACCGCGCCGCGCGCGCCCGGCAGCGGCGCGGTCGCGGGGCAGGGCTCGCGCTCGACCCCGGTGGGCACGGGTCCGGGAGCGCTCCGCGATCCGAGCCGCGATCCGCGCGCGACCGGCTACTTTCGCGCGGTCGAACGCCAGCTCGAGCCGTACTGGCGCGACGCGTTTCCCGAGTGGGCGGTGAGCGCGGGGCGTGGAGGTGTCGCCGTGGTCGGTTTCACCATCGCCGCGAGCGGTGCGGTCGGTGGGCTCCGGCTGGTCCGAACGAGCGGCGTGGCAGAGTTCGATCGGAACGTGATGACGGCGATCGAGCGCGCCGCGCCGTTCGGGCCGCTGCCAGCGCTCCTTGGCCCGGGCCCGCTCACGCTCCGCGTCGCGTTCGACGCCACGAACCCCGCGGTCGGCCGCGACGGCCCGGGGAGCGGTCGCGGCCGGTGACTCGGCTGGAAGCCGAGTGACGTGGACGCGCTTGACAGCCCCTGCGTCGGGCCATCATATTCCCGCCCCTTCGCCGAAGTAGCTCAGCCGGTTAGAGCACGCGCTTCATAAGCGCGGAGTCGTCGGTTCAAGTCCGACCTTCGGCACCACGGCGGCCTCGCACGCGTCGTCGGCGCCGCGCCGCGGCCGCGAGCGGCGCCAAGGCGAGCGCCCAGGCGAGCCGACCGCTGCGCGAGCCGGGGACCGCGCAGCCGCACCCGCCGCCTTCGGCCGAGAGTGTCGCGTTCGTGGGAGGGACGCCGCCGTCCGTCTCGGCGATGACGCACTTCCCCTCGTCGTCCACCTCGAGCGGCGCGGCGGCGCCGCGCAGCGTGCCTTGCTCGAGCGGCGTGGTGAGACTGCCGGTGTTGCGGTTGTCGTGGTGGTAGCTCTCCCACGAGATGGTGCCCTTGGTGCTCCCCTCGGTGTGCCAGGCGTAGAGCCAGCCCGAGCGGCTGTTCACCACCACCTCGAGCGATTCGTCGCCGTCGAGATCCCCCACCGCGGTGGTCGCGATGATCCACTGACCGGTGAACTTCGGCCAGCCGGCGGGCTCTCGGCCGCACGCGTCCGCCGCGTGAACGTAGTATCCGCCGCTCCCGGTGAGTGTCTCCGGGTAGCCGTCGCCGGAGATGTCGGCGATCGCCTGATTGTTGAAGAAGGTGAAGTCCTCGATCACGACCGGGCTCCCGGGGAGCATCGCTCCGGTCTTGCCGCTCCACATGGCGAGGAGCATCTGCGAGA
The DNA here is from genome assembly GCA_035063585.1 of Polyangiaceae bacterium. Lineage (GTDB taxonomy): Bacteria > Myxococcota_A > Polyangia > Polyangiales > Polyangiaceae > JAPSGB01. The sequence goes on from JAPSGB010000012.1 coordinate 16,634, forward strand.
GCTTGTTGGCGTCTCCGCCCTTCACGAGCAAGGACTGCGCGGCGCTCAGCGAGGTCCCCGAGGTGGTGATGTCGGGGATGCCGTCCTGATCGAGGTCGCCGGCAGCCGGCTGGGCGAAGAGCGGGAACATGACGTCGGGCGTCACCGCCTTCGAGTCGGCGCCGAAGATCCCGGTGGGCCAGAGCCCGCGCGCCGTCTCGCTCGGATCGTTCGGGTCCGGGTGCTCCGGCATCGACTTGGGGGGCGCCGAGAAGTTCACCTGCGCGCCCGGATCGGTCGGCACGATGAGCGGCGCGCTGGCGTTGCCGTGCATGATCGCCTCGGGGACGCCGTCACCGTCGAGGTCCGCCGCGATGGGCGAGTTGCCGACGCCCTCCGAGACGAGCGGGAAGATGTGGAAGGAGATCATGCGAATCGGCCAGTTCTTCATCTCCTTCTGGGTCTTGCCGTCGATGAGGTGGAACGCGCCGCCGCCCGCCCCGCCGCCGAGCTTCTCGTTCGAGCCGACCAGGATGTCGGGGACACCGTCGCGGTTGAAGTCGGTCACCGCCGGCGTGGAGAGGATCCGGTTGGTCTCCTTGGCGTCGGACGCGTGGATCGCGATCGGCCACCCGGCGAGCGGGAGGCCCTTGCCCGAGATGACGTACACGAACCCATCGAAGGCGGCCTGCACGACGTCGAGGGTGCCGTCCCCGTCGAGATCGGCGAGGACCGGGCTCGCGAACGCGCCGCGGTCGATGATCGACGACTCGCTCATGCACTGCGCCGCGCCGTCGGGCGGCGTCCTGTCCGGCTGACACGACGGGACGTCGGGGAGCCGCACCGGGAAGCCGGAGAGCGCGGCGCCATCAGCGCCGACCGCGTAGATGGTGCCGCTGTAGGTGGTGAACACGATGTCCGGCTTGCCATCGCCGTCCACGTCGCCGATCGCCGGGCTCGCCACGATCGCCTCGCGCGCCGGGTCGGTGTCGACGCCGTCGGCGGCCGAGTAGCCCGGGGCCGCCCGGTGATCGGGGCGCGTGGCGTCGCCGTCGAGCCCGTCGAGCGGCTTCGCCTTGAACGGGAAGCCGTCGAGCTCGACCGGCTTGCCGGTCTTCATCGAGTACACGTGGAGCTTGCCGTCCGAGGTGCCCACCACGATTTCACGGACCCCATCGCCGTCGAGATCGGCAAGCTTCGGGCTCGACTCGCCCGATGACCCGAGGAAGATCGGAAAACCGCTCACGAGGTCGGGGTCCTTGTGCACGTAGTACGCGCGCCGGAGCTCGCCGGGCACGTCTCCGATCGAGCCGCCGTAGTGCGCCACCGCGCGGACGCGAACCGTGATGGTGAAGTCGTTCTCACCGTGCGGGCTGTCGCGATCCCGAGGGTGGGTCACGTCGATCGAGCGGACGTCGAATTGCGCGAGCGGGGCCTCGGCGCCGGAGACCACGCTGCTCGGGACGTTCTTCAGCTCGCTGATGGTCTTGAAGTCCTGAGCGAGGGGCTGCACGCCGGGCGCCCACTCCACCACGTAGTCGTAGGAGGTCGCGCGTTTCGCGCTCACGGTCCCCATGATGGGCACCGGCGCGGTGAGCTGCTCGGGATAGAGCACGTCGTACCAATGGGGTCGCACGATGTCGACGTCGGGCGGGATCTTGCCGTCCCGGACCCACTCCACCGCGGCGTTCGCGTTGGTTCGACCGTAGCCGAAACGTTGATCGAAGCCCGGCTGCGACCAGGCGATGGGCGAGCCCGGAGCGCGGGAGGCGGCGACGTCGATGTCGTCGGCGGTCATCTGAAAGAGCTGGAGCACCTCGCCGGCGCTGAGCGGCGGGGTGAGCGAGACCTTTCGACCCATCGAGTAGACGAGGCCGGAGAGCCCGGCGAGGTTCCCGGTCGCCTCGCTCGAGCACGGGTCACCGGTCGTCGAGAGCAGGTTATGCGCGCCGTAGTTCGAGCAGGTGTTGAACCCGACGAAGCTGGTCGCGGTCGTGCTCTGGGGATCGGTGCCGAGCATCGCGATCGCGTGGACGGGCATGGTGTGGTTGGCGGTCGCCGGGACGTTGGCGTGGCGCGCGTTCTCGTCGGCCATGCTCGCCACCACCACCGCGCCCTTCTTCCACGCGTAGTCAAGCGCTCCCTGCGCGAACGCCGACATGTTGATGGTGCCGAGCGCCTCCTGGATGACGCTCGCCCCGTTGTCCGCGGCGTATACCGTCGCCGCCGCGAAGAGCTGACCATCGGCGATGAAGCTGTCGCCCACGCGCAGCGGAACGAACCGGCAGACCGGGCAGATCCCGGCCATACCTATCGCGTTGTTGGTCGCCGCGGTCGAGTCCTTCGCCTCGCCGGTGCCGTGCCCGTAGCGCGTGTCGTCGTACGGGTCATTGTCGTTCTTCATGAAATCCCAGCCGGAAATGTCGTCGACGTAGCCGTTGCCGTCGTCGTCGATGCCGTCCGAGAAGATCTTGCTGCCGCCCGCGTCGCGCATCCCGATGAGATCACCCGCGTCGAGCACGCCGTTCCGGTTGTAGTCGCCTTTCGGGTGGCCGCCGTCCGCCTCGGGGACGAGGTAGGGCGTGTCCGCGTAGTCGGCGATGGTGAGGATGCCGTCGCCGTTGCAGTCGAAGTGATCGACGGTCGGCGCGGCAGGGTCGAGCGGCGCGCACGGCGAGCCGTCGGCCTGGAGCGGCAGGTGCGTCGCGAGCTCGCGGCGGTTCAGGTGCGCCTTCTGGAGCAGGTCGGAATTTTCCCACTCGATCCCGGAGTCGAGCACCGCGATGAGCACGCGGTCGTCGCCGGTGGTGAGGCGCCACGCCATGTCGACCGCCATACCGGACGAGGTCTCGCCCGGGCTGAGCGGTGGCGCGCCCGGCGAGCGATCCGGGATGAACGAGTAGAGCTCCCACTGCCCGGTCTTGCGGGTCTTGGCGTCGCCGGCCACGTAGCCGTAGTCCGGATCGTTCGGCCAGTTCTCGGGGAGCTTCAGCGTGTCCGGGGTCGCTGACTCGGGCGGCGGCCAGCCCGCCGCGACGTCGCGCGGGGCGAGCACGAAGAGGAGCGAGACGAGCGCGAGGAGGGCGGCGAAGCTTGCGCGGTGACGGCGGGGGGGCGAGGGCATCACCCGCGCGAGCCTAGCATTTCCAGGCTCGCCGTCGCCGCGTCAATTGTCGCCGAAGAGGCTATGGATCCGCGAGTCGAGCGCCATCGCGATCTTGTAGAGGCTCGAGATGCTGGGGCTCGACTCGGCGCGCTCGATCTGGGAGAGGAGCGAGATGCTGAGGCCCGTTCGTCGGCTCATCTGCTTGAGGGTGAGCTCCTTGTCCTTGCGGAGGGAGCGGATGGTGTCCCCGATGAGCTTGTGGAGCTGCTCCTCCGGCGTCCGCGCGAGCCCCTTCTTACGAATCACGCGCGCGAGCACCTCGCGGAACTCGTCGACGTTGAACGGCTTCTTGATGTAGTCGACCGCGTCGAGCTTCATCGACGCGACCGCGGACTCGAGGTTCGGATGCGCGGTGAAGATCACGACGGCGACGTCGCTGTCGATGCCGCGGATGCGGCGGAGCACCTCGATGCCGTCGAGTCTCGGCATCATGAGATCGAGGATGATGACGTGATAGCTCCCTCGCCGAACCTCGTCCTCGACCAGCGTCGGATCGCTGACCGTCCCGACCGAGAAGCCGTCCTTCTCGAGCAGCGTCTGCATGTAGTCGAGGATGGCGCGATCGTCGTCGACGATCAGGATCCGCACGGCGGGCACTTCGATGGCCACGGCTGTCTCCTCCAGTCGGGTAGCCGAGCGCGCCGAGCAGGCGCGACCGGCGTTTCAGTGTCACTACAATAGCGCCGGTGACGCCCGGAGTGGGTCTTTTTCGCCGGTGCCGCGCGCCAAAGGCTCATGAGCCGGCTGGCCGGCCTGGCGCCGGGCGACTCGAGGACCGCGAGCGCTGGTCCGTCGCTTGACGGCCGGGCCCGCGTTCACTACGGGTGCGAGCCTCGTCTCGCCCTCCGGGGAGAGACACGCCGAATCCCGCCGCGCGCGGGAGCCGGGTCCGGGTGTCGCCTCTCTCTCGGAGGCGGCTCGGGGAGAAGGGAGCCTCGGCTCCCCGGGGCGCCTCGCTCCGATCCCGACACCCCGGGGCTGCAGCGCAGCCTACCTCGGTAGGAAGTCGAGGAACGATGTCGAAATCCACGTCTGGGAGCGGCGGGCCGCGAGGCCGCTATCTCCTCTCACTCTCCGTGACCGGGCTCGGGGTCGTCTACGGTGATCTCGGCACCAGCCCGCTCTACTCGATGCGCGAGTGTTTCCGGGGTGAGCACTCGGTCCCGGTCACCGGGGACAACGTGCTCGGCGTCCTCTCGCTCATCTTCTGGTCGCTCACGCTCCTCATCACGGTCAAGTACCTCGCGTACGTGATGCGCGCCGACAACCGCGGCGAGGGCGGAATCCTCGCGCTCGCCGCGCTCGCGTCGAGCCGCGCGCGCGGCCGGCTGACGCTCGCCGTGGTGGTGTTCCTGGGGCTCTTCGGCGCCGCGCTGCTCTACGGCGACGGGATGATCACCCCTGCCATCTCGGTCTTGAGCGCGGTCGAGGGGCTCGGGTTCGCCGCGCCCGCGCTCGCGCATTTCGTGGTGCCCGTCACCATCGTGATCTTGATCGTGCTCTTCCTCGTCCAGCACCGTGGCACCGCGAGCGTGGGCTTGGTGTTCGGCCCGGTGATGCTGACGTGGTTCACGACGCTCGCGGCGCTCGGCATCGCCCACATCGTGGCGCACCCGTCCGTGCTGGTCGCCTTCTGGCCGGGCTACGCGGTCACGTTCCTCGTCACCAACGGGCTGCACGGACTGCTGGTGCTCGGCGGCGTGTTCCTGGTGGTCACCGGCGGCGAGGCGCTCTACGCGGACATGGGCCACTTCGGCGCGCGCCCCATCCGCCTCGCGTGGGGCGTGATCGTGCTGCCCGCGCTGGTCCTCAACTACTTCGGTCAGGGCGCGCTCCTCTTGACGCGCCCGGACGCCGCGGAGAACCCGTTCTACGCGATGGCGCCCGCGTGGGCGCTCTATCCGCTGGTCGTGCTCAGCACGGTCGCCGCCATCATCGCCTCGCAGGCGGTGATCTCGGGCGCGTTCTCGCTCACCCGGCAGGCCATCATGCTCGGCTTCTGGCCCCGCGTGCAGGTCGAGCACACCTCCGCCCGCGAGATCGGACAGATCTACGTCCCGGTCATCAACTGGGTGCTGATGCTCGCCACCATCGGGCTGGTGCTCGGCTTCGGCTCGTCCGCCAACCTGGCGGCCGCTTACGGGATCGCCGTCACCACCACCATGGTCATCACCACCCTCCTCGCGTTCCTGGTCGCGCGGCAGAGCTGGGGCTGGAGCCTGCTCGCGGCCGGCGGGGTGACCGCGGCGTTCCTCATCATCGATATGGCCTTCTTCGGCGCGAATATCATCAAGGTCGAGCGGGGAGGCTGGTTCCCGCTGGTGGTCGCCGCCGGCATCTTCCTCCTCATGACGACCTGGAAGAAGGGACGCGCCATCCTCGGCAAGCGCGTGCGCGGCAACATGATCCCGCTCGCCGATTTCTACGAGCTCATCCGGGTCGAGCGACCCGCGCGTGTGCCCGGCACGGCGGTCTTCATGACCGGAAACGCCGACGGCACGCCTCCCGCGCTCATCCAGAACTTCACGCACAACCGCGTGCTCCACAAGCAGAGCATCCTGCTCACCATCGTCACCGAGGAGGTCGCTCGCGTCTCGCCCGCCGAGCGCTTCCAGGTCGAGCAGCTCGAGGAGGGCTTCGTGCGCCTGGTCGGCCGCTACGGGTTCATGGAAGAGCCGGACGTCCCCGCGCTCCTCTCGGAGAGCGGAATCACCGGCTACAGCCTCCAGCACACCACCTTCTTCATGGGTCGCGAGACGCTCCTCGCCGAAGGGCGCGAAGGCATGGCTCGCTGGCGCGAAGTCGTCTTCGCGGCCATGAGCCGGAACGCCCAGCGCGCCACTGCGTTCTTCAACATTCCGCCAGACCGGGTGATGGAGATCGGCGCGCAGATCGAGCTCTGAATCGGCAGCCATCGAGCTCGAGGCTGGCCGGTTCGGCGCGGCCGGCGGCGCGCTCGGCGCTCGCCCGAGCACGGCGGGGCTCCGCGCCGGACCGACACCACCACCTCCTCGACCGGGGTCCGAGCGAGCGCGAGCGCGCGCTCGGCGGCGCGCCGAGGCCGAATGCGCGCGTCACCGCTTGCGCCGCGCACGGCAAAGGCTCCAGAATGGGCGGACTCGGTCGGCGGCCGTCGCCTCCGAGCTCTGGAGACAGCGTTGACCGACGTCCACGAGCACCCAGCCGGAACCGAGCTCGCACAGATCGACGAGGTGATCGGCCGGCTCGTCAAGAAGGCGAACGCCATCGGGGCCTTCCTCATCGATCGCGCGGGGCAGGTGGTGAGCGCGAACGGCGATCTCGACGAGCTCGACTCGACCTCGCTCGCGTCGCTCACGGCCGGTAACGTCGCGGCGACCGACGGCATCGGCAAGCTGCTGCTGGCCGGCGAGTTCTCCGCGCAGTTTCACGAAGGCAAGGACACCCACGTCCACATTCGCCTGGTTGGAAAGCGGGTGATCTTGGTGGTCATCTTCGGCACGAGCTCGAGCCTGGGGCTCGTCCGCCTGCGCGCGCGCGAGGCCGGAGACGAGCTCGACCGGCTCTTCGCGCTCCTCATCGAGCGGCAACACTCGGGCTCGTTCGAGGAGATCTCGGACGGCGACCTCGAAGACCTCTTCAACTGAGCTTCCGCGCCGGCGTGCGGGCGCGCGCTCCGCGCGTCCGAGCTCAGTACTCGAGCATGAGGTCGAGATCGGCGACGAGCGGCAGGTGATCGCTCGCTTGTTTGGCGAGCCCGGTGTGGAGCGAGCCGCAGGCGCGGACGGTGATGTCGCCGCGGGCGAAGATGCCGTCGAGCGGGCGGACCGGCAACCAGGCCGGGAAGGTGTTCACCAGCTTGCCCGCGCGGTGAAACCCCGCCGGCTGGAGGAAGCGGGGGCCGAGCGTGCCCCACACGTCGTTGAGATCGCCGCCGAGCACGATGGGGGTGCGCTGGTGCAGCCCTTTGAACGGCTCGCTGGCGAGGAAACGCTCGAGCTGGAGCCCGCGCTCGCTGCCCGCGAGCCCGAGGTGGAGGTTGTGGAAGATCACGGTGCGCGAGCGCCGCCCGGAGCGCACGCGCGTGCGCGTCTGCAGGGCGCCGCGCTTCTTGCGGGTGCCGATGGTGAGATCGACGTGACAGGGGTTCGAGACGGGCCAGCGGCTGAGGATCGCGTTGCCGTAGCCGCCGACCGAGAAGCGATGCTGCGGGGCATAGGCTCGATGCGGCATATCGAGCGCAGCGGCGAGGAGCTCCGCCTGATCGTGGAACTTGGAGCGCGGCATGTCCTCGCTCACCTCTTGCAGCAGCGCGACGTCCGGCTGGAGCGCGGCGAGGACCTCGACGATGCGCTCGATGCGGTAGCGGCGATCGACGCCGCCGATGCCCTTGTGGATGTTCCAGGAGACGACGCGGAGGCGCATGGCGGGTACGGCGGCAGAGTGTAATATCCGAAAGTAGGCCGCGGCACGGCTCCGCTTCGAGAATCAGGGCATGACCGAGTCACCCCCACGAGATCTGACCGGGACGGTGGTCGCCGAGCGTTACCGCGTCGAGCGGCTCCTCGGGCAGGGGGCGATGGGCTCGGTCTGGGCCGGACGGCACCTCTCCCTCGAGCAGCTGGTCGCCATCAAGTTCTTGCACCCGCGGCTCGCAGGCAGCCGGGAGGCGCTCAGGCGCTTCGACACCGAGGCCAAGGCGGCGGCGCGCATCCGCAGTCGCCACGCGGTCACCGTCCACGATCACGGCGTGACCGCGGACGGGCAGCCGTACATCGTGATGGAGTGCCTCGAGGGCGAGTCGCTCGGGCAGGCCATCGAGCGCCGCGGGCGGCTCCCGCTCGAGGAGGTGGCCGAGATCGTCTCCCAGGCGGCCAAGGCGCTCGACGAGGCGCACGCCGCCGGGATCGTTCATCGCGACCTCAAGCCGGACAACATCCTCCTCGCGAGGGATCCGGAGGCGGGCCGGCTCGGCTACACCGTGAAGCTCGTCGATTTCGGCATCGCCAAGCTGGTCCATGACGAGGCGGCCACCGGCGCCGCGGCGACCCAGGCGGGCGCCGTGCTCGGGACGCCGCACTTCATGAGCCCCGAGGCGCTCACCGCCTCGAGCCCGGTGACCGCGGCCTCCGACGTGTGGTCGCTCGGCGCTTGCGCGTTCGCCGCGGTATGCGGGCGGGTCCCGTTCGAGGGCGACGCGATCGGCGACGTGGTGCTGAAGGTGTGCGCGGCGCCCATGCCGGTGCCGAGCGCGAGTGCGCCCCGCGTACCGAGAGCGTTCGACGCCTGGTTCGCGCGGAGCTGCGCGCGCGAGCCGAAGCAACGCTTCGCGAGCGCGGGTGAGGCCGCCCGCGCGCTCCGAGAGCTCGAGCGATGGGCCGGGGCCGAGCGGGAGCGCGGAACCTTCGAGCTCGCACCAGCGGCCGCGCTCGACCTCGAGCTCCCCGAGCCCCGCCCTTCGAGCCGCGGCGTGCTCTTGGCCGGGCTCCTCGTCGGCGCGGCGGTGACGCTCGGCAGCCTCGGGGCGCTCGTCTACGTGCGCACCGAACAAGCCAACCGCGCCATGGCCGCGACGGCGGCGAGCGCCAACGCCGCCATCGAGGCCGCCAACGAGCGAAAGCTGGCGGAGGCCGATCAAGCGTTCTGGGAAGCCGGAGCGCCGGAGGCCAGCGCGCCGACGCCGCCCCCGCGACCGCCTCGCCAGCCGAGTCGCGTAGAGCGCTGAGCGCTGAGCTGCTATCGCGCGAAGCGCTGCGCGCCGCCGCCGCGACTCGTCGGGTTCTCTCCTGGCTCCACCTCGGGGGTTGGGATATGGTGCCGCCCGCACGAAGGACGGTGGCAGATGGCGATGATCGACGACATCCTGGGCGAGCTCCGCGACGCCGGAGAGAAGGCGAAGGAGGCGCTCAAGCGCGAGCTCGCGAAGCTCCGGACGGGGCGGGCCAACCCGAGTATGCTCGACTCGCTCCGCGTCGATTACTACGGCCAGCAGACTCCGATCGCTCAAATGGCCACGGTCGGCGTCCCGGAGCCGCGCCTGCTCACCGTGAAACCCTGGGACAAGGGCCAGGTCAAGGCGGTCGAGAAGGCCATCCAGGAGAGCGGGCTCGGCCTGAACCCCCAGATCGACGGCGAGCTCATCCGGATCCCGATCCCGCCGCTCAGCGAGGAGCGGCGGAAGGAGCTGGTGAAGCTCGCCCGGAAGTACGGCGAGGAGTGCAAGGTCGCGATCCGCAAGGCTCGCCACGACGCCCTCGATCTCCTCGGCGAGCTGAAGGCGGGCGGAGATGCGAGCGAGGACGAGGCTGACCGGGCGAAAAAGCGGGCCGAGGAGCTCGTAGCGGAGTCGGGGCAGAGCGTCGACGGCATCGTTCAGGCGAAGGAAAAAGAAATCCTGACCGTGTAGCGTGGGTCGCCGGGCTGAAGGAGGGGGGACGCGGAGCCTCATCTTGATTGACACGGCCGCGCGCCAAGGGAAATCTGAGGGGAGAGTGCGCTCGGTGCACTCGAGCGGTCATCCCATGAGGACATCGTCGGAATGCGCGCGGTAGCAGCAGGGCTCAGCGACGTCGGGCTGCAGCGCGACCACAACGAGGACAGCTTCGCCATCCTCGACGACCAGGAGCTCTACGTGGTCGCCGACGGCATGGGCGGGCACCGCGCCGGCGACGTAGCGAGTCGCCTGGCGACCGACGCGATCATCGAATTCTTCCGGGCGACCGCCTCCGATGACGTCACCTGGCCGTTTCACTTCGACTCCCGGCTGAGCGAGGAGGAGAACCGCCTGCTCACCGGGATCCGCATCGCGAATCGTCAGATCGTCGAGAGGAGCGCCCGCTCGCGCGAGTGTCATGGGATGGGTACGACCGTGGTCGGCGCGCTCTTCAGCCCGAAGAAGCAGAAGATGTTCATCGGGCACGTGGGCGACAGTCGCGCGTACCGGGTCCGCGGCGGCGAGATCAAGCAGATGACCCGCGATCACTCGCTCTTCAATGAGTACGTGCTCGCCATGCCCGAGCTCACGGACGACCAGCGGAGCGAGTTGCCGAAGAACGTCATCACGCGCGCGCTCGGCATGCAGGACAACGTCACCGTCGATCTGCAGAGCGACGACGCGGTGCTCGGTGACGTCTACGTCCTCTGTTCGGATGGGCTGAGCGGTATGCTCGACGACGCCGAGATCCTCGGTGTCATCCGCGAGACGCCCGATCTCACCGAGGCGTGCCGGAAGCTCATCATGCTCGCCAACGAGCATGGCGGCGAAGACAACATCACGGCGCTCTGCGTCCGGATCGAGACCGGCGCGCCGCTCGGCGGCAAGATCGATCTGAGCGACACGCTCCCCATCGCAGCGCGACCAAGCACCTCGACCGCCCCGATGTCGGCGTCCGAGCAGGCGGCCGACACTCCTCCGGCGGGGGTCGCCGCGGTGAGCGATTCGAGCCCGCCGCCGAGCGACCCGGCGCCCTCGTCCGGCTGACCTCGCCGCCTATTCCGAGCAGTTCTCGAAGATGAACTCACCCGACGCGGCGCACGTCGTGGTGGTGGGCAAGCTCGTGTCGAGGATCTTCGGGCACTCGAACCGCGCCCAGATCCGACCCGGGGCGACCTGCAACGGGTCCTTGTCGACGTAGAAGGTGCACGGCGCATCGGCAGGGCTGGCGACGGTGGCCTGGAACTGGCTCGAGTATTGGGCAATCGAGCCCTGTCCGGAGCCGCCCTTGGCGACGTTGCCGCTGAAGGAGAACGCCGCCGCGCTCCCGTTGATCGAGCCCGTGATGCTGAACTGATCCTTGCCGTGGATCGAGCACGAGACGCTGAAGCCCTCGGAGCCGTCCTCGACGCGACCGCCCGGCTGGTTCACCTCGTGGCTCGGCGGCGAGCCCCCCTTCTTCGCGATCTGCATGTTATGCGCGATCTTGCAGACGGTCGGGTCCTCCTGGCCGGCGAAGACTCGCATCTGAAGGTTGCCGTCGGGGGGCGGCTCCTTGGCGCCGCTGCACCCCAGCACGAAGGCCGTCGCCAAAATCCCGGCGGCCACTCCACAAGCACCAGCCTTCATCGCTCTCTCCCTGGTTCGAACCTTGCCTGGATTTCTAGCCGATCTTGGCGGCCTCGACCATCGCTTGTTCGAGGTCCGCCCAGAGATCGTCCACGTGTTCCAGGCCGACCGACAGCCGGACCAGGGTATCGGAGATCCCGATGGCGCGGCGTGTCTCCGCGGGGATCGAGGCGTGGGTCATGAGCGCGGGGTGCTCGGCGAGCGACTCGACGCCGCCCAGGCTCTCTGCCAGCGCGAAGATCCGGAGCGACGCCAGGAACCGCCGCGCGTGCTCGAGGCCGCCCGCGAGCTCGATGCTCATCATCCCGCCGCCGCCCTTCATTTGTCGCCGGCAGAGGGCGTGGTCGGGGTGGCTCTCGAGCCCGGGGTAGTGGACTCGGGTCACGCCGGGCGCTCGCTCGAGCCTCCGCGCCAGCTCCCCGGCGGACTCGACGTGGCGCTGCATCCGTACCGGCAGCGTCTTGACGCCGCGGAGCACGAGGTAGGCGTCCATCGGCGAGGGGACCGCGCCGATGGCGTTCTGGAGAAACCCGATGCGCTCGGCCAGGGCCGCGTCGCTCGTGACGAGCGCGCCGCCCACGACGTCCGAGTGTCCGTTGATGTACTTGGTGGTCGAGTGCATCACGACCGTCGCGCCGAGCTCGAGCGGTCGCTGCAGCGCCGGCGACGCGAAGGTGTTGTCGACCACCAGCGGGAGGCCTCGCGCTCTCGCGAGATCCGCGATCGCATGGATGTCGAAGACCTTGAGCATCGGGTTGGTCGGCGTCTCCATCCACACGAGCTGGGTGGCGCTGGTGAGGGCGCCGGCGACCCGCGATGGGTCGCGCATGTCGACGAAGGTGGTGGCGATGCCGAGCGGCTTCATCACCTTGTCGAATAGCCGAAACGTCCCGCCATACACGTCGTCGCCGCACACGACGTGCGCTCCCGGGGCGAGCGTGTGGAGCAGGGTGGCCGCCGCCGCGCTGCCGCTCGCGAACGCGAAACCGTGCGCGCCACCCTCGAGCGCGGCGAGGCACTTCTCGAGCGCCTCCCGGGTCGGGTTCCCGCTGCGCGAGTACTCGTACCGCAGCGGCTTGCCGGGCTCACGCTGCGCGAAGGTGCTCGACAGCACGATCGGCTGCATCACCGCGGCGTGGGTCGGGTCGGGCTCCTGTCCCGCGTGGATCGCCAGGGTCTCGAACGCGGTCTCCGTCGGCTGGCTCATGGCCCTCGCCTCTTACCACGACGCGCTCGGGTTTCCTGTCAGCGCGTCGCGGCCGGCGGCGCGATTTCGGGGTGAGTGACGGGGATCGAACCCGCGACGACTGGAGCCACAATCCAGTGCTCTACCACTGAGCTACACCCACCGTACGTCACGATGGACCCCGCCGGGACGAACCCGGCGTACGGCGCATTTAGTCCAGACTGCCCCGGCCGCGCAACCGCCCCGAGCGGCGAGTGGCAGTTGGGCGCCAGCTTTCGCTCTTGCCCGGGACCGGTTACCCTTCCTCGCGGAGCTTGGTGATGCGTCGAACCCCGTTCGTCTTTGGTGTGATTCCGGTCGTGGCGCTCGCCTGGAGCGGGCGGGTCGTCGCGCAGCCGACGCCTGCTCCCCCGCCGCCCGTCGCCCCGAGCGCCGCGGCGCCGGTGGCGCCGAGCGAGCCCGAGGCTCCCGCGCCGGGGCCGGCCGCGGCGGCGCCCGCGCCGAGCGCGTCCGTGCCCGCCGCGCCCCCGGCGGAGCCGCCCCCGGTTCAGAGCCCCCCAGCGCCGCTCGGCCCGCCGCCTCCAGCGCCTTCGCCGCCGGGCCAGTACCCGCCGCCGGGCCAGTACCCACCGCCGGGCTACTACTACCCCCCGCCGGGTTACTACTACCCCCCGCCGGGTTACTACGGCCGCCCGGCGGCGGCGCCCCCGCGCGCGCCGGTCGGCGTGCATCTGCATGACGGCTTCTATCTCCGCCTCGGGCTCGGTGCCGGCTATCTCCGCGACTCGGTGGGCTACAGCGGGACCGGCTCCGGCGGCGTCGATCGGATGACCGGCGGCGGCGTCGCGATCGATTGCTGGCTCGGCGGGACGGCTGCGCCCGGTCTGGTCATCGGCGGCGGGATCCTCTCCGTGCAGGCGCCGCGGTACGAGCTCGAGATGAGCGGCAAGCCACCTGCCACCGCGCGCGACGAGATGACCCTCGCTGCGCTCGGCATGTTCGCAGACTACTACTTCGATCCGAAGGGCGGCCTGCACGCGCAGGCCTACCTCGGCATCGGAGGACTCGGCTTTCCTAGCCCTGACGGCGATGAGCTCGGCGACTCCCGAGAAGGTCCGAGCGGGTTCGTGCTCGCCGCGGGTGTCGGCTATGCCTGGTGGATCGGCGAGCAGTGGAGCCTCGGGCTGCTCGGGCGCTTGGCCTACGCAGCCCTGACCGACGACGGGAGCAGTGGCGCGGGGGGCGACTACGAGACGCATCATCGCGTGCTCGCGCCCGCGCTGCTCCTCGACGTCACCTATCACTGAGCGCCGGTCACCCGAGCTTCCAGAACGGGGCGAGCGCGCGGCGCGCCTGCTCCAGCTCCTCTGCGTGGCGCGCCGAGAGCGGCCGTCCCGGCGGCGGCTCGGGAACATCGCCGTCGAGCGCGCGCAAGGTCGCGCCGAGGCCTCCCGAGAGACCCACCAGATCGTAGCCGCCTTCGAGGAGGAGGATCAGGCGACCGTTCGGGCCGCGGGGCAGGGCGCGCGTGAGGTGATGGGTCATGCGACCGTATCCGTCGTCGCTGAGCCGCATCTGCGCGAGCGGATCGCGCTCGTGCGCGTCGTAGCCTGCGCTCACCAGGAGCAAGTCGGGGTCGAAGTCTTCGATGAGCGGCGCCACGATCCGGTCGACGGCCGCCTCGTAGACCGCGTCTCCCGCACCTGCGCCGAGCGGGATGTTCGCGGTCGCGCCGCGCGCGTCATCCCGGCCGAGCTCGAGGACCGCGCCCGTCCCCGGGTAGAACCGGGACTGGTGCAAGGACAGGTAGAGCACCGACGGGTCGTCGTAGAACATCTCTTGGGTCCCGTTGCCGTGGTGGACGTCCCAGTCGACGATGGCGACCCGTCCGAGGCCGCGTGCGCGGGCGTGCGCTGCGGCGACCGCGACGTTATTCAAGAGGCAGAAGCCCATCGCCGCATCGGGTCGGGCGTGGTGACCGGGGGGCCGGAGCAGCCCGAGACCGAAGCAGGCCTCCCCGGCGAGCAGGGCGTCGACCAGCGCGAGCGCGCCGCCGGCGGCGCGCCGCGCTGCCGCCACGGAGTCGGGGCCGTAGTAGGTGTCCTCGTCGAGGTAGCCTCGTTGACCGGCCAAGTGGCCGAGCCGCTCCAAGTAGCGGCCCGAGTGGACCCGGCCGAGCTCATCGTCGCTGGCGTCCCGACCTCGGAGCTCCACCCGCGAGAGGTCCGCGCCGGAGCGAGCGAGCGCGGCGCGGGCCGCGTCGAGCCGCTCCGGCCGCTCGGGGTGGGGGACGTCCGCCCGATGGCGCGCGAAGAGCGGGTCGTCGGCGAGCGCGAGGGCCGGGCGGTCGGGCCGGTCGAGATCCTGCATGTTCGTTTCGCTCCGGCGGCGCGGATGATACCTTCGCCGGGCTCTACGCGCTCGAAAGCGTGAGACACGACTCTCGGAAGGGGCGAAGACATGCGCTCGAAGATCATCATCGTCAACGCGGGTATCGTCGTCGTCGTCGGTCTCCTCTCATTTTTCCTGCTCCACACCTCGCTCGGTGACCTGGTGTCCAATCCGAGCGCCCGCAAGCAGGAGGTCGAGCAGGCGCTCCGGGCGGCCAACGCCCAGCTCGCGCTCGACGCGCTGCGCCTCGAGCGCTGGCTCGGCGAGCGTGCCGCGACCGACGCGGTCCGCGGCGTGTTCTCGGGCGGTACCTCCGAGGCGCGCAGTGAGAGCGCGACGGCTCAGGCGAACAAGCTCCGTGACGCCGCGGTCGGCGAGGCGATGTTCGCCAAGATGGCCCCCTCGATGGTGCTCTTCGTCGACCAACAAGGGGTCGCGCTCGGGCGCAATGGCTCGGCGTTGATGCGCGGCGACAAGATGGCCGAGGCGTATCCGCCCCTCGGAAAGGCGCTGGCGAGTGGCACCACGGGCAGCGCCGTGTGGCTGAACCGCGATCGGCAAGAGCAGATGTTCGTGAGCTACGCGTCGGTTCACGGTGATGATGGGAAGGTCATCGGGGCGATCGTGGTCGGCACTCCGCTGAACGACGAGCGCCTCGCGCGGACCAGCACGCTCACGAGCGGGCGTCTGCTCGTGCTCAGCATGGTCGTGAAGAACCAGCTCGAGCTGGTCGCCAACAGCGGGAAGGTCGGAGCCGAGGTGATCACCGCGGCCGCCTCCCAGCCGGTGCAGGCCGCCGCGCAGAGCGCGCTCGCGAGCGACGGGGTCGCCACCGCCGACGCCACCGCGGTCAACGAGGTCTTCGGTGCCATGGCGCTCACGGGCTACGAGGGTGATCCGAGAGCGGTGCTCGTGTCGGCGGTCCCGGCCTCGCTGGTCCCCAGCCTGATGAGCCTGCTCTGGCCGGTGTTCGGGGTCTCCGCGCTCGGTATCCTGCTGGTCGTCGTGGGCGGCGTGCTGCTCGGCAACTACTTCGATGGGCCGCTCTCCGAGCTCGAGGACGGCATGCTCGCCATCATCAACGGCCGCACGGACCTGCGCTTTCAGATCGAGCACGCCGAGCTCGGTGGGCTCGTGTTTCGGCTAAACTCGCTCCTGAACGCGCTGATGGGCGTCCCGGAGGACACGACTGACGACGAAGGCCGCCCCTCGCGCCCACCCACGGCGCGCGATTTCCAGGAAGCGCTCGCCGTGGACGAGAGCTCCGTCGATGGCTCGACGATCGATCCGGCTCGCGCCGCCGCCCTCGCCGCCGAGCCCGCGGCGCAGTACTACGCGCGGCTCTACGGCGAGTACATCGCCGCCAAGCGGCAGGTGGGCGATCCGGTCGACCACATCACCGAGCAGGCCTTCGTCGCGCGGATTCAGGGCTCGGAGCAAGAGATGCTCGGCAAGCACGGGCGCCCCGTCCGCTACCAGGCGGAGCTGCGCGCCGGCGCGGTGGTGCTGGTCGCCGTGCCGCTCCCGCGCTGAGCGCGACGCCCCTGTAAATCGCGGGGCCGCGCGCCAGCGCGCGAGAACCTGCATAGCGGCTCGAATCGGGCTATAAGCTCGCCCGTTCGACGCCTCGGGCCGCGCGGCCCGGGCGAGCCTCCAGGGAAGGGCCCATGAGCGTTTTCGACATGTTCAAGAAGAAGAGCGAGACCACCGGCCCGCGCAAGAAGAGCGAGCGCGAGCTGAGTCGTCTCGCCCGCCTCGTTGGCGACAAGATGAGTCAGAACTACGACCGGCAGCAGGCGCTCGAGGAGCTCGGCCGCATGGAGAATGCCGAGGGTGCGGCCGCGCTGCTGCGTCGCTTCGACTGGTCCTTCGATCCCTCGATCACGGATCAAGAGGAGAAGGAGACCGCGGCGCGCGGCGTCGCTGCGGCCGGCGAGGCCGCGCTCGAGCCGATCCGCTCCTATTGCGCCAAGGCAGCGAGCCTGACGTGGCCGCTCAAGATCCTGAGGCAGATCATCGAGTCGGAGGACGCGCTGGTCGGCGAATTGCTCGACATCCTCGAGCAGTTCGACACCGAGTACGTCCGAAACCCCGAGCCGAAGGTCCAGCTCATCGCCACGCTCGAAGAGTACCCTCGCGATGATGTCCGCGAAGCCGTCGAGCCCTTCCTGCAGGACGCGAGCGAGCCGGTGCGGTTCCACGCCGCCATCACCACCTTCTCGATGAACAGCGACGAGAGCATCGTCCCGTTGGTCGAGGCGCTCACCCAGGAGGAGTCGCTCCGGGTCCGAAATCGCATCGCCCAGGGGCTCGCCGAGCGGAAGTACGCCGTGCCGAGCGAGCTCAGTGACGCCTGCGCCGAGGCGCTCCCGGACGACTACCGGCTCGACCGCGGCGTGGTCGTTCGCCAGTAATCCGGGCCGAAGCCGACCGCGGCGGGAGGGGCGTCGCCGCCGGCGGACCGGGCGGCTCGGCGGTCGCCGTGCGGAGGGTAGGGGGTTGGTGCGGCGCGAGAGCCCCGGGCTACGAGCAAGAGCACCGCTCCCGGTGAACTGACGGAGAACTGAGGCTTGGTGCGGCGCGAAAGCCCCGGGCTACGCGCAGGGCCTCCGCCTCGTCGAGCCGGCTACGACGACACGCGGCGCAGCCGACCCTCACGCGCGCTAGGAGGCGGCGAGTAGTCGCCCGCTGCGAGCTCGGGAGACGACGAGGAGGCGTCGCGCTCCTCGTCGCGCTCCCGCGCGGTCACTCGCTGATGCGCGGCATCGTCGGGAAGAACAAGTTGTAGCTCAAGGTGAGCATCTGGTTGAACTTGAACTCCCGATCGTTGCTGTCGATGACGTCGTCAGGGAAGTTGCCGTCCTTCCCACCGCCGCGCGTGTCGAACCCCGCGGTGTTTCGCGAGAACGGCAGGCCGCGCCACTCGAAGCCGATGGCGTTCCACTTGTTCACGTAGAACGAGAAGCCGAGCCCGAAGGTCGGCGCGATAGCGACGCGAGTCGCGCGATCGAAGGCTTGATCCACCGCGCACTGCGTGCGCGGGCAATCCTTGCGCTCATTGACGCCGATGAAGGCTGGACCCGCGAAGAAGTAGAGGTCGCTATCGACGAAGACGTTGTCGAAGAGCGCGAGCTTCCCGCGGAAGGGCACCGCGGTGAGCTGCGGCGCCACGATCCAGTCCATCGTCCCGAGCTGCTTGTGGAAGTCGGGGCCGACGTTCTTGGAGACGAGCCGCTGGTCGATGGTCGGCTGCCCGAGGGGATCGGTCGCCTGTTGGTTCGCGCTGCTGCGTCGCCGGGCGACGTTCACGTCCTGGACGTGGTCGGTGAGCGCGGTGTCGATCTTGATCGCTCCGTACGCACCCCAGACCCCGAGCGCGAGCCAGTCCGTCAGGTTGTAGTTGACGCGCGCGCCCACGAACATGGTGCGCTGATACTCATCGAGCAGCGTGAACGAGATGGCGGGCGCCACCTCGAAGCGGCCCTCGCGATAGAGCCGCAACTGGCGCACCGCGGGCGCTCCTGCGAGCGGACCCGTGAGCAGGATCTCCTGCGCATCGGCGCGTTCGGTGAGCCCGAGCAGGGAGAACCCCGCCACCAAGCCGGCCAAGAGCCAGCGTCCAGCCTTTCGCGTCCTCGAGTTGGTCGTCGTGGTACCCATCGTTGCCTGACCTCGCCTTTCCATCACTTCGGCAACCGATACTCAAACGAGAACGGGAGGAAGAGGGAGACGCCGAGTTGCGCCTGCACGTTGTTGGTCAGCTTGGAATCGCCGTACCAGTTGGAGTCGTCCTGTTGCTCTCGCACCGTCGCAGGCACGCTCAGGTTCTCCAACTTGTCGTTGAAGATGTAGTCGCGAACCTCCAAGGTGGCGGCGAACCAGCGGTTCAAGAAGATGCGGAGACCGATGCCGGCGTTGAACGCGATCTTCGGCTCGAACGCGAAGTTGCGGTTGTCGGGGTCGATGACCGGAATCGGCCGGGTGCTGAGCGCGCCCACGCCGCCCACGACGTAAGCGTCGTAGTGGAAGATGAAGTCGCCGAAGCCTGCGAACTTGCCGATGGCCGGGACGTAGCTGAAGTTCAGCGCCGCGCCCCATTGGTACTCGGTCAAGGGGACCGAGACGCGCCCCGACCGCCTGAGCTCCGCGTTGAAGGCGCTGTCGCTGTTGATGTACCAGTTGAAGTTCGCGCCAATCGCGAGGACGTTCGAGATGTAGTAGTTGACCCCGATGCCGGGCGCGTTGTGCTGAACGAACTGGTCGTTCAACGAGAACGACCAGTAGGGGTTCAGCTCGAGCCGATTTCGACGCAGCACGAAGAGCTGCTGCATCGCGTAGATTTGCTCGTCGAGCGGCTTGGCCGCCTCCTTGTCCATGTCGAGCTTCGGGCAGGCCTCGGGATCGATCTTGCAGATGTCCCCGAGTCCGCCGCCCTCCGGGAGCCCGGCCGGCAGCTCGTCTCCGCCCGCCGGGGCACCGGCGGCTTGGTCGTCACCGGCGGCCTGGTCACCGGCGGCCTGGTCACCGGCGGCTTGGTCACCGGCGGCTTGGTCACCGGCGGCTTGATCTCCAGCGGCTTGGTCTCCGCCAGCCTCGGCCCCTTTCGTCGCTGCGCCCTTCTTCTGCGCCCACGCACTGGTGGCCGATGCGCAAAGCAGAGCTGCAACGAGGAGCCCGATGCGAGTCTTCTTCATCGATGCCTCTTCCGTGATCCCGTGGAACGACCGCTAGTATCAGCTCCGCAAGTGCTTGGAAACGCTAAATAATTCAGTATCGAACGACCGGCCGCGCGACTATATCACGCACAATTTCTGACAATCAACATCATAATCCAGAAGGTTACGCCGGCCCGGCTTCGACGTCCTTGCCGAGCAGCGCCTCGACGAACTCCGAGGGCACGAACTCGTGGAGATCGTCGGCGCGCTCACCGAGCCCGATGAAGCGCACGGGCAGCTTGAGGGCGTCGGCGATCCCGAGCACGACGCCGCCCTTGGCGGTGCCATCGAGCTTGGTGAGCACGATGCCGGTGAGCGGCAGCGCCTCCTGGAACTCGCGCGCCTGCGCGAGGGCGTTCTGGCCGTTGGTCGCGTCGATGACGAGGAAGATCTCGTGGGGCGCGCCCTCCAAGGCCTTACCGGCGGTCTTCGCGATCTTCTTCATCTCCGCCATCAGGTTCGACTTCGTGTGGAGGCGTCCGGCGGTGTCCGCGAGGACGAGATCCGCGCCTACCTCCTGGGCCCGCTCGATGGCCTCGAAGATCACGCTGCCCGGATCGGCGCCGTCTTTCCCGCGCACGACCTCGGTCCCGACGCGCTCGCCCCAGACCACGAGCTGCTGCACGGCCGCCGCGCGGAAGGTGTCGCCGGCGGCGAGCACACACCGGTGACCCTCCGCCTGCAGCCGCGTGGCGAGCTTGCCGATGGTGGTCGTCTTGCCGGCCCCGTTCACGCCGACCATCAGCACCACCGTCGGCTTCGCCGTGAGCTCGAACGCGCCCGCCCGTCCGTCCACCTCGAGCAGGCGGGTCGCCTCCGCGCGGAGCGCCTCCCAGACCTTGCTCGAGTCGGTGAGCTCGGACTTGCCGAGCGCGTCGCGCACGCGCTCGAGGACCACCTGCGTGGTCTCCACGCCGACGTCCGAGCTGAGCAGGACCTCCTCGATCGCGCCGGCGATGTCGGCCCCGATCTCCTTCTTGCCGGTGAACAGCGCCTTCAGCTTGCCGAAGAAGCCCTCGTCGCCGCGGGATTTCGCGAGCCCCTTGCGGAGCGCCTGGACGTCTCCCGTGCGTCTCAGCGCGGCGCGGCTCACCCGCTCCGGAGCCGCCGCTTCGCGCTCCGAAGTCTCCTCCTCCGCCGCTGCCGCCGGCTCGGGCTTCGGCGCCGGCGGCGCGGCGGGCGCTGCGTCATGGACGCGCTCGGCCTTGGGCTTCGACGCGGGCGCGGGCGCGGGCTCTGCCGCGCGGCGCGCGGGCTCGCGCTCCGCGGGCGCCCGCTTCGCGTCGGGCTGGGTGGGGAGCTTCCGCTCCTCGGGAGCCTCGCCTACGCGCGGCTCCTCCCGCTTCGCGATGAAGAGGAAGTAGACGGCGGCGAGCGCCACGAGGGCGAGGAGGATGTAAACGACGGTCATCGGCAGCAGCGTTCGCGAACGCCGCGCACTATAGGAAGGCGCTCTCCGCTACGTCAACGCCTGCCTCCTCGGCGCCGCGAGTTCGTCCGGCGCACGAGCGGGGGCGCTCCAGAGTGCCGGTAATTTTCTAGGAGTTTGCGGAATTCGCCGCCCCGCCGCGCGGCGCGCGCGCCTCGATGGCCGCCTCGACGGACTCGTCGGGCGGCGTGGGCCCGTAGGCCGCGGTCTCGATCTGCTCCGCCCACTCGGCGACCGCGTCGTTTCCGCGCGCGCGCGCGCTTCGCGCCAGGGCGCCGGGCGTCGGCTCGCCCGGGCCAGCCCAGGCGCGCTGCGAGCGGCGCGCCCACTCGACCAGGCCGTCGAGGAGCGCGCGCCGGCGTGACACGAGCGTAACGAGGACCAGCCCGGGGGGAGGGACGGCGCGCCTCAAGGCGCCGTGCCAGCGCGCCGTGATCGTCATGCGGGCTCCGTCCGGAAGGGCGGCGCGCGGCGGAGCAAGCTCGAAGCGACCCTCGCCGTCGCTCTCGCTCGCCGCGAGGAGCGCGCCGCCACCGAACCCCGGCGCCTCGAGCGTGACGCGCGCGCCCGCGACGGGTGTGCCTTCGTGCGCGTCGAGCACGCGACCGCGCCAGCCGCGCTCGACCGGACCGCGCTCGACCAGCGCGAGTGACGCGAATCCGCGCGAAGCGGCGGCGGGGCTCGGCCGCGCGCGGGGGGCCCGACCGGGGCGCCGCCATCCGCGCATCAGCCACAGCGCGACCGCGGCCGCGCCGAGCACCCAGGGCGCGCGCCGCCACGGCGAGGGCGCCGCGAGCGGCGCGGTCACCTCGAGCACGTCCCCCGGCGTCCACCACGGCGCATCCGGAAGATAGCGGAGCGAGAGCCGCGCCTGGGTCGCGCTCGGCGCGTCGAACACGGCCACCACCCGCGCCGCCCCGGCGACCACCCTCGCGGCGCCGACCGACTCGCCATCCAAGGTAGCCTCCACCGAGCCTGTCGGGACCGCGCCGAGCGCCGAGCCCACCGCGACCCGGAGCTCGAGCCCGTCGCGTGGATCGGCAGGCTCGGGCTTGCCCGTGAGCGACAACGTGACGCGCGCGGTGCGCTCGACGGTCACGCTCCGCGTCGCGGCCTGCACCGAGGCGGTCCCGGGCGAGGACACGGTGAGCGTCCCCGGACCAGCCGCGCCGAGCTGCACGCTCGGGACCTCGAAGAGCGCGCGCTCGCCGACCCGAACGCTCGCGCGGCCGAGCTCGGTCGGCTGCCCGCCGCGTCCGTGGAAGGCGAGGACGAGCGCGACCGTCTCGGGCGGTGCGTCCTCGGCGAGCGCGGTCGCCGCGGTCGCTTCCACCCAAATCGAGTGCACCGGACGATCGAGCGCGAGCGCGGTCGGCTCGGGGCTGAAGCGGAGCGTGAGGGTGAGCCGCGATGCGTCGATCGGGAGCTCGGCGCTCGCGGCCTCGTAGAACGCGCTGCCGCCGTAGGCGACGCGGACGCGGCCCGTCTCGGGCGCGCCCGCGACCCGCACGCAGAAGGTGCCGGCACCGTCGAGGTCGATGACGACCGCGTCGCCCTCGACGGGCACCGGCGTGGCCGGGCGACCGTCGCCGCAAGTGCGCGCGCTCGGCGGCGGGCCGGCGCGCCGCGGCAGGGTGGCGCGGAGCCGCCCCTCGACGGGGCGCCCGGCGTCGTCGCGGAGCGCGCCGCGGAGCTCGAGCTCCCCTGCGCGCGCGACCGCGTGGGCCTCGAGGCTCGCCGTGCCGTGGACCCGCACCGGGAGCGCCTGCGCCGCGCTCGCGCAGGCGACGGCGGCGGCGGCCGCGCTGGCGGCGACGAGCCGCTGCCTGGGTCGCGGAGGGAGGCTGACCGCCATGACTGCGCCCGAGGGTACCGCGGAACGCGCGCCTCGGCCGCGCGAACGCGCAGATGAAGCTCCGCGAGGGGTGCTCCGTCCAACCGGCGACCCCGGTGGACGAGCGTATCCAGCCCCGAGCGTCGAGCGACCACCTCTCTAGCGCCGAAGCGCCGCCGCCGGAGCCGCGCCCGGTCATGATATCTTCTCGACGCATGCGTCGGCTCATTGGGAGAGCGTGGGCGTTGGTCCTCATGGCCGCCGTCCTCGTCGTGGCGCTCCCGTCTCGAGCCGCCGACCGCGTCGACGAGCTCGCCGAGAAGCTCGCCAGCGGCGAGGATTTCCGGATCCGCACCCAGGCTGCGCTGGCGCTCGGCGCCACCGGCAGCCCGCGCGCGGTCGAGCCGCTCTGCGGCGGCCTCGACGACTCGAGCACTACGGTCCGCGCCGCGGCCGCCGCGGGCCTCGGCAAGCTCAACCTCGGCGGGGAGGAGTGCCTCGAGCGGCGTCTCGCCGACGAGCCGAGCAGCGCCGTGAAGAGCGCCATCAAGAAGGCGCTCGAGCGCCTGAAGCGGGGCAAGGCTCCCCGGCTCGACGCGAACTCCCGCTACTACCTCGCGATCGCCAAGACGACGGACAAGACCGGCCGAGACGGCGGCGAGGTCGACCAGCTGGTGCGCAAGACGCTCGCCGCGAGCGCGGCCGGCCTCGAGGGCGCGGTCGTGGCGCCCGCGACCGAGACGGCCGCGGAGGCCAAGCGCCTGCTCGCGGGCCACCAGCGAGTGGTCGGCTTCTACCTCTCCGCGAAGGTGTTGAAGCCGGTCTACAGCGGAGGCTCGCTGTCGGTGAAGATCGAGCTCGCGGTCTTCACCTACCCGGGCAAGGCGCTCAAGGGGACGCTCACGAAGAAGCTCACCCAGCAGGACGTGAGCGAGGGAGACACGGGCAGCGAGGACGAGCTCATCAAGATGGCGACGGAGCGCGTATTTCGCGCCTTCGCGGACAACATCGAGCGCATGGAATGAGCGCGCCTGGGGGGGAGCTCGATGAGCGCTCGGGGCCGGGCGGCGTGAGGCAAAGCTCGCGGGAGGCGGGGAGGGATGGCCGGTTCGGCGTGGCCGGCGACCCGCCCGACCGGTCGCGCGAGGGGCGGCGAACCGCCGTCTTGTTGCGCGCCGGCCCGAGAACCCCTTACGCTGATCGCGCCGTGTGCTGGCGCGCTCGTGAGGGCTCGCGGACCGCGGCGGTGTGCGCCCGATGAGGAGATACGCTAATGGCAGAGGCGGCAACTCGAGCGGCTCCGGCCGATGGCCGGCGTCAGCGTCGCTTGCGAAATTACCTGCTCGATAGCCGGTTCCAGCTCAAGTACGCGGGCTACATGGTCGGCATCGCGCTGGTCCTGAGCGTCGCGCTCGGGCTCATCTTGTGGCGGACCAGCCAGGCCGTCATCGCGCAGAGCCATCAGGCGGTAAACCAGGGTGAGCAAGTGGTCGCTCGCGGCCGCGAGGTGGTCGAGGAGAGCCGCAAGGTGAGCGCCGTGGTCCAGATGAACATCGTCAAGGATCCGGTCTACAGCGACAACCCCGCGCTCCTCGAGGCCTTCAAGACGGACGCGAAGACTCAGGACGACCGCCTCAAGAAGCAGCAGGAAGCCCTCGAGACGCAGGCGACCGCGCTGAAGCAGCAGTCGGCGGCGCTCGCCGAGCGGCAACGCACCATGTTCATCTCGCTCTTCGCCATCCTCGCCTTGCTCGTGTTCGGCGTGGGGGTCGCCGGAATCGTCATCACGCACAAGGTCGCGGGCCCGATCTTCAAGATGAAGCGGCAGATCGGCGACGTCGCGGAGGGCCGGCTCAAGATCCCGAGCAAGCTCCGCAAGGGCGACGAGCTGGTCGACTTCTTCGAGGCCTTCGAGGCGATGGTGATCTCGCTGCGCACGCGCCAAGAGGGAGAAATCGGCAAGCTCGAGCTCGCCCTCGGCAAGCTCGAGGGGAAAGCCGACGACGACGTGCAGGCGCCACTCCACGCGCTCCTCCGCGACATGAAGGCCGCGCTCGACTGAGCGCCGAGTCGCGCCGCCGGCCGCGCCGGACGGGCCCATTCGGCCCCGCCCCCGGGCGAGACGCGCCCCCCGTCGCGCGGCTCGACAGGTCTCCCAGCTTGTACTACTACTACGCCTAGTAGATGAAGCGCGCACCCTGGAGCCGGTCGTGACGTTCCGCCTGCGCGCCGGCAAGCGCGGGCTCGAGCTGCGCCTGCACGAGCTAGAGGCGGCGATCATGGACGCGGTGTGGAGCCGGCGGCTCGACGCGTTCGCGGTCGGCGAGGTGCTCGCCATCCTCGAGCGCGAGCGGCCGCTCGCCTACACGACGGTGATGACCACGGTCGCGCGGCTCTACGAGAAGGGGCTCCTCACACGCGCGCGTGACGGTAAGCGGTACCTCTACTCGCCGCGCTACACGCGTGAAGCGTTCTTACGCGCGACCGCGCGCGAGGTGCTCGACGAGGCCGTGGGCGGGCCGCAGGCGATGGCGATGCTGGTCGAGAAGGTCTCGGAGGCGTCCGCGAGCGAGCTCGACGCGCTCGAGGCGCTCATCCACAAGCGGCGCGAGGAGCTCGAGCCGTGAGCGAAGCGGCGTTTCCGCTACTGGGCGCCGCGTTCGTGTTCGTGGTGGTGCTCCCGGCCTGCGCGCTCCTCGTGAAGCTCGCCCTGGTCGCCCTCGAGCGCGGCCGCGCGGGCGGACCGCTCGAGCTCCGCTACCTGCTCCTCACCGGCTCGAGCGCGCTGCCGCTCGCCTGGCTCGTGTCGGCCAGCCTGCACCAGCTCGAACCCGGGAAATCGGTGCTCGCGTGCCTGTTCGAGCACGCGGACGCGACCCTCTGCGCGGAGCCTGCCGCGTTCGCGTTCGTGCTCGGCGCGAGCACGCTCGCGCTCTCGCTCGGCGCGTCGAGGCGTCGCCGCGCGGCGCGCCCGGCGCGCTCGGAGGCCGCTCGCGCGCTCCTCGCGCGGCTCGCGCGCGTGGTCGCCAGTGAGCCGGGGCTCGCGCCGCTCGCGGGGCGCATGGTCGTGACGGACGAGGCGCTCGCGATCGGCACGCGCGGCTGGCTCCGGCCGGAGGTCGTGGTCGGGCTCGACTTCGCCGGCGAGCTCTCCGACCCGATGTTGGCAGGCGCGCTCGCGCACGAGCTCGAGCACGTGCGCTCGCTCGATCCGCTGCGGTATCTCGCCGTCGAGCTCGCCTTGGCCGTCAATCCGCTCGGGCGCTTCCTGCTCGCGCCGCACGCCGCGCGCTGGCTCGTCGCGCGCGAGGCGGAGTGTGATCGCGAGGCGGTGCTCGGCGGCGCCGCGCCGCTGCCGTTGGCGTATGCGATCGTGCGCGCCGCGCGCCCGAGCCCGCAGCTGGCGGTCGCGCTCGGTTCGCCGGAGCTCGCGGTCATCGAGTATCGCGTCCGGATGCTGCTCGCCTTCGCGGAGCGCGCGCCGGCTCGGCACGGCGCCGCGCGCCCGCGCCTGCTCCCGGCGTCGCTCGCGCTGCTCGGCCTCACCCTGCTCTTGCCGCACCAGACGAGCTCCGCCGCGCTCGACGTGCTCCACACCGGCTCCGAGCGCGCGCTCGTCGCCTTCTTGCCATAGGAGGAGGAGCGATGGCTCGTCGAACCTCGCTGCGTGTCGGTTCATCTACTATGCATCGTAGTAGCTTCGCGTTCGCCGGCGCGCTCGGCTTGCTGGCGGCCTGCGCAGGCGGGCCGCCCGGCGCGCGCGGGGGCGCCGCGGCCGAGTCACCGTCGCCCCACCTGCGCGGCGCGGTCGAGGGCGGCGCGCCGCGCGCCGCGCGCGCGCCGAGCCCGAGGCTCCCCGAGCCGGCCGCGGGGAGCGACGTCTCGCTCGGCGGCCTCCTCGACTATGCCGACCGGCACTCGCCGGTGCTCGCGGTCGCGCGGAGCACGCGCTCGCGCGCCGAGGCCGAGCGCATCGCGGCGTCGGTGGCGCCGGTCGGTAACCCGGACCTCTCCGTCGCGGCGGGGCCTCGCTTCGGCGGCGCGGGCACCGGCGTGGATTTCGAGCTCTCGCTCACGCAGGAGCTCGAGCTCGGCGGCGCGCGCGGGCGCCGAGTGGCCGCGGCGGACGCGGGCGCCGAGCTCACCGACGCCGAAATCGAAGCGGTCCGGTGGGCCGTGCACTGCGACGTGCACGCGGCCTTCCACCGCGCGCTGGTCGAGCGCGAGCACCTGAAGCTCGCCGAGCGCATGGTGCAGTTTCAAGCAGAAGTGCTGAGCGTCGTCGAGCGACAGATCGCCGCTGGTGAGGCGGCGCCGCTCGCGCTGCGGCTCGCGCGCGCCGAGCTCGCGCAAGCCAAGCAGGAGCACGTCACCGCCGCGCAGGCGTCGCTCTCGGCGCGCATCCGGCTCGCGCAGCTGTCGGGCTGGCCCGTCGAAGCGCCGCCGACGCCGATCGGCGTCGTCGATCTTCCGCGCGATCCGCCGCCGCTCGAGCGTCTGCTCGCGGTGGCGCGCGAGCGGCTGCCGAGCCTGCGCGAGCGCGCGCTGCGCGTCCGAGAGGCCGAGGCGCGCGCAGAGGCCGCTGACCGCGAGGCGTGGCCGCGCCCCGCGCTCGGCGTGCAGTATCGCCACGAGGGGAGCGCGGAGTCGGCCGAGGTCCGCGACATCGTGCTGGGCGTGGTGTCGCTCCCGCTCCCGGGGTTCCAGCGCAACCAGGGTGAGCGCGCGCGGGCTCGCGCCGAGCTCCGCGTGCGGGAGGCCGAACGCGCTGCCGCCCAGCGCTTGCTGGCAGGCGAAATCGCCCAGGCGCGCAGCGAGGTGGTGGCCGCCGCCGCGCGCACCCGCGCCTACGGCGACGAGATCATCCCCGGCTTCGAGGAGAACCTGACGCTCCTCCGGCGCTCGTTCGAGCTCGGCGAGATCGATCTGCTCGCGCTCTCCACCGCGCGCGAGCGGTTTCTTCGGATCCAGAGCGACGCGCTCGCCGCGCACGACGACTATTTCGTCGCGCTCGCCGGGCTCGAGCGGGTGGTCGGCGTGGATCTCTGGCGCGACGATCACGATGAAGAGGCAGCGCGATGAGCTGGGTCAGGTGGCTGGGATTCGCGGCCGGCGTCTCTTGGGCGGGGCTCGGCGCCTGCGCGGGCGGTGAGCGCGCGGCGCCGAGCGAGCACGCGGACGAGCACGCGGGCGGTGCCGAGCGCCGCCTCGGAGAGGTGTCCCTCTCTCAGGAGGCGCTCGAGCGCGCGGGCATCCGAGTGGGCGTCGCGGAGCGTCGCGCGCTGACGGGCGGCGTCGCGATCCCGGCCGAGGTGCAGTTCGAGCCGACCAGCACCGCGCACGTCGGGCCGCTCGTCTCCGGGCGGATCACGCGGGTCGCGGTCGCACTCGGGGATCGGGTCGAGCGCGGGCAGCTGCTCGGTGTGGTGGCGTCGACCGACGTCTCGGCGGCTCGCGCGCGGCTCGACCAGGCGCGCGCGCGGTTGTCGGCCGCGGAGGCCACGCTCGAGCGGCAGAAGCAGCTCTCCGCCGAGGGGATCGGCGCGCAGCGCTCGCTGGTCGCGGCCGAGGCCGAGGTGGGCGAGCTGCGCGCAGAGGCCGCGGGCGTGCGGCGCCAGCTCGCGGTGGTCGGCGCGGGTCGGGGCGGCGAGCTCACGCTGAAGGCGCCCATCGACGGAGTGGTCGTTGCGGTGCACGCGACCATCGGCGAGACGGTGAGCCCCGAGCAGCCCGCGTTCGTCGTCACCGATCCGACCAGGGTCTGGGTGCGGGGCAGCGTACCCGAGCTCGAGCTCGCGCGGCTGCAGCCGGGCTCGGCCGCGGTCGTGCGGCTGCATGCGTTCCCGGAGCTAGCCATGGCTGGCAAGGTCACCTACATCGCGCCCGCGCTCGACGAGCGTACGCGCTCGCTGCCGATTCGAGTGGCGCTCGAGGCGCCCGATGCGCGGCTTCGGAGCGGGCTCTTCGGCAGCATCGAGCTCGTGGGCGGTCCGGCCGACGAGCGGCCGCTGGTCGTGCCGGTCGGCGCGGTGGCGACCCTCGGCGGACAGACGGTGGTGTTCGTGCCCGCCGGCGGCGACGGGAAGTTTCGGCCGCAGCCCGTGAGGCTCGGGCGGCGCGCCGGAGGGTTCTTCGAGGTGCGGAGCGGCCTCGACGCGGGCGAGGCGCTCGCCGTGAGCGCCGCCTTCACCCTGAAGAGCGCGCTCGAGAGCGAGCAGCTGAGCGAGGGCCACGCGCACTGAGGGGTCGCTCATGAAGGCGCTCGTCGATCTGTGCCTACGGTGGCGGCTGCTCGTCGTCGTGTTCGCGACCATCGTCGCCGCCATCGGCGTGAGGAGCGCGTTGCGGCTACCCATCGACGCGGTGCCGGACATCACCAACGTCCAGGTCCAGGTGCTCACCGACGCCGCCGCGCTCGGGCCCGTCGACGTCGAGCGCACCATCACGTTCCCGGTCGAGTCGTCGATGAGCGGGCTGCCCGGCGTCGAGGAGCTCCGGAGCGTGTCGCGGTTCGGGCTCTCGGCGGTGACCATCGTGTTCGAAGAGGGGACCGATCTCTTGCGCGCCCGGCAGCTCGTCTCGGAGCGCCTGGCCCAGGCCAAGGAGCGGCTCCCGGCGGGCGCCGTGCCGGAGCTCGGGCCGCTGAGCTCGGGGCTCGGCGAGATCCTCCAGTTCGAGCTCCGCGCCGACCGGCTCTGCGCGCCGGGAGAGCCGTCGCGCGAGGGCTGCTACTCCTCGATGGATCTCCGCTCGATGCTCGACTGGTTCGTTGCCTACGAGCTTCGCTCGGTCCCCGGAGTGGTGGAGGTGAACTCCTTCGGCGGCGAGCTCAAGACCTACGAGGTCGAGGTCTTGCCGAATCGGCTCCGTGCGCTCGACGTGTCGTTGAACCAGCTCTTCGATGCCATCGAGAAGAACAACGCCACCGCCGGAGGGGGATACCTGGTGCGCTCCGGCGAACAGCTCCTGGTGCGCGGCGAGGGGCGAATCCAGAGCCTCGAGGAGGTCGGAGACGTGCTCATCGAGACTCGCGCGGACGGGGTTCCGGTGCGGGTGCGCGATGTGGCCCGGGTGCACCTCGCGCCGATGCTCCGTCAGGGAGCGGTCACGCGCGATGGGCGGGGTGAGGTGGTGACCGGGATCGTGATGATGCTGGTCGGCGCGAACGGCCGCGAGGTGGTCGAGGACGTGAAGGGGAAGATCGCGCAGATTTCGCCCTCGCTCCCGCCCGGCGTGCACATCGACGTCTTCTATGATCGCGCCGAGCTCGTGAATCGCACCATCCGCACGGTGGCGAAGAACCTCGCGGAGGGCGCGCTCTTCGTGGTCGCGGTGCTGTTCCTCTTGCTCGGGAGCATCCGCGGAGGGCTCATCGTCGCCGTCACCATCCCGTTCGCGCTGCTGGTCGCCTTCACCGCGATGAAGGCGCTCGGCCTGTCGGGCAACCTGATGAGCCTGGGCGCCATCGATTTCGGCATCGTGGTGGACGGTTCCATCATCGTGGTCGAAAACGCGGTGGTGCGCCTGTCCGCCGCGGCCCGCGGCCAGGAGCGCGCGATGAGCTACGAGGAGGCGGCCCGCGTGGTGCTCGACTCGACGCTCGACGTGAGCAAGGCCGCGGTCTTCGGCGGGGTCATCATCGTCATCGTCTACGTGCCCATCCTCACGCTCTCTGGCATCGAGGGGAAGATGTTCGAGCCGATGGCGCTCACCGTGCTTTTTGCGCTGGTAGGAGCCTTCGCGGCGTCGCTCACGCTGGTGCCGGTGCTGGTCGCCACCTTCCTCCGCGGGCGCGCCGAGGCCCGCGAGCCGCTCCTCGTGCGGCTCGCGCATCGCGTCTATCCGCGCCTCTTGCGGCCGCTCATGGCCGCGCCGAAGCGGGTGATGGCGGTCGCGGCGCTGCTCCTCGTCGCCGCGCTCGGCCTGGCGTCGCGCATGGGCGGGGAGTTCATCCCGCGCCTCGACGAAGGCGCGCTCGCCATCCAGATCCTACGGCTCCCGAGCGTCTCGCTCGAGGAGAGCCTGGCGAGCGCGACCCGCTTCGAGAAGGTCATCGGTGAGTTCCCGGAGGTCGTCACCGTGGTCTCGAAGACGGGGCGCGCCGAGATCGCCACCGATCCGATGGGCGTCGAGCTCTCGGACTGCATGGTCATGTTGAAGCCGGAGGCGGAGTGGAAGACCGCACGCACCCGCGAGGAGCTCATCGCGCGCATGTCCGAGCGGTTCGCCGAGGCCTTGCCCGGGCTCGGGTTCTCGTTCTCGCAGCCCATCGAGCTTCGTATGGCCGAGCTCATCAGCGGGAGCCGCTCGGACGTCGCGCTCACCATCTACGGCGACGATCTGGCGGAGCTCGAGCGGCTGAGTCACGAGGTCCAGGCCGTCTTGCGCGCGGTGCCGGGCGCGACCGACGTGCGCGGGGAGCAGCTCGCGGGCCTCCCGACCCTCGAGGTGACGGTCGATCGGGCGCTCGCCTCGCGCTACGGCGTCTCGATTCGCGACGCGCTCGACGCCATCGAGGTGCTCGGCGGGCGCGAGGTGGGCGAGGTGTACGAGGGCGAGCGCCGATATCGGCTGCAGGTGCGGGTCCCCGAGAGCATGCGCGACGACATCGCTCAGGTGCGCAGCCTGCCCGTGAGCGGTGAGAGCGGCCCGCTGGTCCCGCTCGGTCAGATCGCCAGCATCCAGGTGGTCGACTCGCCGGCGAGCGTGAGCCGCGAGGCGGCGCGCCGGCGAACCAACGTGGAGGTCAACGTGCGCGGGCGCGATCTCGCGTCGTTCGTCGGTGAGGCGCGGGCGCGCGTGGAGCGTGAGGTTCGGACCTCACCCGGCACCGTCCTCCGGTGGAGCGGGCAGTTCGAGAACCTGAGCGCCGCGACCGAGCGGCTCGCGGTCGCCGTACCGCTCGCGCTCGGGCTCGTGTTCGTCCTGCTCTACATGGCGTTCGGTGAGCTCCGGGCGGCGCTCATCATCTATCTGAACGTGCCCTTCGCGGCGGTCGGCGGGGTCTTCCTCCTGGCCGCGCGCGGGATGCCGTTCTCGATCAGCGCGGGCATCGGCTTCATCGCGCTCTTCGGGATCGCGGTCTTGAACGGGGTCGTGCTGCTCTCCACCGTGAAGAAGCTCCGCGCGCGCGGCGCCGCGCCGGAGGACGCGGCGCGCGAGGGCGCCGAGTCCCGGCTCCGGGCCGTGCTGATGACGGCCGCGGTCGCGGCGCTCGGGTTCGCGCCCATGGCGCTCTCGTCGAGCGCCGGCGCCGAGGTGCAGCGTCCGCTCGCGACGGTGGTCATCGGTGGCCTCGTGAGCGCCACCTTCCTGACCCTCTTCGTCGTGCCGACCCTCTACGCCTTCGTGTATCGGGTGCGACCCGCGCGAGGCGCCTCGGATCCGTCAGGTGCGCGCCTTGACATCCCGGGGTCCGGCCCGTAAGTCGAGGGGGCACGACGCCCGTCCCGCCCGGTCGGGCAGCCGATGAGAGGAGCCACCGTGGTCGGAGCGAGGCAAGGTCCCCTGAGCCCCCCCGTTGGCGCGCTTCCCGCCGAGTCGGTCTGGCTGCTCGGCACGCTCGGACAGATCCTGGATCCGGCGAACCTCCCGGTGAGCCTCTCGCGCGCGACCCAGCTGCTCCGCGAGGCGGTCGACGCCGACGACGCCGAGCTCTTCCTCGCCGATCCATCCACGGGCACCCTGGTGCTCACGGCGGCGGAGGGACCGGATCGCGACGCCTTCTTCGAGCGCATGACGTTCCTACCCGGCGAGGGGCACCCGGGCCGCTCGCTGGCCCGCGGCAAGCCGCTCCAGGCGAAGGACATCACCCATGATCGGCGCTACCTGCGCTCGGAGGTGAAGCGGCGCGGGCTCCGCTCGTACCTCTCCATTCCACTGATGGACGTGGGCGGGCCGCTCGGCTCCCTGCACTTTGCGTGGAGGGACGTCGGCGCGCCGATGGACGAGGCCGTCCGGCGCACCGCGCCCGCGGCGCGACCCATCGCGACCACCATCCGCGCCGCGCTGGCGACCCTCGGCTCCGCGGCGCGCGGCGCCGAGCCCGGCGATCCGGTGGAGGTCGTGCACTTGCTGCGGCGGCTCTGGGCGGACGACGTCGCGTCCGCGTGGATTCGCCTGCCGGGGCGCGCCGTATCGTCCGGCGGCAGGCGTCAGCTCGCGACGGTGAACCTCGAGCGCTGCCCGTCGCTCCTCGAGGGGCGCCCGGTCATGCTCGATCCGTCGGGCGCCCCGGCTTCTGCCACGTGCCTGGAGTGCGGCAGCCCGACGCGCGCGCGCTGCTGCCTCCCGATCCCCGCCGCTGGCGGCGCGAGCGGGCTCATCGGCGTCGAGTATGACGTCGGGCTGCCGGGCCCGCCGACGCGCGATCTGGTCGCCCTCGAGCTCTTCGCCCGAGAGCTCGGCGCGCGTGAGGAGGCGGTAACGGAGGTAGCGCCGGCCGCGGCCGCTGCCCTCGAGCTCCGGTGCCTCGGCTCGTTCGAGGTCGCCATCGGCGGCGTGCGCGTGCCGAACGCCGCGTTCGCGCGGCGCGGCGCCGTCACGCTGCTCAAGATCCTGGCGCTACGCGAGGGGCGGCCCATCACGCGCGAGGCGCTCGCGGACATGCTCTGGCCGGACGCCGATCTCGCGAGCGCGACCAACCGGCTGCACGGCTGGGTGCACGCGCTCCGCGCGGCGGTCGAGCCCTGCACGAGCGATCGGGAGCGCTGGCGCTACGTCATCAGTGAGGGCGACCAATACCGGCTGGACACCTCCGCGATCGACGTCGATCTGACCCGCTTTCGCGCCGCGCTCTCCGCCTGGCGCCGCGAGTCCGCCGAGCCAGCGGCGTCCATCAGGCACCTCGAGGCGGCGGCGTCACTCCTGCACGGGGACCTGTTCGAGGACGACCCGTTCGCCGACTGGTGCGCGAGTGAGCGCACCGAGCTCCGCCGCCAGCGCGTCGAGGTGCTGGCCGCGCTCGGGCGGGTCCACGCGACCCATGGCGATCCCGAGCGGGCGGCCGAGGTCTTTCGCGAGTCGATCCGCGTCGATCCGCTCCGCGAGGAGCTCCACCGCGAGCTCATCGGGTTACTGGTCAAGCTGCGCCGGCCGCACGAGGCGCGCGCTCAGTACGACGCGGTGGTCCGGCTGCTCGAGGACGAGCTCGGCGCCGCGCCGTCGCTCGAGCTGCGCCGCCTGATGACGACCCTCGGCGTCGTGCCGCCGCGCCGCTCCTCGTAATTGGCGCGTAAGTGGCCCGAGGTACCGAGTGCTTGCGACCAGACACGGTCGCAAGGAGCGCGGCATGGAGCAAAGTGGGCGAGGGCCGAGCGGCCCGGGTTCCATCGAGAAGAGCGGGGGGCCGCTCACCGTCGACCGCGGGCTCGGCGCGGGTCGTGACGCCGCGGAACCCGAGGTGCTCCCCGGCGATACGGAGGCGACCGACGCCTCGCTCGAGCAGGTCCCGGTCTTCCAGTGGGACGTCAACCCGGAGGACGCGACGCTCGTGTCAGGGACCGCCGAGCTCCTCGGCGAGGAGTACGATTACTGGATCTGGTGGCAGATCCACCCGGAGCGGCTGGTCTACGCGTCGGTGCAAGGCCTCCGTCACGACGCGGTCGCGGAACGACACGTGGGCCACGGTCACTCGGCTGCGCCGGCCGCCGGCGTCAACCTCGTCTACGACCAAGCGCGCCACGGCATCGTGGCGGTCTACGGCGCGGTGCGTGATTTCAGGCCGTTCGTCGCGGCGTTCCTCAAGGTGTATCGCGCGGCGTACGCCGAGCGTCGCGCGGAGTGACCCCGAGCCCCGGCGCACGGGGCAACCGGTGAGCGGCGAGTCACCGCGCGCGCGGCTTCGCCGCGCGCTTCGGCGCGGCCGCGCTCGCAGCAGGCTTCTTGCGCGCCGCCGGCCGCGTCGCGGCGCCCGGCGCGCGCTTCGGCGCGCGGCGCGCGCCTCCGCTTCGCTCGGCGAGGTAGTCGCGGAGCACGAGCGCGCCGTTATGGAGCGTGTCGTGCGCGCTATAGAGCAGGGTGACGGGCCCGCGCGCTGCGGCGTCGAGGATCGGCTGCCAGCCGCTCGGGTTCTCGTCGAGCTCCGCGCGGTAGCGTCGCTGGAACTCGTCCCAGCGCTCCACCCGGTGATCGAACCACTTGCGGAGCTCTCCGGTCGGCGCGACCTCCTTCAGCCAGCCGTCGGCAGCGAGCGCCTCCTTGGTGAGGCCGCGCGGCCACAGCCGCTCGACGAGCAGCCGCTGCCCGTCGGCTCGCGCCTTCGGCTCGTAGGTTCGTTTGATGGCGATCATCTCGATGCCTCCTCGCGCCTCCGCGCGGTGCCGCCGGCCGCCTCGATGAAGCTCTCGGCGTGCGACGCGCGCCCGCCCGTAATCGCAACTCGCGGTCCGGCGCACCGGGCGATCTAAGGACGCCTCCCACCGCGCGCAACCAGCCGCGCCGGGCCGGGCCTAGGCTCGGCCCGGGGTGAGCGCGCCGCCTGCCGCGACCACCGCCGCCCGCGCGGCCCCGCGGCACGGCCGACCGATATATATACTCGCCAGGCTCTATCGATTTCGTTTTCGGTTCATGCGGGTGAGTGTTATTGGATTTCTACGACGTCAATATCGATGCGTGATAAACGGATACTCGCTACAACGCATCGCGTCATGAGGTATTCCTGAAATGGCAAACCCGAAACGTTCCTATGCTGAGCTCCTCGATGAAATCGAATCGCTCAAGAAGCAGGCGGAGGCCGTGCGAAAGGCCGAGCTCGGCGAGATCATCGCGGACATCAAACGGAAGATTCAAGAGTACGAGCTGACGGCGCAAGATCTCGGGTTTGGCGAGCAGCGCCGCGCTCCCGCGCGCACGAAAGACGGGCGCGGCTCGGTGAAGCCGAAATACCGCGACCCGGCGAGCGGAAAGACCTGGACCGGCCGGGGGCGGCAGCCCATCTGGTTCCGCGATGCGCTGGCCTCCGGAAGCAAGCCGGCGGACTTGGCCATCGGCGAGGGCTAGCGCGCGCTCGCGAGTGGGCCGGGCGTGCGCCGTCCCCAGGTCCGCCTCGAGCTTCGGTCGACTCGGGTGAAATCGCCGAGAGGCGCGGCTGATTTTGCAGCGGCGGCGACCGAGTACCGCTCGTGAGGGGTAGAGTGAGCGGTGAATCGAGGGAAGGCCATGGCAGAAGATCATCCTCTATATCCGGCTCCGAGTCGCGAGGTCTCGGCCTTGCGGACGGAGCTCGCCCCCGGCCCCGCCGAGGCGTTCGCCGCGTTCAGCAAGGCCGTCTTCGCCGACGGCGCGCTCCCCGCGAAGACCAAGCAGCTCATCGCGGTCGCCGTCGCGCACGTGACCCAGTGCCCGTACTGCATCCGCGGCCACTCGCGCGGCGCGCTCCGCGAGGGCGCGACGCCCGAAGAGATCATGGAAGCGGTCTGGGTCGCCGCCGAGATGCGCGCGGGTGGCGCCTACGCGCACTCGGCGCTCGCGCTCGACGAGATCCGCCAGCATCAGGCGCGCCACGCCGCGAGCGACGCGAAGTAGCGCCGTCAGCCCGCGCCCGGCGCGCCACGCCGCGAGCGACGCGAAGTAGCGCCGCCAGCCCGCGCCCGGCGCGCCACGCCGCGAGCGACGCGAAGTAGCGCCGCCAGCCCGCACCCGGCGCGCCACGCCGCGAGCGACGCGAAGTAGCGCCGTCAGCCCGCGCCCGGCGCGCCACGCCGCGAGCGACGCGAAGTAGCGCCGTCAGCCCGCGCGCGGGAGCGCGCTGCCTCGCGCGCGCCGCCGAGCGCGAAGGGCAGGGGTGTCGGTCCGTCGCGGCCGGCGCCGCGGCGCGGAGCCACCGCGCCGGACCGACATCATACGAGCGTGCATGCTCGGTTGACGACGTCTCGAGCCGCGCGCGCAGGGCGTCGCGCAGGTAGCCGCTTGATCATCGTGCCCGACGTCGCCTAGCACGCCAAGTATGCTCGAAGGTCTGAACACGCTCCCGCTCGCGCTCTCGGCGCTGGTGATCTTTTCTCTCAGGATCGTGGACGTCACGCTCGGCACGCTCCGTATCGGATTCCTCGTGCGCGGCACCCGGCGACTCGCGGGGCTCTTCGGGTTCTTCGAGTCGCTGGTCTGGCTGATGGCGGCCGCGGAGGTCCTGTCGAACCTCGACTCGCCGCTGAAGTTCGTGGCTTACGCGGGGGGCTACGCGACGGGCACCATGGTCGGCGTGAGCGTCGAGCGGTGGCTCGCGATCGGCGAGACGATCATGCGGGTGGTCGCACCGGTCGGGAGCGTGTCGGTGGAGACCGCGCTCCGCGAGGCCGGGTTCTTCGTCACGGTGCTGAACGCTCAGGGACGCGACGGGGACGTGCGCGTCTCATTCTCGGTGTTGCCGCGCCGTCGGATGCAGGAGGCGCTCGCGCTGGTAGGGCGCGTGAACCCGGCCGCCTTCGTGACGTTCGAGCCGACGACGCCCACCCGGCGTTCGCTCGCGGCCAAGCCGTCGCGCCCGGTGAAGTAGCGCGAGCCCCGTGACACGGCTGTCGCGATCGCCGCTACGGCGTGCCAACCGGCCGGCGAACCGGTGGGAAACGTACAGGAGTGCGCGCCGGCGCTGCTCGGCACACGGGTTGCTATGGTCCCGCTCCATGAGAACTCACATCGTGGTGCTTGCGGCGCTGTCTTCGGCTTGGCTCCTCGCGTGCGGAGGGAGCGCCTCGGATGGCTCCGGTAGCGGCGGCAGCGCGGGCTCGGGCGGCGGCAGCGCGGGCTCGGGCGGCGGCAGCGCGGGCTCGGGCGGCGGCAGCGCGGGCTCGGGCGGCGGCAGCGCGGGCTCGGGCGGCGGCAGCGCGGGCTCGGGTGGAGGCAGCGCGGGCTCGGGCGGCGGCAGCGCGGGCTCGGGCGGAGGCAGCGCGGGCTCGGGTGGACAGTCGGGCCGGTCGTGCGGGGGGATCCTGGGTGCCAACTGCGAAAATGATGAGTTCTGCGACTTCCCGGACAACCGCTGCGGCGCCGCCGATGGGAGCGGCACCTGCACGCCACGCCCGAAGAACTGCCTCGAGAATTACGAGCCGGCCTGCGCGTGTGACGGGACCGTCTACAGCAACGCCTGCGCGGCGAACTCCCAGGGCGAAGACATCTCCGCGCTCGACGGCTGCGAGCCGCCCGCGGGCTACATCCCGTGTGGTACGCGGCTCTGCGACGCGAGCTCACAGTACTGCTTCCGAGGCGTGAGCGACGTCGGCAACGAGCCGGACGCGTTCGATTGCAAGCCGCTCCCGAGCGGCTGCGACACGGCGGGCGCCGCCACCTGCGAGTGTCTCGCGAAGGCCGGCGAGGCGTGCGCGCAATGGTGCACCGTGGTCGATGGCAAAGGGGCGCAGGGCCTGAAGCTGACCTGCCCGGGCGGGTGAGCGCTCACCAGCCGCCGGAGTCTTCCCCGAGGTCGAGCAGCCGCCAGAGATACCACGCGGCGACGGTTCGGAACGGGCGGAACCGCTCGCCGCGCTCGCGCATCTGGCGACGATCGGGGAGCTCAGAGAGGTGATAGAGCCGGGCCACCGCCTTGCGGACGCCGAGGTCACTCGCGGGCCAGACGTCGGGTCGGCCGAGCTGGAACATGAGAAACATCTCGGCCGACCACACGCCGATGCCGCGCACCTGCGTGAGCGCGGCGACGATTTCGTCGTCGCTCATCCGGCCGAGCGCCTCGAGCACGAGCGCGCCGCTCTCGACGCGCAGGGAGAGATCGGTGAGCGAGGCGAGCTTCTGTCGTGAGAGCCCGCACGCGCGCAGCCGCTCCGGGCCGAGCGCGAGGAGCGCGCGCGCGCTCGGCGGCCACTCGGGCTCGAGCGCCGCGCGGAGCCGACCGTGGATGGTGGCGGCCGCCTTGCCGGAGAGCTGCTGATATACGATCGAGCGGACCAGCGCGCCGAAGTGCGAGCCGGAGCGACCGACCTCGAGCCGATACCGGCCGACCCGCGCGATGAGCGCGGCGAGCCTCGGATCGGCGCGCCGGAGCGCCGGGAGCGCGCCGCGCGGGGCGCTCGGCGGGAAAGTCATGACCCCGTCTCCATGACACGCATCGCGGGCCGCTGGAAGTCCGCGGACCCCAGCCGCGCCGCCGGCCGCGCCGGACCGGCGAGCCTCACTCGCCGAAGTGCGCGGCGGTGATTCGGACGCCGGCGAGCGTGCCGGAGAAGCCGATCCGGCCGAGCTCGTCGCCGGCCGCGCCGGCGGCGACCATGAGCGGCAAGAGATGCTCTTCGCGCGGGTGCGCGGCGCGCGCGGCCGGAGCCCGCGCAAAGCTCGTGAGCGCCGCGTCGCGCTCGGCGGCGGGCGCCACGATGACCTCGCGGAGCCAGGCGTCGAACGCCTCCGATGCGGAAACGCCGGCGCCGCCGAAGCCGCGCAGGTCGTGGTAGCTCATCCCGCTCGCGACGATGAACACGCCGGCTTCGCGCAGCGGCGCGAGCGCGCGGCCGAGCGCGAGGTGCTGCGCGGGGTCGAGCCCGGCGATGAGCGAGAGCTGGAAGGCGGGGACGCGCGCCTCGGGCCAGGCGAGCATGAGCGGAACGAACGCGCCGTGGTCGAAGCCGCGGGCCGGAGCTTCGCGCGGGTCGAAGCCCGCGGCGGCGAGGAGCGCGCGGGCCTGCTCGGCGACCTCGGGCGCGCCCGGCGCGGGCCAGGTGAGGTGATACGATTCCTCAGGGAAACCGTAGTAATCGAAGAGGAGCGGCGGGCGCGCGGCGGTCATCACGGTGGGCGCCGGCTCCTCCCAGTGCGCCGAGACGCAGAGCACCGCGCGCGGCGGCTCGCGCGGGAGCGCGCCGAGCCCGCGGAGGTATGCGGCGAGCGCGGCTTGCTCGGCGGGGCTGCCGATCGCGACCTCCACGAACGGCCAAGGGCCGCCGCCGTGCGGGACGTAGACGACCGGCAGCTTCGCGCTCGACGACATCACGCTCCTTCATGAGGCGCCCGCGCCCGGTGGATGGCCCGGAACCCAGCACGAACCGTTCCACCGGGAGCACGAATCCGCAAATGGGCTGCCGAGGCGGCGCGGCCGGCGACGGGGGGCGAGCGGCCCTGCAAGAGCGAAACCGCGCCGAACTTCACGTCATTCCGTCCGTCGCCGGCCCGGCGGGGGCTCTTTCGGTAAGATGGCGTGATGAAGCTCGCGATGACCAACGTGCCTCCGAAGGAGGGCGCGCGGCTCGCGCGCGCGCTGGTCGAGGAGCGGCTCGCCGCGTGCGTGAGCCGGCTCCCCGTGCAGAGCGTGTACCGCTGGCGCGGTGAGCTCTGCGAAGACGACGAGCACACCCTCCTCATCAAGGTGGCGGCCGAGCGCGTCGACGCGCTCCGGGCGCGGCTCGTCGCGCTCCACCCGTACGAGCTGCCCGAATTCGTCGTGCTCGACGTGGACCGCGCGGGCTCGCTCGCCGCGTACGTCGACTGGGTGCGCGCCGAGTCGAGCGGGGAAGTGGCAGGGGAGTGAGCGCCCGGCGCGGCCCGGCCCGCGCTCAGCGCGTCATCGCGAAGAAGACCGCGATC
The DNA here is from genome assembly GCA_035063585.1 of Polyangiaceae bacterium. Taxonomy (GTDB): domain Bacteria; phylum Myxococcota_A; class Polyangia; order Polyangiales; family Polyangiaceae; genus JAPSGB01. The sequence goes on from JAPSGB010000012.1 coordinate 56,898, forward strand.
CCGAGCGCGATACGGTACCAGCCGAAGGGCTCGAGCCCGCGCCGCTTCAGGTAGCGGATGAAGAGCGCGATGACCGCCCAGGCGACCAGGAACGAGACCACGAGCCCGATGGCGACGCTCAGGCTGCCCACCTCCGCGCCGAGCCCGTGGCGCGCCTTGTAGCCTTCGTAGAGGGTGGCCGCGCCGAGCGTCGGGAGCGCCAGCAGGAAGGAGAACTCGGCGGCGGTCGCGGTCGAGAGCCCGGCGAGCTGCCCCGCGACGATGGTCGTCATCGAGCGCGAGGTGCCCGGCCAGAGCGCGAAGCACTGCCCGAGCCCGATGAGGAGCGCGCGCTTCGGCGTGACGTGCTCGAGCCCGTCCAGGCCGCGCGCGCCTCGCTTCGCGCGGGTTCGCTCGATGGCGATCATCACGAGCCCGCCGGCGATGAGCGCGCCGGCGACCGGCAGCGGCGCGAAGAGCCGGTCCTTGATGGCGCGGTGGAGGAGAAATCCGACGATCGCCGCCGGCACGAAGGCGAGCCCGAGCGCCGTGAAGAGCGCCAGCGAGCCCGGACGACGCGCGAACAGATTTCGAAAGTGCTCGCCGAGCAGCCTTCGGTACTCGACGAGCACCGCGAGCACCGCGCCGAGCTGGATCACGATCTCGAAGGCGGCCGTGCCCTCGGAGGCCTCGCCGAAGAGCGCGCTCACCAGGATGAGGTGCCCGGTCGACGAGACGGGCAGGTACTCGGTGAGCCCTTCGACGAGCCCGAGCAGCGCGGCGATGGCCGGGTCCATGCGTGGGGTCGGGTAGCACGGCTCCCGGCCCTAGCGGCAATCCTTTGCGGTCTGGAACGATATTCAACTTCATGGTTGAATGCGAGGCGCCGTGCTCCCGAACCCGGACCGCACCCTCGCCGCGCTCGCCGATCCGACGCGGCGCGCGCTCGTCGAGCGACTCAGCCTGGGCGAGGCCCGGGTCGGAGAGCTCGCGGCGCCGTTCGCGATGTCGCTCGCCGCGGTGTCCAAGCACCTCGCCGTGCTCGAGCGCGCCGGGCTGGTTCGCCGCCGCGCGGAGGGGCGCGCGCGCCTCATCGCGCTCGAGCCCGAGCCGCTCCGCGAGCTCGAGGCGTGGGCGCGCCGGCAGCACGAACCGCGCTCGCATGACGGGTATCGGGCGAAGCGAGGCGGCGCTCAGCGCACGCTGTCCGGCACCTCGCCGATCGGCTGCTCGCGCTCGAGCGTGAAGTAGGTGGGGGTCGCGACCGCGCGTCCGGCGATGAAGAGGTAGCTCACGCCGAGCAGGGCGTCGGCGTCGTTCGGCGCGAGCGCGACCAGCGGATCCTTCACGAGGCGCTGCCAGGGTGGGTTCGGCGCGAGCGAGTAGTCGATGACGAGGCCGCGCGCGAACGGCCCTGGCAGCCGCGAGCGGTCCGGCGCGACCACGCCGTACGGCCAGGTCGTGAGCGCGCGACCGCGCCGCAGCTTGGGCCGGCTCGGGGCGTCGAGGCCGTCTTGCGCGAGCCGCACGTTCCAGCCGCGGAGCCGCCCGTCGGGGTGCCGCCAGAACGCCTTTTGGAACGTCTTCCAGGTGAGCTGCTCCACGAGCCAGGGCAGCCCGAGGCTCGTGCCGCGGTAGAGGTACCCCTCGAGCGCCGCCGGATCGATCGGGTACCCCTCGAGCAGGCGCGCTCTCAGCTCGGCGCGGGTGGCGGTGCGGAGCGCGCGCGCGAGCTCGAGGGACATCGCGGCCCAGTATAATACGCGCGCGCCGCCGGCCGCGACGGGCCGGAAAGAAAATCAGGCCGCGGAGAGGTACGCCGGGTTCTGCGCGAGCTCGCGCTTCCACGCCTCGAGCAGCGCTCGGTTGTCGTGCTGCCACGGGTGGAAGTCGGGCCGATAGTACGCGAGATAGAGGCGGAAGACGTTCCCGAAGCCGCCCGGCTCGACCAGCAGGAAGTGGAGCAGCTTTCGCCACTCGCCCGCGTCCCAGAGGATGCCGTCCGCGCGCATCATGCGCGCCTGCTGCTCGACGATCTTCGCCCAGAAGATGAGGCTCGCGCCAATCATCACCGCCACGCGCTCGGGGTACGGCGCGCCGACCAGCCGATAGACGTCGTACGCCACCGCCTTGTGCTCGTTCTCTTCGGCCGCGTGCCACTTCCAGAGCGCCGACATCACCGGATCGGCGCCCTCGAGCAGGCGCGGATCGCCGAGGAGATAGTCGGCGAGGAGCGCCGTGAAGTGCTCGAGCGCGCAGGTCGCCGAGAGCTGCCAGCGCTTCGGCAGGCGCCGCGCGAAATCCAAGATCCGCTCGACGCGCTTTTCCATGTCGACCACGGGGAAGCCCTGCTCGACGAGCATCGCGTTATAGCGCCGGTGCTCGCGACTGTGCATTCCCTCCTGGGCGGTGAAGCCTTTGACCTCGTCGTCGAGGGCGGAGCCCCGCTCCACGCGGTCGCGGAACGCCTTCACGCTGGTGATGAAGAACGTCTCGCCGGCCGGGAAGAAGACGCTCAGGTTGTCGAAGAACAAGGTCACGGCGCGCCCGGCCGGGTGCCAGACGCGCGGGGTGCGGTCGCCGACCGCGAACTTGAGGTTTCTCACCTGCATGGGGAGGAGCATGGGGACCCCCGGGCTTTTCGGGCAGGTCAGGCCGTGCCAAGCTATTGTCACTTTGGGCCAAATCGGCACGATCCCGGCAATTCACGCGGTCCAGCTCGCCGACGTGCTCGGCCTCCCGGCCGAGGAGCTGTTTGCCGGGACCGAGCTCACCCGCGACACGGCGACCCACCACGGCGCGCGGATGAGCGTCGCCGAGCTCGAGCGAGTGGTGGCGCGCGCGCGCGAGCTGTCCGGTGAGCCGGCGCTCGGCCTCCTCGTGGGGCTCGGCATGCGCGTGTCCGGCCACGGCGATCTCGGCTTCGCGGTGATGACCGCGCCGACCGCGCGCGCGGCGCTCGAGCTCGCGGTGCGCTTCGCCCCGACCCGCACCGACGTCATCGCGCTCCGCCTGCATGAGCAAGGCGGCGCGGCGGCCATCGTGCTCGACGAGCTCGTCTCGCTCGGCAGCGCGCGCGACGCCGTCCTCTTCGCACTCGGGGTCGGCATCTGGCAAATCGGCAACGCGCTCACCGGGCGCGAGCTCTCCGGGGCCGCTGACTTCACCTTCGAGGAGCCCGGGTACTTCGAGCGCTTTCGCGCGGTCGCGCCGGGACCGATCCGCTTCGGTCAACCGCAGAACCAGCTGGTCTTCGACTCGGCGACCCTCGAGCTCCCGTTCCTGTTCGCCGATCCGGCCGCCTCCCGGCTCGCCAGCGAGCACTGCGAGGAGCAGCTCCGCGTGCTTCGCCGCGGCGCGCACCTGGTCGTCGAGACGCGCGCGCTCGTGCTCGACCATCACCTGCCCGAGGTCGCGCGGCGCTTGCACCTGTCCGAGCGCACCCTCAAGCGCCGCCTCGCCGCGCACGGCACCAGCGTGAGCCGGCTCCGCGCCGAGCAGCGCCTCGAGCGCGCGCTCGTCCTGCTCCGCTCCGGCGCGCTCAGCGTCCAGCAGATCGCCGATCTCCTCGGCTACGCCGACGTCGCCAACTTCACCCGCGCCTTCCGGCGCTGGACGGGGCTCACGCCGGGCGCGTACCGGCGCGGCGACGCGGCGCGCCCCGGCGAGCCAGCGACGACGGCGTGCGAGCCCGAGCGCTAGCGCGAGGCGACGCCGGAGCGCGGGAGGCCTCAGCGGGAGGGGGCCGGTTCGGCGCGGAACCGCGCTGACCAGCCGTGGTCTGCGTCCGTACTTCACCGGCGATCCCCTCGGGCGCCGGCGGGGACTCCCTCACGGGCTCTCGAGCATCATGACCGTCCCATCGGCCTGGTTCGACCAGTAGACGCCGTCGGCGTCGGCCGCGATCGAAAACGGTGAGGCTTGATGCTCGGCGAGGACCTCGGCTCCGGCGGTGCCCACCAGGGCGCTCGTGATGGTTCCGTCGGCGGCGTCGGTCACGTAGACGCGCGAGCCGAAGAGCGCGAGCCGGGTGGCCGAGCCGCCGGCCGCGAGGAGCGTCTCCGGCTCCTCGAGCGGCCGGTCGACGCCGAGCCGCCGCACCGAGCCGTCGCTGTTGGCCCAGTACAAGAAGCCCTTCTGCGCGATGAGGTCGACCGGCCCAGGCTGCGCGACGGCGAAATCTACCGCCGCCGGTTGCCCGAGGGTAAGCCGCTGAATCGTGCTGATATTGTTGACGATGAACAGGTAGGAGCCGAAGCCGGCAGCCATGCTGTAGGCGTTCTCCACGTGGCCGCCGGGTTGTTGGTTGCGGTTGATGAGCGTCGTGGTGCTTCCATTGGTCGTCGAGACCGCAGCGACGCCGTCCTCGGTCGTCGCCAAGATCTGCAGGTTCCCTGCGCCGAGGTGTCTCAGCTGCCCGCAAGCGCCGACGAAGCAGTCTACCGTCTTCCAGTCGATGAGCGAGATGCGCGTGGCGAGCCCGGCCCCGCACGTTTCGTTAGCGACGTTATCGACGCCGGCGTAGAGCGACGTCCCGGCCAAGAGCAGGTCACGAGGGGCTCGTAGGCCGCTCGCGACCTCGCGGGGCGCTCCGGGGCGGGTCTTGTCGATGGCGAAGAGCTTCCCGTCGATGTTCGAGACGACGTATATGTTCGTCGCGTCGGTGGCGATCCCCCAGGGGAGGTTCAGCCCGGACGCCATGACGATGGGAGCGCCGCTCTCCGCGTCGGGTGGGAGCGCGCCGTCCTCCCCGCCGTCCTGCGTGGCGCCGGCGGCTCCTCCGCTGGCGGTGGAAGCGCTCGCATCGGCGAGGCTGCGCTCTTCGAGCCCGAGGATCTCGCTGCAGCCCAGGCTCGCGATCCAGGCTAGCGCGAGCGGCCAGAGGATTGATGAACGCATCTCAGAACTTCACCTCCGTCGAGAGCCCTGCCGACGTCGGCCCGGCGTAGGGGCGGACCGCGACCGCGCGCCCGCCCGATGGGGTCTTGGTGAGCCAGACGATGAGCGCGCCGCCGACCAGCGCCGCCCCACCGACCCCGAAGGCGATCGTGGAGAGCGTCGCGGAGCGATGCGCGGAGTCGTTGTCGTCCAACCCTTGCCGGGAACACGTGGTCAAGTCGCACGCGCGGTCCGCGTCGCGCTGCTTCGACAGCGCCCGGAGCCCGAAGTAGCTTCCGATCCCCACCCCCACCACGCCGACCCCGGCGATCACGTAGCCGGTCGTGTGCAGCGTCGAGTGGGTCGACGGCTCCGGCGACGGGGCGGCTCGCACGGGTTCACTCGACGGTGCCGGCGACGGAGTCGTCGGGGGCTCGGCCCGCGCCGTGTCTTCGAGCAGGGGCACTTTGAACACCGTCTCGCTCGGCCCCGCTGGGATGACGATGTCGGTGCGGAAGCGCGCCTTGCCGGGCGCCGAAAATTCGATTCGATGGCTCCCCGGGTCGAGTGGGAACGGCTCGCCGAGCGCCGCGTGCCCGATGGGCGTGCCATCGATTCGGATTTCGGTGCCGTAGAAGAGCGTCTCGCCGCGGAGCGTCAGCTTCGAGAGCTTGCGTTCGATGGCCGCCGCGCGCTCGCGCGCCAGGCGGGCGCGGTCGGGCTGCCCCGCGCGGTCGGCGCGAGCGGCGGCGTCGTTGAACTCGATCCAGGCCGTCGCGGTCTTCCCCTCCGTCGCGTGGCAGGTCGCGAGGTACATGAGCGTGCCGACTTGCGGGTCGAGCCGCTCGCTCTCCGCGAGCTTGATACACGCCTCGGAGGTGCGGCCGCTCTTGATGAGCGACTGCGCCTCGCGGAACAGGGACTCGGCGAGCGGGCGCTGCGTCGGAGCTTCCTCAGCGGAGGCGACGCGAGCCGACGCGCCGCTCACGCCGAGCGCCGCTGCCAACCCCCACCATACGAGCCCATGGCTCCGGTTGGTCAATAGCGCCCGCCCAAGTTGTCGAACGAATACGGTGAGGTCGTCGAGTTTCCGGGAGCGCGCTGCGGATGGGAAGCGGCTCTCGGCCGGCGCGGGCCAGCGGTGCTCGAGGGGAGGGCCTTCCGGCGCGGCTCGGAGGTCGCCACCGCGGGGAGCGCTAGCTCCGGCGGCGGCTCCTCGCCACCGGTCGCGGTCGTCCGCTCGGGGGTCGCTTCGGACCGTGGTGGGTCCGTCGCCGTCGCCTGCGAGGGCGCCGCTCGGGGCGTCGAAGCCGCGCTGACGCTGCGCTGGGCACTGGCCAACGCCAATGCCCCGAGGCCCAGTGCGGCGAGCGACGCCAGCACCGCAGCGATCCGCCGGCGCCGTCGGCTCGTCGCGTGAGCCGCGTCCTCTCGGTCGAGTAGCCGCGGTTCCGTCGCGATAGCGAAGTCGTCTACCGGATCGACGGTGGTAGCTTCGCCGGGCAGGGTCGTCTCGCCCGACGGCGGCGTCTCGCCGGACGATGGCGGAAGGTCGGTTCGGATGGTGGCGACGAGCGCGGCGTCGTCCGCCTCCCGCGTCGCCTCGAGATGGTTGACGACGTCGGTGAGGTCCGGGATGCTGTCGGCGAGCGCTTCGATCGCGGCGACCTGCGCGGCGCGCGCTCCCATCCCAGGCCCGGACAGCTCGCGCATCCAGGCGGCCACCTCGCTGACCGACGCCGGGACGACCGCGCGCTCGAGCGCAATCGCCATCTCGAGCGCCGTCGCGAAGCGCTCCTTCGGGTCCGTCGCGAGCCCCCGGAGCACGAGGTCGTCGAGCTCGGGAGCCGAGGGCCCCACGTGCGACGGAGGGAGCACCTCCGCGCCCCTCAGGCGGGCCCGCACGATGCTGGCGGCGTCGCCCTGGAAGAGCCGCTTGCCGGTGAGCACCTCCCAGAGCACGACCGCGATGGCGTAGATGTCGGCCTGACGAGTGACGACCTCCGAGCGGAGCTGCTCGGGCGCCATGTACGTGAGCTTGCCTTTGACGAGACCAGCGCGGGTGGTCTGGATGCGCCCGGCCGCCTTGGCCACGCCAAAATCGAGCACGCGCGTCATCCCGTCCTTACCAACGAACAGGTTCTGGGGAGAGACGTCGCGGTGGACGAGCTCGAGCGGTCGCCCCCGGTCGTCGAGCGCCTCGTGCGCCGCGTGGAGGCCGTGGAGGGCGCCCACGAGGATGCTCGCGACCAGCTCGGCAGGGATGCGACTCCCCGCGCTCGCCGCCTTGCGGATGAGCCCGGAGAGCGCCTCGCCTTCGAGGTATTCCATGACGAGGAAGAGCTCGCCGCGGTCGGCGACCACGTCGAGGGTCGGTGCGACGTTCGGGTGGCGGATCCGCGCCGCGAGGCGCGCCTCGTCGATGAACATCGAGACGAATTCGGGGTCGCGCGCCAGCTCCGGGTGGAGCCGCTTGATCGCGACCGTTCGCAGGAACCCGACCGGGCCGAGGAGCCGCCCGATGTGGACGGTGGCCATCCCGCCCTTGGCGATCTCGTCGAACAGCGCGTATCGACCAACGACCAGCGGGGTCCGGGCGCTCGGCGTGACCGCCGTCATGCTGCGGCCTCCGCGCCACCCCGGCCCGCGCGACTGCCGTTCGAGGTTCGGCCCGGTCGGGCGTCGCCGGGCTCGAGGCCCGCTCCCGCTTCCATTCTCCCCCTGCTCCACGCCATGACCGGAGGAAGCGCGCGCATCCTTTCGAGGATCTCAATCGGGAGCGGCCTTGTCAACCGCGCGCGCCCGGGCGTCTCAGGTCCCCGGGCGGCGGCGCGGCGACGCGTAAGATCAGCGCGGAGCGCGCGCTCCGGGGAGGGCCGGCCAGACCCGTATGCGCCCATCCGAACAGAGCACGATGGGCACGTTCGATAGCGTCACGCGGGCCTCGCTCACGCTCGGCGTGGGGGCTCGACTCAGGGCAGCGACGAGGCACCGGTCGAGCGCGAGGTCGCCGGTTCCCTCCTGCAACTCGACCGACTCGAACCCCCCCGCCGGGGAGACCACGAGCCGCGTCAGCGCGACCCGCCCGCGCTCCGAGACGACGCCGCGCGCTCGCGCCGCGCAGACCGCCAGTGGCTCTCGGGCGCCGCGGTGGAGCGCGCGCCGGATGGGCTCCGCCGCGGCCGGCGTCTCGGGCGCGTCGGTGCGCAGCGACGGCACGCGCGCCTCGGCCGACGTCGCTCCTCGCGCGTGTGCGCTCGCGTCCGAACCGCACGCCAGGAGCCACCGTCGCGAGCGCTCCGGCCGCGCCTCGTCGCGCTCGGCGGAGCCGGCGTCGGCCGATCGCTCCGGCGGCGCGGCGGCGTCGTCCGTCGCCGGCACGGAGCCGGCCGAGCGGAGCCCCGCGTCGTCACCCGGCGGCAAGCTCGGCTCTGCGCCCGATGGATCTCGTGGCGGCGGCGTGGCCGCGGAGCGCCCGTCGGAGCGGGGCACGCTACCCGCGCAGCCGACGACCGACAGCGTGAGGACGCACCGCGCCAGTCGGCGGCTCACACCGCCGCACGGCCCGCCGATAGCGCCTCGCCGGCCCCGCATCGCCCGGGTACGCTAGCCGCGATCGAATCGTCGACCAAGGCCATCTTGGTCGCGCGAACCGGCGAGCGCGCGGGAGGGAGAGATCCCCGCTCGCCGCGGCGAACCTGGCGCACACCCGTTCGTCAAGCAGGCTCGCGCTCGGGCCCTCGCGCCGCGAGGCGCAACCGCACGCACGCGAGGGGGCGCTCGATCCCCTTGAGCTTCGCATCGAAGCGCTCGACGACCTCACCTCGCGTGAGTCCGCCCGCCTCCGTGGCCCGGTCGTAGAGCGACCGGTCGAGCACGAGCTCCGCCGACTCGGCCTTTGCCTGCAGGCGCGCGGCGATGTTCACGGTCTGCCCGAAGTAGTCGAGCGCGCCGTTCGCGTCGACCACGTACGACGGACCCGCGAAGAACCCGAGCTTCACGTGCACGCCGTCGCAGTCGTCGCGTCCGGTGCGGAACCGTTCGAACGCCTCGAGCACGTCGAGCGCGGCCTCGAGCCCAGCGAGCTCGTCGGTGAACGACGCCATGACGGCGTCGCCGATGGTCTTCACGAGCGCGCCGCCGCGCGCCTCGACCGCGCCGCCGATGACCTCGAAGTGATCTTGCACGAGTCGAAAGGCGGCCGCGTCACCGACTCGCGTGTAGAGCGCCGTCGAGCCGGTGAGATCGCTGAAGAACAGGCCGACGCGCGCGACCTTGAGCGCGAGCCCGGGGCGCACCGTCTCGTGCGAGAAGAGCCTGCGGAACGGGCCGAGCGCGCTCACCTCGTGCGCGGTCGCGGCGAGGCTCGACCACTCGGTCCGCTCGAGCTTGGCGTGGCGCTCCTCCGGGGCGCGGTTCTCGACGGCGAGTACGCCTTCGGGGGCGATCGCGAGGCTCGCCGGCTCGAGGGTGCGCCCCGCGACGACCTCGACGCGCGCCGGTCCGCCGGCGGCTACCTCGACCAGGGCGCTCGCGTCGCCGCGCACGAACAGCCGATAGCGCCCCTCGCGCGCGGGGACGTCGAGCTCGCGCGTCGCGTTCGGTGCGAGGATCATCTGCGCGACGACGTGCGGCGTGCGCGCCGGACCGCCGATGCAGTACGGGCCGGCGTCGATGGGCCGCACCGCGACGTTCGGTGCGAAGACGGCCTCGATCGAGCGATCGAGCTCGACGCCGAACGTGAGATCGCAGAGGTGACAGTGCCCCTCGGCGCCAACTTCGGCGAGGTGCGGCATGGTAGCTGCGGCGGTTCGGCAGCTCGGGCAGACGAGGTCCCAGCGCAGCTCGAGGAGCCCGGTCGGTACCGCATGGAGGCAGGCGGTGAGCAGCGCGCGCCGAGCGAGCTTCCATGCGTCGGCCAGCTCGTATGGACGTATGCGGGCGAGGTCGGCGTCCTCCCCCCGGAGCACGTGGTCGGCGAGACGGCGCGCAAGCTCGGGATCGACGACCTCGGCGAGCGCGCGCTGAGCGCGGTCGAGCGCGTCGGGGCGCACCTGTTTGCTCGGCGGAGGCGCGAGGGGCCGCTCGCTCCGCATCGCCTCGTCCGCGCGCGCGACCTCCTCGAGCAGTCGCGCAACGGTCCGCGCAGCTCCCCGCCGGACGAGAGGCACGAGGAGACGGAGCTTGGGCTCGATCCAGAGCTCCGCGGTGACGACGCACCCATCTCCGTCCGGCGTGAGCTCGTACCTCATCGCGAGCTCGCGCAGCGGGCCGGCGCGCATCTTTCGGCGGATGCTGAAGCGTTCCGGCTCCTTCCACTCGAACGGGCGCTCCTCGTAGGCGACGCCGAAGCCGTCGAGGCGAGTCGTGGCGAGGTAGCGCGCCGCTCCCGCGCCGTCGATCGGCGAGAGCGTGATGGCTCCCATGCCCGCCGCTCGGTTGAGCCGCTCGGTGTCGGTGACGACGCGCCACACCTGAGCGGGCGCCGAGGCGCACCGGATCGAGCTCCGGACCACGGCGGCTCGCATGGGGGGCTAAGCTACCACGCGGCCGCCAGCGCCCTCCTCCTCGGAGCGGGCCGCCGCCCCGCCGCGGGAGCTCACGCCGCACCATCAACCGGAAAACATCGCGCCCGCGCCCGCGTTGGACAGCGAACGACTTTCCACATACGATTCCGATCAGGATGAGACGCTTACTTATGCAGGGTGGGATGTTGGCGGTAGTGGCGGCTTGCTCGAGCAGCTTCAGTAGCGGCGCGAACGACGATGGGGGCGGCGCGGCGGGAGCTGACTCGAGCCTCGGCGGCAGCGGGGGAACCGCGGGCAGCAGCGGAGGAGCCACGGGCGGCGGCGGAGGAGCCACGGGCGGCGGCGGGGGAGCCGCGGGCGGCAGCGGGGGAACCGCGGGCAGCAGCGGGGGAGCGACGGGCGGCAGCGGGGGAGCCGCGGGCGGCAGCGGGGGAGCCGCGGGCGGGGCGAGCTGTGACCCGGCCGAGACGGTCGGCAGCGGCGTCTTCGCGAGCCCGACCGGAAGCGATGGGACGGGAGACGGCTCCGCCGGTAGTCCGCTCGCCACGGTCGGGCAGGCGCTGAAGCTCGCGGCGACCGGAGACAAGGTCGTGTACCTCGATCGAGGGACGTACAAGGAGCAGGTCACCGCGGACGGCACGAACGGCGGCGTCGTGATTCGTGGTGGGTGGTGGCGCGACGGTACCGAGTGGAAGCGCGACTGCGCGAGCGAGGCTCGGAGCCAGACCGTGATCGAATCGCCCACCAACACGGGCGTGCGCGTAGAGGGCGTGTCGCTGTCGCTCGAGACGCTCACGGTGAAGACCAAGGCGAACGGTCACAGCCCGGCCAACGGCGCTGGCGAGACGCTGTACGGCGTCTTCGTGACGGGGGGTACCGCGAAGCTGACGCTCACGGACGTGCACGTGGCGCCGGGAGTAGGGGGTAGGGGTGGTGCGGTCAGCGCGACCTTGCCGGGGCTCACCAGGGACTGTGACGGGCTCAACAACTGCGCCAACGGTGCTAGCGCCGACGATGCCGATGCCTCTGACCCCGCCGAGGCCGGCGTATTCGTAAAGGCCGGTTACGTACCCGGTGACGGCGAGGACGGGCACCCGGGCAACGCGGGTAACAACGGCACCCCGGGTAACAACGGCGTACCGGTCAGCGGCTGCAGGTATCATGACAACTGCGCGGGTAGCTGCGCTGATGGTTGCCAATCGCCAAACGTGAGCACGTCGCCGGTCGTCGGGGGGACGGGCAAGTGCGGCTGCGGCGGAGCGGGGGGGCCCGCGGGCAAGGGCGGACGCGGCGGGGGCGGCTCGGTGGCGCTCTTCGCCGCCGGTCCTTGCACGATCCTCGTCACCCGCAGCCTGCTCGCCGCGGGCCGCGGTGGTGACGGCTCGGCCGGTCTCGCGGGCTCCGATGGTGAGGATGGAAAGACGGGCAGCGCCGGCGCCTCGGCCCAATGCTGGGGCGACTGCGCGCCCGTCGCCTGTGGCCAGCAGGGCGGTGGCTGCACGCAGTCCTTCAAGTCCGTGGACGGTGGCAGCCCGGGAACCGCCGGCGGCAAGGGCGGCAAAGGCGGCAAGGGCGGCGGCGGCTCGGGCGGTCCGTCGCTCGCGATCGTGCGCGTCGCGGGCGCGACCGTCCAGCGTGACGCCGCGTCGCAGGCCACGTTCGTGGCTGGGGGCGCGGGCATCGAGGGCGCGCCGAACGGCGAAGCCAAGGTCGAGCGGATCGTCCCCTGAAGGCGTTGCCATGAAGGAGCGTTCGGGACGGAGCGGGCGCACGCACCCGCCGGGCGCGCCGTTTGAAGCTCGGGCGCGCCGCCCGGTCGGACGCGAGGCGGCGCCCGAGCGCTGCCTCGCGCAGCGAGTGAGCCCAGGGCCCCGATGAGGGCCACCGTGTGGGTGCTGGCGCTCGCCGTCATGAGCGCGACGTCGGCACCCTCGTGCAAGAAGAAGCAGGCGATGTGCGCGCCCGGCCCGCGCCTCGCGACGCTCACGCTTCCGGCGGTGTTTCACGTCTCCAAGTCCGGCAAGTACCTGGGCGTCGTGACGGTCGTCGCGAGCGGCGAGCCGGCGTTCGCGGCGGCGGGCAACGACCCCGCCGCCGAGCGCGCGCTCGCGGCAGCGCTCGCGACCGCCACGCGCGAAGCCTCCGTGCCGGTGTCCTATGAGACCTATCGGGACGGGGTACGCGCGCAGTGCAGTGTGGAAGTGAAGGTGGGGTCCCCGGAGTACGCCGACGCGGTGCGCCAGCATCTATCCTACGACCTCTATTACGAGGTCGCCGACCGCGCGCCCTGAACCAGCGCGGGTGCCGCGCGTCGCGAGTCCTCAGGGCGCTGCTCGACGCGCACTCGCGCGATGGGCTGGGCCGACTTCGACCCCGCGCCCGGCCTCGATGCGCGAGGCGAGGGGTCGCGCAGGGGCGCAAAAGGCATAGGCGCCGCCCCGACCAGCGGAACGGCGCCTGCGGCTGGGGCAGGTGCTCTTGGGCTCAGAAGCCCAACGTGCCCTTGACGCCGATGGTCAGCCACTGGTGCAGGCCCTTATCCTCGATGTCGGTGCCGTTGTCACCGGTGGTCGAGGAGTACTGGCCGAGCGAGAAGCCGACGAAGGGACCGATCCCGAGGCTGTCGGTGGCCTTGAAGTCCGCTCCCACCTGGAGGTTGGCGAACTCGAAACCGCTGAAGCCACCCTTCAGGTCCCCCACCTTGGAGTCGAGCATTTCCATGCCGATGCCGAGGCCGAACCAGGGGTTGATCGACTGGCCGGGCGACAGTTGATACTGGCCCTGCACGCCGAAGCGAAGCTGGCTGACCGAGCAGTCGACGCTGCGGGCGTCGCAGGCGTCCGATAGATCCGAAGCGAGCATCATGAAGGCGTACGAACCGTACAGGCCGACCATGATGTTCGGCGTGACCATGTAGCCGAGGTCGAGAGCGATCGGGACACCGCCGCTGATGGAGTCGCTGAGCTTGGCGTCCTTCACGGCGTCGCCCATCGGCAGCGTGTAGCCGAGGCGCAGACCGACCTTGATCTTGCCGCCCGCGTCCGGAGGGGTGCTGGTGTCGACAGCGCCGCCCGCGTTCGCCTGGCCGTCCGCGGCCTCACCGGCGGGCGCCGCCGCTGCCGGTTGCTCGCCGTCAGCGCCTTCCTGTGCGAGCGCGCTGGCCGCGGTGAACGTGAATGCGATCCCCAATGCGATGGATGAAATACGACGAATCATTCTGGTTCCTCCTATGGTGTCGAACATCCGGCGCTGGATGCGGTGTCGTCATCGATGAAGCGATGCGCCGGAGGGTTTGGCGAGAGTATGCTCTTGCGGTTTCCGAACGGGCCACTTCGTGGCGCCGGCGGGCTCGACCTCAGACGGGCCGTTCCGCATCGACCGCATACGCCAGGTCCGTCACGAATCCTCCCTCGGACCGAGTGCGCGTTCACCGAGTCTCACCCGGTTTGGACGAGAACCTTCGCGCGCGGATTCAGGAAAAACCGCTGGCTTGGTGCGTAGCCTGTTACGCGCCACCGTGACCGGGGGTACCTCACGGGCAGACCGACCCGCCGCTCGGACCCGCTCTCGTGGCGACCCTCATCGAGCAGCCCTACGCCCGGCCGCTGCGGGACGCGGTGACGCCGACGCGCTGCAGGGTCAGCGGAGCCGGCTCAGCGCCGCAGGTCGCTGATGGACGCGCGCGGAGTCACACGTACTGCATGAGCGCGTCGCGGAGCTCGAAGTAGCGCCCCACGATGAAGGGGTGCTCGTCTTCCATGTAGAGTCGCGATTTCGACTCCCGGAGCTTCCGCACGCAGTCGACCAGCCGAGAGAGGCTGTTCGTCTCGAAGGTGAGCAGCCACTCGTAGTCACCGAGCCCGAAGCCGTAGACGCCGTTCGTGAGGATGTCCGGCACGAACTCATGCCCGATGTCGCCGTGGTCACCGATGACGGCCTTCCGCTCCCACTTCGGGAGCAGGTAGTACTCGGGCTTGCGGATGAACGGGTAGAAGCAGAGGTACTTTCGAGGCGTCATGCCGACCGCGAAGGAGGTCGGGTGCTCGGAGAATTCGAAGGGCTTGGTGACGCCGGCGAAGGCGTGCGGCGTGTCGACGTATTTTCCGAGCGAGGAGCGCCGTAGCTCGAGCTCGAGATCCTGGATGAACGCGAAATCATCGGCGAACATCCAGAACAAGAGATCCGTGTGACCCTGGAAGCCCTGGACGACGTACGTCCCGCGGAGGCCGACCCGATCTTGGTACTTGGCGAAGAGGGCCGTGACCTCGTCGACCGCGGCGGTCTTCGCGGCGCGAGCGGCCTCGTTCCACTTGGCGGTGAACTTGACGGCGAGCTGAGCGGTGAACTGTTCTTGCATGGGCGATCTCCGATCGGGGGTCAGTGAGGCGCGGGTCCGGCGAACGTCGCGAGACGCTCGACGTTCAGGCTCTCGTGGAGCCAGATGAAATCGACCAGGTTCTTGAGGCTCACCCGACCGAGCTCAGGGAAGACGGTCGACTTCGTCGCGAGGGTGCTCTCGTGCGTCTTGTTGAAGACTGCTTGCAAATAGCGAAAGCGGGACTCCTCGAGCAGTCGAATGAGCTCGGCGCGGGGGAGCGGCTCCGCGGACGGCGGGTCGGCGGGCTTCATTGCCGTGATGCGCGCGCGCAGGACGGACGGGTCGAGGTCGGCGACCGGCTCGCTCTTGGCCTCGAGGGCGTCCTGGATGGCTCGAGCCGTCGCGAGCTCGGTGGCGTACAGGTGTCGGATGATTTGCGACGGCGTCCAGCCGCCGGGCTGCGGCGCGTGGTCGAGGCGGTCGTCGGGGATTTGGGCGAGCGTCGCGAGAAGGCGGCGACGGGTGTTACCGAGGTCGGTGATCAGCACTTGCTTCCTCCGTGTATCGTGGGCGTGCGAAATGGACGCGCCGCGCCCGCCCGGCTTGTCGGGCGGTCAAATGAGGCCGGGCGCGGGCGCGGCGGTGGAGCGGCTCGATGCGAACGGCATCGGTGAGCGCGCAGCCTCTCTCTACTCGCTTCCTGCCGCCGCGACCAGAGGCGCGCCGCGCGTCTCCACCATGAGCGGGTTCCGCGGGTGGCGGTTTCTTGACGCCGTGGCAAGCTGGCTCGGATGCCGGCGACGGGGCGCGAGGGGGTGCTGCTCGAAGCTCTGCGCGCGCACGTCCTCGGCGCCTCGCTCGAGTGGCTGCCCGAGCGGCTCCGCGCGCGCGAGGAGCCGCGCTCGGCCGCTCCGGAGGCGCTCGCGGCGCACGTGCTCCGGCACCGCGAGCTCATCGGCGGCTGGCTCGTGGGCGCGGTCGAGCGCGAGCCTCGGAGCGGAGCGTGGCACGAGGATCCCGCCCATCACCTCGCGCTCGCGGTCTTGCGCCGCGCGCAGGCGATGAATCAGTATTTCTCGTTTTCACGCGAGCGAGTGCGCGCCCTCGATCGACTCCTCTCGCGCTCGCTCGGCGAGCTCGTGACGACGATCGACGAGGCTGGCAGCGACCCGGGCGCGCTCTCGTCGCGGCTCACGAGGCATTGGAGAGCGCTCGAGCGCGCGCTCGACGGCTGGCTCGACGACGTGCTCGGCGACCAGCCGCCCGGCCTCGCGCTCGCGACGGACGGCTCGATCGTGTGCGGGGACTACGACCCGGAGCTCCAGCGCCGCCTGCTCGGGCTGGCCGCCGGCGAGCTGGTCGAGCCGGTGCTCGATCTCGGCTGCGGCGAGCACGCCGCGCTGGTCCGTGCGCTCAGGGCCGAAGGGATCGCGATCGCGGGCGTCGATCGCGTCGCCGCGCCGCTCGACGGCGTCACCGAGGGGGACTGGCTCGAGGTTCCGCTCGCGGCCGCGCAGTGGGGGACCATCATCTCGCACCTCGGCTTCTCGCTTCACTTCCTCCACCATCACTTGCGGGCCGAGGGCTCGGAGTCAGAGCGCTACGCGGTTCGCTACATGCAGCTCCTGAGCGCGCTCCGGCCGGGCGGTGCCTTCATCTACGCGCCCGGGCTGCCGTTCTTCGAGGAGCTCTTGCCGCCAGCGCGCTACCGGGTCGACAAGCGGGCGATTGCCGCCGCGTCGCCGGGCGAGTCGAGCTACGCGTGTCGCGTCGAACGGCTCGGCTGAGCGGGCGCGCGGCCCGGGCTTGCGTTCGCTCCGGCGGCGCTCGATGTTGGAGCGCGGCGCGGGGTTCCGCGCCGGGCCGACATCACCCTCCGGAGGAGTCGACATGCGGATCGCGGTGCTGGGAACGGGAGACGTAGGGCGTACGCTCGCGAGCGCCTTCATCACGCTCGGGCACGAGGTCCGCATGGGCTCGCGAAGCGCTTCCAGCCCGAAGGCGCTGGCGTGGGCGAGCTCGGCGGGCGAGCGCGCGTCGGTGGGGACGTTCTCCGACGCGGCGGCGTGGGGCGAGTGGGTGGTCGTCGCGACGCTCGGCACCGCGCTGCCGATGATGCTCCGCGCCGCGGGCGCCGAGAGCTTCGGTGACAAGCTCGTCATCGACACCACGGTGCCCATCGATCTCTCGAGCGGTCGACCGGCGCTCGCGCTCGGGTTCACCGAGTCGTGTGGCGAGCAGCTGCAGGCGTTCCTGCCTCGCGCCAAGGTGGTGAAGGCGTTCACCACCGTGGGGCACTCGCTGATGTTCCGGCCCGCGCTCGAGGGCGGGCCGCCCGACATGTTCGTGTGCGGCGACGACGCCGAAGCGAAACGGCGGGTGGGTGAGCTGCTCGCCGAGATGGGGTGGGGGATGGTCGATGTCGGCGGTATCCTCACCTCGCGCTACCTCGAGCCGATGGCGCTCGTGTGGATGCTCGTGGGCGTCCAGCGCGGCGGCTTCGCGCACGCGTTCAAGCTCATCGGTCGAGGCGAAGCGGCGCGCTGAGGAGGCCCGGGGGGGGTCGGTCCGGCGCGCAGCCGCACGCTTGCCCGCGGAGCGCCCGCACCGCGCTCACGGCATCGGCTGTGAGCGCGATGACGGCGCGCCGAGCATCTCGGGCCACCCGCCGCTCCACGCGAGCCGATCGACGAGCACGATGCGGCCGGGCGCCTGCCCGACCTTTCCGGCCTGCCACGCGTGGTAGACGTGCACCCAGTCGCCCGACGGCCCTTGCAGGATCGAACCATGGCCGGGACCCGCCCAGTCCCCGCGACTCGAGAGGATGGGCGCTCCCTTCTTGGTGAACGGCCCGAGCGGCGAGCTGGCCTTGGCGACCCCGACCCCGTAGCTCGAGCTCGCGTAGCCGTTGCCGCTGTAAAAGAGGAAGAACTCTCCGCCCCGCTCGATCATCCACGGCCCCTCGACGAGCGGGCCCTCCCAGCCGAGCGTGTTGGTGATGAGCGTGGTCGGAGAGCCTTCCAGGGAGAGCCCATCCGGGGCGAGCTCCTGGAGCTTGATGGGCGTCGATTTTCCGGCTGCGTTCCCGTCGACCTTCCACAGGATGTATTGTTTCCCTGAGGAAGCGCGGAAATAGTGCGCGTCGATGGCGCCCGGGCTCGGCTCGGTGACGAGCGGATGTCCGAGGTCGGTGAAGGGGCCGCCCGGCGCGGGCGCGCTCGCGGCGCCGATCGCGTAGGTGCCCGAGCTCCGCGCGCGCGCGCTGTAGTAGACGACGTAGCCGCCGCCCACCGCGTGGATCTCGGGCGCCCAGAAGTTCTCGCTCGCCCACCCGGGCGCGCTCCCGAACACCGAGCCCTCGCGCTTCCAGTGCACGAGATCCTTCGAGGTGCGGATGGGGAAGCCGGGCCCCGGCGTGCAGACCATGTAATAGGTGTCTCCCGCGCGGAGCACGCCGGGATCCGGGCAGTCGGTGCCCACCACCGGGTTCGCGTAGAGCCCGTCGCACGCGGTGTGGCGAAAGGACAGATCACAGGCGTTTCCGCCGGCGAAGTACGGAGTCCAGCCGTTCGACAGGGTCGCGAAGGACTGGCCGCCGCTCGCCGAGCAGGTGCCGTTCCAGGTGACCACGCCGGCGACGTCGTCGTAGCGGTTCGCGTGGCCGGCCCCTGCGATCCAGGCGGGCCCGTACGAGACGCGCGTCTCGCAGCTCGTCGGCACGCCCGCGCAGCCGGCGGTGTAGTCGAGCGCGATGACGCAGCTCTTGCCGTGGAAGAACGGGGCCCAGCCGTTCGAGAGCGGCGCCGAGGCGTTGCCGCTGCCGTCGACCGCGCAGCTTCCGTCCCAAGTGACCACGCCGTCGACCTCGTCGTAGTCGCTTGCGTGACCGTCGGGGCGAAACCAACCCGAGCCGTAGGTGATCCGGGTCCGGCACGGCTCGACGCCGGGCGCCCCGCCGCTCGCCGCGCCGCCCGCGCCTGCGCCGCCGTCCGGCGCCGCTCCCGCGAGGCCGCCGGCGCCGGCGTTCGTCACGCCGGCGCTGCCCGCCGCCACGCCGCCGGCGCTCCCGCCCGAGCCCGCCGCGCCGCCGCCGCTCCCGGGCGAGTTGGCGCGCCCACCGTTCGCGGACGCCTCGCCGCTCGCGTCCTCGGCGCCACAGGCGGTCATGACGAGCGGGGCGGGGAGGCAGAGGAGCGCCGCGAGCGCGACGGCGGAGCGAGTACTCGAGCGCATGGCGACAGAATACCACTCTCGGCGCGGCGACGGAGAGCGCGGCGCGTCCCCGCCCGTCGACGCGCGACGCCGGCTGATGTACACCCGGCGGTATGGCGACTAGGCTCCCGAAGCAGGCGTTTCTGGCCATCGCAGCGGTGGCGTGGGCGGACGGCCGGATGCGGCGTGACGAGGCGGACGGGCTCCTCCGCGCGGCGCGCGCGAGCGGCCTCGACGGAGACGAGCTCGCCGCGCTCGAACGAGCGACCGCGAGCGCGCTCGACCTCGGCGCGGTCGAGCTCGGTGAGCTGAACCGCTGGCAGCGCGCGCTCACGTATGCGTTCGCGTCGTGGCTCGCGCGGCTCGACGGCGTGGTGAACGCCGAGGAGCTCGCCACGCTCCGCAAGCTCGGCGCCGCGCTCGAGCTGCCGCAGCCGACGCTCGCGAGCGCGGCGTCGGCCGCCTTCGACATCGCGTGCCTGCCCGACGGGCACCGCCCGGAGAAATACGATTTTCGCGCGCTCGAGGAGCGGCTCATGGAAAAGCTTCCCGGCTCGTTCCGCGAGTCGCACGCGCCGACCGCTTCCTGAGCTGGCGCGCACGGGCCGAGCTCGCACCCTTCGCCGAGCCGAGGAGAGTACCTTGTCCGAGAGTCGCAAGCTCCGCCGCGCGCAGCGCGCCCGCCGCGAGCGCGCCGAGACGCCCGAGCCCATCAAGGATCGCGACGCGCTCCGGCGCGAGCTCGCCAGCGAGCGCTTCAAGAGGCCGGGCTCGGAGGCGCTCTGGAGCGCGCTCCTCGGCTGGGAGCTCGCGCGGCTCGAGCGGATCTGGCTCTGTCAGGCCGTCCACGACGCGGCGCGGCGACAGGACGCGGCGCTCGTCCGGCGCGAGCTCCTCGCTCGGGCGCCCGCGGTCGCCGAGCGCCTGGCGAGCGACGAGAGCGCGCGCGCGGTCGAGCTCTGCGGGTCGAGCGGCGACGAGTACCGCGCGGGCAACCCCTCGCCCAAGTGGCACTACCTCGCGAGCGTCGCCGCGCGGCTCGGGCTCGGTGAGCCGACCCCGGACGAGCTCCAGGATGACTGGGAAGTGTGGACCAGCATGGCGCTCGCCGCGCCGGTGCGAAAGGCGCTCCTCGACGCGCTCGCCGAGGCCGAGAAGCTCGCCGGCGTGCTCGCCAAGGGCGCGCGCTCCGAGCGCGCCGGCGCGGTCGCCAACGTGACGCGTGCGGTGTGGTCGGCGCTCGCGTACGGCGAGGAGCCGGCGCTCGCGCGCGTGGAGGGCTGGAGCGCCGAGTGGCTCGCCGCGCTCGCCCGGGCCGATGTTCACTCGAAGTGAACAGAGTTATTGAACGTTCATGGCTGGGGGCCCGGGCTCGCGCCGCCGGCCGCGCCGTGCCTACAGGACCTCGAGCCGCCTGGGATCCGGGGGAGCTGGGGTCGGTTCGGCGCGAAGCCGGGCGGGGGGCGGCTCGGGCCACTCGCCCGGCGCGAACGGGAGCGGCCCCGGCAGGGTGGGCTGGGTGTTCTTCTCGAAGAGCGCGAACTCGTGGCTCGCGTCGAGCTCGAGCGAGAGCCCGCGCTCGGGCCCGCGGGCCGCGAACCACGCGCGCGCCGCTTGCACGTTCGCGATGAGCACCGCGTGCTGCGGATCGCGGCGCGCTGCTTCGAGGAACCGCGCCTGCATCCCTTCGATATTTCCCTGTCGAAAGGCGATGCAGCCGAGCAGGTTGAGCGCGACGCCGGGGGTCGGGTGGCCCGCGTCGAGCGCCCGGCGAGCGTGGTGGGCGGCTTCGTCGAAGGCGCAGGCGCGGTAGAGCGCGCCGGCGAGATCGAGCTCGGCCGCGTGGTGGCCGCCGAGTCGCTCGACGATGGCGCGCGCCTCGGCGACGCTCGGGCGGTAGGCGACGTGGAGCCCCTTGTTCGCGGCGAACCAGTCGTTCATCTCGCGCGCGAGCTCGGGGGTCGCGTCGAAGGGCATCTTGAGCTCTTGGAACGTCTCGCTGAAGTATTGCTCGCGGCGCACCTTGCCGCTCGCCTCGGCGTCGTCGAAGTCCTGCGTGCCCGGGTAGATGCTGAGGCACGAGAAGAGGTACTGGTGCGGCCGGGCCGCATCGAGGAACCGCAAGGACTCGTGGAACGTCTCCCGGGTCTCGCCGCGGTTGCCGAGCATCATGTAGAAGCGCACGGCGATGCCGTAGCGCTTCGCCATCTCGGTGCCGGCGAGGATCTCATCGACCGTGATCTTCTTGTTGATGGCGCCGAGGATGGCTGGCGAGCCGCTCTCGACGCCGAGGCTCAGCCGCTCGCAGCCCGCGAGGCGCATCTCGTAGAGGAGCTCTTCGCTCAGCACGTCCACGCGGGTGTCGCAGCTCCAGAGAAATGAGAGCTTTCGCGCGCGGATCCCGCGGCAGAGCTCGAGCACGCGCTTGCGGTTGGCGGTGAAGGTGTCGTCCTTCACGATGAGCATCTTGACGGGGAGCTGCTCGACGGCGTGCGCGATGTCGTCGAGCACGGTCGGGACGCTCCGCGCGCGGTAGCCGCGGCCCCAGGTGGTGTCGGCGCCGCAGAACGTGCAGGCCCAGGGGCAGCCGCGGCTGGTCATCAGGATGTGGGTCGCGAAGTAGTCGTGCGGCGAGGCGAGCGCGTCGAGCTTCGGGATCGCCGGGCGGCGCGGCCCCTCGACGAGCTCGCCGCCTTGGCGGTAGAACGTCCCGGCGAGGCCCGTCGCCGGCTCGCCGCGCTCGAGCCGCTCGATGAGCTCGAGGAAGGTGTGCTCGCTCTCGCCGACCGCGAGCGTGTCGATCTCCGGGTGGTGCGCGAGCATCTCGCGGGCGAGCGGGGTCGCGTGCGGCCCTCCGACCACCACGTGCACTCCCGGGCGGAGGCGCTTCAGCTCCCGCGCGACGAGGCCGACCCCGCGGCGATTCGAGGTCCAGCACGACATGCCGACGAGCTCCGCGTCGAGCCCTTCGAGGAGCTCGCGCGTCTTCGTCCAGGGGTAACCCGAGAGGTTCAAGACCTTCACCTGGTGGCCGGCCCGGAGCGCCTGCGCGGCGAGGCTCAGGAGCCCGTACGGTACCTGATGGAAGTCGGAGTCGAGATCGCCCTCGCGGTACCCGGCAGGCGGCCCGTCGCGGCCGAGGCTCGGCTCGCCGGGGAGCGGGATCTTCCAGGGCGGCGGGTAGATGAGGGCGATGCGCACGCCGTGAGTCTAACCGGGGCGGCTCGCCAGGGCAGCTTCGGATGGGGTCGTGCGTTCGCGGGCGGCTCTGGCATGCTACGGAGCGAGGTCGCCGATGTTGTTTGGACGAAAGCTGGTCGAGCTCCCCCGCCCGGGCGAGGCGCTGCCGGGCCGCTCCGAGCCCGTGACGGTGCCCGAGCGGCACTTCGTGAACGGTCACCGACTCGAGCCCCCGTTTCCCTCCGGGCTCGAGCGCGCCCTCTTCGGGATGGGGTGCTTCTGGGGCGCGGAGCGAAAATTCTGGGAGGAGCCGGGCGTGTACTCGACCGCCTCGGGCTACGCGGGCGGCGCGACGCCGAACCCCACCTACGAGGAGGTGTGCTCGGGGCGCACCGGGCACGCCGAGGTGGTGCTCGCGGTGTTCGAGCCGGCGGTCGTGCCCTACGAGCGGCTGCTTCGGATTTTCTGGGAGCACCACGACCCGACCCAGGGCATGCGCCAGGGAAACGACGTCGGGACCCAGTATCGCTCGGCGATTTTCCCGACCAGCGCCGAGCAGGAGCGCGCCGCGCTCGCCTCGCGCGACGCCTACGCAGCGCGTCTCGCCGAGCGCGGCTTCGGCGCCGTCACCACCGAGATCCGCGCGGGCGCCGACTTCTATTACGCGGAAGCCTACCACCAGCAGTATCTCGCCAAGAACCCGGACGGCTACTGCGGGCTCGGCGGCACCGGGGTGAGCTGCCCGGCGGGGCTCGGCGCGTGATCATCGACGAAGACGCGGGCCACGAGCTCCGCGAGCTCCTCGAGGTGCCGCGCGCCGCGCGCGAGCTCGCCTGGCAAGAGCGTTTCGAGGCGGCGCTCCGGGTGGCCCCGATGGTGAAGCTCGAAGATCGGATCCTCCAAGGGCCGGACGAGTTCCCGTACCTCGTCTTGAGCCAGCGGAGCGACGAGCCGCTCGAGCGGCTCGTGAGCGTGGGCGGCGTCGCCGAGGAGTGCACCGAGCGCGGGCTCGGCGTCGTCATCGATCCGAGCCCGAGCGGTCCGGCGTGGGTGCTCCACTACGGGCAGCTCTGGTCGCTCCGCGAGTACGGCGGCTTCGGCGGCGATCCGGCGGACGAGCGCCCGGAGCCGGGCGCGACGGTCGCCGCGCCCGAAGAGCGCGAGGTGCTCGTCGGGCAGCCGAGCGCGCGGATGCTGCCGGACTACGCGCGTCGCGTGCTCGACTCCTATCTGCGCCAGGCCGTCGGGCTCGCCGAGCCACGCGTGCTCGTCCTGGTCGATCCGACCCAGCGCCCCTCGCGGAACCTGGTCTTCAACGTGCACCCGGAGAAATTCCGCGACCCGCGCGCGATCGAGGCGGTGCTCGGCTCGCTCTCGTGGTTCATGCCGCCGGGGCGCGGCGTGCTCGCGCTCTCGGCGCGCGCGGGCTACGACGACGCCTTCGCGCCGCTCTGGCCTCCGAGCTGAGGCGCGCGGTCGCTCCGCGCGGCTGCGCGCCGGACCGGCAACCCTGCTAGGCTGCCGCGGTGGAAGACCGGCGCGAAGTCTCCGTGGTGTTCGAGCTCGACGAGCCCGACGACGACGCCCGGCTCCGCGAGAAGGTGGCGCGCGCGATCGGTGCGAGCGCGGCGTCGCTGCCCGAGCTCGAGGTGCTGCGCCGCTCGATCGACGCGCGGCGCGGGCGGGTCCGCTTCAACGTGCTGGTCGGGCTCGGCCCCGGGAGCCGGGCGCCGCTCGGCGGCGCGCCGCCCCGCGAAGTCCGGCTCCCGGCGCGCGTCGTCATCGTGGGCGACGGCCCGGCGGGGCTCTTCGCGGCGTACGAGCTCGCGCGCGCGGGGGTCGCGGCGGTGGTGGTCGAGCGCGGCAAGCTGGTGCAGCCGCGCCGCCATGGGCTGGCTGCCTTGAACCAGCGGGGCGAGGTCGATCCGGAAAGCAATTACTGCTTCGGCGAGGGCGGCGCGGGGACCTACAGCGACGGAAAGCTCTACACGCGCGCGCACAAACGCGGCCGCGTGCGCGACGTCATCGAGCTGCTCGCCGCGCACGGCGCGCCCGAGGCGATCCTCACCGACGCGCGCCCGCACATCGGCTCGAACCGGCTCCCGAAGGTGGTGACCGCGCTCCGCGAGCGGCTGGAAGCGGTCGGCGTCGTCTTTCGCTTCGAGAGCCGAGTGGTCGAGCTCCTGGTGGAAGGGGGGTCGGGGCGGCGCGGAATCGCCGGGGTCCGGCTCGCGAGCGGCGAAGAGCTCGCGGCCGAGGCCGTCGTGCTCGCGACCGGACACTCGGCGCGCGACGTCTTGCTCATGCTCGAGCGCGCTGGCGTTCGGCTCGAGCCGAAGCCGTTCGCGCTCGGCGTGCGCGTCGAGCATCCGCAGCCGCTCGTCGACGGGATCCAGTATGGGCGCGCCGCCGGTCATCCGCGCCTGCCCGCCGCGTCGTATCGCGTCGCCGAGACCATCGACGGGCGCGGCGTGTTCTCGTTTTGCATGTGCCCGGGCGGGTTCGTGGTGCCGGCGGCGACCGAGCCGGGCGGCGTGGTCGTGAACGGTATGAGCCTCTCGCGCCGCGACTCGCCTTACGCGAATTCCGGGCTGGTCGTCGCCATCGAGCCCGAGGACGTCGCGCGCGCGGGATTCGCCGGGCCGCTCGGCGGCGTCGAGCTCCAGCGGCGGCTCGAGGAGGCCGCGTTCACGGCCGGCGGTGGCGCGCTCCGCGCTCCCGCGACGCGCGTCACGGACTTCGTCGCCGGACGCGCCTCGGCGACCGTACCGGACTCGAGCTATCGCCCCGGGCTCACCGCGGGCGAGCTCTCCGCCGTCCTCGCGGCGACCGGGCTGCCGGTGGCCGAGCGGCTGCGCGCGGCGCTCCGCGCATTCGGCGAGAGCCTGCGCGGATTTCTGAGCGAAGAGGCCGTGCTCATCGGCGTCGAGTCGCGGACCAGCTCGCCGGTGCGGGTGCCCCGCGAGCGGGACTCGCTCGAGTCGCCCGAGCTCACCGGCCTCTACCCGACCGGCGAAGGGGCGGGCTACGCAGGCGGGATCGTGAGCGCGGCGGTGGACGGGCTGAACGTCGCGGAGCGGGTGATCGCCCGGCTCGCCGCGCGCTGAGCGCGGCCGCGCCGTCTCAGGTTTGCGCCGGGTTGAAGCGACGGAGCCGCAGGCTGTTGGTCACCACGAACACGCTCGACACGCTCATCGCCGCCGCCGCGAACATCGGGTTCAAGAGCATCCCGATGATGGGATAGAGCGCGCCCGCCGCGACCGGGATGAGCGCGACGTTATAGGCGTAGGCCCAGAAGAAGTTCATCCGGATGGTGCGGAGCGTGCGGCGCGAGAGGAGGATCGCGTCGGCGACTGCGCCGAGCTCGCTCTGCATGAGGACGACGTCTCCGGCCTCGATGGCGATGTCCGTCCCGGCGCCGATGGCGACGCCGACGTCGGCCTGCGCGAGCGAGGGCGCGTCGTTGATGCCGTCGCCGACGAAGACCACTCGCCGCCCTTCGGCCTGGAGCCGCTTCACGAACTCGGCCTTCTCCGCCGGCAGCACCTCGGCCGTGACCTCCTCGATGCCCGCGCGGAGGGCGACCGCGCGAGCGGTGACGCGGTTGTCGCCGGTGAGCATCGCGACCCGTGCGCCCAGCGCGCGGAGGCGAGAGACCGCGGCGGCGCTGCCCTCCTTCAGCGGATCGGAGACGCCGAGCACGGCGCGGAGCGCGCCGTCGACGGCGAGGTAGATGGGCGTGCTCGCCTCGGCGGCGAGCCGCTCGGCCAGCGCGCGCCCCGCGCTCGCGTCGACGCCGAGCTTTTCCATGTAGCGATCCGCGCCGACCTGTACGAGCCGCCCGCCGACGCGCGCCTCGAGCCCGAAGCCCGTCTCGGCGCGGAAGCTCTCGGTCGGGGCGAGCTCGAGCCCGCGCGCTCGGGCGCCGGCGACCACCGCGCGGCCGAGCGGGTGCTCGCTCGCCTCCTCCGCGGCGGCGGCGAGCGCGAGCGCCTCTCCTTCGTCGATGCCGAACGCGTGGAGATGGGTGAGCTCGGGGCGGCCCTTGGTGAGCGTGCCGGTCTTGTCGAGCACCACCGCGTCGCCCCGCGCGAGCGTCTCGAGCGCGGCGCCCTGGCGGAACAGGATCCCGAGCTCGGCCGCCTTGCCGGTGCCGACCATGATCGCGGTCGGCGTCGCGAGGCCCATGGCGCACGGGCAGGCGATGACGAGCACGCTCACCGCCGCCACGAACCCGTAGCCGAGCGCCGGGGCCGGGCCGATCGCGAGCCACAGCGCCAGAGTGCCGAGCGCCACCAGGATCACCACCGGCACGAACACCGCCGCGATGCGGTCGGCGGTCGCCTGGATGGGCGGCTTGCTCGACTGCGCGCGCTCGACCATCTGGATGATTTGCGCGAGCACGGTGTCCGCCCCCACCTTGGTCGCGCGAAACACGAACGCGCCCGCTTGGTTCACCGTGCCCCCGACCACCCGCGCGCCCGCGCTCTTCTCGACCGGGATCGGCTCGCCGGTCACCATGCTCTCGTCGACGAAGCTCTCGCCGCGGAGCACCTCGCCGTCGACCGGGACGCGCTCGCCCGGGCGCACTTGCACCTCGTCGCCCGGGACGACCTCGGCGATGGGCACCTCGATCGGCTCGCCAGCCCGGAGCACCCGCGCCGTCTTCGCCTCGAGCGCCATGAGCTTCTTGATGGCCTCGGAGGTGCGCCCCTTCGCCTTGGACTCCAAGTATTTCCCGAGCTCGACCAGGGTGATGATGACCGCCGACGCCTCGAAGTAGAGGTGCGCCGTTCCGGCGGGGAAGACCTCCGGCGCGACCAGCGCCGCCACCGAGTAGAAGTAAGCCGCGCTCGAGCCCAGCATGACGAGGGTGTTCATGCCCGGGCTCCCGTGGCGGAGCTCCGCCCAGCCTTGGCGATAGAAGCGCCGCCCCACCCCGAACTGCACCGGCGTCGCGAGGACGAGCTGGAAGATCCCCCACACCGCCATCGGGAAGAGGCCGTGCATCGCGGTCATCGCCGCCGGCACCATCATGGGCAGCATCGCGATGAGCATGAGTGGCACGCTGAGCGCGATGCCCATCCGCACCCCGCCGAGGAGCGCGGCCTGCTCGCGCTCCTGCGCCTCCGCCAGCGCGTCGGGGGCGCGCGCGAGCTCGATCGGCTGATAACCGGCGTCCACGATGGCGGCCTTGAGCTTCTCGACGTTCGTTTCGGCCGGCGCGAACTCGACCGTCGCTCGCTCCGTCGCGAGGTTCACCGTCGCCTGCGCGACGCCCGGCTGCTTGCGGAGCGTCCGCTCGACCCGCGCGACGCAGCTCGCGCAGGTCATGCCCTGCACGCCGAGCTCGATCGTCTCGGCCTGGGTATTTTCGGTCATCTCGTCACCGATACTTCAGCACTTCCATCAGCTCGCTCACCATCGCGTCGGCGTCGCCTCGCTCGCTCGCGGTCACCACGTGAGCCCTCAGGTGGCTCTGGAGGATGAGCGCGCTCACCTTCTCGAGCGCGCCCGACACGGCCTTCAGCTGCGTCAGCACGTCCACGCAGTATGCGGAGTCGTCGTCGAGCATGCGGAGCACGCCATCGACGTGCCCTCGGACGCTCTGGAGCCGGCGACGCGCCTGGGCGCGAGCCTCGTCGTCCAGCCGCATCGCGTGGCAGGTGCGCTTCACGGCGCGGCCTCGGCCTGATAGCCCTCCTCGACGACCGCGGCGAGGAGCGCCGCGAGATCGGGCGCGCCCTCGACGACGGCCTCTTCGCGGACGCGGTCGACGCTCACCACCCGGGTGACCCCCGGCACCGCGCCGAGCGCTCGGGTGACCGACCGCTCGCAGTGCCCGCACGTCAGTCCCTTTATTTTCAGCTTGATCATCGCCTCTGCTCCTCGTCTCGGGCCGCGCCGCGGCCCCTCGATCCCTACCCCCGGGGGTAGGGGTAGCCGGAACATGGGGCGCGCGGGCGCCGGGGTCAAGGGCGCGCGCCTCGGCGTGAGCCCGAGAGACGGCCGCGGGCCGCTCCCGGAGCTCGTCCGTCAGTTGAGCTTCACCTGCTGGAGGTACCAGGCCGGCGCGTACATGCGCCAGGCGCTGCTCCCGGCGGCGAGGAAGCGGAAGCGCGCGGCGGAGGTGCGACACGCCGCGGGGAGGGAGATGCTCTGCGCGGTCCACCCAAAGCTACGGTTGATGCTGGTGTCGCCGTCGCAGTAGCTGTTACCGCAGGGACTCTGCTTGTTGGGCCAGGGGCTCGGCGTGAGCGTCACGAAAGTGGTCCCGCCGTCACCGGAGCACTGCACGTAGAGCCGCTCGGACTTGTCCACGTCGCCGGAGTAAGTGCTGTCATCGTCGAGCCGGACCTGGTACGAGAGCGTGGCGCTCGCGCACCCGGAGAGGTTGACGTTCTTCGTGTAGGTCGCGGCCTCGCTATACGAAGAGCCGTAGGGGTTGATGCCCGAGCCGCCGCCCAGGTTTCCCGGGTACCGCTGCCAGAAGGGATCGCTCTTACGCCAGGTCCAGTCGTCGTCGCTGCCGTTCCAGGCTCCGATGGTGAGCCCGGTCGGGCAGGTCTGACAGTCCGTCGAGCACGAGCCGCTCGTCTCCCCGCAGCTACACACGCCGTCGCCGCAGCTCGCGCCGGCGCACGGATCGCTGACGCAGACGCCGCCCTGGCACTGGTAGGCGCAGGTGGTGTCGATGGGCGCGTAGCTGCAGTTGCCGCCCGAGCAGGTGCCGGGGTTCTCGTAGGTGCGGCGCGTGGTCGCGTTCGCGCAGGTCGCGTCGGGCGGCGCGTTGCAGCTCACGCCCCCGCACGGGTCGGGCTTGCACGCGCCGCTCTGGCAGCCGAACTGGCAGGGCGTGTCCTGGTAGCCGTTATACGAGCAGGTGCCGCCCGAGCAGGTGCCGGGGCTCGAGAAGGTGCGGAGCGTGCTCCCGCCCGCGCACTGCGGCGCAGGCGGCGAGTTGCAGCTCACGCTCTGGCAGGGGTCGGGCTTGCAGGCGCCGTTCAGACACCCGAACGGGCAGTTCGAGTCTTGCGTCCCGTACGTGCAAGCGCCGCCCGCGCAGGAGCCCGGGCTCGTGAAGACGCGCCGCGTGCTCGCGCTCGCGCAGACGGGCCCGGGCGGGGTGTCGCAGGTGACGCCCGCGCAGGGGTTGCCCTGGCAGGTGTCGTTGCTGCATCCGTACTGGCAGGTGGTGTCGACCGGCGCGTAGGTGCAGTTGCCCCCCGCGCAGGTGCCGGGGCTCTGATACGAGCGGCGCGTGCTCGCGTCGAGGCAGCTCGTCCCGGGCGGCGCGTTGCAGGTCACGTTCTGGCACGGATCGGACTTGCACACCCCGCTCAGGCACCCAAACGGGCAGTGGGTGTCCGACGGCGCGTACGAGCAGGTGCCGTCGGCGCAGGTGCCGGAGCTCGCGTAGGTGCGGCGGGTGTTCGCGTCGAGGCACATCGCGGAGGGAGGGGACTTGCACACCTTGCCCGCGCACGGGTCGGGTTTGCACGCGCCGGCCTCGCAGCCGTACTGACACGTCTCGTAGGAAGGAGAGTACATGCAGTACCCGTTGTCACAGACGCCGGAGCCGAACGAGCGCCGCGTGAACGGATCGGAGCAGACGGCCGCCGGCGGCGAGTTGCAGGTGACGACGGCGCAGGGGTCGGGCTTGCAGGCGCCCCGCTCGCACCCGTACACGCAGCTCGTGGTCGACGACGAGTAGCTGCAGTCGCCACCCGCGCAGGTGCCCGTGCTCGCGTAGGTGCGGAGCGTCGCCCCGTCGAGGCAGAGCGGGCTCGGCGGGACGTTGCACTCGACGCCCCCGCACGGATCGCCCTTGCACGCGCCGGCCTCGCACCCGTACTGACAGTTCGAGTCGAGCTTGTCGTAGGTGCAGGTGCCGTCATCGCAGGACCCCGGGGTCACGTACGAGCGCCGCTTGGTCGAGTCCAGGCACACGGCCGCCGGGGGCGCGTTGCATTCGACGGTGAGGCACGGATCGGGCTTGCACGCGCCGTTCTCGCAGCCGAACGTGCATGGCGTATCGACGGGCTCGTAGTGACAGTCGCCGAGCTCGCAGCTGCCCTGACTCGCGTACGAGCGGAGCGTGCCGTCGTCGACGCAGGAGTCTCCGGGCGGCGCCTCGCACGTGACCCCGACGCAGGGATCGCCCTCGCAGGCGCCATCCTTGCAGCCGAACACGCACGGCGTGTCGGTGGCCGCGAAGACGCAGTCGCCGTTCTCGCAGGTCCCCTTGCCGTCCGACGAGCGCAGCGTGTTCGCGTCCGAGCAGAGCGGCGCCGGGGGCGTGTCGCACACCACGCCCGCGCACGGATCGCCGCC
The DNA here is from genome assembly GCA_035063585.1 of Polyangiaceae bacterium. Classification (GTDB taxonomy): domain Bacteria; phylum Myxococcota_A; class Polyangia; order Polyangiales; family Polyangiaceae; genus JAPSGB01. The sequence goes on from JAPSGB010000012.1 coordinate 87,327, forward strand.
GCCGCCGGTTCCGGCCGAGCCGGACGCCCCCGCGCCGCCGCCGGTGCCCGCTCCGCCCGCTCCCGCGCCGCCCCGACCCCCAGTCCCGCTCGAGCCGCCGCTGCTCGACCCGCCGGTGCCGCCGCTCGACGCGTCCGGGCCGCCGTCCTGGCTGTTGAAGTTGTCGTCCGGGACGAAGCTGCGGTCCTCCGTGCCGCACGCGCCGACGGCCAGCGCGAGGAGGGCGCACCCGAGGACGACCCCGAAGCTCTTCATGAGGCGCAGTCTAGTCGATTTCTGTCGTGGCCGGCCCACCGGTCGCTCAGTTCCCGGCGCGGATGTGCGCTCATGTCGTGCGTCCGGCGAAGATGTGCGATTGCCTCCGCCGGACCCCGCGCTCGATGGCAGACGCGCCCTGTTCAAAGGGACTCCGGCGGTGCAATCTCGCCTCCGTGCGACTTCCTGCTTTTTGGGGCGCCCTCGCGGTGGCCGCCGGGCTGGGTACTGGGGTTGGTCCGGCGCGGGCTCAGACCGCCGCGGAGCTCGCGCAGGCCCGCAGTCACTTTCGCGAGGCGCTCAGCCAGGAAGCGGCCGGCGACTGGGCCGGCGCGCTCGCCAAGCTCGAGAGCGTCGCGCGCGTCAAGCTGACGCCGCAGGTGCGCTTCCACATCGCCCGGTGCAAGGAGCACCTCGGCCGCTACACCGAGGCGCTCGGCGACTACAAGCTCGCCGAGTACGAGGCGGGGCAGGCCGGCGCGAAAGAGCTCGCCGAGATCGCCGAGGCTCGCGCCGCGCTCGAGCAGCGCGTGCCGACCGTGACCGTGATCGTGCCGTCGGACATGGCCGGGGCGAGCGTGGAGCTCGACGGCGTCGAGCTCGGCGCGCCGCAGCTCGGCGTACCGTTCCCGGTGAACCCGGGCGCGCATCGGCTGGTGGCGAAGCGCGGCGCGCGCCGCGTCGTGAAGTCGTTCACGGTCGCCGACGGCGAGGCGCCGAAGCTGGAGCTCGCGGCCCCTCCGCCCGACGAGGCGGGCGCGCGCTCCGAGCCGTCGACGGCTCCGGGCGAGCTCGGGGACGAGCCCGCGAAGGACCCGGCCCGGGCGAGCGGCGCCGGGCCCTGGCCGTGGGTGGCGGCGGGGGTCGGCGCGGCCGGGTTCATCGGAGCAGGCGTGTTCTACGCGCTCCACTCGAGCGCGGAGTCGGACCTCTCGAGCGCGTGCCGAGGCTCGGTCTGTCCGGAGTCGATGCAGGATACTCAAGACAGTAGTAAACTATACGGCACGCTCTCGGGGGTCTCGCTCGGGCTCGGCGTGGCGGGCGCCGCCACCGCCACCGTGCTCTTTCTCACGGGCTCGAGCAAACCCGCGGAGCAGACCGCGCGCGCGCGGGTCATGCTGCAGCCCGCGGTCGGTCCCTCCTCGGGCGGGGTGCGGCTCTTCGGGGCGTTCTGAGCGGACGCGCTCAGTTCACGACGACCTTGCGCAGGTACCAGCCGGGCGCGCCGATCCAGTTGAAGTTCGAGCCGGTGGCCCAGAAGCGGAAGCGCGCCTTCGCCGTCCGGCACGCAGCGGGCAAGGTGAGCGTCTGCGCGGTCCAGTCGAAGCTCCGGTTCTTGGTCGAGTTGCCGTCGCAGTAGCTCGTGAGGCACTCGCTCTGGTTCGCGGGCCACGGGTTCGGGGTGAGCGTCGTCCAGGTCGAGCCCGAGTCGCCCGAGCACTGCGCGTAGAGCCGCTCGGACTTGTCGACGTCGGTGAGCATGGCGCTGAGATCGGTGAATTTCAGCTCGAACGACCAGCTCGCGCTCGCGCAGCTCGCGAGGTTGACGTCGTTCTCATAGGTCAAGGGGATGCTGTAGGACTTCGTCAGGAGCGAGCTGTGCAGGCCGCCGGTCATCTGCCCGGCGCCGCGGGTCCAGAACGGTCCGTTCGACTTCCACCCGTCATCGCTGCTCTCCCAGGTCCCGAGGGGCAGCGCGCGCGGGCACTTGACGCCGGCGCAGTCGGAAGGGCAGACGAGCCCGTTCTCGCCGCAATTGCACACGCCGTCCCCGCAGCGCGCGCTCGCGCAGGGATCCGGTATGCACTGGCCGTTCTCGCACTGGTACGCGCAGCTCGAGTCGGTCCATGAGAACTCGCAGGCTCCATCGACGCAGGTGCCGGGGCTCTCGTAGACGCGGCGAGTGGTGCGGGTCGCGCAGATCGGCGCCGGCGTCAGACTGCAGGTGAGCCCCTCGCACGGGTCGGGCTTGCAGGCGGCGTTCTCGCAGCCAAACTCGCAGGTCGTGTCGTGGTAGCCGTACGAGCAGTCCCCGTTCGCGCAGGTCCCGCTCGCGTCGTAGCTCCGCAGCACGCCCCCCACGCATTTCGCCGCGGGCGGGGCGCTGCAGGTGACGCCGGCGCAGGGATCGCCGTCGCAGGTTCCGCCCGCGCAGCCGAAGGGACAGGTCGTGACGATGGGGTCGTAGGTGCAGCCGCCGCCGGCGCAGGTGCCGGGATTGCGATAGGAGCGGCGGGTGTTCGCGTCGTCGCAGGTCGCGGGCGGCGGCGCCTCGCAGGCGATCTCGGCGCACGGATCGGGCTTGCAGCGCCCCGCCTCGCACCCGAACGGACAGGTGGTCAGGGTGGGGGAGTAGGTGCACGAGCCGTCGCTGCACGCGCCCGAGCCAAAGGCGACCTGGGTGTAGGCGTCCTTGCAGTTCGACGCCGGCGGCGAGCTGCAGGTGACCGTCTCGCACGGATCGGGCTTGCAGGCGCCCTTCTCGCAGCCGAAGACGCAGCTCATCGTCGATGAGTCGAAGCTGCAGTCGCCGCCCTGGCAGGTGCCCGTGCTCGCGTACCTGCGGAGCGTGGTCCCGTCGAGGCAGACGGCGCTCGGGGCGACGTCGCAGACGACGCCCGCGCACGGATCCCCCTTGCAGGCCCCATTCGCGCAGCCGTCCTGACAGGTCGAGTCGAGCTTCGAGTACGTGCAGTCGCCGCGCTCGCAGGTCCCCGGGCTCACGTACGAGCGGCGGCGCGTCCCGTCCAAGCAGACCGCCGCGGGCGGCGACTCGCAGGCTACGCCGATGCAAGGATCGGGCTTGCACGCCCCGTCCTCGCAGCCGAACCCGCACGGGGTGTCCACCGGCGCATACGCGCAGTCACCGCCCGAGCAGCTCCCGCGGCTCTCGAACGAGCGGAGCGTACTCTCGTCGGCGCAGGTGGCGCCGGGCGGGGTGTCACAGGTCACCCCGACGCAGGTATCCCCCGCGCATTGCCCGTCCTCGCAGCCGGAGGCGCAGCGCGCGTCGGCGGACGGGTAGACGCAGACGCCGTTCTCGCAGGTCCCGCCGGCGGAGAACACGCGCCGCGTCTCGGGATCGGCGCAGATCGGCGCGGGCGGCGTGTCGCACACGACGCCCTGGCACGAGCCGCCGTGCGCGCCGCCCCCACCGCCGGTCGAGGCGTCCGCGCCGCCGTCGTCTCCGGCGAAGGTGTCATCGGGGACGAAGCTGCGGTCCTCGGTGCCACAGCCGCCCGAGCCGAGCGTGACGAGCAAGCCGCCGATGACGGCCCAAGAGAACTTCATCGAGCCCGAGTGTACCCGAAATGCGCGAGCCCGCTCCGAGATCTCCGAGGGGTCCTCGGTGGACATGTGCGCGAGTGTCCTACGTCCACGACAGGGAAGACGTGTCTCGCCGGCGACTGCCGGCGACTGCCGGCGCGCCTCACGGCTTCATCGGGTGCGCGATGAAGAACGCCATCACCGCTTCGCCCCAGACGAACGCGTTCGGCGGCTCGCACTTGAATGAACATGCCTGGCCCTTGCGGCCGCCCGGATCGTCGCTTCCCGGGAAGCAGTGGCCGTCGATGGTGACCAGGCACGGGCCCGCGCTGTAGTCGTGCTCGAGGAATTCGAAGGCCGTGCCCTTCGCGCTCGTGTAGCGCGTGCGCGTGAAGCTCGCGTCGCCGGCGAGCTTGGTCCCCGCGTCCATCTGCCAGGCCGCGATGACCGCGTCGCGCTGGGGGATGGCGGCCCCCGTGAAGCTCACGAGCGCGTCCTTCGTGCCGTGGAGCTGCAGGATGTCGAGCTCGCGCGAGGGCGTGTCGGTGCCCGTGAAGGCGCAGCCGCTGCCGGCGGCAGGCGCGGCCGAGGCGAGCACGTCGGCGTGCTCGCAGATGAAGCGCCACGTCATCATGCCGCCCTGCGAGAAGCCGGTGAAATGCGTGCGCTTCGGATCGGTGTGCCAGACGCGCCGCGCGAGCTCGAGGAACGCGAACACCTTGTCATCGTCGGCGCCGGGCGTCCACGAGGAGAGCGGCGGCGTGCCGGGCGCGTTCGGCTGGACGACCACGTATCCGTGCACGCGGCCGAGCGCCGCGAGATGCGTGTTCGCCTCCTCCATCGCGGAGTCCATGCTGAAGCCGTGCACGTCGAAGATGAGCCCGCATGGCGCGGTGACGCAGGCGTCCGGCACCGAGACGTCGTAGTCGATGCCGTCACAGGCGTAGCGGTGCGTGCCGGCGCTCGCGTCCTCCACGCAGCCCTCCGGGGAGGGCGCGAACGCGCCGGCCTCGCCCGCGCCGCCGGCCGCGCCGCCCCGGCCAGAAGCACCCGCCGCGCCGGTGAGGCCCGCGGAGCCTGCCGCGCCTGCGGCGCCGGCGCTCCCCCGCGCGTCATCGCTCGCGTCCTCACCGCACGCGAGCACGCCGAGCGAGAGCGCGAAGAGCGTAGTCGGGACCGAGGCCTTCATGCCCCGAGCATACTCCGGGAGCGCTCGCGCCGTCCGGCTCGCGCCACTCAGCCGCGGGTGAGGGTGATGAGCGTGATCTCGGGCGGCGCGCCGAGGCGCATGGGCGGGCCCCAGTAGCCGGTGCCGTTCGAGACCCACACCTGGGTGTCACCGAAGCGCCCGAGCCCCGACACGATGGGCTGCTGGAGATAGACCAGGTAGCGCCACGGCCAGAGCTGGCCGCCGTGGGTGTGCCCCGAGAGCTGCAGGCCGACGCCGTGCTTCAGCGCCTCGAGGACCGTGCGCGGCTGGTGCGCGAGGAGCACGCACTCGCGCGCGGGGTCACGCCCGGCGAGCGCGCCGGGGACGTCCTCTGCGCCGACGCGCCCGCCGTGCCGCGGGCTCGGCCTGCCCTGGTGGTCGTCGACGCCCGCGAGATCGAAGCTCTCCGCGCCGTTGCTGATGCTGACGCGACGGTTTCGGAGCACCTGGAGGCCGATGCGCTCGAGCTCGTCGCACCACGCGTCGGCGTCGTAGAAGTACTCGTGGTTGCCGGTGACGAAGAAGACGCCGTGACGGGCGCGGAGCGCGGTGAGGGGGGCGAGCTGGTCGCGGAGCGCCTCGACCGTGCCGTCCACCAGATCGCCGGTGATGGCGACGAGGTCGGGGGCGAGCTGGTTGGTCTGGTGGACGATACCCGCGAGAAAATCCCTGCCGATGGTCGGGCCGACGTGGATGTCGGTGAGGTGCGCGATGGTGATGCCGTCGAGCGCCCCGGGCAGGCGCGCGAGCTTGACCGTGAGCCGGCGAATCATCACTGCGCCGAGGCCGGTGGCGAGCGCGCGCGCGGTCGCGCCGCCCGTGACGAGCGCGGCGGCGGCGCCTACCACGCGCGAGAGGGCGAGCCGGCGCGAAGGGTCGGGGGGCCGACCCAGCGCGCCGGCGAACCGCGCGACGATCTTCACCAGATCGCCCGCGGCGAGGGTGACGAGCAAGAAGAACACCACGCCCATCCAGGCGAAGAGCGCGAGGAAGAGCCAGCGCGCGTGACCCGGGTGGATCCGGCGGGCCAGGATGAGCGTCGCCGGGACGCTCGCGAAGAGGACCGCGACCAGCAGGGTGCCAGCCTTCCGGCCCCAGGGAGAGAGGCCGACGTCGCGGACCAGGCGCGCCCACAGGTAGTAGTGCACCGAGCCCACGATCGCCAGACCGACCGCGAAGAAGAGCAGCATCGAGGCGGAGCGGTTCATGGCCGGAGCCCGGTTTCTTGAGCCACGCCGCGCGCGCCGCAAGCCGCGCGGTGTTCCGCGGCGCAGCGCGTCACCGGGAGGAGCTTGAAAGCGCCTTCGTCGCGTCCTACGACGGGCGCATGAACCGCATGGAACACGAGCCGCCGGCTCCGCAGCAGCTCTCCGGCTACCGTCACGACGAGTCGGACAAGGATCCGACCGAGACTCGCGAGTGGATCGAGTCGATCGAGCAGGTGATCGCGGCTTCCGGGCGCGACCGCGCGCGCTACCTCCTCCGGCGCGTGCTCTCGAACGCGGGGCGCAACGGGGTCATGCCGGTGGGCCCGCTCGTCACCGACTACGTGAACACCATCCCGCGCGAGGAGGAGCCGCCGTTCCCCGGTGACGAGGCGATGGAGAAGCGCATCCGGCGTATCATTCGTTGGAACGCGGTGGCGATGGTCCAGCGCGCGAACAAGCGCTTCCCCGGGATCGGCGGACATCTCTCGTCGTACGCGTCGATCGCGAGCCTCTACGAGGTGGGGCTGAACCACTTCTTCCGCGGCAAGAACGCGCCAGGGGGCGGCGATCACGTGTTCTTCCAGGGACACTCGGCGCCGGGCATGTACGCGCGCGCGTTCCTCGAGGGCAGGATCTCGGTCGACACCCTCGATCACTTTCGGCGCGAGACCGAGCGCGGGCGCGGGCTGCCGAGCTATCCGCACCCGCGGCTGGTCGACAATTTCTGGGAGTATCCGACCGTGAGCATGGGGCTCGGCCCGCTCATGAGCATTTATCAGGCGCGCTTCAACCGTTACCTCGCGGCGCGCGGCCTCTCGGACACCTCCCAATCGCGCGTGTGGTGCTTCATGGGTGACGGCGAATCGGACGAGCCCGAGTCGCTCGGCGCGCTCGGCGTCGCGTCCCGTGAGGGGCTCGACAACCTCACCTTCGTCGTGAACTGTAACCTCCAGCGCCTCGATGGGCCGGTGCGCGGCAACGGCAAGATCATCCAGGAGCTCGAGGGGATCTTCCGCGGCGCGGGGTGGAACGTCATCAAGGTCATCTGGGGGCCCGAGTGGGATGACCTGCTCGCGCGGGACGTCGACGGCGTGCTCCGCCGCCGCATGAACGAGGTCGTCGACGGTCAGTGGCAGAAGTACACGACCGAGCCGGGGAGCTACACGCGCCAGCACTTCTTCGGCACCGACCCGCGGCTGCTCGCCATGGTCGAGCATCTCTCGGACGAGCAGATCGAGCGGCTCCGTCGCGGCGGGCACAGCCTGCGAAAGATCTACGCGGCCTACAGCCAGGCGATCGCGACCAAGGGTCGCCCCACCGCGATCCTCGCCCACTCGGTGAAGGGTTGGACGCTCGGGCGTCACATCGCCGGGGCGAACGTCACGCACCAGAAGAAGAAGCTCGATCACGACGAGCTCCGCGCCTTCCGCGACACGCTCGAGCTCCCCGTCCCCGACGACAAGCTCGAGGAGGCGCCCTTCTACCACCCGGGGAAGGACAGCCCGGAGGTTGCCTACCTCCTCGAACGCCGGCACGCGCTCGGCGGCGTGATCCCGACCCGGCGCACACAGGTGAGCGTCCCGCTCGAGGCCCCGGTAGCGTCCCTCTACGAGGAGTTCTACGAGGGCATGAAGAAGGGTGAGGCGTCGACCACCATGGTCTTCGCGCGGCTGCTCTCGAAGCTCATTCGCGATCCGACCATTGGCCCGCGCGTGGTGCCCATCATCCCGGACGAGGCGCGCACCTTCGGTCTCGACGCGCTCTTCTCGCAGGTCGGCATCTACTCGTCGCACGGACAGCTCTACGAGCCGGTCGACAAGGGCAAGCTCCTCTACTACCGCGAGACGAAGGACGGGCAGGTGCTCGAGGAGGGCATCACGGAGGCCGGCGCGATGGCGAGCTTCATCGCGGCAGCGACCGCCTACTCGAACCGCGACCTCCAGATGGTGCCGTTCTTCATCTACTATTCGATGTTCGGCTTCCATCGCGCCGGGGATCTCATGTGGGCCGCCGGTGACATCAAGGCGCGTGGCTTCTTGCTCGGCGGCACCGCCGGCCGCACGACCTTGAACGGAGAGGGACTCCAGCACCAGGACGGCCACAGCCCGCTCGTGATGGACGTCATCCCGAACATGGTCGTCTACGACGTCGCGTTCGCCTACGAGCTCGCGGTCATCATCGAGGAGGGGCTCCGCCGGATGCTCAGGAACGGCGAGGACGTCCTCTATTACATCACGCTCCAGAACGAGAATTACCCCATGCCCGCCATGCCCGGAGACGTGAAGGAGTCGATCCTGCGGGGCATCTACCGCTACTCGGCGGCGGCCGAGCGCCGCGCGCTCCACGTGCAGCTCTTCGGCAGCGGCTCGATCCTGCTCGAGGCGCTCCGCGCCCGCGACATCCTGACGGAGCGCTTCGGCGTGAGCGCGGACGTCTGGAGCGTGACCAGCTACGGCGAGCTCCGTCGGGACGCGCTCGAGTGCGAGCGGCAGAACCGCCTGAACCCCGCGAGCGCGCCGCGAGTGCCGCACCTCGCGCAGGCGCTCGACGGCGTACCCGGGCCGTTCGTCGCGGTGAGCGACTACCTGAAGCTCCAGGCCGAGCAGGTCGCGCGCTGGGTGCCCGGGCGGCTGGTGCCGCTCGGCACCGACGGCTTCGGGATGAGCGACACCCGCCAGGCGCTCCGACGGCACTTCGAGATCGACGCCGAGAACATCGCGCTCGCGGCGCTCGACGCGCTCCGTCAGGATGGCAAAGTCGAGGCGTCGCTGGTCGCGCGTGCGGTCGAGGAGCTCGGCGTCTTGCCCGAGAAGATCTCGCCGATGTCGGTCTAGCCGAGAGCGCGCGCCAGCTTGCGGTGCGCGGCCGGCATGGCGAGCTCGCCGAGCTCGCCGCGTGCGCTCCACCTCGCGCCCTCGATTCGAAGCCGCTCCGAGGGCGTGGCGCGATAGGCGTCGAGCGTGACGAGGTAGCGGGTCACGCGATGACGAACGCGAAGCATGAGCTCGGCGCGCTCCACGCGCGCGCCGAGCAGGCGACCGAGCGCTCGCTCCGGGGGCTCGCCGGGGTCGAGCGCGCGGTTCGGGAATTGCCAGAGCCCCGCCCAGCGCGGCGCCTCCGGCGGCACCTGACGCACCAGTACGCGCCCGCGCCGCTCGACGATCGCCGCGACCATCGTGAGCGGCTCGGGAGGCGCGCGCTTCGGGAGCTCGGGCAGCTCGCGCTCGACGCCTCGTGCGCGACCGAGGCACAGCTTGGCGAGCGGACACGCCTCGCAGCGCGGCGCGCGCGGGACGCACACGGTCGCCCCGAGCTCCATGAGCGCCTGGTTGAAGTCGCCGGGGCGCTCCGCAGGGACGAGCGCGGCGGCGCGTGCGGCGAGCTCTCTCGCGAGCGGCGCGCGCTTCGGATCACCCGGGAGCGCGTAGAGGCGGGTGAGCACGCGCACCACGTTACCGTCGATCAGGGGCACGCGGCGCTCGTAGGCGATGCTCGCGATGGCGCCCGCCGAGTACGGTCCGATGCCGGGCAGCCGCGTGAGCTCGCGGACCTCGCTCGGCACCCGCCCGGCGTGTCGCTCGACCACGGCGCGCGCCCCAGCGAGGAGGTTTCGTGCGCGCGAGTAGTAGCCGAGCCCCTGCCAGACGTGGAGCACCTCGTGCTCGCTCGCGCGCGCGAGCGCCTCGAGATCGGGAAATCGCTCCATGAAGCGCAGGTAGTACGGCGTGACGGTGGTGACCTGGGTCTGCTGGAGCATCACCTCGCTCACCCAGACGGCGTAGGGGTCACGCGTCGCCCTCCAGGGCAGCTCCCGACGGTTCGCGTCGAACCATACGAGCAGCCGCCGCGCGAGCTCTGTCGGGCGCGGGCCGGACCGGCGCTCGCTCGCCTTCATCGGAAGCGGTCGAGCTCCACCGGATCGTGCGCGGAGAAGACCTGCACCTCGCCCGCGTTCTCGACGGCGAGCTGGCGGATGCGCTCCAGGTTCTCGAGGCGCGCGGCCGCGTCCTCCGCGGTGACGTGCCCGAAGAGTCGGAGCAGTGGCGGACAGCGGCGCCGATCGGGATCGAGCTCGCTCCGGTGATAGTAGGCGTCGCCTGCGTGCAGGAGCCAGCCGCGCTCGCCCCGCACCGCGACGCCCGAGTGGCCGCGCGAGTGACCGGCGAGCGGCACCATCAGCACCTCGGGCGGTAGCCCCTCGAGCGCGCGCACACAGTCGAAGCCGAACCACGCCTCGCCTTCGGGTCGATAGAGCGACCAGCGCGGGCCGTGCGCCCACTGCGCGGGGCGATAGCGGCTGCGATCGCGGAACCTTCGCGCCATCGCCGCCGCGTGCTCGTCAGCGAGCAGGTGCACGGTCGCGTCGGGGAAATCACTGAGCCCGCCGGCGTGGTCGAGATCGAGGTGGGTGATGAGGAGGTGGCGGACGTCGCGCGCGTGAAAGCCGAGCGCTTCCACTTGGCGAACCGCGGTCTGCGCCGGATCGAGCACGGGCCGGATGAGCGAGGCCGTCACGCCGAGCCGGCGGGCGGGCGTGGCGCAGTCCTCGAGGCCGAGCCCGGTGTCGACCAGCGCGAGCCCGTCGGGGAGCTCGAGGAGCAGGCAGTGGCAGACCAGCTTCGCGGGCGACGAACCGCTCCCGCCACCGCTCACCAGCCGCCCGCCCGGCGGGCACAAGGTCGCGCAGTCGAGGTGGTGGACGCGCATGCCGCGGAGCCTAGACGAGACCCGGCCGGTCGAGGAGGCGAAACGCGCTCGAGCACGAGTGAGGGGGGCCGGTCCGGCGCGGCCGGCGGCCGGGCTCGGCCGGACGCCGGGCTCGCGCTCGCCGGTTCGCGCGGGCGGGGGTAGAGCTGTGCCCGAGAGAGGAGGCGCCCATGCGCTCGATCGATCCGTCCACCGGTAGAGTCTTCGCGAGCTACGAGGTGATGTCGCTCGAGGCGGCCGTGCGCGCCGTCGAGGCGACCGAGCGCGCGAGCCGCGGCTGGCGCGAGCGCCCGATCGCCGAGCGCGCCGCCGTGATCGCGCGCGTCGGGAAGCTCCTCCGCGAGCGGAAGCTCGCGCTCGCCGAGCTCATGGTGCGCGAGATGGGAAAGCCGGTGGTGCAGGCCGAGGCCGAGGTCGAGAAATGCGCGTGGGTGTGCGAGCATTACGCGGAGCACGGCCCGGCCTACCTCGCGCCCGAGCCGGTGGCGACCGACGCCTCCGAGAGCCTGGTGCGCTTCGATCCGCTCGGCGTGGTGCTGGCGGTGATGCCGTGGAATTTCCCGCTCTGGCAGGTCTTCCGCTTCGCCGCGCCGGCGCTCCTCGCCGGCAACGCAGGCGCGCTCAAGCATGCGCCCAACGTGTGCGGGTCGGCGCTCGCGATCCGCGAGCTCTGGTCGGCCGCGGGCCTCCCAGGAGGCGTCTTCGAGGTGCTGTTCGTCTCCGACGACGACGCCGACCGGCTCATCGCGCACCCGGCGGTCTCGGCGGTGACCCTCACCGGGAGCGGGCGCGCGGGGCGAGCGGTCGGCGCAGCGGCGGGCGCCGCGCTGAAGCAGGTGGTGCTCGAGCTGGGCGGCTCGGACGCCTTCATCGTGCTCGCCGACGCCGCGCTCGAGCGCGCGGCCGAGGTCGCCGTGAAGGCGCGCATGCAGAACAACGGCCAGAGCTGCATCGCCGCGAAGCGCTTCATCGTCGAGCGCGCGGTGGCCGCGCGCTTCGAGGCGCTGGTGGTCGAGCGCGTCCGCGCGCTCCGGGTGGGAAGCCCGCTCGAGCGCGAGACGGAGCTCGGGCCGCTCGCGCGCGCCGACCTCCGCGACGCGCTCGCGCGCCAGGTGGACGCGAGCGTCGCCGCCGGCGCGCGGCTCCTCACGGGCGGCCGGGCGCTGCCGGGCCCCGGCTTCTTCTACGAGCCGACCGTGCTCGCCGAGGTCGCACCCGGCATGCCCGCCTTCGACGAGGAGACCTTCGGGCCGCTCGCCGCGCTGACGGTCGCCAGCGACGCCGAGCATGCGCTCGCGCTCGCGAACCGCTCGAGCTACGGCCTCGGATGCTCGCTCTTCACGCGAGACCTCGGGCGCGCGCGCGCGCTCGCCGCGCGCGTCGAGGCCGGGAGCGTGTTCGTGAACGAGATGGTGAAGAGCGATCCGCGGCTGCCGTTCGGGGGCGTCAAGGCCTCCGGCCACGGCCGCGAGCTCGGGCGGGAGGGCGCGCGCGCGTTCACCAACGTGAAGACCGTGTACTTCGGTTGAGGCGCGCCGCGCCGCCGGCCGCGCCGCTCCGAAACCCGAAGGCAGAGAGCGAGGAGCGGGCGGGCGCAGCCGAGGGAGGCCCGGGGGAGCGCGCCGGCCCGGGGCTTGTTCGGCCTCGTCGTTCATGTAACGCTCGCGCTCCAACCGATGGGCGCGACGATTTTCCAGCTCGAGTCGATCCGAACCGACGGATGGTTCGAGCGGATCGGAGAGGGGATCGGCAGCTTTCAGGCGCTCTGCGACATCATCGGGGCGCGCTTCTTCGCGTTCGCGATGATCACCGGCGCGCGCATCACCGCGCTCACCGTGGATCGCCGCGTCCCGGAGAACACTCAGGTCGAGTTCGCCGTGGGGGGAGGCGAGGGTGAGTCCGTCTCGGAGGACACGCAGCGCCTCACGCTCGGTGACTTCCGCCGCCGCCTGGTGGCGGCGCTCACGGCGGTCGAGCCGCCCGGCCCCCCGCCCTCGCGCCCGACCGACACCGAGGCGCTCCAGCTCTTCCTCGGCGTTCGCTATCTCCTGCTCTCCCCGCTCTACGGATACAGCCTGGAGCGCGCGAGCATCGAGCCCGACGGGCACGGAACCCTCGACTACCAGCACGACGGCGTGCCGGGCTCCTCGACCATCGAGGAGTTCCGCGCTCGACTCCGCTCGCATGTCCGCGAGGAGCTCGAGCGGATCGCGCGGGGCGCCGGCCGGAGCGCGATCGATCTCTCGCGGGTGGGCGAGGCGGCCGACGCGGCGGCGCGAGGAGACTCGGTGCGGGTCCTCGAGCTGCTCGGGGCCTGGCCGGCGCCGCTCGCGATCTTTCTCCGGACGCCCGAGGGCCAGCTGCTCCCGCCCGAGACGCGCTCGCTCATCGCCGAGGCGCTCGGGCTGCTCGGGAGCGCCTGCATCGGCCTCGGCGAGGTCGAGAAGGGCGAGGAGGTGCTCCGCCTCGCGATCCAGTACGCGGGAGACAACCCGATCGCCGCGGATATCTACCGCCGGCTCGGCGAAGCGCTGGTCGGGGACCGGCGGGCGGGCGAGGCGATCGGGCCGCTTCGGCGCGCCGCCAACCTCGGCGCTCCGGGCGACGCGGTGTGGCCGCTGCTGGCGTCGGCGTTCGTGACGCGCGGTCGTCACGTCGCGGCGCTCGGCGCCCTGCTCGAGGCCGAGGCCGCCGGTGTTCCCGCCGCGTCGCTCGCGTCGCTGCGCGCGGCCGTCGATGACCAGCTCGGCCCCGCGCTGAAGCGGTGGATGACCTTAGTCAGTGCGGAACACCTGTAATTTCACGCTGTTGCCCATCCGAGCGGGCTGCACGCATTGACAGGCCGACCCGCCGAAGACTACGAAGCTCGCGGGTTCGCGTCATTTCGCGAGGTCATGATGCGACGCGTTGCGTAAAGAGAGCGCCATGGTTCAGCTCTACCTGCCGATGTTCCTCATGTTTCTCATCGCCATCGGCATTTGCCTGGTGATGTTCTTCGGGGGGCAGCTCCTCGGGCCGAAGAACCTGACCCCGGACAAGATGATGCCGTACGAGTGCGGCAACGACACGGACGGCGCGCGCCACGTGAAGATGGGCGTGAAATTCTACCTCACCGCCATCCTGTTCGTCGTGTTCGACATCGAGGTGGTGTTCCTCTACCCGTGGGCGGCGCTCTTCAAGGGCCTCGGTTGGCTCGGGTTCGTCGAGATGCTGCTGTTCATCGCGTCACTCATGGTGGCCCTCGCCTACTGCTGGAAGAAGGGAGCACTCGAATGGGAGAGCTGAAGGCGGCCGAGCAGCGCATCGTCGAGCCCGGGGGCGACCAGGGCTACGCGACCACGCGCTTCGATGACCTCCTGCACTGGGCGCAGAAGTACTCGCTCTTCATGTACCCGTTCGTGACGGCGTGCTGCGGCATGGAGTTCATGTCCGTCTCGAGCCCTCGCTACGATTTTTCGCGCTTCGGCTCCGAGGCGCCGCGATTCTCGCCGCGCCAGAGCGATCTGCTCTGGGTGGTCGGCACCATTTCGCAGCGCCAGGCCCCGATCCTCAAGCGCATCTACGAGCAGATGGCGGAGCCGAAATGGGTGTTGGCGTTCGGCACCTGCGCCTCGAGCGGGGGATTTTACGACAACTACTCGACGGTCGCCGGCATCGACAAGCTCATCCCCTGCGATATCTACATCCCGGGCTGTCCGCCCCGTCCGGAGGCGGTGCTCGACGGGCTGATGCTGCTCCAGGACAAGATTCAGCGCGGAGACCGCACTCCGGGGGTGGTCAAGCCACGTAACGATCCGGCCTCCGAGCAGGAGCTCGGCGTCATCCAACTCCGCCGCTCGCGGAACCCGGGTTGAGCAGGAGCTCCCCTTCAATCGATTCAGAGGTTCGTCGAAGACATGGCCAAGGCCCTCGTAGAGCTACTAGAGCGCGAATTTGGTGAAGCGATCCTGGAGACCCACGCGCAACACGGTGACGAGACGGTGGTCGTCGCGCCGGACCGGTGGCTCACCATCGCGCGTTTTCTCCGCGACGACCCGCGCACCGACATGAAGATGCTGGTCGACCTCACCGCCGTCGACTGGCTGGATCGCGAGCCGCGCTTCGACGTGGTCGCGCATTTTCTGTCGTTGAACTTCGGGCACCGGCTCCGCATGAAGACGCGGACGGGCGACGAGGACGGCGAGCACGCCGAGGTCGACTCACTCACCGAGCTCTGGGCGAGCGCGAACTGGATGGAGCGCGAGTGCTACGATCTCTTCGGCGTGACCTTCCGCGGGCACCCCGATCTCCGGCGGATCCTGCTCTACCCGGAGTTCGTCGGGCACCCGCTCCGGAAAGATTATCCAGCCGACAAGATCCAGCCGCTCGTGCCGTTCCGTGAAGCGGACAACATCGAGAAGCTCCCGCCCTTCGGACCGGACGAGGGGATGAGCTTTGGCCGACAGACCCACGCCCGCTCGAGCGAGGACGAGAGCTGATGGAACCGCTCGATCTGGAGCTGGAGGCGTCCGAGCTCGAGCTCGCCGCCGAACCGATGCTGGTGAACGTGGGGCCCTCCCACCCAGCCATGCACGGCACGGTGCGCGTGGTGATGGAGTTGTCCGGCGAGACCATCGTCCGCTGCGACGTGCAGGTCGGTTATCTGCACCGCGGGTTCGAGAAGATGTGCGAGCGCGGGACCTGGTCGCAGGTGTTCCCGTACGTGGATCGCTGCAACTACGTCTCCCCGATGCTGAACAACGTCGGGTTCGCGCTGGCGGCCGAGAAGATGCTCGGCATCACCGTTCCCGAGCGCTGCCAGTACTACCGCATGATCCTCGGCGAGCTCGCCCGGATCAGCGATCACCTCACCTGCACCGGCGCCATGTCGATGGAGCTCGGCGCGTTCACGCCCTTCCTCTGGATGATCAAGGGGCGCGAGATGGTGTGGGACGTGCTCGAGGAGGAGACCGGCGCGCGCTTGACGCACAGCTTCGGGCGCATCGGCGGGATGGCCAAGCCGCCGACGGCGGACTTCAAGGCGCACGCCAAGGCAGCGGCGGAGTTCATCCCGAGCATCCTCGACGAGATGGAAAAGGTGCTCTACGGTAACCGGATCTTCCTCGACCGGCTCGAGGGGATCGGGGTGATGAGCGCCGAGGACGCCGTCTCGCTCGGCTGGACGGGGCCCGTGCTTAGGGCGTCGGGCGTCCCCTACGACGTCCGCAAGGCTCACCCGTACCTCAAGTACGGCGAGATCGATTTCGACGTGCCGGTGGGCGAGCGGGGCGACTGCTACGACCGGTTCGCGGTGCGTGTCGCCGAGATCCGGCAGAGCATCCGCATCATCGAGCAGTGCATCGAGCGCATGCCGGACGACGGCCCCGTGAACGTCGACGACCCGCGGGTCATCCTCCCGCCGAAGAGCGAGGTCTATACGA
Source organism: Polyangiaceae bacterium (assembly GCA_035063585.1). Classification (GTDB taxonomy): domain Bacteria; phylum Myxococcota_A; class Polyangia; order Polyangiales; family Polyangiaceae; genus JAPSGB01. The sequence goes on from JAPSGB010000012.1 coordinate 103,394, forward strand.
CCATCGAGGGGACCATCCAGCACTTCAAGATCATCATGGAAGGGCTGAAGATCCCGGCCGGAGAGGTCTACTCGTACACCGAAGGCGGCAACGGGGAGCTCGGCTTCTATCTCATCAGCGACGGCAGCGGTACGCCCTTCCGGGTGCGACTGCGACCGCCGTCGTTCCTCATCACGGGCGGCCTCGAACGCCTGATCACCGGCGCGATGGTGGCAGACGTCGTGCCTGCGTTCGGCTCCCTCAACATGATCGGCGGCGAGTGCGACCGGTGAGGAGCAGCTAGTGCCTAAGTTCAAGATCGACAATCGCGAGATCGAATTCGAGCCCGGCGACACGATCATGCGTGCCATCTATCGGCACGGCATCGACATCCCGCACTACTGCTGGCACCCCGGGCTCAGCGTGGCGGCCAACTGCCGCATGTGCCTGGTCGAGGTGCTCCCGCCGCCCGGTCGTCGCGGCCCGATGATGGACGTGCTCGGGTGGGACTCGGAAGCGGAGACGTATCTCCTCGAGAAGAAACCGAAGCTCGTGCCCTCCTGCCAGCAGGTCGTGAGCGAGGGGATGGAGGTCCTCAGCGAGTCGAGCCCGCACGTGGAGCGCGCCCGCTCGGCGGTCCAGGAGTTCTTGCTCCTCAATCACCCGGTGGACTGCCCCACCTGCGATCAGGCGGGCGAGTGCCGCCTCCAGGATTACTGGCTCGAGCACCAGCACGCGAAAAAGCGCATGACGGACGAGATCCTGCACATGCCCAAGGCGCAGGTGTTCGGTCCGACCATCGTCTATGACGCCGAGCGCTGCGTGCTCTGCACGCGCTGCATTCGTGTGTGCGAAGAGGTCGCCAAGGATCCGGTGCTCTCGAAGCGTGAGCGCGGGAACCTCTCCGAGATCGTGCTCGCGCCAGGCCGGCAGCTCGACCACGCCTACACGCTGATGACCGAGTACGTGTGCCCGGTCGGCGCGCTCACCTCTCAGGACTTCAGGTTCAAGGCACGCGTGTGGTTCTTGCGGAGCGCGCGCACGGTGTGTGTGGGCTGCGCCACCGGCTGTACGGCGTTCGCAGACTTCGATCCGCGCAACCAGCGCGTCTACCGCTATCGCCCGCGAGAGAACCTGGCGGAGAACAAGTACTGGATGTGCGATGAGGGGATGCTCGACTATCACCGCATCCACGAGCATCGCCTCCTCGAGGCGCGCGTACGCGGCGAGCACGCCGAGCGAAGCCTTGCCATGGCGGAGGCGGCCCGGGCGCTCATGGGAGTGGATCCGGACCGGCTCGCGGTGGTGCTCGGAATTCAGCACTCGAACGAGGACAATTTCGCGCTGCTCACCCTCGCGCGCGACTTCATCGGGGCGGGCAACTTCTTCATCGCCGGGCGCCCCGCCGGGGAGGGGGACGACATCCTGCGCGACCCCGACAAGAACCCCAACCGCGCGGGAGTCGTCGCGCTCGCGACGACCACGCCGCCGGGCTCATTCGAGGAGCTCTTGGCGGCGCTCGAGCAGGGCGAGGTGACTCACGTCCTCGCGCTCGGCTCGGACCTCCCGGATGCGACCGCGGGCAAGACGCTCGAGCGCGCTCGCGCCATCGTCGTGCTCGGCACGCACACGAGCGGGTTCGTGGAGCACGCGACGGTGGCGTTGCCCGCGAGCAGTTGGGCAGAGTGCGACGGCACGTTCGTGAACGTGAAGGGCGTCGCCCAGGAGAGCGAGCGCGTCATCCGTCCGGTCGGCGACTCGCTCCCCGCGTGGGCGTTGGTCGGTGAGCTCGGTCGCGCCATGGGTTTTGCCGTCGAGTACAAGAAGCTACGAGAAGTTCGCGAGGCGATGGCGCCGGCCCCTGGCGCCGCCGTGGTCGGCTCGCGGCATCTCACCATTTCGGAGTGAGGCGATGACGACAGGCAACATCGTCGAGTTCGCGCTGAAGGCGTTCATCGTGGTGATGTTCGGGATGAACCTCGCGGTCATCCTCACCTGGGTGGACCGCCGGCAAGGCTCCATGATGCAGGATCGGGTCGGCCCGAACCGCGCGGTCGCCTGGCTGCCCCGCCCGCTCGCCCAGGCGCTCATGCTGGTCCCGGCCGCGCTCGCGGCCGGCGGCATCATCTTCTATTTCCTGAAGATCCCGGCGCTGCCGGTCGAGCGCACCAACCGCGCGATGTTCTTCAGTCAGCTCGCCATCTTCGCGCTCTGGGCGACCGGCGTCGCGATCGCCGGGCGCGTGCAGCGTCGCGGGATCGACAACAGCCTGGATCGCTTCGTCTCCTCGCTCGGTGATCCGCGCCGGATCTTCTACGCGGGGCTCGCGGCTCACCTCGGGACGGCGCTCGTCGCCGCCCTGCTCAAGGGCACGCCCGAAGGGCGCCAGCTCCGCGAGATCGGCTATGGCGCGGGCCCGGCGGTGCTCGCCGCGGCGGTCCTCGCCGGCGCGGTCTACGCCGCGTATTCGATTCGCAAACAGGAACGCGTCGGGCTCAGGCTCGCGGGGCTCCTGCACCCCGCCGCCGACGGCTTGAAGACCATCTGGAAGGAGGACTTCATCCCGCCGAACGCCGATCGCTTCCTCCACGGCATCGCGCCGATCGTCTCGTTCTTTCCGGTGCTGGTCGTGCTGGCGGTGGTGCCCTTCGGTGACACCCTCTGCTTCGCGGTGAAGGCCGGCCACACCGACTACTCTCAGCTCTTGCGCGCGGTGCCGCCCGGTGGGGTGTGCGTGGAGGGGGCCGTGAAGCTCCAGGTCGTCGACCTCAACGTCGGCATCCTCTACTTCTTCGCGCTCGCCGGCACCGGCATCGTCGGAGCGGCGCTCGCCGGCTGGGCGAGCGACAATAAATTCAGCTTGCTCGGGGGTCTCCGCGCGGCAAGCCAGATGGTCTCGTACGAGGTCACGCTCGGCCTCACCGTGATCGGCGCGCTCATGATCTACGGCACCGTTCGCCTGGACGAGATGGTGCGCTGGCAGGCCGAGAATGCTTGGGGGATCTTCGTGCAGCCGCTGGCCTTCTTCCTCTTCTTCACGGCGGCGGTAGCGGAGTCGAAGCGCATCCCCTTCGATTTGCCCGAGGGCGAGAGCGAAATCGTGGCCGGCTACTACACCGAGTACTCGGGGATGAAGTTCGCGATGTTCTTCTTCTCGGAGTACGTCGCGGTGGTCACGGCCTCGGCGCTGATGGTGACGCTCTTCCTCGGAGGGTGGCACCTGCCGTTCGTCTACCGCGACGGGATCCACGTGGCCTTCGGCGGCACGTCGTACCTCGACGTCCCGCTCACGCAGCTCTCGGCGGTCCTCATCGGGGTCCTCGCCTTCATCGGGAAGGTCATCGCGCTCTGCTGGGTCCAGCTCAGCATCCGCTGGACGCTGCCCCGCTTCCGCTACGATCAGCTCATGAAGCTCGGCTGGCGCATGCTGCTACCGGCGTCGCTCGTGAACGTGCTCGCCACCGGGCTCGTGATGCTGGCGATCGCGTCCGCGGGCGCGGTGGTGCACCAGAGCCTCGCCACGGCGGCCGAGCTCACCATGGTGGTGGTAGCGGGGACGGGGCTCGCGCTCCTCGTGTGGTTCGTGGCCTTCGTGCTCCGGCCGGTGCACAAGCGCCGCTTGATCGTGTCGACCTCGGCGAAGTACGCCGAAGCGCAGGGCGGGACGCACACCGCTCGGATGGGCGCCTGAGGAGGAGACGATGAACGCACCGCTCGGTCCCCGGAAAGTCGTAGGCACCCCGGTCTTTCGTGCCGGCCGCACGGTCACCGTGCAGAGCTACCTGCCCGAGATCGCCCGCGGCCTCGGGATCACCATGGGGCACTTCTTCAAGAACACGAAGGAGATGGTGCTCGGGCAGCGGCCGGATCCGGTGCTCGAGAGCATCGAGGACGGGGTCAACACCATCTCGTACCCGGAGCAGCGCCGCCCCTACCCGGAGCGGTTCCGCGGCGTGCATCGGCTGACGCACCGAGCGGACGGCTCGCCGCGCTGCGTGGCGTGCCTCTGCTGCTCGACGGCCTGCCCCGCGCAGTGCATGTACATCGTGCCCGCCGAGTACCCCGCCGGGGACGCGCGGCGCGGCTACGAGCGGTATCCGGAGCGGTTCGTCATCGATGAGCTGCGCTGCATCTTCTGCGGCTTCTGCGTGGAGGCCTGCCCGGTAGACGCGATCCGCATGGACACCGGGATCCACGCGGCTCCCTACGACTCCCGCGATCAGTTCCTGTTCGACAAGGACCTGCTCCTCGGCTTCCCCGGGCGCGACGGGCAGCATGATCACATCAACCCGCGCACCGAGCCCGGCGATCCGGGCTTCCCGGGCGTAACGCGCGACAAGCACGGGCACTGACTGGCGCGGGCCGCTCGGCGAGGCCGCGAGTGACGCGAGGCTCGGCTGTGACGGTCGATTACGAGGCGGTCATCGGGCTCGAGGTCCACGCCCAACTGCTGACTCGGACCAAGCTCTTCTGCGCCTGCAGCACCAGCTTCGGTGAGGCGCCCAACACGAACGTGTGCCCGGTGTGCCTCGGTCTGCCGGGCGCGCTCCCGGTCGTGAATCGACGCGCGGTCGAGTACGCGGTGCGCGCCGCGCTCGCGGTCGGCTGCCAGGTGCACGAGTCGAGCGTGTTCGCCCGGAAGCATTACTTTTATCCGGACCTTCCCAAGGGTTACCAGATCAGCCAGTACGACCGCCCGCTCGCTACGCGAGGGGCGCTCGAGCTCGAGGTGGAGGGCCGGAGCCTCCGCGCTGGGATCACCCGTATCCACATGGAAGAGGACGCGGGCAAGAACGTCCATGGCGTCGGAGGGGACTCCCTCGTGGACCTGAACCGAGCCGGGACACCGCTCATCGAGATCGTGGGCGAGCCGGATCTGCGCGCGCCAGCGGAGGCGGCCGCATACCTGCGCGCGTTGCGCGACGTGCTCACCTTCATCGGGGTGAACGACGGAAATCTGGAAGAGGGGAGCTTCCGCTGCGACGCCAACGTATCCATCCGCCCGCGGGGGCAAGCGGGGTTCGGCACGCGGGTCGAGCTGAAGAACCTGAACTCCTTTCGCTTCGTGGAGCGGGCGCTCGAGGCCGAGATCGCCCGGCAGACGGTGCTGCTCGACGCGGGGCGCCCGGTCGAGCAAGAGACGCGCTCGTTCGAACCGGAGAGCATGACGACGCATCGCCTACGCTCGAAAGAGGAGGCGCACGACTACCGCTACTTTCCCGATCCGGATCTGCCGCCGCTCCGGCTCGACGCGGCGCTCGTCGAGGCCCAGCGCGCCGAGGTGGGCGAGCTCCCGGCCGCGGCGCGCGCGCGGCTCGCCTCGCGAGGGCTCTCGGCGCAGGCGGTCGCGACGTTGACCGCGCACCCCGCCACGCTCCGCTACTTCGACGAAGCGGCGAGGCTCGTCCCCGAGCCCGTCCGTGTCGCAAACTTCATGTTGACCGAGCTGCTCCGCGGCGCTCGCTTCCACGGCCTCGAGGCGAGCTTCCCGATTACGCCGGCGCAGCTCGCGGAGCTGGTCGCGCTGGTCGCAGACGGCGAGATCAGCGGAAAGCAAGCCAAGGAGGTCTATGCGGCCATCCAGCACGGCTCGCTGGCTCCCCGCGCGGTGGTCCGAGCGCGCGGGCTCCGCGTCATCGGTGACGCAGACGCGCTCGAGGCGCTCTGCCGGCGGCTGCTCGAGGCCGAGCCCGCGCTCGTCGCGAGCGTGCGTGGGGGCAAGCGAGGCGTGCTCGGGCACTTCGTCGGTAAAGTGATGAAGGAGACGGGCGGCTCCGCGGATCCCAAGCTGGTGAGCGAGCTCTTGACGCGCCTCATCGAGTCGGAGCCCGAGGCGTGAACGCGATGAGCGCGGACTCTGGGGGACGCGGTGGCCCGTCCGGCGCAGGATCGCGGGTGGCGTCGGCGTGCGTGGAGGTGGGCGGGTGAGCGCGCTCCCGCACCCGGCGCCGCTGAGCGGCGCGAGCTACTCCGCGGTCGAGCTCGCGCCGGCGGGGGACCGCGTGATCTTGCTCGATCAGCGGCGGCTCCCCGGCGAAGAGCGCTACCTCGAGCTCGCGGAGCCGAACGACGTCGCGCGTGCGGTGAGCGCGATGGTGGTGCGCGGCGCGCCGGCCATCGGCATCGCCGCGGCGTACGCCCTCGCGCTGGGCGCGCGCCGGACCGGCATCACCCTGGAAGCGCTCGAGGAGCTCGGGCGCGAGCTCGCCCGCGCTCGGCCGACCGCGGTGAACCTCGCGTGGGCGGTCGAGCTCATGCTCGGGGTGGCGAGAGCGAGCCCGAACGACGAGCGGGCGGACCGACTCGCTCACCAGGCGCGCGCGATCCACCGCGCCGACGTCGCCGGGAATCGACGCCTGGGCGCGCTCGGGGCCGAGCGGGTCCAGGATGGCGCCACCGTGCTCACCCACTGCAACGCGGGCGCGCTCGCCACCGGCGGGTACGGGACCGCGCTCGGCGTGATCCGAGCGGCGCGCGACGCGGGAAAGCGCCTGCGCGTGGTCGCCGACGAGACGCGGCCGTGGCTGCAGGGTGCGCGGCTCACCGCGTGGGAGCTGATGCGCGACGGGATCGAGGTGGAGCTGGTCGCCGACGCGGCGGCGGGCTCGCTCTTCGCCGGGGGGAGCATCGACCTCGTTGTGATTGGCGCCGATCGCATCGCGGCGAACGGCGACGTAGCGAACAAGATCGGCTCCTACTCGGTGGCGTGCCTGGCGCGGCTCCACGAGCGACCGTTCTACGTCGCGGCGCCATTCAGCACGGTAGACCTCGCCTGCGCGTCGGGCGCCGAGATCCCGATCGAAGAGCGGAGCCCCGAGGAGGTGACGCGGCTCGCCGGCGTCGATCTCGCGCCCGCGGGCGCGCGCGCGCGAAATCCGGCCTTCGACGTCACGCCGGCGCGGCTCGTCACGGCGATCTTCACCGAACGCGGCGTGGTCGAGCCGGTCGGGGCGGCCGGGCTCGCCGGGCTGGCGCGCGAGCTCAGCGAGGCCTAGAGTCGCGCCGTGTCCAAGGAAATCGTTCGCGAGCGAAAGCCATCGTGGCTCAAGGTGCGCGCGCCGGGAGGCGAGCGGTACACGAAGCTCAAGGAGACGCTCCGCGAGCTCGACCTCCACACCGTGTGCGAGGAGGCCCGCTGCCCGAACGTGGGGGAGTGCTGGGGCGCCGGCACCGCGACCGTGATGCTCCTCGGTGACACCTGCACGCGCGGCTGCCGATTCTGCGCCGTCACGACGGGGAACCCGCGGGGCGCGGTGGATCCGCGCGAGCCGGAGCACGTGGCTCGCGCCATCGCCAGGCTCGAGCTCACCTACGTGGTGCTCACCATGGTCGATCGCGACGATCTGCTCGACGGTGGCGCGAGCCACATGGGGCAGGCGGTCGCTGCGCTCCGCCGCCATCAGCCCGAGCTCCTGGTCGAGACGCTGGTCGGCGATTTCGGCGGTCGTCACCGGGATCTCGACGTCATGGTCGACGCGGGGCCGGACGTCTTCGCGCACAACATCGAGGTGACTCGCCGGCTCACGCCGCTGATTCGTGATGCCCGCTGCAGCTACGATCGGTCGCTGGCGGTGCTCTCGTACGCCAAAGAGCGCGCCCCCGCGCGGCTCGTGAAGAGCTCGATCATGGTCGGCATCGGCGAGACGGACGACGAGGTCCTCGAGACGCTCGCGGATCTGCGCGCCGCCGGGGTGGACGTGGTCACGGTCGGCCAGTACCTGAGGCCGTCGCCGAAGCACGCGAGCGTGGCGCGTTACGTCGAGCCGGAGGTGTTCGCGCGCTTCGAGGCGGAGGCTCAGGCGCTCGGCTTTGCGTTCGTGTCCTCGGGTCCGCTCGTGCGCTCGAGCTATCACGCAGCCGAGGGCTTCATCGAGGCGAGGCTCCGGGGGGCGCGCCCGCTCCCGGCGGGCGTGGCGCACACCTCGCCGCCGCCGCTCGAGCCCGCGTCGCGGCCGCGAGCGCCGACTCCGGGCTCGGACCTGGTCCCCATCGAGGCGTTACTCCGTCGGCCCGGAAGCGCGACGGGCGAGCGGGCGTGACGCGCCTCCGCCGCGCGCTCGGAGCCGGGCCCGGCGGCGCGCTGGAGCGCTGACGGAGGAGCCGGGTTGCGCTAGGCTCCGGAGCGCCCGAGGAGCCTTGACCATGACCGTCGCCGACGAGAGCCTACTGAACAAGGTCGCTGCCAAGCTCGGCGAGCCGCCGAGCTACGCGGAAGCGCGAGTGAGCGGATCGCTCCTGACCGCGGCTGCGGCGTCGTATGGCTCGCAGCCGCTCGGTGACGAAGTGACCCAGCCCACCGGGTTCGATCCGGCCGCCGCAGCGCTCTTCGAGGCGGTGGTCGAGAGCGCGTTCCTGGTCGCGCACGCCGACGGCGAGTTCGACGACTCCGAGCAGCGCGCGTTCCGGCACGTCGTGCTCGCCGCCTGCGGGGATCGCGTGGCGGAGGCGCAGATGAGCGCGCTCCTGGCGGACCTCGGAGATCTTCTCGAGGAGGACGGGCTCGAGAAGCGCCTGTCGATGGTCGCACGCGCCATCGTCCGCCCCGAGCAGCAGCGCGAGGTGCTGCGGATGGCGGCGCTCATCGCGCATGTGTCGGGCGGCGTGAGCACCATCGAGCGCGGGGTGCTCGAGCGGTTGGCGCGCGAGTTCGGGCTCGACGAAGCGGCGACCGGCCAGGCGCTCATCGAAGCCGATCGCGCCTTGTCCGACTGAGCCGTCGCGCCGCGTGGAACCGGCTCCGGACGCCACGGCGCGCGATGACGCGCTGCGCTCACGCGCGCATTCACGACGCGGCGCGTGATAGGTCGAAAATTGTGCTCGATGGGGTTACAGGAGGAAGGACGTTCGTCTACACTCCCGCGCGCGTCCGTCGCGAGGAGCCGGGCGCGCCAGCGACATGACCACGACAGCGGAAAATCCCAACGCAACGGCCTCCGGCGACGACGCGGTGCTGCAGGTCCTGAACCCGGACGGTTCGCTCGATCCCAAGCACGACCCCCGCCTCGAGCCCGCCGAGGTGCTCGCGCTCTACCGCCACATGGTGACGACCCGGATCGTGGACGAGCGGCTGGTGGCGCTGCAGCGCCAGGGCCGCATCGGCTTCCACATCGGGTCGCTCGGCGAGGAGGCATCCATCATCGGCTCTGCCTACGCCATGCGGCCGAAGGACTGGATCTTCCCCTGCTACCGCGAGTTCGGCGCGGCGCTCCTCCGCGGCATGCCGCTCCAGCGCTACCTGGACAACATGTTCGGCAACCGAAACGACCCGGCCAAGGGGCGTCAGATGCCGGATCACTACACCTATCGCGCCGCCAACTGGGGGTCGGTGAGCTCACCGATCGGCACCCAGATGTCGCAGGCGACGGGTTTTGCCTGGGCAGCGAAGCTGCGAAAAGAGGAATTGGCTGCGCTCGTTTACTTCGGAGAGGGTTCGACCAGCTCGAACGAGTTCCACGTCGCGATGAACTTCGCCGGCGTCTTCAAGACGCCCGTGGTGTTCTTCTGCCGGAACAACGGCTGGGCGATCAGCGTGCCGGTCGAACGTCAGACGGCCTCGCGGACCTTCGCGGAGAAGGGAGTCGGGTACGGCGTGCCTGCGCTCCGCGTCGACGGCAACGACATCTTCGCGGTGATCGCGGCGACGCGGCGCGCGGTCGCCCACGCGGCTGCCGGCAAGGGCGCGACGCTCATCGAGTCGCTCTCGTACCGGATGGGCGGCCACTCGACCAGCGATGATCCGAACGCCTATCGTAGCAAGGACGCGCTCGAGCCCTGGTTCGGCCGCGATCCCATCGCGCGCCTCCGCCAGCACCTCGAGCGGGGCGGCGCATGGGACGACGCGCGCGAGGAGGCGCTCCGCTCGGAGATCGAGCAGCGCTTCCGTGACGCCGCCGAGGCCGCCGAGCACACGCCCCCGCCGCCGCTCGAGTCGATGTTCGAGGACGTCTACGAGAGCCCGCCGTGGCACCTCGCCGAGCAGCGCACGGAGTTGCTCACCGGGCCGCGCGCCCCCTCATCGCACCACTAGTCGAACAACCGGATCCGGGTCTCTTCCCGCTGGAGTGATTCATGCCCCAGATGAACATGGTTTCTGCCATCAACGACGCGCTCCGCACCGCCATGCGCCGCGACGATCGCATCGTGCTGATGGGTGAGGACGTCGGGAAGGTCGGCGGCGTCTTTCGCGTCACCGCTGGCCTCTTCGATGAGTTTGGCGACGACCGCGTGATCGACACGCCGCTCAGCGAGGGCGGTATCATCGGCACCGCGGTCGGGATGGCGATGTACGGGATGCTGCCGATCCCCGAGATCCAGTTCGCGGACTTCATCTGGCCCGCCTACGACCAAATCGTGAGCGAGCTCGCCAAGCTCCGCTATCGCTCGGGGGGTGAGTACCCGGCCAAGATGGTGATCCGCACCCCGGTCGGCGGTGGGATCCGCGGAGGGCACTACCACTCGCAGCACCCCGAGGCGCAGTTCATCCACGTCGCGGGCTTGAAGGTCGTGTGCCCTTCGAACCCGCACGACGCCAAGGGCCTCTTGCTCGCCTCCATCGCCGATCCGGATCCGGTGCTGTTCTTCGAGCCGAAGCGGATCTATCGCGCGGCCAAGGGTGACGTGCCGGAGGGGGACTACACGGTGCCGCTCGGCAGCGCCGCGGTGGCCCGGGAGGGGAGCGCGGTCACCGTGCTGGCGTACGGCGCGATGCTGTACGAGGCGCTCGACGCGGCGGCGAAGGCCGCCGAACAGGGCGTGGAGTGCGAGGTCATCGATCTTCGCACGCTCTGGCCGGTGGATATCGAGACCATCCTCGCGAGCGTGCAGAAGACCGGGAGGTTGGTCGTCGTACACGAGGCTCCGCGGACCTGCGGGTTCGGCGCGGAGCTCGTGAGCCTGGTGGTCGAGAAGGTCTTTTATCACCTCGAAGCGCCGCCGCGGCGGGTCACGGGTTTCGATACGCCGTTCCCGTACAGCCTCGAGATGGAATACCTGCCGCTCTCCCACCGAATCCTTCCCGCGGTCATCGAGACCGCTCGCAGCTGAGGAGCCACCGATGGCGAAGTTCGAGTTCAAGCTGCCGGACATCGGCGAAGGAGTGACGGAAGGCGAGATCGTCGCGTGGCTCGTGAAGCCCGGCGACAAGGTCGCGCAGGATCAAGAGATGGTGGAGGTGATGACGGACAAGGCGACCGTCACCATCGGCGCGCCACGGGCCGGAATCATCTCGGCGCTCGGCGCGAGCGCGGGCGATCTGGTGCCGGTCGGCCACGTCCTCGTGGTGTTCGACACCGAGGGTGGGGGAGCGGCGACCGGAGCGCCCGCCGCGGCCGCGACGCCGGCCGCGCCGGCCAAGAAGAACGAGCCCGCGGCGACCGCCGTGGGGGACATCAAGGAGACGCTCCCGGGGATGGGGCTCGCGACCCGCCCGAGCGAGAAGGCTGCCGCCGGAGCGCCGAGCGGATACCATGACGACAAACCGCTCGCGGCGCCCGCGACGCGCAAGCTCGCGCGCGAGCTCGGCGTGGACTTGAAGCGCGTGCCACCGAGCGGTGAGGCAGGGCGAGTCACGCGCGAAGACGTGGAGCGCTTCGCGAAGAGCGGAGCGGCGCCGGTCTCGGCCGGCCCGGCTCCGAGCGCGAGCCCGGCGGCGGCGGTGGCCCCCGCGCGCCCGCTGCCCCCGGCGGCTCCGGTCGCGCCGACCGCGACCGAGACGCGGGTGCCCATCAAGGGCGTTCGCCGCCGCATCTACGAGAACATGGCGCGCTCGAAGCACACGGCCGCGCACTTCACCTACGTCGACGAGTGCGACGTGACCGCGCTGAGGGAGCTGCGCGAGCGCACGCAGCGGTTCGCCGCCGAGGAGGGGCTCAAGCTCTCGTTCCTACCCTTCATCGTCAAGGCGGTGGTGGCGGCCCTGAAGAAGCACCCCGCGCTCAATTGCCTGGTCGATGACGCGAGCCAGGAGATGGTGCTCCGCCACGGCTATGACATCGGGATCGCCGCCGCCACCGAGGCCGGGCTCATGGTGCCGGTGGTTCGCGACGCCGACCGGCTCAGCGTCCTCGAGCTCGCGCGAGAAATTCAGCGGCTCGGCGAGGCGGCGAAGGACGGCCGCGTGCAGATGGGAGATCTCGGCGGATCGTCGTTCACCATCACCTCGCTCGGCAAGCTCGGCGGTCTCTTCGCGACCCCGATCGTCAACTACCCGGAGGTCGCCATCCTCGGAGTCCACGAGATGAAGCGAAAGCCGGTGGTACGGGGCGACGAGATCGTCATCGGCGAGGTGATGCTGCTGAGCCTCTCGTTCGACCACCGCATCATCGACGGGCACGTGGGAGCGGCGTTCGCGCAGGAGATCATCGGCCTGCTCGAGGAGCCGGACCGACTCCTGGTGTCGATGAGCTGACGCGCCCGGGTGCGCTCGCCGTTCGCACCAGAGCGGCGAGCGCCTGAGTGACGCGTCGCGTTAGTGCGGTGGGTAGATTGCCTGCGCGCGGGCGATCTGGTTCACTTGGCGTCGAAAGTGTGTAGGAGTGGCGCTATTCTGAGGGGGTGCACGGAGATGAGCTACTCATGAGGCGATGGGTCGGTGCTTTCGCGCTCTCGGCGGCGCTCTCGTTCGCGGGCGTGAGCTCCGCGCAGGACGCGGCGCCAACCCCGGAGGACGTGAAGGCGGCCGGCGACGAGTTCGACCAGGCCCGCCGAGCGTTCACCGCGAAGGACTACGCGGAAGCCGCCGAGCACTTCGAGAACGCGGATCGGCACGTGCCGAGCGCACAGGTGCTGAAGCTCGCGATTCAAGCGCGTGACAAGGCCGACCAGCTCGATCGCGCGGCCACGCTGGCCTCGATGGTCGCGGTGCGCGGCTACAAGGAAGCGGACCTCGTGAAGCTCGCCGCGGCCATCATGAAGCGCGCGGGCGCGGAATACGGCAAGGTCACGGTGCGCTGTGACGTCGCCTGTGACGTGGTGGTTGGCCTGAAGCTCGTGCCCGGCCGGCCGGCGAAGGAGAAGTCGATCTTTCTCGCGCCGGGGAACTACACGATCCGCGCGGGCTGGTCCGGAGGGCGCGACGCGTCGGGGCAGGTCACCATCGCGAAGGGCGCCGCGGCCGAGCTCTCGTTCGAGCAGCCGCCCGAGGTGAAGCCCGAGGCGCCGGCTCCGGCGACGCCAGCGCCGCCGGCCACGCCTGGCCAACCACCCGGTGGCGGCGCGCATCGACCCGCGCCTCCCGTCGACCAAGGAGTCACCGTCGAGCCGAGCGGCTGGTCCCCCGTGGTCTTCTGGGTCGGAGTGGGCCTCACCGCGGTGGCCGGCGGGGTGACCGCGTGGAGCGGCATCGACACGCAGAAGAACCCGGGCGCCGACAACGTCCGCGCCGCGTGCTCGAGCGGGTCGCCCGACTGCCAATCGCTCTACCAGGACGGCCGGGATCGCCAGTCGCGCACCAACATCCTCGCGGGGACGACCGCCGGGCTCGGCGTGGTGACCATCCTCATCGGGGCGTTCGCCACCGATTGGAGCGGCGGGGAGGCGAGCGCGAAGCCGAAGTCCTCGGCCGCAATCGAGCCCTGGCTCGGGGTTGGCAGTGGCGCCACGGTGGGCGCCACGGGGAGGTTCTGACCGGCCGTGGTCGCTGCAAGGTTGCTGGACGTCGGTGCCGAGGGGCGCCAGAGGGTCGATCGCTATGAGCTCATAGCGGAGATCGCCTCGGGCGGAATGGCCACCGTCTACCTCGCGCGTCTGCTCGGGGTCGGCGGGTTCCAGCGCTTCGTCGCGATCAAGCGGCTCCATCCACACCTCGCGGGAGAGAACGAGTTCGTCGAGATGTTCCTCGACGAGGCCCGCCTCGCCGCCGGCATCCATCACCCGAACGTCGTGCCCATCCTCGAGGTCGGCGCGAGCGACCGCGGGTACTACCTGGTGATGGAGTACATCGAGGGCGACACGCTCGCGCGGCTGCTGGCGCGCGCCGCGACCTCCGGCTCGAAGCTGCCCGTGCCCATCGGCATACGCATCGTGATCGATCTCCTGGCGGGACTCCACGCGGCTCACGAGCTGCGCGACGACATGGGACAGCCGACCGGGCTGGTGCACCGCGACGTCTCGCCGCAGAACGTGCTGGTCGGTGCGGACGGGGTCTCGCGCATCACGGACTTCGGGGTGGCGCGCGCGCAGAGCCGCCTGAGCGCGACGCGGGTCGGTCAGCTCAAGGGCAAGATCGCGTACATGGCCCCCGAGCAGGCCACCGGGAAAGAAGACATCGACCGGCGCGCGGACATCTTCTCGGCGGGCATCGTGCTCTGGGAGGTGCTCGCGGCGCGGCGGCTCTTCAAGGCCGACAACGAGGCGGCGACGCTCTCGCGGGTCATCTCCGAGCCCATCCCGAAGCTCACCACGATCGCGAGCGACGTCTCGCCGCAGATCGCGGCCGTGTGCATGAAGGCACTCGAGCGCGACGTGAACAAGCGGTTCAAGTCGTGCGCGGAGTTCGCCGACGCCCTCGAGCGGGCGGCGACCGCCGCCGGAACCCTCGGCGCGCCGCGTGACGTGAAGGCGTACGTCGCGGAGGTCATCGGCAACGAGATCGCGCAAGCGCGCGAGGCGGTGCGGGGCTGGCTGGCGCGGAGTGAGCCGAGCCAGGTCGTCATCCCCGAGACCGCGCCGCTCAGCGCGGCTGCGAGCTCGCTCGGCAGCGTCTCTTCCGCCGCCATGACCCTCCCCGAGGTGTCGCAGTCGGGCGTGTCGAGCCCGGCTCAGCCCGGGCTCGGCCCGGGCTCGATGGCCCCCGAGCGCCGCTCGAGGACCCCGATGATCCTGGGGGCGCTCATCGCGCTCGTCGGAGTCGGCGTCATCGCGGCGCTCATGCTCCGGGGAGGCGCGCCCGAGGAGCGCGCCCCGGCGGCTCACACGACCGCGAGCCCGTCGAGCGACGTCGTGACGGCGCCCGTACCGGAGCCCACCGCGAGCGCGGCGCCGGCCGCGCCGAGCGCGGCGCCGGCCGAGGAGGCCGCCGACGCGGGCGCCGCGGGCGAGGTCCCATCCGTCCCCGAGCCCACCACCGAGAAGCCCAACCCCCGGCCCTGGCGGACCGGTCCGCAGGCCGCGCCGAAGCCCACGGCCAAGCCGGACGCGCCGCCCAAACCGGACGTCGACCTCTCGAACCCGTACCGCTGAGCGCGGGCGAGCGCGCCGCCGAGCGGCCTCGGCTGTCGTTGACACGCCGCCGGCCGACTGCTAGTTCTCCGCACCCTCCGCTGGAGCCACGCGAAAGTGCCTAGTGCTTTCGCAGAGTTACCGGCGAAGCCCCGTGGTGGCGAGTCGTGGCCGTCAAGAGAATCTGTCTGTTTACCGGGAACGCGAACCCCGAGCTCGCGACGGAGATCGCCAAGGTCCTCGGCACTCCGCTCGGTGAGGCGCGCGTCTCGAGGTTCAGCGACGGCGAGACGTTCTGCGAGATCCGCGAGAACGTGCGAGGGCTCGACACCTACGTCGTGCAGCCGACCTGCTCGCCGGTAAACGACAACTTGATGGAGCTGCTCATCATGTGCGACGCCCTCCGTCGCGCATCGGCGGCGTCGATCACGGCCGTCATCCCCTACTACGGCTACGCGCGGCAGGACCGCAAGGTGGCGCCGCGCACCCCCATCACCTCGAAGCTGGTCGCGGACCTGCTGGTCGCCGCAGGGGTCAACCGCGTCCTCTGCGTGGATCTCCACGCGGGGCAGATTCAGGGGTTCTTCAACATCCCGTTCGATCATCTCTACGCGCTCCCGGTGTTCTTGGAGGACTACCTGAAGCACCGCTTCGCCAAGGACGCGGTCTTCATCTCGCCCGACGCCGGCGGAGTGGAGCGCACGCGCGCTTACTCGAAGCGGCTGGGCGCGTCGCTCGCCATCATCGACAAGCGACGCGAGCGAGCCAACGTGAGCGAGGTGATGCACCTCATCGGGGACGTCGAAGGGCGCGACTGCATCATCGTCGACGACATGATCGACACCGCCGGGACGCTGTGCAATGCGGCCCGGGCCGTGATGGATGGCGGCGCGCGACGAGTCGTCGCGTGCGCCACCCACGGGGTGCTGAGCGGCCCCGCCGTACAGCGCATTCAGGAGTCACCGCTCGAGGAGGTGGTCGTCACCAACTCGATCCCACCCAGTGAGGAGGCGGCGGCGTCGCCGAAGATCCGCTTCCTCAACATCGGAAGGCTGCTCGGTGAGGCCATCCGTCGGATCCACAACAGCGACTCGGTGAGCTCGCTGTTCGTCTGAGGCGTCCGGTTCGCCTCGAGAGGAGAATCTCGGTCATGGAGCTCGTGAAGATAGCGGCAACCCGACGTCAGGATTTCGGCAAGGGCCCGGCCCGGCAGCTGCGCCGGGAAGGGAAGATCCCCGCGGTCGCCTACGGCAAGGGTCAGACGGCGGAGACGCTCGCGGTGGCTCCGAAAGAGCTCACCAGCGTGCTCACGAGCGAGCGCGGACGCAACACGGTCATCGAGCTCTTGGTGGAGGGCGAGGAGAAGCGCACCGTGCTCCTCTCCGACTACCAGTACCACCCGCTCTCGCGCGAGCTGCTCCACGCGGATTTCATCCAGATCGGGCTCGACGAGCCGGTCGACGTCGAGGTCCCCTTGGTGCTCGAAGGCAAGCCGAAGGGCGTGGTCATGGGCGGCGTGCTGCGTCAGGTCTACCGCAAGCTCCCGATCCGCTGCTTGCCGGAGAGGATCCCGGTCAAGATCGTCTACGACGTCACCGAGCTCGACCTCGATCAGCACGTGGCCACCCGTGATCTCTCGGTCCCGGAGGGGGTGAGCGTGCGCCTCCCCGAGACCCAGACCATCGCCGGCGTCGTCACCGAGAGCAAGCACGCCGAAGCCGAGGAGGCCGCGCCCGCGGCAGGCGCGGCGCCGGCCGCGGCTCCGGCGGCGGCGACGCCTGCCAAGACGTGATCCTGGTCGTCGGCCTCGGCAACCCGGGGGCGAAGTACGCGGGGACGCGGCATAACGCCGGGTTCATGGTGGTCGATCGTCTGGTCGGCGCGGCCGGCGGCCAGTGGCGAGAGAAGTTCAGCGGCCGCTTCGCTCAAATCGA
This sequence comes from Polyangiaceae bacterium, assembly GCA_035063585.1. Taxonomy (GTDB): domain Bacteria; phylum Myxococcota_A; class Polyangia; order Polyangiales; family Polyangiaceae; genus JAPSGB01. The sequence continues at coordinate 120,463 of JAPSGB010000012.1, forward strand.
GGTGGGCGGAGAGCGGGTCGTCGCGCTCGAACCGCTCACCTTCATGAACGAATCAGGCCGGAGCGTCCAGCCGGCCTTGGCGTTCTTCAAGCTCACCCCGGAGTCGCTCCTGGTCGTCCACGACGAGCTCGACCTCGACTTTAGAGAGCTCCGGCTGAAGCTCGGCGGTGGCGACGCGGGTCACCGGGGCCTGAAGAGCATCACCACCCAGCTCGGCGGCCCGAGCTACGCGAGGCTCCGCGTCGGTATCGGCCGGCCTCGAGCGGACTTTAGGGGTTCTCAAGCAGATTATGTGCTAGAAGGCTTCGCCCCGGAGGAACGGGCGCACCTCGACGGTGTGCTCGACCGCGCGGTGGACGCCGTGAGGCTCGTCATCGAGCGAGGCCTGACGGCGGCGATGAACGTCACCAATCAGAAACCGAGACACTGAATACTCCTTGCCCGAGGCGATGCCCTCGGGCCGAGAGTCCATAAGGAGCACGAAATGGCTGATACCCAAGCGAGCGCGCAGAGCCACGCTCGCGAATACGAGACCATCTACGTGATGCGTCCCGATCTCGCCAAGGAGGCGACCGCGAAGGTCGCCCGTCGCGTCGAAGAGGTGGTCGGGCGTGAAGGCGGGCGGTTGACGCTCGTCGAGACGTGGGGCCGTCGTCAGCTCGCCTATCCGGTAGCGAAGTTCAAGCGCGGGGTCTACGTCTACGTGCGCTACATCGCTGGTGGCGCGCTGGTCACCGAGCTCGAGCGCAACCTGCGGATGCTCGACGAGGTGATGAAGTTCCAGACCGTCCTGGTTCGCAAGGACGTCGAGCTCGAGAGCGTCACCGTAGATCCCGAGACGGTGGTCTTCGAAGAGGTCGAGCCTCCCGCCGAGGGCGAGGAGGAGGACGAATCGCTCGAGCGCGAGCTCGGCCTCGTCGACGGCCCTGAGCGGACGCGCTCGTTCGACGGCGGTGGCGACTCTGACGATGAGGATGACACGGACATGCGCGGCGCGGAGGATGACGAATGAAGGACTCCATGCGGACTCGCGAGCGAGTCGAGCGAGACGAGACCACCAACGTGGTATTTCGCAGGCCGCGGCGGCGCGGCTGCGGGTTCTGCGGAGATGAGAGCCTGGTCATCGACTACAAGGATCCCCAGGGTCTTCGCTACTTCATCACCGAGCGAGGGAAGATCGTCCCGCGCCGCATCTCGGGCGTCTGCGCGAAGCACCAGCGCGCGCTGACGCTCGCCATCAAGCGCGCCAGGAACATCGCGCTCCTGCCGTTCACCTCGAACGACTGAGTGGTCAGAAAGGAGATGGCAGATGGCTAGTGCAATCCGCGTCGTCCTGCAGCAGAGCGTGGAGAATCTCGGGAGCGGAGGCGATGTCGTCCGGGTTCGCCCCGGCTACGCGCGGAACTTCCTGATCCCGCGCGGCCTCGCCGCGCCTGCGACCCCCGCGAATCTCGCCCGTGTGAATGAGCTGAAGCGAGTGGCCGCCGCGCACGCGCAGGCCGAGCTCGATGCAGCCAAGAGCCTCGGCGAGAAGCTCGCCAGCATGGCGGTCAAGCTCGAGCGCGCCGTCGGTGAAGAGAACAAGATGTACGGCTCGGTGACCACACGCGACATCGAGGAAGCCTACGCCGCGCAGGGCGTCGAGCTCGACCGTCGTAAGGTCCACCTCCACGAGCCCATCAAGCAGCTGGGCCTGCACGAGGTGCCGATCCGCCTGCACGCCGACGTCACGGTGAACCTCCGCGTCGAGGTCGTGAAGAAGGCGTGAGCCGCGAGCCCTCGAGCCATCAGGCGTTCGAGGGCGAAGGTCGCGTCGTGGAGCGGAACGCGCTCCGCGCCTGCGCCCCGGGAGCCGATGCGGTTCTCGGGGCGCTCGCGCTCGTGCGGGTCATGGGGAGGGCCGGTGGAGCGCCCCGGATGTAAGTGGCGGAGCTAGCGGCGCGCGCGCCGCCCTCGCGGATCCGCGACTTGGACGCGCTTCGGGCCGCGTGCACCGGCGGGGGAGCTCGCGGCGCGCGCGCCGCCCTCGCGGTGGGACATTGCCCTGCCGCCGGCCTCCGAGATTTCTGGCAAGCTCCCGAGGGATGAGCCGGACGTACGCGAAGGACCGTCAACGACGTGGCGATGCACCGCTCCAGCTCACGCCCGCTGCGGGGCGTGTGCCGCCTCACGATCTCGACGCCGAGGGCGCGGTGCTGAGCGCGATCCTGCTCGACCCAGGCTCCTTCGACACCGTGCAGCACGTGCTCGAGCCCGAGCACTTCTACTCGGACGCCAACCGCTGGATCTTCGAGGCGGTGCTCGCGCTCGCGCAGGGCCCGCACCGCGTGGTGGACGTGGTGGCGGTGGCAGGGTGGCTTCGGGATCGCGAGCGCTTGCAGCAGATCGGCGGCACGCCGTACCTGGCGCAGCTCGCCGACGCGACCCCGGCGGTCGCCAACGTCGAGGTTCACGCCAAGACCATCCGCGAGAAGTACCGCCTGCGGCAGCTCATCGCCACGTGCCAGCGCTTCGCCGCCGAGGGCTACGGCGACTGCGGCCCGGTGCAAGACTTCATCGATCAGGCCGAGCAGTCGGTCTTCGAGCTCGCGCGGACCGACGAGACCACCACCTTGGTGACGCTCCGCGCAGCCGTGGAAGGCGCCTTCGAGATCATAAGCGCCGCGGCCTTGCATGGCGGCGGAGTCTCCGGGATCCCATCCGGCTTCACGCAGCTCGACGAGAAGTGCTCGGGGCTCCATCCGGGGGATCTCTACGTGGTCGCCGGACGTCCCGGCATGGGCAAGACCGCGTTCGTCTTGAACCTCGCGGTCAACGTCGCCAAGTCGCGCGCGGTCGCGCTCGCGGCGAACGCGGATCCTTACGAGGAGGCGCCCGTCGAGGAGCCCGGTGACGGCGTGGTGTTCTTCTCGCTCGAGATGCCGCGCGCGCAGCTCGCCTCGCGCCTCTTGGCGTCGGAGGCCCGCGTGGACGTCTCGCGGCTCCGAAGCGGAAGGCTGGGCCCCGAAGACTGGAACAAGCTCACCGAGGCGGCCGGTCGGCTCTCCCAGATGCCGCTCTGGCTCGACGACACCCCGGCCATCACCTTGCTCGACGTCCGCGCGCGGCTCCGGCGCTTGCAGGCGGAGATCGCGCGCGGCGCCCCGTCGGCGACGCCGACCAAGCGGATCGGGGTGGTCGCCATCGACTACCTGCAGCTCATGCAGGGTCGTCGCGACGCGCAGAGCCGCGAGCAGGAGATCAGCGAGCTCTCCCGCGGGCTGAAGCAGCTCGCCAAGGAGATGGGCGTCGCGGTGGTCGCGCTCTCGCAGCTGAACCGCTCGGTCGAGACGCGCAACACCAAGGACAAGCGCCCTCAGCTCAGCGATCTGCGCGAGTCGGGCGCCATCGAGCAGGACGCCGACACCATCCTCTTCATCTATCGCGACGAATATTACTTCAAGGACAGCGAGCAGAAGGGCCGGGCCGAGGTGATCATCGCGAAGCAGAGGAACGGGCCGACCGGGCGGATCCAGACGCGCTATACCTCCGAGTACACGCGCTTCGATAACCTCGCGCCCGAGGAGTACGACTTCGGCGAGCTCGATCTCGAGGACGCCTGAGGCCGCTCGCCCGCGCCGCGGCCGTGAGGCGAGACGGCTCGCCCGTGCGCCGCGGGCGGGGCCCGCGCGGCGGTTCGCGCCGCCGGCCGCGCCGGGCCGCCAGCCCGAAACGATGCGGGGCTCGCTCGATGGAGCTAGGCTCGGCGGGTCATGGGGCGGAGGCTCTTCTCGCGAGGCATGGTCGGGGCGCTGGTGGTGGCGGGCGCCTTCGCAGCGTGTAGCCGCTCGGACCTCGAGGGGCTCGAGGTGCCGCCGGCAGTCGCGGGCTCGGCCGGCGCGGCCGGCGCAGACGCCGCCGCGGGCGCGGCCGGCGCGGACGCCGCTGCCGGCGCGGCTGGCGCGGACGCCGCCGCGGGCGCGGCCGGGCAGGCCGGGGCTGGTGGCCTCGGCGGCGCGGCCGGCGTCGGGGGCGTGGCGGGCTCCACGGGCGGCGCCGCGGGCGTCTCGGGGAGCGGCGGGGTCGCCGGCGCGGGCGGCACCGGCGGCGTGCTCGCGACCGGCGGCACCGGCGGCGTGCTCGCGACCGGCGGCACCGGCGGCGTGCTCGCGACCGGCGGCACCGGCGGGGGCGCCACCGACGGCGGCAACTTCTTCGATGCGTTCCCGTTCCCGGACAGCGGCCCCATCGCGGACTGCGTGTCGTGCGCGGATCGAGCGTGCCATGGCCAGGTCAACACCTGCTTCAACGATCCGTCGTGCGCGAACGGGGTCGTCTGCGCGGTCACCTCGTGCGGCGGCGGCATCGATCTCGGTTGTATCCTCGGGTGCTTCGGCGGCGATTTCGCGGCGGCCGGCCGCGCGCTCCAGGCGTTCCTGTGCGTCACGCGGAGCTGCGGGCAGGAGTGCATCGGCGCCATCGGCTCGCTCGGTGGTGGGAGCTCGGGAGGCTCGGCGCCGAGCCCGGGCGGGACGCCGCCGTCGCCGTTTCCGCCAGGGTTCTCGCCGCGCGCAGGTGGCGCGATGGTGGTGGTCGCTCCCGAGGTGGCGCGGCGCACGGGCGTCCCCGCCGGGCCGCTCTACGTGCCCGGCCTCGAGGTGCTCGACTCGCTCCCGGGAGTGTTCGAGGCGACGCGCGGCTCGAGCGCGCACTGAGGCTCGGGCGCACGCGCCTAGAGCAAGAGCCGCTCGCCGAGCTCGTGCATGAGATCGGTGATGCCTTCGTGCGTCGCGGCGCTCACCAGCCGGAGCTCGATGCCGAGCCGCGCGAAGTCCTCGCGGGCGGCCGGGTAGGCCTCGCGCACCTCGGGCAGATCGGCCTTGGTCATGGCGACCACCTCCGGGCGCGAGACCAGCGCGCGGTCATACGCCGCGAGCTCCTCGCGGAGCACGCGGTAGTCGTTCACGGGTGAGCGATGGGGTTCATCCGTGAACGTGACCAGGTGCAAGAGCACGCGGGTCCGCTCCACATGTCGGAGGAAGCGGAGCCCGAGCCCCGCTCCTTCGCTCGCGCCCGGGATGAGACCCGGGATGTCTGCGAGCACGAAGCTGCGCCCGAGCCCGCGCCGGTGGTCTCCGATGCGGACCACGCCGAGGTGCGGCTCGAGCGTGGTGAACGGGTAGTCGGCGACCTTCGGGCGCGCGTGGCTCACGGCGCGGATGAGCGTGCTCTTGCCGACGTTCGGGAAGCCGAGCAGACCGACGTCGGCCATGACGCGGAGCTCGAGCCGGAGCTCGAGCTGCTCGCCCGGCTCTCCCGGCTCGGCTCGGCGCGGCGCGCGATCCACCGAGGTCGCGAAATGCTTGTTGCCGCGGCCGCCGCGCCCGCCGTGGGCGATGACGACGCGGTCGCCCGGGCGGGTGAGCTCGCAGAGCTTTCGCCCGTCCGGCGCGGCGTACACGACCGTCCCGAGCGGGACGCGGACCTCGGCGTCACGCCCGGCACGCCCGTAGCAGTCCTTACCCTGCCCGTGCTCGCCGCGCTCGGCGCGCACCGCGCGCAGGTGATTGAGATCGTAGAGCGTTCCGCGGCCCGGATCGGCGACCAGCACCACGTCGCCGCCGCGGCCTCCGTCTCCGCCCGCCGGGCCGCCGAGCGGCGCGAACTTCTCCCGCCGGAACGCGGCGACGCCGTTGCCGCCGTCTCCGGCCGCCACGAAGAGCGTGCACTCGTCGATGAACCGCATGGTGCTGGGCCGGTCTCCGGCGCTGCCGGAGCCGTGCGACTAGCACAGGCCGCGCCCGGCGGGCAGCCGGCTCCGGTCGGTGGCGCGCCGGGCGGCGGGCGCGCCCGCGCCGCCGCGCGGCTCGTCCCGTGGTATCGAGGGGGAGCGATGACGGGAGCCGCGCCGAGGGTGGTCGCTCGCGCGAGCGCGCTCGCGCCGAGCCGGGGGCCGCTCATCGCCCGCGCTCGCCGCCTCCTGTTCGCGCTCGCCGTGGCGGCGAGCGCGCTCGCGGTCACGAGCTCGGGGCGCGCTCGCGACGAAGGGCTCACCGCGCGCTTGTCGTGCCGACCCGCCGCGTCGGTCGGGCGCGTGTCGTGCGAGCTCGAGGTCGAGGCCGCCGACGGGCGGCTCACCTGGGTCGACGCGCTGGTCCTCCGGGCGCCGTCCTTCGCGCGCCCGCTCCGGGCCCGCGTCGGCATGCGCCAAGCGACGGCGTCGACCGAGCGCCGCGTGCGTCTGCCCATCGTGCTGGTCGCGACCGAGGCGGGGTCGGGGCAGCTCGAGGTCGAGGCGCGCGCGGTCCGCTGCGCGCGGTCGCTCTGCGCCTCCGCGGTCCTGCCGGCGCGCGCGGCGGTCGAGGTCGGGCCGGTGCGTGAAGCGCGCCCGTGAGCCGAGCGGGCGGTCGTGAACTTGTCCGACTCGGCGGCGCGCTGATAGTCCCGAGGGATGCAGCTCCCGGGCCGCCTCGCCGCGACCACGCTCGGCGATCTGCTCGGCGCGCTGCATCGCGAGCGCGCGAGCGGGGTGCTCGAGCTCGTGGAACGCTCGGGCGCGAGCGCGGGCCGCGCGCACCGGATCGTGCTCGACGCCGGGCTCGTGCGCGACGTAGAGACCGCGCTCGGCGTGCCGCGCGTCGGCGAGATCCTGCGCCGGGAGGGGTTCATCGACGGGGGCGCCGCGCGGCTCCTGGCTCGCCGGCTCGTCGCGGCGCCGACCCTGCGCGCCGGGGAGGTGCTGGTCGGCGAGTGCGGCGTGTCGAGCGGGGCGCTCGGCGCGGCGCTGCGCTTTCAGCTCCGCGCGCGGCTCGACCGCCTCTTCGAGCTCGCCGATGGGCAGATCCGATTCCACGTCACCGGCGTGCCGCGCCCGCGTGAGCGCGCGGTGCCGCTGTCACCGCACGAATTCCTCCACGGCAGGCCGCGGGCGCGCGGCGCGTCGCGGCGCGCGCCCGCGCCGAGCCCCGCGACGCCGTCGAAGCGGCACGATCCGGTGCGCGCGCGGGCGCTCACCGTGCTCGGGCTCGGGCCCGCCGCGGACCGCGCCAGCGTACAGCGAGCGTTCCGCGCGCTCGCGCGCGAGGCGCACCCCGATCGGTTCCCGGCCGCCAGCGCCGAGGAGCGCGAGACGCTGCGGCGCCGGTTCGCGGAGCTCAGCGCGGCGTACCACGCGCTGGTGGCCTGAGCGCGCCGCCGGCCGCGCCGGACCGGCATGCGCTCGGCACCCGGGTCGGCGCGGCTGCGGCTCACGCCGGGCGCTCGAGCGCGGAGGGATCCCACGTGCGAATCAGCGCGGGCAGCTCGCGGAGCGGGATGAGCGCGTCGGGTCGCGCCGCGGCGAGCCGCTCGCGCGCCTGGATGCCTCCCTCGACGCCGACCGTGCGCGCGCCGGCGGCCCGCCCGCACTCGACGTCCTGCGCGGCGTCGCCGACCATCACGAGCGCCCGCGGCTCGAGCGCGAGCCGGCGCGCGATGGTGAGCAGGCCGCCGGGAGCCGGCTTCCTCTCCGCGAGATCATCGCCGGCGACGATCTCGCGGAGACGGCGGTCGAGCCCGAGCGCGGCGAGCGTCGCGAGCGTGGCGCGGCGCGGCTTGTTGGTGAGGAGCGCGAGCGGGAGCGGCGCGAGGGCGTCGAGCACCTCCTCGACGCCGGCGATGAGTCGCGTGTGGTCGACCGCGTGCGCGGTGTAGTACTCGAGGAAGGTGGTCTCGAGCGCGTCGAGCCGGGGATCGCCGGCGAGGAGACGACTCGAGCGCGCGAGGAGGAGCCGGGCGCCGTCGCCCACGTAGCTCGCGATTTCGCCCGCGGGGAGGGTGGGGTAGCCCGACACGGCGAGCGCGTGGTTCGTCGAGCGGACGATGTCCTCGCGCGAGTCGACGAGGGTGCCGTCGAGATCGAACACCACGCCGCAGACGGGGGCCGGCGTCATCCGCCGCCGGTGCTCTGCCAGGCGGCGCGCCCCACGAAGAACGGCCCCATCTGCGCGATGAATTCGCTGGTCTGGCGCGTCCGGCGCATGGTCTGGACGACGTGCGAGAGCGGGTGCAGCGACTTGCCGATGAGGCCGATGATGAACTCGTTGTCGCGCGCGTCGAGGCCGTGGGAGACGAGCCGGACGTCGTGCGCGAGATCGGCGGCGCCGTACGCGCGGCCGATGACCGCGTGCTCGCGCAAGATGGCGCCCTTGTCGCGGCCCTCGAGGCGCTCGAAGGAGCCGGTGCGCCGGAGCGGATACCAGATCGCCCACGGCCAGGCCGGGTTGGTTGCGGTGACGCGCGGCCGTTCGAGGAGCGCCTGCTCGAGGTTCGGCTCGTGCCCGCTGCTGTAGCTGCGGCCGAACATGGTAAAGGCCGGGTTCAGGGTGAGCCCGCTCGCTTCCGGGTCGTTCACCGCGGCCCGCACGGTGGTGACGAAGTGGGCCGGCTCCTCGCTCCAGGTGAGCAGGCCGAGGCCGCGAGGGTTGCTTACGTCCTCGTAGATGACGGCGGCGGCGCCGCGTCGCTCGAGCGCCGCGCGGAGCGCGGCAAGGGCGCTCTCCGGCGAGCGGTCGCGCGCCACGTCGAAGACGAGGAGCTGCATGAAGAGCCGCCGGTCCATGACCTGCGGCTGGCCATCGCGGTCGGCGCCCCGCTCAGTGACGTCGACGGAGACTGACTCGTTCGGGCTCGGCATCGCGGCGGATCTCTAGCGCAGCAGGTCGGGCTCACCAAGCCGGGCGCGCCGCGCGCCCGGTCGATTTCGCGCCGAACCCGCCCGCGCCGCGTCCGGTTCGGCGATACTAGTGCTAGGCTGCCGCGCCGTGTCGCTCTCGCCCGGAGTCCCCGAGCCGTCCGACTCGCCTGCCGACCGGAGCGCGGGCGGAGCGGGCGGGCTCGAACACCCGCTCCCGGCCGGCATGCGCGATTTCCTGCCCACCGAGGCGCGGCGCCAGGCCGCGCTCGTCCGGCGGGTGATCGCGAGCTTCGAGCTCTTCGGATATGAGCGCGTGAGCGTGCCGGCGTTCGAGTACGCCGAGGTGCTCGAGAAGGGGCTCGGCGCGCTCGAGCCGGAGGACGTCCTCCGCTTCGTCGAGCCGGAGACGGGGCAGGTGGTCGCGCTCCGCCCGGACATGACCCCGCAGATCGCGCGGCTCACCGCCACGCGGCTCGGGCGCGCGCCGGGGCCGGCTCGCCTCTGCTACGAGGGCTCGGTGCTCCGGCGACGTCGCGAGCGGGCGCGCCGGCATCGGCAGATCCCGCAGGCCGGGATCGAGCTGGTCGGGCTCGCGGCGCCCGAGGGTGATCTCGAGGTGCTCGAAGTGGCGTCCGCCGCGGTTCGCGCCGCGGGGCTCGGCGAGTTCGTGGTCGATCTCGGGCACACCGGCGTGGCGAGCGCCCTACTCGCGGGAGCGGCGCCGCCCGCGCGTGCGGTGCTCGTGGAGGCGCTCTCGCTGAAGGACGGCGCGACCCTGGTGCGACAGGCCGAGCGCGCGGGGCTCGCGCGCGATGAAGTGCGCGCGCTCGCCGCGCTCCCCGAGCTCCACGGCGGAGTCGAGGTGTGGGAGCGCGCGCTCGCCGCGCTCTCGGCGACGCCCGCCGCGGCAGCGAGCGCCGAGCTCCACGCGCTCTATCGGGCAGCCGACTCGCTCGGGCTCGCGCCCCGGCTCACCGTGGATCTCGGTGAGCCGCGCGGCTTCGCCTACTACACGGGCGTCACCTTCCAGCTGCTCGCGGCTGGGCCCGGGCAACCCGTCGGCTCGGGCGGGCGCTACGACGGCCTGCTCGCGCGCTTCGGTGCGCCGCGTCCGGCGGCGGGGTTCGGGCTCGACCTCGACAACCTCGCGTGGGCGCTCGCGCACGCGGGCGTGGCGGCGCCGCCGCCGCCGCGCGTGCTGGTGTCGGGCGAGGGCGCGCTGCCGCTGCTCGCCGCGCTCCGAGCGCGCGGTCTCGCGTGCGCGCCGGCCCCGAGTGGCGCGGACGCGGAGGGCTACGCGAGCGCGTGGAGCTTCTCGTACCGGCTAGCGCTCGACGGCGCCGGCGCGAGGCTGCTCTCGAACGGTCGGGGAGAGTGGGTCGAGCTGACCGCCGCGTCACCGGCCGAGCTGGCCACCCGCGTGGCGGAGCGAATCGAGCACGAGGCGCGTCGCTGAGGCGCGCCGAGCGAGGAACATGGCTGCTGTCGTGATCGTGGGCGCTCAGTGGGGCGATGAAGGCAAGGGTAAGGTCGTCGATCTCTATACCGAGAACGCCGAGCTGGTGGTGCGCTACGCGGGCGGCCCGAACGCGGGACACACGCTGGTGGTCGGCGACGACAAACTGGTCGTGCGCCTCTTGCCGAGCGGGATCCTGCGCGAGGGGACCCGCTGCGTGCTCGGGCAGGGGATGGTCGTCGATCTCGACGTCCTGGTCGGCGAGATCGACGAGCTCGTGCGTCGAGGGCAGTCGGGGCTCGAACGCCGGCTCTTCGTGAGCGATCGAGCGCACCTCATCCTGCCCTATCACGTCATGATCGACGAGCTGCGCGAGGGCGCAGCCAGCAAGGATCGCGCGATCGGCACCACCAAGAAGGGTATCGGCCCGGCGTACGAGGACAAGGCGCGGCGCACCGGCGTCCGCGCCGGCGAGCTCCGCGAGCCCGCCAAGCTGCGCGCCCGCATCGAAGCGGCGCTCGAAGCCTGGGCGCCCACCATCGCGGCGCTCGGTGGCGAGCAGCCCGCCGTCGACGGGATCCTCGAGCGGCTGGCTGGTCCGGCGCGCCGCATCGTGCCGCTCCTCACCGATGCGTCGCGGCTCGTCGACGAGGCGCTCCGCCAGGGCGCGCGCGCGCTCTTCGAAGGCGCGCAGGGGACGCTCCTCGACATCGATCACGGCACCTACCCGTTCGTCACCTCGAGCTCGGCGGTCGCCGGCGGAGCCGGCACCGGGGTCGGCATCGGCCCGACCCGGATCGACGCGGTCATCGGCATCACCAAGGCGTACACCACACGAGTCGGCAGCGGGCCGTTTCCGACCGAGCTCCACGATGCGGCCGGTCAGCACCTGCGCGACGTGGGCGTCGAGTTCGGCTCGGTCACCAAGCGACCGCGCCGCACCGGCTGGCTCGACGTGCCCGCGCTCCGCTACGCTGCGCGCGTGAACGGCCTCGACGGGCTCGCGCTCACCAAGCTCGACGTGCTCACCGGGCTGGAGCGGGTGAAGGTGTGTGTGGCCTACGACACCCCGTCGGGTCGGACGCTCGAGTTTCCCATCGACCGGCTCGATGAGCCGGGGGTCATCACGCCGGTCTACGAAGAGCTCGAGGGCTGGTCCGAGCCGGTCGTCGGCGCGCGCACGCTCGGCGAGCTCCCGCGAAACGCTCGCGCGTACGTACGCTTCATCGAGGCGCGCACCGAGGTGCGCGCGGTGCTGGTGAGCGTCGGGCCTCGGCGGAGCGAGACGATCCTGCTCGCCGATCCGTTTACGCGGCGGGCCACCAGCGAGCCGGTGGGCTAAGGTTCGGCATGCCCGCGCTCGCCGCCGCCGCGCTGCTCGCGGGGCTCGCCGCGGGGCCCGCGAGCCCTGCGGCCGAGCTGGGCGCGGTGGCCGCGGCGAGCGCTCGCCCACCGGAGTGCGTGCGGTTCGCGCGCGTCGCTCGGCGGCCGGACACGCTCTGGGAGCGCGCCCGTGAGCCTGAGCTCGCGGCCTGGTGCCGGGTCATGGCGCGCGGCGCCTCGGAGCTCGCCACTGCGCCGGAGCGGGCGCGCGCTTCCGCGCGGGCGGCGGAGCAGCTCGCGCCGGGGCGCGCGGCGGCGCTCGTCCTCGCCGCGCGCGCCGCCCTCGCGCTCGGCGAGCTCGAGGCGGCGTGGGGCGACTTTCGGCGCGCCCTCGCGCGCTCGGCGAGCAGCGTAGAGTCGCCCGCAGCGCTCCACGATCTCGCCGTCGTCGCGGCGCGCACCGGACACGCGGAGGAGGCGCGCCGCGCCTATCGCGCGCTCGCCGCGCGCGCCTCGCTCCTGCCGAGCGAGGTGCGCCGAGAGCGCGCGTATCTGGAGGCGGCCTGCTGGGTGATGGACGCGGGGTCGAGCGGGCTCACCGAGGCCATCGGGTACCTCGAGGAGGCGCGCCGCCACGCGCAGCCGGGCTCCGGCGCCGTGACGCTCGCTGCGCTCGCGCTCGCGCTCGATCGCGACGGACGGGGCGACGAGGCGCAGGGCGCGGCGGCGGAGGCCGGAGGGCCGTGGGGGCTGGCGGAGCTCGCCGGGATCGACGGCGAGGTGCCGGCTCGGGCAGCGCGAGCGCTGCCGGTGCTGCCGCCGGGCGAGCTCGCGGCGATGGTCGGCGTGCTCGCGGAGCGCCAGGATCCCGCGCTCGCGGAGGACGCCTGGCGCGCCGTGCTCGCCGCGCGCCCGGAGGGCCCCTGGGCGGAGTACGCGAAGCGCAAGCTCGGCTCGTCCGGGCGCGCGCGGAGGGTGAGCCGGTGACGCGCGTCGCGCGGCTCGGCGCGGCGGTGCTCGGTCTCGCCGCGGCGCTCGCTTCGAGCGCCGCGCGCGCCGAGCCGTCGCTCTGGGACGTCGCGCGCGATCCGGCCGAGGCGCGCGCGAGCTTCGTGCTCCGCGCGGCCGAGCGGAAGCTCATCGAGTCGAGCGAGGCGAGCTTCGATCCGGGCGCGCCGGCGCGCTTCACTCGCGCGGCCATCGCGATGCTCGAGCTGGCCCGCGGGCGCGAGCTGCCCGACCCGCGCCTGCGCTATTTGCTCGGCTCCCTGCTGGCGGACAGCTCCGTGCGTCGCTACGCCGAGGCGCGGGTCGAGCTCGAACGCGCGCTCCGAGAGGCTCCGGACAGCCCGCTCGCCGGGGACGCCTGGTTCACACTCGGCGTCACCTTCGCCTCGCTCGACGACCCGCGCAAGGAGATCGACGCCTACGGGCACGCGCTCGGCCTCCTCTGGCGGCGCGATCAGCGGGCGACGCTCTACATGAACCGCGGCGAGGCCTGGATGCGCCTCTACGAGCTACGCCCAGCGCTCGCTGATTTTCGTGCCGCCGTCGCCTCGGCCGAGTCTCCCGTGACGGTGGCGCTCGCCGCCTACGATCTCGGCGTTGGGCTAGAACGGAGCGGCGATCTTCCCTCCGCGCTCGACGCGGTGGCGCGCGGGGCCGCGGTGCGGATCCCGTCGGCGTTCGGGCCGCGGAGCGTGCTCGACGTCTCCTCCGTGTTCTTCGTCCCGGACTACGAGGACAACTACTATCGAGCGCTCGAGGCGATGGCGCTCGCGCGGCAGGCGTCGCCCGCCGAGGCGGCGCCGCTCTACGAGAGCGCGAGCCGCTTCTGGGAGCGCTACGCGGCGCGCGCCGCCAAGGATCGGCCGCCCTGGCTCGCGCACGCGGCGCTCCTCGCCAGCTCCTGCCGCGACAAGGCGCGCGCGCTCGAGCGGGCGTCGCCGAAGCCGCACCGCCGCTGAGCTCACGCGGCGCGCGGCAAGGACGGCGTGTCGTCCGGCTCGCTGCGGAGGATCCGGCTCACGCTCTCGGCGTCCTCCACCGACTCGAACACCGGGCGGAGCTCGGGGCCGCGCTCGCCCTCACCGAAGGCGCCGCTCGGCGCGAGCGCGCGCGCGCGCGGCCCGTCGAGCACCAAGAACACGGTTCGGAGCCCGTCGCCGCTCGGGGCGTCGATGACGTCGACGATACGCGCGCGATCGAGGTGGAGCTCCTCGACGCCGCGTTGGATGAGGACGCGGCGGTTGGTGACGAGGTAGCGCGTCTCGCGCGCCAGGCGGCCCGGGCGGACCACCGCGTCGAAGATCAGCCAGCTCGCGGTCGCGAGCACGAGCCCGGCCGAGAGCGCGATGCCGAGCACGAGCGCGAGGAACGCCGCCGAACGTATCGGGAGCCCGGCTCGCGCGAGGTGCTCGAGGTTCGGTACCGACTCGAGCACGGTCCGCGCGAACACCGCGAGCAGGACCGCAGCGATGGCGAGCTGCATCCACTCGCGCCGGCCGTGCGGTCGGAACGCGCGCCAGGCGGAGCGAGGCCGCGCCGCCCAGAGCACCCGCTCGCCCGCGTCGAGCCGCTGCGTGAGCGGGCGCTCGCCGGTGCCGCGCGGCGAGACGTGCTCGGCGCCGCGGATGATCGCCCAGACGCGATCGGGAGCTGCGAGCCCCGGCATTCGCAGCACCAGTCGGCGATGCAGTGCGCCGGTCGGCACCGCGCGGACCAGCTCGAGATCTCCCATGCCCGGGTGGGTGCGGCTCCAGAAGATCCTGGCAAAACTCACCGAGCGCCGCTCGATGCTGCGGCGGTAGGCGCCGCGCTGGTAGATCACGTGGTTCTCGGTGACGGTGTAGCGGACTCCCGAGAGCCACAGCCGCGGCCCTTGCAGGCAGGCGATGCCGAGCGTGGTCGCCCACGCGCCGAAGAGGAGCGTGGCGGCCGGTGAGAGCTGGAGCGCGAGCGCGGTCACGAGCGCGAAGAGCGTCGAGACCGCCGCGGTGACGAACAGCACGGCGGCCGCGATCGTGAAGAGCGGCGGGGTGGACACCGTCTCGGGGTACCCCGACCACTCGATGCGCTCGCCGAAGAGGGGATCCTGAGCCACTTATAGCCAGCCTTCCCGGTTAGGGTGCGGCGTCCGGCGGGCTCCGTCCAGGCTCGCGGCGCGGAATTGCTCGCGCGCTCAGGTGGCCGGCGCGACGAACACGATCTCGACCCGTTCGTTGCGCGCCGCGGCGCCCGACTGAGCCGGGTCGAGCACCGGCGCCGCGCCTCCGGCGGCGGCCGCCTCGACCTTGGGGGCGCCCGCGTCCTGAAGCGCGCGCGCGATCGTCGCGGCTCGCTTTCCGTCGCGAGCAGAAGCCGCGCCCGCGGCCGCGTGCACGACGACGAGCACCGGGAAGTCCGGGTGCGCGGCGGCCACCCGCGCCAGGGTCTCGAGGAGCGCCTTCGCCGTCGCGGTCGGCTGCTCTCCGGGGCCGAGCACGCCGCGCAGGGTGACCACGACGCCGCGGTCGTCGCGGTACGGCTGGAGCCCGTCGAGCTTCGACAGCTCGCTCAGCAGGGCGTCCGACTGGCCCGCGCTCGGCGCCTGGCGGGCGGCCGGGCGGCGCGTATGGGTGAGCACGGCGAGGCACGCGGCGCGCAGGCGGAACGCGTCGTCGATGGGCGTCGCCTTGGGTGAGCCGGCGAGCGTCTGGTCGAGCGCGCCGAGGTCCGAGAGCGCGCGGTCGAGCGCCGCGCCGTGGGCGCCGAGCAGCGTCGCCGAGACGCAGAGCAGCCGTGCCTCGAGGGCGAGCGAGCGCGCCGCCTCGAGCCGGGCGCGCTCTCGCTCCGGGGTCGCGGGCTGGTTCGGGACCAGCGGCAGCGCGTCCTCCGCGACCTTGGCGCGGAGCTCGAGGGCGTCGGCTTCCGCGGTGACGCGCGCGACCTTCTCATCGAGCGCGCTGACCGCGCGCTCGGCGTCGCTCCGCCGAGCCTCGGCGGCAGCGAGCCGTCGCTCGGCCCGGGCGAGCCGCGCGAGCACGAAGGCGCGCCCGTAGGCGGCGATGGCCTGCTCGCCGATGATCTGCGAGCCGGCCACGTCGTCGTCGTCGAAGGCTCGCTCGGCGCGCGCTCGCAGGAGCCTTGCCTGCGCGACCGCTTGGGGTGCAAGCTCGTCGGCCTGGATCGCCGCGGGCGAGCGGCTGGCGGCGTCGGCCTCACTGAGCACGCGGGGGCGCGGCGTCGGCGCGCAGGAGCCGAGCGCGCCGAGGAGCGCGAGCGCGAGCAGTCGCTTCACGGCTTGGCCTTCCCGGCGCCTGCGCCGCCGGGGGGCGACGTCGCGGGTCGTTTCGGGCCCGCAGTCCCCGCCGCGGAGGAGGTCGCCGCCGGCGCGCCGCCGTCTGCCTCGAGCGCGCGGAGCCGCACCTCGGCGCGGCCGCGGCGCGCGAGCGCCTCTTCGAGCAAGGTCCGCGCGCGCGTCGCCCTCCGCTCTGCCTCGGCGGCACGCCGCTCGACCTCGTCCGCCTGCTTCTCGGCAGCGGCGGCGCGCGCGAGGTCGCTCGCGGTTCCCGCCCACTCGAGCGCGAGCGCCTCGAGTTGCCCACCGTGGAGTCGATCGCCCGCGGCGCGCGCGCTCCTGGCGCGGTCGAGCGCGTGACGTGCCTTGCCGAGAGGCTCGGCGGCGAGCTTGGCGGTCGCGGCGTCGGTCTCGAGGCGCTTCACCGCTGCCTCGGCCTCGGCGCGCGGGTCCCCGGCGCCCCGCGCGACCCCGACCGCGACGCCGACCGTGAGCCCGGCAGCAGCGAGGAGTCCTGACACACGAGCGAGCCGCACGGCCGGCAACAAGCCACGAGCGCCGGGCGCGGTCAAGCGCGCGCCCCAGAACGACCGCCTCTGCGCTCGCGAAGCGAGCCCGCGCAGCGGCGGGGGGAGCAGTTGCGAAGCAAGCTGCGGGGGGCGAAGGCCCCCCCACAAACCAATCCGAGCCCGCGCAGCGGCGGGGGGAGCAGTTGCGAAGCAAGCTGCGGGGGGCGAAGGCCCCCCGAGACCAACCCCCGACGCCGGCCGCGCCGGACCGACACTCCTTCGAAGGCGGCGGAGGAGCGGGCTCGTAGCGGCCGAGCGACTGCGCTATAGGCCTCGCCGAGAGGACGACATGACACGGCGTCGCGCGGGCTGGGACGAGTATTTCATGGCGATCGCGCGCCAGGTGGCGACGCGTTCGACCTGCGAGCGCAAGCACGTCGGCGCGGTCATCGTGCGAGAGAAGATGCTGCTCGCGACCGGCTATAACGGCAGCATCCGCGGGCTCGCCCACTGTGACGACGAGGGGCACCTGATGGAAGACGGCCACTGCGTCCGCACCGTGCACGCCGAGGCGAACGCCATCGTGCAGGCGGCGCGGAACGGTGTGCGTGTGGAAGGCGCGGGGATCTACGTGACCGCGTCGCCGTGCTTCGGCTGCTTCAAACTCATCGCGAACGCCGGGCTCGCGCGGATCGTGTTCGGGGAGTTCTACCGCGACGAGCGCATCTATACGCTGAGTCAGCAGCTCGACATCGCGCTCGAGCACCTGCCCATCGAACAGCTCCCGGTGGCGCCGTGAACGCGCTCCGCGTGGCGGTGGTTGCCGGCGGGCCGTCGAGCGAGGCGGCCGTGAGCCGCGCCTCGGCGGCGGGGGTCGAGCGCGCGCTCGAGGCGGCCGGGCACCGGCCGACGCGACTCGAGCTCGGGCCGGGCGCGGCGGCCGCGCTCACCGCCGGCGAGTTTGACGTGGTGTTTCCGGTCGCCCACGGTCCGCTCGGCGAGGACGGCTGCCTGCAGGGGCTGCTCGAGGTGCTCGGCCTGCCGTACGTCGGCTCCGGCGTGCTCGCGAGCGCGCTCGCGGCGAGCAAGCCCGCGGCGAAGGCCATGTTCCGCCGCGCCGGGCTGCCGGTTGCGGAGGAGGTGCTGGTGCGGCGCGGCGACGACGCGGCTCGCGCCGCGGCGGGCCTCCGCGCGCGGCTCGGGCGCGCGGTCTTCATCAAGCCGGCGAACGGCGGCTCGGCGATCGGCGTCGCCCGCGTGCTCGCCGCGGACGACGACGCGGTCGCGGTCGCGGCGCTCGCCGCCGCCCACGCGGTCGACGAGCTCGCGCTCGCCGAGCCGCTCTTGGTCGGCGCGGAGGTGACCTGCGGCGTGCTGGAGGACGAGCGCGGCGCGCCCCGCGCGCTCCCGCCCACGCTGATCCGGAGTCAGGCGGGAGACTGGTACGATTTCAAGAGCAAGTACGCCGCGGGCGGCAGCCTGCACGAGTGCCCGGCGCCGCTCCCGCTGGAGCTCTTCGCGCGGGTCCAGGAGCTTGCCGTTGGCGCGCATCGCGCCGTCGGCGCGCGCGACCTCTCGCGGGTCGATTTCGTGGTCGGCGACGACGTGACGCTGCTCGAGATCAACACGCTGCCCGGGATGACCGCCACCAGCCTCTTCCCCGAGGCGGCAGCGGCGGCAGGGCTCCCGTTCCCGGAGCTCTGCGAGCGGTTGGTCCGCGCCGCGCTCGCGCGGCCGGCGCGCTTCACGCCCGCCGAGCAGGCGATGCCCTGAGTCGGGCGCGTCAGCCCGCGCTCTCGTCGGTGCCCGGCGCGGCCGGGCCTGCCGCGTCGAGGCCGCGCCGGCGCGCGCGGAGCCGAGCGAGGAGGGCCTCGCGATCGGCCGGCGCCGGGAGCGGGCGCGCGTGGATCCCGCTCGCGTCGCGGGCGGAGTCCGGCGCGCTGGCCGCGGGCGGCATCGACGCGCTCACCGCGACGCTCTGGTCGCCTCCGCGCGCGGCGACCGCCCGTTCGACGAACGCCTTGGTCGCCGCGCCGAAGCGCCGGAAGCGGACCCGCAACCCACCGGGACGATCGTTCTCCGGCGCCACGACGCCGAGCACCCGGCCCTCGGCGACGACCAGCTTGGTGCCGTCGGAGAGCGAGACGTCGAAGCGCACGACGGTGTCCGCTGGCAGCGCGCCCTCACCGATGAGCACCATGCCCTTCGGGCTGAACGCCCACGCCTCGGCTTCGATGAGCTCGGCCTCGCTCGCGTACGGCCGGACCACATGCAGCGTCACGCCGTCCGACACGCCGCCCAGCGTACCTCGCTTCTCGCCGGCCGCGCAATAGCGTCACCGGCCGCCGGCGTATCTTCTTACGTACCGCATCCCGTCCACGTCATGGTGATCGAGTCGCAGAGATAGTCGTCCGGGTTGCTGCCGTTATGACCGTTTCCCACCGTGAACTCCTGGCTCACGCATCCGGGAGCTCGCGGCGTGAACTCGAGCGAAATGGTGATGGTCGTATCGACCGGTACGTACAAGTCGGCGGGCGACGCGGCGATCACCTTGAACACCGCCTCGTCCCCCGAGGTCTGCTCCGGTCGGAAATAACCCCCCGGCGCCGTGCCAGTCGCTGACACCGAAATCGTCATTGATTTCGTGGTCGAGACCGGCACCTGCCCGAAGTCGACCGTGGCCGGCGCCTGGATGCTCACGCCGCGAACGGAGACGGGGATGTTCACCTCGAGGTTCGCGTGATCCGGGTCGTTCGTCGTGAACCGATGAAGCTCGTCTCCGGTCCAGCTCAGCGGGTGTTTGAAGTTGTTCCAAACGAACTGCGTGCCGATGAACGCCTCGGTCGCCCCCGGCTCTACCGTGACCGATGGGAACACGATGGGCTGGGGAGAGCCCTCCTCGTACCGTGGATCGCGGTCGATCGTCACGGCGACGTCGCCGTCGTTGCGTACCGTGAAGCTCGGTCCGGTCGTCGCATGGAAGTTCGAGCAGTCGGCCACGAACGGCTGCACCTCGCCGACGACCGGATCGGTGTGACCTTGGACGCACGCGACGTGGCCGATGCACTCGGAGCACGTGCATGGCTCCCCCTGCCAAGCGTCGCAGATGCCGTCGTCGACACACACGGCCCCGCCGCCCGTCCGCTGGCCCGGTGCGGCCGCGCCGTCGCTCGAGCAACCGGCGCTGACGAGCGCCGCGAGGAGGAGGAGCAGGTGGCAAACGCGCGCGACGGGGATCCCGTTCGAGAGACGCATGGTACCCTCGTCGTACGGTCTTCGCCCGGCGAGGCTTCCCTCGTCGCTTCGCCGGGATTGCACAACGGACCCGTGCCGCCGCCGGTCGAGCAGGCGGACGATGGCGGCGGCGCGCCGTGCGCCGCGAAGCGGGACCAGCCGCCCACGCACCGCTCGGGGTATCGTCCATGGCGCGAGCTCCCGAGGCGGACCTTCGAGATCGATGTCGAGCACTGCGACCGCTCGGGCGCACGCTCGAAGCTGCGCGCGCTCGTCATCACCAGCGCCGGCATCGAGCGCTCCTCGAAGTGGCTCGGCGAGCCGACCGAGCCGCCGCAGCTCGCGCCCCCGCGCGGCGCGCGCTGCTTCAAGAGCCGCGTCATCGGCCGACGGCTCGGCGAGGCCGAGCAGACGGCGCGGTTCGACGCCGATTGAACGCGCGCTAGAAACGGCCCGCGTGCGTCCGGGCGAGGCGCTCCCGCCCGCAAGCCGACTCGCGCGCCGCTCGCGCTCCGGGCCATGCGCTCTCCATCGAGCCCGCGCGCGCCGGCGACGCCGTCCGACGAGACCGCCTACGCGACCGGCGGCCATGGCCAGGGCCGTTACGAGGGCGTTCATCCAGCCTACACGCCGCGCGCACGCCGCCGACGGCGCCCGTCGAGGCCACCTACGCGAAGCGCAGCCCAGAGTGCGTCTCTAGCTTCTAGCTTGTCTTGCCCGCTGAGAACCCGATCAGATAGACGCCGCCGCCGGCGCTGTTCCTGATCACCAGGTAGCTCTCGACGGCGAGGAGATCCGTGCCGTCGGCGCCTGAATCAGTCGCTCGTGAGAACATCACCGGAGCTCTGGAGGTGGGGGCTGGTCCGACGCGAACGCCGCGCGGCACGCCTTCACGGGCTGGCGCCGGAGCGGCGCGGACGCCAGCACCGATCGCGCGCCGCGCCGGAGAACAGGCTTGGCTCGTCAACCTTGGGTCACCAGGCGGCGGGGCCGGCACAGCAGCGAAACCCTACATCAGGTTCGACGTTCCTCAGGGCCGTTGATGCGACGAAGCCCTTGCATTCCCTGGCGGGCGACTCGCCCGAAGGGCTTCCACTGAGCAGGCAGAGCCATCCCACCTCGTCCTGGTCATAGCAGACGCCCTGCCACTCGGTGACGCTGCCGCTCAGGTCGTAGACTTGGTCGAAGGGCGGCACCGTCCCATGACACGACCGGCTCGCGGTGTCCGTGACGTCCATCGCGGTTCGACCGTGAGCCTCGAGCCAGGCCGCGTCGATGCAGACGCCGGGCTCGTACGTGTCGCCGTACGGATAGGTCG
>JAPSGB010000013.1:0-104333 GCA_035063585.1 Polyangiaceae bacterium
GCCACCAGGGACTGGGCCCCCGTAGGCCCCGTTACGCTCAACCGGCCGCGCCCCCCGCGCAGGAAGGAGGACGCCGCCCGGAGCGCGGCGTAGACACATCATGTGCGACAACTACCTTGACGCTCACCGGAAGGGCGCTACGCGGAGGCCTGCGCAGAGCGCGAGGTGGCACTGGCAGACCTGAGGACGAAGCTTGCCTTGTTTGCGAGCATTCCTCCTGAGGCCGAGCTGATACGACCATTCTGCGACAGAACATCGAGCCCCTGAACGACAACGAAGCTGCTGTTCACTTCGAAGCACTCGTGGGGGCGGCGCAACACGCGGACGCGAATGAGCGAGCGCGGCGCGCCGCGCTAGCTGCGCGAGCGCGCCGCGCTAGCTGCGCGAGCGCGCCGCGCGGCGGCGCGCGAGGAGCGCGGCGGCGAGCGCGAGCCCCGCGACGCTCGACGGCGAGCTCGACTCGCTCCTGGCGCTCACCCGACAGCCGCAGCCGCCATCCTCCTCGGGGGGCGGACGGAGCACCGTGCCACCTCCGGACGAGCCGCCCGTCGCGGGCGCGCCGCCGGCCGCGCCGCCGGCCGCGCCGCCAAGCCCACCTGGGCTCCCGGCAGCTCCGGCGAGACCGCCTCCCCCGGCTGCGCCCCCACCTGCTCCAGCGCCCGCGGCGGCTCCCCCGGCCCCCGCGCTCGCGCCCGCGCCCGCGTCACCGCCGGCGCCCGTGCCCGCCGTGCCGCCGCTCCCCGGAGCACCCGCGGCGCCCGAAGCACCCGCGCTGCCGCCGCCGCCGAGGCCGCCGGTCCCCCCACTGCTCGGCTGCGGGCACTCATCGCCCGAACCGGAAGCACCCGCGCCCCCGGGGGCGAGCTGGCTGCAGCGCCCTCCCTGGCAGAGCGCTCCCCACGCGATGCACTTGCAGTCATTCGACGAGCTACAGGTCCCTCCGCTCGGATCGCAGTGCACGGGCGCGCAGCGCCGATCGTCACCGAGCCGCATGCATATCCGACCGCCGCACACGTTTCCCCCGCTGTCCACGCAGTCGCCGTCGACGTTGCATTCGACGATCGCCGCCGAGGCGACGCGGGCGCCCGCGAACGAGAACGCGAGCATCAGGGAGGCCAGCGCTACCGGTACTCTCATCCGAGTCTCCTCCGAGCCGGTCGCGTGCCGCGACCCGGTGAGGCATGGTAGCATGACGGATCGCGCCGTATCGGCCGCAATCCTCGCTCGGGGCTCAGGCTCCCACCGCTTCGAAGAGCGGTCGCAGGCGTTTCACAACCGTGCATCCGTTGCGTAGCCATCAGGCAGATTTGAGCGGGATCTTGCGACGTCATCCGGCGGCACGAGACGTGCTTGCCCTTCGGGTTGGGTATCCATGACCTCTGGGCATTGGTGTCGTTTCGGCGCGGTGGCGCTCGCACTCATCGCGTGCTCTGGAGAAGACGAGCGCCCGAGAGCCTTTGCCGCCACCGGCGGAGCGAGCGGCAGCGGAGGCGCGTCGAGCGGTGGTACCGGGGCGGGTAGCGGCGCGGGCGGGCGCGCGGGCGCGGGCGGTGAAGCTGGCGGGGACGCGAGCGCCGGCGGCGGCGGCGAGTCCGGGGTCGGCGGCGGAGCCGGCAGTGACGGCGGAGCGGGAACCAGCGGGAGCGGCGGGGCCGCGGGCTTCGGCGGCGCAGCGGGCACGCCGAACACCGGCGGCACCGGCGGCGGAACGAGCGGGGCCGGAGGGCAAGACGGCGGCGGCGCGACCGACGGCGGAGGCGCCGCCGGCAGCGCGGGCAGCGAGGGCGGCGGGCTGCCCGTCTGGTCCTGCGACGGAGACTACGCTTACTGGGCACCTTCGACGACGGACTTCAGCCAGACGTATCCCCCTGCTCTCGCCGACGCGCTCACCGAGATCTCTGGCGGGGCGCACCCGACCTCGCTCGTCTTGCACATGAAGAATGGCTCGCTCCAGGCGGCCCTCTCGGCGACCCGCTCGGGCTCCTCGGGCCTGGAGGTGTTCTTGCCCGGGAAGGCGCCTGCGCTCGTACCGGTCGTGGAGGCGTTCGGAAATCCGCCGGGGATCACGAGCGCGGCGCCGCTGCCGACGGGCTACTTGCGGTTCGTAGACCAGAGTGGGCCGGTCGAGCTCGCGGTCGAGCGGATTCAGTGGATCGCGCGCCAAGGGTCGGGCTGCGGGGAGATGACCGTGCAGGTGTACGCAAACGTCGCTCGGTCAGACTACGCCACCATCGTTCATCTAAGCTCGGGCGATCGAACCCTCGGTGAGCTCGCGGGGGTCGGTGAGGCGGATGGCGGCTCGGGCAGCGGAGTCGACTCGGGGATCGGCCCGCTCGATGGCGGGGCCTGCGAGGGCGGCGCGGCTTCGGACGGCGGGTGCCCTCCGCCTCCGGCTGAAGAGATCGTCATCGCGTTTTCGTTCTCGGGCACCCCGATGTCCTTCGATTTCAGCACGTTATGACCGTTCTTGAGTGTCTTTCGGGAGAGCGACGATGACCAAGACCCCATCTCTCGCACGCCGAAGCGGCTGGCTCGCGCTGCTCATGCTGCTCCTCGCCGCGTTCGTGGCGGTGAGCTGCTCGGGGGAGCCCCCAGCGCCTCCCGCGACGCTCGGCTCCGGCTCGGACGCCTCGACGCCGGACTCGAGCACCGGATCGCGCGACTGCTCGCGTCCCGGCCCAGGGTGCGCCTGCGACGACGAGGGCGCGCAGGTGAAGTGCGGCGAGGTGGTCCGAAAGGACCAGGGCCAGACGATCTGCGGCCCCGGGGTCAGCACCTGCATCGATGGGCGGTGGTCGGATTGCGCGATCAATTACTCCGATCTCGTCTCCGTCCCCGATGCGCCGCCCGGGTTCGAGGCGCGCGGGCTCGGCACGCCGACGCCGTGCACCAACAACCCGTGTGATCCGTACTGCGTCACCTACCCCGATACTCCGGGCGGCCTGGTGGACGCCGGCACCAACCTCGACGCGAGCGACGCCGGTCTCACGCCTACCACCGACGCCGGCAGCTTGCCGTGCGGCGCGAGGACGTGCGCGTCCCTCGGTAAGAACTGCGGAAACTGGGGCAACGGCTGCGGCGGAGTGCTCACCTGCGGGACCTGCACGGGCGGGGAGACGTGCGGGGGAGCCGGAACGCCCGGCGTATGCGGCACGCCCCCGCCGCTCTGCGTCCCGACCACCTGCGCGGCGCTCGGGAAGAACTGCGGCACGATGTCAGACGGTTGCGGCAACACGCTGAACTGCGGCAGTTGCCCCGTTGGGCAGACCTGCGGCGGGAGCGGGACGCCCTCCGTGTGCGGCAGCCCATGGTCGACCTGCACTCCGAAGACCTGCTTTCAGCTCGGCGCGACCTGCGGGCCGATGGCCGACGGCTGCGGCAACCTGCTCAATTGCGGCTCATGCCAGTCGCCGCAGACCTGCGGAGGCGGCGGCGTGCCGTCGCAGTGCGGCACGCCGGCCGGCTGCACCGGTCTCTGTCCCTACCAGCAGCAGAATTGCGCGGCCGGCGTGACGACCAAGATCACCGGCACCGTGTACGCGCCGAACGGCGACGAGCCGCTGCCGAACGCGATCGTCTACGTGCCCAACGGCGCCGTGCAGCCGTTCGCCGCCGGCGTCTCCTGCGACAACTGCGCGGTGGCCTCGGGCGATCCGCTGGTGAGCACCACGACCGCGGTCGACGGCACCTTCACGATCAACAACATGCCGGCGACCGCGAACGTCCCGCTCGTGATCCAGATCGGCCGCTGGCGGCGACAGTTCACCATACCGAACGTCCCCGCCTGTCAGACGACGAACCTGAACGTCACCCTCCGAGGCACCTACGGAAACCCGCCCATTCGTTTCCCCAAGAACAAGGCCGAGGGCGACATTCCGAAGATCGCGATCTCGACGGGATGCGTGGACGCCATGGAATGCGTCCTGCGGAAGATGGGGGTCGACGACTCCGAGTTTAGCAACCCGAGCGGATCGGGGCGGATCAACTTCTATCGCGGCGGTTACTGCCCGGGCACTTATAAAGGTAGTGCGAGCAACACTCCATGGGAATCAAGTCTTCTCTCATCCACCGCCGCACTAAGCAAGTACGACATGGTATTGTTCCCCTGTCAGGGCGCACAATTCGCTTATTCTGGTTGGAATACACACACGACTTATCAGAACAACCTAGCGAACTACGCGAATAGCGGCGGCCGAGTCTTTGCAACCCATTATAGCTACATTTGGCTGTATGATGACGGCGGATGGTATTACGGATCCCCGCTGAGCAACGCGTTCAACTGGAACATCAACGCGGGCGCTTGGAACTCCGGCACCGGCTATATCCAGACCGGCTTCGCACGCGGGTCGCTCTTGGCGAACTGGCTCTACCTACCTGCGGTCGGCGCCTCGACCACGTTCGGTCAGATCCCCCTCGACGTCATTCGAAAGGATTACAACAGCGTCAACGCCTCGACGACGACCAATTGGATGAACATGACGAAGAGCGGTAGTACGTTCTCCGTCCACGCGACCTTCGACACGCCGCTGAACCAGCCCGCCTCCGCGCAGTGCGGGCGCGTGGTGTTCAGTGACTTCCACGTGGAAAATCACGCCAACTCGCAGATTGCCTTTCCGACCGAATGCGACGCCGGCGGCACCGCCCTCACCGCCCAGGAGAAGCTGCTCGAGTACATGCTCTTCGATCTCGCGTCCTGCGTCGGCTCGACGCCGCCGCCGCCCGCTTGCACCAAGCGCACTTGCGCGCAGCAGGGCGTGACCTGCGGGCAGACCGGCGACGGCTGCGGCGGGACGCTGACGTGCGGTTCGCCGTGCCAGCCTCCCGCGTGCGTGCCGACGACCTGCGCGGCGCAGAGCCTCTCCTGCGGCGTGACCGGCGACGGTTGCGGCGGGACGCTCGATTGCGGCACCTGCACCGGGTCGCAGACGTGCGGCGGCGCCGGCGTTCCCGGTCAGTGCGGGACCCCGCCGCCGTCTTGCACCCCGACCACCTGCGCCGCGCAGGGCCTCGCGTGCGGTCAGGCCGGCGACGGCTGCAGCGGGACGCTCGATTGCGGCACGTGCACCGCGCCGGACACCTGCGGCGGCGGCGGGATGCCCGGCCAGTGCGGGCACGCCGATATCTTCAACGAGGGCGAGTTCGTTCGCACCTACGACACGAGCGGCTGCCCCTCGGGCACGCAGCCCGTGTGGGGTCTGTGGTCGTGGAACTCGACCACGCCGGGGGACTCGCGCATCGAGTTCAGGGTGCAGACCGCCGCGACGCTCGCCGGGCTGGCGAGCGCGCCGAAGGATCCGCTGAAGTTCTCGAATCCGCCGGGCCCCGGGGCTCTGGTCGGGCAGCAGTGCGTCGCGCACCAGGCTGGCCAACCCGCTGGCTCGCCGAACACCCAGGTCGGCTCCGCGAGCGTGAACGCCACCCTCGCCAACGCCGGTCGCTTCACGCACTTCCCGTACGTCCGGATCACCTCGACCCTCAAGCCGACGACCGACAAGCTCCAGGGTCCGCTGCTCACCTCATGGAACCTCCAGGTGAGCTGCCAGCCCGCCGAGTGACCGCGCGCCCTCGAGCGCGGTGAGGGCGCCGAGACCGTCCGCCGCGCGACCTCATTGGGACGATCTGGGCTCCCGTTCGGCCCGCGAACCGGCTATCTTTCCGGCCATGCGGCTCGGAAGCATCACGCGAACCTCGGGCGCGCTCCTCGTGGCGCTGGGAGCGGCGTGGTGCGCTGCGGCGTGCTCGTCGAGTGACTCGACCGGCGGCGGGAGCGGCGGCGCGGACGCCGCCGCGGGCGGCGCGGCGAACACCGGCGGCGCGGCGAACACCGGCGGCGCCGGTAACACCGCGGGCAGCGCGAACACCGGAGGCGCGGAAGCCGGCGCGGGGCTCTGCGACAACCCGTCGGACCGAGTCGCGGTCGACGAGAGCTACCCGGTGAGAGACCTCGACGGCGACACCGTCGAGCTGCCCTATAACCGCATCGCGCGCCAGTGCGGGCTCGACTGCATCACCGAGCCGACCGACGAAGCGCAGTCGGCCTGCGCCATCTCGTGCCTGCAAGACGAGACGAACCACGCGGTCTCCGAGGGCTGCACCTCGTGCGTCATCGCCGCGGTGCTCTGCGGGCGCGACAACTGCCTGAACTACTGCCTGTCGCCGGACGACTGGGACGGCTGCGTCCGCTGCCTCTGCGGCGAGAACATCCTCGGGGTGAACTGCATGGCGACCAAGTACGAGCCGTGCGCCGGCATCCCGAGCACGACCTGCCCGGTGGACTGAGCGCGGCGCTCGCGAGCGGCGCCGCTCGGCCGCTCGCCCGCCTCACGGCCCGACGTGCGACGGCTTTCCGGCGAGCTGATCCGACACCCACTTGGTGAGCGCGACCCCGCCCACGGTGCGCGTATAAAACGCGCTCCCGCCGAGGCTCGTGTGGTCCGTCCCGCCGAACAGGAACGAGCCGAAGCTCGCGTTCGCCTGGAGCTTCGAGCGCGCGTCGGTGAGCCCTGCGGCAAAATCAGCCGCCGGCATGTTGCCGAAGAGCGTGTTGCAGTCGTTCGCCCCATAGCCGAAGAAGGTGCGGATCACGCTGTCTTCGGTGCTCTCGATGAGCCCCTGGGTGCGAGTCGAGTGCGTCTTCGCGAGGTGGCCGACGTAGTCGAGCAGGTAATCGTCGTGGGTCGGGCAGTCCGCACCGCAGTCCTTCAGGATCGTCTTGTCGAGACCCCAGAGCTGCCGGAACTGATCCTGAAGGCAGGTCTCGAGGTACTGGCCGGACATCGGCGGGCCCGAGTCGTCGATGAGATCGACTGGTGTGCAGCCGAACGCACGCTGCACCTGATCGTAGTTTGCCGCAGCGCCGAACCCGCCCGCGCTCACGCCGGTGAGCAGCACGCGCGTCGCGCTCGGGAAGCTCGGCACGATCCGTTTCAGATAGCTCCCGACGTTCGTGTATCCGACGAACTGCTGCGCCGTCCCCCCCGAGGGCTTACCGCCGGGGTTGTCGCCCGCGTGCACGTCGCCCGTGCAATAAGGGATATAGACGTAGTTCCAGTCACGCACCGGGTTCGCCGCCTTCGAACGATCGAACACGCCGGCCTTCCCGCCCGCGTTGCGCCACGAATTGTACTCGGACTGCCCGAACTTCGACGGGTTCGCCATGCACGTCATGGTGTTGAAGCACGCGCCGCCGCCCTCGAGGAACACCATGACCTCGCTCGACGCGCCGTGGAAGTTGATCGCAAAGCCGGTCGCCGAGCCGTCGCGGCACTTCGCGCCCGGGACGTTGATCCATTGCCACTGATCGTCGCCGGTGCTGGTCACCGGCGTCCCGGTCGCGCCGCCACCGCAGCCGCCGCCGGCGCCCGCCGCGCCACCGGTCCCGCCTGCGCCACCGGTCCCGCCTGCGCCGCTCGCTCCGCCAGCGCCGCCCGACGCGCCCGCGCTGCCAGCCGCGCCCGCTCCGCCCCCGGTGCCCGCGCCGCCCGCGGCGCCTGCGCTCCCGCCCGTGCTCGGCGAGCCTGCCGCGCCCCCGGTGTTCGCGCCGCCCGCGCCGCCCGAACCTGGGGTTCCGCCACTAGCGGATTCGCCGCCCGCGCCCGCGCCGGACGCGCCGCCCGCGGCCGCCGCGCCGCCGCTCGACTCATCCGAGCCTCCACAGCCGGCCGCGAGGGCAAGAGCCGACATCCCGAGCGCCACCCAGAGCCATCGCGCGTTTCGCATGCCCCGAGGGTACGAGCGCCCGCTGGGTGAAGCAACGGCCAACCAGCCGGCCTAGGGAAATTGTCGGGCCGGCGCGGAATCGCGCCGGGCGGTCATCGCGGTTCCGCGCCGGTCCGACAACAAAACTCCAGTCTCGCAGGACTCGCGTCCTCGGGAGCGCTCGGCGAGGACTCGCCGTGCGCGTCGTCCTCGCCACGAAGCATCGCGAAGGGCTCGCGGCCTTCGGGAGCGCGCGGGCCCGAGCGCGCGCTGAGCCGACGGCGAGCGCAGGTCGAGCCGGCCGGTCGTGCCGGTCGGCAGACTAGGACATTCTCCGTCATATCGTAGCCCGCGCGCTCCTTGAGCTTCGGCGCGAGGGTCGAGTACCTTCGGAGGTCCGCTCATGCCGAAATTTCTGCACGCCGCTGACCTGCATATCGGCTCTGCGCTCACCAACCTCGAGCAGCGTGACGGCGCGCCGGTCGAGGCCATCCGCGGCGCCGTCGAGCGCGCGCTCGGCAACCTCGTCGAGCTCGCCATCGGTGAGGAGGTAAACTTCGTCGTCCTCGCCGGCGACACCTTCGACACCAACCCGACGCTCGCCTCGGAGCGGGTGTTTCGACGCGCCATGCGTCGCCTCGGGGAGCGCGGGATCCCGGTCGTCGCCGTGCTCGGTAATCACGATTTCGCCGGCCTCTCGCCGCAGGAGGGGCGCCTGCCGGACAACGTCACCGTGCTTTCGCGCGAAGCCGCCGAGTCCTTCGAGCCCGCACCGGGCGTCGTGGTGCACGGGCGGAGCTATCCCCGGCGTGACTGCCGGGAGGACCTCACCGACGGTTTCCCCGAGGCGGTTCCCGGCGCGCTCAACATCGGGCTCTTGCACACCGCCCTCACGGACACGGCGCACGAGCCGTATGCGCCGACCTCGCCCGCCAAGCTCGGCGCGCTTCACTATCAATACTGGGCGCTCGGTCACGTGCACCAGCACTCGGTCATGAAAGAGAAGGGCGCGACCATCGTCTTCCCGGGCAACTTGCAAGGCCGGCACGCCCGAGAGACGGGCGCGAAGGGCGCGAGCGTCGTGAGCTACGACGGCACGGGGGTCAGAGGCGTCGAGCACCGAGCGCTCGACGTCGTGCGGTGGCATCACCTGCGCGTCGACGACGCGGAGCTCGCCGGTGACCGCGTCGAGGCGCTCGCCGCGCGGGTTCGCCGAGAGACGGCCGAAGATCGCAACCAGCAGCGGCTCTCGGTGGTGCGGCTGACGCTCACCGGCGTCCCGGCGGCTGGCGGGCGGCACGTGAGCCCCGACGCGCTCGCGAGCGATCTCGTGGTCGCGCTCGACGACGATCGCGACGGGATCTGGCTCGAGAAGGTCCTGGTCGAGCGGGGCCGTGACCTCGGCGGTGCTGACGGGCTCGAGCTCGAGCTCGCGGAGCTCACGCGGGCGCTGGTCGCCGAGGAAGCCGAGCGGGAAGCTCTGCTCCAGGCGGTGGCTCATGTGCGAAAGCAGCTCCGCAAGACCGACGCGTCGCTGCTCCGCGCGAGCCACGACTGGGCGCTCCCGGCGGAGCTGCGGCTCCGAGATGGAGACCCCCTGTCGCAGGACGACGCGGTGGCGCTGCTCGCGCGCGCGCTCGACGTCATCCTCGACGCGCGGAGTTGAGCCCATGCGTATCGCCGAGCTTACGTTCGAGCGCGCCGGGCTCTGGAAGGGGCTCCCGCCGCTCACCCTCGGGCCGCGCGTCACCGTCGTGCTCGGTGACAACGAGTCAGGGAAGACCACCGCGATGCGCGCGCTCTCCATGCTGCTCTTCGGACGCGCCAACGAAGACTATAGCAAGCTCGTCAAGCCGCTCGCGCGCGACGCGGATTTCGTCGCGCACGCGGAGGGGGCGCTCTCGGACGGCGCGCCGTTCCGTCTTACGCGGCGCGGACAACGCCTCGAAGCGACCGACTCCTCCCACGCGCTCGAGGAGCTGCTCGCCTCCGCGCATGTCGGGCGGTTTCGCGGCGTGTTCTTCATCGACCACAGTAACCTCCGGGCGGGCGGCAAGCTGCTCAGCCTGACCAGCGCCCTCGGAGACATCGTCTTCGCCGCGAGCACCGGGGAGCGAGCGCGCGACCTCGCCGAGATCGAGGGCGCGCTCGAGAAGCTCACCGGTAAGTCGAAGAACAGGAAGTCGCTGAGCACCCTGAAAGAGCCACTCGAGCGCTACGAAGCAGCGCGGAGGGAGCTCGAGGAGCTTCCTCGCTTCAAGCAGTACGACGAACGGAAGACGGCGGTCGACCGGCTCCGCGAACGCGTCGTCGCAGCCAAGGAGAAGGCCAACGCGGCGAGCGCCGAGCTCGACGAGCTCGCGGGCCTCGTGGCGGGGCTCTCGGCGTACGAGAAGCGAGCCCCGCTCCAGTCGGAGCTCGACGCGCTCGCCGCCGACGGCGCCATCCCGGACGCGGAGTGGCCCGGCCGCGCCGAGGCGCTCGCGGGGAACCTGCGCGACGCCGACGGGCAGCTCCCGGAGCTCGCGCGCGACGAGGCGGACGCGCGGGCGCGGCTCGAAGAGCTCCCCGCGCCTTCCCCGCTCCTCGACCTCGGCGCGGAAATCAAGGACATCGACCGCCTCACCGGGTTGCTCCCGACGCTCCGCGAGGAGCTCGAGCGCAAGCGGCGCGAGCTCGCGACCACCGAGAACGAGCTAGCGCAGCTGGTCCGGCAGTTCGGCGGAGACCCGCGCGACGACGCCTTCGCGGCGAGCGCCGACGCGTTGATCATCCCGCTGCCCCAGCGCGAAGCGCTGAAGAGCGCCATCGAGGCGGGCCGCGCGGCGGGCCACGCGCGCGCGGAGGCCAAGAAGCGGCTCGACAAGTCGCGCAGCGCGCTCGCCACGGCCGAACGCGCGCTCGCCGAGGCTCCTCCGATGGAGGTGCGCGCGCTCACCGAGGCGAGCCAAGCCGTGGCGCGCGCGCTCGAGCTCGACGAGAGCGCGCGCCGGCTCCGCAGCGAGCTCATCGAGGTTCGCGCTCGCGCGCGCCATCTGGCCGTGACGCTCGGGCTCGCCGGCGTCCCGGTGGGCGAGCTCGCCACGCTCCCGGTAGCTTCACCCGAGCTCATCCTGCAGGGCGCGCTCGAGCTCGACACGACGACGCGGGCGCGCGACTCCGCGCGGACCGCCCGCGAGGGCGCCGAAGGTCGCCTCACGGGCGCAGAAGCGGAGCTCGACGAGCGCACCCGCGCGCTCGCGGCGCCGTCACGAGACGACCTCGACGCGGCGCGCCGGGCGCGTGACGCAGCGCTCGAAGAGCTCGCCGCGCGCTGGCTCGCTCCCGGCGCGAGCGACCAGGCGAGCGCGCTCAGCACGCTCACGACCGACTATCGGCGGCAGGTGAGCAGAGCGGATGAGGTCGCCGATCTCCGCTTCGACGCGGCGGCCCAGGCGGGCGCGCTGGAGGGTGCTCGCAGGGTGGTCTCGGAACGAGCGCGCGAGCGCGACGAGGCCGTCGGCGAAGACCAGCGCCGAAGCGCCGACCACCAGCGCGCCCTCGACGCCTGGCGCGCGCTCTGGCCGTTCTGCCAGGCGCCCCCCGAGAACCCGAAGGCGTGGCTGAGCGAGCACCAGAACCTGCTCGCGCTCCTCGCCGAGGCCGAGTCGCTCGCGGACCAGCTCACTACCGCCGAGGGCGAGCGCGATGAGCTCCGAACCGACGCGCTCACGCTCGCGCGACGCGAGCTGCCCGCGGTCCTGGAGCTCGACGGTGTCAGGTCGATTCAGAAGGCGCTCGAGGCCGAGCTCGCGGTCCGCGCCGCGCGAAACCAGGTCGCCGAAGAGCTCCTCCTCGAGGTGAAGTCGGCGCGCGACCGGGTCCGCGAAGGTGAGGGCGACTTCGAGAGCGCGCGGCAAGACGAGGACGACTGGCAGCGCCGCTGGGAAGAGCGCGGCGCGACGCTCCCGCCGGGCGTGACCACGGATATGGTCGCGGTCGAGGCCTGGCTCGACGCGCAGGCTCGGCTCGAGAGCCGCGCGAGCGAGCTCCGCGCGCTCACCGGCGGGCTCGCCCGGCAAGAAGGCGCGATCGTCGACCTCGAGGTGCGAGCCCGCGCGCTCATCGATCGAGCCCTCGCGCTCACCCCGGAGGTCGAGCAGCTTCGCGCCATCGACCCGCGCGACGCCGTCGTCGGGTTGGTCCGGCTCCTCGAGGACGCGGAGCGGAAGCGCGCGGAGCGTGAGCAGGCTTCGCAGGCGCACGCTCGAGCGCGGGACTCCCTGAGTCGCGCAGAGCGGGCGCGAGAGCGCGCCGAGGGAATGCTCGCCGAGGCGTGGAGAGAAGCCGGCCTCGCCGGAGAAACGACCGACGCCGCGCTCGCGGGCGCCTGCGCGCGCGCGCGCTGCGCGCAGGAGCTCCGGCGAAGGCTCGCCGAGCTCGACAGCGCGCTCGTGCTCCACTGGCCCGCGGGCGTCGCGTCGGCTCAGGAGCGGCTCGGGGGGCGCTCGATCGCCGAGCTCGAGACGGCGCGCGCCGAGCTCGAGGCCGGTCGAGGCGAGCTCATCAAAGAACAAGAGCGCCTGACCGAGGAGCTCGGGGTGGCGCGGGCCGAGTTCCAGGAGCTCGAGGCCGAGCGGGGCGGGGCCGATCCCGCGCAAGAGCTGGCGTTCGCGCGCGCCGAGGTCCTCGCGCGCGCCGAGGCGCTGGTGCGGCTCGAGGCCGCAAAATGGCTGATCACCAAGGCGAAGCAGCGCGCGGCCGAGGGCGCTGATTTCATCGTCGCGCGAGCCTCGGAGCTCTTCGCCGCGCTCACGGACGGCGCCTACACGCGGCTCGTCATCGACCGCGACGGAAGCGAGCCGACGCTCGTCGCCGAGAGCGCGAGCGGATCGGAGAAGCAGGTGACCGAGCTGTCGGACGGGACTGCGGACACCATCTGGTTCGCGCTCAGGCTCGCCATCGCGGAGCGCGCGGCGGAGAGCACGCCGTTCCCGCTCCTCCTCGACGACGTCTTCGTCCATCTCGATGATCTTCGGACCACCGCCGCATTGAAGGTGCTCGCGAAGCTGTCCAAGCACGTCCAAGTGCTCGTGTTCACGCACCACGACCACGTGCTCGAGCTCGCCCGCGCGGCGATCGGTGGGGCGCTCACCGAGGTCATCCTCGCCACCGCGGAGGAGCCCAAGCACGAGAGGCTCTTGCCGCCTGGAGAACGGACGCGTCACGAGCGTCCTCGGGCGCCAACGATGGCGCTCGAAGCGCCCGCCACGAGCGCGCACGACGCTTACGAGTGCGTCGCCCGCGTCCTTCGCGAGCAGGGCGAGGCGATGGATCGGAGGGAGATCATCGCGAAATGTAGAGAGCATGGGGTGGATATCGAGAATTCCTGGAGCAGCATGCTGAGCCGCCTCAAGGACGACGAGCGCATCGAACACTCCGGCCAGAAGCGCGGGGCGCGCTATCGTTTCATCGAAGACGACACCGGACGTGAAGGCTCGTGACGCTACACGTGCATCGCAGTCAGCGGGTGGAGGAGCTGGTCCTCGAGCTCGACCGGGCGCTCACCGAGTCGTATCCCGACGATCCGTTCGAGCCGATGCCCATCGTGGTCGGCAGCCGCGGGATGGAGCGCTGGCTCCGGCACGAGCTCGCCACCCTGGGGGGTAGCTGCGCGCGGGTGGATTTCTTGTTCCCGCGCACGGCCTTCGAGGGGGCCGCCCGCTGGCTCGGTGAGGGAGCGGAGCGCGCGCCCCGTGCGGTGTTCTGGGAGACGACCCGAGCCGAGAGCGACTGGTCGGGGCCGAGGCTCGCGCTGCGTGTCCTCGTCAGGCTCCGCGCGCGGCTCGGCGAGCCTCGGTTCGCCCGAGTGAGAACCTACCTGGGCGAGGTCGGCGACACGGTCCAGGCTCGTGAGCTCGCGTTCGCGACCGAGGTCGCGGTCACGCTCGAGCGGCTCATGCATGATCGCTCGAGCGACGCAGTCGCCTGGGCGAGAGCTCCCGCTTCGGCACCGGCGGAGCACGCCTGGCTCGCGGCGCTGCTCCACGATCTCAGCGAGAGCATCGGCGAGCGTTCGCCGGCGCATCGGCTCGAGGAGGTCCAGTCGCTCTCGGCGCAAGCTACCGGTCGCGCGCTGTTCGTGTTCGGGCTCTCGACGCTCGGGCCCGGCGATCGCGCGCGCCTCGCCGCGCTGGCGCGGCACCTCGAGGTGCACCTCTTCACCATCGCACCGTCATCCGAGTGGTGGCAGGACATCCGCAAGAAGAGCGAGCAGCGCTCGGCGCTGAAAGAGGCCAAGAGCGCCGCCGAGACGCGCGCGGTGCTCGCGGAGCTCGAGCAAGAGAACGCGCTGCTCGCCGCCAATGGCGCGCCGAGTCGTGAGCTGCAGAAGTGGCTGGAAGCGGTGGGCTACGAGGAGCCCACCGACCGGCCGCCCTTCGAGCCGGCGCCGTCGCTGCTCGGACGGCTGCACCGCTTCATCGAGCGCGCGGAGAGCAATCCGCGAGCCGGGGACGCGCCCTGGAGCGAGAGCAGCGACCGCGCATCGGTCCAGCTCCACGCTTGCCATGGCGCGCTCCGCCAGTGCGAGGCGCTGCGCGACGAGCTCCTCCGTCGCTTCGCGGAGGACGCGTCGCTCGAGCCGCGTCACGTGCTCGTCATGACGCCGGATCTCCCGAGGTTCGCGCCGCTGGTCGCGGCAGTCCTCTCACGCAGGGGCAACGGCGAGCAGGCGATCCCGCTGTCCGTCGCCGATCTGGGCGTGCGCGCCACCAACCCGGTCGCGGACGCCTTGCTGCGCGCCCTCGCGCTCTCGAATGAGCGCGTCACCGCGTCGCGGCTCCTCGAGTTGCTCTCGCTCGCGCCCGTTCGCGCGCGCTTCTCCATCGATGACGCCGATCTCGCGGATCTGGGCGAAATGGTCAGCGAATCCGGGATCCGTTGGGCCTGGGATCCCCGAGATCGCGCGCGCCACGCTCAGCCCGAGCTCGCGCAGAACACGGTCCGCTTCGGGCTCGAGCGGCTCGCGCTCGGCGTCCTGATGCACGACCCGTCTGACCTCGAGGTCGTCGAGGGCGCGGCGCACGCGGACCTCCCGCCTGCCGTCCCGCTCGATCTCGGGCCGAGCGAGCGCGTGGCACGCTTCGGGAAGCTCGCGCAGGCCTTGGCCGAGCTCGAAGCGGCGAGCCAGCGCGCGAACGAGCCGGCCAACGCCGAGGGGTGGCGCGTGCGGCTGCGCGACCTGCTCGACCGGCTCACCGCGGTCAGTGACGAGGCGACTTGGCTGCGGATGGAGGTCGAGGGGGCGCTGGAGGCGCTGCTGCCGAGCGGCGTCGCCGACGAGCTTCGCTTCGAGTGCGCCGCCATCCTGTGGCTGCTCGGTGACGCCTTCGAGCTCTCTCGACGCGGCGATCGCCAGGCGACCGGCGCCGTGACGGTCTCTTCGCTCGAGCCGATGCGCTCGGTACCCTTCCGCGTGATCGCCATCCTCGGCCTGGACGACGGGGTGTTCCCGCGACCTGCGCAGGTCGCGGCCTGGGACCCGTTCGCGCTGCCGCGCGACGGCGAGCTCGACCGGCGCACCATCGATCGGCACCTCTTCCTCGAAGCGCTCCTCTGCGCTCGAGACGCCCTGCTGCTCTTCAGCGACGGCTTCGAGCCGAAGCACGGCAAGGCCACGCCCCCCTCCGTCGTCGTAAGCGAGCTCGCCGAGCTCATCGCAGCCGGAACGGGTCGAGAGGCGGAGGCGCTCGCGATCCGTCACCCGCTCCAGCCCTGGAGCGAGGACACGTTCCGCGACGCGGGGCGCCTCCCCTTCGACGAACTCTGGGCCAAGGCGGCGCGGGCCGCGTCTGGCGAGCGTCGCCTCGCGGGCCTACCGGCGACCACGCTGGCGGCCACCTGGCCCGAAGAGGAGAGCCCACCCACGTCGCTCTCTGCCGAACAGCTCGCGAGCGCGCTCGTGGGCCCGCAGCGCGAGTTGCTCGAGAGGCGGCTCGGCATTCGGCTCGAAGCGGGGGGCTCGGAGGTGCCCGATCGCGAGCCGCTCGAGCAAGAGGGGCTGGACGCCTGGAAGCTCCGCGCGCGGCTCCTCGAGTCCGGTTCGAGCGGGGCGGCTCCCGACGTCACCCAGCTCGAGGCGCGACTCCGTGGGGAAGGCATCTTGCCGCTCGGCGCAGGCGGGAAGCGCGCGCTCGAGCAGCGCCTCTCCGAGGTCGCCACGGCGCGCGAGCGAGCGGACGAGCTCCCGGGGGACGCGACCGAACCCTTCCACGCGAGCGTCGACGTAGGCGGGCTGATCGTGACCGCGACGGCCAACGACGTCCGCTGGGATGGCGAGCAGCGGCGGCTGGTCTGGCTCACGGGCGGGAAGTCCCCCAGCGACCGGAGCCAGCTCATCGCGTGGATCACGCTGCTCGTCGCGGTCGCGGCCGGGGAATCGGTCGGCTTCGCGCACCTCGTGGGACACGCTACGAGCGTCGTCCTCGCGGCTCCTGCGGGAGCCGAGGCCGCCGCGCAACGGCTCGCGGCGCTGGTCGAGGTCTGGCGAGCGCTTCGTCGCTCGCCGCTCCCGCTGTTCCCTGTGCTGTCCCGCGCGCTCATCGCGGAGAAGCAGCGCTCGCCCGCCGTGAACGACGCGGCGCTCGTGCGAGGTCGCTCCGGCGAGTGGACCGGGAGCCCGAGGAGTCGCGGCGAGCTCGACGACCTCTGGGTCTCGGCGCTGTTCGGGCACCTCACCATCGACGACCTCGCCGAGGACGCCGAGCGAATCGTGGAGCTCGCTGCCACGGTGTGGCTCCCACTGCTCGAGGCGCAGCCGTCCAAGCAGAGACACTCCAAGGAGGAAGGAGCATGAGCCCGGACGACGAGCTCCCGGGCGACCAGCACCTCCCGTGGGACGAACGGCTCGACCTCTCCGATGAGCGCACCTGGCTACTCGAGGCGAGCGCCGGCACGGGGAAGACCTACCAGATCGCCGGGATTTTCCTGCGTCTCGTCGCCGAGTACGGGCTCTCGGTGGAGCACATCCTCACCATCACGTTCACCAACGCAGCCACCGCGGAGCTCCGCGAGCGGATCCGCGCGCGGCTGCGCCTCGGGCTCGACACGCTGCGCGGAGGGCCGCTCCCTGACGGTGACGTCGTCATCGAGCGACTGGAACAGCTCCCGAACCGCGACCAAGTCGAGAAGCGGCTCGAGGACGCCCTCCGGGCCTTCGATCTCGCACCGATCTCGACGATTCACGGCTTCGCGCAGCGAATGCTGAGTGAGCTCGCCTTCGACTCCGGGCAGGACACCGGGCTCGAGCTCGTGACGGACGCCGGCGAGGTCGTGACGGAAATCGCGTGTGACACGCTCGCGACCAGCTACGCCGACGTCAGCGCCGACGTCGCGGGGTTCCTGTCCGCGGCGGGCGTGACGAAAGCTGCGCTCATCGACGTCGCCCAGGCGATGAGCGCGGCGACCGAGCCGCGCGTCGCACCGGCTGGCGAGGAGAGCCTCGCCGAGGCGATTACGAGAGTGCGCGCGTGGACGGCGCGAGTCGGCGTCCTGCGGGAGCGCTGGCGCTCGCGAGCGAGCCGCGACGCGCTGGCTCTCTTGGCGAGCGACGCGGACGGCAAGGGCCGCGTGCTCCAGGGGGAGCAGAAGCGCTACGTCGAGGGCTCGGTGGCCCGGATCGATTCCTGGCTCGGCGCCGGCGCACCCCACCTCGACAAGAGCGAACCCGCGGTGCGTCGCCTGCGGAGGGCCCACATCGAGAACATTTGGGGGAAGACGCCGGAAGAGCTCCACGGGCGCCCGTGGTGGCCGCTCATCGTGGAGCTCGACGAGTTCCTTCACGCGCACGACGCCATCTTCGAGTCGCTCGCGCCACTCGCCGCGTACGCGCGCACGGTCCGCGGACGCGTGGAGGCCGAGCTCCTCCGCCGGCGCGCGCTCACGTTCGACGGGATCCTCTCGCGGCTCGCCGAGCGCATCGAGCAGACGGGAGGCGCGTCGAGCCCGCTGGCCGCGCGGATCCGCGAGCGCTTCCGAGCCGTGCTGGTCGACGAGTTCCAAGACACCGACCAGGCGCAGTGGAGCGTCCTTCACGCGGCGTTCCACGAGCGCCGGCGGCTCTTCCTCATCGGCGATCCGAAGCAAGCGATCTACGCCTTTCGCGGCGCGGATGTGCACGTCTACCTCGCCGCCGCGCGGCTCGTCGAGCGGTCGCGCCGCCGAACCATGACCACGAATTTCCGCTCGGACTCCCCGGTGGTGAGCGCGATGAACGCGCTCTTCCGTCAAGGCTCTCGCGCCTTCGACGAGGCCGACATCGACTACGTCGAGGTCACCGCTCGTCATGGCGCTCGGCTCGCACCGGCGAGCGCCGGGCTCAGCCTCCGCTTCATCGACGCCCGAGTGATTCAGGGTGGAGCAGGGCTCGGGATTCCGAAGAAGGACGTGACGCTCGCCGCGAGGCTCGCGACCCGTGAGGCGCTCGCGTGGCTCTCGGGGGAGCGCGGGCAGCTCGTGGACGAGCATGGTCCGCGTGAGGTCGAGCCGCGGGACCTCGCGGTGCTGGTCAGCGACCACTTCGAGGGTGCGACGGTCCGGCGAGCGCTCAGCCGTGCGGGCATCCCCGCGGTCGCGGCCTCCAAGGGCTCCGTGTTCGACGCTCGCGCGGCCGACTGGCTCGCGACCTGGCTCGACGCGGTCGCCGGAGGCGGGCGCGACCGAAGCGCGCGGGCGGCCGCGGTCACGCCGCTCTTCGGCTGGACAGCGGACGAGCTCGGGTGGGCGCTCGCCGTCGCGGACCGCGGCGAGGCCGCCGAGCAGGAAGCGCACGACTCGGGCTTGGCCGAGCTTCGCGACTACGCCGCTTGGGTCGCGCGGCTCGCCTCTGCGCTGGAGCGCTGGGACGAGTGCGGCTTCGCGAGGACCTTCGACCGCGAGGCGGACGAGCTCGGGGTCTTCCCGCGGCTCCTCGCGATGCCGGAGGGCGAGCGACACGCGACCGATCTCCGGCACTTGTTCGAGTTATTGCACGCCGAAGATCGCGCACGTCGTCCCGGGCCCGGCACGCTCTCGGCTTGGCTTCGCTCACGACGAAATACCGGGGGAGAGGAGGCGGCACAACGACTCGAGAGCGACGCGCGCGCGGTGAGTATCGAGACCGTGCACGCCAGCAAGGGCCTCGAGTACGGGATCGTGCTCGTCCCTTTCGGGTGGTCGGTGCGCAATCGCCGGGACGACGGGGCACCGTTCCTCGTGCGCGACGACGGGGCGCCGACGCTCCATGCCGAGCCGCGCGGGAGCCGGGAGCGCGCGGCCGCGCTCGCGCGCCGCGACGAGGAGCAGCGGCGCGAGGAGCTCAGGCGCGTGTACGTCGCGCTGACGCGCGCCAAGCATCACGTCGTCGCCTGGTACGGGCCCATCGGCTCCGAGGGAATGCGCCCGAGCGCGACGGCGCTCGGACGACTGCTGCTGCGCGCTCCCG
Organism: Polyangiaceae bacterium; assembly: GCA_035063585.1. Lineage (GTDB taxonomy): Bacteria > Myxococcota_A > Polyangia > Polyangiales > Polyangiaceae > JAPSGB01. Next base: position 19,160 of record JAPSGB010000013.1, read on the forward strand.
GGAGCTCGGGCTTCGACGACGACTCGATGCCGGACTTCTCTGCGAAATCCCCGGGAGGCGGCGCCGAAGAGCGAAACCCGGCGTGGGAGGAAGCGCAGCGCCGGCTCGACGCCCTCTGCGCCAAGTCCGCCGGGGCGATCGAGTGGCACGCCGAGGAACCGCTCGAGCCGGGGCTCGTCGTATGGAACCCACCGGCCTCGGCGCCGCCGGAACCGGGCCTTGCGCCCTGGCCGAGCGAGCGCGCGCCCATGGAGAGCCCATTTCGGGTCACGAGCTACAGCGGGCTCGTCGGCGCGTTCGATCGAGACGAGAAGCTCGAACGAGAAGTCGCCGCGTCGACCGTGACGGTCGCCGCGCCTCCCGCCGAGGACGCGCGCTCGCTCCAGAGCCGCACGAGCGCGCAGACACCCGCGACATTTCACGAGTACGCGCGGCTCCTCGGCGGGGGCGGGCGCCGCTACGGGACCTTGGTGCACGAGGTCCTCGAGGCGCTCGACTTCCCGTCGCGACGCGCCAAGGACGGCCGAGCGCTCGAGGCGCTGATCGGCGAGGCCGTGCAGCGCTCGGGGCTCACGAAGCACGCCGCCCTCGGGCGGGAGCTCGTGGAGCGGCTCCCCTCGATCCTGGAGACGCCGCTCGACTCGACCTCGTCGAGCGAGCGCCCTCCGAGCCTCCCGCGCGGCTTCACGCTGGGCGGGCTCCGCGCGGCGGAGCGCTTCGACGAGGTGCCGTTCGATCTCCGTCTGGGCGCCGGGACGGGATTTTCCCGCGCCGAACCGACCCCCCACCCCCACTCTACCCGGCCCGGCTGCGCCGACCCTGCGCGGCTCACGCAAGCGTTCGAGCTGGCGCGTGACAGCTGCGATCCCACCATCAGGGGCTGGTTTGCCCTACAAGTCGAGGAGAGCCGGCGGGGGCGCCCCCTCATCGGGGAGCTCGCGGGGATCCTCACGGGCTCGATCGATCTCGTCTTCCGCACCGCGGACGGGCGCTACTTCCTCGCAGACTACAAGACCAATAGGATTGGAGATCGCTCGGCGGGCGCCTACGCGCACGGCGAGCTCGGTCGCGAGATGAGCCAGGCGGGCTATCCGCTCCAGGCGCTCCTCTACACGCTCGCCCTCCACCGGCATCTCCGCGCGAGGCTCCGCGGCTACGACTACGACCGGCACCTCGGCGGATATCTCTACCTCTTCCTGCGCGGCATGGGCGGCGCGGACACGCCGCGAGACGCCGGCGGGTCCGGCCGCTGCCTCGGCGTGTTCGGGGATCGCTTCGCGGGAGAAGTGATCCGAGCCCTCGACGAGGCGTTCGACGCGAAGGGAGTCGCGACATGACGGCCGACGAGCTCATGGAACGCGCTCGTCCCTTCGTCGACGCCGGCGTGCTCGCCGCCTCGGATTTGTACGCCGTGGCGCTGGTGGCGCCGCGCTTCGGAGAGACGAGCGCCGAGCGGATGCTCGGGCTCGCCTTCGCGGTGCGCGCGCCGCGCGTCGGACACGCCGGGGTCGATCTCCTCCGGGTCAGCGAGCAGGTCGACACCGAGCGCGCGATGAGGGACGAGCCCGAGACGACCGAGCGCGGTCTCGAGCCCGACGCGGGAGAAGCCTCGCTCCCGTGGCCGCCGGCGCCGGCGTGGCGCGACGCTACCTTCGCCTCGCCGCTGGTCGGTGAGCCCGCCGGGCCCCTCACGCCGTTCGTCACGCAGCAGACTGACCGCGGCGTGCTGCTCCTCACCCGACGCATGTATCGAGAGCAGGAGCTCCTCGCCGGCTCGCTCCTCGAGCGGGCGAAGCTCGGCGTTCCGGCGAGCGCCCGGATCACCGAGCTCGACCAGGTGCTCGCGCGGCTCTTCCCGGGCGAACCGGACGGCGAGGGAGCCCGCTCGGTGCGGCTCGCGGCGTGCGAGCGACTCGCGCTCGTCGTGGGAGGGCCGGGCACCGGCAAGACCTTCTCAATCACGCGTCTGCTCGCGGCGCTGCTCGGCGCGCGGCCGGAGCTCGTGATCTCACTGGCTGCGCCCACCGGGAAGGCGGCGGTCCGGATGCGCGAAGCGATTCGAGAGGGCGTCAGCCTCGGGGCAACGCCGCCGCTCGAGGTGCCGGAGTCGATCTCCGAGGCGCTCGGCGCGCTCGAGGCGAGCACCCTGCACCGCTTGCTCGGCATTCGACCCGACGGGTCGGCTCGTCACGACGCCAAGAATCCGCTCCCAGCAGACGTGGTCGTGGTCGATGAGGTATCCATGATCGACCTCACGCTGATGCGGCGGCTGGTCGAGGCGGTGCGCGAAGACGCGCGTCTGGTCCTCTTGGGCGATCGGGATCAGCTCGCGAGCGTCGAGGCGGGCTCGGTGCTCGCCGACCTGGTCGACGCTCCACGCCTGACGTCGCACGTAGTGAGGTTCACGATCTCACGGCGCTTCGCGACCGCGCCGGACGTCGCGCTCATCGCCGCGCGGCTCCAAGGGCGCGCGGCCTCCGCAGCAGAGGAGCGCGCGCGCCTCGACGCCGCGCTCGCGGTCTTCAGCGGGCGCGAGCACGCCGAGAAGGAGCGCCATCCGGGCGCGCGCGTGCGCTGGCTCGGCGCGCCGGAACCCGCGACCTCGTCCGGCGCGGCGCGGCCGACCGACGAGCAGCTCGACCTGCTGGCGGAGCCCTACCTCGAGGGGTTCGAGTGGCTCGCCGAGGACGGAGGAACTCACCACCTCGACGGCTACGCGAAGCTGCTTCGGGAGACGTGGTCACGGCCGAACGGCCGGCGTCGAGCCGCAGAGCCGGATTTTCAGCGCGAGCTGCTCGGCGCGCTCGAGCGCTACCGGGTGCTGTCGGTCCACCGCCGCGGTCCGCTCGGCGTCGAGCGCCTCGAGCGAGCGCTCGCCCAGAGAGTGCGTGAGTATCTCGGCGAGCACACCGGCCGCGGCGCTCACTTCATCGGGCGACCCATCATCGTCACCGAGAACGCCTACGACGTCGAGCTCATGAACGGCGACGTCGGGCTCGTGTTGCCGACTCTGAGCGGCCGAGTCGCTGCGGTCTTCCTGCACGAGCACGCGGGGAAAGTCCGCGCGGTGGACCTCTCACGCCTGCCGGCGCACGAAGGGGCGCTCGCGATGACGGTGCACAAGTCCCAAGGTTCCCAATTCGATCGCGTCGCCATGGTGCTCGCGGGCAAGAGATCTCCTATCGAGACGCGGGAGCTCGTCTACACCGGCGTGACCCGCGCGAGGAACCAGCTCGCCTGGCTCGGAGACCTCGCTGAGCTGCGCGAGGCGCTCGAGCGTCGTATCGAGCGCGCGAGCGGGCTCGGCGCGTTGCTCGCGCAATGAGGCGGCGGCCACGCGGCCGCACGCCGGGCGCTCCCCTCGCCCTTCGCGCGTGCTAGAAGGCGGGGTCCCATGACGTCGCGGCAACCTCTCCCCGAGGTCTCGCTCGAGGATTTCACGCGCTATTTTCCCCACGCGCCGGCCGCGCTCTGCATCAAGGAGTGCGCCCGACTCACCGCGCTTCGCCGCTATGACTGCGAGGGCCCGATCCTCGACGTCGGGTGCGGAGACGGGCTCTTCGCGAAGATCGCCTTCGGCACCGAGGAGGTCTGGGGCATCGACATCGACGCCAACGAGGGGCGCTGGGCGCAGGCCAGCCACGCCTACCAGCAGATCGTCATCGGCGACATTACCCGCGCACGGCTCCCCGAGGCGTTCTTCGCGACCTGCATCGCGAACTGCTCCCTCGAGCACGTCCCCGCGCTCGACGCCGCGCTCCGAAACATCTGCCATAGCCTGCGGCCCGGGGCACGCGCGTATCTGTTCGTGCCTCAGCGAGACTGGGCGTCCGCGATGTGGTCGGTGCGCGCCCTGCGGCGCCTCGGAGCGGAGCCGGCCGCACGCGCGGTCGAGGCGAGCATCGACCGCACGTTTCGTCACCATCACCTCTACGACGCGCCCCAGTGGCGGGAACTCGTGAGCAGCGCGGGGTTCGAGGTCGAGCGCATCGAGCCGGTGCTCTCGAGCGCGACGACCAGCGCGTTCGAGGCCTTCCTCTTACCGTCTCTCGCAGGCTGGCTGAACAAGCGCCTCACCACCCGGTGGACCAACTTCCCGCGCGCGCGCGAGCGAGCCGCGCCGGTCGCCTACGCGCTGGTCCGAGCCGCGCTGGCGCTCGGGAGCTCCTCGCTCACCGGCGAGTTCCTCGTCGTCTGCAAGAGACCGGAGTGATGCCCGAGCCGGTCGACTACTTCTCGAATCATCGGCTCAAGCTCCGGCTGCCGTGGCGGCTCTATCACGGGCCCATCGTCGCCGCGCTCGGCCGGGCGGTGCGAGAACGCACCGGCAACGAGGTCCTGAACGTCGGCGCTGGGCCCTTCTTCGAGCTCGACCACGTCTCCGCGGCCGGCGCCCGCTTCACCGCGTGCGACATCGACGCGCGCGCGGTCGCGCTCGCCCGCGAGCTCCACGGAGAGAGGCTCGCCGGCGCGGATGTGCTGGCGGACGGCGGGCCGCTACCTTACCCCGACGACTCCTTCGACCTGGTCGTCTCGATGGACGTCATCGAACACCTCGCCAGCCCGGAGCCCTGGCTGGCCGAGCTGGTCCGCGTCACACGTCCCGGCGGCTCGCTCTTCCTCACGACACCGAACTACGGGCGCGACTCGTCGCTCGCGCTCATCGAACGCACCCTGCTCGAAGCCGTCGCGCGCGCGCAGGGCTTCAGCCGCGCCGAGCTGCACCCGAGCAAATTCGACCGCCGCCTGCTCGCGCGCACGCTCGGGCAGGCCGGGCTTCACGACGTGCGAGTCGAGCCGATCGCCTTCCGGTGGGTGCTCGAGGCGCACGCCACCAAGCCGCTCACTTGAACTTCGCGCGCTCGAGGACGAGGCGGAGCGAAGCGAAGATCGGGTTCTCGAACACCATCGCCCAGAGCCCGAACATCCACATGGTGAGGACGTTTCGCAAGAACGCGACCGGCACCGCTCGGCGAGTCGCGCCGACCGTCAAGCACGCGCCGACCAAGATGGTGCTGTGCCAAGAGTGCCCGGAGTGCACCGTCGTGAGCGCCATCCCCCACAGCACCATCACGGCGGCGAGCGCGTCCCCCTTCACGAGCGCGACCGCGGCCGCCGCGACGCTGCTCGCGATGACGAACCAGTAGAGCCCCGCGTGCTCTGCGAGGTGGCTCGCCGCGGCGCGATACGCGGCGCTGTCATGCGGGGGGGAGCCCGCGCGAAACATCAGGAACGTCCAAACGACGAGCGCGCCGGTCGCGGCGGCGACGAGCAGGGTGGCCACCTTTCGCCGCGGGCTCTCCGGTGAAGCGAGCAGCGACACTCCCGCCCACGCCGCGACCGGCGCAAAGCTCGCGGCGCGATAGTTCAGAAATATGGCCGCAGAGAACCAGAGTAGGCTCCGGTCGAAGCGCCGCTCGGCGAGGGCCGCGACGCTCATGGCGGCCGCGCCGAGCCAGATGGCGTCGTAGAAGCCGTGCAGGCTCATTCGCCACGTGAGGAGCACGAGCCCGAGGATCAAAGGGAAGCGCCCGCCCGGTCGGCGAGACAGCGCGCGCCACATCCCGAAGAGCCCGACGTGCGAGAGGAGCACGACCCAGAAGATCGTCCACTTGGCGAACGTCTCGGGCGGCATCGCCGGGTGCGTGGCACCGAACCAGGTCGGCAGCGCGAAGACGAGGAACATCCCCGGCGGGTAGGCGAGCGGAAAGTCGGGCCACGGGATGCGGGGGACCACCGCGAGCGGCGCGAGCGGCGCGGTCACGCCGAACGGCTCGCGATATACGTCCCACCCGACGTTCCAGAACGTCCAGGTCGCGCGCACGTGGTGCAGGTGGTCGGTGTGCACGCGGATGAGGTCGCCGTAGGGGCTGTCGACGTGGCGAACGATCCACGCGCACGCGACGAGGGACGCGAGCACGAAGAGCGCGAACGCGCCGTCGACCGACAGGGCCGAGGCGCGCAGCTTGCCGGCGAGAGCCCTCACCATCGCTCGGTCATCCGCCCCCAAGGAGACTCGCCCGGGCTCGTCCGCAGCTTCGAGCCGGCGACCCAGGGATCACGCCGCGCCTGGCCCGCCGTCTTCCGCTCCTCTCGGCGCGCGGTCAGGCGGGACCCCGAGCGCCGCGGGCGAAGCCGAGGAGCGCGGGCGACCCGCGCCTTGCGCCGGGCGCGCGACCGCGCGCCGTCATCGGCTCTCGGAGTTTGCGGAGAGGGCGGGATTCGAACCCGCGGTACGGTTGCCCGTACACATGATTTCCAGTCATGCACCTTCGACCACTCGGTCACCTCTCCAGGGTCGCGAGCCCCGCGGGCTCGCAAGCGAGACCGGGGACGCGCGGTCAGCGCGGCGGAGAGAGTGGGATTCGAACCCACGGTACCCTCACGGGTACACCTGATTTCGAATCAGGCACCTTCGGCCGCTCGGTCATCTCTCCGCGGCGGAATGTGGCAGGCAGCCCGCGCACTGTCAACGGCGTCTCGCAGGATCTCACCGGCCTTCGCGCGGTCGCGCCGCGCGGCTCCGGCCCCGGGCTTGCGCGCTGGTCGGCGCGCCTGTATCCGGGGCTGTTCGAGGTCGAGATGCGCGCCCGAGGCTCCTACAAGAAGAGCGCCGCGAGCCGGCAGCAGGTGCTCGACGCCGCGGTCCGCGCGCTGGCGGAGAAGGGCTACTCCCGCACCAGCGTGAGCGACATCGCCGCCGCCGCGGGCATGAGCAAGGGCGCCGTTCACTACCACTTCGAGAGCAAGGACGACCTCATCGTTCAGGTGCTCGACCGCTGCGCGGTGGTCATGGCCGAGCGCGTCCAGGCCGCCTGGGACACGCCCGGCGCGCCGGCGGAGAAGATCGCGAAGGCGCTCGGCGAGATGCGCGCGAGCCGTCAGGAGAACGTCCCCGAGCTACGCGTCCTCGCCGACCTCATGGCGCAGGGGCTCCACGACCCGAAGCTCCGGACCACGCTCGCGGCGATGTTCGAGGCCAACCGGCGCCTGGTCGTGAAGCACCTCATCTCGAGCCTCGAGGCGCTCGGGCTCGAGCCGAAGGTGCCCGTCCAGGTGCTCCCGAGGCTGCTGCTCGGCGCGCTCGACGGCCTCGCGCTCCATGACTTCTTCGATCCGCCCAGCCCGGAGGACGACGCCGCGCTCCAGCGGGCTCTCGAGACGATCGCGATGTCACTGTTCGAGACCTGAGCGACAAATTCGGCCAATCGACCGATTTTGTTCGCCGCGGACTTGACACAGCGCGTCGTAGTGGTCATAAAACATACCGTCCGGTCGGTTTTTATCGGAGCCAACGATGTTCGATAATCTTTTCGGCCACTTCGGTCCATTTTGGTCTGCCGCGCTGCTGCTCGGGCTGGTGCTCTTGCTGTTCGCCGTCGCAGCCGGCGAGACGGTGCGGCTCATCCTTGCGGGCCATCCACGACCCTCTTGGCCGACGAGCCTCGGGATCGCCCGGCTCCGCGAGCGCCTCTTCACGAGGGGGTCGGCGACCGCCGGCGCGCTCGCGCGCCAGGTCTGCTCACGGCTCCCGGCGCGGCGCCGGCGAGACGGGTGATTGCGCGCGGGGCCGCGCCGAGGCGATATTCCCGCCATGCGTCACTCCTCCGCCGGGTTCCTCGCCGCGCTCGCCGCATGTCTCGCGTCACCGCTCGCTCTCGCGCAAGTTCCGCCACCCGCGCCGGAAGCTCCGGCCACGCCGCCGAGCGACTCCGCCGCTGCCCCCGCTGGCGAGCCCACCGGCGAGAAGCAGGACGACGAAAAGAAGGACGACGAAAAGAAGGACGACGAAAAGAAGGACGACGGAGCCGCTACGGGCGGCGGCACGCCGGTCGCTCAACCGCCGAGCGATGCGGCGCCCCCCACGCCGCCGGCTCCCGCCGATTCCGCGCCGAGCCTGCCCCCCGCTCCCGCAGTAGCCCCTCGTGCGCCGGCTCCCGCGCCCGCGCCGGCTCCCGTGGCGGACCCGACCGCGGACACCAGCCAAACGACCAAGACCTCGAAGCTGCCCATGCCGGAGCAAACCTTCGGTGTCGAGCTCCAGGGCGGGACGAGCCTCCGACTCGGTTCGCCCGACGCCTACACGAACGACGCGCCGGTCGGCTTCGCCTACCGGCTCGGCGGCTGGTACGCGCCGAGCCGGGTGTTCTCGCTCGGGCTCGCGCTCGGACACGCCGGGCTCGGCTCCGCGCGCACCGCGCCGGTGGGCTCGAGCTACGAGGTCGCGCGCAGCATGACCGCGCTCTGGCTCGGCGGGCGCGCGTACCCGCTGCGCTCGGATACCATCGGTCTCTTCGTGCAGCTCGAGGTCGGGCTGGCGTTTCAGCACGTGCGCGGCACGGGCGCCACGGTGGCAAACGACGGGTTCGCCGTCGCCCGACCGTACGCGTGCTCGGCGAGCCAGGGGCCTGGCTTCGGGCTCGGCGGTGGCGTCGGGGTCGACGTCGATCTCGACCGGCACCTCGCGTTCGTCGCGCAGGCGGATCTCACCGCGGCACGCCTCGCGAGCGACCCCGCCGATCTCGACGGCTGCGCGGTCGGCGCGGGCGCCACGAGCGCTCTAGGCGCGCGGATCGGCTTCGCCTATCGCTTCGACCTCGGCGACGACCGACCCGCGAGCGCGCGCGGCTCTTCGCTCGGCGGGAGCTTCTGAGTCGAGCCTCGAGCCGCACGCCCGCTCGACGGCGCGCTCGCCCGAAGCTCACACCCGGTAGTTCGGCGCTTCCTCGGTGATGATCACGTCGTGGACGTGACTCTCGCGGAGGCCCTGCGAGGTGATGCGGACGAACTCGGCGTTCTCTCGGAGCTCGCCTACGGTGCGTGAGCCCGTGTAGCCCATGCCGGAGCGGAGCCCGCCCACCAGTTGCGAGACGATGCTGCCGAGCGAGCCGCGGTGCGGCACGCGCCCCTCGATGCCTTCCGGCACCAGCTTCTCGTCGGCGGTGCCGCTCTGCCCGTAGCGATCCTTGCTGCCCTGCTTCATCGCGCCGAGCGAGCCCATGCCGCGGTACGTCTTGTAGCTTCGCCCCTGGTAGAGCACGAGATCGCCGGGGGCCTCGTCGGTGCCGGCGAAGAGCGAGCCGATCATCACGCTCGAGGCGCCCGCCGCGAGCGCCTTGGTCACCTCACCCGAGTACTTGACGCCGCCGTCCGCGATGACGGGGACGCCGTGGCGCTCGGCGACCTCCGCGCAGTCGGCGATCGCCGTGATCTGCGGCACGCCGATCCCCGCGACGATCCGCGTCGTGCAGATGCTGCCTGGCCCGATGCCGACCTTGATGGCGTCCGCGCCGGCCTCGATGAGCGCCTCGGCGGCAGCGGCGGTCGCGATGTTGCCGGCGATGAGCTCGAGCCCCGGGTGACGCTGCCTCATCTCGCGGACGGTCTCGATGACGCCGCGCGAGTGGCCGTGCGCGGTGTCGATGACCAGGACATCGACGCCCGCCTCGACCAGCGCGTCCGCGCGCTCGAGACGGTCGGCACCGGGGCCGATCGCGGCGCCGACCCGCAGGCGACCGCGCTCGTCCTTGAGCGCCGATGGATTCCGCGCCGCCTGCATCAGATCCTTGATGGTGATGAGGCCGACCAGCTTTCCGCCTTCGACGACCAGGAGCTTCTCGATGCGATGCTTGTGGAGGAGCTCCTTGGCCCGCTCGACCTCGCAGCCGGGCTGGACCGTCACGAGCTGGGTGGTCATGAGCGCGCTCACCGGCTGATCGAGGTTCTTCTCGAAGCGGATGTCTCGCGCGGTGAGGATGCCGACCGGCGAATCGCCCTCGACCACGGGCACGCCCGAGACCTCGTGCTCGTGCATCACGGTGAGCGCCTCGCGCAGAGACTGCGAGGGCCGGACCGTCACCGGGTTGGTGATGATGCCGCTCTCGGCGCGCTTCACCCGATCGACCTCGTCGGCCTGCGCGCGCGGCGTCAGGTTCTTGTGGATGATACCGATGCCGCCCTGGCGCGCCATGGTGATGGCCGCGCGCGCCTCGGTCACCGAGTCCATCGCGGCGCTCACGATGGGGATGTTGAGCTCGATGCCGCGCGTGAGTCGCGTCCTCACGTCGACCTCCGCCGGGAGGACCTCGCTGTAGGCGGGGACGAGCAAGACGTCGTCGAACGTCAGGCACTCCCGCAAGCTCTTCTGAAACATGACCCAGCCTACTACATCACCCCCGGAGGCGGGTCACGAGCGCGAACCGGCTCGCGCCGAACCGATGAAAACTCCACGCTTCCGCGCGGGGTACGCGCCGCGCCTTGGCGAACCGCCCCCGTCCACGCTAGCTTCATGACGGCGCTCGCTCGGCGGCGCGCCCTTCGGAGGAGCCCATGAGGCCTTTCAGCTTGGTTTCTGGTGGTTTGCTCGTCGCGGTGGGCTCGCTGTCCGTGGCCGCGTGCGGCGGGTCGCGGGCCGCGGAGACGACCGAGGCGGCGCGAGGCGCGATCGTCGGCGGCGAGGTGGACGACGCCGACAAGGCCGCGGTCGCGCTCGCGTTCAGCGCGTTCGGGTTCTTCTCGCAGCACTGCAGCGGCACGCTCATCGCGCCCAACCTGGTGCTCACCGCGCGGCATTGTGTCGCGCTCACCCAGAACAACGGCCCCGAGAACAGCGTCGACTGCGCGCAGACCAATTTCGGGATGCAAGCGGGCGGTCCGGCGCTCCGCGCCACGGTGTCGACCTCGCCACCGCGCGAGGATGGCCCCGATTGGTACCCGGGCGTCGGCACCGTCGCGGTGCCGGCGGAGAGCGCGAAGATCTGCGGGAACGATCTCGCGCTCATCACGCTCGCGGGTGCCGGCATCCCCGCCGACGTCGCGACCCCGATCGTGCCGCGCATCGACTCCTCGCCGCTCTCCGGGGAGCCCTACACCGCGATCGGATTTGGCCTCACCAATCCGAGCGACAACACCTCGAGCGGCACTCGCATGCGCATCGACGATAACCAGGTGTCGTGCACGGGTGAAGAGTGCAGCGCGATGTTCCAGGTCGAGCCGAGCGAGTGGATGGGCGACTCACGCACCTGCCCCGGAGACTCGGGCGGCCCGGCCATCGACGCCGAGGGCCGCGTGATGGGCGTCCTCTCGCGTGGCCCGACGGGGTGCCTGTCGAGCGTGTACGGCGACGTCGCGTCGCACCGCGACCTCATCGTAGAGACTGCCCTCGCCGCGGCGAAGTCCGGCGGCTACGAGCCGCCGTTCTGGGCGACGACCGGTTCGAGCACGCTGCCCTCGACCGATGACGGCGGCGCGGACGCCGCGCCGTCCGGCGGCGCGCTCGGTGACGCCTGCGACGCTCGGCACGGCTGCGCGGACGGCGCGCTCTGCTACGCGACCGACGGGTCGAACGGCACCTGCGTCGCGGCGTGCGGCGGCGAACGCTCCTGCCCGGACGGCACCCGCTGCGACGCGACCCTCGGCGCGTGCCTCGCCCCGGCGGCGAGTGGCGGTGGGAGCGCGGAAGGCGGAGGCTGTGCGCTCGCGCGGGGGCCGGCTCGGCCGGTGCCGTGGCTCGTCGGTGCGCTGGCCGGACTCGGCGCGCTCCTCCGCCGGCGTCGGCGATGAGCGCCTCCGCGCCGGCCGCGGAGCACGATCACGGCGGCCACGGTCCACGAGCTCACGGCGCTCACCGGCACGGCCACCAGGGCGGCCACGGACACGAGCACCCCACGGCGCCGACGCGGGTGCTCGCGCTCGCGCTCGCGCTCACCTGCTCGTTCATGGTGGTCGAGGCGGTGATCGGCCTCACGAGCGGCAGCCTCGCGCTCCTCGCCGACGCCGGTCACATGCTCTCCGACACCGGCGCGCTCGTGCTCGCGCTGGTCGCTCAGCGATTCGCGAGCCGGCCGCGCACGGCTCGCTCGACCTTCGGGTTGCGCCGAGCGGAGGTGCTCGCGGCCTTCGTGAACGGCGTCGCGCTGGCGGCCACGGCACTATGGATAATCGTGGAGGCGTTCGAGCGCTGGCTCACCCCGACGGAGATCCACGGCGAGGCCCTGCTCTTGACCGCCTGCGTCGGACTCGGCGTCAACGCCCTGGTAGCCGCGCTGCTCATGCGCGGACAGCGCGACAACCTCAACGTGCGCGCCGCCTTCCTACACGTGCTCACCGACGCGCTCGGCTCGGTCGGCGCCATCCTGGCGGGGGTGGCGGTGGTCACGCTCGGCTGGACGCGCGCCGATCCCGCCCTCTCCGTCCTCATCGCCATCTTGGTAGCGCTGAGCGGCTGGCGCGTGCTCCGCGAGACGACCACCATCTTGCTCGAGGCCGCACCCTCGCACCTCGACGTCCGCGCCATCGAGCGCACCATCCTCGACTCGAGCGGCGTCGCCTCACTGCACGACCTGCACGTCTGGCGGATCAGCGACGCGTTCGACGCGCTCACCGTCCACGTCGTGCTCGAGCGCGGCGCGCATGGTATCGAGGTTTGCCAGGACGTCGCCGAGCGGCTACGCCGCGAGCACCTCCTCGAGCACGTCACGGTGCAGCCCGAGGCGCCGCCGCCCGATCCGCTCGTCAGCGTACGCCGCGACCGAGACGGAGCGCCCATTTCATGATCGTCTCACCCCTCGGCGAAGAAGTGATAGGGTAGCCCGCGGTGACTCGGTGAAGACGCGACTCATGCTTCCGGCGCTCGGGCTGCTCCTCGCAGGATGTTACGGGGAGCCCAAGATGCTCGAGCCGCGCAGCCCGCCGCCGCGGCAACCGCCGCCGGTCGCCGTCCCGGGAACGCCGATCCCCGACGGGTACGGGCGCGTGCTCTTGAACGGCACCGACGGTCCGCTGAAGATCACCGCGCGCGCCGACCAGTCGTTCGTGCCGCCGGGGCACCCGGTGCCGCCCAACCGCACCGGCGAGCTCTGCGTCACGCCGTGCGTCGTGGATCTGCCGGTCGGTCGCTACGAGCTCTACATGACGAGCGCCGACGGCACCTACGCGCGCGGCGACACCGACACCCTGATCGTCGCGGAGGGGCTCACGCAATACGAGCGCGCGCCTGGTAAGTACGTGCAGCCGGACTGGATCCCGATCGCGCCGACGGCGGTGGTGATCCTCGGCGCGCTCGCCGCGCTCGGCGGCGCGGGCCTCGTCAGCAGCAGCGAGGGTGACTCGACCCGCATCGCGGGCGGAGCGCTGCTCGCTGGCGGGGTCGTCACCGTCGGTTTCGGCGGAGTGTGGCTCTACGACGCCAAGCGCGGCGCCATCCAGGCTGGCGCGACGACGCAGTGGACGCTCCCTCGGACCCCACCCAACCCTGGAGGAGAACCGTGAAAAAGACCCTCATCATGCTGTTTCTGTCGCTCACCGCCGGCTGCGCGACCAGCTTCACCGGTAGCCCGCACGTGGAAAACGGCCGCCAAGGCTGCGAGTCCAAGTGCAAGTCGCAAGGCATGGAAGTCGCCGGAATGGTCTACATGGGCGAGTACACCGACGGCTGCGTGTGCGTCGTCCCGGGGCAGAGCGCGAGCCGCCGCCAACTCTTGATGGCGGCCGCCAACGGCGCCGCGGCCGGCTCGGCCGGTGTCGTCCTACAAATGCGACGACAGCAGGAGGAGAACCAGCGACAGTCGCTCTTCTTCCACTGAGCGGCGCGCCGCGTCAGCCTTCGGTACGAATCCTGCGTTCCCGCGACGAACCGACCACCAACCCAAGAGGCTCACCCATGCAGATCGACATCGGTATCGACGAGAAGGCGCGCGAGCAGATCGCCAGCGCGCTCGCCAAGGTCCAGGCGGACACCTACACGCTCTACCTGAAGACGCACAATTTTCACTGGAACGTCACCGGCCCCATGTTCCAGACGCTGCACCTCATGTTCGAGACCCACTACAACGAGCTCTGGGTCGCGGTGGACGAGCTCGCCGAGCGCATCCGCGCCCTTGGATACCCCGCGCCCGGTTCGTACCGTCAGTTCTCGAAGCTCTCGTCGATCGAAGACGAAGAGGGCGTACCCACCGCGGAAGAGATGATCCGGCAGCTCGTGGCTGGTCACCAGACGACCGCGCGGACCGCGCGGGCGGCCTTTCAGATCGCGAACGACGCCAACGATCAGCCCACCTGCGATCTATTGACGCAGCGGATGCAGATCCACGAAAAAACCGCGTGGATGCTCCGTAGCTTGCTGGCGTAGCGCGCCAGGGGGGCGCGCGGCGCTGCTACCTCGAGACGCGCGCGCCCGCGTGGAGGAGCGACTGGAAGCGATCCGTGGTCGCGACCAACACCGGGCTCGCCTGGTCGAGCCCAAGCCCTCGGAGGTGCTCGACCATGGCGTGGCGCGACTCGCCCAGCTCGAGGCGCAGCCCCCCACCGCGACGGAGGCGCTGCGCCCCGCGCACGTCCACCGGGGTGCGGATGAGCTCTCCCTCGAACATCGAGTAGGTGGTGAGCGACAGCGGCGGCGCCGGAACACCACGACCGAGCTCGCCCGACAAGCGCACGATCTCGCCCTCGCCGTCCGGATCGAGCACCGCCGCGTCGAAACGATCGGTGGCGAGCGCGAAGGGGAGCCGAGTCACGAACTTCGGGAAGCCCCAGAGCTCACGACCGGCCGCGTTCGCGATGGCGGTGGACACCGGCAAGTCGACGATGAACACGCCGAGCTCACGCTCGCGCGGCGCGCGGAAGAGCTCGAGCGCTCCGAGGCGCGGCGGCGTCGCGCGCGCGGGGCGCACCGGGAGCGCGAGACCGACCTCGCCGTAGGCGCCGATGGTCGTGTCGCGGTACTCGTAGAACGCGAGCCCGGCGAACGCGCGCCCGCTCCGCGCGAGCGCGGGCTCGAGCGGCGTCCCGGCGAGCAACTCCCGAGCGCGCAGCTCGGGCACCCGAAAGATCGCCACCACGGCGCTCACCTCGCGGTAGCGGATCGGCAGCTCGACGAGCCCTTGGCTCGTACGATGTGCGGTCAGCGGGACGTCGAAGAAATCACGCGGCATCGGTCATACCTCTCGAGAGCGCGCCGCGCGCGTCCTGGGGTGTGTGTCAGGAGGGCTCTGGCGGAGTCCAGCGCAGCCGCGGCTTGCGCGCCGCGCGCGCCTCGTCCAGCCGCCCGACGCGCGTGACGTGCGGCGCCGTCTTGACGAGCTCGGGGTTCTCCCTCGCCTCGCGGAGGATGTCGCCGATCGCCTCGGCGAAGGCGTCGAGCGTCTGCTTCGTCTCCGTCTCGGTCGGCTCGACCATGAGCGCGCCGCGGACCACGAGCGGGAAATACACGGTCGGCGGATGGAACCCGTAGTCGATGAGTCGCTTGGCAAGATCGAGCGTCTTTACGCCCGTCTCGGCTTCGAGGGCCTTGTCCGTGAACACGGCCTCGTGGAGCGCCGGCGTCGCGTAGGCGAGCGGCAGGTGCTCTTCGAGTCGGCGAGCCAGGTAGTTCGCGTTCAGGACGGCGAGATCGCTCACCTTACGGAGCCCGTACGGGCCGAGCTCGCGGATGTACGCATAGGCGCGCACCATCATGCCGAAGTTGCCGAAGAACGAACGGACGCGGCCGATGCTCGACGGCCGATCCCAGTAGACGCGATACGCGGCGCCGTCGCGACGCACCACCGGCGACGGCTGGAAGGGCTCGAGCACTTTCTTGAACGCGACCGGGCCGGAGCCGGGGCCGCCGCCGCCGTGCGGCGTGGTGAACGTCTTGTGCAGGTTGAACTGCATCACGTCGATGCCCACGTCTCCGGGGCGCGCGCGGCCGAGCACCGCGTTCATGTTCGCGCCGTCGCCGTAGACGAGGCCGCCGCGCTTGTGCACGAGCTCGACCAGCCGCGGCATCGCGCTCTCGTAGAGCCCGAGCGTGTTCGGGTTGGTCATCATCATGCCCGCGACGTCGTCACCGGCTTGCTCGAGCGCGGCGAGCAGCGTCTCGGGCTCGACCACGCCGGCGCTGCCGGACGGGAACGCTACCGCGTCGAAACCGTTGAGCGCCGAGCTCGCGGGGTTCGTGCCGTGCGCGCTGTCCGGGATGAAGATCTTCTTGGGCGAGCGACCGCGCGACTCGTGATAGGCGCGGATCATCATGAGGCCGGTGAGCTCGCCTTGCGCGCCCGCCGCGGGCTGCAAGCTCACGCCATCCATCCCCACGATCTCGGCGAGCAGCGCCTCGAGCCGCACCATGAGCTCGAGCGCGCCCTGCGCGAGGTGCTCGGGCGTCCACGGGTGGAGCGCCGCGAACCCGTCGAGGCGCGCCGCCCACTCGTTCACCTTCGGGTTATATTTCATGGTGCACGACCCGAGCGGATAAAACTGCGTGTCGATGCAGAAGTTCCACTGGGAGAGGCGCACGAAGTGCCGGAACGCCTCGGGTTCGCTCACCTCGGGCAGCCCCGCCGGCGTCTTTCGAGCGAGCGCGCCGAACGCGAGCGCCGGATCGACGGGCGGGACGTCGAGCGTAGGCAGCGACGCGCCGTGGCGCCCCGGCGCTCCTCGCTCGAAAATCGGCGGCTCGATGAAGGAGAGGCCCGGTGCCGCCTCGGCGGCGCTCGAAGACGGAGTCGTCATGTCGCGAGCTCGGCTCAGGGGTTCGGAGCTTCGGAGTCGCCGCTCGGACTCTGCTCTTCCTGGTTCGGAGTCGCGTCGTCCCATCCGCCCCCGACGTTGCCGCGATCGTAGCGATCCGGGATCACCTTCTTGCAGTCGGGCACCTGGCGCTCTTGCTTCACCGCCGTCCACGTATCGCCCGCGTCGCTCTCGCCGGTGCCCCACTGCCCGTCGATCACATCGGCCTCGCCCGCCTTCGGCCGCCCGTACTTGAAGTACCCCTTGCCGGCCTTCTGCGCGGCGGCGCCGACCTGCCCGATCTTCTGGTTCTGCCAGCTATAGCGGAGCAGGTTCCCCTCGACCTTCCCGCTCATCTGCCCGAATTCGTCGCCGGCCGTGTTCCGCCAGCAGCCGGTCACGGTGTCCCCCTCCTTGATGAGGTGGAGGTAACCGTAGAGCTCGCTGTAGTACACGCCGGTCCAGTCGCCACCGTCGGGCATGGTGCCGGGCTGGACAGCCGCGTGGACGACCTTCTGCCCGCCGCCACAGGCGGCGAGCGTGAGGGGAGCGAGCGCGAACGCGCCGCCGAGAGCGATGCGAGTGACGAGCCTCGGGACGAACATGGCGCGGACTCTACCACGGGTTTCGCGACTGCGATCCACTCGTCGAAGCGCGCACCTCGCTTCGGGGAGCCTGGATGGTCGGGCCGGCGCGGCCGGCGGCGCGCTCCGGCGCCCTCGGCCCCGCCGACCCAGCCGTCAGCCAGCGCGGAGCGCGCGCCCGAGCTCGACCCCGAGCGCGCGCGCCTCCGCGGCGTTCGCCGGCCACGCGGCGCGCACCTCGCGGCGGCGCGCCCGCGAGCCGTCCGGCTCGGCGAGCATCGCGCGGAGGAGCATCTGCCCCCCGTCGCGGATGGCGTAGCCGGCCACCGGCACCTGGCAGCTCCCGTCCACCGCGACCATGACGCCGCGCTCGGCCTCGACCATGAGCGCGGTCTCCGCGTGGGCGAGCGGCGCGATGCGCTCGAGCACGCGGTCGTCCCCCGCGCGGATCTCGATGGCGAGCGCCCCCTGCCCGACCGCGGGCAGACAGCGCTCGGGCTCGAGCACCTCGGTGATCTCGTCCGCGAGCCCGAGCCGGAGGAGCCCAGCGCGCGCGAGGATCACCGCCTCGACCTCGCCCTCGCGGCACTTTCGGAGTCGCGTGTCGACGTTGCCGCGGAGCGCCAAGAACTCCAAATCGGGGCGCCAAGCTGCGAGTTGCACGCGACGACGCAGCGACGAGGTGCCGATCCTCGCGCCCGCGGGCAGCTCCGCCAGCGGTCGGCCGTCGCGCGTCACGACCGCGTCGCGCGGATCTTCGCGGAGCGGAACGCAGCCGATGGCGAGCGACGGCGCGAGCTCCGCCGGGACGTCCTTCAGCGAGTGCACCGCGAGATCGGCGCGCCCGTCGAGGAGCGCCTCCTCGATCTCCTTGATGAAGAGCCCCTTGCCGCCGATCTCGCTCAGCGCGCGATCCTGCACCTGGTCGCCGGTCGTCACCACGTGCAACTCCTCGACGGTGAGGTCCGGGTATCGCTCGGAGAGCTCCCGCATCCACGCCCGCGCCTGAGCCAGGGCGAGCGCGCTGCGACGCGTCGCGACCACCAGTCGTTCCATCAGCTTGCTCCGCGTCCCGAGGCCGCCCGCGGCGCCTCGTCGTGGGTCTCGTCGTGGGTCTCGTCGCTCTCAGGCTCGCCGTCGCTCGGAACCGAGCGCGGCTCGGCCTCGAGCGAGGGGTCGTCGAGGGCGAAGAGCTCGCCCAACATGCTCGTCATTTGATCCACCGACGGCCCCTCTTCGCCGTGCTCCACGGCCAGCTCGCGAAGCCGCGCGGTCGGGCCGTGCAGCATCTTGTTGAGCGCGGCGTCGAGCATCCTACGGAGCGCGTCGCGCTCGCCCGCCCCGAGGTGCTTCAGCTTGGTCCGAAGGCTGTGGTCGAGCTCGGCGTAGAGCACGCGGCGCAGGCGGCTGCGGAGCGCGACCACGGTTGGCGTCACCTGCGCGGCCTCTTCCCAGCGCTCGTAGCCGGCCGTCTCCTCGGCCACGATCGCCTCGGCCCGCTCGGCCTCGCGCGCCCGGCTCGAGACCGAGTCGGCGACCACCCGCGAGAGGTCGTCCACGTTGTAGAGGAACACGTTGTCGAGCCCGTCGACCGCCGGATCGACGTCGCGGGGCACCGCGAGATCGATGAAGAACAGGCTTCGGCCGCGGCGCTGCTTGCGGAGCGAGCTCACGAGCTCGAGCTCGACCACATAGGCGGGCGCGCTGGTGCTGGTGATGACGACGTCCGCCTCGACCAGCGCCGCGCGGAGGTCGCTCCACGGCCGCGGCTCGCCCGCGACCAACCGCGCGAGCTCGGCGACGCGGAGCTCGTTGCGCCCCACCACCGAGAGCCGCGCGCCGGCGCCCGCGAGCAGCCGCGCGGCGGTCTCGGCCATCTCGCCGGAGCCGATGAGGACCACGCTGCGGCCGCGGAGATCCCCGAAGATCTGCCGGGCGAGATCGACCGCCACGCTCGGCACCGAGACCAGCCCGGAGCCGATCATGGTCGTCGAGCGCACCCGCTTCGCGGCGCGGATCGCCCGCGACACGACGCGGTGGAGCCGCGGGCCGAGCGTGCCCGCGGCGCGCGCCGCCTCGAACGCGTCCTTCACCTGGCCGAGGATCTGCGGCTCGCCGAGCACGAGCGAGTCGAGCGACGACGCGACGCGGAAGAGATGGCGCACCCCAGCGGCCCCCTCGTGCACGTAGAGGTGCTCGCCGAGCCCAGGTGCCCGCTCGACCAGCGCGCGCGTGACGTCGCGGGCGACCTCGCCGAGCTCCGCGTCGGCCCGCTCGCCCGCCGCAACCACCTCCACCCGGTTGCACGTGGACACCAGCATCGCCTCCCGCACCGACGGCCGCGCAACCAGCTCGGCGAGCACGCGCGGCGCGATGTCTTTCGGGATCGCGATGAGCTCCCGGACGCTGATGGACGCGGTCCGGTGCGAAAGGCCGACCACGACGATCATAGGCCCTCCACGCCGCCCGGCTTGAGCGCGTAGAGCAGGATCACGAGCAGCACGCAGACCACCCCGGCGATGGTCCCGTAGGCGGCGCGGCGACCGCGCCAGCCGACCGCGGCGCGAAGCGCGAGCACGCCGGCGACGAGGAACCAGGTCATGAACGCGAGGGCGGTGCGGGCGAGTTCGGCGGCGCTGGCGCTCACGAGATCGGTGGCGAAGATGACGCCGGTGACGATGCCGAAGGTGAGCAGCGGGAACCCGGCGAGCAAGAGCCTGTGCTCGGTCGTGTCGAGCGCGTCGAGCGGCGGCAGCTTGGCGGTGAGCCCGCCCGCGCGCTTGGCCTTGAGTCGGCGCTCCTGCACCAGGTAAAAGACGCCGGCCGCGCCGGCCAGCAGAAACAACCCCAGCCCGGCGAGGTTCGCGGTGATGTGGAGCGCGAGCAGGCCCTTCGGCACGGTCGGCGAGAGGTCGGGCAGGCCCACGAACTCGGCGCCGACCAGGAAGGTGAGCGCGACCGGCGCAATGAACGCGCCGATCGCGTTCAGCCGGAGGCGGCGCCGCACCAGGAGAAAGACGGTCGTCGCGAGTAGCGCCGAGAGGCTGAGCGCGAAGTGCAGCGACTCGACCGGGCTCACCCGGGACCAGACGCTCGCCGCGATCACGTGCGCGCCGTGCATGAGCGCGCCCGCCGCGAGCGCTACCGGCGCCCACCGCGAGGCGACCAGCGAGCCCTCGCGCCGGGCGAGATCGACGAAGAAGAGCGTCGCTGCCGCCGAGTAGCTGATGACGCCGAGAAAGAACGCGATGGTGGCGACTTGAGCCATCGCGCGAGCTACTCCAGAGCCTCGATCAGATACTGCGCGAGCAGCTCCTCGTCGGTCGTCGCGGTGCTCGGGGGCCCCGAGTCGTCGCTCAGTGACATTCGCCGGTGCTCGGCGAAGCTGCCGACCGGAGTGCCCAGGAAGCCGCTCACGACCTCGTAGGCGTTGTCACCGATGATCATCGAGTCGCCGAGCAGCTCGGCGCCGAGCTCCAGCAGATACGCGGTGGTCTTCACCTTGCCGAGGAGCTCGTTCGGGTCGGGCGTGCCGCTCACCTCGGTGAGCACGCGCACCGCCTCGAGCACACGGTAGCGGCGGCCCTCCGGGCGCATCACCAGCTCGCCGTCGGTGATGTCCGCGCGCCCCTCGGCCAGCCACTGGTCGAGCGCGAGCTGGGGGAAGAAGATGCGGCTCTTGCCCATCGGGGCCGGGAGCGTAGCGCGGGCGCCGCGCGAGACCAAAGCGCCGGGAAATTTCCGGCCAAGATGCTGATCTTGGGGCGGCGCGGGACCGCGCGAGGCGCCTCCGCGCGGCTGTCGCGGAGCGTCGGCCTCCGCCGCCGTGATAAGACGGCGGCTCGTGATCCCGGTGCTCTCCGCCGTCTACGACGCGCTCCTCGAGCGGGCGGTCGCGCCGTCGCACGCCGCGCGCGCGCGCTCGCTCCGCGAGGCGTTCTTCGCGCGCACCGGGCGGTTCCCGCCCGACCACCCGGAGAGCGGCGCGCGCGACGCAGCCGCGTGGGAGGACGCTCTCGTGCGCGGCGGGCTCGCGACGCTGCTCGCGCGCGAGCTCGACGACGACGCGGAGCGTGAGACCGCCTCGACCTTTCGGCGCGCGCAGCGCGGCGCGTTCGTGTTTCGACGGCACCACGGCGCGCTGATCGCGGAAGACCTCTGGTCGAACGCCGAATTTCTCATCCTGCCGCGCGACGACGTAGCGCGCGAGGTGGCCCTCGACGCGAACGCGAGCGGCGATCGCCCCCTCTGCCAGGCCCGCCTCTTACCCGGACCGGACGCCTGCGTGGTGCTGCCCGGCGCGGTGTTCCACCCTGCCGACGCGCGCGCCGCCATCGAGCGGACGCTCGCCGTCGCGCGCGAGCGCCGGCTGTCGACCGATGCGGTGATGGACGGCCTGCTCAAGATGGAGCACACTTGGCGCTCGCTCACCCGAGTGAAGATCGCGTACGCCTATCGGCCCGAGGCGCTGCCGGGCTCGGGCGCGCCGCCGAACGGGGCTCGGTGAGGGGGATCCTCTCGACGCGGGGCGCGGATGACGCGCGAAGACTTCGAGCTTATGCTCCCGTCCGATGAGCCGAACTCGGGACATGGAGAGGCTTCGGGCGGCGCTCGGCGGTCGAAGCGGCGTTCGGCTCGCCGTGCTCTTCGGCTCGCTCGCCCGCGGGACGGCGCGCGACGCGTCGGACATCGACGTCGCCGTCGACGGTGACGGGCTCGATCTCGGCGCGCTCGCCCGCGACATTTCGCTCGCCGTCGGACGCGAGGCCGACGTCGTCGCGCTGCGCGAGGTCGGGCACACGCTCCTCCAAGCGATCGTGCGCGACGGCGTGGTCGTTCACGAAGCGGTACGAGGCGCGGGCGCCTCGTGGCGCTCGGCGGCGATGGCGCAGCTCGAGACGGACGAGCCCGCGTTCGAGCGGATGCGCGAGGCGTGGTTGCGCCGCGTCGCGCGCCAGGGGATCCTCGATGGTTGACGCCGCCATCATCGAGGCAAGACTCGTCGAGCTGTCGAAGCGGGTCGCGCGCGCGAGGAAACACTGCCCCCCGAGCGCGGAAGCGCTGACGACGAACCACGACGCGCTCGACCTCGTCGCGTTCAATCTCATGCTCGCGGTGCAGACCTGCGCAGACATCTCGAGCCACCTCATCGCCGATGAGGGGTGGGCGCCGCCGCAGACGATCGCGGGGGGCTTCGTGGTGCTCCGCGATCGAGGAGTGCTGTCGGACGTCACGGCGGCAGCGCTTGGCCGCGCGGTGGGTCTGCGCAACGTCGTGGCTCACGGCTACGCGGGCATCGATCCGGCGCGCGTGCACGCCGCCGCCACGACCGGACTCGACGATCTCGACGCCTTCGCCCGCGAGATCGCAGGTTGGCTCACCGCGCGCCCTAGCTCAACGTGAGCCCGCGCTCGGCTCAGGCGATCGCGATGAAGCCGGCGAGCGACTGCGCCCGCCAGAAGAGCTCGACCGTCTGAAACCCGGCGCGACCGAGCGCGGCGCCGAGCGCGCTCGCGCGGAGCGGGAAGTAGTTGGCGCCCTCGCCGCCAAGGAGCCCGGCGATCGCCTCCTCGGGGCGGCCGCGCTCGCGCTGGAAGTCCGCCCAGCGGCGGCGCTGGAGGGCTTGCCCCGAGTCCGTCTCGGCGCGCACGATCTCGACCGTGACGAGCGCGCCCCCGGGGCGAAGGAGCGCGCGGCAGCGCTCGAGCGCCGACGCGTGTGCGGCCTCGCTCGGATAGAAGTGATGGCAGAGCACCGCCGTGATCACGTCGAGCGGCTCGAGCTCGGGCAGCGCGTGTGACGGCGCGCGGATGAAGCGGTCATCGGGGAGCGCGGGGTGTCGCGCGCGGGCGAAGGCGAGCATCGGCTCGGCCGGATCGGCGAGGTAATAGGCCGCCTCGGGCGCCCGCTCGCGCGCGAGCTCGACGAGGCGCCCCGGACCGCAGCCGGTGTCGAGCCAGCGCCGGGGCGCGCCCGCCGCAGCGACGGCTGCGCTGACCGCCTCGCTCAGGACCGTCGCGTGATGAGGCGCGACCAGAGGGGCTTCGTGTTCGTAGCGGAGCGCGGGGTGCGCGGGAGGGTTCGTCATGGCGCTTCCGCCGGAGGATAGCACCGAGACCTCACGGGAGGAGCGAGGCGAGGCGCGCGGTTCCGCGCCGGACCGACACCAATGATCGAAGTCATTCGCTCGGGAGCTCGGTCGGCGCGACCGATGATTTCCCGAGACCTGGCGGCAGCGCGCGCGAGCGCGCGCTCACGTGCAGGCGCGCGCCCATGAGCGGGCGCATCGCGCGGAGGAGGTTCGCGTGGACGTGCGGGTGCGACTCGGCCTCGCGGGCGAGGAGCTCCTTCATGTGCGCGCGCTCGGTGGGCGCACGAAAGCAGGCTGGGCACGAGTCCATCACCACCGGGAGCCCGGCCTCGGCCGCGAACGCTCGCGTCTCGGCTTCGCGCACGTAGATGAACGGACGAATGATCCGAAGGTCACCCGCCTTGTTCTGGTAGTGCGCGCGCATCGTGTCGAGCCGGCCGCTGTGGAAGGCGGACATGAGGAACGTCTCGGCGAGGTCGTCGAGGTGATGGCCGAGCGCGAGCACGCCGTAGCCCTCGCGGCGGCAGGTCGTGTACATGATGCCGCGCTTCATTCGCGAGCAATACGCGCAGAAGGAGTCGCCATCGAGGCGCGTCTTGGCATCTTCGAGGATGGGTTCGCGCGCGTAGTGCCACCGGACACCGAGCTCGTCGTAGTGAGCCTCGAGCCGCGACGGATCGAAGCCGTCGACCTCGGGATCGATGGTGAGCGCGGCGAGCTCGAACTTCACCGGCGCGTAAGATTTCAGGTGGAGGAGCACGTGGAGCAGGCTGAGCGAATCCTTCCCGCCCGAGACGCCGACCAGCACCCGATCGCCGTCGCGGAGCATGTCGTAGTCGACGATGGCACGCGCGGCGGCGCGCACGAGAACGCGGGGAGGCTTCGCGAGGCGCGACATGGCAAGGCTCTCTAGCGCGCGGGCGGCGGGCGGTCGACGGGCGGAAGGCGAGGGGGCGGATGCGCGGCGCGCCGCCACGGTGGCGGGGCATGATAGGGAGCTCATATGCGCCGCGTGGTCGTGTCGCTCGCGCTCGGCGTCATCGGTACGGATGACGGCGCACGGCGGCACGCGGCTCTACCAGCCTCGACGACCGCGCGACGACCGCGTACCTTCGACCCCGATGAGCGATGAGCCGAGAGACTCGGCGGCTCGTTCCGAGCCGCGCGCCGACGATGCCAGCGCCTCGCCGCTCGTGCTCCGCGGCGAGGCGCGCCTCGGAGCGCCGCGCGCACTCCGGCTCGCCGCGGTCGACCGCGCAGACGACGTACCGAGCCATGTCCGCGCGGCGAGCGCGCTGCGGCGCTGGGGCGACCAGCTCGTCATCGTCCAAGACGACGTGAGCGCGCTCGCGCTCGTAGACGAAGACACCGGAGAGGTCTCGTCGCTCTTGCTCCCACCGAGCACGGCCGGGCAGCGTAGCTTCAGCGACGCGCGCGGCAACAAGGATGAGAAGCTGGATCTCGAGGCCTGCGCGGTGCTGCCGGACGGACGCCTGCTCGTGTTCGGATCCGGGTCGACGGCAGCGCGCGAGCGAGTAGTGCTGGTTGACTCGAAGCGCCGCGTCCGGGTGGTCGACGCCGCGCCGCTCTACCGCGCGCTCCGCACGCACCCAGCCCTGGGCGACGCCGAGCTGAACCTCGAGGGCGCCGTCGTCTGCGGCGCCCGGCTCCGGCTATTTCAACGTGGAAATGGTCTCCGGCTGACCGGTGCTCTGCCGACGAGCGTCATCTTCGACGTGGAGCTCGAGGCGCTCCTACGGCTCCTCGACGCCGCGAGCGCGACGATGCCGGAGATCGTGGCGGCGCACCCGGTCGAGCTCGGCAGCGCGAACGGCGTCCGCTTCGGCTTCACCGACGCGACCCTGCTGCCGGACGGCCGCGTGCTCTTCCTGGCCGCCGCCGAGGACTCGCCCGACGCCTACCGCGACGGCCCGGTGAGCGGGGCGCGGGTGGGGCTCCTCGACGGCGAGCGCGTGGTCGTCGCCGATGTGCTCGAGGAGGACGGCACCCGAACCGCGCGGAAGCTCGAGGGCGTCGAGGTCGCCGGCGCGCAGGGCGGCGAGGCGCTCGAGCTCTGGGTCGTGAGCGATCCCGACGACGCGGAGATCCCCGCCGCGCTCCTACCGCTCAGCTGGTCGCCCGCGCCGTGAGCCAGGCCGGCGCGTGGCCCTCGAGGTCCTGCGGGTCGCCCCGGTCGCCGCCCACTCGCGCGCGCGGGGCAGTCACGCCTCAATACCCGAACTCTCGCGCGAGCCAGGCTCCCGCGGCGAGCACCGCGCCGAACACGAGGATCACTCGCGCGCCTCTGAACGTCTCCCCGAGCGTGAGCGCGAGCTCCGCCCCCGGGAGGTTCGACACGATGAGCTCCTCCGCGCTCCCCTCGCCCGGTCGCAGGACCACCAAGCGCTCCGGGCCGTCCGGCGGTAACGCTCGACCGCACGCGTAGACCTCGTCGCCCGGCGCGACGATGGCCTCGCTCAGTCGATAGGATCGCTGTTTTCCATTTGGAAGCGTCACGGTGAGCCCGCGCGCCTCGAGGTAGGCGGCGCCCGTCTCGTCGAGCGTGGTCGTGAAGATTCCAGCCTTGCGCTCGCAGAGCCCGGTCTTCTCCTTGGCGACGACGTTCGCATCGGCCAGCAGCAACAAGGCGCGCGCTCCGGAGCCATCGTCGAGGAGGAGTGATTCACCGCGCGCCTCGCTGAGCGCTTCGCGATAGTGCCCAGATTTCCCCGAGGAGACCCACTCGGAGGCCATCACCCGGTAGTAGAGCGCGGGTCGGCCGGTGAGCGGCGCCGTGAGGGGCTCGTTGAACGACGACGCCCGCCCGCGCACGGCGATGGCCGCGGGCGTCGTCACGCTCGCGAGCCGGCTCACCGGCACGGACTCCACCCGCTTCGCGCGCCGCCGGCCGCGGACACCTCGAGCGAGCACGGCGAGGGCGTAGAGCATCGTGATGCACCCGAAGACGAACAGCGGACCCGAGAGCAACATGCGAGCGCCATTCTAACCTCTGGAGCGCAGCTGCGCCGAGTCGAGCCCCGGGGTGCCGGTGCGGCGCGAGGGCCCGCGGGGTGGTAGCGTCCGGCGTCGAGATGCTGCGCGAGTACAACTTCGACGGCCTGGTCGGGCCGACGCACAACTACGCAGGGCTCAGCCCAGGGAACCTGGCGAGCGCAAACCACGCGGGCGAGCAGGCCAATCCGCGCGCGGCGGCGCTCCAGGGGCTCGCCAAGTTGCGGTTCGTCGCGGCGCTCGGCGTGCCGCAGGCGGTGCTCCCGCCGCAGCCGCGCCCGGACGTCGGCGCGCTCCGCCGGCTCGGTTTTTCGGGAGATGATGCCGCGGTGCTCACGCGCGCGGCGGAGGGCGATGGGCAGCTCCTTCGGCTCGCGAGCAGCGCGTCGGCGATGTGGACGGCGAACGCGGCGACCGTCGCGCCCTCGGCCGACACGCTCGACGGGCGCACTCATCTCTTGCCGGCGAACTTGGTCACCATGTTCCATCGGAGCCTCGAGCCGCCCACCACCACGCGCGTGCTCCGCGCGATCTTCGACGATGCGAGTCGCTTCGAGGTACACGAGCCGCTCCCGGCGACCGAGCACTTCGCCGACGAGGGCGCGGCAAACCACACGCGGCTCGCGACGGGCGCCGGCGCCGCGCACCTCTTCGCCTGGGGGCGGCGCGCGTGGGGCGAGGCACCGCGCCCGGCGCGCTTCCCGGCACGACAGACGCTCGAGGCGAGCCGCGCGGCGGCGCGCGCGCTGCGCCTGCCGAGCGAGCTCGCGCTCACTTGGCAGCAGACGCCCGCGGGCATCGACGGCGGCGCTTTCCACACGGACGTCCTCGCGGTCGGTACGGAGGGCTTTCTCATGCTGCACGAGCGCGCGTTCGTCGAGCACGAACGGCTGCTCGCGGAGCTCGGCGCGCGGCTCGGCGACGAGTTTCGCTTCGTGGTCGCCAGCGAGGCGGAGCTCTCGGTCGCCGACGCGGTCGCCGCGTACCCGTTCAACTCGCAGCTGGTCCGGCTCCCGACCGGGCGGCTCGCCATCGTCGCGCCGCGCGAGAGCGAAGCGTGCCCTGCGGCGCGACGCTTCCTCGAGCGCGTGGTGAGCGAAGCAAACCCGGTCGACGCGGTGCATTACATCGACGTGAACGCCTCGATGAAGAACGGCGGCGGGCCGGCCTGCCTGCGGCTCCGCGTCGCGCTCGGCGACGACGACGCGCACGCGCTCGGAGCGCGCGTCCTCTTCGACGACGCGCTCGGCGGCGAGCTCGAGGCGTGGGTCGGCCGGCGCTATCGCGACCGGCTCACGGCGGACGATCTCCGCGATCCGGCCCTCCTCGACGAGACGCGCGGCGCGCTCGACGAGCTCACCCAGATCCTTCGGCTCGGCTCCGTCTATGAGTTTCAGCGCGCCGCTCAATAGATGAAGCGGCGGATGTCGTAGAGCGCGATGGGGCATTTCACCCCGCGAGCGCGGAGCTCGGCACGCACCCGAGCAGCCTGCTCGGCGAGCTCGTTCGGGGTGAGCGCATCGAGCCCGTCTTCCGCCATGCGGGCCTCGTAGCGCGAGCCCTCGTGCACGTGCAGCGGCGACAAGTACACGCGATCCCGCGGGCCGAGCCGCATCCGCTCGATGGCGCGCACGGTCGCCTCCGTGTGCTCGCCGGCGAGCCGGCGCCCCCCCGCGCCGATAAGCACGATGATCCCGCGCCGGAGCTCGGCCTCCCCGACCGCGTGAATGAGCTCGACGGCGGCGTCGACCTCGACCGGCTTACCGAGCCCGGTGAGCACCGCCGCGCTCCCGCTCTCGAGGCCGAGCGAGACGCCCTCGAGGCCGAGCGCGACGAGCTCGCGGAGCTCTGCCACCGTCTTCGGCTTGGTGAAGGAATCGATGAAGGCCCCGATCGGCCACTCTCGGGAGCTCCCGAACTCCGCGCGCACGATGCCGAGCGCCTCGAGGAGCTTCCGCTGCTCGACGACCAGCGCGTTGGCTTGCCCGAGGAACACCCCGCGGCGAAGCTGGAGCGTGCTCCCGAAGAGCTCGCGCACCTCGCGCACGTGCCGCGCGAGCTCCTCGGGCGATCGCAGGCGAAAGCGGACGTCCTTGTACAGGTGACAGAAGGCGCACCTATTGTACGAGCAGCCCTCGGTGAACTGCACGACCACGGCGCGATTCTGATCGGGCGGCAAGATCGGGATCGGCCGATAGACGCGCTCGAAGCGGGCGCGCTCGCGAGCGTAGCGCTCGAGATCCCAGGCGGCCGCGCGTGCGAGCGGCTCGGCGATCGCGTCGGGGACGCCAAGCGCGCTCGCCGCGGCCTCGGCGGCGCGACGCACGAGCGCCGTGACGCGAGTGAGCACCGGCCGGATCTCGCCGGCGGCGAGGAGCTCGATCTCGAGCCACTTGGCGCGCTCGGTGTCGCGCCCGATCCGCACTTTTCGCACGCGGCCATCGAGACCGCGCTGATACGAGTCGCCGTCGAGCCACGCGCGGTGCAGACGGCCCTCGAGGTCGAGGCTCACGCGATCGCCGCCGGCGAACACCGCGAGCGACTCGGCGCGCCGGCCGAGCGCGAGCCCCGCGCCCAGCTCGAGCACGGTGTGGTAGGCGCGGCCGATCTCGTCGTCGGAGGCACTCTCGAGCGCCGCCGTCGGGGGCGCGCCGCGCGGCGCGGAGCGAGTCGTCACGTCTCCTCGAGCCTTACACCTCGAGCGCGCCGCTGCACAGCCCGAGGAACACGGCGCGCGCCGCGAGCTCGGCGTCCGCCGCGCTGGCTCCGGGCTCGCCGTCCGCGAGCTCGTCGAGCGAGCGCCCGTCCGCGCGAGCGAGCGCCGCGGCGAGCTCCGCGGTCGGCTGGAGCGACTCCACGATGTGAGCGGCGCCCGCAGAGCGCCGGAGCCGCGCCCACCGCCACGGCGCGAGGAGCTCGGCGCGCCGCTCGGGGGAGTGCGCTTCGAGCACGATCTGCCGGAGGAGGGGCAGCGCACCGTAGGCCGCCGTGGCGGGCGCTTCACGCGAGCTCACGCCGTCGATGAACGCGAGCTCTCCGGAGCGCCACTGACACAGGTGGGCGAGCCGGGTCCGGCGCTGTGCGGCGAGCGCCGCGAGGAGCGCGCTCGGGCGGAGCGCGCCGTCGGCGACCAGCGCCTCACCGAGGCGACGCCCGCCGCGCCCGGTTCGCTCGATCGCGCGCTCCATCACGCCGCGCTCGACGAGCCCGCTCGTCACGAGCGAGATACCGAGGAGCTCCGTCGGCTCCGACGAGACGGTGTACTCGAGCCCGCCGTCCACGAAGTAGAGCCGCTTCCGGTCGTGCCCGTTCGAGGCGAGGAGCACGCCCGTGCGGCGCCGGCGCGCGAGCGCGAAGAGCACCCACGGCAGGTTCAAGCCCTCGACGCGCCAGCGCTCGCTCGCCGCGCCGGTGACCTCGTCGAGCGCGCGATACGCGGGACTCGCGGTGAAGCGCGCGAGCTCACCGAGCTCCGCGAGCGCGACGAAGGGGCCGTCGTCCTTGGCTACCTCGGCGTCGAGTGGCACGCGGCCGGTGGCGAAGCGGCCGAGCAGCTCGGCGAGCCGATACGGTCCGTCCATCCTGCCGCCCGGGCGCCGCAGCCGAAAAGCCGGCCCCACCGCCGCGAGCGCGCGCGCGGGCGGTGCGACGGAGATACCGCTCTCGACCTTGGCGATCCCGAGGTCGCGCAGCCACTCCGCGAGCGCGACTGCGCCCACGCCCGCCGGGTGGCGCTCGATGCAACGACCGAGCGCGACTCCGAACTCCCACGCGCTCTCGAAGCGGTCGGCCGGGCGACGCGCGAGCGCCTGGGCGAGCACGGCGTGCACGTCGGGCGGGATGTGCGCGCCGTGGGTGCGGAGCACGCCGAGATCGGCGGCGTGGAGCCGCTCGAGCACCTCGAGCTCGCTTCGGCCGGAGAAGAGCGCTCTGCCGAGGAGCAGCTCCGCCAAGGTCACGCCGAGCGAGAAGAGGTCGCTGCGCGGATCGACCGGGGCGCCGACCGCCTGCTCGGGTGAGACGTAGCCGAGCTTCCCCTTGAGCTCTCCCGGCTCGGTCCGCGCAGCGAGCGCGTCGCCGCGGATGATGCCGAAATCCCCGAGCTTCACCTCACCCGCCTTGCCGATGAGCACGTTGCCGGGCGTGACGTCGCGGTGCACTAGCCCGAGCGGTCGCCCCGCGTCGTCGCGCGCGTGGTGAACGTGGTCGAGCGCGCGGAGCACCTGCTGCCCGACCGTTAGCACGACGCCGAGCTCGACCGTGCGGCGACGGCGCGCGACGGCCGACAGGAGCTCGGCGAGGGTCGGCCCCTCGACGAGCTCCATGACG
The DNA here is from genome assembly GCA_035063585.1 of Polyangiaceae bacterium. Lineage (GTDB taxonomy): Bacteria > Myxococcota_A > Polyangia > Polyangiales > Polyangiaceae > JAPSGB01. The sequence continues at coordinate 49,664 of JAPSGB010000013.1, forward strand.
AGGAAGGGCTCGCCCTCGTGCTCGCCGAAATCCAGGACCTGGACCAGGTTCGGGTGATAGAGCCCCGCGTGGACGCGCGCCTCGTCGCAGAACATCGCGACCGCGCGAGGCTCGGCGAGAAGCTGCGGCAGCATGCGCTTCAGCGCGACGCGGCGGGCAAAACCGTGCGGGCCGCCGCGCCGCGCCTCGTAGACCTCGGCCATCCCGCCGGTGGCGAGCAGGCGTAGGAGCTCGTAGGGTCCGAGCTGCGCCCGCGGCGTGGTGCGCTCGAAAAACATATCGCCTTCGAGATTCTACCTCGAAACCCGCCGCGCACGGAAGCCCGAGCGGCGCGCCGCGAGCGCGCGGGGACGGGCCACGTAGTCCGAAGTGCGAGGTCAGGTTACATGCAGCCCGGGCGGCGGGAATCCGGCGCAGAGCTCCTTCACCTCGCCGGCCACGCGCGCCTTCAGCGCGGCGTCGCCCGGCGCGCTCACCACTCGATCCATCCACTCGGCGAGCTGCTTCATCTCGCTCGGGCCCATCCCCCGCGAGGTGATGGCGGGCGTCCCGATGCGGAGCCCCGACGGGTCGAAGGGCTTCCGCGGGTCGAAGGGGACCGAATTATAGTTTCCGACGATCCCCGCCTCGTCGAGCGCCTTCGCCGCGACCTTGCCGGGCACCGCCTTCGGCGTGAGATCCATCAGGATGAGGTGGTTGTCGGTGCCGCCCGTGACGAGGTCGAAGCCCTTGGAGAGGAGCGCCTCGGCGAGCACTCGGGCGTTCTCGACCACGCGCTTCGCGTAGGACGCGAACTCCGGCGTGCTCGCCTCGCGCGCGGCCACCGCGATGCCCGCCGTCGTGTGGTTGTGCGGGCCACCTTGGAGCCCCGGGAACACCGCGCGATCGATCGCCTTCGCGTGCTCCTCCTTGCAGAGGATGATGCCGCCGCGCGGCCCTCGCAGCGTCTTGTGTGTGGTGCTGGTCACCACGTCCGCGATGCCCACGGGCGACGGGTGCGCGCCGCCCGCCACCAGCCCCGCGATGTGCGCGATGTCCGCGCAGAGCTTCGCGCCGACCTCGTCGGCGATCTCGCGAAACTTCTCGAACTCGAGCACGCGCGGGTACGCGGTCGTGCCGCACCAGATGAGCTTGGGCTTGTGTTCGCGAGCGAGCGCGCGGACCTCGGCGAAATCGATCCGATGATCGCTCCTACTTACCCCGTAGGCGTGGCTCGAGAAATACTTGCCGGTGATGCTCACGTTCCAGCCGTGCGTGAGATGCCCGCCCGAAGGGAGACCGAGCCCCATGATGGAGTCGTGCGGCTCGCAGAAGGCGAGGTAGACGGCCAGGTTCGCCGGGCTGCCGCTGTACGGCTGCACGTTGACGTGCTCGGCCCCGAAGAGCGCCTTCAACCGGCTCACCGCGAGCTCCTCGATGCGGTCGATGACCTGCTGCCCCTCGTAGTATCTCTTGCCGGCGTAGCCCTCGCTGTACTTGTTGGTGAGCACGGAGCCGGTCGCCTCGAGCACCGCGCGCGACACGTAGTTCTCGCTCGGGATGAGCCGCAGCTTGTCGCGCTCCCGCGCCTCCTCCTCGCGGACGAGCCGGGAGATCTCGGGGTCGGATTCGGACAGCGACGGATCGTGAGAGCCTTGGGTCGTCATGGCGGGCCGAGCCTATCGCTCGAACCAACCGATGGCGAGGGATGTCGGTCCGGCGCGAAATCACGCGGCGGGTGGTCCCGCGCCGGACCGGCACCCCCACGCCCGCCTGAACGAATCATGACCATCGTCACCCTTGCCGGCCTCTACCGCACGGCTAGACTCGCGCCGACGATGACTCCCGGGGGTCCCGATGATCGCAACGCGCCGCGCGTCTCCAAGGGCCGGCGCGAGGGCGCCGCTCGCGCCGAGCCTGACGCCGCGCCGCGGACCGAGGTGACCGCGCCGCCCTCGGAGCCGGAGCCGGCGAGCGCGCCGCCGAGCATCCCCTCGGCGGCGGACGTCGACGAGCCGTTCGTGAACGCCCCGCCGCCACCGGATCTCGAGCCCGCGCCGGCGACCACCACCCGTGCCCTGCCCGGACACGTCATCGCCGATCGCTACGAGGTCGTCCGCGTGCTCGGCGAAGGCGGCATGGGCATCGTGTATCTCTGCCACGATCAGGCGAGCGGGGAGCTGGTCGCGCTGAAGCGGGTCATCATCCCGGACGGCAAGCTCGCGAACGACTACGTGATGTGGTTCTACAAGGAGTCGCGAGCGCTCGCGGCCCTCGACCACCCGAGCATCGTCGGCGCACGTGACTTCGGCCAGCTCGCGGACGGCTCGCCGTTCCTCGTGATGGACCTCGCGTCGGGCACCTCGCTCCACGATCTCACCGCGGTCCGGCTGAGCTTCCCGATCATCTGGGCGATCGCCGATCAGGTGATGGGGGCGCTCGCGCACGCGCACGCGCGCGGCATCGTCCACGGGGACCTGAAGCCATCCAACGTGCTGGTCGAGGAGCTCGAGGGCCAGCCTCCGGCAATCCACATCCTGGATTTCGGCCTCGCGTGGCTCAAGGAAGACCCCCACGACGAGCGCCTCGACGGCGCCAAGGCGCTCGAGTTCGCGCCGCATGCCGGGGCCGGCACGCCCGGCTACATGGCGCCCGAGCAGATTCAGCACGAGATGCACCACGTGTGCGGCGCGACCGACCTCTACTCGCTCGGCTGCATCCTCTACAAGCTCTTGAGCGGGCGCGCACCGTTCTCCGGCGATCCGAAGGCGCTCCTCCGCATGCACGCCTTCGACGACGCGCCGCCGCTCGAGCTCGCCATCGACGCGCCGCCCGAGGTCACCACCTTCGTGCATCGCCTGCTCGCCAAACGCCCGTGGGAGCGCTGGGAGTTTGCGGCCGGTGCGCGGGCGGACTGGGCGCGCCTGCGGCCGCCGATGGACGTCGACGCGTCGGTGTGGCGCTTCCCACCGCTCCGTGCCAGCGCGACCGCCGGCGCGCCCACCACCCGGCAGACGGGGCCACGCGGTCCGAACCCGGATCTCGCGCCCGCGCAGAACCGCGCGCCGGGCTTGCTCAGCATGCGCCCGAGCCCGCTGGTCGGACGCGAAGACATCCGGCGGCGGCTCCGAGAGCTCTGCGACGAGGTCATCGAGGGCGAAGGCGCGCCGCATCGGCTGGTGCTCCTGGTCGGGCCGGCGGGCGTGGGCAAGAGCCGCATCGTCGAGTGGCTCTGCGAGGCGGTCCACGAAGAGGGCACCATGGTGCCGCTCCGCTCGCGCTATCGCGCGATGCGGACGCCGCTCGACGGCATGGTGGGCGCCGTCACGCAGTACTACAACTTCGAGCGCACGAACCGCGACGTCATCGAGCGCTCGCTCATGGCTCGCTGGAACGTCGACAAGATCGACAAGAACGGCCGCACCTGGGTGGCCGGCGCCTCGGAGTGGTTGCGCCCGACGCCCCCCGGCTCCGATCACGTCGGCCCCAGCGGGATCCGCTTCACCCTCGACACCATCGAGACTCAGCGGCTGGTGCATCGCTACACCATCCGTCGGATCGCCGCGGGGCGACCGCTGCTCTTCTGGCTCGACGATCTCAACCACGCGGGCGAGACCACCATCGACGGCTTCCTCAGGATGCACACCGAGGATCCGGAGCAGCGCCTCGTGATGGTCGCCACCGTGCGCTCGGAGGACATCCAGGTCGACGCGCCGGCCGCGGAGCGGCTCCGCAGGCTACGCGAGGCGCTCGGCGGCATCGTCATCGAGGTCGCGCCGATGGACGCGGACACCACCGCGGAGCTCCTGCGCGCGTCGTTGCCGCTCGACGACGCTGCGGTGCGCGAGGCCGCCAAGCGCAGCCGCGGCAACCCGCTCTTCGCGCTGCAGCAGCTCCACGCCTGGGCGCTCGCGCGCGACATGGAGCTCGTCAACGGAATGTATCGGGTGCCGGGCGAGGTGCTGGCGCTCCGCCCGCAGACGACCGCCGAGCTGTGGGACAGCCGCGTCGCCGCGATGCCCGAAGGGCACCGCCTGGCGGCGTACGCCACGGCCACCATGAGCGGCGACCTGCGGGAGGTCGTGCTCTCCGCGCTGTTCGGCGCGCTCGGGCTCCCCGCGGCCGACGCGCTCCGCAGCCTCGAGGAGGCGGAGATCGTCCTTCCGCGCGGCCCCGGCCGATACAACTGGCCGCACGCGCTCTTGCAGGAGCACCTGCTCTCACGCCTGCTCGAGCGCGACGACCACCCGCGCATCTTTCACGCGGCGGCCGACGCGCTCACTCAGCATCCGTCCGCGGGGACGCGGCGCGTGGTGAGGCAGCGCGTCGCCAACCTGATTCGCTCAGGCGAGCCCGACGCCGCGGGGCAGCTGCTGTTCGCGTTTCTCGAGCAGGCGTGGTCCGGCTCGCGCGAGCCGCTTGCGACCCTCTCCGATCTGGAGCTGCTCAAGGGGAAGCTCACCGGGCGTTCGCTCGCGCTGAAGCATCGCTGGCAAGCGGAGGCGCTCCGGCACGTCGGGCGCAGCGAGGAGGCGTCCACGCGCGCGGACATCGCGCGCACCACCTTCGAGGAGCTCGGTGACCGGCAGAACCTCGCGCACTGCCTGCGGCTGCTCGGCCACCTCGCCAGCGAGCGCGGCACCAGCGCCGAGGGTCTGCTCTTGGTCGATCTGGCGCATCAGATCTTCACCGAGCTCGGCGACACCCTCGGCATGGCGCAGTGCGAGGCGGTCGGCGGAGAGATCGAGTACCTACTCGGGAACTACGAGAGCGCGCGGCGCTTCATCGAGGCAGGCGAGAAGCACTTCGCTGCCGTCGGGCAACCGCTCGGGCGCGGGCAGTGCCTGCTCCTATTGAGCTGGATCGCGCACTCCGAGGGCGTCCTGGCGCGCGCGCGGCGGCTCGCCCTCGAGGCGCGCGCGGAGTTCGAGCGCGCCGGCTACCGGCTCGGCATCGCGCAGGCCGACGCCGGGCTCGCCCACGTCGAGCACCGGCTCATGAACTTCTACAGCGCGGAGGTCGGCATCGTCGACGCGCTCGGCGTCTTCGAGGCGCTCCGCACCCCGCGCGGTCACGCGGCCTGCGAGCGGCTGCTCGCCATGATCGGCCTCGACACCGACGATCTCGACACGGCCGAGCTCCACGTCGAGCGCGCCGCGACCATCTACCAGCAGATGGGCGATCCGTGGGGCATCCTCGAGGCCAAGGTGCTCGCGTGTCAGGTCGCGCTCGCGCGTCACCGGCTCGAGCTCGCCGAGGAGTTGGTCACCGAGTGCCAAGGGATCCACGTCGAGGAGGCCGAGCCGCGCCAGCACCTCCTGCTTACTCGAGCCTGGTACCACCAGGCGATGGGTGAGGCGGAGAAGGGCTTCGAGGCGCTCGAGGCGGCCGCCGAGGTGTTCGGCAACCACTCGCGCGCCGGAGACCACGCGCCGCACCTGCTCGGTCGACTCTCACGCCTCGCCTGGCCCCGACACGCGCTCGACCGCATCGAGGCATGGCGCGCGCAGCTCGCAGACAAGTCCCTGCGCGCGGAGTGATGCTGCACTCGCCGCGTGCGCTCGAGCGCGCGATGGTCTAACCCTCGAGAGAGGAGGTTTCCGATGAAGGTGACGAGCCGGTCATTTCAGAGCCAAGCCCGCATCCCCGGTCGATTCGCGCTGGGAGTCCCCGGCGACTCCGGGCCGGTGCCGGGGCCGAACCTGAGCCCGCACCTCGCGTGGTCGGAGGTCCCCGAGGGGACGCGGTCGTTCGCCATCATCTGCCACGACTCGGACGCGCCCTCGCGCGCGGATGACGTCAACCAAGCGGGACGGGTGGTTCCCTACCAGCTCGCCCGCGTCGATTTCTTCCACTGGGTGCTCGTCGACATCCCGCCGAGCACCCGCGAGCTCGCCGAGGGCGCGGACGCGGACGGGCTGGTCGCCCGCGGCAAGCCCGTCGGGCCGACCGCGCACGGCGTGCGCGGCGTGAACAGCTACACGAGCTGGTTCGCAGGTGACGCCGCCATGAGCGGTGACTACGGCGGCTACGACGGCCCCTGGCCCCCCTTCAACGACGAGCGCGTGCATCGCTACACCTTCACCGTCTACGCGGTAGACGCCCCCTCGCTCGGGCTCTCGGGCCCGTTCACCGGCGACGACGCGCGCCGGGCGCTCGCTGGCCACGTCCTCGCCGAAGCGAGCGTCGTCGGAACCTACTCGCTCTACGCGGACGCGCGCTGATGAAAAACCCGCTCCTGTCTCCCGGGCTCGAGCTCGCCTTCGACGAGCTCCGCGCGGAGCAGGTCGAGCCGGCGATCACGACCTTGCTCGACGAGGCGCGCGCGGCGCTCGACGTCGTCGCGCGCCAAGCGGGCCCGCGCACCTACGCGAACACGCTCGGCGCTCTCGAGGCCGCGACCGTCAAGCTCGAGGAGGCGATGAGCGTGGTCGAGCACCTCGAGAACGTCGCGACCACGCCCGCGCTCCGCGAGGCGCACAACGCCGTGCTCCCCGAGGTGAGCGCGTTCTGGTCGAGCATCCCGCTCCACGCCGGCCTCTACCGCGCGCTCGAGGAGTACGCCCGAACAAGCGACGCGGCCGGGCTCGACCCGGTGCGCCGCCGCTTCCTCGACAAGACGCTCGACGACTTTCGCCGGCACGGGGCCGAGCTCGACGAGGCGGGCAAGGCACGCCTCGCCGCGATCGACCTCGAGCTCTCCGAGACGACCACGCGCTTCAGCCAGAACCTGCTCGACGCGACCGCAGCATGGGAGCTCGTCATCGAGGACGAGACGATGCTCGCCGGGCTCCCGGAGTCCGCCCGCGAGCTCGCTCGCGACAGCGCGGAGCAGAAGGGCAGGCCGGGCTGGCGCTTCACGCTGCAAGCGCCGAGCGTCACCGCCGTGCTCACCTACCTCGACGATCGCGGCACGCGCGAGGCGGTCTGGCGCGCGCAGGACACCCGCGCCGCCCGCGCGCCCTTCGACAACCGCCCACTCATCACCAAGATCCTGGAGCTTCGGCGCGAGCGCGCCCGGCTGCTCGGGTTCGCGAGCTTCGTCGATCTCGTGCTCGCCGATCGCATGGCGAAGACGGCGGCCACGGCGCGCGCCTTCGTGGAGGACCTCACCCGACGCACGCGCGCCGCCTTCGAGCGCGAGCAGGAGGAGCTCCTGTCGTTCCGGCGCGGAATCGAGGGGCCCGACGCCCCACCGCTCGAGCCCTGGGACGTCGCCTACTACGCCGAGCTCATGCGCAAGGCGAAATACGCCTTCGACGAGGAGGAGCTCCGCGCCTATTTCCCGGTGGAGGCCGCGCTCCGCGGGGCCTTCGAGACGGCCGAGCGTCTCTACGGCGTGCGAATCACTCCGAACCAGGCGGTCGCCGGGTGGGCTCCGGAGGTCCGCGGTTATCGGCTCACGGACGCGGACGGGAGCGAACTCGGGCGCTTCTTCATCGATCTATACCCGCGCGAGACGAAGACCGGCGGCGCGTGGATGCACGGCCTCGTTCCATCCGTCCCACCCGCGCCCCACCTGGCGGTCCTGGTCACCAACGCGAGCCCGCCGGCAGGCGCCAAGCCGTCGCTCCTCACTCATCGCGAGGTGGAGACGCTCTTCCACGAATTCGGGCACCTCCTGCACCACTGCCTGAGCAAGGTGACGGTGCGGAGCCTCTCCTGCACCCGGGTCGCGGGAGATTTCGTCGAGCTGCCGAGCCAGCTCATGGAGAACTGGTGCTCGGAGCAGGAGGGGCTCGCTCTCTTCGCGCGCCACTGGCAGTCGGGCGAGAAGCTCCCCGAGAGCCTGCTCGACGGCCTCAAGCGCGTCCGCACCTATCGCGCCGCGACCGCGCAGATGCGCCAGCTCGGGTTTGCGACCGTCGATCTCGCGCTCCATATGGACTACGACTCTCGGCGCGACGGCGACGTCCTCGCCTTCGCGCGAGGCGTGCTCGAGGGATTCTCCCCGGCGCCGCTCCCCGACGATTACGCGATGATCGCTACGTTCGGTCACTTGTTCGCCTACCCGGTCGGCTACGCCGGCGGGTACTACAGCTACAAGTGGGCGGAGGTGCTCGACGCGGACGCCTTCAGCCGCTTCAAGGAGCGCGGTATCCTGAGCCGCGAGGTCGGCGCGGACTTCCGCGCACGCGTGCTCGAGTTGGGCGACAGCCGCGACCCGATGGAGCTCTTCGAGTCGTTCATGGGGCGGCCGCCCCGCGTAGAGGCCCTGCTCGAACGAGAGGGGCTCGCGTGAGCCCCGCGCGCCCGGACGGCGCGCGAGCTTCGGAGAAGACTCGGCAAAATCCGTCATGATCTTCATCAGAGCGAGAAATCGCCAAAATGGTTAGGGGCCGCCCGTGACGAAACTCCGCCTGGCGACCTTGGTCGCGCTCCTCATCACGCTCGGCGTCATCCTGCTGGGCGCGTTCGTGCGCCTCTCGGACGCCGGGCTCGGCTGCCCCGACTGGCCCGGCTGCTACGGTCACTACGCAGTCCCCGCGCACGCCGCCGACGCGGGCAAGGCGTGGAAGGAGATGGTGCATCGCTACTTCGCCGGCTCGCTCGGGCTCATCGTGTTCGGGCTCGCGGTGTGGTCGTGGAGGCGCGGCTCGCGAAGGCAGAAGCTCATCTTCGGCGCGGCCGCGGTGCTCATCGTGTTTCAGGCGGCGCTCGGCATGTGGACGGTCACGCTGCGTCTCCAACCGCTGGTCGTGATGGGTCATCTCCTCGGGGGGATCAGCCTGGCGTCGCTCCTCTGGCTCGGCCTGCTCGAGACGCGGGCGAGCGCGGCGCCCCCGAGCTTGCGGTGGCTCGCGCCGCTCGCGCTCGCGGTGGTCGTCGCGCAAGTCGCGCTCGGCGGCTGGACGAGCTCCACCTACTCCGCGCTCGCGTGCGCGGATTTCCCGAAGTGCAACGGGAGTTGGTGGCCCGCCACGGATTTCTCCGACGCGTTCGTGCCGTGGCGTAGCCTCGACGTCAGCTTCGAGCACGGCGTGCTCGCGGGCCCCGCGCGCGTGTCGATCCAGCTCGCGCACCGCCTCGGCGCGGCCGTGGTGTTCGTCGTGGTCGGCGCCCTCGGGACGCTATCCATCGCGCGCGGGGACCGCACCCTCCGCGCGGGCGGGATCGCGCTCATCGCGCTGCTGATGGTTCAGGTGACGCTCGGCGTCAGCAACGTGCTCTTCTTGCTCCCGATGCCGGTAGCGGTGCTGCACAACGGGGTCGCCACGCTGCTCGTCCTCGCCAGCATCCGCCAGGTCTTCATCAGCCGCGTGAGCCCGCCCGAGCCCTCGAGCTCGTGAGCTCCCGAGGAGCCGCCGCGCGCCGTCGGTGGTAAGAGGGCGGCCATGACGGATCCGATCTCTCTCGGGCTCTTCGAGCGCGCCCGCACGCTCATGCCAGGCGGAGTCAATAGCCCCGTGCGCGCCTTCAAGGCGGTGGGCGGATACCCGGTGTTCATCGAGCGCGCCCGCGGGTCGCACGTCTTCGGCGCCGACGGCACCGACTACATCGACTACGTCGGCTCCTGGGGCCCGGCCATCCTTGGTCACGCGCACCCCGAGGTCGTCGCCGCCGTGCAGCGCGCCGCCGAGCGCGGGCTCTCCTTCGGCGCGCCCACCGAGCTCGAGGTCCGCTTCGCCGAGGCCATCCGCGAGCGCTACCCCTCGATCGAAATGTTGCGCTGCGTCTCGAGCGGCACCGAGGCGACCATGAGCGCGCTCCGAGTCGCCCGCGGGCACACGAAGCGCGACGTCATCGTGAAGTTCGACGGCGCGTACCACGGTCATCACGACGCGCTCCTCGTAAAGGCCGGCAGCGGCGCGGCGACCTTCGGCGCCCCCGACAGCGCCGGCATCCCGCGGGGCATGGTGGAGACCACCGCGACGCTCCCCTACAACGACATCGCGGCGCTCGAGGCGTTCTTCGACCAAGAGGGCGCGCGCATCGCCGCGGTGATCGTCGAGCCGGTGGCCGGCAACATGGGCTGCGTGCCACCCGAGCCAGGCTTCCTCCAGTGCATCGTCGACGCCTGCTCCCGGCACGGCGCCGTCTCGATCTTCGACGAGGTCATGACTGGCTTTCGCGTCGCGGCCGGCGGCGCGCAAGGCCGTTACGGCGTCTCCCCGGATCTCACCTGCCTCGGCAAGATCGCCGGCGGCGGTCTCCCGCTCGCGGTCTATGGCGGCCGCGCGGCGCTCATGAAGCACGTCGCGCCCTTGGGCGGCGTCTATCAGGCCGGAACCCTCAGCGGGAACCCGCTCGCCACCAGCGCGGGGCTCGCGACGCTCGAGCGGCTCGATGGAGCCGTCTACGAGACGCTCGAGGCGCGCGGCGCGCAGCTCGAGGCCGGGCTCGCGAACGCGCTCCGCGAGCGCGGCGTAGGAGGAGTGGTCCAGCGCGTCGGCTCGATGCTGACGCTCTTCTTCCACGACGGCCCGGTGCGCTCGTGGAGGGAGGCGAGCGCCTCGGACACCGCCCGCTTCGCGACCTGGCATGCGGGGCTCCTGTCACGCGGCGTATACTGGCCGCCCTCACAGTACGAGGCCGCGTTCATCTCGGCGGAGCACACGGAGGACGAACTCGAGCGCACCATCCGCGCTGCGCGCGACGCGCTCGGCTGAGCAGCGATCGCGACCGCCTCCCTCCGTGCCCCCCCGCGCTCTGGCGAACTCCCGGAGGCGCGCCGCTACCAGGAGCCGTGGCTGCCGTGCGAGCCGTGGCTGCCGTGCGAGCCGTGGCTGCCGTGCGAGCCGTGGCTGCCGTGCGAGCCGTGGCTGCCGTGCGAGCCGTGGCTGCCGTGCGAGCCGTGCGAGCAGTGCTGCGCCGGGATGACGCCGCCGCTGTCGTCACCGAACCCGGGCGCCTGGTCGCAGTTGTCTCGGGCCTTGTCGATGACGGCGTCCTCCGACTTGCTCAACATGCCGCGAGCCGAGCGAGAGAACGAGGGCAGCTTGCCTGGTCCGGTGCTTTTGGACGCCACGGCTCGAGTCTAACAGAAAACCCCCGCGACCGCGATTCGGTCTGGCTGACGCGGCGGGCGAGCCCGGGGAGCGCGGCCGCTTCGCCCGCGCTCATGCGCCCCGGGCGCTCGGGCGAACCTGGAATAATCCCCGGGATTTCGGCGAGCTTCAACCTGCGCCCGCCGGCGACCGCAGCGCAGCCTGCGCCGCGGCGAGCCGAGCGATCGGCGCCCGGAAGGGCGAGCAAGAGACGTAGGCGAGCCCAGCGCGGTGGAAGAAGTCGATCGAGGCCGGATCGCCGCCGTGCTCCCCGCAAATCCCGAGCGAGATGTCGGGGCGGGTGGCCCGCCCCTTCTCGACCGCCATTCGCACCAGCGCTCCGACGCCCTCCTGATCGAGCGACACGAACGGGTCGCGGGGCAAGATGCCCCGCCTCACGTACTCGGGCAAGAACTTCCCCGCGTCGTCGCGCGACAGCCCCAGCGCGGTCTGCGTGAGGTCATTGGTGCCGAACGAGAAGAACTCGGCGGTCCGCGCGAGGTCGTCGGCGAGCACCGCCGCGCGCGGCAGCTCGATCATGGTCCCGAACTCGTACGCGACGCGAATCCCCGCTTGGCTGAACACCTGCTCGGCGACCTGCTCGGTGATGGTCTTCATGAGGTCGAGCTCGGGCCTGCCGAAGGCGAGCGGGATCATGAGCTCCGGGTGGACCTCGACGCCCTCCTTCGCGACCGTGCAGGCGGCGGTCAGGATCGCGCGCACCTGCATCGCGCTGATCTCGGGGAAGGTCACGCCGAGCCGACAGCCCCGATGCCCGAGCATCGGGTTGACCTCGTGCAGACGCTCGACCTGGCGAGCGACCGCCTCGACCTCGACCCCGAGCGACCTCGCGACTCCCGCCATCTGCTCGGGGAGCGCCGGGAGGAACTCGTGGAGCGGTGGATCGAGCAGGCGGATGGTCACCGGGAGGCCGCCCATGGCGCGGAAGATCTCGACGAAGTCTCCCGTCTGGAAAGGCAAGAGCTTCGCGAGCGCTGCCTCGCGCGCCTCGAGATCGCCGGCGAGGATCATCTCGCGCACCGCCTCGATGCGCTCCTCGTCGAAGAACATGTGCTCGGTGCGGCAAAGCCCGATCCCCTCGGCGCCGAGGCTCCGCGCCTGCTTCGCGTCGTGCGGGGTATCGGCGTTGGCGCGGACGCGGAGGCGCCGCTTCGCGTCCGCCCAGCCGAGGAGCTCGGCGAACTCCCCGCCCAGCTCCGGCTCGGTCTTCGCGACGTCGCCGAGATAGACGGCGCCCGACGAGCCGTCAATGGTGATGAGGTCCGTCGGGTTGACGATGAGCGCGGCCCCGGCCTCGTCCGAGTCGCGGATGGTCAGGATGCCGAGCTCGCGATCTATCGAGATCGCGGAACAACCCACCACGCAGGCGCGCCCCATGCCGCGCGCCACCACGGCCGCGTGGCTCGTCGCGCCACCGCGCGCGGTGAGGATGCCGCGCGCCGCCTTCATCCCGTGGAGATCCTCGGGTGACGTCTCGATCCGCACCAAGATGACCGGCTCGCCCGCCTCGGCGCGCCGCTCGGCGTCATCGGCGCTGAACGACACGTAGCCCGTGACCGCTCCCGGGGACGCCGGCAGCCCGCGGGTCGCCGGCACGACCCCAGCCTTCGGGTCAATCGACGGGAAGAGGAGCTCCTCGACGCGGTCGGCGCTCACCCGCAAGAGCGCCTCGTCCCGAGTGATGAGCCCCTCGCGCACCATCTCGACCGCGATCCGGACCTCGGCGCGTGCCGAGCGCTTCCCGTTACGCGTCTGCAACAAGAAGAGCTGGCCGTCCTCGACGGTGAACTCGAGGTCCTGCATGTCGCGGAAGTGGCGCTCGAGCTTCTGCTGCGTCTCGTAGAGCTGTCGATAGATGGCCGGATTTGCCTCCTCGAGCGAAGACCCCGTGTCTCCGGTCGCCTTCGCGAGGTGCTGGGGCGTACGGAGCCCTGCCACCACGTCCTCGCCCTGGGCGTTCGGCAGCCACTCGCCGAAGAAGCGCCGCTCGCCCGTGCTGGGATCGCGCGTGAAGGCGACGCCGGTGGCGCTGGTGTCCCCCAGGTTGCCGAACACCATCGCCTGTACGTTCACGGCCGTGCCCCACTCATCCGGGATGCCGTTCATTCGACGGTAGAAGCTCGCGCGGGGGTTGCGCCAGCTCTCGAACACCGCGGCGATCGCGCCCATGAGCTGCTCGATGGGTCGGCTCGGGAAGCCTCCGGCGTGCTCCACGAGGATCGCCTTGAAGTCCGTCACCACCTGCTCGAGCTCCTCGGCGCGCAGCATCGAGTCCGGGATCGCCTTGACGAGCAAGTCGACGTCGACCGGCGCGGGGATACCGAGCGCGGCCCCCGCGCGGCGGCGCGCCTCGTTCATGGGGCCGTCGAACCGGGTCCGCTCCACGCCAAGCACGACGTCGCCGTACATGGTGAGGAAGCGCCGGTAGGCGTCGAGCGCGAAGCGTGGATTCTTGGTTTGCTCGCGAAGCGCCGCGACGGTCTCGTCGTTCAACCCGAGGTTCAGGATGGTGTCCATCATCCCCGGCATGCTCGACCGCGCCCCGGAGCGGACGCTGACGAGGAGCGGCTGGCTCGCCCCGCCGAAGCGCTTGCCGGTCTGCGCCTCGAGCCACGCGAGGTTCTCTTCCACCGCGCTCCGCAGCCCGCTCGGCAGCTTGCCGCCTGCGCGGAAGTACTCGACGCACAGCTCGGTGGTGATGGTGAACCCGGGAGGCACCGGCACGCCGAGGTTGGCCATCTCCGCGAGATTCGCGCCCTTCCCCCCGAGCAACGCCTTCTGCCCGGCGTCGCCGTCGGCGCTTCCGGGAGCAAACCGGTAAATGAGCTTGGCAGTCATGGCTCACCTCTCTCTCGCGAGCAGGTTGAAGGCGGCGATCCCCGAGCAGGCCTGCTCGATGCGTCGCATCAGCCGCAGGCGATTGTCTCGCAGCTCCTGCTCCTCCGCCATCACGAATACGTCCTCGAAAAATTTGCCGAGAGCGGGCGCAAAGCTTGCGATCTCGCCGATGGCGCGATCATAAGCGCGCTCTCGTCGAGCCGCTTCGAGCGTGCGCTCGAGCGACGTGAGCGCGTCGAACAGCCGCTGCTCCGAGGGGTGCACCTCCCCGTGGACCTCCGCGGGCGGTCTCGGATCGCCGGGAGGCGCATCTCTCGCGATGTTGGCGGCCCGCTTGAACACCTCGCCGGCCGTCGCGCGCAGCTCGGCATCGATCGCGCCGAGCGCGCGCGCCCTGAGCGCCACGTCGGTCGGATCGTCGGCCCCCGCGGCGAGGCAGGCCTCGACGGCGTCGGAAGGGAAGGTCGCCACGAGCAGGCCGCGCAGGCGGTCGCGAAGGAAGGTCGCGAGCCGCTCGGCGGTAGCGTCCGCGTCGTGGTCGAGCGTGAGCCCGGCGAGGCCCGCGTGCGCGGCGCGCACCGCCGCCGCGAGCCCCAAGTGCCACCCCTTGTCGAGCAGCGTCCGCAGCACACCGAGGGCGGCGCGCCGGAGCGCGAGCGGATCGGCGGCCCCGGTCGGCTGGATCCCGACGGCGAAGCAGCCGGTCAGGGTGTCGAGCCGATCCGCGATGGCTACCAGCGCGCCCGCGTCGCTCGGCGCGGTGACGTCGTCGGCGCCGCGCGGTTGGTAGTGCTCCGCGATGACGTCGGCGACCGCGCCATCGACGCCCTGAGCGCGCGCGTAGGCGCGCCCCATCTCGCCCTGGAGCTCCGGCAGCTCACCCACCATCAGGGTCACGAGGTCGCACTTGGCGAGCGCGGCCCCCTGCTCGGCGGCTCGTACCGTCGCGGGCGCGAGCGACAAGCTCGCGCCATAGATGCCGACCAACCGCTCGACGCGCCTCACCTTGTCGCCGACGCTCCCGAGCCGCTTATGGAACATGACGCCGTCGAGGGCGGAGCGCCGCTCGCCGAGCGGCCTCGCGAGATCTTCGTCGTAGAAGAATTTCGCGTCTGCCAGCCGCGCGCGCATCACGCGGTCGTTGCCGCGCCGCACGTTGTCCGGGCGCTCAGCGGTGTTCACCACCGCCAGGTACTTCGGCAAGAGCCGCCCGTCGGAGCCGCGCACGCCAAAATAACGCTGGTGGCCCTTGGCCACGTCGAGGATCACTCGCTCGGGGAGCGCGAGGAAGGCCGGATCGAACCCGCCCACCACCACCTGCGGCTCCTCCACCAGCGAGGCGTTCTCGCCCATCAAGAACTCGTCCTCGATGAGCGCGCCGCCCGCCTCGGCGGCGGCTGCGCGCAACCGCTCGAGCATGACACGCTCGCGCTCCGCCATATCGACCAGCACGCGCGCGCCGCGCAGCGTGTCGACGTAGCCTTTCGCGCTCGACACCGTGAGCTCACCGGGCGCGAGGAAGCGGTGCCCGCGTGACGTGACGCCGCTCCGCACACCGGCGAACGAGAGCTCGAGCGGAGTCGCACCGAAGAGCGCGACCAGCCAGCGCACGGGCCTACCGAACGCGACGTCACCGTCCGACCAGCGCATCGACTTGCGAAATGGGATCTCGGAGATGACCGCCTCGAGCGCGGCGGGCAGCAGCAGGGTGGCGGGCTGCCCCTGCTCACGTCGCCGCGCGGCGGCGTACTCGCCCTTGTCGGTCTCGACGCGAGTGAGCGCGCTCGGCTCGCAGCCGCTCCGGCTGGCGAACGCGAGCGCCGCCTTGGTGGGATTCCCCTCCGCGTCGAACGCGATGCGCGCCGGCGGGCCGAGCACCTGCTCGTCGAGATCGGCCTGCGCCTCTGCCACACCCTCCGCGAGCAGGGCGAGCCGGCGAGGGGTGCCCGTCGCGCTCACGACGCCGTGCCCGAGGCGCCGCTCCGCGAGTCTCCGGGTGAGGAGCGCCGGCAGCGCCTCGACCGCGGCGGCCACGAACGAGGCGGGGAGTTCTTCGACGCCGATTTCGAGCAGGAGGTCCTGAGCCATGGGCCGCAGAAGCTAAATCAGCGCGATGCGGCCCGCCATCCCGAATGGGCGTCGGGCGCCAGCGTCGAGCCGCGCCCTGGGGGCGACCGGGCAAATCGGCCGAGAGCGGTTCGATCTGCCGAAGCGCTCACCCTTGTGCCATCCTCTCGGCCGAGATGGGTATCAAGGAACGCGCGCGGCTCGGGCTCCAGACGGCACGGTCGGTGGCCCTAGTGTTCTCCGACGGCGACCGCTTCCTCCCATTTGGCCGCTGGACGGGGGCGCGACTCCTCGAGCGGAACGCCGACACGCGACCCTTCGGGGCCGCGTTGCTCTTCGAGGGAGAGCGCTACGGCTGGCGCGACGTCGACGAGCGCGCGAACCAGTGGGCGGCCTTCTTCGCGTCGGAGGGCATCGCCGGCGGCGACGTGGTCGCGCTCTTGATGGATAACCGCCCCGACTTCGTGTTCGCGATGATGGGCATAAATAAGCTCGGCGCCATCTCCGCGTTCATCAACACCAACCTCGCCGGCAAGCCGCTCGCGCACGCGGTGAACATCGCCGGAGCACGCGTCGTCGTGGTCGGCTCGGAGCACCTCGGCGCGTTCGCCCCCATCGAAGACGCGCTCACGACGTCGCCCCGTGTGCTCGTGCACCACGACGGCGAGCACGACGCCCCCGGGCGTCGAGTGGTAAATGACGAGGTCAGGAAATGCGCGTGGTATCGGGTGGAGCGCGGCCGCCCACGGACGTCCGATCCCATGTGCTACATCTTTACGTCGGGCACGACCGGGTTACCGAAGCCCGCCGTGATCACCAACCAGCGCTATCAGATGGCGATGACGGTGTTCTCCCGGGTCGCGCACGAGGCGACCCCGGACGACGTCATCTACGTCGCGCTGCCCCTCTACCACGCGAACGCCCAGTGGGCGGGCTGGGGGGCGTGCTTGCATAGCGGCGCGACCTTGGCGCTCCGGCGTCGCTTCAGCGCCACGCAGTTCTGGGATGACGTAAACCGCTTCGGCGCCACCCGCTTCGTCTACATCGGCGAGCTCTGCCGCTACCTCCTGAACCAGCCGCCGCACCCGGGCGAGCGCACGCATCGCCTCGTGAGCGGGACGGGCAACGGGCTCCGCGCGGACGTCTGGAGCCGGTTCGTCGAGCGCTTCGGCGTGTCGCTCATCCGCGAGTTCTACGGCTCGACGGAGGGCAACGCCCCCATCTTCAACCTCGACGGTCGGCCGGGCATGGTCGGCGTGAAGCGCTTCGGTCAGGCGGTCATTCGCAGCAACCCCACGACGGGAGAACCGATCCGTGACGCTCGTGGTCGTTGCGTCGAGGTGGAGGCGGGCGAGACTGGGCTCTTCATCGGGCGCATCAACGCGGTGACCCGCTTCGACGGCTACGTGGATGCTCGCGAGACCCAGAAGAAGGTGCTCACGGACGTCTTCAAGGCCGGAGACACCTGGTTCAACACCGGCGACCTCATGACCCTCCACGAGGACGGCTGGCTCAGCTTCGCCGACCGAGTCGGCGACACCTTCAGGTGGCGAGGAGAGAACGTCTCTACCAGCGAGGTGGCGGAGGTGCTGAACGGCGCGCCCGGCGTGCTCGAGAGCAACGTGTACGGCGTGCTGGTGCCCGGCCAAGAGGGCCGGGTCGGGATGGCGAGCGTCATCACGAGCGGCGACCTCGATCTCGAAGCCTTCGCCGGGTTCGTCGCGGGTGCGCTCCCTACCTATCAGCGCCCGGCCTTCCTCCGCTTGACGAGCCAAATGAAGACTACGGGGACCTTCAAGCACGTGAAGGGCGACTACCGCGAAGAGGGCTACGACCCAGCCAAGGTCGCCGACCCGCTCTATTATCTCGACGGGGATCGCTACGTCCCCATCGACGCCTCGCTCTACGCTCGCCTCGCGTCGGGGGACATCGGCCCTCGCTGAGGCTCCCCTCCCCTGGCGCGTCGAGGGTGCGGGAGTTACGTTGCTTGGTCGATGCTCTCCGAGACAGACACGGTCGTCCGCGCGATGACCGATGACGGCGCGTTTCGCGTCATCACGGCCCACACGAGCCGGACGGCCCGCGGTGCCATCGAGTCGCAGCACGGCCGCGAACCGACCGCGCGGCACTTCGCCGATTTGCTCACCGCATCCGTGCTCTTCCGCGAGACGATGGCGCCCAGCCTCCGCGTCCAGGGCATCGTCAAGCACGCCGGCAGCAGCCTGGTCGCCGACTCGCACCCCTCGGGCATGACGCGCGGGCTCATCCAACTCGCCCAGGGCGAGGACCGCTTCGAGCTGGGCGACGCCACCGTGCTCCAGCTCATGCGGACCATGCCGAGCGGCCGCATCAACCAAGGGTTCGTGCAAGTCGGCGCCGAGGGCGGCATCTCGCACGCCTTCATGGAATACATGCAGGTCTCGGAGCAAGTCGACACCATGCTCGCGGTCGATAGCGTCTTCGAAGACGGCACCCTCGTCCGCGCGGGAGGATACCTGGTGCAGCTCCTGCCGGAGGTCGGCCGCGGCCCGCTCATGGTCATGACCGAGCGCCTGCGCGAGTTCGAGAACATCACCACGCAGCTCCGCGACGCGAGCTTCTCCCCGGACTGGCTCCTCGAGCAGCTCCTCTACGGCATGCCCTTCACGCGCCTCGAGGAGAGCGCCATCGGCTTCGACTGCTGGTGCGACGAGCTCCGGGTGATGAGCGCACTCGCCTCGCTCGGACGCGCGACGCTCGAGGAGCTCATCTCCGACGGCGAGCTCTTACAGATGAGCTGCGACTACTGCGGCACCGAGTATCGAATCCCGCCGGGCAAGCTCCGCGGGCTCCTCGCGCCGAGCTGAGCCGCCGGTGCCGAGGCCCAGCGGTTCGCTCGCGCTCGCCGCGCTCCTCGCGAGCGCGAGCGCCTGCACGCCGCCGGCTCCCGCGACGCGCCGACCGGCTCGAGCGCTCGAGCCCGCCGAGGCCGCGCCGAGGCCGGTCGTCCTCACCATCGTCGGCACCAACGATTTTCACGGCCGCCTCAGGCGCGCTCCGCTGCTCGGCGGCTACCTCAGGGCCCTCCGCGCGGAGCGCGCGCGCGACGGCGCCGTCCTCCTGGTCGACGCCGGAGATCTCCTGCAAGGCACCCTAGCCTCGAACCTGAGCGAGGGCGCGAGCGTCATCGCCGCCTTCGACGCGCTCGGCTACCAGGCCGTCGCGCTCGGCAACCACGACTTCGACTTCGGCCCGCTCGGGCCGCCGCCGTCCGCGCCGGGCGCCGCTCCGAGGAGCGCGCTCGCCGCGCGCATCGCCGAGGCCAAGTTCCCCTTCCTCGCCGCGAACCTCACTGGCGCGCCACCCGGGGTCCAGGCCTCCTGCCTGGTCGTCGCGGCCGGCGTCCGGGTCGGCCTCACCGGCGGGCTCACCCGCGACACGCCGAGCATCGTCCAGCCCGAGTACTTCGCCGGGCTCGAGGTCACGCCGCTCGCGGCCGCGATCGAGCGCGAGGGGCGGATGCTCCGCGCCGTCGGCGCGGAGCTGGTCGTCGCGCTCGCGCACGCCGGAGGTGAGTGCGCGCGCGTCGATGACCCTCGCGATCTCTCGAGCTGCGCCGCGGACGCCGAGGTGTTCGAGCTCGCTCGGTCGCTACCGCCTGGGCTCGTCGACGTCATCGTGGCAGGTCACACCCATGCGGACGTCGCCCACTTCGTCAGCGGTATCGCGATCGTAGAGAGCGGCTCCTACGCGCGCGCCTTCTCGCGGGTCGATCTGACGCTCACCGGAGGTCGGCTCGAAGACGTCCGGATCTTCCCGCCGCAGCAGCTCTGCCCGGACCCGGAGGCGCCGACCTGCGACGCCCCGAGCTACCACGGCGTCACCATCACGCCCGATCCCGCGGTCGCGCGGAGCATCGCCCCGGCGCTCGCCGCCCAGGAGGCGCGCCGCGCCGAGCCCGTCGGCGCGCGGGCGCTCGCTCCGGTCACCGGCGATCGCCGGCGAGAGAGCGCGCTCGGCAACCTGTTCGCAGATCTGGTGCGTGCCGCCGCGCCCGGCGCGGACGCCGCCCTGATGAACGGCGGTGCGCTCCGCGCCTCGCTCCCGGCCGGCGAGCTCACCTACGGCGCATTCTACGACGCGATGCCCTTCGAGGACGTGCTCACCACCGTGCGACTCAGAGGCGCCACGCTTCGCGCGATCATCGCTCGGAACGTGACTGACGACGCCCACGGGATCCTCAGCCTGTCGGGAGTCCGCGCCAGCGCGCGCTGCGAGGGGCGCGAGCTACGCATCGAGCTCCGCCGCGCGAACGGCGCGCTGGTCAGGGACAGCGACGAGCTGGTGGTCGCGGTGAGCGACTACCTGGCGACCGGGGGCGACGCCCTCTTCACCGGGCTCGAGCCGCTCGAGATGACGAGGACCGACGAGCCGCTCCGCGAGGCGATGCTCCGCGTGCTCGCGGCGCACCGCCGCCCCGTCGCTCCGGGCGAGCTCCTCGACGCCGAGCGCCCGCGCCTCCGCCTCGCTGCGCCGCGTCCGCTGCGCTGTGCTGCGCCCCCGGGCGACGGTCCGCGCGATTCCGCGCCGGGCCGGCAATAATAAACACTTTACTATACTATTCGAGAACGCTCGAGCGCCCTCCCGGCTCGCTACGGAGCGCAGCGCACGCCGACCTGAACGTTGTCGAAGAGCGCGGTATAATCGCTGCTGCAGAGGCCGGTGCACCCTGACTGGAAGTAGGGGCCGCTGAAGCCGAGCGCTTCGTTCACGTAGGTCGAGTCGGTGGCGGTGCCGGTGTAGGAGAAGCTGCCGGTCGAGGGCTCGGCGAAGCTCGAGCTGCCGTCGCTGCGCGCCTCGAGCTGCCACCGATGGGTGGGCGCGTCATAGGTCACGCGAACGCTGAAGTAGTTCGACACCGAGGAGAAGTTGCTCGAGGCGATGAGGTCGGTGAGGGTCCCGTTGCGGAGGCCGCCCGAGAAGCGGACCAGGCGGAGCTTTCGGCTGCCACCGAGCACGACCGCGTAGCCCTTGCCGGACGCCGAGCTCGAGCAGGTGCCGGCGTTCGCGTTCAGGCCGGCGGCCGAGTCGGTGGCGAGCACATAGGCGAGCCCGACCGTGATGCCGTTCTGACTGGACGGGCTCGAGCACGCGAAGCCGCCGCTGGTGCTCTCCGGATCGTCGCGACGCATGTTGAAGCTCCACACCACCGATTTTCCGGAGTTCGCGCCGAGGGTCGCGTCGTAGAGCGCGTTGTCGTAGGCGGAAGTCACGCCGCTGGTCGGGACGTAGGCGTAGCCCTGGCCGTGCTTGTGAATGCTGCCCGCGTAGTTCGAGATTGCGAGGCGACCACCGGAGATCCTGACCCCGTGACTATTGACGGCGTAAGCGCGCCAGCGACTCGTCGAGACCTGCACGTCCTCGCCCGTGGTCCAAGAGGACACGTTCGGGGTCGCGAAGTCATCCCGAAAGACGGAGGTCAGCGAGCTCGGGCACGGCGGCCGACAGGTGCCGGTGGTGGTGTCGCACACGTCGCCGGAGCTGCAGTCGCTGGTCGACAGACAGGCGACGCACAGGCTCGCGGCACCTTGCGCCTTGCAATGCGGCGTCGCGCCACCGCACGGCGCGCAGGCCGCGCCGCACCGCGAGTCGCTCTCGCACGCGACGCAGCTCGAGCCGTCGCAGCGCGTCCCCGCGCTGCACGGCGCGCAGCTCGCGCCGCAATGCGCGTCGTCGGTGCAGGCGACGCACACGTTGCTGCTGCAGTACTTGCCGGCGCTGCAGAGCCCGGTGCCCGTGCACTCGACGCACTGCCCGCCGCTACATACCTTGCTCGAGGCCGCGCAGTCGGCGCAGGTCGCGCCGCAGTGCGAAGAGCTGTCGCACGGCGCACAGGCGCCCCCCTGGCAGAACTTGCCGGCGCCGCAGTTCGCGTCCGTCTGGCAATCCCGGCACACGCCGTTCACGCAGCCGTACGGGCACGTCGTGAGCGTCTCCGGATACGAGCAAGTCCCTCCGGTGCAGGTGCCGGTGCTCGGGTAGGTCCGAGCGGTGTTGCCATCCTTGCAGTTTGCCGCGGGCGGAGACGTGCAGGTCTTACCGGCGCACGGATCGCCCGTGCACCCGGTCCCGGAGCAGCCGAACGCGCAATACACGTCGTGGGTGCTGGGATAGCTGCACTGTCCGCTCGCGTTGCAGGTGCCGGGCACGTCATAGACGGTGAGGTAATCGGCGTTCTTGCAGTAGCTCGACGACGGGGTGTTGCAGCTCACCCCAGCGCACGGATCACCCAGGCAGACGTCGTTTTGACAACCGAACGGGCAGAAGGCAGGCACCTTGTCGTAGGTGCACTTCCCGGCAGCGTCACATACCCCGGTCGACTGATAGATCGAGAGATGCGTCGCGTCCGCGCAGGTGTTCTTGGGCGGCGTCACGCAGGTGACCCCGATGCACGGATCGCCCGTGCAAGCCCCATTCGCGCAGCCGTTCGGGCAGGGTGTGGTGGCGCTCGAGTAGCTACAGGTTCCGGTCGCGCCGCAGGTGCCCACGGCCTCGTAGACCACGAGGTCCCCCCCCGCGCAGGTCGAGGCTGGAGGTGCGTTGCAGGTCACGCCGGCGCAGGGGTTGCCCGCGCTCCCGGCCGAGCCGGCTGCGCCGCCGGGGCCGGGTGAGCCGGCGATCCCCGCGGCGCCGGCACCCGGCGAGCCGGCCGCCGCGCCCGCGCCCCCATCGGTGCCGCCGGTCCCGGCAACGCCGCCCGTCGACGGGCCGGGGGAGCCGGTACTCACCTGCGACCCCTCGGCGCACGCCGCGAGCGTGAAGATCGCGGCCGCAAGCACGCTCCGCTGCCAGCCCGACCATTTTCGGCTCATCGGCCGCACGTTAGCAGAGAAGTCGGCGCCCGGTTACGGGCAACCCGCGTGCGCGCTACTCGCCGCCCGGCGACGCGTCCGCGCGCTTCGCGCGGAGCGTCACCAGCCGCTCGTCCTGCAGGGTGCGAGCTTGGTCGGGATCGACGTAGTCCGAGTGGCAGTCGGCCTTCACGCCGGCGGTCGCGCCGACCAGCGCGCGCGTCTTGGTCGCCAACCGGTGAAGCTCCTCGGGCGGCAGGTTGCCGCGCTTCTCGAGGAGCTCGCGCTGCTCGGCGGTGAGCGCCGCTGATTGCGCCACTCGCGCGCGCTCGTAGCCTTCCGCCTTCCCGCTCCCGAACTCGGTGATCTCCTTGCTGATACGCACGCTGCACCAGTCGTGCCCGCACATCGCGCAGAAGTCGGTGTCTACGTCGAGATCTTCGTCGTGGAACGCGCGCGCGAGCTCCGAGTCGAAGGCGAGCTCGAAGTGCTTCTCCCAGTTCAAGGCGGCGCGCGCCTTGGTGAGTTCGTCGTCCCAGTCGCGCGCGCCCGGGATGCCGAGCGCCACGTCGGCCGCGTGCGCGGCGATCTTGTAGGCGACCATACCCTGCTTCACATCGTCCTTCTTCGGCAGACCGACGTGCTCCTTCGGTGTCACGTAGCAGAGCATCGCTGCGCCGTGGTACGCCGCGCTGGTCGCGCCGATCGCGCTCGTGATGTGGTCGTAACCAGGGAAGACGTCGGTCACCAGCGGGCCGAGCACGTAGAACGGCGCGCCATGGCAGAGCGCGCGTTCGAGCTTCATGTTGTACTCGATTTGATCGAAGGGGACGTGCCCGGGCCCCTCCACCATCACCTGGCAGCCCTTCTTCCACGCGCGCTCGGTGAGCTCGGCGAGCACGCTGAGCTCGGCGAGCTGCGCCGCGTCGGTCGCGTCGGCGAGCCCGCCCGGACGGAGGCCGTCGCCGAGCGAGAAGGAGACGTCATACTCGCGCATGATGTCGCAGATCTCGTCGAAGTGCGCGTACATCGGGTTCTCGGCGCGGTGCACCAGCATCCATTTCGCGAGCAAGGAGCCGCCACGGCTGACGATGCCGATCAGGCGCTCTTTCACCAGCGGCAGGTGCGCGCGGCGCACTCCCGCGTGGATGGTGAAGTAGTCGACCCCCTGTCTTGCCTGCGCGAGCAGGGCCTCCATGATGACCTTCTCGGTGAGCTCCTCGATCTTGCGGCCGATGATCATCGAGTAGATGGGCACCGTGCCGATGGGCACGGTCGAGGCGCGAATGATGGCGTCACGACAGGCGA
This sequence comes from Polyangiaceae bacterium, assembly GCA_035063585.1. Taxonomy (GTDB): domain Bacteria; phylum Myxococcota_A; class Polyangia; order Polyangiales; family Polyangiaceae; genus JAPSGB01. Next base: position 73,695 of record JAPSGB010000013.1, read on the forward strand.
CCAGATCGCCTCCCGTCGAGAGATCCATCACGGTGTCCGCGCCCCAGCGCACGGCCCAGCGCAGCTTGTCCACCTCCTCATCCATGTTCGAGCTCACAGGCGAGGCGCCGAGGTTCGCGTTCACCTTGGTGAGCCCTGCGCGGCCAATGCAGGTCGGCGCGAGCGAGTAGCCGAGGTGCACGCGGTTGGCCGGGATGATCATGCGTCCGGCGGCGACTTCATCCCTCACCTGCTCCGCCGACAGATGACGCTCGCGCTCCGCGACGCGCCGCATCTCCGGAGTGATCGCTCCGAGCCGAGCGTGCTCGAGCTGGGTCGCCGGCGCGAACCCCTCGGGCGCCAGCCAGCGCGCGCCGTCGTGACGCCAGCCAGGCGGCATGAAGTCCCACGCCGTCTGGTCGCTCGGCGGCGGCATCCCGGGGGCGTCAGGCGACGAGAAGGCGAGCGGTCCGCCGAGATCTGCTCGATTCGCGAAGGAGCCCGGCGTGGTGCCTTGCGCGCGCGACGACGGGTTGTGAGCGCCGCGGTGCGGCAAGGGATATTGGCTCATGTTCCTCGACTCCTCATCTTGGCGAGGGGAAGGAACGCCGGCCCGGCGTCGCTTCCCTACGCCGGTACGAACCGGATCAGGTTCCGCGGGTGCTTCTCAGCGGCCATGGGCCGCGCCCCGAGCGACGGACGGACCCTAGCCGGAAAATGAGCCGCGAGGAAGCCCGCGCGAGGCTCGAACGGCGGGACCGCGGCGGGCGACTCGAGTCAGCCCGAGTCAGCGCGAGTCAGGGCGCGTTTCCGGCGCCCGCCCGTAGCACTGGTCGATGGGTCGAAGGTCGGCCCGCGGAGGATGACGATGATGAACTCGCTTTCAAAGAACTTGGTGGCACTGACGGCGGCTCTGGTCATGGCGCTCCCGGCGTGCGGAGGGAGCGACGGCGGAGGGAGCACCCCGGGGGGTCAGGGCGGCGCGGCCGGCGGCGGGCAAGGCGGCACGTCGGGCGGAAGCTCGAGCCATGGGCCGTCGTGCGAGAGCCTCTGCGCGACGCTCGCCGCGTGCGGCGTGCCGGACGGCGAGTGCCAGGCGAGCTGCCCATCGATGAGCGGCGCCTGCCGGAGTTGCCTGTCGTCACACGGCTGCGACTCCTCCGCCTGCGACGCGACCTGCCAGGGCGGCAGCGGTGGAAGCGGCGGCGGAGGGAACACGGGCGGCGAGGGCGGAGGCTCGAGCCAGAGCGATCTCGGCAAGGACTGTACGGTCGGCGGGTTCAGCTCGGAATGCGCGCAAGGCGAGTCCTGCAAGAGCAACCGGGGGGGACTCACGGGTATTTGCACCATCCAATGCACCGAGTGGAGCGACTGCCCTTCGTTTTGGGACTGCACCCAGGTCGGGCCCGGGAAATTCTGCTTTCCACAGTGATTTCATAGACAACCATCAATCACCCGAGAGCCGCCCGGCGAAATGTTAGGAAGCATCGAGTGCCACGGCGCTCGCCGCTTCCGCTCGGACTTCGCGTGCCAAACCCGCCGGCGGTCTTCGTCGGCCGCGAGCGCGAGCGCGCCGCGCTCTCGAGCGCGCTCGCGCGAGCGCCGCTCACCGTCCTCCACGGACCGAGCGGAGTAGGAAAGACGGCGCTCGCGCTCACGGTGCTCGCCAGCCGCGAGCCTTCGCTCGATGAGAGCACGCTCGTGTCGCTGCGTGACGCGGATCGACACGAGCTCCTCGCGCTCGCCGTCGCGCGCACGCTCGCCCGCGCCGCAGAGATCGAGCGCGTCGACTGGGCAGAGCTCGGCGAGGACCGAGACGCGCTCATCGCGCTCGTCATCGACGCGGCCGAGGCGCGCGCGGGCACCGTGCTCCTCGATGGGCTCGACCACGCCGACGCGAGCGACGCCGACGCGCTCATCGCGCGCGTGGCCCGCTACGCCCGACGGAGCCGCTGGCTGGTCACCACGACGCGCCGCCCGCCCGTCGACGAGCTCGCCGGTCAGCTCGTCGAGGTCGGCGCCTTGCCGCCGGAAGACGCCAGGCGCCTGGCGTGCGCGCTGAACCCCTCGTGGGATGACGCGGCGGTCGAGCGCGCGCTCACTCGAGCGCGCGGCTCTCCGCGGGAGCTCCGCCGGCTCGCCTTGGGCGAGCCCGAGGTGCCGGCCGGAGCGTCGAGCCACCTCACGCCGGAGGCAGCCGCGCTCTCGGCCGCGCTGCTCGAGCAGGAGGAGCCGCTCTCCGGCCGCGCGCTCGCCCTGCTGCTCGAGGCGCACCCGGAGCCTCGGGTTCGGCTCGGCGCGCTCGGCGCGCTCATCGCCGGTGGCGCGCTCACGCGCGCGGCGGCGCTGCTCGGTGAGATCGCGCCGGCGCTCATCGGCGGCGGCCACGCCGCGGCGCTCTTCGGCGCGCTGCCCGAGCACGAGCGAGCGCTCGAGCGATTCCGGCTCGAGGCCGCGCTCGGCCTGGGCGACTCGCGCTCGCTCTCGACGGTGCGGGAGCCCCTCGACGACGCACCCGAAGGCCGGCTCGCGTGGGCGCGGGTGCTGCTCGCGCGAGGCTCCAATCACGAGGCCGCCAGGGTCGCACGCTCGCTGAGCGAGCGCCCAGAGGTCCAGGCGTCTCCGACCACGCGCTTCTCGGTGGGCTTCGTCCTCGGAAACGCGCACCTCAACGACGGCGATTCGCAGCGCGCCCGCGCCGTCCTCGAGTCGCTCGCGCCGTCGTGCGAGACGGAGGCGGCGCAGCGCGACAGCCTCCTCGCCGCGGCCTTCGCGCTCGCCGGAGACCGGGCCGAGGCCACCTCGCTGGCGCGAGCCGCCGCGGCGGTGATCCCGCGCTTACCGTGCCCGATGAGTGAGCGAATCGGCCTGCAGACCGCCCGAACCTTGTACTCGCTCGGCGAGCTCGAGGGCGCAGCTACGGTGTTGGACGGGCTCTTCTCCGACCAGGCCGCGAGCTCGATCCGGTTCTACGCGGGCCGCTACGCTCGCTTCTTACGCATGTGTATCGCGGTCGACGCCGGAGACTTCGAGCGCGTCGAGGCGAGCCTCACCGACCTCGAGCCCTACCTCGGACCGAACAACCTCCTCCATCCCTACGTGCTCACCGCGCGCGCGCAGCTCGCCATCGGGCGCGGTGAGCTCGCGCGAGCCGAGGCCCTCCTCGACGAGCTCACCGCGACCCCGCGGCCGGGTCACGTGGAGCGTGAGGTCCGCGTACAGCGGACTTGGCTCGCGATGCTCCGGCGAGAGCCTCCTTCGCCTGCGCCTGACGAGCCAGGCTCGTCGTCGCCCCCCAACGTGTTCGAGGAATCCGGTGAGCTGCACCGGCTCGAGCACCGGCTCCGCTACGGCGCGCTCGCTCCTTCCACGGTCGAGCCCCTGCTCGACGGGCGCTTCGAGCACCCCGAACTCCGCGTCCTCGCGCGCCTCGTCCTCGCCGAGGCACGGCTCCTCGCTCGAGATGCGGCCGGCGCCTTCACCCACGCCACGACCGCGCTCGCGATGGCGCGCGAGCACGGCTACGGCGTCCGGGCGCTCCAGGCGCTCATCCTGCAGGCGGACACCGCGATCGTCCTGGGGCGCCGCGAAGCCCTGGAGCGCAGCGCCGCGAGCCTCGACGAGCGCGCGCGGGCGATGCGTTCGACGCACGCCGCGGCCCGCGCGCAGCTCTACGCCGCGCTGCTCACGCTCGGCGTGGCCCGCTACGCGCGCCTCGAGGCGCTCGCCGCAGCGGTCGACGCCGCGCCGGACGTCACGCTCCTGGCTCGCGGACTCCTCGGCGACCGCGTCGCCGGCGATCGCGTCGACGACCTCGTGCGCGAGGGCGCCGCGCGGCACTTCGGCTGGCACGCTCCGCGACTCGCGGTCGACGGCGCGGGCGAGGCCTGGGGGCTCGCGCTCGAGGCGCGCGCCGTGTGGCTCGCGAGCGGCGAGCTGATCGACCTCTCACGCCACCCGGTGCAGTGGTCGCTGCTCGACGCGCTCGTCCGCCACGGCGGCGCCGCGGACAAGGAGCGGCTCGTCCTCGAGGTCTGGCGGGCGCGCGACTACCACCCGCTCCGCGACGACAACCGCCTGCACGCCGCGATCCGCAAGCTCCGGCGACAGCTCGAGACCGAGCCGTCGAACCCGCGCCGAGTCGTCACCGCCGAGTCGGGCTACGCGCTCGGCGGCCGCGTGCGCGTAGCCGAGGGGTGACGCCGAGCAGCCCCGCGGGGTTCCGCGCCGCCCCGACAATACCCCGATATCGCCCCCGCGCTGCTGCCGGGAGGAGGTCGGTCCGGCGCGGAACCCCGCGGCGCGGGCGGACGATGATGCGCGCCGGCGCGCTTCTGGTAGACCGCCCCGAGCGATGGATCTCGTCAAGATTGGCCGCGCGCTCGCGCGACGCATCGACAAGCTCGAGTTCGGGCCGCCCGTCTCGCACGTCTATAACCCCCTCGACTACGCGCGGGAGCCTTACGAGAAGTACCTCGCGCGCTTCGGCGCGGGGCCGAAGGAGATCGTGCTCCTCGGCATGAACCCCGGACCCTTCGGGATGGCGCAGACGGGCGTGCCCTTCGGCGAGGTGTCCATGGTTCGCGACTGGATGGGCATCGAGGGCAAGGTGAGGAGACCCGCGCGCGAGCACTCGAAGCGGCCGGTGCTCGGCTTCGATTGCGAGCGGAGCGAGGTGAGCGGCGCGCGGCTCTGGGGCTGGGCGCGCGCGCGGTGTGGCACCGCCGAGCGGTTCTTCTCGCGGGTCTTCGTGGTGAACTATTGCCCGCTCGTCTTCATGGAAGCGAGCGGGCGAAACGTCACGCCCGACAAACTCCGGAGCGGCGCGCGCGACGAGCTCTACGCCGCATGCGACGAGGCGCTCTCACGCACCATCCGCCTCCTCGAGCCGCGCTTCGTCATCGGCGTCGGGCTCTTCGCGGAGAAGCGCGCGCGCGAGGTGCTGACGGATTATGGTGGGGAGATTGGGTCGATTTTGCACCCGAGCCCCGCCAACCCGAAGGCGAACCGCGACTGGGCAGGCGTGGTCGACGCGCAGCTCGCCGAGCTCGGGCTCCGGCTCGGCCGTCGCTGAGCGGCTGGGCGCAGGGTGCCTCGCGAGAGCAGGCGAGCCCGCGCAAAATTCCGATTGGTATTGCGTCAGGCGGTCGGGTAAACCGTCCCTGTGCCGAAGTTCACTTGGGACGTCGACCCGGTATTCGCCCGAGTACCGGTGAACGTCCTCGCCGCCATTCTCGCCATCTTCGGTGTCGTATCGCTCGTCAACGGCGCACGGCGCAAGCAAAACGACAGCATCCTCTGGGGGCTCATCACGCTCGCGGCCGCCGCAGCCGTGAGGCTCATGAAGACCGCGCCCTTCGAGCTCCGCTACTACAGCGTGCTCTTCATGGGCGTATTCCTCGGCGGGTACGCCCTCCTCAACTGGCAGATCCGGCGCGGTGGCGGCGATGAGCGAGATTCGAGCGACTTCATCGTCTACGGGGTGCTCGGAGTCCTGGTGGGAGCGCGGCTCGGGCACGTCCTCTTCTATGATCTCGATCACGCCCTCCGCGATCCGATGTGGGTCTTCGAAATCTGGACGGGCGGGCTCGCGAGTCACGGCGCGACCGTCGGTCTCATCGTCGCGATGTGGGTCTACACCAAGCGGCGCGACATCCCCTTCATCGAGGGCGCCGATCGTTTCTCCTTCTCGGCCGCGCTCGGCGCGACCTTGGTACGCGTCGGGAACTTCCTGAATTCCGAGATCGTAGGGCGCCCGACCGATCAGACGTGGGGCGTCAAGTTCCCGCGCTTCCACGAGGGCGCGCTCGTCTACCGGCACCCGAGCCAACTCTATGAGGTCGCGCTCGGGCTCCTGGTGCTCGGCGTGCTCTACGTGGTCGACCGCGCGGCGGGCAAGGAGAAGCGGCCGCGCGGGCTCCTCATCGCGACCTTCTTCGCCGTCTACTTCACCGGCCGATTCTTCGTCGAGTACTTCAAGGCCTACCAGACGCTCGATCCCGAGACGTCGATGTTCACGATGGGGCAGTACTTGTCGATGCCTGCCGCAGCGCTCGGCTACTTCGGCGTGTGGTGGAGCCTGAAGCAACGCATCCCCGTCGGGTGGCCGCATGACGACACCTCGGGCCCACTGAACGAAGAGGACGAGGACGAGGACGAGGACGAGGACGAGGACGAGGACGACGAGCGCGACGACCAAGACGGTGACGAGCCGCGTGAGGTTTGACGCCGCCGGGGAGGAGCGGGATGCTCGCGGCTCCGAGGTTCGCGATGACGAGTAGCGAAGCCCCGCCGTCGTCAGCCACCGCCGCGCTCGCGCCGGGCGCGCAGCTCGGGCCGTATCGCCTGCTCGCGGCGGTCGCACAGGGCGGCATGGCGCGGGTGTGGGCGGCGCAGGATCGGGCGGGAACCGTGGTCGCCATCAAGACCATCCGCCCAGAGCTCGCCGAGGACGCGACCTACCGCGCGCTCTTCGCCGACGAGGCTCGGTTCGCCTCGAGCGTGGCGCACCCGAACGTGTGCCGAGTATACGGGCTCGGGGAGGACCGCGGCGTGCTCTACATCGCCATGGAGTGGGTGCGCGGCGAGAGCTTCGCGCGCATCCTGAAGCCGCTCAAGGGTGAGCCGGTGCGTCCGGTCGCGGCGCGCCACGCCGCCAAGCTCATCGCGGACGGTTGCGCGGCGCTCCACGCGACCCACGAGCTCCGCGATCGCGACGGCCGCACGGTGCGGCTCGTGCATTGCGACGTCTCCCCGCAGAACCTGCTCCTCACCGTCACGGGGCAAGTGAAGCTGGTCGACTTCGGCGTCGCGCGCGCGACGGCGGGCACGAGCAGCCCGCCACCCAGCCTCCGCGCGGGCAAGGCGGCGTACATGGCGCCCGAGCAGGCGGTCGGCAGGCGCGTCAGCCGGCTCTCGGACGTGTTCGTGCTCGGCGCGTGCCTCTACGAGCTCACCACGGGGCGGCGGCCCTTCGCGACCGGCTCCTGGGAGGGGACCATCGAGCGGCTGACCCACGGAGATTTCGCCACGCCGCGTGAGCTCGACCCCGACTACCCCGAGCTCCTCGAGCGCGTCGTGCTCCGCGCGATGGCGAGCAGCGACGCGCTCCGCTATCCGTCCGCCGAGCGCATGCGCGTCGCGCTCGAAGACTACCTCCGGCGCTCGGGTCCGCCGCTCGACGCGAGCGATCTCGCCACCTTCCTCGACGAGCGCGCGGGCGCGCTGGTGCGCGAGCGCGACGACGCCATTCAGCGCGCCCTCGGCTACGGCTGAGCCCGGCGCTCGGAGAGGCTCCGCTTCGCGGCGAGCGCGGGGAGACTCGCCGCGCGCACCTTGGCGCGCAGCTCTGGCCACGACGCGGGCGGCTGGAACATGCTGCGCTCCGCCTCGCAAGGCGCGGTGCTGCGGCCCTTCATGACGGCATCCATCTCGCGCGCCGCGGCGTCCGGGCTCACGCCGGTGAGCACGCCGTAGACGTAGAGCTCGGCCGCCGTGCGGAGCTCATCGAGGGGGCAGCTCGGTTTTCCGCCCGCCGCGGGCGGAAAGGCCCGCGCCGCCTGCCGCGCAGCGGCGAGTCGCTTCACGTAGAGCGGCGCGAAGAGCGCGAGCTCCTTCGAGAACCGCTGACCGTCCCACGACTCGTAACCGCTCACCTCCACCGTGAGCGCGTAGAGCGGTCCGCAGGCGACCCGCGGGCAGCCTCCGAGCTCCAAGCTCACGAGCGGCGTCTCGAACTCGGGGATCCCGTCGCCGTCTTCGTCGCGCGCGCACGAGGGGCAGGTGGGCGCGGAGCCAAGCGCCGTGAAGTCATCGCCGGCGCCGAGCTCGAGCACCAGCATCTCCGTTTGCTGACAGTTTGCGGCGCACGTCGTGAGCCCGATGAGGACGAAGCGCGCGCCGTCGCCGGTGAGATCCCACAGAAGCGAGCCCTGCTCGGTCGGTATGATGTCGACCATGCTGCCGTCCCGAACGATCTCCCGCCCATCCGAGCCCGCGCCGACCGCGACGACCCGCGAGGTCACGCGAGCTTCGGCGCGTTCCGGGCTGGGGTCGAAGACGAGCAGGGCGGCGTGATGCCCCGGAAGATCGATCCGGCGGCTGAGCTCCCAGCCCGCTGCGCGCGCCTCCCGTTCGGCGCGTGCGAGGTTCGCGCGCAAGCGCTCCTCGGGAGAGCGCGGCGGAGCCTCCGCCGCCTCCGCGCTTGGCGCAGGGGCCGAGGCGACCGGCGTGACCGGCACCGACACGCGCGGCTCGACCGGACGCGGCGCGCCGCCGCAGCCGGCGAGCGCCAGCCCCACGAGCAGCCAGCGACGCTCAAGAGCCGAGGACATCCGCGACCGTATAGCGCCCGGGCGCCTTGCCGATGAGGAACCGCGCGGCGCGGAGCGCGCCGTGCGCGAAGAGCTCTCGGCTGGTCGCGCGGTGCGTGAGCTCGAGCCGCTCGCCCAGCCCGAGCAGGTGCACCGTGTGATCGCCGACGACGTCTCCGCCGCGCACGCCGAACACCGCGAGCTCGTCGTCGGTGCGCGCGCCGACCTCGCCGTCACGCCCGTGGAGCTCCCGCACTCCCGCGCGTGCGCTCCGCACCGCCTCCACCAGGCGCCGCGCGGTGCCGCTCGGCGAGTCGACCTTGCGGCGGTGGTGCACCTCCACCAGCTCGACGTCGAAGCCGGGGCCCAATCGGTCAACCGCGTGCTTGACTATCTCCGCGAGGACCTGGACCCCGAGGCTCATGTTGGCGGCCCAGAGCACGGGCGCCGCGCGAGAGGCCTTGTCGAGCGCCGCGCGCCCTGCGTCGTCGAGGTTGGTCGTACCGCTCACCACCGCGAGCCCGCGGCGCGCGGTCGCCGCGAGGAGCCCGGGCACCGCAGAGGCCGTCGAAAAATCGATGACCGCGTCCGCTCCGAGCAGCGCGCTCCCGAGATCCGCGGTCGCGCTCACGCCGAGCGCGCCGACCCCGGCGAGCTCGCCCACGTCCTTGCCTTCCGCGGGATCGTCGCTCGCGCAGACCGCTCCCACGAGCTCGAGGTCATCCGCCGCGCGGATGAGGCGCGCGAGCGCCAGCCCCATGCGCCCGGTGGCCCCGTGGAGCGCGACCTTCACGGCGCCTCGAAGCGACGGGTCACCGCGGCGATCTTCTCTCGGGCCCCTTCGCTGGCCTCGAGGAGCGGCAGCCGTACGCTGGCGCTCATCCGACCGCGCGCCGCGAGCGCGGCCTTCACCGGCTGGGGGTTGGGCTCGATGAACATCGCGGCGTGCACCGGCAGGAGCCGGAGGTGGAGCTCGCGCGCGGTGTCCCAGTGGCCCGCGAGCGCAGCCGCCGCGCACTCGCGCACCTCGCGCGGGTAGAGGTTCGAGGTGACGCTCACGACGCCCTTGGCGCCCACGCTCATCATCGGGACGGTGAGGCCGTCGTCGCCGCTCATCACCGTGCAGCGCGCGCCCACGCGGCTGATGAGCTCCTGGCAGCGGAGCACGTTGCCGGTCGCGTCCTTGACGCCGACCACGTTCGGGCACGCATCGAGGATCGCGATGAGCGTGTCCACCGAGAGCTCGACGCCCGTGCGCCCGGGGATGTTGTAGAGCACGATGGGCGCGGAGACGGCCTTCGCCACCGCCTCGACGTGCCGCCGCATCCCCTCTTGAGAGGGCTTGTTGTAGTACGGCATCACGACCATGATCGCGTCCGCCCCGGCCTCGAGCGCCGCGCGCGAGGCGTCGATGGTCTTGTGCGTGCTGTTCGAGCCGGTGCCCGCCATCACCGGGACGCGCCCGCGGACGAGCTTCGCGGTGTGGGCGATGAGCTCGCGCTGCTCCGACTCGGAGAGGGTCGGGGTCTCACCGGTCGTCCCGCACGGCACGAGCCCGGAGATACCGGCGTCGAGCTGAGACTCGACCAACCGCTCGAAGGCCTGCCAGTCGATCGCCGAGGCGTCAGGCGTGAACGGGGTGACGAGCGCGGTGTACGCGCCGGAGAGCTCGAAGGCGGCCATGCCCGATGGTTGGGCCGACTCTCGCCGAAAGGCAAGCGGCAAGCCGCGGGCTCCGTTCGCCGGCGCGCGGCTCAGCGCCTCGCGAAGCTCGCGACGAAATACCCGTCGGTCCCGTGCCGCCCGGGCAGGAGCCGAAACGAGGTCGCGCCCTCGCCGACGAGCCCGCGGAGCTCCGGCGCGTCGAACGGCGTGGGCTCGAGGACGTCGAGGACGCGCTCGACCACCTCCTCCGACTCCTCCCGCAGCACGCTGCACACCGCGAACACGACCCGTCCGCCGGCCCGCGCGCGGGTCGCGGCACGCCGCAGGATCTGGTGAGCCAGCTCACCGAGCCGGGCGGGCGCGTCGGGCTCGAGCCGCAGCGCGATCTCCGGGCGGCGCCGGAGCGTGCCTACCCCGGTGCAGGGCGCGTCGACCAGCACGCGATCGAAATCACCAGGCACCTCGGCGGTGCCGAGCGTGTAGTCGACCGCAGCGGTGCGGGGCTCGGCGACGCCGAGTCGCTCCGCCTCGCGCGCGAGCACCTCGAGCTTCGACGGATAGAGATCGGTCGCCCACACGACGCCGGCCGCGCCGACCCGACCAGAGAAGAGGAGCGTCTTCTGGCCGCGACCGGCGCAGGCGTCGAGTACGCGGTCGCCCGGGCGCGCGCCGAGCGCGAGCGCGACCACCTGCGCGCCCTCCTCCTGCACCACGAACGCGCCCTCTCGGTAGCCTTCGCGGCGTCGCGGATCGCCGCCGGTGACGAGCCGCGCGAGGGGCGACGCGCGCCCGCGCTCGGCTTCGGTGAGCCACGCGGGCGAGCCGACCGTCTCCGAGACGCGGAGGCAGGTGGGTGGCTGTTCGTCGCGGCCGGCGCCGAGGAGCGCGCGCGCTTCCGAGTCGCCCACCGCGCCGGCGAGCCGCTCGAAGAGCCAGCGAGGCGCGCTCTCCACGATCGCCGAAGCGCGCTCGAGATGCGCGCCCTCCGCGGCGAGCCGGCGCAGCACCGCGTTCGCGAAACCGGCGACGCGGGCGCCGCGGAGCCCGCGCACCGCCTCGACCGCGGCGTCGACCGCGGCGAACGGAGGAATGCGCTCGAGGATCAGCAGCTGGTATGCGGCGATCACCAGGTGCGTCTCGACGGCCGCATCCTTCACGCCACGTGGCGCGTGACGAGCGACGTGCTCGAGGAGCACGCGCCGCGTGCGGAGGCAACCGTAGACGAGCTCGGTGGCGAGCGCGCGCTCACGCGCGTCGAGCTGTGCATGGCGCTCGAGCTCGGCGTCGAGCGCGGCGGCCGCGTAGGCGCCATCCTTTACCACGCGCTCGAGCACGCGCGCGGCGACCATGCGCGCGGAGATCGCCGAGGTGCGCTCACGCCGCGGCATCACTATCCGACGAGCGCTCGCAGGTGGCCCCAGATGACGTCCCAGCGCTTGTCGAGATCGTTCTTGAAGGCGAGCACCATGAGCCCGAGCAGGATCACCATCCCGATGAGGTGGGCGACCTCACGGACCCGAAGCGGCAGCGGGCGGCGGATGGCCGCCTCGATGGCGAAGAACAAGAGGTGCCCACCGTCGAGGACCGGGATGGGGAGCAGGTTCAAGAGGCCGAGGTTGATGCTCACGAGCGCCATCACCCAGAGGAAGTAGGGCGTCCCCTTGCGCCCCTCCTCCCCGGCCACCTCGTAGATGGTGATGGGGCCGGAGAGTGATTTCAGGCTCACGCGCCCCTCGAGCACGCGCAAGAGGACGACCAGCGTGAAGCGCGTGACGTCCACGGTCTCGTCGTAGGCCTTGGCGAGCGCGTAGCGGATCGGAGACGGATGCGCCACGAGCTTCTCCGGCGCGAGCGGCATCCAGTGCTGTACGCGGAGCACGTAGCGCGCGAAGGTCTGCCCGGTCTCGTCGGTGAAGTCCTCCCGGCGCATCTGGAAGGTGCCCGAGTGCACGCGCCCGTCGGTGGCGCGGAGATACTCGATGCCGTGCGGCTGGTTCGGCGCAGCCAGCACCTGCTCGCGGAACGTGGACCACGCCGGCATCGGGTCGTCGTCGAGCTTCAGGATCTTGTCGCCCGCGCGGAGCCCGGCCTTGTAGAGATAGGAGTCGGTCGGGACGTAGCCGGCGTAGAGGTCTGCGAGCTCCATGCCGGTACGCGCCGTGAAATCGGGCCCGCTCGGGTCGGGCGTGAGCGCGACCACGCCGGCTTCGTACACGGCCATGTCCGCCATGCCGCCCAGGGCGTCCGGCATGCCGACCGGGCGAAGATACGTGATGGGGACCGTCTCGCCATGGTTGTCTTGGAGCGCGGCGACCAAGTCCATGTATCGATATACCGATTTCCCCGCGACGTAGGTGACGACGTCGAAGGTGCGGAGCCCGGCCCGATAGGCCGGCGAGTCGGCGTCCGGGATGCCGATGACGGCGGCAGGCGCGCTCGGCTGGATCCCGACCTCTCCGACGTACTCGACGATGTCGAGCTCGCCGTGCTTCGCCGTCTTCTCGGCGGTCACCTCCACGTCCAGGTAGCGATTGTCGCGAAACACCTTGAAGCGGAGGAGCTTCTCGGGGTTCCGCGCGATGATCCGCTTCACCTCGTCGAAGGTGCCGACGTCCTCACCGTTGACCTGCATGATCCGGTCGCCGGGCAGGAGCTTGCCGGCGGCGGGATGCCCGGGGAGCACCACCCCGACGGTGGGCGCGAGAAAGGGCCCGGTGCCCACGAACACCGAGAAGTAGAGGAGGAAGGGGAAGACGAGGTTCATCATCGGGCCTGCCAGCACGATGACGAGGCGCTTGTACACGGGCAGGGACTCGAAGGTGCGACGCCGATCCTCCGGCAGGACGATGTCCGTCTTGGACGCCTCCAGCATCTTCACGTAGCCGCCGAGCGGCAGGAGCGAGAGGCAGTATTCCGTCTCCCGACCGCGCAGGCGAAATAGCTTGGGGCCGAAACCCAAGCTGAAGGTGAGCACCTTGACGCCGAACGCCTTGGCGAAGAGGAAGTGCCCGAGCTCGTGGACGAATATGAGCGAGCTGATGAGGACGATGAAGTAGACGAGATCCATGCGTCGCGGCGACCGCGCGCGAGCGTAGCATGCGCGCCATTCTGCGTGTAGCGTACGCGCGATGCCCGCTCGCCAGGAGAAGACGGTCTCGGACTCGCGAATCATCATGCATCAACTGATGATGCCGGAGCACGCGAACGCGCTCGGTAACGTCCATGGCGGACACGTAATGAAGTTGGTCGACGAGGCGGGCGGAATCGCCGCCATGCGCCACGCGCAGCGGCCGTGCGTCACGGTCGCGATGGACTCGATGACCTTTCGCTCTCCGGTGCACGTCGGCGAGCTCATGAGCTGCGAGGCGTTCGTGACGTTCGTCGGGCACTCGTCGGTCGAGGTGCACGTCATCGTGCGCGCCGAGAACCCGATCAGCGGAGCGACCACACATACCAACTCCGCCACGCTCGTCTACGTCGCGCTCGACGACGCGGGGCGTCCGTGCGGGGTGCCCCGACTCCGGCTCGAGCGGGAGGACGAGCGCCTTCGATGGCGCGAAGCCGAGCGCCGCCAGGAGCAGCGGCTCGCGGAGACGCGACGAGGCTCATCCGGCTGACTCTTAAGGGCGCGAGGTCGCTAGGAGGGCGCGGCGTGGTATGGTCCCGCAACGCCTCGTGGAGCGGCTCGGCGGGCCCGCCGCCGAGCCCACGGTCGAGGCTGGCCGCTCGAGCCGAGCCGAGAAGGAGTCGAAGATGACGAGCACACCCCCTGCTGAGTCTGGTTCTGTGCTGGTGCCCTGGGAGCGCATCGTGGCCGACGTAGCCGATGCGCTCATCTTCATCGACGTCGAAGGGCTCATTCGAGCGTGGAACGCGCAGGCCGAGGCCGTGTTCGGGTTCGACGCCAGTGAGGCGCTGGGGCAGAGCGTCGATCTCATCATCCCGGAACATCTCCGCGCCGCGCACTGGGCGGGCTTTCGCCGCGCCATGGAACGCGGGCGGACCAGCCGCGGCGCCGAGGTGCGCACCACGCGCGGAATCCACAAGGAAGGCCGCAAGCTCTATGTGGACATGAGCTTCTCGGTGGTGAAATCGACGGGCGGTGAGGTGCTCGGGTCGGCCGCGATGGCGCGCGACGTGACCGAGCGCTACCTCGCCGAGAAGGCGCGCCGCGCCAGCGCGAGCACGTGACACGGGCGCCCAGCGTGGCGTCGCGGCCTCCGAGCGGGTAAGCTCGAGCCTTCACACGCTCGGAGGAACCATGATGCGTCAGCAATGGCGGTGGGGACGCGCGATGACGGGGCTCTCGCTCGCGGTGGCGCTCGCGGCCTGCGGCTCGGGCGAGGGGGGCTCTGCAGACAACGCGGACGCGGGGAACGGCTCCGGCGGAACGGGGGGCGGGATCTCGCTCGACGACGGCGGGACGGGCGGGGGCGAGCGGCCTCCGCCGGGCCCGTATCAGCTCCCGGACGGCTTCACGGAGAGTGAGTTCGGGGGATACCTGCTCGGTGACGCCTTCGTCGGGGACACGCCGCCCGCAATCGACGGCGGCGCCGGCGGCACGGACGGATGCGGCTCGACGATCCTCGGCGTCGTACGCGACTTCAAGGGCGACGACGAGCCGGGCGGGCACTCGGACTTCGAGCACTATAGCGGGAGCGATCCGACCCTCGGTCTCGCGCAGGCTGGCCTCGGTGCCGATCTGAAGCCCGTCTACACCGGCAGCTGCGAGGCGAGCCTCATCGGCTCGTGCCCATACGGGCAGCAGACCACGAGCAAGGCCGATTTCGATGAATGGTACCGCTACGCGGCCGGGGTGAATCGACCCTACCTCGTGTACTTGTCGCTCGAGCCCAACGGCGACGTGCTCACCTTCCAGAGCGATACCTTCTTTCCGCTCGACGGCGCCGGCTGGGGCGACTCGCACGACGGGGAGGACGGGCTACCTCATAATTTCGGTTTCACGACCGAGGTCCACACGCAGTTCAAGTACGCGGGGGGCGAGCACTTCACCTTCGTCGGCGACGACGACGTGTGGGTGTTCATCAACGACCGGCTCGCGGTCGATCTTGGCGGCCTGCATCCCTCGGCAACCGGCTCGGTGGACCTCGACTCCAAGGCGAGCGAGCTCGGCATCACCAAGGGCAAGGTCTATCGGCTCGACCTCTTCCACGCCGAACGTCACTCGACGGCTTCGCATTTTCGCATCGACACGAACCTCGAGTTCACCAACTGCGGCACCGTAGTCCCCGAGCCGCCGCCTTCCTGAGCATCTCCTCGACAAGCTCGCGCGCGGCGCACGAGGCCACGGGTCCGAGTCAGCTCAAGGGCAAGAGGTCGCCTGCGCTCGCTCGAGCGCGCCGCGGATTTGCTGCTGAGCGTCAGGAGCCGACGGCGAGACGAATATGGCTTTGCCCGTCCCTCCGGCTTGCGCGATGCGATCGAAATCGATGACGAGGTCTCCGAGGTTCACGAACCAGGTGCGGATCGACGGCGTGCCGGCCAGGCCGCTCGCCGCTTCGGCGGCGAGCCCGGTGGCGTCGTTGCTCGTGCATCCGTTCGGATCGCCATCGGTGATGAACACGACGGCCCCCGTGTGACCGGCCCGTGCGGCGACGTAGCCGCGCGTGTACGCGAGCACGCCCTTCAGCGCCGGAACGAGCGGACTGCCTCCGGTGGCCACTTGGGAGTCTACCACCTGGGCGATCGACGACCCCACCGCTGGCATGCCCGCGAACGCGACCGCAGGCGCTTGGTAGTCGGCAACCGAGCAGGAGTCCCCCGAACCCAGGCACATGTTGACGAAACACGGCGCGAAAACGCCGCAGTCTGTGTCCGTCACGCACGTCGAGGGAGGCAAGGTGCTCGGGATGAAGGGCATGAGTTGCAGCGCCGCGGACGCGCCCGTCGCGGTCGCGGTGAACTGCTTCACTGCACCGCTCGCGCTCTGCCACTTGTTGAGGTCCGCCATCGAGCCCGAGTGATCGAGCAGGATCATCAGGTCGAGCGGGCCGGTGCATGATGAGCCACCCGAGCCGCCCGAGCCACCCGAGCCACCCGAGCCACCCGAGCCGCCCGAGCCGCCCGAGCCGCCCGAGCCGCCCGAGCCGCCCGAGCCGCTGACGCCGCCCGAACCGCTGACGCCGCCCGAACCGCTGACGCCGCCCGAACCGCTGACGCCGCCCGAGCCGCTGACGCCGCCCGAGCCGCTGACGCCGCCCGAACCGCTGACGCCGCCCGAGCCGCTGACGCCGCCCGAGCCGGCAGCGCCCGCCGAGCCGCCCGTCCCACTGGTTCCGCCGGTCCCCCCGTTCGCGGGCTTGGCGCACCAGCGGTTCAAGGGATCGCAGAGCATGCCCGCCGGGGTGCAGTCCTTGTCGGAGCGACACGGAGTCCGGCACTCGTCATCGCCGCAGCGCTCGCCGTCTGGGCAATCGTTGTCTCCGACGCACTCGACGCACAGGTGCCGGCTCGGATCGCAGACGTCGTCGCCCCCGCAATCCAAGGAGTTCTGGCAAGCGGTGACGGTCGCTCCGCCCACACCGGCTGCGCCGCCGCCGTCCGCCCCGAGGAGGAGATCGCTGCTAGTCTCGCCGCACGCTGCCAAGACCACGAGCACGCCGCTCGCCAACACCCAACTGCTCTTCTTCCACACGGTGACCTCGTTCGCTACGGCCATGGCTCCCTCGAGCACCCTCGAGCTCCGCCCGCGAAGCCGAGCGTAGCAGTTCCCAGCGCCAGGCCGGCACCCCATCTGCGGCGCGCGCCTCAACCCTGATAGACCTCATCCTGTTCGATGCGGCTGAGCACCCAGTCGAACTCCCCTCTCGTGAGCGTGGCCCGGCAGTACCCGCACTCACCGGCTGCGTCGAGAGCAAGGGCCGCGCCGCACGACGGGCAGACGGGCTCGGTCCGGGCAGGGCCCTTCGCCCCGGTGCCTCGAATGAACGTCCAGTACTCGGTATACGCTCGGGGAGCGCTGCGGCTTCCTCCGACGATCGCCCGGTCGGCGTCCCGGACCGTGTAATCGAGGCTCGATGCGTAGATGCGCACGGTGATCGCATCGTAGAAGTGATCGCTCGTCACCCGCACCAGCTCGATCCGGGAAATCGTGGCGTTCTCGGTGATGTTGCGGAGGCCGGAGCGACGGTACGCCTCGATCCAGTAGGTCTGGGCTCGCCAGAGGTTGTCGCTCAAGAACGGTCGCACGAGCGGCCAGTCGAGCGACGACCACGCGACTTGCATGGTGCGGAACACGAGCTCCACGCGAGCGAGGAAGGCGCGGTCGTCGAAGCTGGGATCCCGCTCGCGAAGCGCCGCGCTCATCGCGCCGAGGCGCGGATCCAGCAGGGTCGGGAGCGCGGTGCCGGTCTCTTCGGCGGTCCCCGTGAGGCTCGGCGGGCGCTCCTCGCGTGCGACCAGCCCGATCGAGGTGACGACCCAGTCGAAGGCCCCGGTATTGACCGTCTGCTGACAATATCGACAGGTGGCTCCGACGAGCTGGTCGGCGGGCGCTCCGCAGTTCGGGCAGTCGAACGCGCGCACGCGCTCGGGCGGGCGGCTGCGCGCGCTCACGGCGCGCGTCAGCTCCCAGAGCTCCCGCGACCAGTAGCTCCGAGGCCGACCGCCGGGTGGTGCTTCGGTGTAATTGGCTTCGATCGAGAGCACGACTCGGACCGTACCGTCGGTGAGGCTCACGGCCGTGTAGCCGAGAGCGCCGACGACGACGTCGCTCACGGGGACCATCCCCGTCGCCTCGAGGGCCTGCAAGGCGCTCGGTCCGAGCCACGGCGAGAAGCGCGCCAGCTGCCCCCTCCCGCGAGCCACCTCTAGCTCGGTGTACAAGGAGTAGACGAAATCCTCGAACGATACCACGGAGAAGCCGGGGTCGGCGCGCTCGAGCGCCTCCAGGCTCTGCCGCGAGCCGGCGCTGCGAGGCTCGCTGGCGGCGGTCATCGCGCGCGCCGTCGACCAGCCGCGCGAGAGGCGCGCGAGTCGCACGAAGAGGAAGACGGCGAGCGCCAGGAACGCGGAGAACACCGCCCCGATCCCGATGAGCAGCGCGAGCCCGACCAGCGTCGCCTCGCGCTCATCGGCACCGGTCACGCGCGTCCGTTCCGGTCGCGCGGGTCGCGGCCCGTACGGGGACGGCGCGCCCGGCGTCCAACGGGCGGCCCGGCTGGCCGCGTCTCCGACCCGCGTCGTGACGGTGGGGATGGGTTTGGGTTTCGGCGGCGCGCTGGGGCTCGAACCGCGAGCATCCGAGGAAGAACCAGTCGAGTCCGAGGAAGACCAACTCGAGCCCGACGAGGACCTGTGCGAGCCAGAGGAATCGCCGCTCGACGAGCCCGAGCTGAAGGTGCTCCCGCCGCCCGGGCGCGCGAGCGCGCTCGCGGGCGCACTGGCGAGCGCGACCGCGATGACGACCCGGGCAGCGCGCCGGCTCATGACACCACGGCGTCCGGTAGCTCGTTGACGTCGTCCGCGGCGTGCGGACGAACGGGCGCGAGGGCGTCGCCGAGCGCGCTCAGCCCTCGCACCAGCTCCTCGAGCCCGCCGCTCCGAAGCGCGCCGCGAATCGTGGCGACGGCGCGGGCGCCACCGTCGCCGAGCGTCGCGAGGTCGAGCCCGACGTCGAAGACGACCTCGAGCTCTCGCTCGAAGAGCGACGCGTAGATGAGGATGCCGGTGCGGCCGCGAGTGCGAGTGATGCGCTGGTCGTGAAACTCGGTGAGCGCCGCGCGGCGGACGTTTCGACGCAGCGTCGCGCGTCGCAGGAGGAGCCGCCGGAGCGGCCAGAATTGCGAAGAGAGGAAGACCGAGACGAGGAAGAGGGCGAGGAGCGCCGGAGGCATCGGGTCATCGGCGAAGACCACCGGGAAGTAGACGTAAACGACGAGCGCGACGAAACACATCGCGCTCGCGAACGTGAGGTCCGCGGCGCGATAATCACCCGAGGAGCGCCGAACCGTCACCACGACCTCCGCGGCACACTTCTGTTCGAGCTCGGCGACGGCCCGCTCCACGCGCGCCTGAGCCTCCTGCTCGAGCCAGCTTCGGAGACTCGTCATGCACTCCCTCAGGGGATCACGGTGACGCCGCGGAGGTTCTTCTCCGCGGCCTCCTTCAAGGCCGCCGCGACCCCGCCCACGAGGTCACTCTCGAGCTCGGCTTCACTCGGTAGCATCGGAAACGACTCGCGCGAGGTGGCCTGAAACCGCGTCGCCCCGAGCAGCTCGGCGGACGCGAGCGAGTAGACGAGGAGCTCACCCGCCACGAGCCCGCCGTCGAAGTCGTAGCGCCGGCGCTCCGTATCCGCGGTGGACGCCGGGCGCGGCGCGCCCGGGCGCAGGAAGGTGTCCGTGCGGATGACGAAGAGGTAATGGAGCCGCTCGCAGGCGTCATAGAGCTGCGCGGCTTCATTGCCGAAGACCGCGCGCGGCTGCGTCGCCGGGCTCGCTGGGTCCCAGGGTCGCCGCTCGGTGTGCGCCGCGGCCGCGCAGCGTGACACCAAGCTCCCGCCCGGGAGCCTCGCGTACACGAGCCCGAGCTCGTCGAAATCCTCGAAGTCCTCCGCGTAGATGAAGGCCGCGTTCCCGCTACGGGCGGGCTGAGTGAGCGGGAGCGACGCGTGGAGCGTGCCGGGCTCGGGCCTGGCCGGGTATGGCGCCCGAGCCACCGCCGCGCCCACCGCCTTCGCACGCCTGAGCACCTGCTCGATCCTGGCACCGCGCTCGCGGTTCACTTCGTCGACGGTAGGACCGCACGCGATCACGACGGCGGCGATCCACGGCAGCAGGTAGGCGAGCTGACTCATGCGCCGCGGCCCGCGCGCGCACCGCGACGCTGAACGCTCGCCGCGGGCTCACCTGCTGGAAACCACATCGTGCGTCTCGCACACTAGCACGCGGCAGGTCGACTCGGATCCGAGCGCCGGGGCGGGCGCGAGAGTGTCGTCCACCTGCGCCCACGTCGCGCAGGAGCCCTCCGGGGGTTGGGTGTCGGACCGGCGCGGGACCGCTGCGCGCAGGCTTTGCGCGGTGGGCGGCTCGCGAGCAGCTGCGACAAAGTACCGCATCGCACGGCGCCCGTCGCGACATCAGACTCGGCTCACCCACATGACCATCACCAGACTGTCCGCTGCGCTCGGGTTTCTGCTCGCTCTCGGCTCCACCGCCTGTGGCGGGAGCGAACACGCCTCCGAGGGCGTGGACGCCTCGGACGCCCTGAAATCCCAGTCCGGCGCGTATCTCGTCCGCTACACACCCATCCCGGATCCGCCGGTGACCGGCAAGAACCAGCTCACGCTGGAGCTCACGCGGGCCAAGGGAGGCGCGGTCGACGACGCCACGCTCGAGGTCACGCCGTGGATGCCGGCCATGGGCCACGGCTCGCCAGTCCAACCGACCGTGCAGAACCTCGGGAGCGGGAGATATTCGGTCGACGACCTCGGCTACACCATGCCCGGCCGCTGGGAGGTGCAAGTCGCGCTCACCGACGCCCGCGTCGTCGACCAGGTCGTGATCGAGCTCGATGTGCGCTAGTCGAGCGCCAGTCGCGCTCGCTCGGGTGATGGGCGCGCTGGCGGTCGCCCTCACGCTCACGCTCGGGGCGAGCAGCGCGCGCGCGCAGGCCTGCTGCACGGCCACGGGCTCGAGCGGCTTTGGCGTGGTCGGGCGATGCTACTTCGCAGCGCTCGCGAGCGAGCTGTCCTACGAGCGCGGCTTCGGCGCGTTCGACGCCAAAGGGCGCTTCGCGCCGCTATCGCGCGCGGAGGCCGACGATGTCGTGCTCGCGCTCGCCGGGGGGGTCCGCCTCGGCACCCCGATGCTCCAGCTCTACGGCAGCGTGCCGGTGCGCTTTCAGTACCGCGACCTCCACGGCCTCCCTGCAGCGAGCGCGGTCGGCTTCGGGGACTCCTCGGCGACGCTCCGCGCCATGACGCTGGAGGATCGCATGACCGGGATCGATCTCTCACGCCCCGCGACGCTGATACCGTTCGTCGAGCCGTTCATCGGCGTGCGGGTGCCAACCGGGCGCCCCGCGACCCGATCGAGCGAGCCCACCGGGGTCGACGCGATGGGAGAAGGTGGCTGGGCCGTCTCCGCCGGCGTGGCGCTCACCAAGTACGTCACCCTGAGCACGGCTGCCAGCGTCACGGCGTCTTACGGCAGGCGCTTGCCGTACTCGGTGGAGCGAGGGACGCGCTCCTCGAAGTTCCAGCCGGGTGATGAGCTCGACGTCCGCCTCGGCGTCGTGCACGTCTTCGACTTGCTATGGTCGGCGAGCGGATTCGTGAGCGGTCGATTCACGGCGGAGTCCAGTCTCGGAGGGGCAGGCATCCGTGATAGTCAGACGCGCCGCATCCGGCTCGGCGCCGGCGTCGAGCGTTACCTCGTGTTCCCCACCTGGCAGCTCGGCTTGTCGGCGTCGCTGGATCCGCCGCTCGCCGGCTTCGGCCAGAACCTCCCCTTCGCAGGCACCACCCTCTCACTGTCGATGCAGCGCAATTTCACCTGGTAGAAGCATGGCACGACGGATCGTCATCTGGGCTCTCCTCACCTTCGCGGTGGCCAGCGCGTGCGCGCCGCCGGGGGGAGCGCCGCCCCCCGACGCGGCGCTCATCGAGGCCCGCTTGGCGCAGCCGTACGGCGCCAAAGTGTTCAACTTGCGCTGCGCGTCCTGCCACGGTGAGGTCGGCAACGCGCCGGGGTATCCAGTCGTCATGGGGCCGGGCGCGCTCCAGGGCTTCGCGGACCAGGAGTCCCTGTGCGAATACATCGCGGCCTACATGCCTCCCGGCTCGAGCCGCCTGGCTCGCGAGGACGCGCAGGCGACCTGCGACTACCTGGGCCGGATCGCGCGCGTACCGCGCCGCGGCGGCGGCCCCTGAGCTACCGCGCCGGACCGGCACCGAGGAGCTCGGAGCGGGCGCTGGCTCGGGATGGGGACGCGGGCTAAGTGAGCGGTGTGAGCGCTCCCGTCGCGATGACCGACGTTCATCGGCTGAACCTCACGTGGCTCGTGCGCCTGCGCTGGGCGATCATCGCTGGGCAGACGCTGACGGTGCTCGGGGTGCAGTATCTCATGCGGGTCGAGCTGCCGCTCCTCCCGCTCTTCGCGAGCATCGCGCTCGAGGCGGCAACCAACGTAGCGGTGATGGTGTGGCTAGCGCGCCGCACCGAGTGCAGCGAAATGCCGGCCGCTACGCTCATCACGCTCGATCTCCTGCTCTTCACCGGGCTGCTCTATTTCACTGGCGGCCCGACCAACCCGTTCAGCTCGCTCTACCTGGTCCATATCGCGCTCTCCACGCTGGTGCTCCGGCCACGGCTCACCTGGGCGCTGGTCGGGCTCTCGCTGATCTGCTCGGCCGGGCTGTTCGCGGCGCACGTCCCGCTCGACATGCCGCACGAGCACGCGATGACGGGCGAATCCAGCCTGCATCTGAAGGGGATGTGGGTGGCGCTCGGCGTCTCGGCGAGCTTCATCGTGTATTTCTTGAGTCGGGTGCGGGGCTCTCTCGCGGAGCGCGACCGCGCGCTCGAGGGAGCTCGGGAGCGACAGCGTCGCGACGAGCGCGTGACCGCGCTCGCGACCCTCGCGGCCGGCGCGGCGCACGAGCTCGCGCAGCCGCTGTCTACCATCGCGATCATCTCGAAGGAGCTCGAGCGGAGCCTCGCGCGCGACGACGACGCGAGCCGGCTCGAAGACGCGAGGCTCATCCGCGCCGAGGTCGGGCGCTGCAAGGAGATCTTGAGCGAGCTCGCGACCGGCGTCGGGCACGCCCACGGTGAGATGACCGAACCGGCGAGTATCACCGCGCTCGTCGCCGCCGCGCTCGACGGCCTTCCGAGCGACGCGCGCGCACGCGTTCGGGTGGACGTGAGCGACGACATCGACACGGTGCATGTCCCGTCGACGCTCCTGGTGCGCGCGCTCAAGAACGTGCTCACCAACGCGCTTAGCCCCGCGGTCGGGGCGCTCCGCGTCGAGGTCTCGGCGCGCAGAGTCGAAGGGCGCCTACGCCTCGAGATCCGGGATGACGGCACGGGGATGTCCGAGGCGGTGCGAGAGCGGGCCACCGAGCCCTTCTTCACCACCAAGCCCGCGGGCGCCGGGATGGGGCTCGGGCTCTTCGTGACGGCGAATCTCCTCGAGCAGCTCGGGGGCAGGCTCGAGCTCGTCTCCGAGCCAGGCCGTGGCACGCTAGCGGCCCTGGAGCTGCCCTCATGAGCGAAGCGCTCGACCAGCAGACGATCCTCGTCGTCGACGACGACGACGTGCTCCGCGCGACCTTGGTGCGCGCATTCGCGGGTCGCGGATTCACGGCGACCGGCGCGCGCGACTACGACGAGGCGCTCGCGGTGGCCGAGCGTGATCCGCCAGAGCTCTGCGTCGTCGATCTCCGAATGCCCGGGCGCGGTGGCCTCGAGCTGCTAGAGGCGCTAAAGCGCATGGAGCCCGAGATCGCAGTGGTGGTGCTGAGCGGCTACGGGAGCATCGCGACCGCCATCGACGCGCTTCGTCTCGGCGCCGTCTACTTCCTCCCGAAGCCCGCCGACGCCGACGAGATCCTCGCGGCGTTCGCCCGCGGGGCCGCGCCACCCTCGACCGACGTGAGCGCCGCGCGCGCGCCGTCCTTGGCGCGCGCGGAGTGGGAGCACATCCAGCGGGTACTCGCCGATTGCGAAGGGAACGTGAGCGAGGCGGCGCGACGGCTCGGGATCCATCGGAGATCGTTACAGCGAAAGCTGCAGAAGCAGCCGCCCTGCGCGTGAGCGCGGAAACCGCGACGGGTCGCCTCGGTTCCGGAGGAAGCTCCAGGCCGTTGACGATGACCTCGAGCGCGCCGGCGCGCCGCCGGGCTCAGGGCTGCGAGCCGGCTACCGTGCCGTCCGCGAAACGGCAGGGCGAGCTCGGAGCGAGGCGCGGATCGCTCGCGCCGAGAAATCCGGGCTCACCCCAGACCGACGCGGTGTCCTGGCCTCGCGCCGTCCATGCGGCAAAGCTCTCCATCTCTCTCCCGACTCGGAACCCGGAGTCATTCTCCGGCGCATAGAGGCAATTGCGATCGATCCGAAGCGTCGTGAGGGGTGGGTCACTCGTATACCGGACGAGATCGTACATCCACTGCGTGTCTTCCGCGGCTCCGAAGGGGCGATCGACGAAGAAGATGTTGCCGGAGACATCGATCGGCTCTCTCGGCAGATATTGGAGCATGAGCGCGCTCTCTTGCGGTCGAATGACGGTATTGTGTTCGATGCGCTGATCGCCCGCGTCGGTGTGCGGACCCGGGTCGGTCATGCCGAGCATGATCCCTTTGTCGTTATCAATGAAGGTCGAGTATCGAATGCGGAGCCCGTCGTCCATCCCGCCGAAGCCGTAGGTGCTCCCCTCGTCGCGGACCCGATGAAAGGTGACCGCCCCGGGCCCCGCGTGCTTCACCTTGAAGCCGACCACGCTACCCGATGATTCGCTCTCGATGGCGTAGGCAGACGAGTCGGGACCGTCGTCGGCGTAGGTGAGATAGTTCGAGTTGTTCCAGAGGGGCCCATCGCTCTTGTCACGGTCGTAATTGTCGCGGGCCTGGCATCGATGCGCCACGTTCTCGACGCCGTGGAAGAGGAAGCCGGTGCAGTTGTTCGCCTGCGACCAGTCGCTGTCGTGCACGTAGAGCCGCTGAAACACCAGGTGTTCCCCGGTGGCGATGGCGCCTCCCCGCTCACTCGCGCTGGCCCCTTGCACCTCGAGGTCGCGAGCGATGACGTACTCGGCATCATAGAGCCAGAGCCCGTGTGACCCCTGCTGGCAGTCGATGAGGACGCGCTCGCCAGGATAGCCGAGCACCTCGCCGGGGTCGTTGGCGGTGAAGTGTGCTCCGCGGGTCGGTGACGACACCCCGGAGACCTCCCACCGCCAGTCGACCGCGTACGTCCCCCCGCGAATGATGAGCGTCTTCGCGAGATTGGGCTTCAGCGCCTGGAGCCCCCGCTCGATGGTGGGAAACGGATCATCGTAGGTACCCTGCGCTCCAGGCGCGCCGTTCGGCGCCACGAACACGAACCCGCTCGTCTTCACCTCGAGGTTCACCTGGACCCGCGCGGAGCCACCAGCGCGCGTGCGCATTTCCACGGCGAAGGCGTGGGCGCCGAGATCCGCGTCACTCGGCGCCCAGTGGATCGTCCCGGCGCCGTCGATGGTCATCCCGGTGGGGGCCTGCTCGAGCGCGTAGCAGAGGTCATGACCGTCTTCGTCGTACGCGACCATCGTGTACGTGAAGGGGA
Organism: Polyangiaceae bacterium; assembly: GCA_035063585.1. Classification (GTDB taxonomy): domain Bacteria; phylum Myxococcota_A; class Polyangia; order Polyangiales; family Polyangiaceae; genus JAPSGB01. The sequence continues at coordinate 98,938 of JAPSGB010000013.1, forward strand.
GGTTCGGATAGGCGCGCACCGGCTTCGGCCAGAACACCTTCGGCGACGCGGCACCGGAAGTGATGTCCGCGCAGGTCGCCGCGGCGCCGCCACCCGTCCCGCCGCTCCCTCCGGCGCCGGCCTGACCAGCGCCGCCGCCGCTCGAGCCCGACGCGCCGGCGCTGCCCCCGGTCGAGCTCGACCCTCCTGCGCCGCCGCCGGAACCCGCCGCGCCGGCGGAGCCGCCGCCGGAACCCGCCGCGCCGGCGGAGCCCGACGGACCTCCGTTCGACGCATCATCACCGCACGCAGTAGTGAGAGCGAGCCACCCGAGCGTGAGCCCAATCCATGGACCAAAGTGACGACGTAGCATCCCCGGCTCCTTCGGCTTCCGGCGCCACGAGGTCCGTCGCGCCGCGCATGCACACTCCGGGTCCGACTCTATCACGGAAGCCATTTCGCGCGCGCCGCGCCCCAACGCGACCGCTTCGATTGCAGCGCCGCGGGCAGTCGGCTCGACGGAAGCCGGGCGCCAAGACCAGCCACGCGCTGCGGCGACCGTCGCGATAGCAGCGCCGCGGACAGTCGGCTCGACGGAAGCCGGGCGCCAAGACCAGCCACGCGCCGCCGCGACCGCCCGCTTCACCGCCGGGCCGAGCGGCCACGAAGCTGAGAGCCTGCGGCGGTGGTGGGACACGCCGCGACGCCGGCCGCGCCGGACCGACAAGTCGATGAGCGCTCACCCGAGGCGGCGCCGCGCAACCGCACACGTCGCAACCGGCGCAGGGAGCGGGCTCGTGGTGGCGGTGGGAGAGAATGCCGGTTCGGCGCGGCCGGCGCCGCTCTTCACGTCGCGCCGCTCTTCACGTCGCGCCGCTCTTCACGTCGCGCCGCTCTTCACGTCGCGCCGCTCTTCACGTCGCGCCGCTCTTCACGTCGCGCCGCTCTTCACGTCGCGCCTCGACGCTTCGACTTGGCCGAGCCGCTCTTGGCCGACTTCGCATCGGCCGGGGTTCGCTCGGACCACGCCGTGTTACCAGACTCGAAATCCCGGATGCGCGCGCGGAGCAACTTCGTGATGAGCGTCTTCGGCACGCGCTGGTCCCAGGTGAGCTTCAGAGCGCCCGCGATTGCCTCGTAGCCCGCAGCCTCGACCTCGGCTTGCTGAGCCGCAAAGAAGCGCACGGGGAAGCGGAGCGAGCAGTGACCCTTGAAGCACTGGAGCGTCCACAGCATGCCACCGCCGGGCGACGTGTACGCCGGCCAGTTCCACTTGAGCGTCTCGATCAGCCCGGCCGGATTGCCCTCGCGGAGACTCAGCGCGCGCAGTGCCTCGAGGTGCGGACGCTCGACCTCGCCGAGCTTGGCGAAGAAGGCGTCGACGGTGGCGACCTTGGGTGCAGGCATGTCGCGATCTTCGCATACGCGCGGCGGGTGCCGCTACCCCTTCGCCGCGAGCCCCGCGCGAAGCATCTCGGCAACCGGCGACCGTGGACGACAGCACGTCGTCGTCATCGAACGACGGCTGCGGCACCGCCCACTGACGCCGTCCGCGAATGCGGAGGAAGCGGGCGGTCGACCGCTCGGGCGCGGCGGTCTCCACCGCCGCCGCACCCGAGGTCGAGCCCCGCCTACTCGACGAGGAAGCTCAGCACGATCTTCACGTCACCGTCGGCATTCTTGAGGTACGCCATCTCGCTCTTTCCATCGACCTTCGGCACGTGGCTCTTGAATCGCAGACGATATTGGCTGTTGGCGCGACCGCTCGCGTAGTCGTCCGCGACGGCGACCTTGACGTCTTTCTCGATCCACTGGCCCACCGTCGGCGCAGGGTCCGCCGCGACGAACTCGCCGAGGTCATGGAGCGTCGGCTCGTCGTACGCTTCGCCGCTCTCGATGGATTTGAATTCGGACACGTGCTCGATGTACATGCTGCCAAAGTCTACGAACGGGTTGCCCCCCTCGTCGGACGTCGCCGCGAGCTTCGCGGTGAGGAGCGCCTCGAGGAGCTCGGCACCCGAAGGCATCGCCGGCAAGACGAACGAGACGTACCCGCGCCGTTCCACGTCTGAGGGGCAATCTCCTGCGCCGATGAACGAACCGCGCGTCGGAACCCCCTCGCAGCTATTTCCAAACAGCGTGGCGTGACGAGGAGCTTCCTGGAAGAGGAGCCGGTAGAGCGATACGCTGGCGCTCATTCCTTTGACGAGCGCGTTGCCGGCGAGGTCGGTCGCGCCGGTGTCGAGCGCGAACTTCAGCGGAACCGCCGGGACGGCCGCCAAGTCCCGCCCGGAGGAGTAGTTCGCCATGGGGTCGATCGTCAGCACGGTGCCTTCGGCGTTCCACGAATAGGTCGGAGGGCCGTGCGTCTTCGAGGAGGGGTCGATCGAGAACGCCGCCTCCGTCTTCGCCTGGTCCATCGGCTCGCTGAACGTGATGACGATCTCGACGTCGTCCTTCAGCTTGGTCGCGCCATCGGCCGGCGTCGCCGATAGAATGGTCGGGGGGATCACATCCCCCGTCGCAGAGTCACCCGCGGCGGAGTCACCCGCGCCGGCGTCCTTATCGGGATTGCCCGGGTTCGAATCGCTCGCGTCCTCGTCCGCCGTGGCGGAGTCGCCCGCGCCGGAGTCGGCCGTGCCGCGGCTCGCATCGGCACCGTCCGCGGCAAAATCGCTCGATCCGCAGGCGGACGCTCCGACGGCCAGCAGGATGAAGCCAAGGGCAAAGGGAAACGAATGGCGTGAGTTCATTGGGCTTTTCCGAGAAGCTTGAAGGTGGTCCCCCGCTCGTTTGCTCTGCAGGACGAGGAGTAGTGCGGCGTCGACGACACGACGATTCGCCTAATCAGGTGAGGGGGCCGCGCGCGCGCTGGCTCGGCGGCACGGCGCGCACACCGCACCGGAGGCTAGCTCGAGCCGCCGATGAAGCGAGCGAGCAGCTCGGAGCGACTCGTGACGTCGAAGCGCCGATAGAGGGCCTTGACGTACGTGTGGACCGTGTGCCGACTGATGGCGAGCGCCTCCGCCACCTGCTTCTCGGACTCGCCTCGACACAACCGCTCGAGGGTCTGCGCCTCACGCCGCGATAGCCCGAGCTCGACAGCGATGAACATGGGACGGCTCCGCGCGCGAACGAGACGCGGCACCTCCGTCGTCAACAGACCCATCAGCGCCCGGTCCTCCGTCGTGAAGGTGCGAGCTCCGGGGGGGCGGAAGACCCCCAAACACTCGGTCCTTCGGGCGTCGAGCGCGACGCGCGCGTAGAGCCCGTCGTCGAGGCCCATCGCCCGAAACTCCTCGGAAGCCCAGCGGGTCCGGTACCACGCGCGATCGGAGAGGACGTCGCGACGCCGGTAGGCCCCGCTGCGGAGGCCTGCGCCGATGGTGACGACCGGGTCTTCGGAAGTGCCCGCCGCCACAGACGCGAGGAAGCGCTCGCCGTGGATCCCCTCGAACCCGCTCGACACCACCCCCTCGACGCGGAACTGCCCGTGGACGGTGTAGTCGCTCGCGCAGACGGTGAGCGCCGCGCGAGCCCCGAAGAGGTGTTGGATGCCGTCGATGAGCAGCCGTCGCCGCTGGTCCATCGACACTTCGCCACACGTGCCGAGCAGCCCCAAGAGCTCGCGAACGCGGGGAGCGCGGAGCAGCGTGCTCATCGACCTTCTCGCGCGACGCGCGCGTGTGACGAGGCCCCGAGCACCGGACGCCGGACGTCGAGCGCAGCGGGCGCGGAGCTCGGGGCGTGCTCGACCGACATGTCGCAGTGACATATCACGACGGGGCCGCGTCCAGGAACCATGCCGAGGCCTCTGCCCTGCGTGCATGGGCCGACGCAGGTGCGCCGCCTCCGCGCTCGTCGTCGACACCGTGAGCGCCTCTCACGCCGAGCGCGGCGTCGGCGCGGGGCGTCGAGCGGTCGGACGGGGCGGCCACTCGCGCGGGAAAGGGGCTCGACGTCTGCACGGCCGCACGCGATCGGCATCCGCAGCGCTGGTCGCGCTCCACCCGCAACGGGTCCCCATCGGCCCCTGGTACCTCGACGCCATCAGGCACGGGGCGCGATCGCCGCCCCTGGCGACGCTGCGACCGTGAACGACTTTCGGACGACCATCTCGACTCGCACCGGCCGAAATCTCAGCCGCGGCGCGCCGCGTCGATCGTCGCGACATCGAGCTTCTTCATGGACATCATCACGTCGAACGCGCGCTTGGCCTCCTCGCCGCCGGCAGCCAGGGCATCGAGCAATACGCGCGGCGTGATCTGCCAAGATACTCCCCATCGGTCCTTGCACCAGCCGCACTGACCCTCCTGGCCGCCGTGCTCGATGATGGCGTTCCACAAGCGGTCGGTCTCGGCCTGATCGTCGGTCGCGATCTGAAATGAGAAGGCCTCACTCTGCTTGAAGTGCGGACCGCCGTTCAGGCCCACGCAGGGAACGCCGCAGACTGTGAACTCCACGGTCAGCACGTCGCCCTGCTTGGTCGACGGGTTATCGCTCGGCGCGCGACAGATCGCGCCCACCTGGCTGTCGGGGAAAGTCTCGGCGTAGAAGCGCGCCGCTCCCTCGGCATCCTGCTCGTACCAAATGCAGACCGTGTTCTTGGGCGGCATCGTGCGCTCCTCGCAGCGGGAAAGGGAAGTCTCGACCAGGCTCTGCCTAAGCCCAGCTCGAGCTCGGACGCAAACCGGTCACGAAACGGCCGCCGCTCGCGGCGAACACCCAATCGTGACTGCGGCGTGGCCGGCTCACCGACCGTGCGTAGCGGACTTCGAAGAGCGGCCCACTGTCCGCTGACCACGGTCGTCACGAGCCCGGGCGCGGGGCCGATCGCATCAAGGACGAACTCATCCGGGCGCTTGGCCTCGACGTCGTAGGGGGGCCGCTTCTCGTCGGGGAAGTCGCTCGAGTCGAACGTGGCGATGCTCTGCGCTCCCGCGCAGATGGCAGCCGCGAGCACGTGTCGGTCGTCCGGGTCCGGGAGGTCGAGAGACCGGCGTCCTCGATGTCGAGAGCCGCCTGAAGGATGATCCCACCGGAGCACGCGAAGCGCTCCGCCGACTCGTCCTCGACGGGGCCATCCACATGGACCCGCAGGAGGACGGATCGTACCGAGCGCGGTCGTTCCTGCTCCCCGAGAACCTGGCGCACAAGAGCCGGAAGCCCCGAGCGGGGCGACCGTCCGGGGCTTCAGGTGTCTCCCACGAGGTCGTAGGAAACGGTAGTTGCGCGGGGGCGATACGCGGGCCGTACCACGCCGGGATGTTCGTGGGCTTGTCGGCCCGCGGTATCCCCGTAACCGTTCGGGATAGCGAGCCCCTTGCGGGGTTCCCGCCCGGGCGATCCGGCGCGACGGTGGGCCCCCATGCCCACCCGACGAAGCAGCGAGCAGTGGACGGCGATCGTAGCGGGGT
>JAPSGB010000014.1:0-99532 GCA_035063585.1 Polyangiaceae bacterium
GCGCGGGCGGCGCGGCGGGCCACGCGGGCTCCGGCGCGGGCGGCGCGGCGGGCCACGCGGGCTCCGGCGCGGGCGGCACGGCGGGGCAGGCGGGCGCGGACGCGGGCAGTGCGGACGCGAGCGCCGGCAGCGCCGGCGCGGACGCGGACGCGGACGCGATCGCTCCGCTCCCCTACTGCGACGACGCGGGGCTCGTCGCCGACGCGGGCGTCACCTCGTCTCGGGTCGTCACCATGACGGAGGCGGAGTTCAGGGACGAGTGCGAGCAGCGCGGCGGCGTGTTCGAGGTGATCCCGCACTGCGGCGGCCTCACCACCTGCCGCGGCATGTCCTACGACACCACCACCAGCACGCTCACCGACCACACCTGTCGCGGCGTGAACACCTGCGCCGGCTATAGCTGCGTCATCTGCGACTGAGCCTGCGCGCTCACTCCGCGAGCCCGCTGAAGAAGCCGAGCTGCACGCTCCGCGCGAGCCAGCCGCGCGCGCGCTCGGGGAGCCCGCGGCGCTCGTCGTCCGAGCAGGAGGCCTCGACGCGCGCGAGCGCCTCACCGAGCGGGAGCGCGTCGAGTAGCGCGAAGAGCTCGGCCTCGCGCGGCTCGAGCGGCACGTGCCGGACCCCGCCGGGCTCGCCGACCAGCGCCCACCACGCCGGGCGCTCGAGCGCGGGCGGACGCGCGGCGGGCGTCTCGGCGCGCTCGCTCGCGAGCCGATGGCGCAGGGCGACGAGCGGGAAGCTCTCGGTCACGAGGGCGACCGCGGGCGAGAGGAGCAGCCGCGACGTGAAGAGCCGCGCGGCGTCCGCCGTGGTCGGGCGATACGGCCTGACCGTGGGCGCCGCGAACACTCGGCGCCAGGCGGCGTCGAGCCGCGCCGCCTCGACGAGCGCGGGATCTCGGGCGTGCTCCTCTGCGACGAAGCCCTCGAAGCCGTCCGGCATCCGCTCGAGATCCCAGCTCGCGGGCGGGTGCGCGAGCAGGAAGCGCGTCGCGACCTCGTTGAACGCCCAATAACCGAACAGCCGCGCGGTGAGCGGGAAGCTCGCTTGCAGCACCGTGAACAGCCGGAACCAATACTGGCGATTGTAGACGGCGAGCCGCGACGCGGCGTCGCCGAACGCGCTGTCCGCGATCTCGCGCACGAAGTCGTCGCGGTAGCTCGCGGTCGCCGCGCGGAGGGTACCCGTCGAGCGATCGAGCGGCGTGCGGATCACCTGGCCGAAGCCGGCTTGGAGCTCGGCGAGCCAGGCGGGTCCCGCGTGCCCGCTCACGCCCGGACCTCGCGCGCCTTCTCGAGCTCGGCGAGCAGCTCGGGGACCGCGGGGATGTGCGCGTCCCACTCGAGCAGCGTCGGGAACGGGCCGCCTCGCTCCCACGCGCGGCGATAGAGCGCCCACACGGGCTCGGAGACGGGGTGATCGTGCGTGTCGACGAACGAGCCGTCGGGCTCGGTCGTGTACCCGGCCATGTGCACCTCGAGCACGCGGGAGAAGTCGATCGAGGCGAGGTACTCGTCGGGGTCCTTGCCGTGGTTGTGGGAGGACACGTAGATGTTGTTCACGTCGAGCATGAACCAGGTGCCCGACTCCCGGACCACGCTCGTGTAAAACTCCCACTCGCTCATGGTGGAGCGTGTGAACTCGACGTAGCTCGACAGATTCTCGAGGCCGAACCGCCGCCCGAGGCGGCGCTCCACGTACGCCGCGCGCTCGGCGGCGAGCTCGATCAGCTCGGGCACGTAGGGCACGGGGAGGAGATCGTGGTGCGCCGCGCCGCTCGCGCCCGTCCAGCACAGGTGATCGGTGACGAACGGCGCGTCCACCCGATCCGCGAGCCGGCAGAGCGCGTCGAGGTACGCTTCGTCGAGCGGCTCGTGCCCGAGCAGGTTGAGCCCCACGCCGTGGAGCACTACCGGGTAGCGCTCACGCACGCGGTCGAGCTTCTCGAGCGTGCGCCCCGGAGCGCCGAGGAAGTTCTCGCTGATGGCCTCGAAGTAGTCGACCCTCGGCCAGCGCTCGAAGAGGTACGGGTAGTGCGCCGGCCTGAGACCGAGGCCGAGCGCGTCAGCCGGGAGCGTCACGCCGGTCAAGGTACTCGCGGGGGCCCAGCGCTGCACGGGGTCCCGCGCCACCCGAGCTGGTTGACAACTGGTTCAACCAGTAATAACCTGCGCCCTTCACATGTCCGAAATCACGCGAGCCCTACGACTGGCCGACCAGCCGGCCCTTGCCCGGCACCCGGGCGATGGATGGCTCGCCGAGCCCTATTCGCCCGGACCGCTGCTCCGCCCGGCGCTGCAAGGGCTCATCCGCGCGCTCTGTCCGCCGCCGCCCGCGCCCTCGTCACCGGAGCTCTTCGACGCGGTCGAGCGCTACGTGCTCGGCTTCCTCCCGTACATGCCCCGGCCCGTGGCGCTCGGGTTCCGCGCCATCGTGCTCTTGCTCGACTGGTCGCCGCTCTGGCTCGGGCTCGGGTTTCGCCGTCTCCAGAAGCTCTCGCACGCGCGGGCCGCCGCGGTGCTCTCGCGGCTCGACGAGAGCCGCTCGTCGCTGCTCCGAACCCAAATCGTCGCGGTGCGCGGCGTGGTGCTGAGCGGCTACTTCGATCAAGACACGGTCCACGAAGCGCTCGACTACGCGCCGCTCCCGTTCATCGGTGAGCGCATCGCGCTCCGGAGGGATTTGTTGGCCCGGCGCGGAACCGCGGGGCTCGACGGCGCGGCAGCGGTGGAGCCGTGAGCATCCTCGCCTACGCGGACTACGAGCGCGCGCGCGAGTTCGACGCCGACGTGGTGGTGGTGGGCACCGGCGCGGGCGGCGCCGTGGTGGGCGCGGAGCTCGCCGAGCTCGGGCACGAGGTGCTCTTCATCGAGGAGGGCGGCTACCACGCGCCCAGCACCTTCAACCCCTACACGACCGAGAGCGTGCCGCGACTCTACCGCGACGCGAGCGCCACGGTGATGCTCGGGCGGCCGCCCATACCGTACGTCGAGGGTCGCTGCGTCGGCGGCAGCACGCTCATCAACGGCGGGATGACCTATCGCCCGCCCCTACGCGTGCTCGAGCACTGGGAGGAGCTCGGCGGGCCGGAGCTCGGCGCCCGGGGGCTCGAGGCGCTCTTCGAGCGGGTGGAGGCGAACATCCACGCCGCGCCGCAGCTCGAGGTGAGCGTCGGCGAAGACAGCAAGCTCATGATCGCGGGCGCCAAGAAGATGGGCTGGCGCTACAGCATGAACCACCGAAACCAGGTGGCCTGCGTCGGCTCCAACAACTGCACGCTCGGGTGCCCCACCGGCGCCAAGCAGTCGACGCTGGTCACCTATCTTCCGCGCGCGTTCGCGAAGGGCGCGCGGTGCCTCACCGAGCTCCGCGTGGAGCGACTGCTCATCTTGCGCGGGCGGTGCGTCGGCGTCGAGGGGCACGCCATCGATCCGCGCACGCGGCGCGCCCGGCGGCGGGTGCGCGTGCGCGCGCGCGCGGTGGTGATCGCGTGCGGTGCGGTGCAGACGCCGCTCTTGCTCGAGCGGCACGGGCTCGGGCGTCCGAGCCGGCAGCTCGGTCAGAACCTCTCGTGTCACCCGAACGCGAAGGTGGTCGCGGTGTATCCCTTCGATGTCGAGGGGTGGAAGGGCGTCTCGCAGGTGGCGCAGATCCGAGAGTTTCTCGATGACGGCTTCCTCTTCGCGGAGAACTTCGTCGCGCCCGGCGTGCTCGGCGCGTACCTGCCGTTTCACGGCGCGGAGGCCTGGGACATGATGCGCCGCTACAACCAGATGGTGATGAGCGGCGTGCTGGTGGAGGACTCCGGGTCGGGCTCGGTGACCCGCGCTCTCTTCGGCCTGCCGTACGCCCGCTATGACATCACCCCGCTCGATCACGCGCGCGTGAAGCGCGGAGTGAAGCTCCTCGCCGAGATGCATTTCGCGCTCGGCGCCGAGTACGTCGCGCTCCCCTTCACGAACCACCATCTCGCGCGGAGCGTCGACGACCTGAAGCGAATCGACGAGCTAGAGACGGATCCTTCCACCACCGAGCTCTTCACCGTGCACATCATGGGCACCGCGCGCATGGGTCGGCGCGACCTCGACTCGGTGGTGGATCTCAACGGTGAGCTCCACGACCTCCCCGGATGCTACGTCGCCGACGCGAGCCTCTTCCCGACCCCCATCGGGGTAAACCCGCAGGTCACCATCATGGCGCTCGCGACCCGCGTCGCGTCGCGGCTGAAGCTCCCCGCGCGTCGCGCGCAACCTCAGCGATCGAGGTCGCCGGCAGCCTCGGGCTGATAGTGGATGGCGGTGACCTTGAGCTTCAAGATCTTGCCGCCGGGGCGCGGCCAATCGATGCTCTGCCCTACGCGCAGCCCGAGGAGCGCGCTGCCGATCGGAGCGAGGACCGAGACCCGTCCCGCGTCGGCGTCGGCGTCCTTCGGGTATACGAGCGTCAGGGTGTAGGTCTTGCCGCTCGCGTCCTCGACGCACTCCGCGGACGAATTCATGCTCACGACGTCGTGGGGCATGGCCTCGGGCTCGACGATCTCAGCGCGCTCGAATTCCTCGAGGAGCCGCTCCGCGGTCGGGGTATCGCGCACCGCGGGCGACTCGAGCAGCAACTCGATGCGCTCGACGTCGAGCCGCGACAGGATGATCGAAGTCTTGTTTCCCATGTCAGTCCTCGACGTGAGGTGATGCTACAGCATACCGTCAGCGAACCGGCCAGCGGCGGAACCGCGCGGCCAAACCCGCCTTCTCGTGGTTATATCAACGATCTCGGGTTCTTGCCGACTTGGCTGAGGGTAGCCGCGCGCGGCTCGCGCCGTCAAGGCGCTTCGCTCGCGGCCGTCCGCGAGGGTCAGCGGCCGGATAGGAATCCGAGCCGCTGAAAGAGCGCCTCCGGGGTGTGGCGCACTACGGGCATGATCGCGGCCCAGCGCCTCGGCACGAACACCTCGGCGCGCTTTGCGTCCATCGCGGCGACGATGTCTCTTGCTACCGCGCCGGGCTCTGCGAAGAGCGCGTTTTTCGCGTGGGTGGCGGTCATCGGGGTGTTCACGGGGCCGAGCTTGATGGTCGTCACCGACACGCCGGCGCCATAGAGCCGGCTCCGCACCCCTTGGAGGTAGACGGTGAGCGCGGCCTTACTCGCGCCGTAGGTGTAATTGCGTGGGCGCCCGCGCTCACCGGCCACCGAGCTGATGACCCCGAGCCGCCCCGCCCGCCGCTCCTCGAGCGCGTTCGCGAGCGGGATGAGCAGCGCCACCGCGCTCGTGAAGTTGCTGCGGATGATCCGCTCCGCCTCGACCACGTCGTGCTCGCTCGTGAGCTGATCTCCGAGCAGGCCGTGCGCGATGAGCGCGGTGTCGAGTCCGCCGAGCGCGTCGCTCGCGCGTGACACGAGCGCTCGGGCGGCGGACAGCTCGTCGAAGTCGGCCGCGATCGAGCCCGCGACCGCTCCCCCGAGCCGCCTCGTCACCGCGTCGAGCTTGCTCGCATCGCGCCCGATGAGGCAGAGCCGATCGCCGCGCTCCGCGTGAACGCGCGCGACCTCCGCGGCGATCGCGGAGGTGGCCCCGAAGACGGCGACTTTGGCGTTCATGATGAATCGAAGGAGCTTTCGAGGGGCTCGGTGCAGCGACCGAGGAGTGAGTATGGCGGCGAGGCTTCGGTTTGCCAACGCTCCGCGCCTTCGCTAAGAATCGCGTCACCCGACGTGAGCGCCTCGAAGACTCCGACGTTGAGCGGCTGGGGCCGAATGGCCGTGCCCGGCCGCGAGCTCCGCTCGGAGGATCTCGAGCGGATCACCGCCGGAGCTGCGCTGTCGCGTGGGCTCGGGCGCTCGTACGGAGACGCCTCCCTGCCCGCGGACGCCGACGCGCGGGTGGTCGGGACGACGCTCGCCGACCGCTTGCTCGGCTTCGATGAGGCGTCGTCGGTCCTGCGCGTCGAGGCCGGGCTCTGCCTCGCAGAGCTCAACCGCCTCAGCTTGCCGCGCGGGCTCTTCACTCCGGTCACGCCAGGCACGAAATTCGTCACGCTGGGCGGCATGGTGGCCTCTGACGTCCACGGTAAGAACCACCACGTGGACGGGACGTTCGGCCGCCACGTCCGTTCGCTCAAGCTTCGTGTCGGGAATGGCCGCGTGCTCGAGTGTTCGCGCGAGCGGGAGCCCGAGCTCTTCTTCGCCACGCTCGGCGGGATGGGCCTCACCGGGCACATCCTCGAGGTCGAGTTTCAGCTCGCGCGGGTGGAGTCCCCCTGGATCTTCGAGGAGCGCTCCCGCGTCGCCGATCTCGACACCTTCCTCGTGCGGCTGGAGGATGCCGCGAAGAAGTGGCCGTTCACGGTCGGCTGGATCGACACCATCGCGCGCGGTCGCGCGCTCGGCCGCGGGATTCTCTACTGCGGTCGCTGGGCGGAGGCCACCGAGGCGCCCAAGCGCGCGCCGCGCCGCCACCGCCCCATCACCATGCCGTTCGCGCTCCCCGGCTTCGTGCTCAGCCGCTTCACGATCGGCGTCTTCAATAGCCTCCTCTATCACACCGCGCCCAAGCACAAGGAGAGCTTCGTCGACCCGGACTCCTTCTTCTATCCGCTCGACCGCATCCTGCAGTGGAACCTGCTCTATGGCTCGCGTGGCGTCGCGCAGCACCAGTGCGTGCTTCCGAAGGAGACGGCGGCGGTTGGCGTGCGCTCGCTATTCGAGACGCTCGAGCGCATGAACGCGAGCTCGTTCCTCTCCGTCATCAAGGACTGCGGCGCGGAGGGCGAGGGGCTCATCTCGTTCCCGCGCCCCGGAATCTCCGTCGCGCTCGACATCCCCATTCACGCGAACATCGGCCGTATCATCGATGAGCTCAACGAGCAGGTCATGAAGTATGGCGGCCGCATCTACCTGACCAAGGACGGGCACAGCCGCCCGGAGCACGTGCGGGCGATGGATCCGCGTCTCGACGGGTTCCTCGAGGTGTGCCGCAAGTGGGATCCCAAGGGGCTGCTCCGGAGCGCACAGAGCAAGCGACTGTTCGAGAGCCGGCCGTCATGAAGGCGATCGTTCTCGGAGCGACCAAGGGGATCGGTCGCGCCATCGCGCGCGAGCTCGCCGCGCGCGGCGATCGAGTCTTCTTGCTCGGCCGCGGCGAAGCGGAGCTCGAGCACAGCGCGCGCGATCTCGAGCAGCGAAGCCCGGCGCGACATCCGGTCCGTTTCGCCACCTGTGACCTCGAGGATCGCGCGAGCTTCGAGCCCGCGCTCGACGCCGCGAGCACGGCGCTCGGCGGGTTCGACACGGTGATCGTCACCGCCGGCCGCTTCGGCACCCAGGAGCAGCTCGAGGCCGATCCGGCGCTCGCCGCGCAGGTCCTCGACGCGAACTTCACCGGCACCGTGATGTTCTGTGAGGCGGCCCGCAAGCGGTTGCTCGCCGCCTCGGGCGGTACGCTCTGCGTGTTCAGCTCGGTCGCCGGGGAGCGCGGCCGGAAGCCGGTCGTGCTCTATGGCGCGAGCAAGGCGGGCCTCAGCGCGTACCTCGAGGGGCTCGACCACAAGTATCGGGCGCTCGGGCTCCGTACCGTGTGCGTGAAGCCTGGCTTCGTGAAGACGAGCATGACCGACGGCCTCCCCCCACCACCCTTCGCCGGCGAGCCCGACGCCGTCGCGCGCGACGCCGTACGCGCCATCGTCCGCGGCACGCCGGTGGTGTATACGCCGCGGATCTGGGCGCTCGTGATGATGGTGATCCGCGCGCTGCCGCGCTTCGTGATGCGCCGGATTGGCTTCTAGCTCGCGCGCGGCGCGGCCCGTGGTAAAGGGGGCGCGTGACCGCGACTCCAAATGACGACGAGGGCCAAGGTACCTTCGAGGAGGCGGTGCGGCGCTCGGACGCGCTCCGGGCGAGCCTCGCCGAGCACCCGGAGCGCCATCGGCTGCTCACCGGTGATCGTCCCACCGGCGCGCTCCATATCGGGCACTACTTCGGCTCGCTCGAGAACCGCGTGCGCCTACAGGCGCTCGGCGTGGAGACCTTCGTGCTCATCGCCGATTATCAGGTGCTCACCGATCGCGACACGGTAGACGCCATCCCAACGAACGTGCGCGAGCTCGTGCTCGACTATCTCTCGGTCGGGCTCGACCCCTCGGCCGGTAAGACGCACGTCTTCTGTCACAGCCACGTCCCCGCGCTAAATCAGCTGTTGGTGCCGTTCCTCACCCTGATTGGCATGGGCGAGCTCGAGCGAAATCCGACCGTGAAGGAGGAGATTGCGGCCGCCGGGCTCACCCATGTCAGCGCGGCGATGTACGTCTACCCGGTGCACCAGGCGGCGGATATCCTGGCCTGCAAGGGGACGGTCGTACCGGTCGGCAAGGACCAACTCCCGCACCTCGAGCTCACCCGGAAGATCGCGCGCCGCTTCAACCAGCGCTACGCGAAAGGGAGAGAGCCGGTGTTCCCGCTGCCTACCGCGCTCTTGTCGGAGGCGCCCAAGATCCTCGGCCTCGACGGCAAACAGAAGATGAGCAAGAGCCGGGGCAACGCGGTGCTGCTCCGAGCGACCGCGGACGAGACGGCGACGCTCGTGAAGCGCGCGACCACCGACAGCGAGCGGCGGATCACCTACGAGCCCGAGCGGCGCCCGGAGGTGGCCAACCTGCTCTCGATCGCTGGGCTCGCGCTGGGGGCTTCGCCCGAGGCGCTCGCCGAGCGTGTCGGCGATGGCGGCGGGGGTGCCTTGAAGGCGTTGGTCACCGAGGCCATCAACGAGAAGTTCGCGCCGTTCCGCGCTCGCCGCCGCGCGCTCGAGCCGGACGCCGAAGCGGTGGTAAGCTCGGTGCTGACCGCCGGAAATGCGGCGGCGACGCGCGTTGCCGACAGCACGCTTCGTGAGATGCGTGCAGCGATGAAGATGGACTACGGGCTCGCGTGACTCGCGCTTCGCGCCGGCGCGCGCGCCGTCCGGCGCTCAGTGCGCGGGCGCGGCCGTCTCCGCGCTGCTCGAGGCGGTCGTCATCGCCGACCAACGTCGCGTCGTCTTGATCTCGGCGGGGCCGAGCTGAGTTGCGGTCGGCGGGATGGGCTTACCCTCGGAGATGAGCTTCTGTACGCGGCGGAGCCCGAGATAGGCTGCGCCGTAGGCGCCGTTCAGCTGGCCGAGCGCGCCCTCGGCGACGTGGAACTTGTCACCGAGCGCCTGCTCGAGCGCGTGGACCATGCCCTCGTTGCGGGTCATCCCGCCGGTGAGCATGTAGCCGGGCTCGAGCCCGATGCGGCGCATGAGCTGCACTGCGCGGCCGCCGAGCGCGATGAGCGCCCCCATCATGATGTCCTCGGCGGGGATGCCGTTCGAGAGGTGGTTGATGACCTCGGACTCGGCGAACACAGCGCACACGCTGCTGATGGTCGTGGGATCGGTGGACCGCATCGAGTACGGGCCGATGTCGGCGGTGGTGAGCCCGAGGTAGCGCGCGGTCTTCTCGAGGAACGCGCCGGTGCCGGCGGCGCACTTGTCGTTCAAGCGGAACGCCTTCACCCGACCACTCGCATCGACCTTGATGGCTTTGATGTCCTGTCCGCCGATGTCGAGAATGGTGCGCGTGTCGGGAAAGAGCCGCACCGCCGCTTGCGCGTGCGCGGTAAGCTCGGTGATCTGCGCGTGACGAAACGGGACCGTGTAGCGTCCGTAGCCGGTCGCTGCGACGTAGGTGACGGACGCGCGGGCGAGCCCGGCGTTCGCGAGGAGATCCTCGAACACTCCCTCCGCGGCGACCGCGAGCTTGAACCCGGTACGCCGCACGGCGGTACCGACTACCTTGCACTCCTCGTCGAGCGCGATGGCCTTGGTGTAGGTCGAGCCGATGTCGATTCCGACGACGTGCATCATGAGCCTCTCCCTCAGGCGACCTTCTGCCCGAATACCTTGTCGTGAGCGAAGAGCGCGGCGCCGAGCGCCCCGCAGAAGTGCGCGTCAGGGCTCACGTTGATCTTGTACCCGACCGACTCTTCGATGAGGCGCACCATCGCGACGTTGCGGCTGACGCCGCCCGTGAAGGTCACCTCGGGGTGGATCCCGACCCGGCGTGCGAGCGACACGCACCGGCTGGTGATGGCCTGGTGGACGCCCATGAGCACGTCCTCCGCCAGGATGCCCTTCGACAGGTGGCTGATGATCTCGGACTCCGCGAACACGGTGCAGGTCGTGGTGATGCGGACGGGCCGCTGCGATTTCAGCGCCAGCGGCCCGAGTTCCGACAGCGGCATCTCGAGCGCGTAGGAGGCCGCGCCCAGGAAGCGCCCCGTCCCGGCGGCGCACTTGTCGTTCATCGTGAAGTCGCCGACCTGTCCGTCAGGCTTCACCGCGATCGCTTTGGTGTCCTGCCCGCCGATGTCGATGACGGTGCGCGTGCCAGGGAAGAGCGCGACCGCGCCGCGCGCGTGGCAGGTGATCTCGGTCACCTGCTCGTGCCCGAACGAGACGTTATAGCGGCCGTAGCCCGTCCCGGCGACGCGCACCACGTCCGCTTCGACGAGACCGGCGTCCGCGAGCGCGAGGCGGAAGGCGTCCTCCGCGATGGTCTTCATGCTCGTCTCCATGTCGAGCAGGGCCCGCCCGATGACCTTCGCCTCCTCGTCGAGGATCACCGCCTTGGTCTGCGTCGAACCGACGTCGACGCCGCCGACACACTGTCTCATAGTAGGCTCCTCCTCCGCTGCGCCGCGGGCTGGTTTTCCATCGGTGCACCGCCGACCCGGCGCTCGAGGGTCTCGAAGAACGCATCGACTCGGTTCTTGATCTGAGCGTCCGACCAATATCGGGGGTCGATGAGATCCGACTCGATGTACAGGCTGGGCGCGTCCAGTCGCGAACCGAGGTAGTCGCGCGTGTCCGCCATCCCGGAGGAGACGAAGCGACAGCTCTTGATACCGTGGAATACGATCCCATCGACCGCGTACTCGCGGATCTGCTTGGCGAGGCGCTCGTGGGCGAAGAACTGGTTCGACAGGCCGCGCTGGGCCGCGAGCGTGGTGATCTCCGCGAGGCTCTCGAGCGGTCGCGAGGTGTCGTAGACGAGCTCGCCCGCGTCCATTCCACCGGCTGCGAACGTGAGGTAATCGGAGTAGACGAAGACGCCGCCCCAACTCTCGAAGAGCTCGACCAGGCGACGCATCGAGACGTAGCAGGGCGTGCCCGAGAAGAGCAGGCGGAAGCGCTCGTTCTCGACGCGCCCCTCGCCCCGAGCCACCCGTGCGCGGAGCGACGCCTCGAGGTTCTTCATGTACTCGACGCCTTCGTCGGTGCCTCGATAGACGTTCATGATGCCGATGTAGGTGAGCCCATCGAGCATCGCGTTGAAGGGCGCTGGGCACGCGCGGTTGAGCTCCATCACCGCGTTCCAGTGCGCGACCATCTTGTTCACGCGGTCCAGGATCTCGGCGAGCTTGTCGAGGTCGAGTCGCTTGCCGGTGAGCTTCTCGCACTTCTCGATGAGATCGCGAAATTGCGCCTCGACCCAGCGGGAGTCGGCGGCGTGCTGCGCGTCGCCCTGACGTACCTCGAAGCCGGCCGAGCGCTGCCCCGGGAGATCCAGCACGAAGGCCGGAGTCCCGAGCATGCGCTCCCAGATCTCGGCCCACTTGATGAAAGTGCTGCACATGTTCGAGGCGATCGCGATGTCCGCCTTCGGGATCTGGCCCGCCGGATGCTTCTGCTCTTTCAAGATGAGGCCGACGTCAGCCTTCACGTAGGAGCAGACGTCCGGGGACATCCCGTAGTCCTCGGAGAGCCGGATGTACTCCTCGGAGGCCTTGCGAACGCCGGTCTGGAGCGAATTGATCTCGGGGAACACCAGCTCGAAATCGAACGCGCGCAGGATCTCGACCGCGTTCCCCATCACGAAGACGTTGGCGACGTGCGCGCCCCGCGCGTTGGCGTCGTCGAGCCCGGCGTACCAGGCCTTCATCAGTCTCTGGCCGTCGACGCGCGCGTCGAAATCGGATGCGCCGTCTTGGGTCGTTGCTGTGTTCGTCGTCATGGTGGCCTCGTCAGGCGATGGAGAAGAGGAGCGATTCCGCGAAGGTCTCGAGCTGCATGGCCATCTGTTCGAAGGAGGTCGACTTCTCTTCGAACTCGAGCACGAGCGCGTGGATGTTCTCCTGGTCGAGGTGCTTCGACCACGCGACCTGCTCGTCGAGCCCGGGCTCGCAGAACTTGGCGGCGGTGAGCAGCGCCGCGTCGGCGCGGGAGTCCCGGAGCATGTCCATGAGGTAACCCTCTTTGGGCTTGCGCGCGTCGTGCTGCACCGGGCTTGCCGCCGAGCGTTCGACGAAGCTCTCCGCGAGCGCCCAGACCGGATCGCCGGTCTCGGGGACGTCTTCGGTGAGCCAGCGCAGGCCGATGAGCAGGTCATCGTCGACGACGTAGCAGGTGTCGTCGATCGTCTCGAGCATCTCGAGCGGTGGCTGCTCGCAGAACCCGCCGAGGAAGATCACGCGAGGTTTGTCCTGAGCCGGCATCTCTCGCGCGCGGAGCGCGGCGAGCGCCTCGCGGAGCATCTCGGAGTGCTGTTCGCAGGCCATCCGCGTCCTCGCGCGGAGCAGGAGATAGGACTCCGAACAGCTCACCTTCCAGGGCTCGTCCCGGCGGAGCGCGTATAGCTCGCGAAGCAGTCGGCGATTCTCGTTGTAGATGCGGATGCTTCGCTTGAGGTCGTCGTCCGTCGCCTCGCGCCCCGCCATGTTCTCGAGCTGATGGCGAAGCCGCTGATACTCGGAGGCGATGTAGCGCACCGCGCCCGACGAGTTGACGTTCTGCGGGAGATAGAGGATCTGCGCGGGCTGCTCGGGAAAGTTGCGCGACCAGATGCCTGCGAGGTGCTTGGCGGCGTCGCAGATGGGGTGGGTCACGAAGCCGGCCAGGCTCTTGAGGGAGCCGTTGAGGCCGAGCTCCGCCGTCGAGCGGCAGATCGAGCAGACGAACGAACCCATGTGCGCGTCCGCGTGCTTGAGCTCGAGCTGATTGCCTCCGCCGAGCACCGCGGTCGGTAGCAGCCCGACCGCGTGGGCGAGCTCTTCGGGGAAGTACACCGGGAAATGACCGAACGGCTGGGTGAAGCCCTCGGGTAGCTCGGGCGGCACTGGCGCTTGCCGGAGCATGTTGCAGCGCTCGAAGATCGCGTTGAGACCGCTCTCGTCCACTTGGGGCATCGCTCGTGAACTGCTCGTCTGAACCGCCTCTGAGCGCATTGACGGGCGTCATACGCCCGCTCGCGCACGTGACATCACGTCAAGTAAGGATGACGTTTGTCATCCAGAAATGCCCGAGAAAAGCGCCGCGCCGCCAGCCTCTCGGCGACATCAGACCATGACGCGCGGCGGCATCAGGGCGGCCTGGTCGGCGCCGGCCGGGCGCGTGGCGGGGCTCGTTCACCGCGAACGCGCGCGGGCGGTCTCGGCTCCGCGTAGCTCGACGCGGCCGTGCGTCTTCGAGTGAGGGAGCTCTCGGCGGAGCGAGCGGGCGGTGAGCGTGATGCCCGTGACCAGCGCGACGGGGGTGAGATAGAGGAGGGTCTTACCGACCATCAGCTGGTCGCTCAGCGTGAAGCTGCTGCACAGCAGCGCGCGGTAGTTCGAGTAGATGAGTCCGAGCGCGAACACCATCGCCACCGAGTAGACCGCGAGCGCGCCGCGCGCGACGAACGGCATCACACGGAGGCCGACGCCGAGGAAGGCTCCAGCCGAGAACAGGCTCACGCGCATCGCCGTTGCGGCGATCGTCCCGAGCGCCACGGCGTCGACCGCGCGTGGGATCATCCAGAACCCGAGCGCGCCCGCGAAGAAGGCGAGGGACGCGAGCCCGTTCGGGTCGAAGCGCAGGGGGCCGCTGCGGCGCAGAGAACCCGCGATGAGCCCGAGCGCGAGGAGCGCGGGCACCTCGGCGAGGAGCAGGCGCGGCATGGTGGCGACCAGGGCGCGCTCGAGGGGCGGCGAGAGCAACGCGACGAACGCCACGGCCACCACGAGCCCGACGATCTTGCGGCTCACGGCTCTCGCGCCTTCCCCTGGATCTCTTCGGTGATGAGCCGGGCGAGCACGGCGGGGCCCGGCTCGGGCGTGTAGGCTCGCCGGAGCTCTCCCGCGGGATCGATGAGAAAGAGATAGACGCCGTGGTTGATGAGCCCGTCTGGCCGGCGATAGACGTAGACGCCGTAGTCTCGCAAGGTCGCGTCGGCCGTCCCGGGCGAGATGACGCCGATCGACCAGTGCTTGGGCGCTCCGTGCGCGAGCCACATCTCGCGGGCCCGATCGCGAGGGTCATCCTCGAAGTCGATGCTGAGAAACTCGACCGTCCCGGGCATGCTCGCCTCGAGCGCCTCGTGGACCTGCGAGAGCTTATTGGTGGTGATCGGGCAGGCAGTCGGGCAGTCCAGGTAAAGGAAGTTCACGAGCACCCAGCCACCGCGAAATCCGCGGAGCCGATGGGCGACCCCTGCTTGATCGGTGAAGCCGAAATCCGGGGCCGGGCGCGGGATCGGCCCCGCCTCTGCGAGCGCCACCGAGTAGGTGGTGAAGCTCGAGAAGCCGTGTGTGACCCAACCGATGAGCGCGAGCCAGAAGGCGACCACCGCGAGCGCCAGCGCGCGGGTCACGACGCCCTCAATGCCCGGCGGCCGCCGGTTCTCGCGTCTCCTGTGACTCGGAGAGCTTGGGCCGGAGCAGCAGCGCCACCGCGAACAGGAGTGTACCGAGCAGGAACGTGCTGCCGAAGGCCGCGCCGTAGGTCGCGAGCTTGGTCCCGGTCTCGGCGACCTGCTCGACCGGAATCGACTGGTAGGAGGCGTACCGCCGCGGCACCGAGCTGACCCCGCCGAGGTAGAACATGAGCACGAAGCCGTAACCTCCGACCAGCATCAGGGCGAGCGAGGCAAACGAGAGGCTCTTCACCTTCGTCCCGAGCAGCCAGTGCATGAAGCCGAGGAAGATCAGCACGAACCCGACCAGGAAATACGTGTGGAAGTGGCCGGGGACCCACAGCGTGTTGTGGAAGACGAGGTTCACCGAGATGGTCGCATCGACGACCGCCGCGAGGCCTCCGATCACCCAGCCCATGAGGCCGAGGAAGAAGCTGAGGGGGGTGAACCCCCACTTGATGCCGGAGCGGTGCACCTGGGTGAAGAGCCCGGCGATGGTCACCGCGGTGGCAGGGAGAGCGCTCAAGTAGGAGGCGAACTGCCCGAAGACCTGCAGAGCGTTCTTCTGCCCGAAGTCCATGTAGAGGTGGTGGAAGTACGCGAACAAGATCGCGAAGAGCGTCGCGTTCCACGCGATGGCGACCAGTCGGTTGACCTTCCAGGGATGCTTGCTGAAGGACGGCATCAGCTCGTACACGACGCCGATCCCGCAGTACATCGCGATGTTCACGATCACGTGGCCGAAGAACAGCATCATGTTCTTCAGGAGGAGCGGGTCGAAGTCCGTCTCCGGGGTCATCCACTTGAAGAAGTAAATCATCATGGTGGCCGCGCCGACGACGGTGCCGACCGCCGCTGCGATCGAGCAGACCGACGCGATGAGGACGACTGACGGGAGGTCGTCGCCGGAGCCGCCTCTGAGCACGCGGATGCCGAGGAGCGAGCCCATCCCGTACTTGGCGACCGTCGCGCGGAGCATGTCGAACTGGATGAGGAGCCAGGCGACGCCGAGCAGCATCATCGAGCCGATGACGACCCCGGTGGTCCACGCGGGCCAGGCGGCGTTCACGAAGGGCAGCGGGTAGAGCAGGTACCAACCCGGCCCGAAGCCACCGATCAGCGTCGCGGCGACCAGCCCGACTGCGCCGAGCACGATGAGCCCGAGCGCGATTCGATACACGACGAGGCTCAGGCGGACGTGGCGCGCGAGCACATACCAGAGCGCCGCCAGAGCGCCGGAGTAGAGCGTGCCGGCCATACCGAGGCCGTGCATCGTCATGATGGCGTAGAAGGTGGTCGGTTGAAGCTCGATCGCGTGTCCCTGCGCGAGCCGCATGGTGATGCCGAGCACGATCATCACGGCGAAGAGAGCCAGCATGGTGACGACCCAGAGGATCGTCAGCTTCCGTCCCGCACGAGCGTAGGAGTCGGTTTCTTCAGCGGACATTTCTGCTCTCCATCACCGGACGGTAAACTCGCTCAGCATCGCGTGATGCATCAGCCCGCAGAACTCGAGGCAAAGCACGTGATACGTGCCGGGCTTCTCGAAGGTGTGCTGTAGGCGGTTCACGTAGCCCGGCATGGCCTGCGTCTGAGTGACGATGTTGCCGTCGGGGCCGTAGATGCCGAAGCCGTGGTTGACGTCTTCCGCGGTCACGTCGAACTGCACGGGCTTCCCGAGCGGT
This sequence comes from Polyangiaceae bacterium, assembly GCA_035063585.1. Classification (GTDB taxonomy): domain Bacteria; phylum Myxococcota_A; class Polyangia; order Polyangiales; family Polyangiaceae; genus JAPSGB01. Next base: position 16,364 of record JAPSGB010000014.1, read on the forward strand.
ACGATGATCTCGTCGGGGTCGCCCTGGTCAGCCTTGAGCTGCCAGGACCACATCTTGCCCGTGACGCTGATCGTCATCACCGGGTCCAAGTTCTGGAAGGCGACGTATGGCGCACGCGGCAGCGTCATGGCGAAGGCACCGACCAGCGCGAGCACGAGGAAGATCGCGTAGTAGCGCCGCGCCTTGTAGATGTTGCCGTGCGCTTCGGGGATCGAGCGGCGCGCGAGCACCGCGATCGCCACGAACAGGGCAATGACGATGAGCCCCCCGACAAGACTTACCAATCCAGCCCAAACTTCAGTCATCGACGGCCTTCCACCGGTGGCAGGGGTGCCGCGCGCTCGGCTTTACGGTCATTGGGGTGAGCCGTAACCTTCGGCGCCGCGGTCGAGGAGCGCATACTCAACGACCGCGCGATAGGTACAGACTTCATCGCGGATCGGTCAAGCCCCAATTCTTTGCACGTATGACTTAAGACAGTGCTCGAGCCGATGGATGTCATGCCCGAGCGCGCGCTCCGCATCCGGTGATGCGTCGAACCTGGGTTCATCGAGGACGCACGCGCCCAGATCAGATGCGCGCGTGCGGCCGAGACGCAATCGTTGCGGGCTCCGCTCCGAGGCCCGTCGCGCGGTCGCTGGCTCGGCGCTGGCGGTTGGCTCGGTCGACCTCCGGTGAGCCCGGGCGCGGCGTGAACCACAGGGATAATTGCCGGGCGCGTGCGCTGGCAAAACTATGACAGACCCTCATGGGGAGCCGTGCTAACTGGCTCGGCCGATGGGCGAAATCGCTGTCGTCTTCCCCGGTCAGGGATCGCAGCGCGCCGGGATGGCGCAGGATTTTCACGAAGCGTTCGCGGCGGCCCGCGAAGTGTTCGCGGAGGCCAGCGAGGCGCTCTCGCTCGACGTCGCGGAGTTGTGCTTCGCGGGCGACCCGCGCCTCGACCTCACCGAGTTCACGCAGCCGGCGATCGTCACCGCTGAAATCGCCATGCTGCGCGCCATCTCCTCGGAGTGGGGGCTCGCGCCGACACGCTTCGGCGGGCACAGCCTCGGCGAGTACACCGCGCTCTCTGCAGCCGGTGTCATGACGCTCGCCGACGTCCTTCGGCTGACGCGCGCTCGCGGCGCGCTGATGCAGGACGCGGTGCCGGTGGGGGAGGGCGCCATGAGCGCAGTGATCGCGGCCGGTGTTGCGGACGCAGGCGTCGCCGCGCTCGTCGCCGCGCTCGGCGTCGACGTGGCGAACCTGAACTCTCTCGATCAGGTCGTCATCTCCGGTCCGACCGCTGGCGTCGAGGCGGCCGAGAAGCGCATCGCCGAGGCGCTCCCGTCCGCCGAGGTGATCCGGCTGAACGTGAGCGCTCCGTTCCACTCACGGCTGATGAAGGGCATCGAGCCGGCCTTTCGCGCCGAGCTCGAGCGCGCCGCCGGGCGAATGGATGCGGCCCGTGCGACCCGGGTGACCTCGAATTTCACCGGGGGGTTCCACTCCGAGTCGCTGCCCTCCGTGCTCGACGCGCTGACGGCTCAGATCTCGGGCAGTGTGAACTGGGTCGCCAATATGCGAGTGCTCGCCGACGGCGCGGAGCGGATCGTCGAGATCGGCCCGAACCGCCCGCTGAAGCGCTTCTTCGGGACCCTCGGCGTCGAGATCACCTCCATCATGAACGTGAAGACCGCCAAGAAGGGGCTCGAGGGATGACGCTTGCGTTCGACTCGTCGCACTGGGCGCTCATCCTCGGCGGTTCGAGCGGATTTGGTCTCGCGACCGCGCGCAAGCTCGCGCGTCACGGGATGAACGTCGCGGTGGTCCACCGCGATCGTCGCGGCGCGATGAGCGCGATCGAGCCGGAATTCCAGAAGCTCCGCGACGCTGACGTGGGTTTTCGCTCGTGGAACCTCGACGCGCTCGCGCCCGAGGGTCGCGCCAAGGTGCTCGGCGAGCTCGCCCTGGAGATGGGCCCCCACGGTCGAGTCCGGCTCCTCATGCACTCGATCGCCTACGGCAACCTGAAGCTGCTCGGGCCGCTCGCGTCGCGAGACGAAGAGCGCGCCGAGCGTGCGCGGCAGGCGCTCGCCGGCCAGTTGGGGACCACCGAGCCCGCGCTAGCGCAGGCGCTCGCGACACTCATCGAGGGCGAGTCGGCGGGAGCCGACCTGCTCGCGACGCTCGCTCCGCCGCCGGCGTATGACCCGGACGCTCGGCTCGAGGACGAGGATTTTGCGCGCACCGTCTACAGCATGGGCACCAGCCTGGCGAGCTGGGCGCAAGAGGTGTTTGCGCGAGGGCTCTTCGCGCCCGACGCGCGCGTCGTCGGGATGACCAGTGAAGGCAATGAACACGCCTGGCGCGGCTACGCGGCGGTCTCGGCCGCGAAGGTCGCGCTCGAGTCGGTCTCACGCTCCCTGGCGCTCGAGCTCGGGCCCTTTGGCGTGCGCTCGAACGTGGTGCAGGCCGGCGTCACCGACACGCCCGCGCTCCGGCTCATCCCGGGCAGCGCCCGCATGAAGGCGCAGGCGCGGCTCCGCAACCCACTCGGGCGGCTCACCACCCCGGATGACGTCGCTGACGTCATCGCGCTCCTCTGCACGGACGAGGCGCACTGGGTAAACGGCGCGCTGCTCCGCGTGGACGGCGGCGAGCACATCGCGGGATGACGGTGACGCCGCTCTATCTGCACGGGCTTGGCCACTTTCACCCCGAGAACGTGGTGGATAACCAGTTTCTCGAGGACCTCGGCATCGGCACGAGCCATGACTGGATCACCGAGCGCGTCGGGATTCGGACGCGACGCACCGTGCTCCCGCTCGATTACATTCGACAGACGAAGAACCGCGACCCGCGCGCTGCGCTCGAGGCGGCGCTCTACTCCAACGTCGAGACGGGACGCCGCGCCGCACTGCACGCGCTCGAGCGCGCGGGGCTCGCGCCGAGCGACATCGGAATGGTGGTGGCGGGCGGCTGCACGCCGGAGATGCAGATCCCGGCCGAGGCTTGCCGCATCGCGCAGGCGCTCGGCATCGAGGCTACCGGCCTCGACCTCAACTCCGCGTGTTCGAGCTTCGGGGCGGCTCTGCACGTCCTCGCTCAGATGCGCGAACTACCGCGCTTCGTCTTGGTCGTGAACCCGGAGAACACGACTCGGGTGATCGACTACTCGGACCGCAGCAGCGCGGTGCTCTGGGGTGACGGCACCAGCGCCGCGGTCGTCTCGAGCGTCGAGCCGTCGCGGGCTCGCGTCGTGCAGACCACCCTCTCTTCATCACCCGCGGGCGCGGGCCTGGTGACGATCCCGCGCTACGGGCATTTCGCGCAGGATGGCAGCGCGGTGCAGCGCTTCGCCATCAAGACCACCGGCGGCTGCCTCGACTCCCTCTTGCCGGAGGCGCGCGCGCGGCTCGAAGCGAGCGGTGGGCGCCTCCACTTCGTCGGTCACCAAGCGAACCTCCTCATGCTCCAGGCCGTCGCGCGCCGCGCCGGGTTCGCGCCCGACGAGCACTGGTTCAACGTGACCGAATTCGGTAACACCGGCGCGGCGGGCGCGCCGAGCGTCCTGTCTCAGCACTGGGACGACCTTGGGAGCGGAGATACCGTGCTGCTCGTGGTCGTCGGCTCCGGGCTCTCGTGGTCTAGCCTGCGCGTCGACGTGGAAGACATCACATGATTAGCTACGCCGAATTCGTGGAGCGCTCGAGCTTCAGCTTCGAGGAGCTGCTCGCCATCTCGCAGGGCAACTTGGTGAGCGATCCTCCCGCCGAGTTCATCCGGCTCCCAGCGCCCCCGATGTTGATGGTCGACCGCGTGGTCGAGCTCACGCGCTCGGGCCCGCGCGGGCGCATCGTCGGCGAGCAGGACATCCACCTCGACGACTGGTTCTTCCACTGTCACTTCCGCGGGGATCCGGTGCAGCCCGGGTGTCTGGGCGTGGACGCGATCTGGCAACTGGTCGGGCTCTACATCGCGGCCAACGGCGCACCCGGCTCAGGCCGCGCACTCGGCTGCAAAGAGGTGGAGTTTGCCGGTCAGATCCGCCCGTACAATCGGATCGTCCGCTACGAGGTCGACATTCGGCGCTTCTCCCAGCTCAAGGAGTCAGGCTCGGCGGTCGCCATTGGCAGCGCCAAGGTGCTCGTAGACGGCGAGCTCATCTACACCGTCAAGGACGCGAAGGTCGGGATGTTCCTCGGGATCGCCTACCCCGACTACCCGGCCCGCTCGGGAAATAGCGTCGGCGGGATCATGGATCGGAGCGAATCATGAGCCTCTCTGCCGAGGAGGTGCTCGAGCTCATCCCGCAGCAGCGGCCATTTCGCTTCATCGATCGGCTGGTCGAGTTGTCCGAGCACGGTGCGGTAGGCGAGTACCGGTTTCGCCCGGACGAGAGCTTCTACGCCGGGCATTTTCCGGGCGATCCGGTCACTCCCGGCGTGATCCTCATCGAGGCCATGTGCCAGACCGGGCTGGTCGCGCTCGGTATTTACCTGCTCGGCCTGGAGGTCTCGAAGGAGGAGGTCGCGAAGACCATCACCCTCTTCACGGACTGTCAGGTGGACTTCGAGCGCATCGTGCGTCCGGGTGACGCGGTGCGGGTGGAGGCAGAGAGAGTGTTCTGGCGGCGCCGTAAGTTGAAGTCGAACGTCACCTTGTTCCTCGCGAGCGGCGAGCCGGTCGCGAAGGGCACGGTCTCCGGGATGGGGGTGGCTCGTGGCGCCTGAACGGCGAGTGGTCGTGACCGGGCTCGGCGTGCTCGCGCCGAACGGCCATGGGCTCGAGGCCTTCGAACGGGCGCTCCGGGCTGGCGAGAGCGGTATCCGCTTTCAGCCGGAGCTGGCGGCGCTGAACTTCGGTTGCCAGGTGGGGGGTATCCCGCAGGGGGTCGAGGAGATCCAGCGCGGGTACCTCAGCGAAGACGAGCTCTACGCGATGAACCCGAACATGATCTACGCGGCCATCGCGGCCATCGACGCGTGGAACGACGCGGGGCTGGCTCGCGTCTCTCCGGAGGACGAGCCCGACTGGGGCACCGGCGCGGTGCTCGGCACCGGGATCGGCGGGATCGACACCATCGCCGAGAAGCTCGCCCCCAAGACCGAAGCCGGAAAAGTCGGGCGGCTCGGCAGCGCGATGGTCGAGCAGATCATGTCGAGCGGCAACAGCGCGCGGGTGGCCGGCTTGCTCGGGCTCGGCAACCAAGTGACCACGAACTCGAGCGCCTGCAACACCGGCACCGAGGCGATCGTGCAGGCGTTCGCGAGGATCCGCGCCGGCCAGGCCGAGCGGATGCTCGCGGGCGGCTCCGAGGGCCACTCGAAATACATCTGGGCCGGGTTCGACGCGATGAAGGTGCTGAATCGCACCAAGAACGACGCGCCCGCAGAGGCCTCCCGCCCGCTCTCGGCGTCCGCCGCGGGTTTCATCCCGGGTTCGGGCGCCGGCGTGCTCATGCTCGAGAGCCTGGAGAGCGCGCTCGGGCGAGGCGCCCGAATCTGGGCGGAGGTGCTGGGCGGCGCGGTCAACTGCGGTGGCCACCGGCAGGGGGGCAGCATGACCGCGCCGAACCCGGTCGGAGTGCAGCGCTGCATCCGCGGAGCGATCGCCACGGCGGGCATCGACGCCTCCGACATCGATCTCATCAACGGGCACCTCACCGCGACCTTCGCCGATCCGCATGAGGTCGAGAATTGGCGCGCGGCGCTCGGGGTCGAGCCCGAGAGGCTCCCGCTCATTCAGTCCACCAAGAGCCTCATCGGGCACGCGCTCGGCGCTGCTGGAGGCATCGAGTGCGTGGCGAGCGTGCTCGAGCTCGCCAAGGGCTTCGTCCACGGCTCGCTGAACTCAGAGGACCTGCACCCCGCCCTAACCGCGTATGCCGGACGGATCGTGCACGAAACCCGCGACGATCCGGGCCTATCCGTGGTAGCGAAGGCGAGCTTCGGGTTCGGTGACGTGAACGGCTGCGTCATCTTCAGGAAGTATCGAGGCTGAGGAGAGAGCGATGAGCATGAGCGAAGACGAGGTTTTTCAGAAGGTCGTTGGCATCATCAAGCCGTTCGCCAAGGCGCCCGAGGCGCTCGCGAGCGCGGGGATGGACACCTCGATCCTCAAGGACTTGAAGGTGAACTCCGCGCGGCTGGTCGATGTCGTGCTCGAGATCGAGGACGCCTTCGGTATCGAGGTGAAGGATGAGGACGCGGACAAGGTGAAGACCATCGGAGATGCCGTCCGCCTGATCCTCACGAACGCCGGGTGAGCGAGCGCGCGCTGGTCGGCAGCGACCTCGTCGATCTCACGGATCGAGACAACCTCGCGTCCTTCGCGCGGCCCGGGTACCTCGAGCGCGTATGCACTCCGCAAGAGCGATGCGCGCTCGCCTCGTCATCGGAGCCGAGCCGGCGCTTCTTCGAGCTTTTCGCCGCCAAGGAGGCGGCGCACAAGCTCCTCGTGAAGCTGGGCGAGGAGCCCGGGTTCTCGTATCAGAGGATCGAGATCCGCGCTGATCTCGGCAGCGCTCGCTATCGGGGCTACGAGCTCGCGCTCGAGCTCGATGGATCCCACGACTGGGTTCACGTGGTCGCTGGGGTCGGGGCGGCGCGAGTCCGCCGCGAGGTCGCTGCGCTCGTCGACCTCGTGGGCGCGAAGGACCCGAGCGAGGCGACGCGTCTCTTGCTCCGGCGGCTCGCCGCGCGCGTGACGGGACTCTCGTTCGATGAGCTCGCGATCGAGCGCCGCCCACTCGCAGGGAGCTGGGACGGGTTTGCGCCGCCGAGCCTGCTCGCCAGCGGCGAGCCGACCGACATCGACGTCAGCCTGTCTCACGACGGGCGCTTCGTGGCTGCCGCGCTCGTCGTGCCGCCCGCCTGACCTGGCGCTACGCCGTCAAGCGCGCTCGGAGCGCGCGTTCGGCGCGTCCGAGTTCGGCGATCACGTCGAGCGCTCGGCGGCTCACCGCGATTTGTGAGCGGAGCCGCTCGCGATCGGCGTCGAGGAGCGTCCCGAAATCGATGGGGCTTCCGAACGCGATGATGATGGGCACCCCGCTGCCGTCGAACGTCGAGCGGCACTCTGCGACGAAATCATTGGTCATCCCATTCACGAAGATCGGGAGCACGAGCGGCCGCGCGGTCAGCACCAGGCGCCCGAAACCTTGCTCCGGTGGGAGCAGCGCGTAGGGATCCGAGCCTTTGTTGCGGGTACCTTCGGGGTGGATCCCGACGACCGTGCCAGGCTTCTGGAGCTCTTCGGCGAGAAAATCGAGGCCGCGCCGGGTGATGGCGCGCTTCTCCGTCTCGCGGAACACCGGCGGGTACATGCTCATCGCGCTCGCGAGCGCGTTGGTGAGCATACCGAGCGGGTGATCGTACCAGAACCCGGATTTTACCGGAAAGAGCGCGCGCTTGCACCAGCTCACGTGTTTCGTGAGATAAGTGAGGATCATGTACATGTCGAAGAAGCTGCGGTGATTCGCGGCGAGCACGACTCCGCGCTCGGGCGCCAGGCGCGTCACGTGCTCGAGCCCCTCGAGGTGGATGCGGCGCTCCGAGACCAGCGTCATCCACCGGCTGGTCACCGCTCGGTTGAAGTGCTGAGTGATGGATTTTACCCGGGGGCGCTCGTTCACGAAGCTGCCGACGCGAAGAGCCGCGCGCTCGAAGCGCCCGAGCGGTGTGAGATCGGTGTCGGTGACGCGCACGCCCCATTTGGTAGAGAACCTCGCCGCGAGGCGCAACAGGTTTGACGCCGCCGGCCTGGGCTCGCCCCGCGGCTCGCGCCGCGCGCGTCGCGGCGCGAGCGGCGAGGGTCAAGGGCGCGATTTCATGAGCGTCGTGGGGATGAGATCGTCAGCGAGCGCACGGGTGATGAATACCTCGACGGCGGCTAGCTCGCTGTCGGTGAGGTGCAGCGGCCGCACCTCTGGATCCTGGCTGGGGACGTCGTATCCGAGCGCCTTCCCACCACCGTCGTTGTAGAAGACGAGGACGTCGTGCAGGTTCGCGTAGGCGCCGTTGTGGAAGTACGGCGCCGTCCGCCCGATATTTCGGACGGTAGGCGTCTTGAACGCGAAGGCGTTGCTTGGGAGCCGCGAGTAGGTGATGCGACCGCGGTCTGGATCGAGGTGAGCTCCCCCCTTCTGCTCGGGGACGCCGAGCGCGGCGTAGACCGGCGTGGCGAAATCGAGGGGGCGAGAGCCGCCGAACGTGGGCGGGATGTGGCAGCGCGCGCAGCGCCCCTTACCTGCGAACAAATCGAAGCCGCGCCGCTCCTCCGTGTCGAGCGCGTCCGCCTCACCCCGCGCGAAGGCGTCGAGCGGGGCGTTTGCCGGAACCATCACGCTATCCTGGAAGGCAGCGAGCGCGCTCGCGACCCGCGCGGGAGTGACGACGCCCGACTCGTCCGCGAGCTCTTCATATTCGGTAGCGCGGCTCAGGCGTTCGGAGAGTAGCCTGGGAGAGAGCGCCATCTCGGCGTGGCTGAACATGACCCCGATGGCTTGCGCGCTGACGGCGCTCAGTCGGCCGTCCCAGAGCATCGCGGCCTGCACCGGGACGTAGAGGAGCGTCGGCGTGTTCCGGAGCCTCACCTTTGGGTCCAACGAGCGCGCGATGGGGCGGCGCTCGGTGAACCAGTCGCTCGGGACATGGCAGGTCGCGCAGGAGCGATCACCCTTTCCCGACAGACGCTGGTCGGTAAACAGGCGCCGCCCGAGCTCCGCGAGCCGCGGGTCGTTCGCGGTCGCCGCGCGCCGTTCGGCAGGCATCGTGAACGCGCTCACCGGCTCGTCCCAGCCGTTGTCGCGCGTCGGACGCCGCGCGGGGTAGGGGAGCGCCACGCTGACGCGAGCGTCCCTCGTGACCCCGCGGAGCGCGACGCCAAGCTCGGCGGTGGCGTGTACCAGCGCAGCGCGGCCGTCCGGCAGCGCCGCGTCGCCGGCGTCGAGGGCGGCGCGGAGCGGGGCGAATGCGCGAGCGAGCCGTGCCCGAGAGGCTTCCGTCGGCGCATGGTCACGGGTGAACGCTGCGCTCCCGCGCTCGATGCCGCCCAGTAGGCCCCGAGCGTCAGCGAGCGCGGCGTCGTCCTGGGAGGGGACCGTCGCGGTCGCCTCGACGAGGGCGAGCCCGAGCGCATAAGCAGCGTTCGACAGAGTCGTCGCCACCGTCACCGGAGTGAATCGCGCGCGAGAGAGCTCGGCTTCGACGACCGAGATCGAGCGCTCGAGCTGCGCGGCCTGCTCGGAGGCCACCTCCCATTCCTTCGCGTCGAGGGCGCCGTCCAGCAGGAGGAGCGCGCCGCCGACCTCACTCGACGAGCGCTCCGGGCCCACGAGTACGACGATCCCCATCTTCGAATAGGCGCGCGCGATCGGCTCGAGCGACGCGATGGCTTCGCGGAGCGCGAGGTAGCGGGGGCGGAGATCGTCGGATCTTGCGGCGAGGGCTCGCGAGAACGCCTGCTCGGCCGCCCGGGCGCGAGCCGCCTCGGCGAGGGCCCAGCGCTCGGTGAAAGTGCGCGCCGCCGGTACCGCGGACGAGGCGGACAGCGGCGCGGAGCTCGAGGCCGCCGCCCCCTCCGCCGGCCGCGCCTTGCAGCCATCGAGCGCGCCGAGCGCTGCGCCGATGGCGCAGGCGGCCGTCAGGGCTTGAAGATGGCCCGGCACGCCGCGACCTTGTCCGGATCGACCTCGGGGATGGTGATGGCAGGCGGCGTGGCGAACGGCGGGTCGTCGAAATCGAACATCTCCCACGGAGCCTCGGCGTTCGCGTCGCGATTGGTGAGCGCTGGCAGCACGAAGCGAGACTCGACGAAGCGCACTATCGAGGTGTGATCGTAGGTGCGGTGGGCGACGAAGTGCTTCTTCGCGTACGGCGAGATGACCATCATGGGGACGCGGATTCCGAGGCGATCGAAGCCGCCGACCGGGTCGTCCGCCGCGAGCTTCGGCGCGATGTCGTCCGGCGGGCACGCGCTCGGTGGCGGGACGTGGTCGTAGAGCCCGCCGTGCTCGTCGTAGGTGAAGAAGAGCGCAGAGCGGGACCAGTTCGGGCTCTTGGTGAGCGCATCGATCACGGTGGCCGCAAGCTTCTGACCGATGGGCGCCATGGCCGGCGGGTGCTCGTCGTTCTTGTCGTAGGCGGAAATCCCGAGCCCGGGGTCGATGAACGCGAATGACGGCAAGGTGCCGGCCTCGGCGTCGGCGAAGTAGTCCTCGAGCTTCAGGAAGTGCTCCTTGTAGCCGAAGTACTTGTCGACGAAGACGGCCATTCCCGGGGTGCCGTCCGAGTAGACCTTCCAGTCGATCTTGCGCTCCTCGAGGTAGTCGACCAGGAGCTTGTCGGCGGACGGAAAGCTATTCGACGTATACCCGAAGCTGGTCGCGGCGTAGAGGAACATGCGGTTCGGGTAGGTCGGCCCGGGCACCGACGCGTGGTAGTGGTCAGCGATCGAGAAGGTGCTCGCGAGCCAGTAATAGAACGGGAGATCCGTCTCGTCGTAGTAGCCGAGCGCGCGCTTTCCGCTCAGCATCTCGAGATCTCCGTGGGCTGGCAGCTCGTGCTCGCCCTCGTTCGAGACGAAGAAGCCGTTCATCTTCCCGTCGTTATATTGCTGGTGAGTCCCTGCCCAGCCATGGTTCGTGTCGACGAAGCAGTAGGTGGTGTCATGGAACGGCTTGACCATGACGCCGTTGGGATCCGGGTTGGCGTAGGAGTCCGGCGCGACCTCCACGTCCGGCTGCCCGTACTCGGGCAGCTTCTGGAAGTAGTGATCGAAGGAGCGGTTCTCCATCATCATCACCAGGATGTGATCGACCGGGATCTTCGCGCCCATCGGGCGCGACTTGCCCTGCGTCTCGGCGGGGAGATCGCCGGCGTGATAGTCGCATGACGACCGAGCCGCCTGTGCCTCGTCGTCCGCGGGCGGCGTGACCTTGCGGTTCCACTCGGAAGGCCCGGGGAGCGGCGCCTCCGGAGCCGAGTCGTCCCCGCTCGAGCATCCGGACGAGAGCAACAGGACGGTGAGGGCGCCGAGGGCTCCCAATCGCAAACGGCTCGACATATCCCGAGTATCACCGACCCCCGCGCCGCGCGCAAAGCGCAAGCGACCCGTCTCGGCGCCGAGTCTTCGCGAGGTGACCGCGGGCTCGCCGACCATCCGCGCAAATATGGCGGGTGGCGTCGTCGGGCTGGCGCCCGACGCGGGGCGTCAGCGCACGACCACGATGCTGGGCGCGGAGGTGACCTCGATGGTTACGGCCCCCGCGGTGGGGACAGCATCCTCGGTGGCCTTGCTCCTCGAGTAGTCCCACCGATATACGGTCGCGTCGCCGCTCGCCGGTAGGGATACCGTTCCCGTTGCGTCCTCGCCCGGCGCACCGGTCGCCCAGGAGACGTAAGCTCGCTGAGCGTCCTTGGTTCGGAAGGCCACGCTCTCGGTGTCGTGCGCGGAGGCCGCCAGCGCGGCCGTCGCGTCAGGATCGGACGCCGCGCCGTCCAAGACTTCGGCGAGGGTGCGGTAGGCGACGCCCGTCTCGGTGATGGTCGCCGCGCTCGGTTCGGTGACCGACGAGAGGTCCCCGTAGAGTCCCATGTAGTCGAAGGCCGAGGTAGAGGCCCCCGGAGCGGCCGAGTCGCCGAGGATGAACCAGTCGATGCGCCGGATCCCGGCGCCCTGTGCCAGCGTCATCGCCTTCAGGAGATAGTTGGCGGCGAACGCGGTCCCTCCGGGCTTGCCATCGACTGCGAACCGGGGCGCGCCCGACTCGGTGATGATGAACGGCTTGGAGACGCCCGCCCGGGTGAGCTCGGTGGCGAGCTCGTCGCGGAGCTGGACGAGCCCGCGCGCCCCGCCGCTCGAGTCGACCGCCGAGAAGACCGGATAGTAGTGATAGCTCACGAGGTCGAAATACGCGGCGCCGGTCTTCGGGTGCTCGGCGTCCACCTTTCCGCTGGTCGGTTCGTCCGTGTACCGGAGGAGCGCACCGAGGAAGCTCGGATAGCCGATCCCGCCGAGCGTCACTTTGCCCTCCGGGTCGAGCTTCTTCACGACCTCGTGAGTGATGCGCAGTAGGCGGATGTACGCGAAGATGGAGTCGTTCCACCACACGAGGTCGCTCGCCGCCGGCGGGGTCTCGCCCCAGGTCTGCGTCGCCTGCCAGTTGCCGCCCACCTGATCCGGCTCGTTCCACACCTCCCAGGTGTGGATGTACGGCCGGTACGTCTTGACCGCGCGCGCGACGAAGGCCGCCCAGTAGTTGTCCGGGTTGACCTCTCCCTGACTATCGAAGATCGGCTGGTAGAGGTTCTTCGGCGAGTAGTGCTCGCGCTCCCAGTCGGCTGCGCCGGGGGGCGCGTTCGAGTGCGCTGCGGACATCCCGATCAAGAAGCAGACCAGATCGCGCTCGCCCGCCGCGAGCATCTGCGAGAGCTCGGAGACGTGGATGTCGTCTCCCCACTCATCGAGGAACGGCTCGGTGAGCTTGTGCCGGTGCGAGCGCGCGCCCGCCGCTCGCCCGAGCTCCGACGCTTCCAAGTCGGAGAGCCCGGGACCATAGTAGCCAAGGTTCAAACCGAAGGTGAAGCGTGTCCCGGCGCCGTCGTCACCCGACGCGCCGCCGTCGCCCCCGCTCCCATTGCCCCCCGCGCCGCCGCTGCCGGGGCTCGCGCCGGTTCCAGCCGTGCCGCCCGCGGCTCCTCCTGCGCCGCTCGGCCCGCCACCACCGGAGCTGCTGCAGCTTGCCGTAAAGAGCATCGTGACGAGCGCGGCGCGCCGCCACGAACGGGTGTGAGTCCGTCGCATCGCTCCCCAGATCATGACCCGCATGATACCCGAAGTGGCCGGCCGCCACGAGCATCGACGCGGGGCGCGCCCGGGAGCCTCGCTCGCGCGAGCCCGCCGACGCGGGCACTCGCGCATTCGTCGCTTGCGCGTGGTCGCTCAGGTCGCCGGGGAGCCGTTCGTTTCCGGGCTCTCCAGGCTAGCGCTCGCGGCGGGGGCGCTCTCCGATGCCGCCGCGGGGTCGCGTGACTCCCGGCTCGATTTCGACAGGCCGAGCTTGCGGGTGGCGTCCTTGCGGCCGCTCACGAGGTGCCAGATGAGGACCGCGAACATCCCGACCACGAAGACGCCGACGTAGTAGGAGCCGAGCTGCGGATAACTCGAGGTGGTGAAGTTCGCTACTTGTTTGGTGCCGAAGAGCACCGGGGTGAACGGCTTTATCTTGAAGGGTGCGTCCGGGTCGAGCTCGTGCCCGTAGCGGTACATCATGATGTAGAACCGCGCGAAGCCGAAGAGCGAGACGTAGGTCGCGATCACGGCTTGATCGATCAGCATCCGCACGTTACCGATGGCGGCCGTCCGCAGGCTCAAGATGACGAGCAGACCGATCGCGAAGGGCAGCCAGCTGAGATCGATGAACATCTCGGGCTCGATCTTGGCCATCCCGATGTAGTGGTTCAGCGTGTTGATTTCCTTGATGTCCTTGCCGTCGTGGCCGCCCTCGAGTTTGTAGCTGTACACGTCGAGATCGAGCCCCTTCGGGTACTGCGCGGCCTCGAGGTGGATGTTCCAGAGCGGCGCCGAGAAGCTGAGCAAGAGCGGGATCACGAGGAGCGCCAGGACGACGCGAGCCGGCTTCCTGATGGGGCGGTCCAGGAACTCGTAAAACTGATCAGCGAGGAGCTTCATCGGGTTTCTCCTTCAGCGTAGGATGACGTCAGATGACGTCCCCTCTTCGGAACCATCGGGCGGCGAACGCCCACGAGGCGCCGCCGACCACGAGCGGCCAGAGCACCCCGAGGGTGAAGAGCAGGGAATTCCCCAGGCGATTGGCGAGATAGAAGCCGACCGGCCCGAGCACGGAGAGCTCGCGATCGACGTTGGAGAGGAGCGCGAGCCGCGCGGCCTCGACCGGGTTGAGGGCCGCCAGCGCGAACACCAAGCGTGCCGGCAGACGCCACTCCAGCATCAGGCCGACCAACGCGAAATCGAGCAGCGCCACCGATGCGAGCCAGGCGAGGAGCACCACCATCACCGCCTTTGCCTGGTTCGCGACGGTGGTCGTGATGAGCAGCCCCAGGCCGACGAAGGCGGCGAGCAGCGCCGAGGAGATGACGACCGAGCGCAGCAGCATGCCCCAGGGGACGGCCTGCCCGAAGGCGAACTGGCCGACCAAGGCGACCACGAAGATGACGGCCACCAGCGGGAGCGTCAGGAAGCCGAAGCGGACCATCGCGACCGCGCCGAAGTAGTCGAGCCTCGTGAGGGGCTGGCTCAAGACGAGCTCGAGCGCTCCGGTCGCGCGGGCCTGGTTGATCGCGAGCCCGGTCGCGCTGAGGCCGAGCAGGGGGAGGATCAGCACGAGCGTATGGCAGAAGCTGAGGAGCACGCGGGAGGTTCCGGTATAGCCGAGCACGGTGCTCTCCTTCAGGCCGACCGTGATGAACACGAGCGCGAGCAAGAAGTAGACGCCGAGCACGAAGGCGAGCCAGCGTGAGCGGCCGACCTCGGCGAAATCCAAGCGGGCGACCGCGAGAAAACCTCGCCGGCTCATGGGCTCCCCTGGGTCGAGTTCGTGCGTGCGAGCACGGCAGTCTGCGCGCCTTCGAGCGAGAGCGCGCCGGGAGCAGCGCGGTCCACCGCGGCAAACCCGTAGCCCATGGGCGTCGGAGAGTGCGCGACGAACCCCGCCTCGGCGCCTGAGAGCCAGCGACTCTCGGACAGGTGGTGGAAGTACATGGCAGAGACCTCCGGGCGCTTCTCCGCGAGGTAGCGGAACAGGCACCCCGGATCGTCGAAATCGAGCACCTGCCCGTCTTGGGTCTGGAGCTGCGCCGCGAACGCGGGTTCCCCGACGTGCATCGCGCAGTGAGCGCAGGGCGTCTTGTCCCAGGCGACCGGGACCGGCCCGTTCGCCGGCGCGCCCGGCGCGAGCAGCCACAGCATGGCACCCGCGACCGCCGCGACCGTCACGACCCCGGCGAGCGCGAACCACGCCTTTCTGCTTCGCTCACGCATCCCTCGGACCCTCCGGAGTTGGCTCGAGTCGCTCGAGATCGCGGACCACGATGTTCTCGAGCTGTCCGTTCAGGTGCGCGGCGAGCTCCTTCACGACCCGCACCTTGTCTGCGCGCGCGACCCGCTTGCCCCACCAGCCGCTCGCATTCAGGGAGAAGCCGCGCTCGGAGAGCCAGCCACGAAGGTCGTCGGGCGCGACCAAGAGCTCGATGAGCGCCTCGCCGGCGCGCGCGAGGTACGGAGCGGCCGGGCCATCATAGGCGATCCGCCCTTCGCTCAGCAGAACCACATGGTCGACCAGATGGCGGATCTCCTCGATCCGGTGCGAGCAGAGGATCAAGGTCGAGCCTCTACAGCGCTCCGCGAAGAGGGCGAAGAAATCTTCTCGCGCCTGGGCGTCGAGGCTCGCGGTCGGCTCGTCGAACACGTAGCAGTCCGCGCGCACCGACAGCGCCAGGGCGAGCAAGAGCTTCTGCTTCATCCCGCCCGAGAGGTTCTTGAAGGGCTGCCGGAGGATCGCCTCGAGCTCGAGCCCGAGGCGCCGGGTGACCTCCGCCACGCTCGCGCTCTCGACGCCTCGCACCGAGCAGTGAAACTGGATGAGCTCGGACACCGGGGCCACCAACTGCGGCGCGAGCTGTGGCACGTACGCCATCCGCTCGGCGGTGCGCACGCTGCGCGGCGCACCGTCGAAGCGCACCGTCCCGTCGCAGCCGATGAGCCCGGACAGCGCGCGGATCAGCGTGCTCTTGCCCGAGCCGTTCGGCCCGACCAGCGCCACCGCGCGCCCGCTCGGGATGGTGAAGGAGACGTCATCGAGCGCGCGCACCGAGCCGAAGCGCTTCGTTACGTGCGTGAGCTCGAGCTTCACTGCAGCTTCTCACTCGCGGTGGGCGGCAGGAGCGCGCGCATCCGAGGCTGCGGGTCGAAGAACAGCTTCGTCGGAGGGAAGAGCGGTACGACGCTCGAGATGGCGTCCGTCAGCCAGAGCGCTGGCGTCCCGCGAAGAAATGCAACCTCGGGGCTGCGACGCACCAGATCCCCGGAGAGCCGCCGGACCTCGTGCGGCACGTCCCCGAAGCCGTCTCCGTCGAGGTCATAGCCCGCGTAGTCGTCGAAGTAGTTGTTCTTCCAGGTCACCCCGAGCGCGTTGCCGTTGCCGTCGACCCGAACGTGCTCGAGGCTACCCTGGAAGGCGTTGTCCACGAACACGTTCTTGCGTCCGCTCGCGTGAAAATCCACCCCGATCTGGCCGAGCGCAAAGAGGTTCCTCGAGAAGGTGTTCTCGTCGGTGGGGTTGAGGGGACTCGTATCCATGAAGACGTGCATCGTGTTGTGCACGAACGCGTTGTCGGCAACCCTCACGTTGCCGGATTCCTTGAACCCGACGCCGATGCCGGCTGCGCCCTCGGCGTGCAGGAACTGGTTATTTTCGAGGGTGATGTCCCGGCTGTACATCAAGAATACGCCGACCACGTCGCGCTCGTAGCGGTTATATCGGACCACGTTGCGATGCGAGTACATGAAGTGGGTGCCGTAGCGCCCATCGGTCACCACGTTGTGCTCGAAGAGATTGCCGGAAGAGTACCAGACGACCACGTCGCGTCCGGCGAGCACGCGGTTATGCGAGACGACGGAGTCCTCCGTCTCCCACAGGCGGATCGCGTCGCCGCGAAGACCGATGGCGGGCTCGTTCGTGCCTCGCACGAGGTTGTTCAGGATCCGGACCCGTCGCGACTGGTCGACCAGCACGCCGAACACCGCGTTCTTGATCTCGAGCCCCTCGACGCGGACATCACTCCCCTGGACGTGCACGGCGGCGTCGAGGAGATCATAGCGGCCGCCGCTGCCGTCCACCGTGAACCCGAGGAGCGCGACGCCCGAGCTCTTGACGTCGATGGTCGTACCGTCGCCAGAGGACTTCACGACCGCGCTCGGCGGGCCCCAGAGCGTCAGCGGATGGCGGAGCACGAGCGGGCCCGCATGTTGCCCGGGTTCGAGGCACACGGTGCTCCCGGCCGGCGCGGCGTCGAGCGCGGCCTGCGCCGCGCGGCCCGCCTTCACCTCGCGCTCGCAGAGCGGACGCGCGAGCGCTACTCGCTGGACCTCCGGCTCACGGTTCGAGCTCAGGGCTCGCGGCGCGCTCCTGCAAGCGGCGAGGAGCGCGACCGCCGCCCACGCGAGCGCCAGGGTCGGGAGGGCATGGGTGAGGAGCGCGTGGCTCGCTCTCCTACCCCCGCCGTCCGGGCGCTCGCGAGCGGCCATCGTCGCTACTTCGCGGCGGGCGCGGCGGGCGCGTCCTTGCCGTCCGGCTTGGGGGCGTCGCCGGTCTTCGCCGCGTCTCCGCCCTCGCGCGGCTCGACCAGGAAGTAGCCCGCCATCTCGAGGTGCAGCGCCGAGCAGAACTCGGTGCAGTACATCGGGAAGGTGCCGGCGCGGTCCGCGACGAACTCCATGTTCGCCACCTTGCCGGGCTCCATGCTCACGTGGATCCCGTACTCGTCGATGGTAAAGCCATGGGTTGCGTCGTGCGCCGACTCGAGGTTGGTGAGGTGGATGAAGACGCGGTCGCCCTCCTTCACGCGGATGGTGTCGGGGACGAAGTGGCTTCGCACGGCCGACATCCAGATGTGCACGCCGTCCTCTCGACGCTCGATGCGTGTCTCCTTCTCATCCTTGACCGCGTTCGGATCCGTCTTGCCGGTGAGCGGATTGGTGCCCGGAGGATAGACGTCCTCCGGCTTGAGCTTGTCAGCCTTGATCATCTGGGCGTAGTGCGGCTCACCGAGCGGGATGGGGAGATCGTAGAGGAGCTCCATTTGCGGCCCGCTCACGTCGATGAGCTGGAAGTTCTGGGGCAGGAGCGGTCCCACCGGGTTGAAGCGGTCGAGCGCCCACTTGTTCATGGCGACCAAGTACGTCCCGTCCGGGCTCACGGTGTCGCCTTCGGCCGCGACCAGGTGACCGATGTTGTAGTGTGAGTCGATCTTGTCGGCGAGCTTCAGGTCCTTGACGCTCCAGCGGGCCACCTTGGTCTCCAGGAAGAGCGAGGTGTAAGCGTTGCCCTTGTCGTCGAACTGCGTATGAAGCGGCCCGAGGCCGACCTCGAGCTGCCCGCGGATGGAGTCCTTGAAGCTCAGGATGGGTACCCCGAACTTGTCCTTGCCCTCGTACTTCTTGGCGTCGATGAGCCCCTTGATCTTGGCGAAGCTGTACACCGTGACGTGCGTGTCGAGCTTGCCCGAGATCACGATCTCCTTGCCGTCCGGGGTCACGTCCACGCCGTGCGGGCTCTTCGGCTCCGGTATGAAGTGGAGGAGGCCCTCTTCGATGGACGTCTCGAGCGGGATCACCCGCATCCCGGCGATGGTCTTCGATTTCGTTTTCGCGACCTCGGCGGCCTGCTTCCAGTTGATGACGTGGAGGTAGTCCATGTCGTTCTTGGAGGCGCCGGACTCGAGCGACGGACGGCCTTCCTTGTTGCCTCCGTAGGCCATCTCGGTGTTGAACGAGTTCAGGAACGCCCAGCCGTCGCTGTCGAGCTTGCCCGCGTCGGCGAGATCCTGCATGTACGGGGGCAGCTCGAGCGCGAAGGAGGCGTCCTTGTCGATGCGGCCCTTGGCGCGATCGAACTTCCAGAAGATGACCGCGCCGCGGTAGGCGTCCGCGTACTGCTCGATGGGTGCATACCCGCCGCCGAGCGGCGCCGGGTACTGCGACCCCTCGATCACGTAGTCGGTGTCCGGCGTGACGAAGGTGCCGCCGTGATCCGACTGGATCAGTCCGCTACGGATGATCTGCTTGGTCACGAAGTCCTTGAGATCGATGACCGCGATGCGGGCGTTCGCCTTGTCGTTCACGAAGAGATATTGGCCGTCGTAGTCGCCCTTCGTCTCGGAGAGCGCCGGGTGATGGACATCGCCCCAGGTGATCGGCTTCCCCTCGGGGCTGCCCTCCTTCAGGAGGTTGCCCGACTCGTCCCCGTAGGCGTAGCCCTGCCAGGGCTCCGGAGCGAAGACCGCGATGTACTTCAGGATCCGCATGCTCGGCACGCCGATCACGATCACCTGCCCGCCGTGGCCGCCCGAGGCGAATAGGTAGTACTGATCACGCCCACCGGTCGGTGTGTAGGTCTTCAGCGCCGCGCGGACGTTCTCGTCGTTGAGGCCGCGCGCCTTCATCAGATCGGCGAGCGAGCTCGCGCCGGCCATCGACGACTCCTGCTTGCAGGCACCGAGCCCTGGAATCAGCAGCGTGAGCCCGAGTAGCGCTGCGAGGGGGTAGGACTTGAACTTCATGTTGGTCTCCTGAGCCTCATCGCCTGGCGGTGATTGCAAGGCGGACGCGCGCGTTTCGTAGGCCTTCCCGATGATGATGCACATGATTGACGTCAATATCGCGACGCGATTCGATCGCGCGTACTCCCGACCTCGAGAGCAGGAACGATTCGCGCAAACCTTGCGAGCGTGAGGCGCGTATTCAGGCCGATGACGCAAGCTTCGCGGACCTCGCGCGCTTCCGTCTCTCATCGTGCTCGCGCCGGGGTAGCGCTCGTCCGGGCGGGGCGACCCGCGTCTCGCGACCGCGCGCCACGGGGGCGAGCGCGTCCGCGACTCGGAGAGGGGGTGTCGGGTCGGCGCGAGGCCCCCGCGGCGCGCCCGCGAGGCGCGCCGATGAGCTGAAATTTCCAGCGCCCGCACGCGCGGGTTCCGCGCGCGCAGGCGACGCGCTAGCGTCGAGCGTGTGAGTCAGCCTGCCGCCGAACCGGAGCCCGAGCACACACTCTTCGAGGGACGCCCCGCGGTGGTGGCGGGGCTCGGCGCGCTGGTCCTCTCGGTGGTCACGCTGGGCATCGCGCTGCTGGTCTTCTGGCTCAAGAGCCGCGGCAAGCACTACAAGCTCACCTCGCAGAGGGTGGTCGTGGAGCGCGGCATCTTGTCCAAAGAGATGGAGCAGATCGACATCTACCGGATCACCGACTATCGCGTGGAGCGCCCGCTGTCGCAGCGCCTGATGGGCACCGGCAACCTCGTCCTCGAGGCGATCGACTCGACGACCCCGACCCTGCGCCTCGACGGTCTCAAGACCGATGTCGTGGCCCTCTACGAGAGGCTCCGCGTCGCCGTGGAGGAAGCCAAGGTGCGGCGCGGCGTGCGCGTGGTCGACTACGGCGAGCCCGGCATGCCCATCGTGAGCTAGCCGGCATGCGCGTCGGCGGCGTCTTCATCGAGCACCCGATCTTGCAGGCCGGCATGGCTGGCGGGCTGTCGGGCGCCCGGCTCGCGGCGGCGGTGTCGTCCGCTGGTGGCCTGGGTACGGTGGGGATGCTCGGCGCCGAGCCGCTCGAGCGGGAGCTCTCGGCCGCGAAGGCGCGCACGGAGCGGCCCGTCGCGGTGAACCTCCTCCTCCCGTTTCTCCGGCGAGCCCATCTCCGCGCCGCGCGCGTCGCCGACATCATCGTGACCTTCTGGGGGCCGCCGCGCCGGCTCGGCCCGCAACCTTGGTTCCATCAGGCGGGCTCGGTCGCCGAGGCGCGCGCGGCGCTCGACGCCGGCGCGGACGCGGTGATCCTGCAAGGCAGCGAGGCCGGTGGCCACGTGCGCGGCGAGCGCTCGGCGCTCGAGCTCCTCGCGGCCGCGCGGCGAGCGCTTCCCGGGGGAGCGCGGCTCATCGTGGCGGGCGGTGTCGCGGGCGCGGATGACGTCCGTCGTGCGCTCGACGGCGGAGCCGACGCGGTGTCGCTCGGGACGCGCTTCCTCTTGAGCGAGGAGAGTGGCGCGCACCCGCTCTACAAGGCGCGTGTGCTCGCGAGTGAGCGCACGCTGGTGACCACGCTGTTCGGCATGGGCTGGCCGGCCCCGCATCGCGTGGTGCCGAATCTGGCGACCTCCCGCTTCCACCCGCCTCCGCGCTGGCTCGGCGCGGTGCATCGCGCGTCGGCGGCGCTCGCGCGACTCGTGCCGCTCGACGCGGCGGGCGCTGCCGCGCGCTGGCACTCCGCCGAGCGTCCGCTCTACTCGCCGAGCGCGCCGCTCGTGGGCGACCCGGATGCGTTGATAGACGCTGCGCCCCTCTACGCTGGCGAGAGCGCGCGCCGGATCGACGCGGTGCTCCCGGCCGCCGAGCTCGTGCGCGAGCTCCTGCGCGGGCGCTGAGCCAGAGCCCGCGGAGCTCGCGCGCGAGCGCTCGGAGCCGCGCCATGGTCGTGCGAGACCATCGCGGGCCGCGCGACCGGCTCCGCTGGCCTCGGCTCAGGCCGGACGCGGCGCGAGCCCGAGCAGGCTCGCGAGGCGATCGGGCCGGTCCGTCATGAGCCCATCGACTCCGAGCTCGATGAGGCGGCGCATCTCGCTAGGATGGTCGATCGTCCATACGTGGACGTGCAGCCCCTGGGCGTGCGCGGCCTCGATGAAGCGCCGATCGACCACGGTGAGCCCGAGGTGTCGCGCGGGCACCTGGAGGACGTCATACGAGATCGGGAGATGACGGGTGAGCCCCGCTCGCGCGGCGGCCCAGAAGCGGAGCACGCCGCGCACGCCCGGCGAGCGCGCGACCCGCCCGCACGAGAGCGCGTCGAACTCGCGCCCGAGCGCGTCGTCTCCAGCCGCGACCAGGATGCGGTCGTGGAGCCGGTGGCGCTCGATGAGCGCCCACAGCGCGCGGGCCATGCTCGGCGAGCCTTGCTTGATTTCGACGTTGAAGTTCACGTTCGGGAACCGCTCGATGACCTCCTCGAAGGAGGGGATGCGGAGCCCTTGGTTTCGATATGGAAAGGTGCGCCCGTCGGGTGTGAAGCGGTACCCGGCGTCGGCGCGCGACAGCTCGCCGAACGTGAGCTCGTCGACGCTCCCGGTCGAGTCCGTCGTTCGATCGATGCGCGCGTCGTGGTGGAGGACCACCACCCCGTCGCAGGTGAGGTGCGCGTCCGTCTCGAGGTAGTCGAAGCCGAGGCCGACCGCGCCCTCGAAGGCCTCGAGGGTGTTCTCGGGCCAGAGCTTGGAGCCGCCTCGGTGCGCGAAGGCGAGGGGACGCGCACCCCGGAGGAACGGTCGCTGCATCACGACCTCGCGCGGCGCCCGCGCTCGTGTCGTCGTAGGAGCGCGAGCCCGAGCCCGGCGAGCGCGAGCGGCGCGAGCGGCGCGCGCTCGCGGCTCCGCGGTACCGCGCACGAGCAGCCGCCGTCGTCGCCGCTCGAGCCCTTCGCAGGAAGCGCGCCGGCATCGGCGCCGCCGACGCCGCTCGCGCCGCTCGCGCCGCCGCTCGCGCCACCGTCATCGCTGATCCAGCCACCCCCGGCCGCGCCACCGCTCGCGGTCGAGCCCGCGACGCCGGCCGCGCCGCCCAGGCCAGTGGCTCCCGCGGAGCCGCCGGTGCCGGCCGCCACATGGCACACGTCATCGGTCCCGATCGGCATCGACTCGCAGCCCGCGGTGCACTCGCCCTTCTCGAGGGTGCCCGCGTTGCAGCGCCACGCTTGCGTCTTGTCGGTGGTGCAGTTCCAGAGGGGCCAGGCGTCGTTGCATTTGCAGCTCGAGCCGAGGCGCTCCATGTATTGACACCATTGCCAATGATACCCGGGGTCGGTGTGGTTGCCGGAGCCGCCGTAGTCCGCGCTCGACTCGCAGGCGTCGAGGCCGAGGCCGCACGGCGGGG
The DNA here is from genome assembly GCA_035063585.1 of Polyangiaceae bacterium. GTDB lineage: Bacteria > Myxococcota_A > Polyangia > Polyangiales > Polyangiaceae > JAPSGB01. The sequence goes on from JAPSGB010000014.1 coordinate 39,026, forward strand.
AGCACTCCGCGATGCGATCGCCGTTCGGCATCTGGTAGTGCCCGACCACGTGGTCGCGATCGAGCGGGATCGCCCAGCGCGTAGCGATGCTCTTCACCATCTCGACGCTCTTCGCGTAGAGCGCGTCCGAGTACCCGGCGGGATCCGACGCGACGCCGACGTGCTCGATGCCGATGCTGTGCTTGTTGTAGCAGTAGTTGCCCGCGTGCCACGCGGTGTACGTCTCCGGGACGAACTGGCCCCAGCGCGAGCCGTCGGCGTCGATGATGTAGTGCACGCTCTTGCCGCTGTCGTACTGCAAGGTGGCCACCGACGCGTTCCAGCCGCCCTCGGTGTCGTGGATGACCACGGTGTCCACCGCGGCGTTGCCGTCGGGCCGGTTGGTGTTGCACTTGTTCGTGCAGCTCGTGTCGAACCACTCCGAGCCCGGGAAATCCGGCGTGGCGAGCGGCGCCGCTCGCGGCGGGGCGATGGTGAGCCCGAGCGGGATCTCCGGGTGCGCGGCGATGACGACCGCCTCGCCGTCGCGCGCCGGAAAGCTGCCGCCGTACCGCAAGAGGGAATATACCCGCGCCACGTACTCACCGGGATCGGCGAGCCCCGACAGCTTCGCGATGGCGTCTCGCCAGCTCGCGAGCTGGTCGTCTCCAGTGGGGCCGAGCGTCGCGAGCACTCGCACCCCGGCCTCGGTGCCGAGCTCGGTGTCGGCCGAGAGCGCGGCCTCGGTCATGCCCATCAGCGAGGCGCCGAGCGCGAGGGTATCGAGCTTGCCGTGCCGGAGCTCGAGGATGCCGGCGATCGGGACCAGATCCGCCGGTGAGACGACGCGGTACTTCGGCAGCGTGAGCCCCGTCTCCTCGACCGCGATCGCCAGCACCAGATCCCGTGGGACGCCGTGACGCCGGGCGAGCGCGTCCACCCGTCTTCCGACTGGGCCGGTGCTCTCCGGCGGAGCCGCCGGCCCCGAGCAAGCGCTCGCCCCGAGCGTCACCGCGACCACCGCCAGCCATGGGAGCCGTACCCGAGCCATGGCGAATGGTACCCCTACTCGGCGCGCGCGTGAAATGGTCGCGACGGCGTGGCGAGCCGAGGCGTGGACGCAGAGTGAACGTCGGGGCAAGCTCACGCGCATGAGAAGGCGGCTCGCGCACGCGTTCGCGCTGCTCGGAGGCGTGGCGCTCGCCGTGGCGTGCGGCTCGACTGATGAGGCTCCTGATGGTGCCGGCGCGGCCGGCGGCGCGGCTGGCCAGGGCGGAGCTCCGGGCGGCGCGGCCGGGCTCGCGGGCGCGTCGGATGCCGGGGACGCGAGCGAGGCGGGCGCCGCGGGCGACGATGGCGCCGCGGACGCGCCGTCCGCCGATGCCTCTCCGTGCCCGGCGGACATGGCCGAGGTCGACACGTTCTGCATCGACCGCTACGAGGCGCCCAACGTCGCGGGTGAGCTGCCGCTCGTCATGCTCTCCTTCGACGAGGCGGCCGCGTGGTGCGCCGCGCGCGAGAGACGCCTCTGCTTCGACGATGAATGGACGACGACCTGCGAGGGCCCGAAAGAGACCGCATATCCCTACGGCGACACGCGCGTGCCGGGTCGCTGCAGGGACGACGCGACCTGGCTCGCCTACGACCAGGAGCGGTTGAATGGCTGGCCGTGGTCCCTGCAGACCGCCGCCATCGAGCGACTGCCGGAGCTCTTCGCCGCAGCGCGCGCGGTGAGCGCCGCGGGAGCGACCGCGGTCTCCGAGGTCGAGCGGCTCTATCAGGCGAGCCCGTCGGGCGCGAAGGCCGGCTGCGTGGGCGATGACCAGGTGTTCGACCTGACCGGCAACGTAGAGGAGTGGACGCGGCGCCGCGACGGCGGCGAGCCGAGCTTCCATGGGAGCTTGAAGGGCCGGTACTGGGCAGAGGCGCGCACCTGCCAGAGCTCGGTCAAGGTGCACGGGGACGCCTTCCGGTTCTACGAGATTGGGTTCCGCTGCTGCGCGGACGCGCTCCGGGGCGACTGAGCGAGGCGGCGCGCGCGGCTCAGCCCGCGTAGACTTCGTCTTGCTCGATGCGCGAGAGCACCCAGTCGAAGTCCCCGCTCGTGATCTTGGCCTGGCAGTAGCCGCAGTGGCCGGCCATGCTCACGGCGAGGGGCGCGCCGCAGTTTGGGCAGACCAGATCGCTTCGAGGCGGCCCCTTGCGGTTGGTGCCGCGGATGAGCGTCCAGTATTCGGTGTAGGCGCGCTCCTTGGTGCGGCTCCCCGAGACGACGCGGCCGTCATCGTCGACGGTGTAGTCGAGCCCGGTCGCGAAGAGGCGGAAGGTGATGGCGTCGAAGTAAGGATCCGAGCTCACCTTCACGAGCTCGAGGCGCATGATGCGCGCCCGCTCGGTGAGGTTGCGGAGGTGCTGCGCGAGGTACGCCGAGACCCAGTAGGCCTGGGTCGCGAACAGCGGATCGCTCATGAACGGCCGCATCGGCGCGAGCTCGCGCGCCGTCCACGCGCGCTGGAACTGCTCGAAGATGACCCCGACGCGCGTCTGCGCGGCCCCGACGTCGAAGGACGGATCCTTCGCCTGGAGCGCCTGCAAGGCTTCCCGGAGTCCGGGATCGTAGATGGTCGGGGCATCATTGCCTCGCTCGGCCACGTTCGTCGTCAGCATGGGGCCGCGGTTCTCGCGCGAGAGCACCTGGATGTGCTGTACGAGCCAGTCGAACGCGCCGCTATTGACCTGCTGGCGGCAATAGCTGCACTGCCCGCCGAAGAGCGCCTCGACCGGCGCGCCGCAGCTCGGACAGCCGAGCATCCCGACCCGGTCGGGTGTGCGCGAGCGCGCGCCCGGGCCGCGCGCGAGCGTCCACCGCTCGACCGCGTAGACCCCCTTGCCGGCCTCGGTGTAGTTCGCCTCGACGTTGAGCGTCACGCGGCTCCCGCTCGGCCCGACCTCCACCGCGACCGGCGTCATCGCGCCGATGATCACCGACTCGACCGGACCGGCGGGCAGCGCGCGGAGCGTGGTCATCGCCTCCGCGGACAGATAGGCCGACATGCGGTCGAGCGGCGCGCCGGGCAGCCCGCGCGTGCGCGCCACCTCGGCGTAGAGCCCGTACACGAAGTCCTCGAACACGACCCGAGAGAAGCCGGGGTCGGCGGTGCGGAGCGTGTCGAACGATGGCGCTCGCGTCGGAGGCGCCGCGACGCCGGGATCCCCGCCCGAGCTCCAGTCCTTCTGCCTCCGCTCCTTGAGCTTCTGGAAGATGAGGATGCCGCCTACGATGAAGAGGAGCGGCACGCCGATCGTCGGGTGCTCGAAGGCGAGCACCACGAGCGCGATGACGAGGTCGGCGCCACCGTCACCGCCGCCCGACGAGCTGCTCCCACCTCCCGAGAACGACTGCCCACCTCCCGGCCGCGCGAGCGCGGTAGCCGCGAGGGAGAGGACGAGGAGCGTGCTCGCGAGGAGCAGCGCCCTGCGGACCAAGCGTGCAGCGCGGTCGCCTCGGAGTGTTCGCCGCGCGCTCACGCGACCTCCGCGTCGTCGGGGAGCTCATTGATGTCGTCTTCCTGCCGCGGGAGCGCGGGGGCGAGCGCCGGGCCGAGCGCCTCGAGCGCGGCCGCGAACTGGTCGAGCTTCGGCGAGGCGCGCGAGATGGAGCGCTCGAGCGCCAGGACCGCCTGCTCGTAAGCCGCGCCGAGCGCCTTCCGGTCGACGCCGACATCTTCAATCACCGCGATCTCGCGCTCGTAGAGCGCGACCAGCACCAGGATCCCGGTGCGCCCGCTGGTCTTGCCGATCCCCATCTTGAAGAACGCCTCGCAACCGGCGGCGCGGGCGCTCGCCCGCCGCCGCGCCCGCGAGACGAGCGCGCGGCGGAGCCAGGGGATTTGTGACGAGAGGAGCGCGCCCACCCCGAAGGCGACCGCGACGTCGAGCGGGATGTACGGGGTCGAGAACTCGGTGTCGGCGAAGATGAGGACCAGCAGCGTGGCGAGCGCGACGACCGCCCCCGCCGCGAGATCCACGTCCCGATACTGACCGGTCCGTCGCCGCACGGCGACTACTACCTCCGCCGAGGTCAGCGCCTCGACGTTTGCAACGCCGTGCTTGACGCGCGCGCGCGCCGCGTCGTCGAAGAACTCACGGACGGCCATGATCGGCGCCGAGTCTACCCGAGCTTTCTTTGCTCCGGGGAGGAAAGCGCGCGCCGCCCGCCCGCGGCGGCGGGCGGTCACGGCGTCGTGCATCGCGGCCCACTTCTGGACGGCCTCGCGGCGGCGAAGTTGCGTGCCCTCGACGTTGCCCCCGCCGCGCTGCCACGCGCGATGAAGCTCCTCGATGCGCCAGCGGCATCTGTACTCGAAGGCGACGTCGAGGACCCGCTCGAGCGCGTCGACAGGGGAGGTCGTCGGCAGCATCCATCGCAGCGAGCCGGTCTTGGGATCGTGCATTTTCGTCGCGAGCACGGCGTCGAGCGGGTCCGTCTCGCGGCGCTTCGCCCCTACCTCCAGGATGACCGCGACTGGCCTCGCGCGCGCCCCCGCCTACCGGCCACGCGTGCGGGCAGCTCGAGTGAGTACGCTCCGCGCGCCGGGGATCGTTCGAGCTCGCCGGTGAAATACCGCTCTACGGAAGGCAACGCGCTCGCGAGCATCACCCTTGGCGCACAGACGCAGCCAGAGCGGCCGGTGGGCGCCTACCCCGAGCCGTCGAGCTGCCCCAAGGTGGAGTGAGTCGAAGCGCGGTAATCTCGCGGGGCTCGCGAGAGGGAAGGTGCGCCGCACCTCGAAACGTACATCGTGAGGGAGGCTCAGCATGAGTGAGAGGCCGTCGCTCGCCATTCCAGTAATGACCGCGATCTTCCTCGCCGCGAGCGGTTGCACGCCGAGCGAACCGTCCGACTCCGGGACGGGCGGCGGAGCGGGTTGGGGCGGATTTCCGGGTACGGGCGGAAACGCGGGCACCGGTGGGACTCCGGGCACCGGTGGGACTCCGGGCACCGGTGGGACTCCGGGCACCGGTGGGACTCCGGGCACCGGTGGGACTCCGGGCACCGGTGGGACTCCGGGCACCGTCACGATCGACGAGCTCGGCTTCTCGTCGCCCGATCTCGCGATCTCGAGCGACGGCGTCGCGCACCTCGTCTACTACTCCGGGTTTGCTCCAGCGAAGCTCTTCTACGCCGAATGCAAGACGAACTGCGGCTCGCGAGCTGGGTGGACGACCACCGAGCTCGATGAGTCCTACTTCGTGCACGAGCCAAAGATCGCGACGGGCCCGGACGGGCTCACCCATCTCGTGTGGGGGCGGAGCGTGAGCGCGCTCGGCAGCGACCAAGTGTACTACGCTAGCTGCGCCGGAAACTGCGCCGCGGAGTCGAGCTGGACGGGGGGCGACATCTCCACGGCGAGCCTCGGAGGCCGCTTGGATCCGCTCGGCTCGCGGTTGACGGTCGGCAACGACGGGCGCGTGAGCTTCGCGCTCAGCAGCGCGGGCTCCGGCGGACCGCTCGTCGTGATGACGTGCCAGAGCGGCTGTGAGCAGGCGGCGGCGTGGAGCTCCGGCGGCGTACGTGCCGGCAGCACACGCCTGGCGACGACCGCCCACGGCAGCACCCTTCACCAGCTCCTCAACGATGACTCGAACGCGCTCGTCTATCGCCGCTGCGACGCCAACTGCGAGGCTCCCGGGAGCTGGCAAGAATCCGAGCGGCTCTTCTGGCATAGCGGGCGGACCCCGACCGCGGTCGCCGTCTCGGGCTCCGGCGTCGTCTACGCGGCGTTCAATCAGGGGTTGCTCGGCTCGAGCGAGCCCGAGGCCGCGCCAGGCGACGGTCGGCTCTTCGTCGAGCGCTGCGCGAGCGACTGCATGAGGCCGTCAGGTTGGACCGGGCTCATGATGGGGCCGGACGGCGAAGGCGCGGACGGCCTGTCGATGGTAACGGCGGGAGAGGCTGTCGTCCTCTCGGCGTCGCGCGTGGGCACGGTCACGATGTGGGCCTGCGCGGATGACTGCGCGGACGGGGCGTCATGGGCTGCCGGCCCGATCGATGACTCGCAGGCGATCGCCAGTCAGTGGGATCCTTACGTCCTGGCTGCCCCATCGTGTTCGGGAGCTCGCCCCTCGTTCGCGGGTTGGTACGCAAATGAGACTGCCGTCGGGATCACGCCCTCCGGGAGCGCGCTCTTCGTCCACAAGACCCGCATGCTGGTCGAGTGCGCGGGAGGCGGGATGTCGTACGTGCCCGGCTTCGGCCGGATCGTGTTTCTCCCCTGACGCGCGCGGCTCGCCTCGACCGGGCTCTGCGCGCCTGCCGATGGCTCGAGGTGACGGGTCGGCGTGGCCGGCGTCGCGGACGCCGCCGTCGCGCTCGGCTCGCCGCTGCGGCTCGCCCGCGAGCGCTCGCGTCAGGGAGCGCCGTTCGAGGACGAGCACGGACTCGACCGATCGGTCAAGCGGGTGAGAAATTCCTCGCGATCCACGGTCAGCATAGGGATGCGCGCATTGACCGATCGGTCAAATACGGATCTTCGCCCAGCGACCTCGGGCGAAGATCACGCCGATGATGAGGGTTCGCACCACCCAGTCGACGCCGCTCGCGATCCACACGCCCTCGAGTCCCAGGCCACGCACGACGCCGAGCCAGTAGAGCGCGCCGACCCGCACCAGGAGCCCGCCCGCGAGCGCCGAGAGCATCGGTGAGCGTGTGTCGCCCGCGCCGCGCAGCGACTGCGCGAGCACCACCGCCACCGCCATGAACGGCTGCGCCGCGGCGAGCAACGGCAGCGCGCGGAGCCCGGTCGAGACGAGCGGCGCGCTCGGCTCGCCGCGCGGTACGAATGCGGCAAGGGTGAACGGCGCGGTCGCCCACAAGGCGAGGCCGAGCGCGGTGAGCACCAGCGCGGCGAGCCCGGCGGCGATGAGCGCGGCCGCGCGGGCCGACTTCTCCGCGTCGCGGCCGAGCGCCTGACCGACCACCGCCGCCGCCGCGATGCCGAAGCCATCGGCGCTGAGCCAGCAGATCGACTCGAGCGTGAGCAGCGCCTGGTTGCCAGCCATCACCAGCGCGCCGAGCCGGGAGACGAGCGCCGCGTAGAGGAGGTAGCCCGCGTGGATGGCGATCCGCTCGAGCAGGGCGGGGGCGCTCACGCGCAGCAAGGCGCGCCGCGCGTCGGCGGCCCGGTCGCCGGCCGAGCCGAACAATCCCAAGACCGTCACTGGAGCGCCGGGGCGTCGTAGTACCCAGAGCAGGAGCGCGGCCTCGACGCTGAACGCGACCACGCTCGCGGCGGCGGCACCGGCGACCCCGAAGGCGGGGAGGGTGAGCGGCCCGAGCTTCACCCCGAAGATGAGCACCACGTCCGCGATCACGTGCAGCGCGTTGCTCGCGAGCCCGATGATGAAGGGGGTCCGCGTGTTGCCCGCGCCATGCATCACCATGGCGGCGGTGGTGGCGAGGAACATCTGGGGGAATCCGAAATAGATGACCCGGAGATATTCGCGTGACAGCTCGCGCAGGGACTCCGACTCGGGGCCGATCGCGTCGACCAGCGGGCGGAGGAACGCGAGGCCTAGCCCGCCCACGAGCACGCCGAGCACGAGCGACACGCGGAGCGCGGCGCGCGCGATGTTCGACGCGCGCTCGGGGTCCCGCGCGCCGACCGCGCGCGCGATGAGTGGCACGGTGCCGACGGTGAGGCCCGCGAACACGTTGAACACCGACCAGACGATGGCGCCTTGCACCTGCATGCTGGCGAGCGCTGGCTCGCTGAAGCGGCCGAGCATCAGCCGATCGGTGAGGAAGACCAGCGTCTGGAGGAAGCTGGTCATCACCGCCGGGCCGGTGAGGCGGAGCACCTCGCGGGCGACGCTGCGCGTCTCGGACATGGGGGCGCGCGAGCATAGCCGAAGCGGCCCGGGGCGCTCGGCGGAGTTCGGCGCGCCCGCTCGTCGTCGAGGGCCCACCGCCGAGCGTCAGTCGCCGAGCGTCCAGGGCTCGCGGCGCGCGGCCTCGACCCACTCCTGCATGGGCGGGTAGGCCCACACCGCGTCCGCGTACGACGCCTCGACCGGGTCGAGCGGGACGCCGTAGGTGCGAAACCGGCTCACGATGGGCGCGAACATCGCGTCGGCGACCCCGAACGAGCCGAAGAGGAAGCGCTGCCCCGAGCCGCCGAAGCGCGCGCGGCAGTCCCGCCACAACTCGCACACCCGCGCCACCTCGGCCGCGACCGCTTCCGAGTCAGCGTGGCTCGAGCGCTCGGCGCGGACGTTCATCGGCATCGCCCGGCGCACCGCCGTGAAGCCGGCGTGCATCTCCGCGCTGACCGCGCGCGCCACCGCGCGCGCCGCGCGATCGGTGGGCCAGAGCCCGGCGGAAGGGAAACGTTCTGCCACGTACTCGCAGATGGCGAGCGATTCGTGGATGACGAGTGTGCCGTCGATGAGGACCGGCACTCGACCGGAAGGCGAGCGCGCGGCGAGCCTCGCCGCGGTGTCGGGCTGGTCGAGCGGGATGAGCTCTTCGTCGAACGACGCGTTCGCGGCGCGGAGCGCGAGCCACGCGCGGAGCGACCACGACGAGTAGTTCTTGTTACCGATGACCAGCGTGGTGGACACGTCGACCTCGACGCCATCAGGCAGGCTCAGGGCGCCTGCGTCAAGACCGCGCGAGCGCGTCGCGGGCGCCGACGCTCAGTACACGACCGAGTCGTTCGCTGGAGGCGCGGGCTCCGCCGGCGGGTCTTCCTCGTCGTCGCCGGCCGGCTCTTCGGTGTCGCCGCCGCTCGGCGCCGGCGCGGCGCGTGTGAGGTTCGGAACGAACGGTCGCGCGAGCGGGCGACCGATGATGCGCGCCGCCGCCGGCGGCGCCTCGACCTCCTCCTCCTCTTCTTCTTCTTGCCCGACCGGCTCGGGGGGCGGGGGCGGCGGAGGAGGAGGGGGCGGCGCGACGAACTCCGGCGTCACCGCGGGAGGAGGCGACTCGACCGCGCGCGGGATGGCCGGCGTCACCGGGCTGGGGGGGGGAGTATCGAAACCGAACGCGTTCGCTGCGGCCGCGTTCGAGCCGGGGCTCGGACGCAGCGTGCGTGAGCGGCGCGCGCCGCTCGCCCCGCTGCCGAGCGCGTCGGTGGTGATGACGCCGGCGTCGGGCGCGAAGCCCGTCTGGGGCGAGCGGGCGATCTTGGCTTCACCGATGCGGTCCGGCACCGCGAGCACGACGAGCCCCACGTATGAGAGCGCCGCTCCCACGAGCGCGTAGAACGGCGTCCACCGCCAGCGCACCGCCGAAGTCATGACGCTCGCCGCTCCCATGTTGTGGCGCCCTCGGGCGATGATAGCGCGCGCCCGACGCTCCGCCAATACCGCGGGTTCCCTCAATGGTTTCGCGACGCTCGGAGCTCAGCCGCCGTCGCTCGCGTCCTCGGCTTCGGGCGGAGTGGCGTCGTCGAGGTCGTCCAGATAGCCCTCGGGGAGGCTCACCTGCTGAGTCCCGGCGCTCTTGCCGCGTGGGACGCGCATCGCCGAGAGCGGAAACGGCTGCTCGCGGTCGACCGCGACGAGCGCCTGGCGCAAGTCCTCGAGGGACTCGATCTGCATCAGCGCCGCGCGGAGCTGCGCGCTGCCGCGGAACCCCTTCGTGTACCAGGTCGCGTGACGGCGGAAGGAGCGCATCGCCGGTCCCTCGCCGAGCCACTCCGCAAGCAGGCTCGCGTGCTCGAGCATCACCTCGACGACCTCACCGAGCCGCGGCGGGTCCTCGGGAACCCTGCCGTCGAACGCTTGGGAGAGCTCGCGGAACAGCCAGGGCCGGCCGAGGCAGCCGCGCCCCACCACCACGCCGTCGCAGCCCGTCTCGCGCATCATGCGGAGCGCGTCGCCCGCCTCGAAGATGTCGCCGTTGCCGAGCACCGGGATCGACACCGCTCGCTTGAGCTCGCCGATCGCCTCCCAGCGCGCCTCGCCATCGTAGAGTTGGGCCGCGGTGCGAGCGTGGAGCGCGACGCACGCCACACCCTCGCCTTCGCCGATGTGTCCCGCGTCGAGGAAGGTGGTGAGGTGGTCATCGATGCCGATGCGGAACTTGATGGTCACCGGGACCGTCCCGGCCGCCTGCACGGCGGCCCGGACGATGTCGCGGAGGAGCCGGCGCTTCACCGGGATGGCGGCGCCGCCGCCCTTGCGGGTCACCTTTCGCACGGGGCACCCGAAGTTCATGTCGATGTGGTCGACGCGGCCCTCCCCCGTGAGGCGTCGCACCGCCTCACCGACATAATAGGGGTCGACGCCGTAGAGCTGGAGGCTGCGCGGAGACTCGTTTGGGCCGAAATCTGCTAGCTTCAGGGTCTTGTCCCGCCCCTCGACCAGGGGCCGCGCCGTGATCATCTCGCTCACATAGAGCCCCGCGCCGAAGCGACGACAGAGGGCGCGGAACGGGTAGTTGGTCACGCCAGCCATCGGCGCGAGCACCACCGGTGGCCACACCGTGAGCGGGCCGACCACGAGCGGAGCGAACTCGCCGGCGCGCGCCGGCGGGACGTCCCGGTTCTTCGGAGAAGCGTAGCCGACGCCCATGGGGCGCGAAGCATGGGCGCGGCGCGCGACTCACGCCACCCGGGGCCCGGGCGTCCGCTCCGCGCCGCGATTTGGTCGAGCGGGAGGAAATTGCCCCCACCATCGCGTTGCGAAGCAGTAGGATGGTGTACGTCCGCTACCGGTCGAGATCCCCACAAATGTCTGGTCCTGGATACTGGCTGGTCGTCGAAGACGACGAAAAGGTGGCGAACGTGCTGCGCCGCGTGCTCGAGCGATTTCGAGTGACCCAGGTCGTCGCCACGGTCCAGGCGGCCAAGGCGCTCCTGGCGACCGACGCGCGGTGGACGGGACTGATCGTGGACCTCGGCCTCCCCGACGGCTCCGGCTTCGAGGTCGTGATGCACGCGCGGCGCGCGATGCCGCTGGTGCCCATCCTGGTGCTCACCGGACAGCACGAGCGCGACGACATCAACCGCGCGCATCAGCTCCGCGCCGAGTACCTGGTGAAGCCAGCCTCAGCTCCCGAGCTGTTCGGGTTCCTGCGGCGCGCGGTCTCGCTCGAGCGGGTCCCGAACGAGCGCGTCGCTTGGCTGGTGGAAGAGCTCACCAAGCGGCTCCGGCTCACCGCGCGCGAAGCAGAGCTCATCGCCGCGGCGGTGGCGAACACCCCGCGGAGCGAGCTGCGCGAGCAGTTTTCCATCACCGACAACACGCTGAAGACCCAGATCCGTCAAGTCCTGCAGAAGACGGGCTTCGAATCGCTCGATGCGCTCGCCAAGGCCATCCTCCGCGCGGCGCTGACCGGGTCCGACGCGACGCTGAGCGCGCTCACCAGCGAACCGCACGGGCACTGAGGGCGCGGGCGTCAGCGGCGGGCGCACCCGAGTCGCCCCGAGAGTCCCCAGCGCGTGGTCATCCCGACCGTGTGCCCTGCGACGCGCCCTCTCGGATCGACGAAGTACGTGGTGGGAAACGCGCCCACGTGATACGCGCGGAGCACCGCCTCGTTGCCGAGCAGAATCGGGTACTTCAGCTCATGCTCGGATGCGAACGCGCGGATCCGCTCGCGGTCGTCGCCGTCGGCGACCACGGTGAGCATCGCTTGGTCGGGTCCGAGCCCGCGACTCACCGCGTTCAGCGCGCCGAACTCCTGCCGACACACGCCGCACCAGGTCGCCCAGAATTGAATCATGACGGATTTTCCGCGGAGGTCGGAGAGCTTCACCTCATGCCCGTCGAGATCGAGCAGCGCGAGCTCGGGCGCCAGGTCGGTGCCGGTGGCGAGCAAGTCCTTCTCGCGCCAGGCAGACACCGCGAAGTAGACGAGGAGGACCAGCGCGATCTCGAGGAGCCAGCGAAGCCGTCGCGCTCCGCGCGGTCTGGTCTGCTGCTCGGCCGACGTTGCCGCAGCTTCCGTCGCCGGTGTCCCGGGCGGCCTGTTCACGGGCGCCTCGCGCGTCCTTGAAGGAGCGCGCGCACCGCGTGGCGGGCGAGCATCGGCGCCGAGAAGATCGAGCGCGCGAGGGAGCCCGCGAGCGCGATGGGAGAGCTGCCCCGCGCCTCGATGGCGACGCGTTCGCCGGTCGCCGCATCTTCCATCGCGCCGCGCGCGATGGTGCGGGTGCCGTCCGAGCGGATCTCGACGATCAGTCGCGCTACGACCGGCGGCTCATCGGGGGGAGCCGCGAGCGGCGTCGCTCGATTCGGCGCGAGCTCGGCTCGGTCGCTATCCCCGTCGTCGGCGCCCATGCGGGACCCTTAGCGCGGCGCACCGTCGCTCGCCAACCGCGCGCGTCATGGCTAGCTGCGCGATGGAGTCCGGACGTGGAGCGGCTCGATCCGCTCGGGCGCTGCCGCCGGTTGAATCGAGTAACCGGTGCCACGCCGCTCAGCGGGTTCTTCTCGTGGTTGTCGGTCCGGCGCGGGAACCGAGGGGGGAGTGGGCACGGTCAAGAGCGCGGCCAGCTCCGCGGGCGGCGTCGGGTGGCTGCTCGGCCTCTCGCCGCGCTCCGCGGGCGCGGGCCGGGCCGGCTCCGCGTCCACCCGTGGTCTCGGGCCGATCGGGTTGGTCTTTCGTTGGCTCGCTGCGGTGCTCTTGGCCGCGACCGGCTCGGCAGGCCCGGGGTCGGGAGGTGGCGGTTGCGTGGGGAGCGCGTCGCGTCGCGCGGGCCCCGTGGCGTCGAGCGCGCGCTGCGCTTCGTCTCGCTGCGTCTGCAACCGCCTGAGCACCTCGCGCGAGCGATTGCGCTCGGCGGTGAGCGCGTCGATCTCTCGACGCGCTCCGGCCAGCTCGCGCATGAGCGCGTCGGCGTCGAGCGCTTCCGAGCTCCGCGAGTCGATGAGCGGTTGCACTCGTCCCCCGGGGAGCGTGCGCTCCGCGGCCGACCCGCTTCGGTGCTTGGCCTCGAGCGCCTCGAGCGCGTCATCGTGCTCCTCGATGAGCGCGGCCAGAAAGCGGTCCTGCTCCTCCACCAGGAAGGCGCGCTCGCGCGAGGCTCGCGCGCGTTCGAGGTCGAGCGCCTCGAGCGCCGCGGAGTGCTCGCCGCGCAGGCGCCTGAGTTGCTCCTCGAGCTCGGCGTTGCGATCGGTGGCGACCCGCAAGAGGCGCTTCGCCGAGCTCAGCTCCTCCACGAGCTGTCCGGTGGACTCACGCGCACCGTTCAGCCCGTCGCTCATCTCGCGCACCGCGCGGAAGAGCGCGCTGAGGCTCGCCTCGGTGCGCGTGCCGGCGACGAGCGCCGCTTGGACCCGCTCCTCGATGGCGTTCGTCGCGGTGGGGTCGGTGTTCGCCGCTGGCTCGCGGCCACCGCCAGGGGCGGCGCCGCGCGCGCCGGCCGGGAGCTCTCGCGAGTCCACCATCGGGCTCATCGTAGCAGCCGGGAAGAGCCGCGTGAACCTTGCGAAGCAATCCGAATTTGTCCGCTGAATCCAGCTGTTACCGCGCTTCCGAGAGCGGCGCCCGAGCTCGCGCCAGCGCGTGTGAGGCCGGGTCCCCGGCTCTGAGTCAAGCTGCTAGGATGTGCTAGCCGTGCGTTTCGTCCGCTCGACCCTCGCTCTGATGACGGTCGCGATGGTCATCGGCTGCCGCGCCGGAGACCACGCGGGCGACCCAGCGCCCGCCAGAGCGAGCGCCTCGGCGTTCGTCGCGCCGCCACCGCTCGAGGAGCCCTCGCTCCTCGCCGGGGCGCCAATCACCTTCCGCACCAGCGACGGGGCGACCCTCGCCGGCGATCTCTACTTGGCGAAGGAGCGCCGGTCGCCGGCGGTCGTGCTCGTGCACCGGCAGTTCCGTGATCGCGGGGAGTGGCGACCACTCGTCGACGTGCTGCGGGGTGCCAAGGCCCCCTGCACCGTGCTCGCCTTCGATCTGCGTGGGCAGGGGGAGTCCGGTCTCCCGCCCGCGCGCCCGGCTCAGAAGCGGGCGGCGACCAGCAGTTCCGAGGATGTGCGCGCGGCCATCGCCGCGGTCGTCGAGGCGACCGACGGCGCTACCAGCGGGGTCGTGCTGATCGGCTCATCGCTCGGCGCGGCGCTGGTCGCGCAGGCGGCGGTGAGCGAGCCGAAGGTGGTGGCGCTCGGGATGATCTCGCCGGGAATGGATCTCGACGGACAAGACGCGCTGCATCCTTTCGCGACGGTCCGCGAGTTGCCCGCCTTCATAGCCATGGCCGCTGATGACAACGTGAGTAGGGAGCCGGTCGCGCTGCTCGAGCGGATCGCCAAGTCGGGGACCGTCAAACGCTATCCGGGCGCGGGGCATGGTGCCGACGCGCTCGGCGCCCAGGCCCCGGCGCTGTTCGCGGATCTGGAGGGCTGGCTCGAGAGCGTTCGCGACGCGAAGCCCATCCCGAGGGAGCCCGAAGGCTCGCCGGTGCGCGGCGCGGCCGTCGCAGAGCCGGCCGGCAAGAGGGCGCGTGCGTCTGCCGGCGGAGGGCGGCCGTGACGCGCATCTTGATCGTCGAAGACTCCACGAGCATGCGCGCGTTCGTGCGTAGCGCGCTCGAGGCGGGCCTCTCTGGGCACGGGGAGGCAGAGGTGGTGGAGGCGGCGAGCGGCTTCGATGCGCTCCGGCTCTTGCCCCGGGGCCACTACGACATCGTCATTACCGACATCAACATGCCGGACATCAACGGCCTCGAGTTGGTGCAGTTCATGCGTAAGAGCGACCGACATCGCGAGACGCCGGTCCTGCTCATCTCCACCCAGTCCGCCGAGCGCGATCGCGACCGCGGGATGTCGCTCGGGGCGAACGGCTACCTGACCAAGCCGTTCACGCCCGAGTCGCTGAGAGCGGAGGCACAGCGGCTGCTCGCCGCGTCCCCTCGAGCCTCATGACCGAGCCGGGCGACAAGGCACGCGAGGAGTTCTTCTCCGAGGCCCAGGAGATCATCGAGAGCTTCTCGAGGAACCTCCTGGCGCTCGACGCCGAGCAGAAGGCTGGCCGGAGCGATCCGTCGCTCATCAACGAGGCCTTTCGCGCGGTACACACGCTGAAGGGTCTGGCGGGGCTCTTCGGCGCGGCTCGGATGGGAGCGCTCTCGCACCGCCTCGAGGACGTGCTCGATGACTTGCGGCTCGGACGTCTGGAGGCGACTCCTCGCATCCTCGACGTCCTCTTCCGCGCAGTGGATGTCTTCGCCGAGATCCTATCGGTCGAGCGCGCCGGGGATGATGCGCCGCTCGCGTCCCTCGACGAGCTCATGGCGCAGCTCGCCACCATCGAGCTCGGGGCCCCGCCGGCGAGCGCGCCGAGCTCCGACTACGAGCTCGACCCGGGCATGCTGGCGGTGCTCACCGAGTACGAAGAGCATCGGCTGCGGGCCAACATCGAGCAAGGACTAGGACTCTACCGCCTCCGCGTGCTCTTCGACCTC
Source organism: Polyangiaceae bacterium (assembly GCA_035063585.1). Taxonomy (GTDB): domain Bacteria; phylum Myxococcota_A; class Polyangia; order Polyangiales; family Polyangiaceae; genus JAPSGB01. Next base: position 54,418 of record JAPSGB010000014.1, read on the forward strand.
GCTTCCATCGACAAGGCGCTCGAAGACATCAAGGAGCGCGCCAAAGGTCACGGCGAGATCGTCACCTATCTTCCCACCGGGGAGTCGACCAGCGCCGACGCCATCGAGCTCGATCTGCTCATGGCATCGCGCTCGGATCTCGCGACGCTCGTGTTCGCGCTCGGCGCCGATAACGTGGTGATCGAGGAGGTGCCGCGCCGCCAGCGCAAGTCGCTCGCTTCGGGGCAGACGGTGCCGCCAGTGCTCGCGGGGCCGAGCGTAGAGCCGAGAGCGCTCGACGGTGCCGGCGAGCGGGACTCGGAGGGCGAGCACGCGGTCATCGAGGTTGCGGGGTCGCTCCGCTCGTTGACGCACACGGTGCGGGTCGACATTCGCAAGCTGGATCACCTGATGAACATCGTCGGGGAGCTCGCCATCGTGCGCGGCAACCTCTCGCGCCTCGCCGAGCGCCTACGCGGGGACGGCCAACGTCATCTGGCGACCGAGCTCCTCAGGCTGCACCGCAACTTCGATCGGCGGCTCGCAGAGATGCAAGGCGGCATCCTCGAGGTGCGGATGGTGCCGCTCGGGCAGGTGTTCGATCGGCTCGCGCGGGTGGTGCGGCAGATCAGCCGCGACGCGGAGAAGGAGATCCGCTTGGTCATCACTGGCTCCGAGACGGAGATAGACAAGCTCATCGTCGAGGAGCTCAGCGATCCGCTGATGCACATGATTCGCAACGCCATCGACCACGGCATCGAGGCCGCCCAGGACAGGAGCAGCGTCGGCAAGCCGGTGGCCGGGACCATCGCGCTCAACGCCTTCCAGAAGGGCAACCACGTGATGATCGAGATCGAGGATGACGGCCGCGGCATCGACGAGGAGGCGGTGTTGGCGAAGGCTGCTGCCCTCGGAAAGATCGAGCGGGGGAGCGGCGCCGAGCTCACTCGAGACGAGGTGATCGGGCTCATTTTCTTGCCGGGTGTGAGCACGCGTGAGGCGGCAAGTGACCTGAGCGGGCGCGGAGTCGGAATGGACGTCGTCAAGACCAACATCGCGCGGCTCGGCGGTGTGATCGACGTGCAGAGTGAGCGCGGCATCGGTACCAAGATGACGATCACTCTCCCCATAACGCTCGCGATCGTGAGCGCGCTCCTGGTCGAGGTGGGGCCTCACACGTTCGCGGTTCCCCTGAACAGCGTCACCGAAGCGCTTGCCTTCGACGGCACCGGCGTGCGCGTCGTCGACGGCCGTGAGGTCATGACACTCAGAGGGACGACCCTGCCGCTCTGTCGGATGGATCGGTTGTTCGGCATCACCGGCGCGGAGCATCCGAGCAAGGTTCGTCGCTTCGTGGTGGTGGCGACCGTGGGTAGTCGCCGGCTGGGGCTGGTCGTCGATCATCTGGTGGGGCAGCAGGACATCGTGATCAAGGCGCTAGGGCCATCTCTCGCTGGCGTGCGAGGGTTCTCGGGCGCCACCGAGCTCGGCGACCAGCGCGTCGCGCTCGTGCTCGACGCCGGCGGACTCATCGAGGAAGCGTTCAGTAGCCTGGAGGACAGGCAACTCCCTTCGCCGTCGAGGCTAGATGGCTGACCTGGTTCGTCGCTCGGCGAGCCGGCTCGCGCGGCACGCGAAGGATCGTGGCCCCGTGCGCGAGTTCCTCTCGTTCGGCTTGGCGAACGAGCTCTACGCGGTCGAGCTCACGCGTATCCGCGAGATCCTCTCGCCGCCACCCATGACTCGCGTGCCTCGCGCGCCCCAGAGCATCGTCGGTATTTGCAGCGTGCGCGGTCTCCTGGTCACCGTGCTCGACCTCCGGCGCTGCCTGCGTCTCACCGAGCTGCCGCTGACGCGCCGCGCGCGGATCCTGCTCGTAGAAGCCGATGCGGGAGAGGCCGTCGGTCTCTTGGTCGACGAGGTGAGGCAGGTGGTTCGTTTGAGTGAGGGAGAGATCGAGCTCTCGACGTCGGTGCTTGGGGGTGACGCTTCCGAGCATGTGCTCGGGGTCGGACGCCCGCACGGCGAGCTCTTGGTCTTGCTCGATATCGGCGGCATCGTTCGACGCTAGCAACCGAGGAGTGACTCGGAGATGGCCATCTCAAGTGACAAGCAGCGCGCGGATTCGCAGAAGACTCTGGTCGGTTTCGTGGTCGGAGCGGTCGCCTACGCCGTGCCGATCGACGCGGTGAGGGAGGTCGTGAACCCCCTCGAGCTCACCGCGCTTCCTCACGCAGCCCCAGCGGTTGCCGGGGTGGCGGATCATCGCGGCGAGGTGGTGCCCATCGTAGATCTCCGGCGGAGGTTCGGGCTTGCCGAGCGATCCGAGCTCGGCCGCTCCAAGTGGATACTGGTCGATGTCGGAGGGCGAACCGTGGGCCTCGCCGTCGACGCCGTGACCGAGGTGTTCGGCACGTCCGGAGAGGGACTCAGGCCACCCCCATCGCTCGGAGCGGGAGATGAGCGTCGAGGGATCATTGGGGTGACGACTCACGACGAGCGGCTCACCTTCGTGCTCGACGTCGCCCGCTTCGAGTCGCTGGTCGCTCCGCTCGATGAGGCGGGGTTACTCCGGGCAGTGGCGGTGGGCGATTGACGGACCTCGAACGACTCGCGAGCGCGCTCGACTCGAGTGACCCCGAGGAGCGGCGTCGCGCGGTGGCGGGGCTGGCGAGCGAGAGCCGCCGCGAGGCGCTGCCCCTGTTGCTCAAGGCCCTGGGAGACACCGACTGGCGGGTGAGAAAGGAGGCGACTAACGCTGCGGTGTCGCGGGCGCCTTCGCCAGAGGTCCTCTCCGTGCTCGTGGGCGCGCTCGGCCCGGGAGACAACGTCGGGCTCCGAAACGCGACGGTCGAGGCGCTCGGCAGCTACGGGGCCGCCGCGGTGAGCGCGCTCGAGCGGGCCCTCTGCACGCTCGACGCCGATGGCCGCAAGCTCGCCGTCGAGGCGCTGGCGAAAACCGGACAGGCATCTGCCATCGCCGCGCTCAGCGACCTGATGGAAGACGCCGACCCCAACGTCCGCGCGACAGCGGTCGAGTCGATCGCCGAGGTTGGCGTGGCTTGGCCCGACGACGCGATCCCGTTGCTCGAGCGGTGCCTCCGCGGTGACGACCGCTACCGCGCGATGGTCGCGCTCGACGGGTTGAACCGGCTCGGAGCGGTCCTGCCCTGGGAGCAACTCGAGGCGATGCTCGACGATCCGGTGCTTCGACGGCCTGCCGTACGAGCCGCCGGGCACAGCGGCGATCCGCGGGCGACCGTGAGCCTGATCGCGCGACTGGAGACGACGAGAGGCTCGGCTCGACAAGGCCTGCTCGAGTCGCTGGTCGGTTCCGTGCGTCGCGGTCCGTCCACCTCCGGTGCGGCCCGCCTGGCGCTCGGCAAGCTGTCGGTTGCTGCGCGCACGGAGTTGCTGACGGATGCGCGTGAGGCGGCAGGTGATGCGCTCGCGCTGCGTCGCGCTGCGCTGGTCTTGCTCGGGCTCCTCGACGACGACCAGGCGATCGAGGTCGTGCTGGACGCCTTGACCGACGACCGCGTCGCGGCCGAGTCGGACGAGGCCTGTTCGACCCTCGGCGCGCTCGCGGTGCCGCGAATGCTCGAACGCGCGCGATCGTCCGGCGGGGACGAGCGAGCGATGTGGCTCGATGCGATCCGGAGGTCGGTCGGCTCATCGCCTGCGGCCGCCGCGGTCGCAGAGATCCGCTCGATGTTGTCCGATGACTCGCCCGAGGTCGTGCGCGCAGCGCTCGCGGCGCTTGCCGTCATCGGTGATGACGAGTGCCTCCACGCCGCCGCGCGCGTCCTCGACGCGGCCGAGTCGCCGCTGGTCCGCCAAGCGGCCGCGCTCGCGGTGGCGCACCTTGCGCAGCGTCATCCCGAGAGCGCTCGCGAGCTCGCTCGGGGCGCGTCCGGGCGCGGTGATGGCGCGCATGCCGCGGTCATCGTCATCGGCGCGCTCGGAGCCAGCGTCCGAGGCGGGGTCGAGGGCACCGCACGATTTCTCGCGGAGGCCTTGGCGAGCGCGAGCACGGCCGTGCGCTGCGCGGCCCTCGAAGCGCTCGCCACCGCTGGCGGCGGCTCGGGTATCGAGAGCGTGATCTTCGCGCTGTCCGACGAGGAAGCAGAGGTCCGGCTGGCGGCGGTCCGCGCGCTGGGTCGCGTGCGTAGCGACTCGGGCGCCGCCGTCGGCGTGGACGCCCTGCTCCGGGTCGTCGCGGCCTCGAGCGACTCGGCCTTGGTGGCGAGGGCCATCGCGGCGCTCGGAGCCTCCGGGGACCCCCGAGGGTTCGACGTGCTCCGACCCGTAGCGCGCTCAGGTGATCCGCTCCTGGCGGTCTCGGCGGTGGAAGCCCTCGCCGCGCTCGTCGGTCCGCAACGGGTAGACGCGTTGGTCGATGCGCTCCAACACCCCGATGGAGAGGTGGTTAAGGCTGCGCTGCGCGCGTTGGCCGTCGTGTCGGAACCGCGGGTGGTCGCGCACCTCGGCGTGTGTCTCGATCACCCCGCCTGGGACGTTCGCCGGCTCGCGGCCGATCTGTTGGGGCGCATCGGCGGCCCAGTCGCCGGCGGGCTGCTCCGCGCCAAGCTCGGGACCGAGCACGAACCCTCCGTTCGAGACGCGATTCATGGCGCGATCGCCGAGATCGACGCTGGCACGAGCCGCCGTCCGCCGTCCACTCCGCCCTCGGACGGGAGCGTCCGCCCGAAATGAGTCTTCGCCTCGAGCCTCGACCCCGTCTCACTCGGGACGCCTTCCGACTGCTCCGCGATCTCGTGAACGACTACGCCGGGCTGACTTATGACGACGCCGCCATGTACGCCTTCGACCGGCGACTGGGCGAGCGCGTCCTGGCGCTCGAGCTCGGGAGCTTTGACGAGTATTACAAGTATCTCCGCTTTCACGTCCGCGGCGCGGCTGAGCTCGATGAAGCCGTCGAGCTCCTGACTACCAAAGAGACTTACTTCTTCAGGCAGGAATATCAGCTGCGAGCCTTCGAGAAGGAGGTGCTGCCGAAGATCGCCGCGGCCAACGCTTCGCGCCGCAGGATCTCGGTCTGGAGTGCGGGATGCTCGACCGGCGAGGAAGCCTATACGCTCGCCATGATCCTCGACCGGAGCGGCCTGTTCGACGGTTGGGATGCGCGCGTCATGGGCAGCGACATATCCAAGCAGAACATCGCGCACGCTCGGCGCGGGGTCTACCGGTCAGCTTCCTTTCGTGTGATCGAGGACAACGTGCGCCGCGCCTACTTCACCCCGACCGCGGGGGGCGCCGAGGTCATCGCCGACCGCGTCAAGCAGATGTGCCATTTTGGCCAGATGAACCTGCTCGACGCGTCGCGCGCGGCGGTGGTGGGGAGGGTAGACGCCGTCTTCTGCAGGAACGTCCTCATCTACTTCGATTTACGCTCTCGGCGCCGGGTCATAGACAGCCTCTATGACCGGCTCGTCCCGGGGGGCTATCTGATGCTCGGGCACTCGGAGTCACTCCTCAACCTGAGCACCGCGTTCGAGCTCGTGCACCTGGAAGAGGATTTGGTCTATCGTAAGCCGCTCGCCGCGCAGCGGTGGGATGGGGTCGAGCGATGACGCAAGAGCCGAAGATTCGACAGGTGCCGCTCAAGGTGCTCGTGGTCGATGACTCAGCTTACAATCGTCGTTCCATCAGCGAGATCCTGGCGGCCAGCCCCGACGTCACCGTGGTCGCGAAGGCCGCCGATGGCGAAGAAGCGCTGCGGCTGGTGTCGGTGTACCACCCGGACGTCATCACCCTCGATCTCGAGATGCCGCGCATGGATGGCTTCACGTTCCTGCGCATCCTCATGAGCAAGTACCCGACACCGGTGGTGGTGGTCTCGAGCTACAGCCAGAAGGAGAATGTCTTCAAGGCACTCGAGCTGGGTGCACTCGACTTCGTTGCCAAGCCGGACCGGTACGCGGACGTCGACCTCAGCGGCCTACGAGACGAGTTGGTGCAGAAGGTGCTCGTTGCACGGACGCTCAAGCGGCAAGCGCTCGCCGTGCGGCAGCGGCTCGACTCTTCGAGCGGCGCGCCGTCGGAGCGCCCGAAGCCGCCGCGCGTGACCGCGCCTCGCCGGCTCATCGCCATCGCGTCGTCGACCGGGGGACCATCGGCGCTCATGGAGGTGTTCTCTGGGCTGCCAGCCTCCCTACCTGATGCCGTCCTCATCGCGCAGCACATGCCGGAGAAGTTCACGCGGACCTTCGCCGATCGTCTCGACCGTCGCTCGGCGTTGCGAGTGAGCGAAGGGCAAGATCAGGATGCCATCGGGGGCGGCACCGCCTTCGTATGTCCCGGCAGGAAGTGCATGGAGGTCGAGCGTTCGGGGACGGGGTATCGACTCAGGGTTCACTCGCCGAGTGAAAAGGATCGCTACGTACCGAGCGCCGACCGTCTCTTCTCGAGCGTGGCGCGCGCGGCAGGCCAGCGCGCGGTGGGGGTCATCTTGACGGGTATGGGGGACGACGGCGTGAGCGGGGCTCGCGAGATCGTCGAGGCAGGCGGCGTCGTGGTCGCCGAGAGCGAGGTCACCGCCGTCGTGTACGGCATGCCCGGCGCTGCCGTGCGCGCTGGTGTGGTGAGTCGCACACTCACCCTCTCGGACGTCGCGGACTGGATCGTCGGAGCCTGAGCATCCGGCGCCGGGTGGGGCCTTGACAAGATGGTTTGCGTGACCATCTTCGGCCGAGCTACGGCCCTCGCGCGGCACACGGCGCGCGGGCCCGATGCAGCACGACATCGACGCGGCGGGTCCGTCGGGGCGCGTCGCTTCACCGGTCACGGAGGACGATCATGTTTGGTTACTACGACGATTTCGACAGGACCTATCAGCTCCTGGACGCCTTTCGAAATGAGCTCGGGCGAGCGCTCGAGCCATCACGCGCGGTCGCGGGCGGCACGTTCCCGGCCACCAACCTCTATGATGCGGGCGGCGCGTTGGTGCTCACCGCGGAGTTGCCGGGGGTCGTAGAGAAGGAGCTCGAGATCACCTTGACCCAAGACGTGCTCACGGTAGCGGGCGGGCGGAAGCTCGGGGTCCCGGAAGGGTACTCGGTGTATCGGCAAGAGCGCCCTCCGTTCCGCTTCTCGAGGAGCTACACGCTCCCCGTGAAGGTCGACCCCGAGAAGACCGTCGCGCGCTTCGAGAACGGGGTCCTCGAGGTCACGCTGGAGAAGGCGCCTGAGGTGAAGCCCAGGCAGATCGACGTACGGCCGTCTTGAATGGAGGAACACGGAGCCATGGCGAATTTCGACAAGGTATCATCGAGGACCAGGGAGACGGTGAGTCAGCGCGGTGCCGTATCGCCCCGGGTGGACGTCTACGAGAATGAGCGCGAGCTCCTGGTCATCGCAGACGTGCCGGGCGCGCCGCGTGATGGCCTCACCATCAGTGTCGACAAGGACGAGCTCACCATCGAGGCGCGCGCGCCCGAGGCTGCTCCTGGTCGTTCGGCGCTGCTCACCGAGTACCGCGCGAGCGACTACCGCCGCACGTTCGTGCTGCCAGGAGGCATCGATCGCGAGCACATCGACGCGGAGCTGAAAGCTGGGGTGCTGACGTTGAAGCTGCCCAAGCTCGAGGCCCTGCGACCGCGGCGAATCCAGATCCGAACCGCCTGAGCGTTCGATTCGAGCGCGAGCACGTCAGGAGGCGACCTCGAGAGCGGAGGCCGCCTCCTGGCGTTTTGCCGTCGGCGGCGCTGCTGCGTTGGAATGAGATCGGAAGGTCGCCGGTTCTTCACGAGAGACGGCCGAGAAGAGCCAAGCCCGCAGTTGGTCGGAGGCGGCCATACCCTCTCGGCTCGAGACGACCATGCGTCTTCGTTGGATCTGGAGCCCTCTGGTGCTCGCCGGAGCGGCCGGAACATTCTTGGGTGTGTGGGGCACGGCGTGCACGAGATCTCTTGCCGGGCCTGGAGCCACCGTGGCGTCGGTCTCGAGCCAGGCCGCAGCGGCGGTATCGGCGGTGCTTCTGCCCGCCCCGGCCTTCGCCGAGACGGTCGACCAACGGGGCAAGCCCGTCACCATCGCTGACGTCGCGGGTCGCGCGCTGCCCTCCGTGGTCACCGTCGCGTCCACCAAGGTCGAACGAGTGCGCCCGAGCTCGATGCCGTTCGGGAGCGATCCGTTGTTCCGGGGCTTCTTCGGCCCCGGGTCGCAGCCTCCGCGCGACCAGCGTGAGCATGGGCTCGGCTCGGGCGTCATCGTCGCGAGCGATGGAATCGTGCTCACCAACAACCATGTGGTGGACGGCGCTGACGAGATCAAGGTGTTCACGCAGGACAAGCGGGAGTTCACGGCGAAGATTCTCGGGACCGACCCCAAGAGCGATCTCGCGGTTCTCAAGCTAGAGGGCGATACGAGCAGGCTCACGCCCATTTCCATCGGAGACTCCTCGAGCCTCCGACTTGGTGACGTCGTCCTCGCGATCGGCAATCCGTTCGGAGTCGGTGAGACGGTCACCATGGGGATCGTGTCAGCGAAGGGGCGCGCAAACGTCGGGATTGCGGCTTATGAAGACTTCATCCAGACCGACGCGGCGATCAACCCTGGTAACTCGGGCGGAGCACTGGTCGACATGAACGGGCGCCTGGTCGGCATCAACACCGCGATCTTGTCGCGTAGCGGGGGTAACCAGGGGATCGGCTTCGCGATCCCGTCCAACATGGCAAAGCCCATCATGGACAGCCTCGTGAAGACCGGCCGCGTGGTACGCGGCTGGCTCGGGATCGGGATCCAGGACATCGACGCCGAGCTCGCGACCGCGCTCGGGCTTCCCTCCGCGAACGGCGTGCTGGTGAGTGAGGTGAGCGCAGGTGGCCCCGCCGAGAAGGCCGGGTTGAAGCGCGGAGACGTGGTCCTCGCCGTCGATGGTCAGAGTGTCAGTTCCACCGGCGAGCTACGCAATGTGGTCGCCGCAGCCGGCGCCCGCGTCAAGGTGACGATGGACCTCCTTCGCGATGGGAAGCGGCAGTCGGTCACGGTCGAGCTCGGTGAGATGCCCGCTGAGGGCGAAGGCACCGGTGGCTCGTCCGCGGGAGCTCCCTCGAATGGCTCGTCCAGCAGCCTCGACGGACTCACCTTGCAGGGGCTCGATGCGCAAACGCGGCGTCGCTATCAGGTTCCCGCGAGCGTGACGCACGGAGTGGTCGTGACCGATATCGAGCCCGGGAGCCGTGCTGCGGACCAGGGGCTCCGCGTCGGCGACGTGGTGTTGGAGGTGAACCGCCACGCGGTGGACGGCATGCGGAGTTTTCAGGGCCGCTATCAGGCGAGCAAGGACAAGGTGCTCTTGCTCGTATCGCGCCAAGGCAACACCATGTACCTGGTCTTCTCGCGGTGAGCCGAGCCGGGACGACGCGGACCGCCAAGGCCCGTAGCCCGCCGCGAGCTCGAGCGCGAGGACCGCTCCCGTCACGACCGTTGCGCGAACCCGAGCGCTCGCGCCACGCATCTCGTTCGGGCCTCGATGATCAGCGCGGTGGAGGCCAGGTGACGCCCGGCACCGGGTTCGCTGGGCGCGCGAGGAGATAGCCTTGCCCGAGGGTTACCCCGCAGTCGCGGAGCGCAGTGAACTCGTCCGCCGTCTCGATCCCCTCCGCGACGACCCGCGCGCCGAGATCGTCGAACAGATTGACGAGGTGGCGGACCAGAATCTGTTTGCGCGGGAGCTTGTCGATGTCGGTGACGAGCGCGATGTCGAGCTTCACGACGCGCGGCTCGAGCTCGAGCACGCGCTTGAGGTTCGAGTGGCCCGCGCCGAGATCGTCGATGACGAGATGTGAGCCCGTGCGCGCGCACACCTCCTTCAGGACGCTCATGCAGACGTCGAAATACTCGAAGGCGGCCGCCTCGGTGATCTCGAGGTACACCGGCGCTTCATGAAAGCTGATCGGGTCGTCTGGCCTGACCAGCCAGCGTGAGGTGAGCTCGTGAGGGTGGAGGTTCACGAACACCGGGATGCTCGGGCACGACTCGAAGGTGACCTCCCGGATCATGCGGCCGAGCCGCCCCGTCGCCGACTCGCGCACCGCCGCGTCGAAGAGGACGCCGGGGTTCGGGAACTCGGGGGTACGCGGGCGCGCGAGCGCCTCGACCGCGAACGTCTTGCCGGTCGACATGTCGACGATCGGCTGGAAGGCAACGCCCAGGTCCGTGATGTTGAGGTCGCGCACCGAGCCAATGGGCGGGAGGCTACGGCTCGGCGGCACCGAGCGTGAAGGTGCTCGCGGAGGCACGGTTCGCGTTACGGCGCGTGGCATCGCGCTCCGCGATGGAGCTCGCGGCGGCGCGCTCCGCGATGGAGCTCGCGGCGGCGCGCTATCGCTTCGCGCGGCGGAGCGATCACTCGGCGGCGAGGCTTCGCCCCCGGTGATGGTCCATCTCAAGCGGCGCGTGGTCACGTCATCTCCCGATCACAGGTCAGCCACCCTCGAGGATAACACGACTCACTGCCACCCGAGAGCGACGCTTCGGGCGAGGCCCTGACGGCTCGCTTCCCGATGTAGGCTAGTTACCGGTCATGTCGGATGGGACGACCCAGCGGTCGAAATCCTCCCCGGACACCAAGCCGAGCGCGGCCGCCGCTTCGCGGAGCGTCAGGCCCTCGGCGTGCGCCTTCTTCGCGATTTTTGCGGCGGGCTCGTAGCCGATGTGCGGCGCGAGCGCCGTGACCAGCATGAGGGAACGCTCGAGCAGCTCGGCGAGCCGCGCCGTGTTCGGCTCGAGACCCTCCGCGCAGTGCTCGCGGAAGCTCACGCAGGCGTCGCCGATGAGGCGCGTGCTCATGAGGAACGCCTGGGCGATGACTGGCTTCTGGACGTTCAGCTCGAAGTTGCCTGAAGCACCCCCGAGGGTGATGGCGGTGTCGTTGGCGATGACCTGCGTGCACGCCATCACCATCGCCTCGCCCTGGGTCGGGTTCACCTTGCCGGGCATGATTGAGCTCCCGGGCTCATTCTCGGGGATGGTGAGCTCACCGATGGCGCAACGCGGCCCGGAGGCGAGCCAGCGGACGTCGTTGGCGATCTTGGTGAGCGCGACCGCGAGCGTCTTCATTGCGCCGCTCGCGAACACGAGCGCGTCGTGGGCCGCGAGCGCCTCGAACTTGTTCGGCGCGCTCGTCATGGGCTCGCCCGTGAGCTTGGCGAGCTCGGCCGCGACGCGGAGCGCGAAGCCGGGCGGCGTGTTCAGGCCGGTGCCCACCGCGGTGCCGCCGAGCGCGAGCTCCGCGAGGTGGGGGACCGCGCTCTCCAGGTGGCGGACGCCGTGGTCGAGCTGAGCCACCCAGCCGCCGATTTCCTGGCCCAGCGTGAGCGGGGTCGCGTCCATCAGGTGGGTGCGGCCAATCTTCACGATGTCCATGGTGGCGGCGGACTTCTTGGCCAGCGTGTCGCGGAGGGCTTGGACCGCCGGCAGCACTCGCCTTCGCACCGCGCGGGTGGCGGCAAGCGCCATCGCCGAGGGGAAGACATCGTTCGAGGACTGACTGCGGTTGACGTGATCGTTCGGGTGCACGAGACGCGTCTCGCCGCGCCCGCCGCCGAGCAGCTCGCTCGCGCGGTTCGCGAGCACCTCGTTCATGTTCATGTTGGTCTGCGTGCCGCTGCCGGTCTGCCAGATGACGAGTGGGAACTCGCCCGCGTGCCGGCCCTCGACGACCTCGGCGGCCGCGCGGGCGATGGCGTCGCCGAGCCTCGCGTCGAGGACCCCGAGCTCGACGTTGACGCGGGCGGCAGCGAGCTTGATCTCGGCCAGCGCGACGATGAGCTCCGGGGGCATGCGCTCGCCAGAGATCTTGAAATGTTCGAGACTTCGCTGGGTTTGAGCGCCCCACAGGCGGTCCGCCGGGACCTCGATGGGGCCGAAAGTGTCATGTTCGATGCGGGTCGTGGCGGTCATGGTCCCCCTCCTGCACACTCCGGCGCGCCGGATCAAGAACCTCGACGTTTTCCCGGAGGATTTGACCGAATCGCGAGGCCTGGCTACGACTTCGGGCATGCCCGGGGTTTCGCGTGTGCTGCGGGCGCTGGTCGCCACCACTGCGCTCTGCTCGGGCGCGGCGACCGCGCAGGCCGCCCCCGCGGGGTCGGCGGCGCCGCCGGCGGCGCGGGCACCGAGCGCGCACGGCTCGAGCGCACCCAAGCCAGCCCCCGGTAAGGCCAAGCCGAAGCCCGCGACGGCCCCGGCCAAGCCGAAGCCCGCGGCGGCCCCCGCCAAGCCGAAGCCCGCGGCGGCCCCGGCCAAGCCGAAGCCCGCGGCGGACCCTGCCAAGCCGAAGCCCGCAGCGGGCCCCGCCAAGCCGAAGCCCGGCCCGACGCGGGCCCCACCGAAGTCCGACTCAGCGAAAGATGAGCCGAAGCCGCGCGCCGAGAGCTCGAAGCCCGCCGCCGAGAAGCCGCGGACGCCGGAGCGCGACCCCGCGCCGGCGAGCCCCGACGCCGGCCGCGCCGCACCGGCACCCTCGACCGCCCCGAGCGCTGCGGCGCCAACGGAGTCGACCGGGCCGAGCGCGCCTCCGCCGGTCGGTCCCGGGGCGGGCGCGGGCCAGCGTAGCCTTCCCGCCGAGCCAGCGAAGCCCGAGGCGGCGAAGCCCGAAGCAGCGAAGCCCGAGCCAGCGAAGCCCGAGCCAGCGAAGGCGACGCAACCGCTCGCGAGCGCGCGCGACCGCAAGCCGCATCAGAAGGGGCCAGCGCCGCGTCGCCCGAGCCCGACCTTGCCGCCGGGCGTCGAGCCGCCGAAGCCGAACCAGGCGGCGCGCGAGCAGATCGCGGGCGCGAAGCTTGGCGAGGGCGCGGTCGATCCGGAGCTTCGCGCGCTCGACGACGCGGAGCGCGCGCTCTTCCCGAAGCCGCTCGATGGCGCGAGCGCCGGCTGGTCGTGGGATCTGCCGGGACCCGTCGAACACGGTGGGGCCGAGGTCGTCGCCTCCGGCTTACCGCCCGGCGCGGTCGCGCGCGCACCCGCTGACGACGACACGGCGGCGACCACCGCCGAGTGGCTGCGTAGCCTCACCATGCCGAACCTGCCGGTTCGCCTCGATCCGCGCGTGGTCACCTATCTCGAGTTCTATCGCGACGATCCACGTGGAAAATCGATCGCGCACGTGTGGGCGAAGAAGAGCGGGCGCTACGCGCCAGCGCTCAAGGCGGCGCTCGCGAAGGCCGGGCTCCCGACCGATCTCGTGTGGCTCTCGCTCATCGAGAGCGGACACAACCCGACCATCGTGTCGCCGGCCGGTGCTGCCGGGCTCTGGCAGTTCATGCCGGATGCTGGACGGCTCTACGGCCTCACCGTGGATCGTTGGGTCGACGAGCGCCTCGACCCTGAGCGCGCGACCGCGGCCGCCGTCCGTTACCTCTCCGATCTGCATCGCCGCTTCGGCAACTGGGACCTGGCGATGGCGGCGTACAATATGGGCTTCGGAGGGCTGTCCCGCGCGATCCGGAAGTACAACAGCAACGATTTCTGGGAGCTCGCGCGCTACGAGGCGGGGATCCCCTGGGAGACCACGCTCTATGTGCCGAAGATCCTCGCGATCGCCATCGTGATGAACAACAAGAAGGCGTTCGGCATCGACGACGTGACGCCTGCGCCGGCGGTCGAGTTCGACACGGTGCTGGTCGCGCCGGGTGTCCCCATGGGGGAGGTGGCTCGCGCGGCGTCGACCACCGCCGCCGCGCTCGGCGAGCTGAACCCCGCGTACCTGGTTGGACGCACGCCGCCGACTGCGCCCGGCGCGGGCCAGCGCGCGTGGCAGGTGCACGTGCCGCGCGGCTCGGCCGCGTCGGCCACCACCCAGCTCGCGCGCGGTGACGGCGTGGATCGGAGCCTCGTGACCTACGTGGTCCGGTTTGGAGACACGGTCCGCACCATCGCGAGCGCGGCCGGCACCAGCGAGTCGCGCGTTCGCACGCTCAACGAGCTCGGCCGCGACGAGGTGCTCGCACCGGGGACGGCGCTGCTCGTCCCGCGCGCCGCTCCGGACGCGGCGGTCGGTCGAGGAGAGCCGCTCGAGGTGGTCGTGGTCCCCCCGCGCCAGTTCACCTACGCCGATCGAGAGCGCGTCTTTTATCGAGTGCTCGCAGGCGATACGCTCGGGAAGATCGCGGCGGCGTTCGGGGTGACCCGCGAGGATCTCACCATATGGAATTCGCTGGATCGCTCGGCGCGGCTCGAGTCGGGCATGGTGCTCGGCGTGTTCGTGAAGCGGGGGGCGGAGCTCTCACGGCTCCGCTTCACGCGCGAGGCCGACACGCGCGTCCTGGTCGCTGGCACCCACGAATTCTTCGACTACTTCGAGGGGCAGAACGGCAAGCGACGCCTCCTGGTGAAGGCGCAGCCCGGCGACACGCTCGCGGGGATCGGTAAACGGTACGGCATGAGCGTCGGGTGGATGGAGCGGGTGAACCGATGCTCGCGCAAGAAGCAGCTCGAGCCGGGCGAGGCGGTCGTCGTCTACGCGAAGGTCGGCACCGATGGCGTCCCGGCGGCCCTCGACGCGGCCCCGGCCCCGCTCGAGCCGGTCGCGGCTCCGCGACCCGAGGCGCTCCCGCCGGTCGACACCCCCGCGGCCGCGAGCGCGCCCGCGGGCGGCGCCGGGTCGCCGCAGGGCTGAGTCACCGTCGGTCGCGTCGCGTCCGACTACCGGCGACGCCGCCGGCGCGCCGTGAGGCCGAGGAGCGCGAGCAAGGACGCCGCCGCGCTGGTCCCGTAGAGCGAACGTGGCGCGCCCAGTTGGCACGTAAGTCCGGCGTCCCCGCTCTCCGAGGTGGCCGATGGCTGCGCGGCGCCGTCCCCCGAGCCGCTGCGGCCTGAAGCGCCGCCGGCTCCGCCTGCGCGCGCGCCCGCTGCGCCCGCCGCGCCGGCGTCGCCGTTCGCTTGCCAACCGCCGGTCGCCCCGGCGGCACCCGCCGAGCCCTCCGCGCCGCTGCTTCCCGCTGCGCCGCCGCTCGCGCTCGGAGCTCCGCCCGTGCCCGCCGCGCCGCCGGTGCCCGCCGTCGGGCAGGAGCCGCCCGCCACCACGTGGATTTTCGCCTGGAGCTGGTTGTCCGGCGGCCCGCCCTGCCCGGGATCGCTGAACCAGGCGACCCCCTCCTCGAGCAGGGTGAAGTACTCGTCATATGTGCCGGGGGTAGCCGGCGCGCGGAAGTTGAACTTGAACGTGAAGTTCGCCCCGGGCTTCACCGTCCCGGTGACGCCGGCCGCGCGGTTCGGCGAGAGCCACGACGAGTCCGCGAACGCGCTCGAGCGATCACGCGGCTGGGTCGTGCCGAGCCGCGTCTTCGAGTCCCAGGTCGTGGTGCCGTCGTTGCGGAGGGTGATGCTCGCCGCGAGCGTCTCGCACGTCTTCAACTCGATCGCGGTGGTCGCGAGCGGGAAGGACTGGCTCACGTAGCTCGCCTTCCAGAAGGGCGCGCTCGGGCCGGTGACCACGCCGTTGCGACGGATCGCGTGATAGACGCGGTTGTCGTAGTCGAATCGCAGGGTCTGCCCGCTACGCGTGAAATGCTGCGTGGCTTTGCGCGCCACGTGTCCGCAGTTGTACTCCTCGTAGATCTCGGCGTGGCTCGCGTCCACGAGCCGCCCGAAGATCTTGATGTGGCCATCGCATACGAAGGCGTCTCCGGGCCTGAGCGCGTCGAGCGACACGGTCGTCCACCCGTCGCTCCCTGCCTTGTCCTTCATGTACGCGTAGGTGGTCGGATCGCTCGGGATCTGCCAGCACCAGGAGGTGAAGCCGGAGCAGTCCGAGCGGTAGTTGTCCCACGGCGCGTGCGGGCGGTTGCAGATCCCGCCGCAGATGTAGTCCGTCCCGCCGTTCACCCCGCCGCAATAGGGGACGTTGGCCGCGACGTAGTTCTCCGCGCACGCGATGATGTCGCTCGTCGTGAGTGGCTGCGCGCTCTCGCGCACGGCGTCGGGATCGCCCGGCAGCGCTCCGTGGTCGGAGCCCACCTCGCTCGCGGAGCACCCCGAGCCGAGCGCGAAGAGCGAGGTGAGCAGTGTCGGACCCAGTGCGCGTCTCAGTGCTCTCATGATCGCCGTTCTCCCGCGCGGCGAAGCCGAGCGCGGCTCCGCGCGTCCACCGCAAGCCTCGAGCGTACCACGCACCCGCGCGAGGTACTATCCCCGCGCTCGACGGGGCGAGCCCTTGGCTCGCGCCTTCGCGAGCCCGTGAGAGAGGGAGCTGCCGGCTCGGCGCGATGGCCGCCCGAGCCGACCGTCAGTCGCCGGAGCTCGGTTCGGGCGGCTCGGGGCTTCCGGGCTTGGTCGGTGGTTCGTCGGGCGCATCGAACTGGTAGGCGAGCCCCACGCCGTACACGTTCGCGTTCGCCCCGTAATGACCGGCGTTGATATAGGTCGGGCTCGCCGGCGGGTTCGCGCGCACCGGGTTCACGGGCGGGATGCGCGCCTCGCCGGTGCTGACGTCGACCGGCATTCCGATGACGCGCGCGTAGACCCCGTCGAAGCGCCATTTCCCGACGTGCAGGCTGCCACCGAAGCTGAGCGTGACCTTGTCGAGATCGATGGTGGTGGCGCTGAGATACGGCGCCGGAATGGCGCTCTTCTCGTAAGCCGCGCCGGCCCGCAGGCCGAGCCCATAGCCGGACAGGTCGAAGGTGTGCTCGCCGCCGGCGTGGAGCGACCAGTTGTTCTGAAAGCCCCGCTCGAGGGAGATCTCGTTGACGCGATAGTGGTCGGGGAAGCCCTGCACGCCGCTCAACGCGATGTCGTGCGGCGAGACGGTGATCCGATCATGGGTGTTCCAACCCTCCACCGCGACCGAACCCTCTATCCGCGTGCTGTCGCCGATGCGTCCCTCCACGCCGGCGCGCAGCGTCCACGGGAGGTTGAAGCTCACGTCCGCCTGGTTGCCGTCCTGATGCGCGGTCGCGAAGAGCGGGTTCTGCGGCAAGCGAACGTCGATGTCCGCGCTCGAGCGGATCCAGAACGGCAAGTGGAACGACGCGCCGAGGCGAATCGACCGGGTCGGTGCGTAGATGGCCCCGATGATGCCGCTCGGCGCTATGATCGGGCCGACCTTGAGCCGTGAGAGGGCGTCGAAGTCGGGGTCTTCGGGAGCGCAGACGAAGCGATCCGGCGGGCAGGTGCTCATCACCACCGAGGTCGTAAAATATCCGCTCAGCACCTCGACCCCCGCGCCCAGGGCGAACTTCGGACTCGCTCGATACGAGGCATAGACGCCGCCGATCGCGAGCGCGGAGCCGTTCAGGGAGATGAGTGAGTAGCGCTGCGGCGCGGGTGTGCTCCCGAGCCGTTCCGGATAGCTGGTAATGGCGGCGTAGGGCGCCCAGAGCGCGGCAGCGAAGTTGAACTTCTCGAGCCCGAAGTCGTTCGCGTACGCGAGCGTCGGGATCGGTAGGACCGGAGTGGTCCCCTCGACCATCGGGTAGGTCTGCTCGGAGTCGTAAGTCTGCCCGGTGTTCGGATCCGTCAGCGTGATGCGCTGCTTCCGCTGGACGGTGCTCGAATACTGGAGCCAGGATGCGTCGAGGAGGAACTGCCGCCCGGTGAACGCGAGCCCGGCGGGGTTATACGCGATCGAGCCCGCGTCGTCCGCGCCGGCCACGAAGGCGCCGCCGCGCCCGAGCGGCCGGACGCCGCGATCGGAGAAGTAGAGCCCGCCCGCGCTGGCGGGCGTGGTGATGCCGCTGGTCGTCGCCAAGACGACGGCGAGGAGAGCCGTTTTCTTCATGTCGGGCTCGGCCTCCCTCAGTCGCCGTTTCGATGGCGTACGATCTCGTAGAGTTGTTCCATGCCGCGGGTTCGGCTGGTCATGAAATCGCGGACCACGCGGAACACCATCTCATAGTCGCCTGCGTCGAGCGGAGCGCTCGCGGTGAGGTCGGCATTCAGGCGATTTACCTCGGAGACGACGTCGAGGATCACCTCGATGGGCGTCTGACTGAGCGGGTCCTTCGGGTCCATCGGCGTCACTAGATTCTTCAGGATCCGATCGACGATGTGATAGCGATCATAGGGGTTCGGCTGTGGGGTGCCATCGGCTGCGCGCTCGCTGGTGAGCGCGCGCACGAGCGCGAGCGCCCGATCCACCGCGCCCGGCGCGGGCTGCCCATCCGCCTCCGTCTCGGTCGGCGCGGCTGCCATGGCGATGGCGTTATAGATGGGCGGCATGTTTTCCTCGTCGCCGAGGAGCTGCATCATGTCAGAGAGGGAGGTGAGCGTGGACGTCTGCGCGTTGTTGCTGCTCGAGGGAACGATGAGATAGCGGAGGAGCTTCATCACCTCCCGGCGCGCGTCGTCGTTGGGATCGACCTCGTGCAAGAGGCTCATGGTCGTCGAGAACATCGGCTCCTCGAACGTCTGTTGAGCACGCTTCCACATGGTCTTCGATGGGTCGGCGTCGTTTGCCCAAGGGCACGCGCCGGTCACCTCGCGCTCGGGGCAGTTCGCGTTCAGCTGCTCGCGGAGCACGCCGAGCAAGATGGGCAGCGCCTTCGGGATGGCGCGATCGCGGAACTTGGCGCTGGCCCCGGTGCCGTCGATGCCGAGAAACTGGTCGACCAGCTGTGAGCGCGCGCGGCGCCAGCGCGCGTGGACCGGCTTACCCTCGAGGCGCAGGTCGATCCCGCGCATGGCCTGCGCGAAGAGGTCGAAGAGCGCCACCTGCGGCTTCGGGGTCTTGCCGTCCGCCCAGGTCGTGGCCGTCTTGCCGTCGCGTGAGACGAGGCCGACGCTCGCGGCGTGCTTCGGGTCGAAGAGGAGTACCGCCGCGTCGTGCAGTAGATCGAGTCCGCTGCGGGAAGCGTTCCCGCCCCGCGCGTCGACCACCGTCATGCCGTCTACCACCTTCACGAGCTCACCAATGGCCGGCAAGAGGTCGCTCTCGAAGGCCTTGATGAGGATGGGCTCGTAGCGTGAGAGCCCGCTCTCCGCGCAGTATTTCGGATTATATCCGGGCTCGCCCCGCTTCCAGGTGCCGGTCTTGGTGCACTCCGGGCCGTGCGCGGCGGTCGACCAGTGGCGGTAGAGGACGTCCATCATCTCGAGCAGGAGCTTGTCCGCGTCGTGATCGTTGAAGGCCTTGATGAGCGGGGCCAGCGACCCGTAGAAATCGAACTTGAAGTTCGCGTGGTCGCGCGTCTCCCAGGAGAAGATGCTGCCCTGGTCGCGGATCCGCAGGAGGTCGTTGCTCGAGCTCAGCGCGCAGTCCGGGATGCGTATGGCCCCGAGCTTGCCGAGCGGATCTTGCACGTCTCGAAGCGGGCAGAGCACGGTCGAGACCGGATCGATGAGGCTCGAGATGAAGTTCTGCGGGTCCTTGTTGGTGCTCCCGGCGAGCGGGTCGTCGTCCTTGAGCGGCCCGTACTTGCTGCCGGTGGCACCGAAGAAGACCAGCCGGTTCATGGCCGGTGGATTCGGGGTCTGGGTGAGGCCGCGGACCCCGCTGGTCTGCTCGAGGAGCTCGTCTGCGTTGATGCCGAGCGTCTTGGCGATCCCGAGGAGCGTGTTGAGCCCATCGTCTCGGATCGGCAGCTTGGCGTCCTTGCAAGCGGCCGGGTCCTTGGTGGCGGCGCAGAGGACCGACTTCAGGTAGAGCACCCCGATGTCGTCGAACACGAGGAGCTCGCACTCCTTGTAACTGCCGAAGAGCGGCCAGGAGAGGTTCATGCCGAGGAGCTTCATCTGCACCTTGGCGCCCGCCTTGTTGCACGCGCTGGCACCGCTCACGTCGTGGATCGCCTGGAGCGCGACGTGGAGCGCGCTCATGTTGTCGCCTACGTCGGGCTTGGTGCGATCGACGAGGAATGACGGATCGGCGGTCGAACCGCCGCCGGCAGTGAGATTCAACGTCGGGCCGTTGAGGTCGGCGGGGTCATAGGTGTAGCGGTCGCGATACTTGGCGAGGGTGGCCATCGCGTGCCCGAAGTCGGCTTGGAGCGCCGGCGCGGAGAAGGCGCGGAGCACGTCCTTGAAGAGCGCCGGGTCGTCGGTGAGCTTCACGACGATCTCTGCGAACTCGTCCCAGAAGGTATCCGAGGGGTCGAGCGATGCCTCCGGGTGCTGGTTCGAGAACTCTCGGATTTCGAGCGCTACGCCGAGCAGGCGCGCCACCAGATCCTCGTGCTCGACCACGAGCTTCTGGAGGAGCGCCAGGACCGCGTCGCTGTTCTCGTCGGCGAGGAGCTGCGAGACGCCATAGAGCAGATCGACGATCGGCGAGCGGGAGGCGTCGAAGCGGAGGTACTGGCCTCCCGGCGCCCACGCAGCGTTCTCCGAGATCTGGTCGCCATAGAGCTCGAAGGCGCCGGCGAGGAGGTCGGACACCGTCTCGTGCTGGGTGCTAGGGTCGGTCTCGAGGAGCGGATCGAGATCGCGGAAGAGCGCCGAGATGAGCGCCTGGTTCGCGTCGTGATACTGAAAGACCGGCTGCCCGGAGCCGTCGAGCGCGCGGCCGTAGGGATCCGGGCTCGTGATGCGGGCCAGGCCCGGAATTACGAACGGGGGATCGAGCTGCGCGAGGCCGCCGCTCGCGCCGAGGAATCGACCGAAGCCGTCGACGTCCGCGTATCCGTCGCCGTCCGAGTCCGCGAACGGCGCGGACACACTCCCCGGTATCCCGGGAGTGTTCCCGGCGGGGACGGCGACACCGCGCACGTCGCGCTCGACCAGGTACCTCGGCTCGCTGCCGACCGCGAGGAACGCCGGATCTTCCGCGAGCATGGTGGCGGCTGCGATCTCGAGCTTGGTGCGCGGTCGGTTCGGCTGCAGCGTCGCTTGGTCCACCAGGCGATACGCGGGCGGGAGCGGGCTCGGCACCGAGGTCTCGAGCTCGTTTCGAGCCATGCCGAGGACCGTCTGGAGCGGAGCGCGGAGCGAGCCTCCTGGCTCGAGCAGCGGCCCGAGCGCTTGCACGAACTGGCGCAGGTTCGGGTACGCGAGCATCGGGCGGATCGCGCCGAGGACCAAGCTGGACGGGCGGTAGCCTTGCCGGCCGGCGATGCGCGCCATCGCCTCGCGCGCGAGCTTGGCCTTCGTCGCGTCGACCGCGCTCGTCGTCGGGTCGCCGCCGGGCCCGGCGAGCCCCGCGAAGAGGCGCCCGATCGCGCGCGTCGCGCTGGGCACCAGCGGCTCCTTCGCCGGTTCGTCGATGGGGTTCGCTTCGTAGATCGGGACGAGCGCCTTCATGAGCGCGCTGAGCGCCTGGTGCGAGCCGATGGTCTCGCCCGTCTCGCCGAACGGGACCGGAAGCTCCGTCTCATCGAACGTCGCGTCGAGGGCGCGGACGAGATCGGCGCGCCTGCGTACGAGCGCGTTCATCTCCGCGAGCGACGCCGCGCGCGACAGCGCGGCTGCGCCCCCGACCGGCGGCAGCTTGGTCTCGTCGACGGTGTCGCCCCACTTCCCGTCCTTGTCGGGGCGACACACCGCTTGATACGACTCCCCCGTCCGATCCTCGGTGAACACCGTCGCGCCCAGCCGGTCGCAGACCGTCGAGTAGATGTCTTCACCGAGAGTCGTCTTCGGAGGCGGCGGCCGCGTCTGGTCGAAGCCGTCCGAACATGAGACCACGAGCCCCAGAGCGGCTCCGAGCATCAGCGCGGAGCGAATCTCTCTCCTCATGACCTGAGTCTATCGATTTGACCAGCGAGCCCAAGCGCGCATTTCATGACGCATTGCGCCGCCGGTGCTCGCGCGCTCGCGACGCGACGCGGCAAACTTTCCGTCCGGCGCAGGGAGTGGCAAGTCTCGGGGCGATGAACGAGCTCGAGGCCGTGGTTCTCGCCGCAGGGCAGGGCAAGCGCATGCTGAGCGGCACGCCCAAGGTGCTTCACCCCGCCGCCGGGCGTCCGCTCGTCGCCTACCCGGTGCGAGCCGCGATCGAGGCCGGCGCGTCACGAGTCGTGGTGGTCACCAGCCCGTCTACTCGCGACGCGGTCTCGGCCGCGCTCGCCGCGGCGCTCCCGGGCGCGGACCTCGAGTTCGTAGTCCAGGAATCGCCGCGAGGGACGGGGGACGCCGCGCGCGTCGGGCTCACCCGAGTCCGCGCCGAGCGGGTGATGATCCTGTGCGGCGATACGCCGCTCCTCCGCTCGGACGACCTCTGCGCGCTGGTGGGCGCCCTCGAGCAGGACCCATCGGCGCGCCTCGCGCTCCTCTCGGCTCACCTCGAAGAGCCGGCCGGCTACGGGCGAGTGCTCCGCGACCCCGACGGTCGAGTGAGCGCCATCCGCGAGCATCGCGATCTCGCGAGCGACGCCGAGCGCGCGATCCGTGAGGTCAACGCAGGGGTGTACGTCGCTGACGCGGCCGCGCTTCGCGACGCGCTCGCTCGCATTCGAAGCGACAACGCGCAGGGCGAGCTCTACCTCACCGACGCGGTCGCGCTGGTCTCGTCGCTGGCGCTCCGGGGAGACGCGAGCGCTCTCGCTGGCGTCAACGATCGCGTGCAGCTCGCCGACGCCGAGGCGCTCCTCTACCGTCGCGTCGCCGAGCGTCACGGCGCGGCGGGCGTCACCGTGCGGAGCGGCGCGCGCATCGACGACACGGTCATGATCGAGCCCGACGCGGTGATCGAGTCGGGGGTGGTGCTGCGCGGAGCGACGTCGGTCGGCGCGCGCGCCGTGATCGACGTCGGCTCGGTGGTCACCGACTCGGTGGTCGGCGCCGAAGCGCAGGTGAAACCCTACAGCGTCATCACCTCGAGCAGCGTGGGCGAGCGCGCCCAGATTGGACCCTTCGCCCACCTCCGGCCGGACAGTGCGATCGAGGCGGAGGCGCACATCGGCAATTTCGTCGAGACCAAGAAGACTCGCGTTCGGCGCGGCGCCAAGGCGAACCACCTCGCGTATCTCGGAGACGGCGACGTAGGCGAGGGGGCCAACGTCGGGGCGGGCACCATCTTCTGCAACTACGACGGCTTTCAGAAGCACCAGACGATCATCGGCGAGGGCGCCTTCATCGGGAGCGACTCGCAGCTCGTCGCGCCGGTGACGGTAGGCAAGCAGGCGTACGTGGCTACCGGGACGACCGTCACTCGTGACGTCCCCGACGGAGCGCTCGCGATCGGACGGATCAAGCAAGAGAACAAGGCCGGCTACGCGTCGCGGCTCCGCGCGCGGCTCTCCGCCCAGAAGCGCGGCTGAGTGAGCGCTCGCGTGGCTCGGAACGCGCGGAAGTGGCCTCACGCCCGCGGTCAGCGACGAGCTGAGCCGCTCGACTCGCCGAGCTCGCCGGTGGCGGGCGGCTTCGATGGGTACGGCTGGCTTGGCAACTCGTGATGCATCCTGCGCCGCTTGACCTCGAGGTACGAGGCCGAGAAGGGATTCGCAGCCACCAGCACCGGGATCCGACCGCTGACCGCGATGCCGAGCGCGCGGAGCTGATCGAGCTTGGCGGGGTTGTTCGTCATGAGCTCGATCGACTCTACGCCGAGCGCGCGCAGCATGGCGGCCGCGACGTCGTAGTGGCGCGCGTCCACCGGCAGGTGGAGGAGCTCGTTCGCCTCTACGGTGTCCGCGCCTTGAGCCTGCAGGGCGTACGCGCGGATCTTGTTGGCCAGGCCGATGCCGCGCCCCTCCTGCCGCAAGTACAGGATAGCGCCTCGCCCGCGCCGCGAGATCTCTGCCTGCGCGTGCTCGAGTTGCCCCTTACAGTCGCACTTGAGCGAGCCGAACACCTCGCTCGTCAGGCACTCGGAGTGCACGCGCACCGGGATGTCCCGCTGACCGCGGATGTCTCCCATGACGAGCGCGAGGTGCTCGTTGCTGAGCCCAGGGTGCGCCGCCGGATCGTCCCAGCGGAAGACGTGGAGCTGGAAGACGCCGAAACGTGTCGGGAGCGGGGCCTCGGCGAGCTCTTCGAGTCTTGGGGCGGCTGGAGTTGGGTCGGTGCTCATCTTCGGTCGTACGCTTCGGGGCCGAGCGGGGGGCTCCATCGTGGCCTGCCACTCCCGCACGATTCACGGGAAGATGGGGCCACCCCGTCTCATGGTCAAGATCTGTGAGCGCGGGGCGCGTGCGGCGGGCCTCCTCGCGCTCGCGCGCCGCCGCACAACTCGAGCAGCGCGTGCTCGAGCACGGCCTTCGGCGGTCGTTTGGAACCGCCCTTCAGGGCCAAGTCCACCCGTGCCAGGCGCTCGAGCCAACGCTCGAGATCGTGTCGAGGGATCCGCCGGGTCTGCTCGGCGAGATCGCGCGCCTTGAAGGGCGGGGCTCCGGCCGCCTTGGCCGCCTCGGGCGGCGCCAGCCCAGAGCGCGTCGCGGACTCGAACCGGATGAGCTGCCGCGCCGACCAGGCCAGGAGCCCTACCAGGCGGAGCCCGCGGTCTTGCGGATCGTACACGCGCTCGAGGGTCGCCAGCGCCGCACCCGCGTCGCGCCGTCCCACCGCGTCGACCAGCTCCCAGACCGTGGTCGGGCGCACGCGCACGACGCACTCGGCCACCACCTCCTCGGTGACCTCGGCGTTCGCTCCGGCGTAGAGGCACGAGCGCTCGAGCGCGTCTGCCACCGGCGCGAGCTCGGGGCCTGCCAGCTCGGCGATGAGGTCCGCGACCCCGTGCGCGAGCCGGTGGCCGCGCGCCGCCGCCTGCCGCTCGATGAAGCGCGGCAGCTCGCCGCGCCCGAGCGGCGCGCAGTCGACCAGCCACCCGTCGCTGCGCGCGGTCGTGACCAGCCGGCGCCGCTTGTCGAGCTTGCCCGCGGTGAGCAGGAGCACGGTCGACGTCGAGGGCTCCTTCGCATAGTCGAGCAGCCGCTCGAACGGATCGGTCTTGCGCTTCGAGTCGGCGTCACCCTTCGGCTCCCAGCGCTCGAGCGCGCGCACCACCACCAACCGCTGGCGCGCGAACATGGGCAGCGTGCGGGCGGCGTCGACCACCGCCTCGACGGGGTCGTCCCCGGCGGTGAAGCGGTCCTCGCTGGTGCCGCGCCCGCCACTCGTGAGGGCGGCCTCGCGCAGCGCGCCGAGCACCATCGAGGCCAGGTACTGCTCCTCACCGATCACCAGATAGACCGGCCGGAGCTCTCGTGCGCGCGCCTCGGTCAGGGCTTCGTCGGGGGTCATCGCGGGCGAGCCAACCAGGCCATGACTCTCCCTTCATGTAAAGATGATGTCGGTTCGGCGCGGAATCGCCCGGCTCCGGTCTGGCCGGCGGCGGGCTCTCGTAGTAGACCCGCGCCCGAAGCGCGGTCCGCGCACCATCGCTCATGGCTCTCCCAGCGTCTCGTCGCGTCGATGGAGCTCGCGCTCTCGCGGGCTCGCCAGAGAGCGCGCTCGTCGCGATCGGCAACTTCGACGGCGTGCACCGTGGCCACCAGGACGTCATCCTGGCCGCGGTAGAGCTGGCTCGGGCTCGAGGGCTCGTGCCCCTGGTGCTCACCTTCGAGCCGCACCCGTCGGAGGTGCTCGGGCGCGGTCGTCGCGCGCTGCTCACCACTCTCGAACGCAAGATCGAGCTCATCACCCGGCTCGACCCGACGCTGCGCGTGGTGGTCGAGCCGTTCACGCTCGCGCTCGCCCAGGAGTCTCCCGAGCAGTTCGCGCAGGAGCTCCTGGCGCGTGAGCTCCACGCCAAGGTCGTCATCGTGGGAGACAACTTTCGCTTCGGGCACCGGCGCGCGGGAGATCTGGCGACGCTCCGCAGGCTCGGTGAAGCGCTCGGCTTCGAGGCGCGCGCAGAGCCGCTCACCTCGGATGCCGGCGGCGCGCTCTCGAGCAGCCGCGTCCGCGCCGCGGTCGCGGCTGGCGACGTCGAGGCCGCCGCGCTGGTGCTCGGGCGTCCGCACTCGCTCTCGGGTCGTGTGGTCGAGGGCGATCGTCGCGGCCGCACCATCGGCGTCCCGACCGCGAACCTCGACGGCATCCCGGAGGCGCGCCCGGCGAACGGCGTGTACGCGAGCTTGGTCGATCGCCTCGACGACGAGGGCGGAGCGCGGTCGCTCGCCCTCGGGGTGACCAACCTCGGGGTCCGCCCCACCGTCGGCGGCGGCCCGAGCGTGGAGACTCACCTGCTCGATTTCGACGGCGATCTCTACGGCGCCCGCCTGCGGCTGCACCTGGTCGCGCGGCTCCGGGAAGAGCGCCGCTTCGACGGGCTCGAGGCGCTGGTCGCGCAGATCCGCCGCGACGTCGCGGAGGCGCGCGCCCTGCTCGCGGCGCGGCGCCCCGACCCCGCCGCCGCCGGCGCCTGGTGTTGAGGCGCGGCGAACTCCGTCATCCACAAGCTGCCCTCGAGCGTGTAGGCTCGGCGCGTGGAGATCGAGGCTCGCCAGCTCGACGGCATGTCACGCGACGCGCTCATCGAGCTCGCGCGCCGGCTCGGAGCGCGCCGCGCCGAGATGCTCACACGGGTCGAGCTGAAGGACGAGATCCTTCGGCTCGGCGAGACGGATGAGAACAAGCGCCGCCGCGCGCGCGGATTCTTTGGCGTCGCGCGCGATCTGGTGGCTGGGCTGGTCGAGCGCGGCCTCAACATGCCCGACGCCGCCGCGCTCATCCGAGGCGAGACCATCCTCGAGTCGCGTTCGCCGGCGCCGCCGCCGGTCGCCACGGTGACGCTCGCCGAGATCTACGCCGCGCAGGGCCACACCCAGCGCGCGCTCTCCATGCTCGACGAGGTGCTCGCGCGGGAGCCGGATCACGAGATCGCGCGGCGGATGTCGGTGCGGATCTCGAGCGAGGTGGCCGCGTCGAGCCCTACCGCGTCGCTCGCGCCGATTGCGCGGCCGCCGTCGGAGCCGCCGCCCGTCGAGACGGCGGACACCGAGGGCGCGGCCGCTGCGCTCCTTGCCGAGCTCGCGAGGAGCGTGAGCGTCGAGCCGGCGCGAGCGGAGCCGAGCTCGAAGCCGGAGCGGCCGCCGGCCGCGGACGTGGTCGTTACGCTCGAGGAGAGCGACGCCATCGGCGTCTACTGGGAGCTCACCGCGGCGACCCGCGCGCGCGCGGCTCGCCGGGCGCCTGGCGGCGCGCCGGTGATCCGCCTGGTCGTCGTCTCCCCGGACTGGCGCGGCGCGCGGCGCGTCGAGCGCGAGATTTTCGTCGATGCGCCGTGCGGCAGCGCGCGGGTCGCGCCGGCGCCGGGTGGTGCGCTGGTGCGCGCCGCGCTCGGCTGGGCGACCGCGAGCGGCTTCGCGCCGTTCGTCATCGGCACGCCGCTCGTCACGCCATCGAGCGAGGACGACCTCGCGCGGCGCGCGCTCACGGCGCTCCGCTCCGCGCGCCCCGAGTGAGGCGCCTCCGTTTCCGCGCAACCGGCCGCGCGCTTCGCCCGACCGGCGCTGCATGGTCGCCGGTCGAAAGCCCACTCGATGCCCTCCCTTCATCGCGCTCGGCTCGCTCGGGCTCGCGCTCGTCGCTCGCCCGAGCGTGGCGTCGCCCTGGGCAGAGCCGCGCGAGCTCCCGCTCGGCGATGGGTCGTTCGTGCTGTCGGTCCGCGCAGGAACGGGCGCGCGCTCGTGGGGGCAAGCGGAGAACCTCGCGCTCGTCGAGCTCGTGGTGCCGCTCGAGCGGCTGGCGGCGCCGCGCGCGGGGCTCGCGGAGGCGGCGTCGGGCGAGCCGAGCGATTCCGCGCCGGAGCGACCCCATCAGCCCACCGGTCGAGCTCGCGGGGCGACGCCGAGCCCGGTCGCGGAGCTGGATCTCGCGCGGCGCGCGGTCCGAGCCGCGCTCTCGGCGGCCGGGTACGGGGCGAGCGCTCGGCGGCTCGACTCGCTGTCGGCACGCGCGCGTTCGTCGGCGACGCTCCCCGAGGTGCGGCTGCGCGCGGCGCGCACGAGTGACGAGTCGCTCCGGCTCTCGCCGACCACCGCCGACCCCTATCGATACACGCAGGCGGGCGGGACGTCGCTGTGGTTCGAGGCGCGGCTCACCTGGCGGCTCGATCGGCTGGTG
Organism: Polyangiaceae bacterium; assembly: GCA_035063585.1. Classification (GTDB taxonomy): domain Bacteria; phylum Myxococcota_A; class Polyangia; order Polyangiales; family Polyangiaceae; genus JAPSGB01. The sequence goes on from JAPSGB010000014.1 coordinate 82,303, forward strand.
TTCGCCAAGGAAGAGCTGGCGGTCGAGCGGCTGCGGAGCGAACGCGCGCACGCGCGCGCGGCGCTGGTGCAGAAGGTGCTCACGCTGGTCATCGCCTGGCGGCGCGCGACGCGTCGGAGCCTCGCGCCGGAGCTCCTGCCCGAGGAGCGTGAGCAAGCCGCGGTCGACGCGGCAGACGCGGCGCTCGCCCTCGATCTCCTCACCGGAGGCTGGTTCGCAGGGGTGCTCGCCGGCCCCGCGAGCGCGCCGAGCGGCGGGTGAGAAAGCGCGTATAGTACCCGGGTGAGGCCTGCCCGAGCGCGCGTGTGTTTCGCCGGCTTCACGCTCACGCTCGCGCTCGCGGTGGGCGGGTGCGGCCCCGAGCGGCGCGCGGTGAGCGCCGGCGCGAGCGTGCGCTCGGCGGCGCTCCCGGTCGCGGAGCGCCGGCTCGCCCTCGAGCGCGCTCGCCCGCCGCGCGCGGGCGAGCCGAGCGAGCTGCTCGGCGTGATGCAGGCCGAGCTCGCGCGCGCCATGAGCGAGCTCCAGGAGCGCGGCAACCCGCCCCCCTATTACCTCGCCTATACCGCCTATGATCTGAGAGAGGTGACCCTCTCCGCGTCGCTGGGCGCGCTCGAGGTGGACACCGACGAGCGCCGCCGCGTGGCGGACGTAGACGTGCGCCTCGGCGACCCGCACCGCGACAGCACCCACTCGCGCGACGCGCCCGGCGAGTTCGCCGAGCCCGCCGACCTCCCCCGAGACGCCGACCCGCTCGCGCTGAGACGCGCCCTCTGGCTCGCTACCGACGCGGCCTACAAGCGCGCGCAGGCGAACCTCATCCGCGTGCGCGCCGAGGCGCGCGTCAACGTGGCCGAGACGGACGACGCCGACGACTTCTCTCGCGAGGCCCCGACCCGGCTCATCCTCGCGCCCGAGCCGCTCACCGTCGACCGCGACGCGTGGCGCGCGCGGGTCCGCGGGTGGTCGGCGCGGTTCGCCGCGCACCCGCGCCTGGAGCGCGGGACGGTGTCGCTCATCGCCTCCGAGAGCGAGCGCGTGTTCGTGAGCTCGGAGGGGGCCGAGGTGCAGACGCCGCGCACCCACGCGCGCCTCCTCATTCAGGGCGAGGCGACCGCCGATGACGGAAGCGTCATCGAGCGCAGCGAGCTCATCGACTCGCATTCGCTGGAGAACTTGCAGCTGGATGACGCGCGCGTCATGGCACGGCTGGACGCGGTAGCGCGCGACGTCGAGGCGCTCGCGCGCGCGCCGCTCGGCGAGCCGTACGTCGGCCCGGTGATCCTCGACGGGCCCGCGGCGGCGGTGTTCTTCCATGAGATCTTCGGACACCGTATCGAAGGTCATCGCCAGAAGAGCGAGAGCGAGGGGCAGACCTTCGCGGACAAGATCGGCGAGCGGCTCATGCCCGCGTTCTTCGACGTCTACGACGACCCGACCTTGGTGAAGGCTGGCGGCGTGGACTTGAACGGGTTTTATCGCGTCGACGACGAGGGCGTCCCGGCCGCGCGCGCCACGCTCATCGAGCGGGGGGTGCTGCGGGGTTTTCTGATGTCGCGCTCGCCAGTGCGCGGGTTCCCGCGGTCGAACGGTCACGGGCGGCGCTCGCCGGGCTATCGTGCGCTCTCGCGGCAGGCGAACCTGGTGGTCGATCCCGCGCAGGTCACCACGCGCGCGGCGCTCACCCAGGCGCTCATCGCCGAGGTCCGCCGGCAGGGCAAGCCCTATGGGCTCAGGGTGGGCGAGGTCGTCGGCGGCTACACCATGACCCAGCGCGGCGACACGCAGGCGTTCAAGGTCGAGCCGGTGATGGTCTACCGCGTGTATCCCGACGGGCGCGAGGAGCTCGTTCGCGGGGTGACGCTCGAGGGGACGCCGCTCAGCGCGCTCGCCGACGTGCTCGCGGCGGCCAACGATTTTTCGGTGTTCAACGGCTATTGCGGGGCAGAATCGGGGGACGTGCCGGCGTCCGCCGTGAGCCCGAGCCTGCTCCTCGGCAAGCTCGAGATCACCCGCGAGGACAAGGGCGTCGAGCGTCCTCCGCTGCTCGGCGCGCCACCCGCGGAGGCGGCGCGATGAGCCGCGCGGTCCCGGTGGCCGCCGCGCTCGGTCTTGCCCTCTCGCTCGCGGCGGGCGCGGTCAGCGCGGGCGCACCCGCCAAGAGCGGCGCCGCGTCGTCGAACGACCCGACCCTCGCCGCGCTCGAAGACGAGAGCGCGCGCGCCGTGCGAGAGCTCCGTCTGCCCGGCATGCCGGAGCCGTACCTGGTCACGGCCACCGTGCTCGACGACGATGAGCTCGAGCTTCGCGCCAGCTTGGGCAGTCTGGTCCTGCGCCGGCGCGAGCGCTCGAGGCACCTGAAGACCGAGGTCCGCGTGGGGAGCCGGGCGCTCGACAGCTCGGGCTTCATGAGCGACGACGGCGCGCCGCTCGTCGAGTACGAGCGGGTCCCCTTCGAGCCGGGCTACGGGCCGCTCCGGCGCGCGCTCTGGCTCGCCGCCGATCGCGCGTTCAAGAGCGCCACCGCGCGTTACGAGGCCAAGCGCGCGCTGCGCGAGAGCGAGGGCGGCGCGCAAGAGCAGCCGCCCTCGCGCGCCGAGCACGCGCCGGTCCTCTCGCTCGGCGAGCGCGCGCCGGCGCTCCCGGACGACCCGGGCTGGGTCGCGCTCTGCCAGAGGTTGTCCGCAGTGTTCCGCGCGCACCCGGCCATCCACGAGAGCAGCGTGAGGCTCAGTGCGCTCTCCCGAACGCGCACCCTCGTCGACAGCGACGGCACGCGGGTGGTCGAGCCGAGCGCGCTGGTGCGCGTCGAGATCGTCGCGCGTACCCAGGCCGACGACGGCATGCCGCTCGTCCACCACGCCGCCTTCGCGGCGTCCGCGCTCGAGGGCCTGCCGCCCGAGGCCGAGCTCGTGGCGGCGGCGGAGCGCGTCGCGGTCGAGCTCGACCGACTGCGCGTCGCGCCGCTCGTGAGCGACTACGCGGGCCCGATCCTCTTCGAGGACGTGGCGGCGCCCGAGCTCCTCCGGCCGCTCCTCGCCGACGAGCTGTCCGGCACGCCGCTGCCTCGCGCGGCGTTCGGCGGCACGGTGGGGGACGCGAGCGCGCTCGAGCACCGCGTCGGCTGGCGGGTCCTGCCGCTCGGCTTCGAGGTCGTCGATGAGCCCGGGTTCGTGGGCGAGGGCGGCCGAGCGCTCGTCGGCGGGTATCGTCACGACGACGAAGGGATCCCCGGCGAGCGCGTGAGCATCGTCGAGGACGGCACGCTCCGCGCGCTCCTCACCTCGCTCACGCCGAGCCTGCCGGCGAGCCGCTCGAACGGTCATGGCCGCGCGGGCGCGTCGAGCACCGCGCGCGGGCTGCCGTCGGTGCTGCTCGTGACGACCCGTCGTGGCGTCTCGCGCCCGGCGCTCCGCGCGCGGCTCCTCGCGGAGGCCCGCGCCCAGGGCCTCGAGCGCGCCATGGTCGTGCGAAAATTCGACGACCCGGGCGTCACCGGGTCCTCGCTCACGCCGACCGGAGCGAGCGGCGCGGTGACCCTCCCGGCACCGGTGCTGCTCTACGAGGTCGATCTCCGCGGACGTGAGCGACTGGTCCGAGGTGGTCGGGTCGAGAGCCTCTCGACGCGCGACCTCCGCCGCCTGCTCGCGGCCGGCCGGAACGGGACCGCGTACAGCTACCTCGCCTCGGCGGTGGCTCGCCGCGGGGTGTGGGTGGGCGATATCCCGGCCACCATCCTCGCGCCCGATCTGCTCGTGGCCGACGCCGACGTCCGGCGGCCGACCGAGCCCCCGCCGAAGCCGCCCGCTCTCCCGCCGCCGCCCGCGAAGTAGCCGCGCGCCGGCCCAGCTCGCCACGTCTGGGGCTGGCGACGGCGGGAGGAGCGGTGTAAAGAGCGCCGCATGCTCGCCGAGACCAGGAGCACCCTCGCTGACCTCCAAAGGCGCGTCGACGCGCTAAGGGGGTCTCTTTGACGTCCCCAAGCTGAAACGCGAACTCGAGGAGCTCGACGCGCTGAGCGCGGCTCCGGACTTGTGGAACGATCCAGAGAAGGCTCAGGGCGTCACGCGTCGCCGCGCGGTCGCTTCCGAGAAGCTCGAGTTGGTCGAGCGGCTCACCCGCGACGTCACCGACGCGAGCGAGCTCCTCGAGCTCGGCGCAGCGGAGTCCGACGACAGCGTGATCGGCGACGTCGAGGCGCAGCTCGGCGAGCTCGAGGCGCGGATCCGCAAGGCGGAGCTCGCGCGGATGCTGTCGGGGCCGGTCGATCACGCCGGCGCCATCGTGAGCATCCATCCGGGCACGGGCGGCACCGACGCCAAGGACTGGGCCGAGATGCTGCTTCGCATGTACCTCCGCTGGTGCGAGCGTAAGGGGTATAAGACGGACATCGTCGACTACCAGGTGAGCGACGAGGCCGGCATCGACGGCGCGTCGTTCACCGTTCAGGGCCCGAACGCTTACGGCTATCTGCGCGCCGAGATGGGCGTGCATCGCCTGGTCCGGATCAGCCCATTCGACGCCAACGCGCGCCGCCAGACGAGTTTTGCCGCGGTCGAGGTGACGCCGGACATCGAGGATGAGATCGACATCGAGGTGAAGGACGTCGACCTCGAGGTGACCACCATGCGCGCCGGTGGCAAGGGCGGGCAGAACGTGAACAAGGTCGAGACGGCGGTGCGGATGAAACACGTGCCGAGCGGCATCGTGATCGTGTGCCGCGCCGAACGGAGCCAGCATCAGAACCGCGCCATGGCCCTCAAGATGCTGAAGGCGAAGCTCTACGAGATCGAGCTCGAGAAGCGCGAAGAGGTCCAGGCCGCCTACGAGGCGCAGAAGGGCCAGATCGCCTGGGGCAATCAGATCCGAAGCTACGTGATGCAGCCCTATCAACTCGTGAAGGATCTTCGCACCGAGCACGAGACGGGCGCGGTCAATGACGTCCTCGACGGCGCGCTCGATCCGTTCATCGAGGCGTTCCTGATGAAGAACGCCGACGCGGGCGCCCCGAAGACGCCTCCCGGCAAGGCCTGAGCCCGGGCTCAGCGCGCGCCGTCGAGCTCGCGCTCCGCCCAGTCGAGCAGGCGGCTCCCATAGCGCGGGTTGTGGATCCCCGCGGCCGGATCCTCGGCGACCATGAGGAGCGCGGCGAGGACGCGCCGTCGCGCGCCCTCGGAGGCCGCGCGCACCCGAAGCGCGCGAGCGGGTGCGCGCTCCGGGCTGGTGTGCGGCCGCGCCCCGGCGCGATCGAGCAAGGCGCGCGCGCGGTCCGCGAGCGCGGGCGCGGGCGGCGCGCCGCCGGCGTGGCAGCCGAGGCACGCCGCCGGCCGCGCCGCGAAGTCATGACCTTCCCCCAAGGTAGAGGTTCCGGCGGGGGAGCGACCGTGACACGCGATGCAGCCGCCGGGGAGCGCGTGCGGCGGGCGGGCCTCGGGCGACAGCGGGCCGATCTCGTAGAGGAGGTTGCCTGCGCTGGCGCGCGGCTCCGCCTCGTCCCGCGGCGACGCGTGACACGCCAGGCATACGCGCGACGCCCGCGCGCCCTCCGTGGCTCCATCAGGAAAACCGGCAGGGAGGGGCGGCTCGCGCAGCAGCGCCGAGCCGGAGTGCTCGGCGTGCGGCGCGTGGCACGCCGCACATGCGATGCCGAAGCTCGTGTCCGCGGGCGGGGCCGGGTCGGCGCGGTAGGCTCCCTGCGCGGCCAGAAACCCCGCCGTCGTGTGGCAGCGGGCGCACTCGCCCGACCGCGTGCGAGGGTCGGCGTCGCTCCGCGCCATCCGGCTCCGCTGCCACGCGACCACGTGTCCGTAGCGGGGAGGGGCGTCGTGGCAGGTCGCGCACACGTCGCTCCGCAGCACGGTCCAGCGGGTCCCGCGCTCGGGGATGGTGCCGGGGCCGTGACACGCGGTGCAGGTCACGCCGCCCACGCGGCGGAGCGCGCGTGGGAGCGCATCCCAGCCGGACGCCGCGCCCTCTCGGGGCATCACCCAGCCGAACACTCGCGCCACCTCGACGAAGCCGCCGTCCGGGAGCCCGGGCTCGCCCGCCGCGTGACACGAGAGCGTGCAGTCCGCACGCGCCGCCTCGAGCTCGCCGCGCACCGCGCGCGCGAGCACGGTGGTCATCGGGCTCTTGGCGGCAGCGCTCCCGAGCTCCACGTGGCAGTCGGAGCGCGCGCAGTCGAGCGGCGTCCCGCTGTGGGTGCCGGCGGTGACCGCGAGCTCGCGCTCGCCGCCGTCCACGAACAGGTAGCGACCGTGGCGGTCGGCGCGAAACCAGGTGCCCGTCGCGTCGTGCTCGAGCGCCGCGTGGCTATCGGGTGGCGCGTCGTCGAGACGCCAGCTCGCGCCGCCGAGCAGCACGCGCTGCCCGATGGCGAGGCTCGGCAGCCCGCTCGCGCGCGGAGCCGAGGAGAACCGCACCTCGGTCTTCTTCTCGGTGCGTCCGTCGCTCCAGGTCGCCTCGAACCGGTAGGCGCCGCGGGTGCGCGGCGAGAGCGGCACGAGCCCCGCCTCGAGTGGGCCGGCGCGGAGCTCCGCGAGCGCGCGCGTGCGCGTGACCAGCATGAATCCGTTCTTCTGCGTCGACAGGGCGAGCTGCGGACCCTCGAGTTGTCTCCAGGTGACGCGCCCCGCGAGCGCCTCGCGACATCCCGGCGTGAGCTCCACCGTGAGCTCGCGATCGAAGCCGACGTCGGTGCGCTCGCTGCCCGCGGTGAGCCATGGCGCGAGGCGGACGCGCCGCGTGCTTCCGGGCGCGGCGCCGCCGAGATCGACCGACACCGGGCACGCGCCGGGCACCTCGAGATCGACGCGACCCGCCGGCGGCGCGACGCGCACGATGAGCGTCGCGCCGCTCCGGGTCGCGTCGAGGACGACGCCGGGCGGGATGCGAGTCTCGTGGAGCGAGCGCACGAGCTCGGGCGGCGCCTCGAGGAGCAGCGTGAGCGGCGCGGGCGCGCTCTTCGTGGAGCACGCCCCGAGCCCGAGCGCGAGGCCCGCCGCGACCCACTTCACCGCGCCCTCGCGCAGGCGCCGAGCGCGCAGACCTCGCCCGCGTCGCAGTCGGCGTCGAGCCAGCAGTTCGGGGTCTCCGCGCGCGGCAAGCACGCCCCGCTCACGCAGTCCGCCCCGGTCGCGCAGCCCGCGTCGCAGGCGCGGCCGAGGGTCGCCGGCGGACCGGGCTCGCAGAGCCGCGCGACGTCGCCGCCCGTGTGGTCGAAGCGACATCGCCACGGGCCCTCACCGTCCGGGAGGTCCGGCGCCAGATCCAGGCAGAGCCGCTCGCTCGGATGGCCCCGGCGATTCCCGCAGGAAAATGCCGGGTCGGCGCGGCCGGCGACCGTGCCGGCCGAGTCGGCGAGCTTGCGGCAGAGGACCGCGCCGTCGAAGTCGGCGCACTCCCATTGACCGTCGTCCGGCAAGCGCGCGAAGCGCTGCGTGTGGAGCGCGCCGGATGCCACGAACGGGCCCGCGCCGAGCGCGCGCTCTTCGCACGTGCGCGCCGCTCCGGCGCCCGAGCAGCGCCACCCGCCACGGTGCGGCGCGTCGGGGAGCGGTCGCGGGACCCGCGCCGGGCCCGCCGGGCGAAAGCACGCCCGCACCTCGCCGACGTCGCGGCACGCCTCGCCGAGATCGCCCGGCGCGGGGGCGCTCACCCGGCGCGGCGCGGCGGTGACGCGAACCGAGGCGGGCGCGCGCTCGGGCTCCGCGCACCCCAGCGTGAGCGCGACCAGGAGCGCGCTCGCGGCGAGCGTGGCGCGCGGCGGACGATGCGCGAGCGACGCGCGAGTTCGTTCGATGAGTGCGGTTCCGCGCCGAGCCGACAACAGCCCCTCGGCGCCCCGCTCACTCACACTTGACGACACCGGCGCAGTTGCCGATGGACTGCTTGCTGTTCGGGTAGTCTTCGCAGCACTCGCCGGCGTTCGTGCAGCAGGAGGCGCTGTAGAGATCGCCGCTGCAGCCCTTCGGGCGATCCGGCGTCTCGTAGCAGGTGCCCCACGTGCCGTTATTGTCGCACTTCTGCTTGCCCCAGTGACAGTAGGTCGGGTCGTCGCAGTAGCGCGATTGGCCGGGCGTGCACTTCTCGCAGTCGAGATCCTTGCAGTCGGTGTTCCCGTCGCAGTCCTCGTCGACGCCGTCGGAGCAGCTCGTCTCGCGCGGGGCGCAGCCGCAGGTGCCGGGGCGCTTGCAGTCGGGATCGGCGCAGTCGACCTTCCCGTCGCAGTCGTTGTCTCTTCCGTCACCGCAGAGCAGCTCGGTGATGAACGGGAACTCGGGCTTGCAGCCGCTCACCGGCTTGCAGTTGGCGGCTTGCACGCAGTCGGAGTCCTGGCAGTCGAGCTTGCCGTCGCAGTCGTCGTCTTTGCCGTTCGAGCAGTCCTCGGTCGGCGCGCAGCTGCACACCGTGGCGCAGTCGGAGTCCTGGCAGCCCATGAGCCCGTCGCAGTCGGCGTCCTTCCCGCTGAAACACTCCTCGCTGGTCGAGGTCGGGACGCACGCGCCGCCCGGGTCGCTGCCGTCGCAGTCCTCGTCGACGCCGTTGCCCGCGATCTCGGTGCTCGGCAGCGTCTCGCCGACGCACGGGCCCCATGCGTTGAACTCGCCGTACCTCTCGCACGCCTGCACCCCGTCCTTGCAGGCGCCGACGCCGCGACGCTGGGCGGGGCCGCTCCAGCACGCCTGGGTCGCGCCGTCCTGGCACGCGCAGCCCTCGTCGACCATCCCGTTGCCATCGTCGTCGAGGCCGTTGCCGCAGAGGTCGCTCGCCTGGGGTCCGCCGCCGGTGCCCGCGCCGCTCGCGCCACCGGTGCCCGCGCCGCTCGCGCCGCCGGTGCCCGCGCCGCCGCCGGTGTTCGCGCCCGCGCCCGCGCCGGCGCCACCGAGCCCGGCGTCGGCGGCCGCCGCGCCGCCCGAGCCCGCGCTCGCGCCGCTGCCGCCGGGCTGCGCGTCGGTGCCGCCGGTGGCCGAGCAGGCGACGATGACACCGAGACCGAGACCGAGGGTCGAACGAAGCAAGCGATGAGTCATGAGACCTCCGAGAGCCCGGAGTCAGCATATCATGGCGCGGTCCGGCTGTGGACGCGCCCGAGCCACCGCGCTAGACCCGCCGCGTCAAATGAGCGCGTCCGAGCAAGCGACCCCCGCCGACGAGGCGACCAGCGCCGAAGACGCGCTCGTGGAGGCCCGGCGAGCCAAGGCGGAGCGCGTCCGCGCCCGCGGAGGCAACCCCTTCGCGAACGACGTCGCGCTCGACGACCGCGAGCTGATTGCTGCGCTGCGGCAGCGGTTCGCGAGCGCGCTGGTAGACGCGCGCGAGGGCCGGTACGCCGCGGAGCAGGTCGCCGCGCTCGGGGGAGAGGCCGAGGTGCACGTGATCGGGCGGCTCATGGCGCGCCGCGGGTTTGGCAAGGCGTCGTTCCTGCGCCTGCGCGACGGCTCTGGCGAGCTCCAGATCTTTGCGAAGCAGGACGTGCTCGGGGCGGACTACGCCGCGCTCGACGAGATCGATCTCGCCGATCACCTCGAGGTGCGGGGCCCGGTGATGGTCACCAAGACCGGCGAGCTCAGCGTCCAGGCGACCTCGCTCCGGCTCCTCACCAAGGCGCTCCGCCCGCTACCGGACAAGTGGCACGGGCTCACCGACGTCGATGCCCGCTACCGCCGCCGCTACGTCGATCTGGTCGCGAACCCGGACGCCGCGATGGTGCTGCGCGCGCGCTCGTTCGTGGTGCAGGGGCTCCGCAGCTACCTGGACGGCCTCGGCTTCCTCGAGGTCGAGACGCCCACCTTGCACCCGCTGGTGGGCGGAGCCGCCGCGCGGCCCTTCGTCACCCACCACAACACGCTCGACATGACGCTCTTCCTCCGGATCGCGCCGGAGCTCTATCTGAAGCGACTCCTGGTCGGTGGGCTCGAGCGCGTCTACGAGATCGGGCGCTCGTATCGCAACGAAGGCATCAGCACTCGGCACAACCCCGAGTTCACCATGCTCGAGTTCTATCAGGCCTACGCCACCTACCAGACGCTCATGACGGAGGCGGAGGAGATGCTCCGCCACGTCGATGGGTTCCTGGCCGAGAAGATGGCGTCGCTCGGGCAGGCCGAGACTCATGCGCGCTGGGTCGCCGAGCGCCCGTTCACCTTCGCGGAGCGGTTCGCGCGGGTGCCCATGAAGGACGCGATCGGGCGCGCCCTCGAGCTCGCCGGGCTGCCGGCTGGCCTCGAGCTCTCCTCGGAGTCGCTCGGCGCGCGCGCGTCGTCGCTCGCCGAGCGCTCGCCCCGCGCGGCCGCCATCGACTGGCAGAACTTCACGAAGGGCCTGGCGGCGTGCGACAGCGAGGGCGAGCGCACGTTCTCCGCCTACGAGTACCTGGCCGAGCCGTTCCTCGCGGAGGATTACCGCGCGCGAGACGGGGCGCGCAGCGTCCCGGTGTTCATCACCGACTACCCCTTCGAGGTCTCGCCGCTCGCCCGCAAGAAGGACGCGGACCCGTCGCTGGTCGATCGCTTCGAGCTCTTCGTGCACTCGCGCGAGCTGTGTAACGCCTTCAGCGAGCTCAACGATCCCGACGATCAGGCCGAGCGGTTCCGCGCCCAGGTCGACAAGAAGACCCGCGGCGCCGAGGAGACGATGGACTACGACGTCGACTACGTCCGCGCGCTCGAGCACGGGATGCCCTCGGCCGCCGGCTTCGGCCTCGGCGTCGATCGGCTGGTGATGATGCTCACCGCGCAGTCGTCGATCCGCGACGTCATCGCGTTCCCGCTCATGAGGCCGGAGTCCACGCCGCGATGATCGCGGCCATCCCGAGCGCGCCGGCGCCGACGGCTCCCGCCCAGGCGGCCGGCATCGTCGGCAAGGCGTGGCTCGCCATGGGGATCTACGGGCGCATCGCGCTCGTGGTCGCCGCGGCGACGCTCGTCGCCTGGCTCCTCGTGCTCGGTGTCCGCAGGCTCGGCAAGGGTGGGCGGCGGCATCTGCTGGCCGGAGCGACCGGGGTGTTCCTGATGGCGTTCGCCGGGCTCGCCGTCTGGGCACAGACGCTCCCGCAGCCCAAGGGCAGCTACTTCGTCTTGTGGCACCAGTTCGTGCGGGTGGGCGCGGCGCTCTCGGGGACCGCCTTCACCGTCGCGTTCATGGCGCTCGCGTTGCCCTGGGTGCTCGATCGTATCGAGGGCGGCGGGTTCGTGCCGTTCGTGGCGGCGCGCCACGTGCGAGCGACCAAGAGCGGATTTCTCACCGTGATCTCGGTGCTCAGCATCGCCGGCGTCGCGCTGAGCTCACTCGCGCTCTGCGCCGTAGTGAGCATCATGGGCGGCTTCGGCGCGGATCTGAAGCGAAAGATCCTCGGCAACAACGCTCACCTGCGGGTGCAGTCGACCGCGGTCGGCGGCTTCGATCACTGGCGGCCGGTGGTCGACGACGTCCGCCTGGTCTCGGGCGTCAAGGCCGCCACTCCGGTGGTGCAAGGGGAGGCGATGGCGTCGAGCTCCTCGAACACGGCGGGCGTGATCGTGCGCGGCATCGATCCGAAGACCATCGGCACCGTCATCGACTTGGTGAACAACATCGAGGTCGGAGATTTTCGTTATCTCGACGACCCCGCCAAGCTCGCGAACCTGCCGCCGGACGAGGTGATCGGGCTCGGCCCGGGCGGTGAGAAGTACCGGAAGGGGCCGGACATCCGCCCCTACCTCGAAAATGGGCTCGACCACGACGTGAAGGCGGCCATGGTGCCGCCCGACAGCTATCCGGGGGTCGTCATCGGCCGTGAGCTCGCCAAGACGCTCCACGTCTACGTCGGCGACGAGGTGACCCTGGTCTCACCGCTCGGGGATCTCGGGCCGATGGGGGTCCTGCCGCGCACGCGTCGTTTTCGCGTGGCGGCGATCTTCTACAGCGGCATGTACGAGTACGATGCCGCGCACGCCTACATGCGACTCGAGGACGCCCAGGACTTTCTCGACGTCAAGGGCCACATCACCGCGGTCGAGGTCAAGGTCGACGACGCCGAGAAGGTCGAGGCCGTCGACGCGCGGGTGAAGAGCGCGATCCATCGGGACGATCTCGAGATCCGCGACTGGAAGCAGATGAACAAGCGCCTCTTCTCGGCGCTCAAGCTCGAGCGCGTGGCGACCTTCGTCATCCTCTCCATCGCCATCGCGGTGGCGAGCTTCTGCATCATCTGCACGCTGCTCTTGATGGTGACCGAGAAGAGCAAGGAAATCGCCATCCTCAAGGCGATCGGCACCAGCGATCGCGCGATTTTGCGCGTGTTCATGACCGAGGGTGTGATCATTGGCGCGATCGGCACGGTGTTCGGCGTGGTGACGGGGCTCGCGCTCACCCTCAGCCTGCTCTGGCTCGGCGTCCGGCTGGATCCGGACGTCTATTACGTCGATCGGCTGCCCATCAACGTCGATCCGGTAGATTACACGCTGGTCGCGCTGTCGGCGCTCGCCATCACCACCATCGCCACCATCTATCCGGCCATCGCCGCGAGTCGACTTCGCCCCGTCGAGGGGATCCGCTACGAGTGAGGCCGGCTCGGCGCGCAGCCGCGCCGGACCGGCAACCAGGGAGAGACGACCACAGTGACCGACGCGCTCGTCATCATCGAGGATCTCCACAAGAGCTTCGAGCACATGGGGCGGACCCTCCAGGTGCTAAAGGGGATCGATCTCAGGATCTATGCTGGGCAGATCCTCAGCATCGTAGGGCCGAGCGGAGCTGGCAAGAGCACGCTCCTCCACTGCATCGGCACGCTCGACCTGCCGACCAGCGGGAAGATCCTGCTCGCCGGCGAGGAGCTCACCCAGATGAACTCGGCGCGGCTCGCCGCGGTGAGAAACCGCGAGATCGGGTTCGTCTTTCAGTTTCATCACCTCTTGCCGGAATTTACCGCGCTCGAGAACGTGATGATGCCCGGGATCATCCAGGGCCGCTCACGCAAGGAGATGGAGAAGCGCGCGCGGGTGCTCCTCGGTGAGGTGGGGCTCGGTGATCGCGGCACCCATCGCCCCGGCGAGCTGAGCGGTGGCGAGCAGCAGCGCGTGGCCGTCGCCCGGGCCCTCGCGCTCGATCCGAAGCTGGTGCTGGCGGACGAGCCTACCGGCAACCTCGACACGCAGACCAGCGAGGCCATTCACGAGCTCTTCTTCCAGATCAATCGGGAGCACGGCACGACCATCGTGGTGGTGACTCATAACCCGAGCTTCGCGGAGAGCATGCCGCGCGTGGTCCGCATGGTGGACGGCAAGGTCGTGAAGGACGAACGCGGCACGGGCAACGCCGCGCGCGACGCCGCCGCGGCGAACCCCGCGGCCGTGGCCGAACCCGCGATTTGAGCCCACGCTCTCTCAGAGCGGCAGCACCAGGAGGGCGTCGCCCTCGGCGAGCCCGAGGTGTAAGATGGCCTCTTCGGGCAGGCGCACGCGTCCGTCACGCTCGAGCGCGCAGGGCGCGGTGATCGCGCGGAGCCACGGCGCTTCGCCGAGCTCGCGCGCGACGAGGGCGTTCGCGGTCGAGTCCCCCGGCGACACCGCGCCGGCCAGCCGCGCGCGGGCGGTGGCGCGGACCAGGCTGATCTCCTCGACCGGCGCGACGAAGTGCGGTCCGCCGTCGAAGGGATCGACCCGCTCGGCGTAGCGGAAGCCGATCCGGCGCAGCATCTTCTCGACCCCGCGCGTCTGCGCGCCGACCTTGCCAATGACGCCCTGCGCGCCGGGTGACAGCAACGTCGCGTAGATGTCGCCGGTCGGGAAGAGATCGCGGATGAAGCTCTTGTTCTCGCTCGAGAGCAAATCCGCCTCGGCGTAGCTCATGCCGGTGAAGCGACGGCCGAGCGCCTCCCATAGGTGGCTGGTGCCATCCGGCTCGAGCGGCGGCAGGAGCTCCGCCAGGATTTCGTTCTGGAAGAGCTCGCGGTGCGCCGCGATGAAGAGGAAGCGCACGTAGGAGATCATGAGCCCGAGGCGCTCGCTCGCGCGGCGGTAGCTCGGGTTCACGACCAGCCCGCCGATCTCGGTCGGGCCGTGATAGGAGAACCCAATCTTCAGCACCGTGTGCTGGAAGTACTTGTCGAGCGGTGCCGAGTATTTCTCCTCGCTGATGACGTCGAGGTAGATGTACGGCGCGTCGCGGCGGCCGAGCTGCGCGACGATCATCGAGGTCCCGACCGCGCAGCGCTCCTCGAGATCCCAGAGCACGAAGACGTACTTTCGGTGCCGGAGCTCCTTCAGCTTGCCCGAGAAGCTCCGAGTGGCGAGCTCGACCAGTCGCTCGACGTGCCCGCGGTGGTTCGGCAGGTTCACCGTGTCGAGAAATCCGGCGAGCCGGAGGAGCTCGGGCTCGTCTCCGGGGCTCGCTCCGCGGATCTCATAGCGGACCATCGGCACCCTCCTAACACGGGCCGCGGCTTTCCGGGCGGCGGCCGGCGGGCCGTGCTAACAAGGCCCGCGTGAAGTCACCATTTGCCACATTTCGCGGCACGAGGAGCTACATCACGGATCCGGGGCTCGAGGCGGCAGTGAACGCCGCAGTGGCGCTCGAGCGCCCGCTGCTCGTGAAGGGTGAGCCGGGGACGGGCAAGACGCTGCTCGCCGCCGCCATCGCTGAGGCGATGGAGCACGAGCTCATCCACTGGCCCGTGAAATCCACGACTCGCGCGCAAGACGGCCTCTACGTCTATGACACCGTGCAGCGCCTCTATGACGCACGTTTTGGGGACGCCGGGCCGGAGGGCGTCAAGGACATCCGGCGCTATATCAAGTACGGGCCGCTCGGGCGCGCGCTCGCCGCCACGAAGCGGGTCATCTTGCTCATCGATGAGGTCGACAAGGCGGATCTCGAATTCCCGAACGACCTACTCCACGAGCTCGATCGCATGCGCTTCGTGGTCGCCGAGACGGGCGACGAAGTGGTCGCCGGGCATCGCCCGGTGGTGATCATCACCAGCAACAACGAGAAGGAGCTCCCCGACGCCTTCTTGCGTCGCTGCGTCTTTCATTTCATCGATTTCCCCGAGCCCGACCTCATGAAACGCATCGTCCGCGTGCATCACCCGGACGTCGACGACGCGCTGGTCGAGCAGGCGATCGGCGCGTTCTACGAGGTGCGAGGCGTACCGCGCGTCCGCAAGCGGCCGAGCACCAGCGAGCTCATCGACTGGATCGCGGTCCTCGCGCGGGCCGGGGTCGGCGCGGAGCGGATCCGCGCGGAGCTGCCTTTCGGCGGCGTGCTCGTCAAGAAAGAGCAAGATCAGACCACCATCGCCGAGCACCGCGCCGGACGGACTCGCCGATGGTGAGCTCTCACGACCGGCGCCGGTCGCCGAGCGGGCTCATGGCGTTCGTCCTCGCGATGCTGGTGGTCGCGGGCATGGTGGGCGGAGCGCTCGCGCTCCGCCGCGCGCACGCCGGAACCGCGCCCCCGAGCTCGGAGGCGTGCGCCCGGGGAGACCGCGCGGCTTGCGAGGCGCGCTGCTCCGGCAGGGAGCCCGACTACGCCGCGTGCCTCGCGCTCGGTAAGCTGCTGAGCGAGGGGGACGCGACCAAGCGCAACGACGTCAGAGCGGTCGCGCTCTTCCGAAGCGCGTGCGATGCCGGCAACGCCGAGGCCTGCGGCCGGCTCGGCCGCGCCGAGTACAACGGCACCGGGATGCCGCGCGACGTGCTTGCGGCGGCGAAGAGCTTCGAGCGCGCCTGCGCGCTCAAGGATCCGCTCGGCTGCGCCGGGCTCGGGCACCTCGCGGTGCAGGGTCAGGGCGGCGTGAAGAAGGACCTCGCGCGAGCGCTCCAGCTCTTTCAGGAGTCCTGCCAGGCCGGTGAGCAACGCGGGTGCGCGTCCCTCGGGGTCGCGTACTTGAACGGGACGGGCATCGAGAAGAACGTCGAGCGCGCGTGGCAGCTCTTCAGCGCAGCCTGCGACCAGAAGATCGACCGCGGCTGCGTGGGCAAGGGCGTCATCTTGTTCGATGGCCAGGGCAGCGTGAAGCGGGATGAGAAGGCCGCGGTCGCGCTCTTCGAGCGCGCGTGCCACGGCGATGCCAAAGACGGCTGCGTGTACCTCGCCATGGCGCACCTCGCCGGGCGCGGCGCGCCGCGGGATCTCGCAGCCGCGGTCGCGGAGCTCGAGCTCGCCTGCAAGGACGCTCCACCTGCCGGCTGCGCGGTGCTCGGCGAGCTCTACTCGAGCGGCCGCGCGATGCCGGCCGAGCCCGCGACCGCTGCGCGCTACTATCAGCGGGCGTGCGATCACGACCTGCCGGAGGGCTGCGTCGCGGTCGGGCGCGCCATGCTCACCGGCGCTCTCGGGCTGCCGCACGACGCGGCGAAGGGCGCCTCGCTCATCGCCGACGCTTGCAAGGCGGAGAGCCCCGCCGGGTGCACCCAGCTCGCGATGCTCGAGCTCATGGGCGCGGGCGACGTGCAGAAGGATCCGGAGAGCGCGCGGGCGCGCGCCGAGCGCGCGTGCGAAGGAGGGTTCTCGCCCGCCTGCACGCTGCTCGGCACGATGCACCTCCAGGGCATCGGCAAGAAGCCGGATCCCACCTCGGCCGCGCCCTTCCTCGAGCGAGGCTGCAAGGGGGGCGACGGCGGGGGGTGCGCCTTCTACGGCGGGCTGCTCATCGAGGGCGAAGGGGTGAAGAAGGACGTGGACCGGGGCCTCGGGCTCCTCGAGCAGTCCTGTCGCGCGCTCGGCTCGCTCCAAGGCTGCGCCATGTACGCGCGCGCGCTGGTGCTGGGCAGCAAGGGGAAGGAGGGTGCGAAGGAAGGTGTCCCGCTCGCCGAGGACCTCTGCCGCTCGGGCGAGCTCAGCTCGTGCATGCTCGCCGCTGGCGGCTACGCGTCCGGCCGCGGCGTGGAGCGCGACACGGTGCAGGCCGCGCGGCTGGTGGCCTTCGCGTGCAAGGGAGGGCTCGAGCCCGCGTGCTCCCTGAAGAAGAAGCTCCCTGCCGCCGACGTGAAGCAGGCCGAGGAGACGCTCGACCAGCTCACCGCCGCGCCGGCGCCCTCGTCCTCGGCGTCGGCGCGCGCGCTCCCTGCCGCCCCGCCGAGCGCGCCGCTCGGGCTCTCGCCGAACTGAGCGTCTGCGCCGAGGCGCGCGCCCAGCTCCGCTCGGTAGTCGGGCCGGGCGGGTGAAGGAATCCGACGCGTGATGGAGGACTTGCGTTGGCTGGAGCCGGGCGCGGGGTGCGGAGCACAAATTCGCAATCGCGCTTGGACTT